>NZ_JONK01000012.1 GCF_000711885.1 Chromobacterium haemolyticum DSM 19808
TCCCTGATAGCTCAGTTGGTAGAGCGACGGACTGTTAATCCGCAGGTCGCAGGTTCGAGCCCTGCTCGGGGAGCCAAGTTTCCAAAAGCCACAATCGCCAGATTGTGGCTTTTTCCATTTCCGCTTCCGTTTTACAATCGGCCCACCTTCCCCATTGGAATAATAATGATTTCCAAACCGATTGCTTTTGCCGGCGGCGCTATCTTGCTATGGGCTTCGCTGGCCACGCTTGGCACCCAAACCCGCTCGCTTCCCCCATTTTTCGTGGTTGGCGTCTGCCTGTTGATCGGCAGCCTGCTCAGTATCCGCCATTGCCGCGACTGGAAAGTGCCGCCGCGCACCTTACTGGTCGGAATCTATGGCTTGTTCGGCTACCATTTCTTGCTGTTCTTCGCATTTCGACACGCGCCGGCCATGGAAGCCAATCTGCTGAACTATCTATGGCCCTTGTTGATCGTGATGCTCGCGCCCATCCTGGTTCCCGGCACCATACTGCACGGCCGTCACATTCTGGCCGGCGCGCTGGGTTTCAGCGGAGCGGCGCTGATTGTCAGCGGAGGCAAGCTCGCCTTGTCCAGCAACTATCTTGTCGGTTATCTGCTGGCCATCGGCGCCGCCGTTGTGTGGTCGACTTTTAGCCTGCTGACGCGCAGGCTGCCCAGCTTCCCCAATAGCGCGGTCGGCGGGTTCTGCCTGCTGTCCGGCTTGCTTTCCCTACTATGCCACGCCCTGTTCGAACCCAACGTCGCCCCCAGCGCTGGTCAATGGTTGGCCTTGATCCTGCTGGGAATCGGCCCGATGGGCGGCGCCTTCTTCCTATGGGACCGCGCGCTGAAGGAGGGCGACCCCAGACAGATTGGCTCCTTGTCCTATGCCACGCCCTTGCTGTCCACCCTGCTGCTGATAAGCACCGGCCAAGGGCAATTGAACGCTATTGCAATAACCGCCATCGTGCTGATTCTTGGCGGGGCTCTACTTGGCAGCCTGCCCGTTCGTCCACGTTCGCTTGCTTGAGAATGCGCTTGAGGTGGAGCGCCGGCAATTGAATACCTTATAATGCTTAACGCTATTTAAACAGAGGTTAACCATGTCCATTATCAAAGAATTCAAAGAATTTGCCATGAAAGGCAATGTCATCGACTTGGCGGTCGGCGTGGTTATCGGCGGCGCCTTCGGCGCCATCGTCAAATCGCTGGTCGACGATGTGATCATGCCCCCCATCGGCCTGCTGGTCGGCAATGTCGATTTCTCCAATATGTTCTTCGTACTAAAAGAGGGCAGCAAGCAGCTTGGACCTTATGTGTCGGTGGCCGCGGCCAAGCAAGCCGGCGCCGTCACGCTGAATATCGGCCTGTTCATCAACGCCATGGTCAGCTTCACCATAGTGGCCTTCGCTATTTTCATGCTGGTCAAGGCCATCAATCGGCTGAAGCGCGAGGAGCCTGCCGCCGCCGCGCCGGCTCCCGCCACCAAAGAGTGCCCGTTCTGCGCATCCAATATTCCGGAAAAGGCTTCTCGCTGCCCTCAGTGCACATCTCAACTCTAAGCGCCTGCCCAAAGTCTCGCGAGTAAGAGCGAGACAAGGCGAAACAGGCTGAGAAAGCGGAGCGTACACACGGCACATGAGTATTTCGAAGACGTACTCACCGTGTAACGCTCCACAACGCGTAGCAGATCGTGAACAGGTTCAAAGTGCTCCGATTGCCCTGATACGCCAACTGATTTAGAATTTGCTGGTTCTGGGGGAGTAGCCTCGGCGCGATTTTCAGCGCCGGCATGCATCAACAGGCTTGGCCGTCACGGCCATGGTGCATGCGACGAAAACTTCCGTTTGGCAAGACCCATGACATGTCTGCGCAATGCGGGGCTGCGGCGCGGGCTTGTCATGGCGCATGCGCAGCCCCCGGAGTCTTCATGGAAGCCTTTCTCATTTCCACCGGAATCGTCGCCCTGGCTGAAATCGGCGATAAAACTCAATTGCTCGCCCTGATGCTGGCCGGCCGCTACCGCAAGCCGGTTCCCATCGTTCTCGGCATCTTCGTCGCTACTTTGTTCAATCATTTCGCCGCCGCAGCGGTAGGTCACTGGCTAATGAGCAAGATTGGACCGGATCTCATGCGTTGGGGGCTGGGTCTTTCCTTTCTCGCCATGGCGGGCTGGATGCTGATTCCGGACAAGCTGGATGAAGATAGCCGGCTCCTGGAGCGGTTTGGCGTGTTCGGCACCACCTGTATCGCTTTCTTTATCGCGGAAATGGGCGATAAGACGCAGTTGGCCACCGTAGCCCTGTCCGCGCGCTTTCCCGACGCCTTGCTGCTGGTGGTGGCCGGCACTACTTTGGGCATGATGCTGGCCAATGTGCCAGCGGTGCTCTTGGGCAAGGTGGCCGCGAAGAAGTTGCCGCAAAAAATGGTGCACACCATTGCCGCGCTGCTGTTTGCCGGCCTGGGCGTCGTCACTCTACTGACCCCGCTGCAAATTTGAAGCGCAGCTCAAAACAAAACGGAGGCCGCGGCCTCCGTTTTGTTTTGCTTCCACCCGGCAACATATCAGTTCCGGCCGGCTCCGCGTCCAAGCGATTCCAGCAGTTCCTCCGGGTTGAAGCCCAGTCGGAAGCCGCCCCAATGCTTGCCTGACAGCATGATGGGCAGCACCACCTCCGACAACACTTCTCCAGTATCGCGGGTGTACGTCTGCAACAGGAAGGATTGTGTGCTGCGAGCCGCGCGCAGGCCGGCGACGTCGGCAAACTTGCGCTTGTCTCGGCTATTGATCAAGTCCTTGGCCGGATCCCCGCTCAAGGGCTGGCTATACCAACTATTGTGAGTCGGCGCGTAGCCATTGGTATCCACCGCCAGACAGAACACGCCGCCGGGCACGGACTTGGCGGCGCGGTCGTACACTGGCTGCATCAGCTTTTCCAGCTTGGCATCGTACTGCGTGCGGAACTTGGCAGGCTTGGCGCCAGCGATGGGCTGGTAGTTTTGATCGAACAGCGGTACGCCCGCGGCCAGCTGCGTGGTCATGATGGCTTGCAACTCATCCCGCGCCCCCTGGGCCGTCTGCATGATCTGGTCGAACTCGCCCTCGCCCAAAATGAAGCGCGCCACTAACTGCTGCACCTGCTCCGCAGCGCCGGACAACTTGGTGGCCGACTCTTCCGTATGGTTCAGGCGGTCCGTCACTTGATGACCTAGCTCGTGAATTTCCGCCACATGAAGATTGACCTGTCCATTAGAGGCGACGAACTCCGACATGGTGGCGGCGATCTGACTGAGACTATTCGCCGTTGTTTCAAAGTCTCCCATCATCTTGCTGAAATGCTCCGACGCCTTGGAGACGATTTCGCGAGCAGACTTGGTGTCCTCGGTGATCTGGGCGGTTTCCACCTGGGTTTCCGACACCAGCCCCAGCATATCGTCGATATTATGCGAAATCTCGTCCGTCGCTTTTTTGACTCGCTCCGCCAGCTTGCGCACTTCATCGGCCACCACGGCGAAACCGCGTCCGCTCTCGCCGGCCCGCGCCGCTTCGATCGCCGCGTTCAAAGCCAACAGATTGGTCTGGTCCGACACATCCTTGATCAGATCCACAATGGTCTTGATGCTGGACGAGCGCTGGCTCAAATCATCAACAGTGTGGTTGAAATGGCCCACCTTCTGATTAATGCCGTAAATGCTCTCAGCCACGGACTTGAGCTCGGCGTAGGACTCCCGCGCCACGTCCAGGTTGGCCAGGGTGGTGGATGAAATCGCCTGGGTCTGCTCCGTGACCTGGCCCACGCCCTCGGTGCTCTGATCACTGGCGGCCCGGACTTGCGTCGCCAACTGATCCTGTTTGCGCGCCCCCTCCAGCGACTCAACCACATTCTTTCGGGTGCGCGCCGAATCCATCGCGATCCGCACCGTCATCAACCGCACATTGCTGATGATTTCGCGCATTTTCAGCAGAAAACGGTTATACGACAGCGACAGTTCGCGGATTTCATCGTGGGTGATGGTGGGAATGTCTCTGGACAGGTCGCCCTCGCCGGTGCCTATTTCATTGAAAATCCGGATAATCATTTTTAGAGGCCGGACAATCAAAAAACGAAGATACCAGACCATAAAGGCAATGAAGACGAAGCTGACCATCCACAGCGCCATCGTCCAAAACAGGGCTCCGTCTATGCTGGACTCGATGCCCGCCAACACTTGGGGCGAAGCGACTTGCCCTTTCAGCAGGCTCCGAATGTCTTCCAGAACATAATAAACATAAGCCACCATGCCCAACTGAAACAGGCTGATAAAAAAGAAACTGCACAATTTCTTGGTCAACGTATCCCAGAAAGTCTTTTCCACCAGGGTATACACGCGCCAGAACCACTGCATGACTTCTCCTCTTGCTCCGCAATCCTGTTCAGCGCCTGATTCAGGCCCCGCGCCATCCGGCGCTTTGGACCCGATTGCCGCTGTTATCTAGAATTATTGTTGTTTATTGACTTCAGTCAGCCATCCTAAGCGATGGCGGCCTTGTTTTTGGAATAGTTGGCGGACTATTGATTATCATCAAATAGGCAATGCCAATGTATTACAAATCTGCGCTTCCGTGTTGCCTTCTCCACACCATCCAGAATTCCTGACCGCCAAATACCGGCACGCCGTCCTCCTGCGGCTGACAGCTCTCCAACGCGAAAGCCGGCTCCAGCAAAGCGCTCAAGGCCGACATGCTCAGGCCGAACGGCGGGCCGCGCGGGGTGTCCGCGATGAAGAACACGCCCGCCAGCGCGCCGCCGGGGCGCAGCAAACGAGCCATGTGCTCCGCATAGCGTGTATGCAGGCGGGGCGGCAGCGCGCAGAGAAAGGCACGCTCAAACACCGCGTCGAAAGGCGGCTCGTGCTCGACGGCGAAAAAATCAGCCTGCTGGATATGAGCGGCCGCCTGCGGCCATTGCGCGCGCGCGATCGCCACGGCCTGCTCGCTGAAATCGATGGCCAACACCTGATGGCCGCAGTCCAGCAACAAGGGTAAATCTCCGGCGCTGCCGCAGCCTGGGAGCAGGATTCGGCTAGCCGGCTGACGCTGAAAAAACGCCAAGGCCTCCGGACTGGTTTGCGCGCCCTCCCAAGGGGTCACGCCATCGCGATAACGCACATCCCAAAACTCGGTCAAAGAACTGTCCTGCGCCATCTCTCCTCCTAGTGATGCTCAGCCCCTGCCTGCTCTCTCAGGAAGGCGGCAACCTGCGCCGGGCTCCAGCCGGCGCAATCCCGCTGACAAACCGCACCTTCCCTCTCTCGCCAAAACAGGCAGTCTCCATCCATGCGGAACCATAAGGACAGGCAAGGCACGCTCATCCACTCGCCGTCCTCAACTTGGTGAAGCTCCGGCAGGCAAGTGAAGACCGCGGCGATCTTCAACCCTCGCTGGCGCAGCGGCAGTTGCAACCAGACCCGTTCCCGCTCCTCCGCGTCCATAAAACACCAATTCGAGATTTCATCGAAGCTGCGCGCGCAGCCGCGGCAGATATCGTCGCCCACCGCGGTGGAACACACAGCGATGCAAGGCGAGTCAGGCCGTTCTGTCGTCATGCCCGTCCCTTGAAACAATAATGTCATATTTCTTGACGCGCCAAACTAAAGTGTCAGATAAATGAATAGTCATAAAAATAAAATATCCGCTGTCATGACCCGCAACGAAACCTTGATTTTCCGCACGCTGCGCCTGCTGCAGACCATGCACATCCAGTACCTGGACGAACACAAACTGTTCCTAGCGCTCTCTCGCGAATCCGGCGGCGAATACAGCGCGGACGACGTTCACGAGCATCTAGTCTACATGGAGCAAAACGGCTTGCTCAAACCCATCCGCACCGCGGACAACCATACCGCCTACGCGCTGGATTGGGGCGGCTACGATTATCTGGACCCCTCCTGAAAAGCAAAAAGGCAGCGCGAAGGCTGCCCATGATCCGCAACGCGTCAGCGCCGGTTCATAAATAATCCCGCATCCGGAAATAAGCCATACCCAGCACCAAGGCCGGCGTGCGCAACCAGCGGCCGCCGGGAAAGTGATTATGACGAATCTTGGCGAACAGGTCGAAGCGCGAAGCGTCGCCGGCCACCGCCTCCGCCACCACCTTGCCGGCCAAACCGGTGATGTTGACGCCGTGTCCGGAAAAACCCTGAAGGTAATAGATATTACCGTCCAAGCGTCCAAAATCAGGGGCGCGGTTTGCCGTGATATCGCAGAATCCGCCCCAAGCGTAGTCGATCTTGACGTCTGCCAGTTGCGGGAACACCCGCAACATGTCGCTGCGCATGCCTGCGGCCAGATTGGTCGGCTCGCGTCCGGAATAGCTGACCTTCCCGCCGAACAACAAACGGTGGTCGGCGGACAAGCGATAGTAATCCAGCACGAAATTGGTGTCGCACACCGCCATGTCGTTGGCGATCAGAGCCTCGGCCCGCTCATTGCCCAAGGGTTCGGTGGCAATTACATAGGTGCCGGCCGGCATGATCCGCCGCTCCAATTCCGGCACCAGCGCGCCAATATAGGAGTTGCAAGCCAACACCACCTGGGTGCAATTGACCACGCCCTGCTCAGTCGCCACTTGCGGCCGCGCGCCGCGGGTCAGGCGCAATGCTGGGCTTTGCTCGTAAATGGCGACGCCCGCCTCGCGCGCGGCTCGGGCCAGCCCCAGCGCATAGTTCAAGGGATGCAGATGACCCGAGCGCGGATCGTAAAGCCCCCCCTGATAGCGCTCGCTGGCTAGCCGCGTTCTGAGCTCGGCCTTATCCCACAGCTGCATGCCGCTGTAGTCATAGGTCTGCGCCGCCTCGCGCTGCCAGTCCTCCAATTCCTGCATTTGCCGCGGCTTAACCGCCACGCTGATATAGCCGCGTCGCCAATCGCAGTCGATGCGGTGCTGGCTCACCCGCTGCTCAATGATCTCCACCGCCTCCACCGACATATTCCACATCTGCTTTGCCAGGCTGTCGCCCAGCTGCGCGCGCAACGTGTCAATGCCGCAGGCGAACCCGGAAATCACCTGTCCGCCATTGCGCCCGGAAGCGCCAAAGCCTATCTGCGCGCCTTCCAACAACACGACGGAAAATCCTCGCTCCCGCAGGTTCAACGCCGCCGACAAACCCGCCAGCCCGCCGCCCACCACACAGACATCGCAGTCGACCGCGCCTTGCAACGCCGCCCCGGGCTCCCAAGGCTGAGCGGTGGCGGCGTAATAGGATGGCGCATGGGCTTGATGGGCAAAACGAAGCATGGAAACCTCTCATGAAGACAAATGATGCGGCGGCAGGATCAAGGGATGGACAAACGCGTCAAAGCCTTTCCTTTCGCGATGGAAGATGAAAAAAGCGGATACCCGGCCGCGGGCATCCGCTTGCGGACAGCTCTTACCGGGTCAAAACCACTGGAACATCCTGCCGCCAGCTGACGAACACCGCGTCGCCCCAGGTTGGCGCGGTTTCGCCCGCATCATACCAGCGCGAAGACGGCACCACCGATTTGACGACCTTGCCGCTGGCCAGTTTCACGTGATAGATGGAATAACTGCCCAGATAGGCAATGTCCTCCACCACGCCGGCTGCGACATTAGGCCCCGCCGGCAGCGGTTTGATGTCCAGCCGCACATCTTCCGGGCGAATGCTGGCCCAAACACGCATGCCCTTGGGGCCGGTAATCCCGTGATCGATGCGGATGTCCCCGCCCAGCTCCGGCGAGCGGATTTCCACCAGGTCCGGTTCGTCCACCACCACCGCGCCCTCGAAAATATTACTCTCGCCAATGAACTCCGCGGTGAAGCGACAGTTGGGGTAATCGTAAATTTCAGACGGCGTGCCCACTTGCAACAAGGAGCCCTCGCTCATGATGCCGATGCGGCTGGCCATGGTCATCGCCTCTTCCTGATCATGAGTCACCATGATGCAGGTCACCCCCACCTGTTCGATGGTGTTGACCAGTTCCAGTTGGGTCTGTTGGCGGAGTTTCTTGTCCAGAGCGCCCAAGGGCTCGTCCAGCAGCAGCAGCTTGGGGCGCTTGACCAGGCTGCGCGCCAGCGCCACGCGTTGCTGCTGACCGCCCGACAATTGATGCGGCTTGCGGTTGGCGTACTTGCGCATCTGCACCAGGTCCAGCATCTTGCCCACCCGCTCGGCGATCTCGCCCCGGGACACCTTATCCTGCTTCAAACCAAAGGCCACGTTCTGCTCCACCGTCATATGCGGAAACAGCGCGTAGCTCTGGAACATCATGTTCACCGGCCGCTCGTATGGCTGCAGGCCCTGCATGTCTTCCCCGTCGAGGATGATGCGGCCCGAAGTCGGCGTCTCCATCCCCGCCAACATGCGCAACAGCGTGGACTTGCCGCAGCCGGAGCTGCCGAGCAAGGCGAAAATTTCATTTCTGCGGATATCCAGATCGACATGATCCACCGCGACATGATCGCCGAACTTTTTCAGTACGCCGGCAATGCGCAGATAAGCCTTGTCTGCGTCGGTCTGCGCCTCGGCGGCTTGGGCGTTGTGGGCGGAAAAAGCGGCTTGGGCCGGTTTGGCGGCAACAGCTTGCGTCATTGAGTCGTTCCCTCTATTGCAGTTCCGCAGCGGCGCGGGCCTGCTGCGTCCGCCGCGCGGCCCCCATCTCGAGGCGGCGCGGCGGCAATCGAATGCCTTGCTTGATGATCGCGCCGGTCGGGGCCGGCGCGCATGGGGTCAAGAGTCCGTCCGGCTTTCCGCGCCGGCCGGCGGCCCCGCCGCGAGGGCGCGTGGCCATGCCGCCACCGCCGTGTCCGTTGCCAACATGATGTCTCCTCTGTGCGGCGCCGATAGCTGCCGCGGCCGGACGGCCGCGACGATAGCAAGCGCCTTTGTCGTTTTAGTCTTGAACAGAAGCCTATGCCACGTTTAATAAATTTGACAACATCTAGTGCAAACACTCTCGAAAAATTATCTCCGCTGTGGCGCGCGCGCCTCACCCGGACAGATCAGCAGGGCCCGCCAATCAGGCGGGCGCGATCAAGATGGCCGGCAAACGCGGCATGATCGTTATTGTTTAATTCGTCAAACACTTTACCCTTATCCAACGCTTGGGAACCGCCCGCGTAAATGCCGGCGTTGCGCCGGCCCGTCTTCCTGAGCCCGCGCCGCCAGCAAATTGCCCCGCAAGCGCCGGCGCGCTCTAGAATGAAGCATGCATGTTGACGTCGCCCAACGCCTGACCAAAGGAAAAACGCCATGCCCTATGCCGAAATCTCAGGACACAATGTCTATTACGAACTCAGCGGGCAGGGCGCCCAAGTGCTGGTGCTATTCAATGGCATCACCATGTCTACCGCAGCCTGGGCTCTGCTCCAGCCTCAATTGGAGCCGCATTTCCAGCTGTTGCGCTTCGATTTTCTCGGCCAGGGCCAAAGCGACCACCCCGGCGGCGACAAATATCCGCTCGGCGAACAAGCCGACCTCGCCGCCGGTCTGTTGAATCATTTGGGCATTGCCGAGGTCTATCTCACCGGCTTGTCTTACGGCGGCATGGTGGCGCAGCACTTCGCGCACCGTCATCCCAACCGCGTGTCGCGCCTGCTGTTGGCCGCCACGCTGGCTTGGGCCGACAGCGTCAACAATCACATCAGCGACAGCTGGATCGCGGCCAATCAAAGCGGCGGGCTGGACTTGCGCTACGCGGTCAGCGTCCCCTGGCTGTTTTCCAGCCGTTTTCTCGCCAGCAACGCCGCCATGCTGGACGATATGAAGTTGATTGCCGGCATGGTGGACTGGGATGCGGTGATCCGGCTGATCGCCGGCGTCACCGAGCACGACGCGCGGACCTGGCTGCACGAGCTGGCCATGCCCTGCCATATACTGGTTGGCGACGAAGACCGCCTGACGCCCTTGTATCAGGCCGAATTGCTGCGCGAACGCCTGCCCGCCGCGCAGCTGGAAATCCTGCCGGGCGCCGGCCATGTATTGCATATCGAGGCCGCGGACGCCTTTGTCCGCAGCATTATCCGTTTTGGCCACAGCTAAAACGCCCATCGTCAGAACAAGGAGAACCGAATGACCGTCGAGTCCGTTTTGCTTGCCGTTGATCCAAAGGGAATCGCCACCATCACCCTCAACCGCGCCGAGCTGCTGAACGCGCTGGACGACAACACCGTCGGCCTGCTGACCGCGATGCTGGAAACCCTGGCCGAAGACCCGAGCGTGCGCGCCGTGGTATTGACCGGCAGCGGCATCAGCTTTTCCGCCGGACACGATATCGACTGGATGCGGCGGATGGCCGGTTTCGGGCGCGAAGAGCTGGAACGCCACGCCCGCCTTCTGGCTAAGCTGCTGCGCACGCTGGACACTTTGCCCAAGCCCACCATCGCCAAAATTCAGGGATCCGCCTTCGGCCTGGGCGCAGGGCTGGTCGCCTGCTGCGACGTGTCCATCGCCAGCTCGGAAGCGCTGTTCAGCTTTTCCGAAGTCAAACTGGGGGTCATCCCCGCGCTGGTGGCGCCCTATATGGTCCGCGCCATCGGAGAGAGATCAACGCGCCGTTACTTCATGACCGCGGAGCGCTTCAACGCCGGCAAGGCCAAGCGCCTGGGACTGGTGCACCAAGTGGTGGAAAGTGATGAGCTGGACATGGCGGTGGACTTCCTGATCAACCATCTGCTGATCAACGGCCCGGCGGCCATGCTGGAAGCCAAACGCTTGCTGGCCGACATCGCGGGCCTGGGCGTGGGGGAAGACAGCATGGAAATCTGCATCCAGCGCATAGTCTCCGTCCGCCTGAGCGAAGAGGGCCGCGAAGGCATCCAGGCCATGCTGGAAACACGCAAACCCTCATGGATGGATTGAGCGCCGCGGACGCACGAGAACGGCGCGGCTGGCCCCGCCGCCCCTATGGATGCGACAATGCGGCCAACTTCACCGCATTGTTGCCGCCATGTCCAATCACAGCTTCTTTTGGCACGATTACGAAACCTTCGGCGCCGTGCCCCGCCAGGACCGCCCGTCGCAGTTCGCCGGCATCCGCACCGACGCCGATCTCAATGAAATCGGCGAGCCGGTCATGCTCTACGCCCGGCCGGCGCCCGATTACCTGCCGTCTCCGGTGGCCTGCCTGCTGACCGGCATCACCCCGCAGTGGTGCTTGCAGCATGGCGTGGCCGAGCACGAATTCGCCGGCGTGATCGAACGCGAACTGGCGACGCCGGGCACGATTGGAGTTGGTTACAACTCAATCCGCTTCGACGACGAAGTCACCCGCTTTCTGTTCTGGCGCAATCTGATGGACCCCTACGCGCGCGAATGGCAGAACCAATGCGGCCGCTGGGATCTGCTGGACCTGGTGCGCGCCACCTTCGCGCTGCGCCCGGACGGCATTCAATGGCCGCAACACGAAGACGGACGTCCCAGCTTCAAACTGGAACATCTAAGCGCCGCCAACGGCCTGGCCCACGAAGCCGCCCACGATGCGCTCTCCGATGTGCGCGCCACCATTGCGCTGGCGCGCCTGATCAAACAGCATCAGCCCAAGCTGTTCGACTTCTACCTGTCGCTGCGCAAAAAAGACGCGGTCAAGGTTCAGCTCAGCCTTCACGCCCCCAAGCCCGTGCTGCACGTTTCCGGCATGTACGGCGCGGAGCGCGGCAATATGGCCGTGGTCTGGCCGCTGGCGGCCCACCCGTACAACGCCAACGAGGTCATCGTCTGGGACTTGTCCCACGACCCCCGCGAACTGCAAGGCCTGGGGCCGGACGCCATCCGCGAACGCCTGTACACCCGCAGCGAAGACCTGCCCGAAGGCGTGCAGCGCCTGCCGCTCAAAACCGTGCATATCAATAAATCGCCCTTCGTGGTCGCCAATCTCAAGGTGCTGAGCCCGGAACGCGCCGCGCATTGGGGCCTGGACATGGAGCAAGTCCAGCGGCACGCGGACTACGCCGGTGCCTTGCCGGACCTGACCCCGGTCTGGAGAAAAGTCTATAAGCGCGAGTCAGGCGAGCCCCGCGACGTCGACGAGAACCTCTACGGCGGATTCGTTTCAAATAACGACCGCAAAGTGCTGACCAAGCTGCGCCGCATGTCGGCCGACCAGCTCGCCGGTGAAATGGCTTTCTTCGAGGACCCGCAACTGGCCGAACTCTTGTTCCGTTACCGCGCGCGCAACTTCCCGCGTTCCCTGTCCGGCGAGGAGCAACAGCGCTGGCAGACATGGCGCCAAGCCAAGCTTAACCGCGGCCCCGGTCGTGATTTTCAGCAATTCCGTCAAGAACTGGCGGAGGCCCGCGCCGGCGAGCTAAACGAACAGGCGCAAAGCGTGCTGGCACAGTTGGAGGCCTACGCCGCGCAGCTGTAAGAACCCAATCACAGTCTCGCGAGCAAGAGCGAGACAAGGCGGAAACAAGCGAAAAAGCGGAATGTACACGTGGTACATGAGCATTTTGAGCTTGTACTCACCGTGCGACGCTTCACGAAGCGCAGCAGACTTTGAACAGGCTCCAAGACTACAGCGTCCGCACATAACGCCTGGCGACGAACAAAGCCGCCAGGCTCAAGCCCACGATCATGATCATCGCCAAGGTCGATGCGCCTTCATAGCCCCAATAACCAGACATATATCTCCCTTTAAAGCCTGTTCATAAATCTGTCGCTCCGTGAAGATACGACGTTGCAGCGCCTTCGAAAGGCTAATGCCTCATCGCCATGCCGCCGCCTCAGAACCCGTTCAAAGTCTCGCGAGCCAGAGCGAGACAAGGCGAAAACGAGCGAAAAGCGGAATGGTCGAGAGGTACATGAGCATTTCGAAGCGGTACTCACCGTGTCACGCCTCACGAAGCGCGGCAGATTATGAACAGACTCTTAGCCATTCACACCTTGTCTCGCCGTTACCCGCGCGGTAGCTAACAGGTTCTCAAGCCAAACCGGTCTGGCGCATGCGCTCCAGCCCAAAATCGCTGACGCGATAGTTGAACAGCAGACGCGCCCCCTCTTCTTGCCAGCGCTCGCACAGCGCCACCACCAGGCCGCTGGCGCTCAAATCCGCCAGGCAGGCCCGTACCATGCCCAAACAATAAGCATCATCCGGTTTGTGGTACTCCCAGCAGATACGCCGGGCCAGCTCCACATCCCACAAACCCGGTTGCCCGGCCAGGGTTTGCAGAATGAAACCTTTGATATGCACCTTCATGCCCCCTCCTCCACATTGCGCACCGCGCCCGGATGGCGCTCACTGTCCGACACCATGACGAAGCCGCCCAGAATCACCAAGGCCAGGCCAATCAGAAAATGCCACTCGGGAAAGTTCAAGGTAAACGCCGCGGTGAACAGCGTCGCGAACAGCGCGTAGAAAGCGCCGATAGCCTGGCCGCGCCCAACACCGATCAAGGGAAAGGATTTGTACCAGGCCACCGCGCAGAAAGCGAAACTGAGCCCGCCCACCGCCAAATAGAGCATAGGCCGCCACGACCATAGCTCGCCGGCCAGCGAATACACCGGCAAAGGGGTCAACCAGGCCAACGCCGGCAAAATCAGCAACACCCAATACAGCGCCTCTGCCAGATAACGGATCGCCACCCCGCAATCGGGATCGGTCACATCCATCGCTCGTCCAACGATGGCGCCCTCCAGCCCCCAGCCCAGCGCAGCCAGCGCGCCGCCCAGATAGCCCAGCCAGCGCGCGGCGCCCTCTCCGGCCAGGTCGCCTGACAGGCCCGGCGCGTAAATCGCCGCCCCTCCCAGCACGATCACCGCGATGCCCAGTGCCGCGCGGCGGCCTATCCGCTCGTGATACCACAGGCGCGCCAGCGCCGCGCCCACCACCGGGTACAACAGGCCAGCCACTGCGGCGAACACCGCGCCCACATAGCCCATCGCCAGGTAGGAGCCGAAATTGGCCATCAAACCGCCCAATACCGCCGCCAGGAAATACCACTTGGAAATGCCGCCGAAACGCCATAGCGTGCGAAAGAAGTCGGCCAGCTTGCCCAAGGCTGCCAGCCATAACAATTGAAACGCCGCCACCAGGCAAGCGTGAAAAGCCGTCAACACCGCGGCCGCCATCAAAAACGGCTCGGGCCGCCCTTGCGCCAGCCCGGCCAGCGGCGCCTCGTGCCACACCGCGGCGCCCGGCACATACCATGCGCCCCACAACACCGCCGCACAAAGCGCCCAGCCATAGCCCCAGCGGGTCCGGCGGCGGAGATACTGCTGTCTGTGGATGCTGTTCATAGCGCGTCAGCTCCGGTTATCGGACGCCGCCCACACACTCTGCGGCGCCTACTCTGGGTTGAAACGCAACAAGACTCTATCCATCTGCCTTGCCAGACGAGGCACAAAAATTACCATAAGTTAATTTTTTTACCAACAGTAAATCAAAATGCCGTCGCCAATATGTGACCGCAAAGCGGGCGCAAAAAAGCCCGCCGACAAGCGGCGGGCCCCATGTCCCCCTTGGCAAACCGCAGGAATCAGCGCGGCCCCAGGGCTCCGATCAAGCGATCCAGCACGCCGTCGCTTCCCCGATCCGCCGCCAAGGACAACACCAGCGGCAAGGTTTTGCCGCCCTCGGCATGCCATAGCACATCCAACTGCGCGCGGCTGGACATATTGAATATCCCTTCCAGGCTGTCCAACCAGCCCTGCCTCGACACGATGCGCAAGCCATCCAGAAAACGCTGTTCGGGGGCCTCCTCCAAGGCCTCGCCGAACAACAGCCGCGCGGCCTGCGGCGACAAGCGCAAGCGCCCGGCGGCAAGGTCCCACTCCCAGCTGGCCATGGCTATGGACTGCAGCGCCAGCTCGCTACGGAGCCGGGCCTCCTCCAGCGCGCGGCGGGCAGCGCGGCGCTCGGCCGCTTCCTCCACTACGGCAATCAAATGCCATGGCTCGCCGCTCACGGGATGACGGCTCAGCGAGACGCTGACATTCACCCAGACATGGCCGCCCTGTTTGCGCAGCAAACGCTTCTCCAGCGAAAAACTGGCCACCTCCCCGCTCAGCAGCCTATCCAACCTCAATAGATTGTCTTCCAGATCCTCGGGATGGGTCAGTTGCTGAAAGCTCATCCCCTCCATCTCTTGCGGTGAATAACCGGCCATCTCGGCCAGGCGCCGATTCACCTTGAGCCAACGTCCGTCCAGACCCAGATGCGCCAACCCCAGCGCCGCCTGTTCGAAAATCTCCCGAAAGCGCTCCTCGCTCTCGCTGTAGGCCAGCGCGGCCTGTCGGGTGTCGGTCACGTCTTGTGTAGCGCCTATCATCGCCTCCGCCCGCCCTTCCCCGTACAAGACCTCGCCCTCTTCGTGGATATGTCGGCGACGGCCGTCAGGCAGCAAGATGCTGTACTCCACGCAATAGGGTTGGCGCTCGTCTATCGCCCGTCGGATGGCCTGATCAATGCGCCCCCGGTCCTCCGGTGCCATCGCGGCGAAGTAGCGCTCCATCGTTACTTTGAAGGCCTGCGGTTGCCAGCCGAAAATCCGGTAGGCCTCGTCCGACCAGATACAGTCGTCGTTGCGCACGTCCCAAAACCAGCTCCCCAGATGAGCAATGGACTGCGCCTTGTCCAGAATGGCCTGGTTCTGGCGCAGCGCCTGCTCGGCCAGGCAACGCTGGGTGATGTCGAAGCTGACGCCTATCATCTTGACCGGCCGGCGGTCCGCGTCCGGCACGCAAGTGGCGCGCGAGGCGATCCAGCGCGTTTCGCCCGTCGGCCAGCGCACGCGGAACTCCGCCTCGTAAGCAAGGCCGGAACTTAAGCATGTCTCCAGTTTGGCGCGCAGCGCTGGCGCGTCGGCCGGCTCCAGGGCTAGCCAGAAATCCGTCAGCTCGCGGACGGGGCGGCCGAACAGCTGTTCCGCGTTGGCGGAATAGGCCACCGCATCGCTCAGGATGTTCCATTCCCAAGTCACAATGCCGGAAACCTCCTGCGCAAACTTCATCCGCGCTTCGCTTTCCATGATCTCGGCCAGATGCTTGCGACGGATCTCCGTCAATTGCGCGTCCGTCGTTGCCGCCGTGGCGAGATCCAGCACCGCTTGTTCGCCGTAGCGCAGCCATATCCAGTTCACGCCTAGAAAATCGGCCAACACCCGCAACTTGCGGTATTCGATCTCCCCCCCGCGTGTCCATTTGTGAACGGCCGCGGACGACACGCCCAGGGCTTCCGCCACTTGTTTGAGCATGACGCGCTTACGTCCCAGCACGTCTTTCAGACGAACGGCGAAGGTTTCATCCCCGGCGGGAACTGCGGCTTGACTGAGTTGATTTGACGACACAGAACTGGTAGCGGCGGCGGGCCGCGCCTCCTGGGTAATTGAATGCGAACGGGACGCGGCGATGCGCGCGCGCCACAGCCTACGGCTGTCGACCCGCCATGTTAACCCAGGCTAGAAAAATCCCGAAGCGGACTAAAGAATCCGGCGCAGCCAAACCTCAACGGGCCTCCGCCCTGGCGGGAACGCGAGCGATATAGCCAAAGCAAATCAAGCCATCGCCGCCATAGCCGGACCTGGATTGCAGTCCATGGCTAATCGACACTACAATTAAACCAAAGGTAAATTAATTTACCAATAGTTAATTTTACATTCTGTGCGAGGCTGCCATGATCTCAACCCAGCTCTTCATCGATGGCCAATGGCGCGACGCCGCCAATAGGCAAACCCGTCCGATTCTCAACCCCTGCGATGAAAGCGTGATCGCCGCCGCCGCGGACGGCGGCCGTGCCGACGCCCGGGCCGCCATCGCCGCAGCGCGCGCGGCTTTCGATCACGGTCCCTGGCGCTCCAGCACTCAGCGACAACGCAGCCGTCTGCTGCTGGACATCGCCCAACGGGTGGAACGCGAGAGCGAAAGCCTCGCCGCCTTGGAGACGCTGAACACCGGTAAGACCTTAAGCGAGAGCCGCACCGACATGGGCGACATCGCCGCCACCTTCCGTTATTTCGCTGGCCTGGTGGCCACCGAAAGCGGGCAGGTCAATTCCGCTCCTGAGCACGTGATCAGCCGAACCTTGCACGAGCCGGTGGGCGTCTGCGGCCTGATTACTCCCTGGAACTACCCCTTGCTGCAAGCGGCCTGGAAGATCGCGCCGGCCCTAGGCGCCGGCAATTGCGTGTTGCTCAAGCCCAGCAGCCTGACCCCGCTCAGCAGCTGGCGCTTCACCCAGTTGCTGGCCGAGCTGGACTTGCCTCCCGGCGTGTTCAACCTGGTCAGCGGCAGTTCCGAGGTAGGGGCCGAATTGGCGGAGCATGCCGATGTCGACCTGCTGTCCTTCACCGGCGGCGCCCAGGCGGGGGCCAGCATCATGCGCGCCGCCAGCGGCAACTTCAAACGCATCGCCCTGGAGCTGGGCGGCAAGAACCCCAACATCGTCTGCGCAGACGCCGATCTGGACGCCGCCGTCGACTACGCGCTGAATGCCGCCTTCTTTCACGCCGGCCAGGTCTGCTCGGCCGGTTCGCGGCTGCTGCTGCAAGACGAGATTCACGACGACTTCGTGAAGCGGCTGGCGGAACGGCTGCCGCGCATCGTCGTCGGCCCCGGCCAGCAGCCGGACACGCAAATGGGACCAGTGCAGTCGTCCCAACAACACGACAAGATCCTGAGTCTGATCGCCGCAGGCGTGAAAGAAGGCGCCCGCCTGGTCTATGGGGGAGGCCGTCCGGATGGAGAGCGCTACCGTAAGGGCTACTGGCTGCAACCCACGCTGCTGGTCGACGTCCACGCGGACATGCTCATCGCCAAGGAAGAGATCTTCGGCCCGGTCATCACCGTGGAGCGCTTCCGCGACGAGGCCGAGGCGCTGCGGCTGGCCAACAACACCCCTTACGGCCTGGCGGCGGCGGTGTGGACCCAAGACCTGGCGCGCGCCAACCGCATGAGCCGCGCGCTGCGCTTCGGCACGGTTTGGGTCAACGACTACCACCCCTACTTCCCGGAAGCGCCGTGGGGCGGCTTCAAATCCAGCGGCATAGGCCGCGAGCTTTCGCGCATCGGCCTGGACGAATACACCGAGCTGAAGCACAGCTACATCAATCTGGCGCCCAAGCCCATGGGGTGGTTCGGCGCTTGAACCTCCCATCGCCCGGCCCCCGCCTTCGTTCACGTCCGAGGAGAATCAAGATGAGCACCACTCAGGAATACGACTACATCATCGTCGGCGCCGGCTCCGCCGGCGGCGTGCTGGCGGCGCGGCTGAGCGAGGACAGCGACGTCAGCGTGCTGTTGCTGGAGGCGGGCGGCCCGGATTGGCGGCTGGACTGGCGTACCCAAATGCCGGCGGCGCTGGCTTATCCCTTGCAAGGCACCACCTATAACTGGGCCTATATGACCGAACCGGAGCCGCATATGGGCGGACGACGCATGGCCCAGGCGCGCGGCAAGGGGCTGGGCGGCTCCTCTCTGATCAACGGCATGGTCTATATCCGCGGCAATGCGCTGGATTATCAGGGCTGGGCCGAGCTGCCGGGTCTTGGCGACTGGAGCTACGCCGACTGCCTACCTTATTTCCGCAAGGCGGAAACCTATGACAAGGGCGCCAACGACTATCACGGCGGCGATGGGCCGCTTCACGTGACCACGCCCAAGGCCGGCATCAGCCCTCTGTTCGAAGCCTTCATCGAGGCCGGCGAGCAAGCCGGCTACCGCCGCACCGACGATCTCAACGGTTACCGCCAGGAGGGCTTCGGCCCGATGGACCGCACCACCACCGCACAGGGACGGCGCTGCAGCGTGTCTCTGGCCTATCTGGACGCTGCCCGCGACCGCGCCAACCTTTCGGTGAAAACCCGTGCGCTGGCGGACCGCGTCTTGTTCGACGGCGCGCGCGCCGTCGGCGTGCAATATCTGCAGGGCGAGCGCAGCCAACGCGCCCGCGCCTTGCGCGAAGTCATCGTCTGCAACGGCGCGATCGCCTCGCCGCAGCTACTGCTGCGCTCCGGTGTCGGCGACGCCGCCGAGCTCGGCCGCCACGACATCGCCGTGGTCGCCCACCTGCCCGGGGTCGGCGCCAACTTGCAGGACCACCTGGAAATGTATCTTCAGTATGAATGCCTGAAGCCGGTGTCGCTGTACCCGTCGCTGAGCTGGTGGAACAAGGCCCGCATCGGCGCCCAGTGGTATCTGAACGGTAGCGGCCTGGGCGCAAGCAATCACTTCGAAGCCGGCGGCTTCATCCGCAGCGACGAGGGCTTCGCCTTCCCCAATCTGCAATACCATTTCTTGCCGCTGGCGGTGAATTACGACGGCAGCCACGCTGTCAAGATGCACGGTTTCCAATGCCACGTCGGCTCAATGCGCTCGCCCAGCGTCGGCCACGTCAAACTGGCCAGCCGCGACCCGCGCGACCCTCCTCAACTTCAATTCAATTACATGGCCCACGACACCGACTGGCGGGAGTTCCGCGCCGCGGTGCGGCTCACGCGCGAGATCATCGGCCAACGCGCGCTTTCCGCCTTTCGCGGCCGGGAAATCCAACCCGGCGCGCGGGTAAGCAGCGACAGCGAAATCGATCACTTCGTCAAAACCCACGCCGAAACCGCGCTGCATCCGTCCGGCACCTGCAAGATGGGCAGCGCCGACGACCCGGCGTCGGTGGTCGACCATCAGGGCCGCGTGCACGGCTTGTCCGGCCTGCGCGTGGTGGACGCGTCCCTCATGCCGCGCATCGTCACCGGCAATCTGAACGCGCCCACCATCATGATGGCGGAGAAGATCGCCGATCAGATCCGCCAACTGCCGCCGTTGCCGCGCTCGAACGCGCCGTTCTACCAGGCCGCCCGCGAGCAAGCCTCCGCGACGGACGATGCGCAAGCGCTTCCCCTATAGCCGTTTTCCCAGGAGCTTCGCCATGTACGACCTCATCGGCCTGATCGGCGTCATCAGCTATCTGGGCGCTTACTTAGGCAGCCAGCTATTCGGCTTGCGCACATCGGACCTTCGCTATTTCGTCCTGAATCTGCTAGGTCCGGTCTGTATCCTGGTATCGCTGTCCAACCACTTCAACCTGGCGTCCTTCGTCAACCAGTGCATGTGGTTCCTCATCACCCTGGGCGGCTGGTGGCGCGCCAGCCGCCGCCGGGCGCTGCCGGCGCCAGAATCCGGCTCTTGAGAACGTGTTGACGATCTGCGAGCAGGGCGAGACAAGGCGACAACGGCCGGGAAAGCGGAATGTACGCGTGGTATATGAGCATTTCGAAGCCGTACTCACCGTGGGGCGCCTCACGACGCGCAGCAGATCGTAAACAGATTCTGAGTCATGGGCGGCGCTGTCCGCCCATGATCCACTTATGCGACAATCCGCCGATTGAACCGCAAGACCCGCTCATGAACGACATTCCGCACGCCATCCTGCTGATGGGCCCCACCGCCTCCGGAAAAACCGGCTTGGCGCTGGAATTGGCTCGACATTTTCCGGTGGAGATCATCAGCGTGGACTCCGCGCTGGTCTATCGCGACATGGACATCGGTACCGCCAAGCCCAGCGCGGCGGAAATGGCGCAATGTCCGCATCACCTGATCGACATTATCAGCCCGCTGCAAAGCTATTCCGCCGCTCAGTTCCACGCCGACGCCAACCGGCTGATCCGCGAGATCAACGCCCGCGGGCGGCTGCCCTTGCTGGTGGGCGGCACCATGCTTTACTACAAGGCCTTGCTGGAAGGCTTGTCCGACCTGCCGCGCGCCGACGCCGCGCTGCGCGCGCAATTGGACGCCGACGCCGCGCAAGCCGGCTGGCCAGCGATGCACGCGCGGCTGGCGCAACTGGACCCGGACACCGCCGCCCGCCTCAATCCCAATGATTCGCAACGCATCCACCGCGCGCTGGAAGTCTGCCTGCTCAGCGGCGAGCCGATGTCGCGCTTGTTGGCTCGCGGCAAGGAAGCCGCGGCGGATTTCCGCCTGCTGTCGCTGGGTCTGGTGCCTGCGGAACGCGGCTGGCTGCACCAACGCATCGCACAACGCTTCGAACTGATGCTGGAACAAGATTTCCTGGCCGAAGTACGGCGCCTGCGCGCCGATTATCCGGCGCTGACGCTGGAGCTGCCGTCGATGCGTTGCGTCGGCTATCGCC
This sequence comes from Chromobacterium haemolyticum DSM 19808, assembly GCF_000711885.1. Classification (GTDB taxonomy): domain Bacteria; phylum Pseudomonadota; class Gammaproteobacteria; order Burkholderiales; family Chromobacteriaceae; genus Chromobacterium; species Chromobacterium haemolyticum. Next base: position 21,061 of record NZ_JONK01000012.1, read on the forward strand.
AGGCCTGGGAATATCTGGACGGCGCCGGCGATGAGCAAACCTTCATCGACAAGGGCGTCGCCGCTACCCGCCAGTTGGCCAAGCGCCAGCTGACCTGGATGCGCAGCCTGGACCTTGTGCCGGTCAACGCCCAGCGGGCCGACTTGGCCGAAGAGCTGGGCGCCGCCGTCGCCGCCTTCCAGGCCGGCGAGCCCATGCCCGCCGGCCTGCGTTTCAACGGCGTGTATTAATTGCTCACCAGGGCCGGCTGGCCGACGCGCACAGCGGCACCACCGGTCCGTTGCTGCCTGTATCGAGGAAGCCGTCGCTGATCCAATCGCCTCCGCGGGTGCGGTTCCACACATCGGTGCGGCCCCATACGCCCTCCACCGCTTCGGCGCGCACATGGCACTGCAAAGCGACGCTCTCTCCGCGATTGACCGTGCCGGTGACGCCGGCGCTCAGGCTGGGCGCGCTACGCAGATTCACCCTCCCCTCGCCCTGCGCCGGCGTCGCCACCCCGCTGGCGCCCGCGGGCGCGCCGCCGCCGTAGTTGTTCAGCAGGCCGCCTACATTGACCCGCGTCCCGTTGCGCAAAGCGTACCCTTGGTAAGCGCGGTTGCCGGCGAAGAACTGCCAGCCGCCGAACAGCTTGCCGTTCACCGGCTCGGCCCGGCCCTGATACAACAAGGAAAAATGCACGTGCGGGCCGGTGGTGCTGCCGCCGCAAGGCAGGCCATTGCCGATGGTGCCCAGATAAGCGCCCGGATTGACCCGCGTCCCGTCCGCCAGCGTGTTCAGATTGATCATATGGTAGTAAGTGGACGAGAAGCCGTTGTCGTGCACCAGCTTGACCAAGCCGCTACCGCCGCGCACGCAGCTCTTGTAGATCACCCCTGCCTGCGGCGCGAGCACCCTGCCGTCTCCGCCGGCGAAATCGATGGAATCGTAAGGCTGACTTTCGCCGCTGTAGCCGTGCGGGCCGCCGGTCATTCGCCAAGCCGCGCCCTGACGCCACGGCAGCCCCAGGCCGGTGGCGTTGGGCGCGAACGGCTGTCCCGGCCGGACCGACTGACTGCCCCAGGCGCGGCGCTCGTCCGCGCTGAGCCAGTTCGCCGGCGCCTGGGTCAACATCGCCGCGAAACCCGGGCTGCCTTCCAGCTCCAGCGTCCAGCCTTGCGCGTCGCGGCGCGCCAGGAACAGCTTGGACACCGGCACATGGTCCATCGCCGCGATCGTGGTCATCGTCGGCAGGGGCTGGGTTACCGACCCCAGCACCCAGCCTCCGTCCTCGCTGTCGCGATTGACCTCCACCAGCATATCCAGCGCCTCCCCCTTGGCCAGCGGCAACAAGGGCTGCAAGGCCTTGGCCGCCGCCTGACGCAACAGCGGGTCCGGCTGCTTCGATTCCGCCTGCGCGCCGCCGGCCAAGCTTGCCAATACCGCCATCATTAGAGCTGCTTGTTTCATTTTGGGCTCCATTCCTGGTTGGGAAAAACCAAAGCGACGCAATGCCAATGACATTACGCCGCGAACCATAGGGTTATAGAAAGACCCGTTCTTATTTCCTGCTGGCCTTTGGCCCAGCAGACAGCCTACAAAAATCAATAAAAAAGCCCACGTCGCATGACGTGGGCGGTGGCGGCGGCAAGGACCTTTTAGAACCTGTTTACGGTCTGCTGCGCGTCGGCGAGATGGATAGAAAGGGGCATTGAAAACGGCTTCGAAATGCTCATCTAACGCGCGTACATTCCGCTTTCTCAGCCGCTTTCGCCTTGTCTCGCCTTAGCTCGCGAGATCGTAAACACGTTCTTAGCGTGCGGCCACCAGCTTGATTTCCACTTTCCAGGCCGGATTGGCCAGCTTGGCTTCCACCGTGGCGCGCGCAGGCACGCTTCCAGCCGGCACCCAGGCGTCCCAGGCGGCGTTCATCGCATCGTAATCGACCAGGTTGGCCAAGAAGATGGTGACGTCGACGATCTTGCTCTTGTCCGAATCCAGCTCCGCCAACAGCGCGTCGATCTGGCCCAGCACGTTTTCAGTTTGCGCCTTGGCGTCGGCGTCGGTGTTTTCCGGCACCTGGCCAGCCAGGAAGATCAGGCCGTTGGTGACCACGGCTTCTGCCAGACGCGCGCCTTGCTTGTGACGATAAATGCTCATGCGGATTCCCCTTGGTGAGTCGGATCAAGACAAATATTCTAACCCGGTCGCGCAGGCTATTGCCATGCCTGACGCAAGTCCTCGATCAGCGCGGCCTCGCCCTCGATGCCCACCGACAAACGGATCAGATTATCGGCAATGCCCAGCTCGCGCCGACGTTCAAGCGGAATCGACGCATGCGTCATCGCCGCCGGCAGGCACACCAGGCTCTCCACTCCGCCCAGGCTTTCCGCCAGCGTGAACAACTTCAAACGCGCCAGCACCCGCCGCGTTTCTTCGGCGTCGCCTTTCAAATAGAAAGACACCACGCCGCCGAAACCCTGCATCTGCCTGCGCGCCAGCTCATGTTGCGGATGGCTGGCCAAGCCCGGATACAATACCCGCTCCACCTGCGGCTGGGCTTCCAGCCAGCGCGCCACCGCCAGCGCGTTGCTGTTGTGGCGCTCCACCCGCAGGGCCAGCGTGCGCAAGCCGCGCAACACCAAGAAACTGGCGAACGGGTCCAGCACCGCGCCGACGGCGTTGTGCAGGAAAGCCAGTTGCTCGGCCAGCTCAGGCCGCCGCCGGCTCACCACCGCCGCGCCGGCGATCACGTCGGAATGACCGTTCAGATATTTAGTGGCGGAATGGACGACGATGTCGAAACCGAAAGCCAGCGGCCGTTGCACCACCGGCGAGGCGAAGGTGTTATCCGCCACCGTGATCAGGCCGTGCCGCCGTCCCAGCTCGGCCACCGCCGCCAAATCCACCAGCTGGTTCAGCGGATTGGACGGGGTTTCCACCCAAATCATGCGGGTGTTCGGTCGGATCGCCGCCTGCAAGGCCTCTAGGTCCTCCGACGCCACATAGCTAATCTCCAGCTGAGCGCTTTGCTTGCGCACCTGCTCGAACAATCGATAAGTGCCGCCGTACAGATCGTTGACCGCGATCAGGTGGCTGCCCGCCGGCAGCAGCTCCAGCACCGTGGCGATGGCCGCCAGGCCGGAGGGAAAGGCGTAGCCGCGCACGCCGTCTTCCAGCTCCGCCAAAGCGCGCTCCAAGGCTTCGCGCGTCGGGTTCTGCGAACGTGAATACTCGTAGCCGCTGTGTTCGCCCGGCGCGTACTGCCGGTAAGTGGAGGTGGCGTAGATGGGCGGAATTACCGCGCCGAAGGCGTCCTGATGCAGTCCGGCGGTGATGGATAAAGTGTTGAAATCGGTCATGGCGTTTACTTTCAATACGGATGGCCGGTCCCGTTCGGACCGGCGCTTAATTAGGACTAAACGGAGCGCGAGCGCGGCTGACGGCGCCAGAAAGCCAGCAGGTCGGCCTGAGTGATCAGGCCCAGATAGCGCTCGCCGTCCACCATCAAGGCAACGTGGCCGTCGTTGAAAATATGCAGCAGATCCTGCAAAGAAGCCCGCGGCGACAGGGTGCGCACCTCGCTGGTCATCGCGCTGCGCACGTTCTGACGGAAGTTTTCCGGCTCGCCGTGCACTAACAGCAGCAAATCCCACTCGTCCAGAATGCCGACCACCTTGTCATCGGCCAGCACCGGCAACTGCGACACATCGTGCAGGCGCATGCGTTGATACACCACGTTCAAGGGCTCGTCCGGGTGGCAGGAAACGGTGCTGCCGTCGGCATGGCGGCGCACGATCAAGTCGGTCAGATCGCCCAGCCGCGGCAGCTCCACCAAGCCGTTGTCCACCAGCCAATCGTCGTTGTACATCTTGGATAAATACTTGTTGCCGCTGTCGCACACCAGCGTCACCACCCGCTTGGGCTCGGTTTGGACGCGGCAATAACGCAAGGCCGCCGCCAGCAACGCTCCGGACGAGGATCCGGCCAGAATGCCCTCCTGGCTCAGCAAAAGACGGGCGCTGTCGAAGCTTTCCTGATCGCTGATGCGATAAGCGCGCTTGACCAGGCTGAAATCGGTTTGCGGCGGGATGAAGTCCTCGCCTATGCCTTCGATCAGCCAGCTGCCGGCCTCGCCGTGCCGTCCGGTTTCAACATGGTCGGCCAATACCGAGCCCACCGGATCCGCCAGCACGATCTCCACTTGCGGCGCCTCTCGGCTGAAAAAACGCGTCAGCCCGGTCAAGGTGCCGCTGGAGCCGACGCCCACCACCACCGCGTCCAGTTCATGACGCATCTGCTCCCAGATCTCCGGGCCGGTGCCGGTTTCATGCGCCAGCGGATTGGCCGGGTTGTTGAACTGGTCGATGTAATAAGCGTCCGGCGTTTCCTTGGCGATACGCGCGGCCAAGTCCTGGTAATACTCCGGATGCCCCTTGCCCACGTCGGACCGGGTCAGCACCACTTCCGCACCCAAGGCCTGCAGATGCAGAATCTTCTCCCGACTCATCTTGTCCGGCACCACCAGCACCAGCCGATAGCCTTTTTGCGAAGCCACCAGCGCCAACCCCAAACCGGTGTTGCCGGCGGTGGCCTCGACAATGGTTCCGCCCGGTTTCAGCTTGCCTTCGCGCTCGGCCGCGGCAATCATCGACAACGCCACCCGGTCCTTGATCGAACCGCCCGGATTGTGGCTTTCCAGTTTCAAATACAGCTCGCACAGGCCGGTGTCCAGATGCGCCACCTTTACCAGCGGCGTATTGCCGATCAAGGACAAAACGGATTGGTCTTGCATATTGAAATCTCCTAGCTACCGCATATAAATATTATTTTTAAAAACTTGTAGTTATATAGAGAGTAAAAAAAACCGCCGCTTCACACCACGGCGGTGGCTTGCAGAAAACTATAGAAAAACACCAGCTCCGGATTGCTGCGCAATTGGCGCAGTTCCCGCGTCATCGCCGCCACCAGCCCGGCGTCCACTCGTCCGGCCTCGATCAGTTGATCCGCGGCCGACAACAACAGCTCGGTCCAATAGTCCAGCACTTGCTGTCGGCGGTGCGGGTCGCGGCTATCCAGATGCCAGGTCTTGACCTGGGTTTCGACATGGCGGAAACCCAGCCGCAGCAGCATATTGCCCAGCTTGGCGCCAACGAAGGGATCTCCTCCTACCGCCAGTTGATGATCATTGAAAGCCAGCCAGTATTGCTGCAGATGGGAGGAATAAGGCGACAGGAAGAAAGAGGCGTTCATCGCCTCGGTGGCGTAGAGCCGCGCGCCAGGCTTCAAGACTCGACGCACCTCGGCCAACACCCGCTCCGGCGACAATACATGCTCCAGCACCCAGCACAGGAAGGCGGCGTCGAAGCTGGCCGGCTGGAAGTCCAAATCCTCGGCATCCATATGCAGCAGCCGAGCACGGTCCTGCCATGGGCTGCCTTGCAGACGCTGGCGCGCCACAGCCAACTGACGCTGGCTGAAGTCGACGCCGGTCACCTCCAGATCAGGATAGCGCCGTAACAGAATCTCGGTCTGCGCACCGACGCCGCACCCTACTTCCAGCAATTGGCCGACGCCGGAGAAATCGATGTCCCGGTACACGACGGATTCTGAGAAGCGCGCCTGGCGCACCAAACGCGCCTGCTCGGTAGCGGAAAAACCATGAATATAGGGCAGCTCGCTCGCCCCGTCGGTCAGTTGCAGTGTAGCCATGTCCATCTCGCAGAGTTGCATCAAGATGGCCCATTATATTTCCAAATATTATTACAAATATAAATTTTATTTCTTATTTTTATATAAAAAACAAATCTAATTGGCATGCAAAAAGCATGGTTGCCAACCCGCGCGGACGCAAAAAAACCCGCAGCGCGCTGCGGGTTTTTATCGAATCAAACCGGCTAAACCATTGCGGCCTGACGCAAACTTATCGAGAAACGCTGCAAGGCGGCGATGCCCGAAGCCTCGGCGCGGGTGCACCAGTCCTGCAGCTCCTTGAGCAGTTGCTCGCGGCTCAGCGTGGAGCGCTCCCACAGGCGGGTCAGCTCCTGACGCATCGAATACACCGTGGCCAGCACCTGGCTGTGTTCCATCAAAGCGGCCAACTGCATGCGCTCGGTTTCCGGCGTATCCTTGGCGTCCTGCTTCAACCACACTTTCATCTTGCGGCTCAGCTTGCTGCCGGAAAAGTCGGGCAGATTGATCTTGTCCAACTCGCTGCGATACACCTCCTTCAACTCACGCGCGTAACGGGAAGCGATGGCGTAGCGGTTGGAAATGATGGCCTGCAAATGTTCAAGATCCAATTGCGGACGCGAAGCGTCCTCGGCCAAGCGCGGCGCCACCTTGCGCACCTTAGCCAGACCCAGGATTTCCAGAATGCGGATATACATCCAGCCGATGTCGAACTCGTACCATTTATACGACAGCTTGGCCGAGGTGCCGAAGGTATGGTGGTTATTGTGCAACTCTTCGCCCCCCACCAGGATGCCCCAGGGGAAGATATTGGTGGACGCGTCCTCGTTCTCGAAGTTGCGGTAGCCCCAGAAGTGGCCAATGCCGTTGATGACGCCGGCCGCCCAGAACGGGATCCAGATCATCTGCACCGCCCAGATCGTCAGCCCAATAGGCCCGAACAACACCAGATTGATCAGCAACATCAGCACGATGCCCTTGGCGCTGTGACGAGTGTAGACATTGCGTTCCAGCCAATCGTCCGGGGTGCCGTGGCCGAACTTGTCCATGATGGCCTGATCCTTGCAGGCGCCGCGGTACAGTTCCGCGCCCTCCCACAATACCTTCTTGATGCCCAAGACCTGCGGGCTGTGCGGGTCGTCCGCAGTCTCGCACTTGGCGTGATGCTTGCGATGGATGGCGGCCCACTGTTTGGTGACCATGCCTGTGGTCAGCCACAACCAGAAACGGAAGAAGTGGCTGGGAATGGGATGCAAATCGAGCGCGCGGTGCGCTTGGTGACGATGCAGAAAGATGGTGACCGCTGCGATGGTGACGTGGGTCAGAGCCAAAGCGACCACGATATAGCCCCACCAGGGGAGGTCAAGCACGCCGTTTATCCAATTCATGTACTAATCGCGCCTCGTAAATCAAACTAGAAGAAAGACTCTATTCTATACAAGCGGTCCGCCAATGTCAGACCGTTTTGCGTTTTCGCCGATTATCCATCCGCCGCAAACGCGAGTTTGGACCCCGCCAGCGCCCTTGGGTTCACTCGCCGGCAGTAACGCAAGCGGCGGACGATGGTGTACCATAGGGCTTCATTCCATCCTAGTTAAGAAAAAGCGCTAGTGTTGCCAAATCGTCGTCTGATCATTGCCGGCGCCACACTCGGTGGCCTGTTCGTTCTGTATGGAGGCGCAACCCTGTGGGCCGGCGTCAAGGCGGAGCAGACCTTGCAGGAACAGCACAAGATGCTGGCCGACCTGCCGCTGTTCAAAGTCAAATCCCACAGCTACCAACGCGGTTGGTTCTCCTCCACGGAAACCACAGAACTGGTGTTCAACCGCCATTTGTCCGGCCCGTATGAAAACATGCTGCCCGACAATGTGAAGCCCTTGTTGAACGCCACCATCAAGTTCACCAACCACGTCAAGCACGGCCCCCTTCCCGGCATCGGCGATTTCGACTTCCGGCCCGGCCGCGCGCTGGTGCGCACGGAGTTCGCGATGAGCGACTCCACCCGCAAGACGCTGGCCAGCTTCTTCGGCGACAAGGAACCCATCACCATCTTCAACCGTCTGGGCTTCGGCGGCGGCGGCGAACTGGACGTCAAGGTTCCGGCCTTCGACTATGAGGAAGCTCTGTCCGGCGTGAAGATGAAATGGAAGGGCTTTGACCTGAAGCTCGACTACGCAAACGGCTACAAGGAATACAAAACCGAAGCGCTGTCTCCCGGCTTCCTACTGGAAGCCGCCAGCAAAGGCACGGTCGCCTTCGACGGCGTGCGCTACGTTTCCGACATCCGTCCGGGCAGCACCGGCGTCAAGCTGGGCACCAGCGAACTGACCGTGGGCAATGTCCGGCTCAACTCCCGCGAAAGCGTGCCCTACAGCATCAAGCTGAACGAGCTGGTCTATCTGATGACCCGCGTGCGCGTTGGGGAGTTCATCAACCCGTCCGGCGAATTCAAGCCGTCCGCGGTGACGCTGAAGGATTTCCGCTATCAAATCGTCACCAGCGAGCAGGACGACTACGTCAACACCCGCGGCAAGCTCAACTTCGCCGAGTTCAACTTCAACGACCACCGCTACGGCCCGATGCGCCTGGATATCTCGGCCAACCACCTGCACGGCCCGACGCTGGTCAAACTGGACCAGGCCATCGGCCAAATCCCGTTCGAGGGCGTAGACCCCGCGCTGCTGCGCAAGCAATACATCGACACCATCAAGAAGAACGGCATTCCGCTGCTGCAGAACGACCCCAAGGTGGTGATCAACGAGTTCTACCTGAAAATGCCCAACGGCGAAGCCAAGCTGGAAGGCAGCCTGGGCGTCAAGGGCCTGCAGCCCGCGGACCTCAACGACGCGGCGCAGTTCATCCGGCGCTTCGAAGTGGACGCCAAGCTCAGCCTGCCGCGCCAGACGCTGGAAGACCTGGTGATCGCCCAGGCGCGCACGCTGTTCACCGTCGATCAGAGCGCCGAGGACCAGCCGAACATGAAGGAAGTGGAAGACCTGGCCAAGAACCTGCTGGACAGCCAGTTGGCGCAGTGGAAGAGCGAGCAGTACATCGTCGAGGACAAGGGCCAGATCAACACCGAGCTCAATTACGGCAGCGGCGTGCTGACCATCAATAAAAAGAAAGTGGCCCTGCCTTGGGAGGAAGCCGAGGCGGAACCCCCGCGCGACGCCTCCCAGCCCAGCACCGACAAGAATACGGACAAAAAGAAATAAGGCGGCGGACGCCGCATGCAAAAAGGGCTGTCGCAAGACAGCCCTTTTTCTTTCCCGACCCGGTCGAAACCCGGCCGCGTTTAATCGTCGTGCATCTGGCTTTGCAGGTAGTTCTGCAGCCCCACGCTTTCGATCAAGCCCAGTTGCGTCTCCAGCCAGTCCACGTGCTCTTCCTCGCTCTCCAGAATGTCTTCCAGCAAGTCGCGGGTCACATAGTCCTTGGCGCTTTCACAGTAGGCAATGGCTTCGCGCAACACCGGCAGCGCGTCCATTTCCAGCTTCAAGTCGCATTCCAGCATTTCCTTCGGATTCTCGCCGATATGCAACTTGCCCAGATCCTGCAGATTCGGCAAACCTTCCAGAAACAGCACGCGCTCGATCAACGCGTCGGCATGCTTCATCTCATCGATGGACTCGTGGTATTCGTGCTCGTTCAGTTTCTTCAAACCCCAGTTCTTGTACATGCGGGCATGCAAAAAGTACTGGTTGATCGCGGTCAGTTCGTTCTTGAGGATCTGGTTCAGATACTTGATAACTTTTTTATCGCCTTGCATCGCGCTCTCCGGGAAGAAATGATTCTTCCATTATGACATAGCGCGAGCCAGTCTCAAGTTATCACAAGCAAAATAAAGGACTACGCGCCGCGGGGTGCGGTGCGTGGGAGATTTGCAGTTCGCTCGGCCTTGGCCGAGACTAGCAACAGGCGAGGTCAGGAGTTAGGCGGCGCTGCGAGCGGTCGAAGCCGGTCCAAGCGCGTGGACAGCCTCCTTGCGAAGTTGGTTAGCCATGCAGGCGCATTTGCCGCACTCTGTCGCCACCCCGAGCTCGCGGCTCAGATCGCACATGCGGGTTGCCCCATTGTGCACCGCTTCGCGGATTTGCTTGTCAGTCACAGCGTGGCAGAGGCAAACGTACATGGCAGTTCCGGTGGTGAGTTAACTCGGGATTGAGTTAAAGTAATCGAGAATCGTTATCAAGAATATAGATTCAAACAAGAATCATTGTCAACAAGAAAGCGCAGACCATGACGCAGTGGAAACCAAATGCGACAGTTGCGGCAGTCATTGAGCTGGATGGGCGCTACCTGATGGTGGAAGAGGTGACCAGCGATGGCATTTGTTTCAACCAGCCCGCCGGCCACCTGGAATACGGCGAAACACTGGAAGACGCGGTAAAGCGCGAAGTTTTGGAAGAAACCGGCTGGCACTTCCGGCCCTTGGGGCTGGTGGGCATTTATCTGGTGGACCGCCCCAACAGCGACATCACCTATCTGCGTTTCGCCTTCTACGGCCACCCCTTGCGCCGCGAGGACTACCCGCGGCTGGACGAGGGCATCCTGTCCGCGCAATGGCTGAGCCACGATGACATCGTCGCGTTGCGCCCCCGGCATCGCAGCCCCGTGGTGCAGCAATGCCTGGACGATTACCGCGCCGGCAAGCGCCACCCCCTGTCGCTCATCCACCACCTCGACCGCTAGCGGGCGCCTTAGCCCGCAGCCCGGAGTCTGCATGTCCTTGAGATCATTGCCTTTCCTATTGGCTATGCTGGCCTGGTTTCCATGGGCCGCGCAAGCCAGCGCCATCAATATCTGCTACCATTACGGCTGTTCCAGACATGCCTACGTAGACATCTCCGCCGAGGCCGACGCCTGGCTCGCCGCTCGCCTGTCCGAGGCCAACAGCCCGGAAACCGAACGTTCCGCCGTCGGCGCCGCGGTCACCGCGCTCTATCACATCGCCGCGCGCACGCTGCCCATCTGGCAGGACAAGGGCGGCAATTTCCGCGACGGACCCGCCGAAGGCCGCATGGACTGCGTGGACCACAGCAGCAATGTCACCACTTTCCTCACTTATCTGCAGGATCACGGCTGGCTGCAATACCACACGGTGGGCAAACCGGCCTGGCGCGCGCCGCGCCTGCTCGATCTGCATTACACCGCGGTGCTGCGCGACATGCTTTCCGGCCAGGACTGGGCAGTGGACAGCTGGTTCAAGGACTTTGGGCAAGCCCCGGTGGTGCTTGCCCTTGATATTTGGATGGAAGGATATTCCCCGTGACGGGTAAGAAAAGAATTGTCGTCGGCATGTCCGGCGGCGTGGACTCCTCAGTGACCGCTTCGCTGCTGAAACAGCAAGGGCACGAGGTGATCGGCGTCTTCATGCAGAACTGGGAAGACGACAACGACGACGAATACTGCTCGATCAAACAAGATGCGCTGGACGCGATGAGCGTGGCCGACATCGTCGGCATCGACATGGAAATCGTCAACTTCGCCAAGGAGTACAAGGACCGCGTGTTCTCCTACTTCTTGAAGGAATACTCCGCCGGCCGCACGCCCAACCCCGACGTGCTGTGCAACGCCGAAATTAAGTTCAAGGCCTTTCTAGATTATGCGATGGAGCTGGGCGCCGACTGCATCGCCACCGGCCACTATGCGCGCAAGCTGGAAAAAGACGGCACCCACTATCTGATGAAGGCGGTGGACCACACCAAGGATCAGAGCTACTTCCTGTACCGGCTGCAACAGCATCAGTTGGCCAAGGCCATTTTCCCGCTTGGCGACATCCGCAAGACCGAGGTGCGCAAGCTGGCCGAGGAAGCCGGCCTGCCCACTGCGGCCAAGAAGGACTCCACCGGCATCTGCTTCATCGGCGAGCGGCCGTTCCGCGAATTCCTGCAGCGCTATCTGCCCACCAAGCCCGGCGAAATGATCCTTCCGGACGGCAAGGTGGTGGGCGAGCACATCGGCCTGATGTATTACACCCTGGGTCAGCGCAAGGGGCTTAACATAGGCGGCGCGCGCGACGGCACCGGCGAACCGTGGTTCGTCGCCGGCAAGGACATTCCCGGCAACAAGCTGATCGTGGTGCAAGGCCATGACCACCCGCTGCTGCTGAAGCCCACCTTGGCGATGGCTGACCTGAGCTGGACGCTGCCGGCGCCGCCGGCGGCAGGCGAATACGCCGCCAAGAACCGCTACCGCATGGCCGACGCCAACTGCAATCTATCCGCCATCGTCGACGGCCAGACCACGCTGACCTTCCGCGACAAGCAATGGGCGGTCACCCCCGGCCAGTCCGCGGTCCTGTACGACGGCGATGTCTGCTTGGGCGGCGGCATCATCCAATAAGAAGCGATTCAAAGTCCGCTGCGTGCCGACGGCACAATGAAAAAGCCCTGCGCCAAGCCGCAGGGCTTTTTTCTTTCAGGCTCAAGGTTGCGGCAAGGGCTGCAGCCGCCTCAAGCCCAGGCTGATCGCCAGCATCGCCGCCAGGCTGGCCGCCAGCACCGCGGCAACGCCTTGCCAACCGCCCCTCCCCCACATCAGGCCGGACAAAGACCCCACCAAGCTGGAGCCCAGATAGTAGGCGCTCAGATAAATGGCCGAGGCCAGCGCCCGCCCCTGCCGCGCCCGCAGCCCCACCCAGCTGCTGGCCACCGAATGACCGGCGAAAAAACCGAAGGTGAACAAGGCGATGCCGGCCACCAGCAGCGTCACGCGGTCGCTCAGGGTCAAGCCCAGCCCCAGCAACATGGACAGGACCATCAGCCACAGCACATTGCGCCGGCCCAGGCGGTCCGACAACTTGCCTACCCAGGCCGATGACCAGACGCCGACGATATACAGCGAAAACACCAGCCCCAACAAGCTCTGGCTCATATTGAACGGCGCGGCCAGCAGACGAAAACCCAAATAGTTGTACAAGCTGACGAAACAACCGGACAACAAAAAGGCGCTGACGAACAACCAGGGCAGTCCTGGATCGCGGAACAAGCCCTTGGCTTCCCGCCACATGCGGCCGAAATCATGCCTGCGCGGCTGGAAATGACGCGACGGGGGCAGATTGCGCCAGAACAAGCAAGCCCCCGCCACGCCAAGCAAGGCCAGCGTCAGCAACGCCCAGCGCCAGCCTAGATGATCGGCCAGCAAGGAAGCGATGAAACGGCCGCTCATCCCGCCCAGCGCATTGCCGGCGATATACAGGCCCATAGAGTGGCCCAGTGACTTGGCGTCCACCTCTTCGCTCAAATAGGTCATCGCCACCGCAGGCAAGCCGGCCAGAGCCACCCCGAACGCCGCGCGCAGCCACAGCAGATGCTGGAAGCTGTCCGCCAGCGCAGACAGCAACATCAGCAGCGCGCCCAGCGCCAGCGCCGCGTTCATCAAGGGGCGCCGGCCAAGGCGATCCGCCAGCAGGCCGGCGGGAATCAGGCTCAGGGCCAGACTGCCGGTGGCGAGCGACACCACGCCGCTGGAGGCGGCCGGCGACAGGGCGAACTCCTGAGCGAACATCGGCATCAGCGGCTGCGCGCCGTAAAGCATGGCGAAGGTGCAATAGCCGCCGACAAACATGGCTCGCGCGGTGGCGCGAAATTCTGGGGTGCCTGCATGCAATTTGGCCGGGGGAAAGCTGGGTTCGGACGGTGGCGGCGCAAGGGCGCGAAGGCAAGGAGACGACGAATCGGCGGACATGAAAAAGCTTTCAATGCGAAATATGGCTTTGAGCTTAGTCTTGGCCGAAAGCGCAGTCCAATATATATTTAAACATCATTTGATACTTTTGAAATATCAATCATGGAACTGCGCCATCTACGCTACTTCGTTGCGGTTGCCGAGGAGCTCCACTTCACCCGCGCGGCCCAGCGCCTGCACATTGGCCAGCCTCCGCTCAGCCAGCAGATCCAGGCCCTGGAATCCGAACTGGGCGTGCGGCTGCTGCGCCGCCACCAGCGCAAGGTGGAGCTGACCGAGGCCGGCCGCCAATTCCTGGGCCGCGCCCAACGCATTCTGGCCGACGCGGAACTGGCCGCGATGGAAGCCCGGCGTGCCGCGCGCGGCGAAATCGGAGAGTTGAGCATAGGCTTCACCTCCTCTTTGCCGCTGTCCCCCATCCTTCACACCGGCTTGCACGATTATCGCCAGCGCTTTCCGGAAGTGCGGCTCAAACTGCGCGAGATGTTCACCACAGACCAATACCAAGCCTTGCAACAACGGCGACTGGACATCGGCTTCGTGCGCTTCAACGGTCTGGAGCCCATGGCGGACATCGCGATGGTGGAATTGCAGCGGGACGCTTTGCGGGTGGTGATCAGCGCCGATCATCCGCTGGCGGGCCTGCCGGCGCTGCGGCTCGAGCAATTGCGCGGAGAGAGCCTGATCGGCTATCCCCAGGAGGCCGGCACCGGCTTGAATACGGTGCTGCGCGAACTGGCGCGCCGCCAAGGCATGGACTGGCGGCCGCGACAGGAGGCGGGCGAGGCGATCACCCAAATCGGCCTGGTGGCCGCCGGACTCGGCATCGCCATCCTGCCCTCTCCGCTGGAATGCGTGCGGCTCCCCGGCGTGCGCTATGTGCCGCTGTTGGACGAGGGCGCTTATCTGGCGATGGGCTTGGCCACCCGTCAGGACGAAGATTCGCCGCTGGTGGCCCAGTTTCTCAACTTGATGCGAGAGCGCTGGCTCAACGACCGCCGCTGACGTCCAGCAAGCTGCCTGTACAGAAAGAGCTGGCGTCGGACAACAGCCAGACAATGGCGGCCGCCACCTCCTCGGCCGCGCCGCCGCGCCCCATCGGCACGCTGCCGGCCAGGCGCTCCACCCGGCCGGGCTCGCCGCTGGAGGCATGAATGCCGGTATGGATCAGCCCCGGCCGCACTGCGTTGACGCGGATGCCTTCGGCGGCCACCTCCCGCGCCAGGCCCAGGGTCAGGGTATCGATGGCCCCCTTGCTAGCGGCGTAATCGACATACTCTCCGGCCGAGCCCAGCCGCGACGCGGCGGAAGAGACGTTGACGATGGCGCCGCCAACGCCGCCATGGCGGGTGGACATCCGGCGCACCGCCTCACGACAACAGAGAACGGGGCCCAAAACATTGCTGCGCAAGACTTGCTCCACCCGTTGCGCCGAGTAATCCTCCAGCCGGCCAATCGGCGCGGTGACGCCGGCATTGTTGACCAGCGCGTCCAGGCGGCCAAAATGCGCCGCCACCGCGTCGAACAAGCCCACGATGTCCGCCTCGAGCGAGACATCAGCGCAAAACGCTTCGGCGTCCGCGCCCGCTTGCCGCAGCTCGGCCACAACCGCCTCCGCTCCGGTTTGGTCAAGGCGGTAATTGACTGCAACGCGCCAGCCCTCCACTGCCGCCAGACGCGCGGTCGCCGCGCCTATGCCGCGCGAAGCGCCGGTAATCAACACCACTTTGACGCTCATCTTCACCCCTTGCGCATGAATTGCTGATGCCAGCGCGTGCGCGCGCCGCGCGCCGCGCCGAAACGCTCCGCCAAGCGCTCTCCGTCTCCCGCCGCCAGCATTTGACGCAATTGGTCCAAACCGGCGCGATAGCGGTCGAGTTCCTCAAGCAAGGCGTCCCGGTTGGCCAGGCTGATGTCGGTCCACATTTCCGGATGGCTGCCGGCAATGCGGGTGAAATCGCGAAAACCGGTGGCGGCGAAATCAAAGCAGCGCTCGGCGTCGGCCTTGCCCGCCACCATGTCCACATAGGCGAAGGCCAGCAAGTGCGGCAGGTGGCTGACGGTGGCGAAGACCGCGTCGTGCTCCTGCGCCGTCATGCAGTGGATTTCCGCGCCGCAGGCGCGCCATAGCGCCGCCACTCGCTCGGCGACGGAAGGCAGGGTCTCCGGCAACGGCGTCAGCACGACTTTGCGGTTTTCGTACAAGCCGTACTGCGCGGCGGCGGCCCCGGATAGATCGGAGCCGGCGATGGGATGCGCCGGCACGCAATGCGCCAACTGGTCCGGCAAATGCCGGCGGTACAACTCCACCACGTCGCCCTTGGTGCTGCCGGCGTCGGTAACGACCGTCTCCGGCCGCAGCCGCGGCGTCATCGCCGCCATCAGCGCGCCCATCTGCCCCACCGGCGAGGCCAGCAACACCAGATCGGCGCGCCCGGCCACCTCGGCCAAATCCTGGCTGATTTCGTCCACCACGCCCAGTTCCAGCGCCCGCTCCAGGTTTTCCCGGGTGCGGCCGACGCCGATCACATGCCGCGCCATCCCGGCGCGCTTCAGCGACAGGGCGAACGAACCGCCAATCAGGCCCACGCCCACCACCACCAGGGTATCCATCCCTTGCTGCACCGCTTCTCCTCTATCCATCGCCTTGGAACCTAGAACGGCTATCATACCTGCCTAGTGTTGGCTGACAACCACTCCGTTGCGACGCATCAAGCGCGCCCCCTGCATAGGACATCCGATGAGCTACAGTTTTTATTGCTATTTCAAGGTCGACACGGACAACGCGCCCCTGCTTGCGCGGCTGCGGGCACTGCAAGCCGGCGTCCTGGCACGCGCTGGCGTCGCCGGCCGCCTGCTGCGTCGACGCGACGACGCCGGCACCTGGATGGAAGTTTATGAGGAGATAGCCGACGCGGACGCTTTCCGCCGCGTCTGGCAGGAGGTCAGCGCCGAATGCGGACTTGCGGCCTTAAGCCGCCATGAGGAGTGGTTTCAGCCGCTGGATTAAGAAGCTGTTCACGATCCGCTGCGCGTTGTGGGGCGTGACACGGTGAGTATCCCTTCGAAATGCACATGCACCGTGTCAGCCGTTTTCAAGGCGGTATCGCCGCAGCGCAGCAGACTTTGAACTGGTTCTAAGAAATCGGCCAGCTCAGGGTATCTACCGGCCGCGCCAAGTGAAATCCCTGGACAAAGTCGCAACCGGCGGCGCGGGCGATGTCCAGTTGCATCTCGCTTTCTATGCCCTCGCCCACCACCTTGGCCCCGTGCAGCTTCAGGATGGCCACCAACTCGGCCAATTTGTCTCGCAACGCCGGCCGCATCAAGGCCCGCCGCATCAGCACCTTGTCCAACTTGACGTAATCAGGCTCCAGCAGCCACACCCGTTCCAGATTGGACGCGCCCTGGCCAAAGTCGTCCAGGGAAATCAGGAAGCCCAGATCGCGGTAGCGTTGCACCGCGCCATGCAGCCGCACCGGATCGCTGACCGCGTCCTCGACAATCTCCAGGCACACATGGCTAGGCTGCACGCCCAGCAGTTGCAAGACCTCGGCGAAAAACTGCCCATGCGCCTCGCTGACGTTCACCAAGTGCTGGGCATTGACGTTTAGCGACAGCACCAGGCCCGGCGGCGGCGCTTGCAACAAGAAATTGAGCAGATGTAGACAGCGCAGCTGCCGGTCCACATACACGGTGCGGCGCGGCGTGGTTTCCGCGGCGAACAGCACCGTGGGAATCAATTGGCCCCCAAAGCGGTCCGACACCCGCGCCAGCGCCTCCACCGACCACAACTTCGGCTCGCCGTCCTGCAAACGAAACACCGGCTGGAAGACGCTGCGAAAACGCCAGTCCTCGTGCTGTCCGCGCACGCGCTCATCACGCCAGGACAAGGGCTCCTCCTCGAAGCCATGCCGCGCCAGCATCTGATTCAAGCGCGGCAACGCCGCCTGCGCGCGCGGCGCGCCCAGGTCCCAAACCGCCACCTCACACTCCGCCATCGCCGACATCGCGCCTCCCGGCATGCGCCAAGAAAACAAACAAGAAAAAGGCCGAACATCGTTCGGCCCAAACAGGATACGAGAGAAACCTGCATGCGGTTCCATTGAACCGGCAAACAGAAAAAGGCCGGCTTTCAGGCGACAGCGCCGCCGAAAGCCGCCAGCGCTCTACTGCGCCAGAAAGACCGGCTCAATATACATGGCTCTCTTTATCTCTAAAAATAATTAAATGCTCGTTGTATAGTTCGTATAAATCTATGAGTCGAATTCAGGCTTGCTGCGAAGCCGGCTTGGCTTCCGCCTCATCCGTCTCCCCCGCCGGCCTTCCCATGATGCGGTCCAGCCACAACGCGATCACGCCGTCGCCGGTGACGTTGCAGGCTGTGCCGAAACTATCCTGCGCCAAATAGAGCGCAATCATCAGGGCCAGGCTGGCCTCGGGGAAATGCAACATGCTGGCCAGGATGCCCAGCGCCGACATCACCGCGCCGCCCGGCGCGCCCGGCGCCGCCACCATGGTCACGCCCAAGAGCAGAATGAAGGGGAACATCACATCCCAGCTAGGCACATCCAGGCCGGCCGTCATCAACATCACCGCGGTGGCGCAAGTCACCAGCGTGATGGTGGAACCGCACAGATGGATCGTGGCGCACAGCGGCATCACGAAATCCGCCACCGGGCCGGAGACTTTCATCTGCTTGGCCGAGCGCAACGCCACCGGAATCGTCGCCGCCGACGACATGGTGCCCAACGCGGTCAGGTAGGCCGGCAGCATATTGCGGATCAAAGACCAGGGGTTGCGGCCGCTGGCGAGGCCCGTCACCGTGTACAGCAGGGTCAGCCAGATCCAATGCATGGCGATGGCCAGCACCAGTACCACGCCAAAGGTCTTCAACGTGGAGAACACGGAACCGTCGGCCGCCATCTCCGCGAAAACGCAGGCGATATAGGCAGGCAACAACGGAATCAGCACTTTGGCCAACACCAGTTCGACGATGTCCTTGCCTTGATCCACCACTTCCTTGAGGCGCTGCGCGCGGGTGACGGCGATGCCCAGGCCAAACACGAAGGCCAGCATCAAGGCGGTCATCACGTCGAACAGCGGCTTGATCTCCAGCGTGAACAAGGCCTTGATCGCCGCCGGCTTATCGGTAGCGTGCACGCCCTGAGCGATCAGCGACGGCAGCACGCCGGAGGAGACGGCGAAGGCCGCCAAACCGGACAGAATAGTCGAGCAATAGGCCAACCCCACGGTCCAGCCCAGCATCTTGCCGGAGTTGGACTCCAACGCGGCGATGCCGCTCATGATGTAAAACACGATAATCAGCGGAATCATGAAGCCGATGAACTGCCCGAACAGGGCTTTGAAAGTCATCAGCAAGGTCAGCGGCCCATCCGGGGCCCATAGCCCCAGCGCCAGGCCAACCGCCATGCCGGCCAGTAGTTTAAGGATCAATTTCACGGCAACCTCTCTGAGCTTGGTCTTAATGTTGTTCGCGATCCGCGCATGCGCTTGCCGCCATGCCCGGTCCGGACACGGCGCGCCAGTCGGAAGAATGGAATCCGCCCGGCAAGGGCGGCTTGGACAAGAAAGCAGACGCGGTCTGGGCAGGCCTGCCGACAACGCCGGGAACTGCCCTCCCGGCGCCAGGCTTCAACCTTCAGGCTTGAAGCGACAGGCTGTGTTGCAGGGCGCGCAGCAGCGGATGAGGTGTCCAGTTGCGCTCGCCCAAGCGGGTAATCTGCCAGATACCCATCAGGCTATTGGAGAGAAACACCGCATCGGCGTCAATCAAGCGCGACGTGGAAAGTCGCGTTTCAGTAAAAGAGCGTCCGATATCCAAACAATACGCGGTCAACCAATCCCGCACCGCTCCGTTCACACCGCAACGGTCCAGCCTCGGCGTGACGATCGCTTCGCCTTCCAGCACGTAGACATTGCTCATCGTGCCCTCGGCCACCCAACCCTCCATGTCCAGCATCAGGCCCTCGGCGACGGCGGGGTCTTGCCACTCAGAGCACGCCAGCACGTTCTCCAGCCGGTTTAGGTGCTTGATGCCGGCCAAAGCCGGCTGCAAGGCCAAGCGGGTTTCGCACCAGCGCGCCGTCACGCCCTGTTCAGATCGCTCCGGCGGATAGCCGTTCCAGGCCGCGGCGCTGACGATGCGAGTGCAGGACGGGGCCTCCGGCATCGCATAACCACGCGCGCCTGCGCCGCGGGTCAGCATAATCTTGGCCGCAGCGCGCGGCAGGCCGTCTCCCGCCGCGGCCAAGTCCGCCAGCAGCAAGCTCTCCTCAGGCGGGGGCAGGCGCAGCCTGCGCGCGTCGTCGCACAAACGCGCGTATTGCCACGCCCACAACCTGGGCTTGCCCTCTATCAGCTCCAGCGTCCGAAACACGCCGTCGCCGTAGGCCAGGCCGCGATCCGCAGCAGCGACCCTCTCGTCGGCGCGGCCGTTGATCAGCATCGCCATCAGGCCTGCTCCACGCCCAGCGCCCGCAGCAGGCCGCGCGCCTTGTGGCGGGTTTCCTGCAGTTCGCGCTCGGGATCGGAATCGGCGACGATGCCGCCGCCGGCGCGAAAACGCAGCGAGGCGCCCTCTTGCATGAAAGTGCGGATCAGGATGTTCAAGTCCATGCTGCCGTCGCGGTTGAGGTAGCCAAGGCTGCCGGTATAGGCGCGCCTAGCGCTGTTTTCCAGTTCGCGAATAATTTGCATGGTGCGCACCTTGGGGCAGCCGGTGATGGTGCCGCCGGGAAACAACGCACGCAGCGTGTCAGCCGGACCCACGCCGGAACGCAGGCGGCCTCGAACATTGGATTCGATGTGATGGACATAAGCGTAGCTTGCCACGGCCATCAATTCGTTGACCTCAACGCTGCCGGGCAGGCAAATACGCCCCAGATCATTGCGCTCCAGATCGATCAGCATCACATGCTCCGCCCTCTCCTTGACGCTGGAAATCAACCGTTGCTTCAAGGCGGCGTCTTCCACCGGGTCCTTCGAGCGCGGATGGGTGCCGGCGATCGGCCGCGTTTCCGCCCATCCCTCGCTCACCCGCACCAGTCTCTCCGGCGAAGAGCTGACGATCTGTGCGTCGCCAAAGTCCGCCAAGGCCGAAAACGGCGCCGGGTTGGCGCGGCGCAGAGCGGAGAACAGATCGACGGCGGCCACGCCGGCTTCCAGCTCGGCGCGCCAGCCGCGCGAAATATTCACCTGGAACACATCGCCTTCGTAGATGTAGCGCTTGAGACGGACGACCGCGTCGGTGTACCACTGCGGCGGATCTTCCTCCAAACCCCGCAGGGCCACCGGACGCGGCGCGAACACCGGCGCAGCTTGGGCCAGGCTCAACGCCCGCTGCCACAGTTCGGCGCTTTCCGCCACGATCCAGCCGCAGCCCTCGCGGCGATCCACCAGCACCGCGGCCGGGGTGCGCGCCAACGCCGCCAGCGGAAAGCTGTCCGGCAACGCTTCGGGCACGCTGGGCTCGAACTCGGACAGCAGATCGTAGCCCAGGTAAAGAAAATGCCCGCCGACAAAAGGCAGTTGGTGGCGGTTATCGACCGCTTGCGGCTTGAACTCCGCCAAGCGGCGCAGGAAATCGCCGCCTTCGCCCGCGTAAAACAGCTCGCGCCCGTCTTCCAGCAACAAAAGATCCCAGCCAGTGTCCCCGGAGGACATCATCAAGTAGGGAAAGGTTTGCGGATCCGCCGCATGCATCGCCAGCAAGTCCGGCGCAAAATCCAGTTTCTGAGTGAACATCGAGAAAGTCCCGGGCCGGCAGCCCGGCGCAGCTTGCCGCCCGCTTTGACCCGGACGGCGTGAAAACAAAGAAAAACCGCTGCGAGTGTAGCGCAGCGGTTCGGGCTGTCAATCGACAAGACTACGATCAGACGCGCTTGAACACCAGCGTGCCGTTGGTGCCGCCGAAACCGAAGGAGTTGGAGATGCCGATGTCGATCTTCATCTCGCGAGCGGTATTGGCCACGTAGTCCAGATCGCAGCCGGCCTCCACATCCTGATCATGCAGGTTGATGGTGGGCGGCGAAACCTGGTTGTGCACCGCCAAAATGGTGTAGATCGCCTCCACGCCGCCAGCGCCGCCCAGCAAGTGGCCGGTCATCGACTTGGTGGAGTTGACCACCAGCTTTTTGGCGTGGTCGCCAAAGGCCAGTTTGAGCGCCGTGGTTTCATTGGCGTCGCCCAAAGGCGTGGACGTGCCGTGAGCGTTCACGTACTGCACTTGGTCGGCGTTGATGCCGGCGTCGCGCAGCGCGTTGCTTATGCCGCGCGCGGGACCCTCGGCGCTGGGCGCCGTGATGTGGTGGGCGTCCGAACTCATGCCGAAGCCGATCAACTCGGCGTAGATCTTGGCGCCGCGTTTGACCGCGTGCTCATAGTCTTCCAGCACCAGCACGCCGGCGCCCTCGCCCATGACGAAGCCGTCCCGGCCCTTGTCCCAGGGACGGGAAGCCGTGGCCGGGTCGTCGTTGCGCGTGGACAGGGCCTTCATCGCGGCGAAACCGCCGATGCCCAGGCGGGAAACCGCGCCTTCGGCGCCGCCGGCCACCATGACGTCTGCGTCGCCGTACTGGATCATCCGCGCCGCGTCGCCGATGCAATGCGCGCCTGTGGTGCAGGCGGACACGATGCCGTAGGTCGGCCCCTGATAACCTTTCAGGATGGATACCTGGCCGGCGATCAAATTGATCAGCGAGCCCGGAATGAAGAACGGGCCGATCTTGCGCGGGCCGCCTTCCTGCAAGGCCACGCCGGTTTCCTCGATCAGCGGCAAGCCGCCGATGCCAGAGCCGATGTTGACCCCGACCCGGGTCTTGTCCAGGCCCGGAATATCATCCAGCCCAGCGTCCGCCACCGCCTGCAAGGCCGCGGCGATGCCGTAATGGATGAACAGGTCGTTGCGGCGGGCTTCCTTCGGCGAGATATAGTCGCTGATCTCAAAGCCCTTCACTTCGCCCGCGATCTGGCAAGCCATGTCGCTGGCGTCGAAACGGGTAATCTTGGCGATGCCGCTGTGGCCGGCCAGCAAATTGGCCCAACCGGTGGCGACGTCGTTGCCGACCGGGGACACATGGCCCAGGCCGGTTACTACAACTCTGCGTTTTGACACGAAGAATCTCCGTGAGAGATGGGAGGGCAGTCTCCCGACGAGACCGTCCACGCATTACGATGCCCTACGGTTTGGCAGGGATCAAACGCGCGTTTGGCATCCTCTTGGCAAAAGACCTCTGCGAAGAGACCAGAAGGCTCCGGGCAGAGGTCCTAATACCCCTCGAAAGGGAAGGAATTACTTGTTCAAGTGAGCAGTGACGTAGTCGACGGCTTGCTGAACGGTGGTGATCTTCTCGGCCTCTTCATCCGGAATTTCGCACTCGAACTCTTCTTCCAGAGCCATTACCAGCTCAACGGTGTCGAGGGAGTCGGCGCCCAGATCGTCCACGAACGAAGATTCGATTTTCACTTCGGCTTCGTTCACGCCCAGTTGTTCGGCAACGATCTTCTTAACGCGCGCTTCGATGTTTTCCATTTGTTTAAACCCTTGACCTTTCTGATTCGGGATAACAAAACCCCGGTATTCTACAAAAAAAAATTAGAGCAGCCTACCTAAATCTCCAGGCGGGCCGCAAGCTCGTTCACGGCATCAACATGCCGCCGTTGACATGCAGCGTCTGGCCGGTGATATAGCCAGCGCGATCCGACGCCAAAAATGCGGTGGCGTCGGCGATATCCTTGGCGTCGCCCAGGCGGCCCAGGGCAATCTGCTCGACCAGCGCCGCGCGTTGCGCTTCCGGCAGCGCGCGGGTCATGTCGGTATCAATGAAGCCGGGCGCCACGCAATTGACGGTGATGTTGCGGCTGCCCACTTCGCGCGCCATCGACTTGGTGAAGCCGATGATGCCGGCCTTGGCCGCCGAATAGTTGGTCTGGCCCGGATTGCCGGACACGCCCACTACCGAGGCGATATTGATGATGCGGCCGAAGCGCGCCTTCATCATGCCCCGCAGCACAGCCTTGGACGCCTTGAACACCGATTTCAAATTGGTGTCCATGATGTCGTCCCAGTCTTCGTCCTTCATCCGCATCAGCAAGCCGTCGCGAGTGATGCCGGCATTATTGACCAGGATCGCGATTGCGCCGAATTCTTTCTCGATGGATTCGACCAGCGCGTCGATCGCGCCGGCCTCGGTCACATTCAGCACCCTGCCGGCGCCGCCCTGTGCGGACAGACGCTCATGGATGCTCGCTGCGCCGGCCTCGCTGGTTGCGGTGCCGATCACCACGGCGCCTTCGGCGGCCAGCGCCGCGGCGATCGCCGCGCCGATGCCGCGCGATGCGCCGGTGACCAATGCCACTTTGCCTTGCAGGCTCATTGCAGTCTCCTTATCGTTATTCCCGGCCCCGTCTTGGCGAGGCCGCATTACATTCAGTTCAGTTCGCCGCGAGCGGCTTCCAGCGCCGCCACATCAGTCAGCGCCAGACATTTGACGTTACCGTCGATGCGCTTCGCCAAGCCGGCCAATACCCTGCCCGGCCCGCATTCCGCCATCTGCGTCACGCCATCGGCGGCCAGCTTCTGGATGGTCTCGGTCCAACGCACCGGCATGTACAACTGGCGCGTCAGCGCGTCGCGAATCTGCGCCGGCTCGGTGTAGCTGGCGACGTCTGCGTTGTGCAGCACCGGAATGGCCGGAGCGCTGATGTCCGCCTGCTCCAGCGCCGCGGCCAGCTGCTCCGCCGCGGGCCGCATCAGCGCGCAATGCGAGGGCACGGACACCGGCAAGGGCAGCGCGCGCTTGGCGCCGCGGGCCTTGCACTGCTCCATGGCCCGTTCCACCGCGCCTTTATGCCCGGCGATCACCACCTGGCCCGGCGAATTGAAATTGACCGCTTCCACCACTTCGCCCTGAGCCGCTTCCGCGCAAGCGGCGCGGATGTCCTCGTCGGACAAGTTCAGGATGGCGGCCATCGCGCCGACGCCCACGGGCACCGCGGATTGCATCGCCTCGGCGCGCAGGCGCACCAGTTTCACCGCTTCGGCGAAGGGTAGCGCCGCCGCCGCCACCAAGGCGGTGTACTCGCCCAGGCTGTGACCGGCCACCAGCGTCGGCTGCCGGCCGTTCAATTCCTGCCAGGCCAGGTAAGTGGCGTAGCCGGCGGCCAGCATGATGGGCTGGGTGTTGACGGTGGCGTTGATCTCGTCGGCCGAGTCCGCCTGCAGCATCGCCCACAGGTCGACGCTCAAGGCGTCCGATGCTTCGTCAAAAGTGTGTTTCACCACGGGCAAATCGGCAAAGCCATCCATCATTTTCAAGCTTTGCGAGCCTTGGCCCGGGAACAGAAATGCAAACGCCATAGTCGACTCCTGAGAATTCGACGCAAGAATGACGCAAACCGGCGACGTCTGCCAAGCCTAACGATCAAATATCGCTCAGACTAGTGACCTCACGGTCAGCCGTCGGCGGCTTGCGCGCCAATGTTTGGATCAGATCTTCAACAATACAGCGCCCCAGGCGAAACCGCCGCCTATGCCTTCAAGCAATACGGTCTGGCCTCGACGAATGCGCCCGTCGCGCACCGCGCTGTCCAAGGCCAGCGGAATCGATGCGGCGGAAGTATTGCCCTGTTGCGGCAATGTGACGATCACGCGGTCCATCGGCAAGCCCAAATGCTTGGCGGTGGATTCGATGATGCGCAAATTGGCCTGATGCGGCACCAGCCAGTCCACTTCGCTCTTGTCGACGCCGGCTTCCGCCAGCGTCTTGACGGCGATGTCGGACAAGGCCTTGACCGCGAATTTGAACACAGCCGGGCCATCCATGTGCAGATAGGGCATGCCCTGGATCTTGCCGCCTGAAATCTGGGCCGGGGTGTTGAGAATGTCCTTGTAGCGTCCATCCGCCGCCAGCTTGGCATGCAGGATGCCCGGCTCGTCGGAATCGCCGAGAATCACCGCGCCGGCGCCGTCGCCGAACAGCACACAGGTGCGGCGGTCGTCCCAATCCAGCACCCGCGACATGATTTCCGCGCCCACCACCAAGGCGCGACGGGCCATGCCGCTCTTGATGTAGTTGTTGGCGGTTACCAAGGCGAACATGAAGCCGGCGCATACCGCCTGCACGTCAAACGCCGCGCAGCCGGGAATGCCCAGTTTTTCCTGCAGCAAACAGGCGGTGCTGGGGAAGACCATGTCGGGAGTGGTGGTGGCGACGATGATCAGATCGATCTCGTGCTTGTCGATGCCCGCGCTCTGGATCGCGGCTTCCGCCGCCTTGAGCGCGAGATCGCTGGTTTTGTGTTCCTCTGCCGCAATATGGCGCGCGTGGATGCCAGTGCGCGAGACTATCCACTCGTCGCTGGTATCCACGCGTTCGGCCAACTGCGCATTGGTGAGCACCTGCTCGGGCAGAAAGCTGCCGGTGCCTAGAATGCGGGAATAGCCCATGGTTGTCAGTTCGCTTCCGCCTCGGACTGCTTGAGATTATTTAATTGGTGAGCAATCCGGTCGGCGATGTGACCAATCACGTCGGAGCCGGCTTCCTCGCAAGCCTGCTCCAGCGCGTAACGGAATCCTGTGACATCGGTCCCGCCGTGGCTTTTCACCACGATGCCGCGCAGCCCCAGCAAGCTGGCGCCGTTGTAGCGGCGAGGATCAATGCGTTTCTTGAAGAGCTTGAGCACCGGCAGCGCGGCCAGCGCGCACAAGCGCGTCCACCAACTGCGGCCAAACTCTTCTCTCAGGAACACGGCGAACATGTGAGCCAGCCCCTCAGCTGTCTTCAAAGCCACATTGCCGGTGAAACCGTCGCAGACTACCACATCCACCGTGCCTTTACAGATGTCGTCGCCCTCCACGTTGCCGTGGAAATTGAGTTCGGACTGGCGCAGCAGTTCAGCGGTCTTCTTGATATTGTCGTTGCCCTTGATGTCTTCCGAGCCGATGTTCAGCAGGCCCACGCTAGGAGTGGCGATGCCGCTAAGGCACACCACCAGTTCGGACCCCATGATGCCGAACTGCAACAGTTGTTCTGGAGTGCAATCGACGTTGGCGCCCAAGTCCAGCACGCAAGACAAGCCCTTGACGGTGGGCAGCATCTTGGCGATGGCGGGCCGGTCGATGCCGGGAATGGTCTTGAGCACGAAACGCGCGGTCGCCATTAGGGCGCCGGTATTGCCGGCGGACACGGCGGCCTGAGCCTCGCCTTCTTTGACCAGATTGATGGCCACCCGCATCGACGAGTCTTTCTTGTTTTTCAAGGCGAGCTGAGGCGCCTCATCCATGCCCACCACTTGGGTAGCGTGCTGGATGCGGATGCGTTCACGCGCGACGCCTTGGTGCGCATCCAGTTCCGCCTCTAGGGCAGGCTGGTCGCCAACAAGAATCAAACGGGTGTCGGGATGGTTCTGCAGGAATTGGATCGATGCAGGGACGGTAACCTTGAGGCCAACGTCACCGCCCATTGCATCAACCGCGACGGTGATAGTCATCAACGAGTGCGGTAATAGTGCTGCCTAATCAGTGAGGAAAGTAGGAAAACGGGGAGATTACTCGCCCTTGGTCTTCACAACTTTGCGGCCGCGGTAAAAACCGTTCGGGCTGATGTGGTGGCGCAGGTGTGCTTCACCGGTGCTGGCTTCTACGGCCAATGCCGGGGCGGTCAGAAAATCGTGTGCACGATGCATGCCGCGCTTGGACGGGGACTTTTTGTTCTGTTGAACAGCCATGGTCGACTCCTAAGAAATTCAAGTAGATTCGGTTCGAATCCGGGTTTTACTCGGACTTGGGTCTCTTAAGCGCCGCCAGCACCGCAAACGGATTGGGCTTGTCAGCCTTGGCGAGCGAGAGAGTTTCCCTGCCGCAATCGTCGTGTTTCGGCGACAACGGCAAGCCCATAATGATTTCGTCTTCGATCAGCGCAGTCAGGTTCAGTTCCGGTTCGGCGATGATCGCGTCCAGCTCTTCGTCCTGCTCGCAAGCTTCTTCCAGCTTGTCCGGATCGGTAAACAAGGTGACCACCGAATCGGTGTCCAGGCTGTACGGCATGCTTTCCATGCAGCGCTGGCAAGTCACTTTGAGTTCCGCCGACAAATGAAGACGCAGCGACAAACGGTTCAACCGGTCGCGAAAACCGTCCAGGGCGTATTTTACTTCCCCGGAGGCGTCGGACAGGTCGCTGTGCACACGCTCATCCAGCTCGCCAACCGGCAGTTTGCCGGCTTGCGAACGCCCTTCCCGGGCGAACTTGAGCGGATCGATCAAAATCGGTTTAGACATAAACCTCGCATGGTACAATCCATTCCCCTGATTTGTCAAAAGAAACAAGGAGCCCTCCGCGCGCGCCGCCTGGCCGCCCCGGCTCCGCAACAAGCGACGTCCACACCATGCAGATCGTACTGGCCTCCACTTCCCGCTATCGCCAAGAAATCATCGCCCGTCTGGGCCTGCCCTTCCACGCTGAACCGCCGGTGTGCGACGAAACCCCGCTGCCGGGAGAAACCGCGCTGGAAACCGCGCTGAGGCTGGCGCGCGCCAAGGCGCAATCGCTGGCGGAGAAGCATCCGCAAGCGCTGATTATAGGTTCCGACCAAGTGGCTTTGCTTGACGGACAGCAGATAGGCAAGCCAGGATCGTTTGAAAACGGCGTCAAGATGTTGCAATGGATGAGCGGCCGTACCGTCGTCTTCCATTCGGCGCTGGCCTTGTACAACAGCGCCGAAGGCCGCCTGCAGGAAACGGTGGGCATTACCCGCGTTACCTTGCGCGAACTGAGCGAAGCGCAAATCCGCAACTACCTGGAACGCGAACCGGACGCGCTGCACTGCGCCGGCAGCGCCAAGAGCGAAGGCCTGGGTGGCGCGCTGCTGGAACGCGTGGAATCCGACGACCCCAACGCGTTGATCGGCGTGCCCTTGTTCAAATTGATTACGATGCTGGCCAACGAAGGCGTGGAGATTTTGCGATGAGCGGCACCCTGTTTCTAATCCCCGCCCCCTTGGGCGACGAATCCATCGCCTGGTTGCCCGAAGCCGAACGCGCCAAGGTGCTGCACCTGACCCACTTCGTGGTGGAGGCCGAAAAAACCGCGCGCAAGCATCTGAAGGCGCTGGGCGTCAGCGCGCCCATCCGCGAACTCGCCATGAGCACGCTGAACGAGCACACCCCGGCCGCCGACGTGGCCGCCTTGCTCCAACCGCTGCTGGACGGCCACGACCTCGGCCTGATTTCCGAAGCCGGCTGCCCGGCGGTGGCCGACCCCGGCGCGCAACTGGTGGCGCTGGCGCACGAACGCGGCTTGCGAGTGGAGCCCTTGATCGGCCCCTCCTCCATCCTGCTGGCGCTGATGGCCAGCGGCGCCAACGGACAGTGCTTCGCCTTCCACGGCTATCTGCCGGTGGACGCCGCGGACAAGGCCAAAATCGTCAAGGAGCTGGAGCTGCGTTCGCGCCAGCGCAACGAAACTCAAGTCTTCATCGAAACGCCGTACCGCAACAACGCCTTGCTGCAACAGTTGCGGGACACGCTGTCCCCCGCCACCCGGCTGGCAGTGGCTTGCGACCTGACTTTGCCGAGCCAGACCATCGTCAGTCGCCGGGTCAAGGACTGGCCCAAAGACGCGCCGGATCTGCACAAACGTCCGGCCATTTTCATCATTCACGCCGCCTGAGCCCGCCCATGGCCAAAATTCCGCCGCTGATCCACTCCCTGCTGGACACCGATCTTTACAAGTTCACCATGCTGCAAGTGGTGCTGCACCAATTCCCCGCCTCGCACGGCGAGTACGAGTTCAAGTGCCGCAACCGTCCAGACATGCCGCTGACCCAGCTGAAGAAGGAGTTGGAAGCGCAACTGGACTGGCTGTGCCAGTTGCACTTCACCCAGGAAGAGCTGGCCCATCTGCGCACGCTACGCTTCATCAAGAGCGATTTCGTCGATTACCTGGAGCTGTTCCACCTACAGCGGCGCTTCATCACCGTGTCCTGCCAAGACGAGGAACTGGTGATTCGCATCAAGGGCCCGCTGGTGCAAGCGATGTTCTTTGAAATCTTCGTGCTCGCCATCGTCAACGAGCTGTATTTCCGCCGCCTCGATTCAGCCGAGGTCCGCGCCGAGGGCCTCCGCCGGCTGGAAGCCAAGATTGCCGTGCTGGAACGCTTCCGCGACAGCGAGGCCGAACAGCAACGCTTCCCCTTGCTGATCGCCGATTTCGGCACCCGCCGCCGCTTCAGCCGGGAATGGCAGCAGCACGTGGTGGAGCGCCTGAACAACGCGCTACCGGACATTTTCCGCGGCACCAGCAATGTTTATCTGGCCTGGAAACTGGGCATCACCCCGATAGGCACCATGGCGCATGAGTTTTTCCAAGCCTTCCAGGCGCTGGGGGTGCGGCTGCGCGATTTCCAGAAGGCGGCATTGGAATCCTGGGTGCAGGAATATCGCGGCGACCTCGGCATCGCGCTGACCGACGTGGTGGGCATGGACGCTTTCCTGGCGGACTTTGACCTTTATTTCGCCAAGCTGTTCGACGGCCTGCGCCATGACAGCGGCGACCCCTATCAATGGGGCGAAAAGGCGATCGCGCATTACCGCAAGCTACGCATCGACCCGGCCACCAAAATGCTGACCTTCAGCGACGGCCTGAGCGTGGACAGCGCGCTGGACCTGCACCGCCACTTCAGCCCCAACATACAAGTCAGCTTCGGCATCGGCACTCATTTCACCAACGACATGGGGCTTGAGCCGCTGCAAATCGTCCTCAAATTGGTCAGCTGCAACGGCCAGCCGGTGGCCAAGCTGTCCGACAGCCCGGGCAAGACCATGTGCAGCGACGAAACCTTCCTCGCCTATCTGCGCCAGGTGTTCAAGGTGGCGCTGCCAACCTGAGAGCGCACTCAAAGTCCGCTGCGCGTCGGAAGGGAAATTGTGCGATGAGCACCGGCTTCGAAATGCTCATGTACCACACGCACATTCCGCTTTCTCAGCCGTTTTCGCCTGTCTCGCCCTAGCTCGCGAGACCTTGAACAGGCTCGGAGCCCTCCTCGAACGCCAGCGCGCTTAGCACTTGCCGGCGCGCCGGTTCTGGCAACCCTTCGCCGGCCAGCGCGACCGTCTGCCTGCCCAAGGCTTGATAGACGGCGCGCAACTCGCCGTCGTCCATCGCCTGCAAATGCAGGGCCACCGTCGACGCGTCGCCCCGCGCGATCGGCCCGGTCAAGGCCGCTTGCGGCCCTAGCGCCAACGCATTGCCCAAGGTCTGCCGCATCAACCCTCCCAGCAAAGGCGTCAACAATTCTTCCGGCACGCCGCCCTGGCAGGCTAAACGCCGCGCGATGGCCATCAGCGTCACTAGATAATTGGACGCCACCGACAAGGCCGCGTGATAGGCCGGTTTGCCGCCGTCGGCCAACCGAAACGGCAGGCCGCCTATGGCCTGCGCCAGCGCCCGCAAAGCGGCGCACGCCTCGGCATCGCCCTCCAGCGCGCACAGCACGCCGGAAAACCCTTCAAGCGCGACAGCGGGATCGGCGAAGGAAAAAGCCGGATGCAGGCTGCCGATATGCGCGCCGCGCGCCGCCGTCGGCCGCAATAATTCGGACCCGCTAACGCCGCTGGCGTGAAACACCACCGCGCCGGACGGCACGCCGGACGCGGCCAGCCGCTGGGCGCAATCGGCGATCGCCGCATCCGGCACCGCCAGCAGATAAAGATCGGCGGCGGCCAAATCCGCCCACTCCGTCACCGGCCGGCCCATGCCGATGAAGGCGCAGGCGGCGGCGGCGGAGTCCATATTGTGCGTCATCACGTCCTGCACGCTGTAGCGGCCGGAACGCCGCGCCAACGCCGCCAAGGTCTTGCCCAGGCGCCCCGCGCCTATGATATTGATCCGAATCACGCTTCCCCCTGAATATCTCAACCGCCTGGGCGAGCCCCGACCCGGGCGCAGACAAAAAAACATCGTTGCACGATAATGCGGTGCATGGACGCCGCGCATCGGCGACGCCTGCCTCCGGAGAGATCCCACCATGAAGCTCGCCGTTTTTCTCGGCGTCATCGCCGCCCTCTTTCTCTACCTGATCACGCTATACAACGCGCTGATCAATTTGAAGCACCAGTTGACGCAAAGCTGGGCCAATATCGATGTCATCCTCAAACAGCGACACGACGAGTTGCCTAAGCTGGTGGAGGTGTGCCGGCAATACGCCCAGTTCGAACAGGAAACCCTGACACAGGTCATGGCCGCCCGCGGCGCGGTGGCCGACTCCGCCCGGGCCCGGGATCCGGAAGCCCTCGGCGCAGCGGAAGGCCGCCTGCACGGTCTGATCAGCCAGCTGTACGCGGTGGTCGAAGCCTATCCGGCACTGCAGGCGGATCAGCAATTCTCGCAATTAAGCGCGCGCATCAGCCAACTGGAAGAAGCGCTGGCGGATCGCCGCGAACTTTACAATGAGGCGGTCAAACTCCACAACGCCCGCATCGAACAGTTCCCCGATGTGCTGCTGGCCCGATTATTTCACTTCCCGCCGGCCCGGTCGCTGCGTTTTGCCGCCTCGGAAACCCGCGACGTGGACATGAAAGCGCTGTTCGCGCGCGACTGACATGCCGGCGCTCCCCTCTGTGCTGCAGGTCCTGGGGCTGACCCTGTACCTGCTGGCCGCAGCCATATCACTCCTTGGCGGAGAAGCCCGCCACGGCCTGCTGATCGCGGCCATCGTCGGGCTGATAAGCTGGCGCATGAACTACCGTCATTATCGCCAGGTGGCGGACACGCCCACCTCCAGGCTGGGCAGCGCGGCGTTGGGTCAGGTCGAATTATGCGGCCGGGCCCGCTGCCATCCCGGCGCGCCCAACTACAGCCCCTTAAGCGGCCGGCGCTGCGCCTGGTATCGCTGCTGGCGCATAGACGAGCGCCGCAAGCTGGACTGGGATGACTGGCTGGCCTGGGCCTTGCAACGCTCCAACCGAATGGCGACCAGTGCTAACCCGCCGGAAATCAGCAGCGACGACAGCTTCCTGCTAGTGGACGGCGACGCGGAAGCCACCATCCTCCCCGGCGCCGCGCAAGTGGTCGCCCGCCACCGGCGCCGCTGGCACGAAGATGGCATGCTGCTGATAGAGGAATGGATAGACGAAGACGAGGCCATCTATGTCCGCGGCCAGTTGCGACGCCTGGATTCTCGCGCCACCGCTCTGGACTTGCGCCTGGACATCGGCGCCAAACTGGCGGAATGGAAAAACGACAAGGAAGACCTGTTGCGCCGCTTCGACCTGGACGGAGACGGCCAACTCAGCGAACAGGAATGGTCGCTGGCGCGCGCGGCGGCGCAACGCGAAGTCATCGCCCTGCAGCAGGAACTGGCGCGACAGCCGGCCTCCTTGCTGCTGAGCGGCGATGAGCAAAGCGGGCCGCTCATCATCACCACCTTGTCGCCGGAGCAAAGCGCGCGATGGTTCCGCCGCCGAGCCTGGCTCCACGCCGCCGTGGCGTTTGCCTGCGTATTGGGCTGGCTCAAGCTGGCTCGGCTCTAAAAACCTGTTCAAAGTCTGCTGCGCGTCGGCGATACGGCGTTAAAAACAAGCTCAAAATGCTCATGTGCCACGCGTACATTCCGCTTTCTCAGCCGTTTTCGCCTTGCCTCGCCTTAGCTCGCGAGATCGTAAACACGTTCTAAACCTCTATACTGAAACCAGAGCAATCCCCACGCGGCAGGAGCGCACATGATCCGCCTGATCTATAGCAGCGCAGCCCACCACCCGGTTTCAGCCGAAACCATGCATAAGCGCATCCGCCATTTTCGCGACTACAACCAAAGCCAGGGCATCGCCAGCGTGCTGCTGATGCTGAACGACGACTTTCTGCAAATACTGGAAGGCCCTGAAGAAAACATCGATGCGCTCTATCAACGCATCGCGCGCGACCCGCTGCACCATCAACTGACCTTGCTGTCGCGCGAGGAGATCGAACACCCCATGCTGGCGAACCATCCATTGGAATACCTTGCTCCGGTACCGCAAGCCGATGGCAAACCGCTATCCGCGGCCGCCATCGCCCGAGACGCCGGCTGGACGCTGCACGGCAAGGTCCAGCATGTGATTCAAAGCTTTCTCGACGGCAAATGGCATCATCACCTGCCCAACGGCATGAATCCGCAAGTGCTGCACCGCGGCTGAATCCATCCATATATAGTGTCTTCGCGATCAACCGCGGCTTGCCCCCCCCTCTTCGGCCCTCCATCTTGCCTCACACATCCGCAAACAAGCGTTACCGCGCCGCAGCAGTCAGTGCCTGGTTGATGTCGGCCA
Organism: Chromobacterium haemolyticum DSM 19808; assembly: GCF_000711885.1. Classification (GTDB taxonomy): domain Bacteria; phylum Pseudomonadota; class Gammaproteobacteria; order Burkholderiales; family Chromobacteriaceae; genus Chromobacterium; species Chromobacterium haemolyticum. The sequence continues at coordinate 54,743 of NZ_JONK01000012.1, forward strand.
GAATGTCGTAGACATGTTCGATGCCTATCGACAAACGCACCATTTCCGGCCGCACCCCGGCGCGCAATTGCTCATCAGCCGACAACTGGCGATGAGTGGTGGTGGCCGGGTGGCAGGCCAGCGATTTGGCATCGCCGATATTCACCAGCCGGGTCACCAGTTGCAAAGCGTCGATGAAGCGCCCGCCTGCCGCCGCGCCGCCTCGGATGCCGAAGGACAGAACACCGGAAGCCCGGCCGCCGAAGTAACGCTGGGCAAGGTGGTGGTCCGGGTGATCTTCCAGCCCGGCGTATTCAACCCACTCCACCACAGGATGAGCTCGCAGATGCTCGGCCACTTGCTGCGCGTTGGCGCAGATTCGGTCCATGCGCAACGCCAGTGTCTCTATGCCTTGCAAAATCAGAAAGGCGTTGAACGGCGCCAGCGCCGCTCCCATATTGCGCAAGGGCACCACTCGCGCCCGCGCGATATAGGCCGCCGCCCCCAGCGCTTCCACATAGTTGACGCCGTGATAGCTGACGTCCGGCGTGTTCAAGCGCGCGAAGCGCTCGGCATGCTCGGCCCAGGGGAAACGGCCGCTATCGACAATAGCGCCGCCTATGCTGTTGCCGTGTCCACCCAGATATTTGGTCAGGCTGTGCACCACGATATCGGCGCCGTGCTCGAACGGTCGGCATAGATAAGGCGACGGCACCGTGTTGTCGACGATCAAGGGCAGACCATGGCGATGCGCTTGCTCGGCGAAAGCGGCGAAGTCGACCACATTGCCCAGCGGGTTACCAATGGATTCGCAAAACACCGCCTTGGTGCGCGCATCCGCCTTTTCTCCTATTTGCTCCGGATGACGGTGACTGACAAAGCGCACCTCGATGCCCAGCTGCGGCAGCGTGTGGGCGAATAAATTGTAAGTGCCGCCATACAGGGTGCTGGTCGCGATGATGTTGTCGCCGGCCTCGGCAACAGTTTGTATCGCGTACGTGATCGCCGCCATGCCGGAAGCCACCGCCAGCGCGCCAATCCCACCCTCCAGCGCCGCCACCCGCTTTTCCAGCACATCGGTGGTCGGGTTCATGATGCGGGTATAGATATTGCCCTGCACCTTGAGATCAAACAGATCCGCACCGTGCTGAGTGCTGTCGAATGCGTAGCTGGTGGTTTGGTACAAGGGCACCGCCACCGCCTTGGTTGTCGGATCCGGCGCATAGCCGGCATGTACTGCCAGGGTTTCCAGCTTCATCTTGTCGGTCCTTCCTTCTATCAGGGTAAGTGGCATACCGTTCGCCCATGCCACCCACCTACCTTAACCGGGAACCAAGACCAACAAAAGAAGCGAAACCTAACACCGCCAAACCAAACAATCTATGCGGACGCAAGAACAGACTGCAAACCTCGTACAACTTCAAAACAGACAAAATAAAACAAAACATATTTTACAAACAACAAGTTAGCACTCACGTCCAATAGCATATATTCAAGTGCGCCATCTCTTTTCAAGCTATTTACATAGACATCGCTTTCTATTATGATTCGATTGTGAATTCGTTCCGATGTGCGTCTTGCGGCATCGTGAATTCTCTTCAAGTCACGTTGATTTTTGAGCCCGCTCCTCGCGGGCTTATTTTTTTTCACCTCCCCGAATCATTCTATTCTTCCCCTCACCGCCGATACCCCTTTAGCATAAGGCTTTCCGCCGGAAAGTGCGTTTTTACAACACTTGCACGCAATGAGCTATTTTCATGATTTACCCATTTACTTCATTGGCTTAGCAAGACATTTCCATGTAAAACCACACATACAAAGCAACAATTGGTTGTTGATTTGCAACACCACATTTACCTAAAAGTTGCATTTACACAACTTAGCCAATAGCATTTGCTCACATTCCTAAACCCATATAAAAGGATGACTTGACCATGAAAAAGAGTCTGATCGCCCTGCTGGTAGCTACTCTGCCGGCTGCAGCTTTCGCTGACGTGACCATCTACGGCAAAATCAAAGGCGGCGTTGAATACGTTGACAATGGTTCCACCAAGCAAACCAACATCGACGACCTGGGTTCCCGTATCGGCTTCAAAGGCAAAGAAGACCTGGGCAACGGTCTGAAGGCTATCTGGCAAGTTGAAACCGGTTTTGGCATTGATGGCCAATCCCGTACTGGTTCCAGCAGCGGCACTTTCGCTAGCCGTAACTCTTTCGTAGGTCTGCAGAGCGATCTGGGCACCCTGCGTCTGGGTAACGTGTCCAACTTCCTGGACAGCGACATGGGCATCGTTGACAGCTGGGAATACGGCAGCGACGCGCTGGGCCTGGGTATTTTCACCCGCGATGGCAGCCGTCTGAAGAACTCCGTGCGCTACGACCTGCCGAGCATCGCTGGCTTCAGCGCCGCTCTGCAATACGGCACCAAGGAAGACAAGAGCAAGAACACCCAAGCTCGTGAAACCACTATCGTTGGCCTGGGCTACGAAAACAGCGGCTTCTTCGGTAAGTATGCTTACATCCACGAGAGCAAAGCTCAATCGGCCGCCAATGTAATTGTTGACACGACGACCGGCAAAGCCATCGTATCCGACAAGGCTGGCGCTGGTCAGGTCTCTCTGGGTTCCTTCGTTAATCCGACCTCCAACGATAAGCATCGCCTGGAAGTTGGCTACAACGCCAACAACCTGCTGGTTGCCTTCGGCTACCAACAGCAAAAAGGTGGTTTGGATATCGTAGGCAGCACTTGGGCTAACCAAATCATCAACGGCGCCAACTACCCGGCTTCTAGCGTTATCGATGCCAACGGTAAAGTGAAAACCCGTGAATACGCTTTGACCGCTGCCTATACCATCGGCGCATTCACCCCGAAATTCACTTACGCTCACGGCGACAAGATTGAAGTTAGCGGCGTAAAACTGAACGACTCGCAATACAGCCAGTACGTACTGGGCGTTGACTACGCGATCTCCAAGCGCACCACCTTCGGCGCGCAATACGGTCAGATCGACGTTAAAGGCGGCCTGGACAACGCCAATAAAGACCTGAAGGCCTTCGGCGTGAACATGATCCACGCATTCTAATTTGTCGGTTCGACGCAAGAACCTACGAACATGAATGAGAAAAAGGCCCGCGCAAGCGGGCCTTTTTCATTGCCGGAGCCTTCTTTCCGGCTCACAGCCATTCCTGCGATAGCCATAGACGATAGTCTCTAGCAGCAGTCAGTCTCCGCCACACCCCCATGAAAAAAGGGCAAGCTGCACGCTCGCCCTGTGATGGCCCTGCTTAGCCGCGAATCAGGCCGGCGCCGCCTCGAACGCCCAAGTATCCTCCAGCCCGAATTCCACCCAGCACTCGCCCTTGGGCTTGGCTTGCTGACCAAAGGCGCGCAAGCGCAGATCTCCATGTTGCAACAGGTATTCCCAGCGGTCGCCCAAATACATCGACGCGATCAAGTGGGCCGGCAGGCTGTTGCCGCCCGGCTCATCCTGCACGCGCAACCGTTCCAAGCGGATCACCGCCTCGGCCTGCTGCCCCACCTGCAATGCCTGCCTCGCAGTGGCGCGAAGTTGCCAGCCCTCGCCCTGCAAGGTGACGCTGGCGCCGTCCCGAGCAGCCACCTTGGCCTGCAGCGTATTGTTGGCGCCCATGAATTGCGCGGTATAAAGGGAAACCGGCGCGGAATACAACTCGGTAGGACTGCCTGCCTGCTCGATGCGGCCGTTCTTCAACAACAAAATCTGGTCCGACATCGCCATCGCCTCACCCTGATCGTGGGTGACGCACAAGGCGGACAAGTTCATCGACACGATCAGTTCGCGCAACCACGCGCGCGCCTCTTCGCGCAGCTTGGCATCCAGATTGGACAGCGGCTCGTCCAGCAGGATCACCGGCGGGTTGTAAATCAGCGCCCGGGCGATAGCCACGCGCTGCTGCTGGCCGCCGGACAATTGATGCGGATAGCGCTCCGCCAAATGCCCTAGCCCCAGCTTGTCCAGAATCTGCCTCACCCTTGCGGCGATCTCCGCCGTCGAAGTCTGGCGCAATTTCAAACCATAGCCGACGTTCTGCGCCACGGTGCGATGCGGCCACAAGGCGTAAGACTGGAACACCAGGCCGAGGGAACGCTGCTCCACCGCCAGATTACAACCGGCGGACGCGTCATACAAAGGCCCGCCGTCCAGCAGGATTTGACCGGCCGACGGCTGCTCCAGTCCGGCGATAGCGCGCAGCAAAGTGGTCTTGCCGCTGCCGGAAGCGCCAAGCAAGGACACCACCTGGCCGGCGGCCAGATCAAAGGAGACACCCTTCAAGATTGGATTCTGATCGTAATTCAGATGCAGATCGCGCACGCTCAGCTTAGTCATGCAGTTTCACTCCCAGACGCAAGGCCAGCGCCAAGCCGGCGCCCACCATCAAAATATTGATCACAGACAGAGCCGCCACTTGGTCCACCGCGCCGGTGGCCCACAGGGACACCAGCAGGGAACCGATCACCTCGGTGCCCGGCGACAACAGATACACCGCAGTCGAGTACTCACGCTCGAAAATCATGAAGATCAGCAGCCAACTGGACAGCAGACCAAAACGGATCAAAGGCAAGGTCACGTCCAGACTGGTCCGCCGCTGACTGGCCCCGGCGGTGCGAGCGGCTTCTTCCAGCTCCGGCCCTACTTGCAGCAAGGCGCTCTGCACCAAGCGCATGCCATAGGCCAGCCAGACCACGGTGTAGGCCAACCAGATCGACAGCATGCTGTTCTTCGCGCCTTGTAGGCCGGGCACAAACAAGAACACCCACAGAAAGGCCAAGCCGGCCAGGATGCCCGGCACCGCGCGAGGCAACAGCACCAGGTAATCCAGCAAGCGCGCCCCCCAATCGTGGCGACGATGACCCGCGAAACCGACCAGGGTGTAGAAGCCCACCGCCAGCGCGCCGCCAATCACGCCGACGCCCAGCGTGTTGACGATGGCGCGGACGATGTTGTCTTCCTCGAACACCAGCGCGTAATGATCCAGCGTCAAGGTCTCCAGCAAGGACACGCCCTCGCCCCAGTGACTGACCACGGAGCGCAGCGCAATGCCGGAAATCGGCACCACCACGGTGAGGAACAGCCACAACAGCACGATGATCAACGCCAGATATCGCCACGGCCCCAGCGATAGCGGATGCTGGCGGCCGGCCTTGCCTTTGAGTGCGACGAAACGCTGAGCGCTGCGCAACAGCCGGCGCTGCAACAGGACCAACGGGAAAGTGATGGCGATCAGGCACACCGCCACCGCGGCCATCAGGTGATAGGACGGCACGCCGAGTTTATTGGTCAGCTTGTACAGATAAGTGGCCAGCACCAGATGCCCTTCCGGATCGCCCAGAACCAGCGGCAGGCCAAATACCTCGAAACCGAGAAACACCACCAGCACGCCGGCAAACAGCATGGAGGGCATCACCATCGGCAGGCTGACGTCCCGCGCCACGCGGAAGGGACTGGCGCCGGCCACGCGCGCTGCCTCTTCCACGTCCGAGCCCAGATTGCGCAAGGCCGCCGACGCGTACAGATAGACATGCGGCACATGAGTCAGCCCCGCCACTACCGCGATACTCAGCAGGGAATAGATGTTCCACGGCACCTCTTCCACGCCGAACCACTGCTTGAACCATAAAGAATAAAAACCCACCGGCCCGGCCGCCACCACATAACCGAAGGCCAGCACCATGGGCGACACGAACACCGGCGTCAGCAGCAAGGGCTCCAGCCAGCGGCGCCCGGGCAAGTCGGTGCGCGCCATCAAAAACGCCAGCACCCCGCCCAGCGGAATAGCGATCAGCGCCATGCCGGCGGCGATCACCAGCGAATTGCCGAGCGCGGACCAGAAATCGGGATCGGAGAACACAAAGCGATAGGCGACCAGCCCCACGTTCTTGTCCGCCATGAAAAAGGGCTGATCCAGCAGGCTTTGGTAGACCACCAACGATAGCGGGGCCAATACCAGCAGGCCCAGCACGCCCAAGACCAGCCAACGGCCGGCGGCGCTCCCGCGTGGCCAGCCGCCGTGGACGGCGGCCTTGGCCGTCTCAACGGGGACTGCCGGATTAATGGAAGAGTTCATGCTTGCTCCCAGACCTGCGCGCAGGCCTCTGCGCCGTCCGCGCACGGCGGACGGCTGATTCTGTCATTGGAAATGTCGGCCGCTGCGGCCGAGGACACGCTACTTCTTCAGCGCTTGCTGCCAGCTACGCATGAAGTCCAGCCGCTTGGCCTGGTCCAGATAGACCAGCAGGCCGGTACCCACCTGGATAGGTTTGGCGCTGCCGCCCAATTGCTGGTTCAAGGCAGCGATGGAAGCCGCGCCGCTCACGTCGCTGCGCAGCGAGAACAGCTCGGACTGATTGGCCAACACGCTTTGGCCGCGCTTGGACAGCAAATAATCCAGCCACAGCCGCGCTGCTCCGGGATTGCGCGCCTTCTTGGAAATGATGGCCAAGCGGCTGACCACTTGGGTGTAATCCTTGGGATAAACGTAGCCGATGGCCGGGTCTTTTTTCGCCTTGGCGTAAGCATAGGAGCCGAGGATGTTGTAGCCGATCAGGTTCTCGCCCGAGGAGATCCGCTCCATCATCGCGCCGGTGGAGGTTTGCAGCTTGACCCCCGTGGTGCCCAGCGTACGCGCCAACTCCCAGGCCCCGTTGGCGTTATGGCGCACGTCCTGAGTCAGAAAATTGAAGCCGACGCCGGACTTTTCCACATCGTAAGTCGTGACCTTGCCTTTGAAACGGGCCGGATTCGCCTTGAGGATGCGCACCAGGTCGGCGCGGGTCTGCGGGATTTCCTCCGGCTTCAGCAAACGCTTGTTGTAGACAATGGCCACCGGCTCGTAGGTGGTGCCGTAGGCTTGCTGTTGATAATGCGCCCAGGTCGGTATATTGGCCGCCTCCGGCGAGGCGTAGCTGGCGGCGTAGCCATCATTGACGAACTTCACCTGCAAATCCATCGCCGAGCTCCACACCACATCGGCGCTGGCGCTATTGGCCGCGTTCTCGCTGATGAAGCGGTTGTAGATCTCGGTGCTGTTCATATCGTGATATTCCACTTTGACGCCGGGATACAAGGCTTGGAAATCCTTGATCAAGGGCCTCGCCGCGGCACTGTCCGTGGCTGAGTACACCACCACCTTGCCCTCCTTGACGGCGGCGTCCACCAAATTCTGGTAAGCGGCGGGATAGCCGGCTGGCAGCGCCGCCCAAGCGGCGGCGGAACCCAGCGCACAGCACAGCGCGGACAGGCTTCTGACTCTATTCATGGTGTTGCTCCTAGGTAGATGAAGATGTTCGCGACATCTTTCGAATCGCGCAGCTCTATTGGCTTCGCTTCCCCAGCCATGATATTAGAGTAAAGCTTTCAATCCGCTTTCAGTGACCCACACCATGCGCTTGCTCTTAGTCGAAGACAATCCAGCCTTGTCCGAATCGCTGGCCCAGGCCTTGCGCCAGGCCGGCTTCGCCGTGGACTGCATGCTCAACGGCAGCGACGCCGATCATGTGCTCCGCACCCAGGACTACGCGCTGGCCATCCTTGACTTGGACCTGCCCAAACTCAACGGTTGGGAAGTGCTGCGCCGGCTGCGCGGCCGCAAGCAAACGCTGCCGGTGCTGATACTGACCGCGCACGGCTCGGTGGAGGAGCGGGTGCGCGGGCTGGACCTGGGGGCCGACGACTATCTGGCCAAGCCCTTCGATCTCAACGAACTGGAGGCGCGGGTGCGCGCGCTGATCCGCCGTAGCCACGGCAGAGAGAGCCCTCTGCTGGAATTAGGCCCCCTTAGCTACGACAGCGTCGGACGCCAGTTTCAGCTGAACGGCGACGCGCTGCATCTGACGCCGCGCGAACACGCGGTGCTGGAAGTGTTGATGTTGCAAGGCGGCAAGGCCATCGGCAAGAGCCAGCTGTCGGAAAAGATTTTCGGCCTGGATGAAACCGGCAGCGCCGAAGCCATAGAAATCTATGTGCACCGCCTGCGCAAGAAACTGGCCGGCCAGCCGGTTTCCATCGTGACCCTGCGCGGGCTGGGCTATCTGTTGACCACTCCGTAAATGCGAACCGCCCTCTCCCGTCTCAAACCCGCCAGCTTGCGCAAGCAATTGCTGCTCGGGCTGTCCGTTCCGCTGCTGCTGATGCTGGCGCTGGACGGCTGGATGACTTACAACCGCGCCTTGCAGGCGGCCAATACCGCCTTCGACCGCATGCTGCTCAGTTCCGGCCGCGCCATCGCCGACGGCGTCGCCGCCCATGACGGCGCCGTCAGCGTGGACATCCCCTATTTCGCTTTGCAAATGTTCGAGTCCAACGCTTCCGGCAAGGTCTTCTACCGCGTCAGCCGCGCGGACGGCGCGTTGCTCACAGGTTACGACGACTTGCCGCTGCCGCCACCGAGCCGGCGCGAGTCCATCCGCTACCAGCCCGATTACATGGACATCACCTACCACGGCGAGACGCTGCGCCTGCTGACCTTGCGGGTATCGGTGCGCGACATGAGCACGCTGCGCAGCCAGGACGTGTGGATACAAGTGGCGGAAACGCCGGAATCCCGGGAGCAACTGGCGCGCACCTTGCTCATCGGATCCCTGGCGCAGGAAACACTGCTCGGCATCCTCATGCTCGCCATCGTGCTGCTGGCGGTCGGCCACAGCCTGCGCCCTTTGCGTCGTCTGTCCCGTAATGTGGTGGCCCGCAAGGAAACCGATCTCAGTCCCCTGCCCAGCCGCGAGCTACCCACCGAGTTGACGCCCTTGGTGGATGCCCTGAACCAGCAAAGCGTGCGCTGGCACAAATTGCAGGCGGCGCGCCGCCGCTTCATCGACGACGCCGCCCATCAGCTGAAAACGCCGCTGGCGGTGATGCGGACTCAAGCGGAGCTGGCGCGTCGCCAGGCGCTCGAACCCTCATTGCGCCAGCAACTGGACAAACTGCTCGCCTCGCTGGACAGCGCCAGCCATGGCGTTCATCAGCTATTGCAACTGGCGCGGGTAGAGCCGGACAACGGCCAATCCATCAAACTGGACGACATGGACCTGGCCGCCTGGGTCAGGGACTGGGCACTGGAGCAAGCGCCCTGGGCGCACGGCCAAGGTGCGGATCTGGGTTACGAAGGAGAAGATACGGTGCGGATACGCGGCAACGCCGGTCTGCTGCGGGAATTGCTGGCCAACCTCCTGGACAACGCCATCCGCTACCACCCCAGGGACAGGGATGCGCAAATCACGATCGCGGCCGGCGCGTTGCCGACGCCGTGGCTGCGTGTCGACGACAACGGCCACGGCATCGCAGAAACGGAACTAGACAAGGTATGGCTGCGTTTTTATCGCATCGCCGGCGCAGCCAGTAGCGGCAGCGGCCTTGGCTTGGCCATTGTCAGGGAGATCGCCCACCGGCACGGAGCGGCGGTGGAGTTAAGCCGCAACGCCGGGGGCGGGCTCCGCGTCAAACTGCAGTTCCCCCCGGCCGGCAACGAAGCGGTTTAGAACGGAAGCTGGTACAAAGGGTTACGGCTATCGGCGCCCTCCGCTCGGATGCGCTCCAGTTCGGTGCGCAAGGCGGTCAGCAACCACTGTTCGCGCATTTTGTCCCCTTCCGGGTGCTCGTTCAGCATCCGGTACAAGGCCATGCCGTGGAAGGTGGTCATCATGGTCAGCAAAGTAGCGAAGAAGCCGGTAGAGATCGCGTAACGCGGAAACAGCGATGCCATCATCGCGACGAAGCGATCACGGAAGTAGTTGCTGGAGCTGGCCAGGAAGATTTCCCGCAGGTCGGCGGTGGTTCGGGCCGCCATCAGCAGTTCCATCAACACGATGTGGCGCGGCGACAGCACTAAGGCCTTCATCAGCGCGACGATTCTCTCCTCTTCCGGCATCGTGCCGGGCATTTCCGCCGCCAGCTTGAGCCCAGCCTCGAAAATATCGTCGACCACCTTGCGCCCCACCGGCAGCATCAGTTCGTTCTTAGTAGCGAAATGGCGGAACAAGGCCCCCTGAGAGACGCCGGCCCGGCTGCAGATCAACTGCACGCTGGTACCGTGATAGCCAAACTCCAGCAGACACTCGATGGCCGCTTCCACCAGTTTCCCAATGGTGGACTCCCTACGACTTTGTTGTGTTCGTCTAGTTTGCATTATATTCTTATGTCATGTTTATCCCAACCAAGCTTTGATGATACGCGAAACTTTTGCCATAAGCGAGGGTGAGCGCACGCTAAATAGGCCAGTGAGTAGTTTCAACTAGGGACAACCCAAAAAACGCTGTCCTTTTTAAGATTATTTCCCAATAACACTTAAAAAGAGGTCGCAAAAATTAAAATAATTATTATTAAATTGCTTAGTTCTAATGATTTGGAACATTTTGCATGACAGGCTGTCTTCGCAGCCGCGTCCATCGTGGTCTAGCGGCCGGCGTGGCATCCGCGCAACGTGGGAAAATAGCGGCAAGATCGCCGCTGATATGCGAAAAACAGCGCCATCGCCAAGATAATCGCTTGCACCGGCCTTTGACTCCCCAGCCCTCAGCCCACTCGCTCTCGGCGCACTGCGCTTCTTCTCAAGATAACAAGCACACACTCAAGCAATGTCATCCTTAGGAAGCAGACAGTTTCTAATCGAAAAAATAAATACTCTAAAACAACATTTCAACAAAAATACGATGCTGAATTAGTTGATACGGGAAAATATTCACTTATAAGTTCGCATCCGAACATTACCCTGAGTCTAGCGCCAGATGCTGACAAAACCTGACGGACCAGCCGCAAGCGGCCAGTCCGCCGGGCTCAATTCAACTGCGCCCGCCCAAAGTCCACCCGCCCAAACGGGCTAACCGCATAGCCGCTCAAACTCTTGCTTGCCAATGCGTAAGCGGTGGGATGCGCCAACGGCAGCCACAGGGCCTGTTCCTGGATCAACTTTTGCGCCGCCAGATACAGTTTGGCGCGCTGCGCGAAGTCGCTGCTCTTCTTGCCGTCGCTGATGAGCTTGTCCAGCTTGGCGTCGCAAAAACGCGCGAAATTGGTGCCGGACTGCACAGCCGAGCAGGAGAATTGCGGTGTCAGGAAGTTGTCCGGGTCGCCATTGTCGCCAGCCCAACCCATGAACAATAGCTCATGCTCTCCGGCTTTGGCGCGCTTGATCAGCTCCCCCCACTCGATCACCTTGATCTGCACCTTAACGCCGATCTTGGCCAGATCCGACTGCAACAACTCGGCGCCAGCCTTGGGATTGGGGTTCAGCGTGCTGCCGCTGGGTCGCACCCATACCGTGGTTTCGAAACCGTCTGGATAGCCTGCCTGGGCCAACAGCTTCTTGGCTCGCGCCGTATCGTAGGGATAGGGTTTCACGCCCTTGTTATAACTCCACGTATTGGGCGGATAAGGCAGGTCCGCCGCGGTGGCGGTGTTATCGAATACCGTTTTCAGGTAGCTGCTCTTATCGAAAGCCAGGTTGAGCGCTTGCCGCACCAAGGGGTTGTTCAGCGGCTTTTTCTGGCTGTTGAAGGCGATGAAAGCCGTCATGAAAGCAGGAGTCTGCAACACCTGCAGCTTGGAATCGGCCTTGGCCGCCAACACATCCTGCGGCTTGGGCGACAAGGCCAGCTGGCACTCTCCCGCCTTCAATTTCTGCGCCCGCACCGCCGAATCAGGAGTGATGGCGTAGATCAACGCTCCGACCTTGGGTTTGGCGCCCCAATAAGCGGGGTTTGGCGCGTAGCGCACCACCGCGTCCTTCTGGAAGCTACGGAAGACAAAAGGGCCGGTACCGATGGGCTTGGCGTTCAAGTCCGCCTGACGACCGGCCGCCAGCAACTGCCCGGCGTATTCAGCCGAGTAGATCGACGCGAAACCCATCGTCAGGCTGGACAGAAAGGTGGCTTCCGGATAGTTCAGCTCGAAACGCACGGTATTGGCATCGACCTTCTGCACGGCCTTGATCAGCTTGGGAAACTGCATCGACTGCGCGTGCGGATAACCGTTCGGCGCGCTCTTGTACCAAGGGTGCGCGGGGTTGAGCATCCGTTCAAAGGTGAACACTACGTCGTCGGCCGTCAGCTTGCGGCCAGGCTTGAAATAATCGGTGGCGTGAAACGCGACATTGGGACGCAGCTTGAAGGTATAGCTGAGGCCGTCCTCGCTGATCTGCCAGCTTGCGGCCAGCCCCGGGGTCACTTTGCGAGTAGCCGGATCGTATTCGACCAAGCGGTTCATCAGCACGTCCGCCGACGCATTGGTGGTGACGAGGGAATTGTACTGCACCACGTCGAACCCCTCCGGATTAGCGTCCGTGCACACGGTCAACGGGCGAGCGGCCAGCGCCAGGGTGGGTGCCAGGGCCAAGGCCAAAAGCGTCAATTGCTTGTTCATCGGCATTTCCTTATCAAACTGCATGGCATCTTCGGTATCAGAAACGAAGGTTAAGCGAATAGGCGCAAAAAACAAACCATCGATTATGCATATCCATATTCGCACCGCGGGCCAGACCGAAATTTGAGCCCTGCGCAAATTGCCGCTACAGTCAAAGCGAACAGCCAGAATACAAAGCGCCATCGACATGACCCGCCGCCACTGCCTGCTTGCTCTGCTTTTGACCTGCCTTGCCGCCACGCAACCGCGGGCCGCGCCGGGTCCCGCGCTGGATATCCTCACCGAGGATGATCCGCCTCTGACGTTTGAGCAAGACGGCAAGGCTTCCGGCCTGGTGGTGGAGGTGGTTCAAGGCATACAGCGCCGCGTCGGCAACCATGACCCCATCTCCGTTGTGCCTTGGGCGCGCGGCTACCGCCAAGCTCAACAGCAGCCGAACACCGTGCTGTTCAACACCAACCGCACCCCTGAACGGGAACGCATGTTCAAGTGGGTGGGCCCGGTTACCGAAACCCTGGGCTGCCTGTTCGTACGGCGGGACAGCCCGATCAAGCTGCAGACGCTGGACGACGCCCGCAAACTGCCGCAGATCATGGTGGTTCGGGACTGGTATCTGCAACAGCTGCTGAGCGCGCAGAACTTCTCCAATCTGGCCACCGTGGCCACGCCGGATCAACTACTGACCATGCTGATGCGCAAGCGCGCCGATGTCATCGTCAGTGAAAACACCACCCTGCCCCACCAACTGCGGCAACAGGGCTTCGACCCCTCTCAGGTACGCAAAGCGCTGACCTTCTCCCACACCTACGGCTATATCGCCTTTTCCCGCCAGACGCCGGATGCGGTGATCAAAGCCTGGCAGCAGGCGCTGGACGAGATGAAGCGCGACGGCAGCTTCGCCGCGCTGTACCGGCACTGGCTGCCCGGCGAGGCGGTGCCCGGCATTAACCCGCCAGCCCCGTGATCACTCGAAGCGGCTGCGCCACCAGGCCACCAGTTCCTCGGCCGGCAAGGATCGCGAATAGAGGTAGCCCTGACCGCTATGGCAGCCGCGCGCCAACAGCAAGGCGTGCTGGGACTCGGTTTCCACCCCTTCGGCCAGCACTTGCAGGCCCAGGCTTTCCGCCATCGACACGATGGCCGCCACCATCGCCAGGTCGCGCTCGTCGCTATCCAGCCTAATGATGAAGCTGCGGTCTATCTTCAATTCATCGATAGGCAGCCGCTTGAGGTAGGACAATGAAGAAAATCCGGTGCCGAAGTCATCCACGCTGACGTGAAAGCCCATACGTTTGAGCGTAGGCAGCGCCTTCATCGCGCTGTCCGCGTCCATCAAGGTGCCCTCGGTAATCTCAAGACACAGCTGCTCCGGCGGCGCCCCGCTTTCCTCGGCGATCAAACGCAAGCGCGACACGGCGTCCGGCAAACCAAAGAAGCGCGCCGAAAGATTAACGCTGACGCGCCAGGGCGGCAGCCCCTGCTCTCGCCAGGCCATGACCTGCTTGCAGACATTACGGAACACGTATTCGTCGATGTCGATGATCAGGCCGGTTTTTTCGGCGATGGCGATGAACTCGGCCGGCGATTGCTTGCTCCCATCCAACTCCCAGCGCAACAAGGCCTCCACCCCCAACATATCCTGGCTGCGCAGCGTCAGTTGCGGCTGGTACTCCAGCCTCAGCTCCTGCCGCTGCAGAGCCTGGCGCAGGCCGGTTTCAATCTGCAGGCGCTGACGCACGCCGTCGGCCATATCCTCGGAGAAGAAACAATAGCCGTTCTTGCCCGCGTACTTGGCGCGGTACATCGCCATATCGGCGTCGCGCATCAAACCCTCCGGCGTGTCGGCGTCGCAGGGGCAGCAGCTAACCCCGATGCTGGCGGACAAAAAATAACGGTGATCCCCGTCCTGGCACGGCGTCGCCAGCGCCGCCAGCATCTGTTCGGCCAAGTGCTCGGCGTCGCCGTCCGCGGCGTTTTCGGCCAAAGCCACGAACTCGTCGCCTCCGATGCGGAACAAAAGGTCGTGCCCGCGCACGCAAGCGCGCAGCCGTTCGGCCACGATGCGCAATAGGCGGTCCCCCACCTCATGCCCCAAGTTGTCGTTGATAAGGCGAAAATCGTCCAAATCCACCAACAACAGATACAAGCGCCGCCCCGAACGCTGATGATTCCTCAAGCTCCATTGCAACCGCTCATTCAACTGCACGCGGTTGGGCAGCTGGGTCAGGCTGTCATGCTTGGCGAGAAACTCGATATCAAGTTGCGAACGTTTCAAGGTGGATACGTCGCGGGCAAAACCCATCGCGCGCCGCGGCCGTCCCTGCTCGTCTCGCCACAGGCTGGCGCTCACCTGCATCCAAACCTGCCCCTGCTCCGGCGTGGCGACGCGAAACTGGCATTCGTGCAGGCTCTCTCCGGCCTCCGCCGGCAAAGCCAGCCACCGCCGGCGCAGCTCATCCAGATCCTCCGGATGGATTTGCCCCAGCAAAGCGTCCAGGCCGTCATGGCGATAGTCCTCGGCCCGCCCGAAAATACGCCCCACCGGCCCCTCCTCATGCAAGACGCCATCGACCAGATCCACCTCCCAGGCAATCTGCTCCGCCGCGTACAACGCTTGCTTCAGACGCATCGCCGAGCGGCGCCGCTCTCCAATCAATCGCCCCACCCTCGCCAGCAACTCCGCCACGGAAAACGGCTTGAACAAAAACTCCTGCACGCTGTTCTGCAGCATCCGCAGCCGCAGCGAGTCGTCGGCCCTCGCAGACAGCATCACCACTGGAATGTCCTCGGTCTGTCGATTGCCGCGCAGCGCCGACACCAGCTCTTCACCGCCCATGCCCGGCATCATCAGATCGCTAATGATCAAGTCCGGCTGCTCGCTCAAGGCCAATTGCAAACCGCGGCCGCCCTCCGGCGCCGTCATGACTCGATAATGTTTGCCCAGCGCACCGGCGATGAAGGCGCTCATATCGGGATTGTCTTCCACCAACAGCACCAGCGCTTGGCCGTTCTTGTCCGGCAAGGCCGTGGTCTCGCCCAGTTGCGGCGCGGGCAAAGGCACCGCGCCGCCGGCCAGCAGATCGTCCAGCCGCAAGTATTCCGACACCACCGGCGTTCCCGCCGGCGCCTCCAAGGGCAGGCTCAGTTGGAACAAGGCGCCGCCGCCCTCCGCCGCGGACAAACGCACTTCGCCATGGTGCAGTTCGATAAACTCCTTGACGATGGCCAGGCCCAGCCCGGTACCGCCATGGCGGCCGTAATCGCCGTCCTCCACTTGCACGAAGCGCTCAAAAACCTTGTCGCGCATCTCGGCCGGCACCCCCGGCCCATTGTCACGCACCCGAATGTCGGCTTGCCGGCCTCGCAGTTCCAGCGCGATCTGAATATGACCGCCGTCCGGCGTAAATTTGAAGGCATTGGACAGCAGGTTCAACAAAACCCGCTGCAACTTGATCGCATCGACCTGAGCCGGCGCCGTTGTCGGCGCGGCCACTTGGTAATCGATGCGTCTGTCGCTGGCCAGAGAGGCAAAATAAGAGGCTACATGGCGCACCAACTCGGCCAGATCCAGCTGCACATAACGCAGCTTCAGCTCCCCCGCGTCCAGCTTGGCCACGTCCAGCAAATCGTTCACCTGCTGCAACAACATGCGCGCCTGCCTCTGGATCAGGGATAGATTGGGCGCCTCCCCCGGCTCGGCTTGCCCGGACAGGAAGCGTTCGACCTGCCCCAGAATCAGCGTCAGCGGGGTGCGCAGCTCATGACTGACATTGGCGAAAAATCGCGTCTTCATCTGGTCCAGCTCCCGCATTTGCTGATTCAAGCGGGCCAGTTCGCTATTCGATTCCTTCAAGTCGGTATTGGCGCGAGCGATCAGCGCGTGCTGATTCACCATTTCGGCTTCTAAGACCGCCGCATTATTCTTCAACCATTCGACGGAAAAATCCCGCACCGCGCTCTCGCCGCGCAAGCGCACAAACTCGCTGACATCCTGAACGCTGTGGATGATGCAGCTGACGCTGCCGTCGGCGCGCTTCACCGGCCAATTGGTCGGGCTCCAGTAGCGCTCCTCGAAGCTCCCGTCCGGTCGGGGAATATCGTATTTCTGCATCGCCATGCTGTCCTCAACCCCGGTGGACAGCACACGCTGCAAAGAAATGCGCAGATTGCGCGAGCCTTCGCCTTCCGGTTCGTCGGGATTGACCGGAAAGATATCGAACAGATTGCGCCCCAGGATGGACTCGCGCCGGGTCAGCGTCGTCTGCAGATAAATATCGCTGGCGGCGACGACGTTGAAATCGGTGTCCAGCACCAAGTACAGCCCTGGCGACCGTTCGAACAGCAGCTGAAAATCCGGCGCGGCAATCGCAGCCGGCACGCTCAACGCCAACGCAGCCTCCTATTGATAGGGTTTACATACCAACGGCAAGCAGACTGCCGTCATATCCTCCATTAAATATGATATACGTATATTCACTCAACTCCAGTGTCAGATGGCCGCGTCTACACGCAAAAAAGCCCCGGCCAAGGCCGGGGCTGCTTTACGCTTGCCTGCGCGAATCAGGCGTAGCTGTCGGTGGACGGGCAACTGCACACCAGATTGCGGTCCCCGTAAACATCGTCGATGCGGTTGACGCTGGGCCAGAACTTGTTTTCCAGTACATAGGGCAGCGGGAACAAGCCGGTTTCACGGCTGTACGGACGCTGCCACTCGCCTGCGATGTCCGCCTTGCTGTGCGGCGCGTTGCACAGCGGATTGTCGTCCGCGGGCCACACGCCGTTCTGCACTTTGTCGATTTCCTGGCGGATCGCCGCCATCGCCGCGATGAAACGATCCAGTTCCGCCTTGGGCTCGGACTCGGTCGGCTCAATCATCAGCGTGCCCGGCACCGGGAAGCTCATGGTCGGCGCGTGGAAGCCGTAATCCATCAGCCGCTTGGCTACGTCCACCTCGGTCACGCCGCTGGCGGCCTTGAGCGGGCGCAGGTCGATGATGCACTCATGAGCCACCCGGCCGTTGGCACCGGTGTACAGCACCGGAAAGTGCTCGGCCAATCGCGTCGCCACGTAGTTGGCGGACAACAAGGCGTTCTCGGTGGCCTGTTTCATGCCCTCCGCGCCCATCATCGCGATGTACATATAGGAGATGGGCAAGATGGAGGCCGAGCCGAAGGGCGCAGCCGACACCGCGGTCTGGCCCGGCTGGGCGGTGGGCACCGACGCCACCACGTGGTTGGCGATGAACGGGGCCAAATGCGCCTTCAAACCAATCGGGCCCATGCCCGGGCCGCCGCCGCCGTGCGGGATGCAGAAGGTCTTGTGCAGGTTCATGTGCGACACGTCGGCGCCGATGTCGGCCGGACGGCACAAGCCCACCTGGGCGTTGAGGTTGGCTCCGTCCATATACACTTGACCGCCGTGCTGATGGATGATCGCGCAGATTTCGCGAATGGGCTGCTCAAATACGCCGTGGGTGGACGGGTAGGTAATCATCAAGGCCGCCAGCTGCGCAGAATGCAGCTCGGCTTTCGCCTTCAGATCGGCAACGTCGACGTTGCCCGCCTCGTCGCAGTCCACCACCACCACCTGCATATTCATCATCTGCGCCGTGGCCGGGTTGGTGCCGTGAGCGGAACGCGGAATCAGACAGATATTGCGCTGGCCGTCGCCGCGCGACTCGTGGTAGCGGCTGATTGCCAACAGGCCGGCGTACTCGCCCTGGGCGCCGGAGTTGGGCTGCATCGAGATGATGTCGAAGCCGGTGATCGCGCGCAGCTGCGTTTCCAGACCGGCGATCATTTCCAGATAACCCACTGTCTGTTCGCGCGGCGCGAACGGATGCATATTGGCGAACTCCGGCCAGGTGATCGGAATCATTTCGCTGGTGGCGTTCAGCTTCATCGTGCAGCTGCCCAGCGAGATCATCGAATGATTCATCGCCAGGTCGCGGCTTTCCAGTTTCTTCATATAGCGCAGCATCTCGTGCTCGCTATGATGGGTGTTGAACACCGGGTGGCTCATGAAAGCGGATTCGCGCTTCAACCCGGCCGGAATCGCATCGGCAGCCGCTGCGTCCAAGGCGGCGATATCGGCGCTCTTGCCTGTGAAGATTTCAATCAGACGCGCCAGATCGGTTTCAGTGGCCGCCTCGTGGAAAGCCACTCCCAACACATTGCCGCCTGCGCGGCGCAGATTGTAGCCGGCGGCCAACGCCGCCTGATACACCGCGTCGGCCTTGGGCACGTCAACTTGCACCGTGTCGAAGAAACGATCGAACACCAGCTTGCTGCCAGCGGCCTTGACCGCGTGCGCGAAAATGGCGGCCAGACGGTGGATGCGGGCCGCGATGCGCTTGACGCCCTCCGGACCGTGATACACCGCGTACATGCCGGCGATATTGGCCAGAAGCACCTGGCTGGTGCAGATATTGGAGTTGGCTTTTTCGCGGCGGATGTGCTGCTCGCGGGTCTGCAGCGCCATGCGCAGCGCGGTCTTGCCTTTGGCGTCCACCGACACGCCGATGATGCGGCCAGGGGCCGAGCGCTTCATTTCGTCCTTGAACGCGAAATAGGCGGCGTGCGGTCCGCCGAAGCCCATTGGCACGCCAAAGCGCTGAGTGTTGCCGATGGCGACGTCCGCGCCCATCTCGCCCGGGGATTTCAACGCCACCAAGGCCATGATGTCGGCGGCCACCACCGCCACCGCGCCCTTGGCCTTGACCGCGGCGATGTGCGGGGTCAGGTCGATCAAGTCGCCGGCCTCGCCCGGATACTGGAACAAGGCGCCGAAGTATTCGCCCTTGCCCGCCTCTTCCGGGTGGCCCAGCACCAGTTCAAAGCCGAAATACTTGGCGCGGGTCCGCATCACGTCCAGGGTTTGCGGCAGCACGCGGCTGTCCACGAAGAACTGGCCGGACTTGGCCTTGGACACCCGGCGCGCCATCGCCATCGCCTCGGCGGCGGCGGTGGCCTCGTCCAGCAAGGACGCGTTAGCCAGTTCCAGGCCGGTCAGGTCGATCACCATTTGCTGGAAATTCAGCAAGGCTTCGAGACGGCCTTGGGCGATCTCAGCCTGGTACGGGGTGTAAGCGGTATACCAGCCCGGGTTTTCCAGCAGGTTGCGCAAGATCACCGTTGGGGTCAGCACCGGGTAATAACCCTGCCCGATGAAGGATTTGTTGACCACGTTCTTGGCGGCGACAGCCTTCAGCGCGGCCAGCGCCTCGGCTTCCGGCATGGGATCCGGCAGTTCCAGCTTGCGGTTCAGGCGGATGTCGGCCGGCAGCGTCTGCGCCACCAGTTCGTCAATGGAGGCCACGCCGATGGCGGCCAGCATTTGCTCGCGCTCTGCGTCGGACGGGCCGATGTGGCGGGAGATGAATTCTTTGCGGTTGAAAAGTTCGGAGAGAGACATGAGTACGAGACCTTCTGTGCTTGCCGTCCGCGCCGCGGCTTTCGCGGCCAATCGGGTGTTGCTGGATATCCGGGCGAAAAAAACGCCTCGCGGCCAATCAGGACTGCGAGGCGGTTTTCACCATCAGGCGCCAATTTCCTTGGCGTAGGCGGCGGCGTCCATCAGGGCGTCCAGGTCCGCCGGATTCGCCGGCTTGATCTTGAAGAACCAGCCCGCCCCGTAGGGTTCACTATTGGCCAGTTCCGGTTCGGCTTCCAGTTCCTCGTTGATGGCCAGCACTTCGCCGGCAACCGGACAGTAAATGTCGGAAGCGGCCTTCACCGATTCCACCACGCCGGCCTGCTCTTCCTTGGCCAGCTTGGCGCCCACTTTCGGCAGCTCGACGAAAACGATGTCGCCCAGCAATTCTTGCGCATGCTCGGTAATGCCCACGGTCACGGAACCGTCAGCTTCCAGACGCAGCCATTCGTGGCTTTCAACGTATTTGAGTTCGGCGGGGATGTTGCTCATGAGTGTCTCCAGTCAAATCCAGGTCTTAACGATTATTCCCGGCCGCGTCGCGCGGCCTGCCTGAGCGATCGGCTCAGGCGAAAACTTTCTTGCCGTTGCGCACGAAAGGCATCTTGACCACGCGCACTTCGGTCAAGGTGCCGCGCAGGTCCACCAGCGCCTTGTCGCCTGTGCCTGCCGGCACGCGCGCGATCGCGATGGAATGCTTGAGCGTGGGCGAGAAGGTGCCGCTGGTGATCACCCCTTCGCCCACCCCTTCCACCACCACTTTCAGACCTTCGCGCAGCACGCCGCGCCCTTCCAGTACCAGGCCCACTTGCTTGGTCTTCACGCCGGCGGCTTTCTGCACCTCTAGCGCCTTGCGGCCGATGAAGTCGCGCTCTGCCGGTTCCCAGGCGATGGTCCAACCCATGCCGGCTTCCAGCGGGGAAACGGTTTCGTCCATATCGTGGCCGTACAGATTCATGCCGGCCTCCAGCCGCAGGGTGTCGCGCGCGCCCAGACCAATGGGCGCCACGCCGGCGGCCTGCAATTGTTGGAAGAAAGCGGCGGCTTCAACGCCGGGCAGCATCACTTCCAGGCCGTCTTCGCCGGTATAGCCGGTGCGGGCATAGAACCAGTCTCCTGCCGGCTGGCCTTGAAACGGCTTCAAGTTCTGGATGACGGCGGCGAGCTCGGGCTTGACCGAACAGACCTTGGCGATGGCTTGCGGGCCTTGCACCGCCAAGATGGACAGATCGCGTCTTACTTTGATGTCGACGTTGAAGTCCGCCTTGTGCCCTTCCATCCAGGCCAGATCCTTGTCGGTGGTGCCCGCGTTGACCACCATGCGATAGCCGTAGGAGGTCAGGTAGACGATCAGATCGTCCACCACGGTGCCGTCGGGCGTGAGCATGCCGGAATACAGCGCCTTGCCTTCGAAGCCCAGCTTGGCCACGTCGTTGGCGATCAGCCGCTGGAGCCAGGCCTTGGCGTCCGGCCCGCTGATGTCCAGCACCGTCATATGGGAAACGTCGAACATGCCGGCGTCGCTGCGCACGATTTCATGTTCTTTTAGTTGGGAGCCGTAATGGATGGGCATTTCCCAGCCGGCGAAATCGACCATCTTGGCGCCGGCGGCGATGTGGGATTCAAACAGGGGGGTGCGTTTCGGGGCCGTCATTGGTGCGTCCTTAGCAAAAGCGTGTAGTGTTGCTCTATTCCCTACACCCCTCTGTCCCTGCACCTGAGATTTTCCGGCCTTGCGACCGTTAGCCCCTTCGGTGGGCATCCGTGGACGCCGCTCTCCAGATTCGGCGAACTGGCTGCGGCCAGTCCGATAATGCAGTCCTTTTGCCTGAGCGATTGCGGGTGCGCTTGCGCCTTCGGCGGTGGCGCGGACGGCCACTCTCTCCTGCATGACGTGCCAGATTATGGTTGCTGGACCGGGCCTTGGCAAGCCGTGTTTATCTTCAACTTAAACAATGACTTAAAATATTCGAAACCGCAAATCATTGAACGGATATTGCTTCGTTTAAGATCGATTACGAACACATTTCACTTCGTTATCGATCACGCAATCGACAAATTCCCCCTCCAAGCAAAGCTGATCGTAAGATGACATCCATCTTTACCCAGCACGAGCTCTATCCGATATGGAAAGGAAACCACCATGCGAAAACTAATCAACGATCCGCGCCATGTGGCGCGGGAAATGCTGGAAGGCCTGGCCGACACCCTGCCCGGCCTGGCCCTGCTCGAAGAGGAAAACGTCTTGCTGCGCGCGGATCTTCCGGCTGGCGGTCAGCTCGACAAAGTGGCGCTGATCTCCGGCGGCGGCAGCGGCCACGAGCCTGCCCACGCCGGCTACATCGGCCACGGCATGCTGGACGCCGCCGCAGTGGGCGACGTATTCACCTCGCCCAGCGTAGACACCGTGCTGGCGGCGATCCGCGCCGTCGCCGGCCCTAAAGGCGTACTGCTCATCATCAAAAACTACACCGGCGACCGGCTGAACTTTGGCCTGGCGGCGGAGCTGGCCCGTGCCGAGGGCATTGCCGTCGACAGCGTGGTGGTGGCCGACGATGTAGCGCTTCGGGACACCGTGGAGCCGGCGCGCCGTCGCGGCATCGCCGGCACCGTGCTGGTGCACAAGATTGCCGGCGCGGTTGCCGCCAGCGGCGCCAGCCTGGCCGAGGTCGCCGCCGCGGCGCGGCAGGCGGCGGAACAGGTAGCCACCATGGGCGTGGCGCTGGGCGCCTGCACCGTGCCGGCAACCGGCCGCCCCGGCTTTCAACTGGACGACGACGAAGTAGAGTTGGGCCTGGGCATTCACGGCGAAGCCGGGGTACGCCGAGTGCCGCGCCAATCCGCCGACGCCTTGTGCGCGACGCTGCTCGACGCCATTGTCAGGGACCGCGGTTGGCAGGCCGGCCAACGGGTGGCAATGCTGGTCAACGGCCTGGGCGGCACTCCGCCGATGGAGCTCGCCATCGTGGCGCGCAGCGCGCTGGCCTCGGCGCGACGGCTCGGCTTGCATGTGGAACGGCTATGGAGCGGTAATTTCATGACCGCGCTGGAAATGCCGGGCTGCTCGCTGTCGCTGCTGGCGCTGGATGAGCAGCGCCTCGGCTGGCTGGATCAAGCCACCCAGGCCCCTGCCTGGCCCGGCTCCGGCCTTCTGCCGGCGCGACGCCAGCTGCGACCGGCGCCGCCGCGCGCGGCAGCAGAAGCCCTCTCCACCGCCAAAGCCGACCCCCAGCTGCGCGCCGCGGCTTGGGCCGCGGCCAAGGCGCTGGACGCCGCCGAACCGCTGTTGACCGAACTGGACGGAGCGGCAGGCGACGGCGATCTGGGCGTCAGCATGCAGCGCGGCGCGGCGGCAATCCGCGCCTTGCCGGACAGCGCCTGGAGCGATCCGGCCACGGCGCTGCGCACCGTCAGCCAGGCCTTGCGCCAAGCCATCGCCGGTAGCTCCGGCCCGTTCTACTCAACAGCCCTGCTGCGCGCGGCGCGGCGGCTGGACTCATCGAACGCGCCCAGCCCGCTCGACTGGGCCGCGGCGTTCAAGGACGGCGTCGCCGCCATCGCGGAACTGGGCGGCGCGCAGGTGGGCGACCGCACCATGCTGGATACATTAACGCCAGCCGCCAACGCTTTCGAAGCCGCTCTGAACGACGGCCAAAGTCCAAACGCGGCGTGGCGTTCCGCGCTGGAGGCGGCGGAACTCGGCTGCGCGGCCACCGCCGCCATGCGGCCGCGCTTGGGACGGGCCAGCTATCTGGGCGAACGAGCGCTAGGCGTGCCCGACGCGGGAGCCAACGCCGCGCTGGTCTGGTTGAAGGCGCTGGCCGGCTACGCTTGACGATGCGGCCGCCGCAAGCACGCGGCGGCCGCGTCAAATCAGGACGGCTCCAGCTCCATGGACGGGTAAACCCAGTCCACGCCCAAAGCCTGCCCCCACAGGCAGTCGCCCAAGTCGTAATGCCACCACTCCTCGGCATAATTGCTGAAACCGGACTGTTTCATCAGATTGAACAAGACGCGACGATTGTGACGCACCGCCAACCATCGTTCGGACGAAAAGCCCTGCGCGGGATCGTGCGGCACTTCGAAGTAGTCGGTGCGCGACGCCGGCTCGGCCGCGTCGAAAGCGGTGCCGAAATCGCAGATCTCCCCGGTATCCCGCCGGCAGATCGCCAGATCAATCGCGCCGCCCGAATTGTGCGGCAGCACCGCGAAACGGGCGGTATCGTCGGGATGGGCGGCAAACAAGCGCGCCTGCCGCTCCACCGCCGCCGCGTCCCAATCCGGATGCGCGGCGCGCACCTCGTCCAACACCATATGAAATAGATCGGCCTGAGTCTCGCGGCTGCGGTAAGCGTCGAACAACAACAGGCCGTAATCCGGGGCCAGCCGCGCCGCCGCCTCGCGCAAGCGGCGCGCAACAAAGGCCCGTGCCGACATTCGCTCGGCGCAGCCTTTGCGGCCGGCGAGGTAATAGCTGTTTTCCGGAAACAAACCGTCCGCGCGCTCCAGCGCGCAAGGCTCGTTTTCCTCCCTCATCTGCGCCAGCGTTAACGCGTCCGGCATCGGGTAAGCGAAATCGATGGCGACAAGCAGGCTATCGACGGCGGCTATCCTCATGGCAACTCCCAGTCTGAAACCAAAGCGCCCTAGTAAGCCACCAGCCAGCGGCATAGACAAGTCCATTTCGCCATGACGATAGCCTTGATCACAAAGAAAACGCGGCCGAGGCCGCGTGTCGGATCCAGCGCCGCCTCACTCACGAAGGGTCGGCGTAACGCTCCTTCACTTGCCAGACATAAACCGGCAGGCCCAGCAGCAGCAGGATCATGCCCCACATCACGATGTCGGCTCCGGAGCCGTATAAAGCCCACACCGAATAGGCGAAGCCCACGCCGGCGAAGCACAGCGGCGCCAGGTAGTCTTTGCGCTGGAACTGCTGGGGGCGCATCAGCATGATGGCCAGCAACGCCATCGAGCAAAACGCGTAAGGCAGCAAGGTGGTGGCGGTGGCCAGCAGAATAATGAACTCGAAAATTTTGACGCCGCCGTCGCCCCCCGCGTATTTCATCGCCATCAGCACCGTCACCAAGCCGCTGGACAACACCAGGCCGAAAATAGGCACGCCTTGCGGGTTCGTCTGAGCAAAGCGGCGGGGAAACAGGCCGTCGTGCGCGGCGGCGGCAGGCACATGCGCCTGCATCAAGCTCCAGCCGTTCAGTGCGCCGAAGCAGGAGACAATGGCACCGAAACCCACCAGATAGTAGCCCCAATCGCCCCACATCAACCTGGCTGCGTCGGCGAACGGCGCCTGCGAGGCCGCCAGCATCGCCGGCGGCATCAAGCCCATCAAGGCCACCGTGGACAAGATGTAGAGCACCGTAGCGATCAGAGTGCCCAGCACCGTGGCGCGCGGAATGGTTTTTTCCGGCGCGATCACGTCGCCCGCCGGCACCGACGCCGACTCCAGCCCCAGAAAAGCCCACAGGGTCAGCGCCATGGTGGCGGACACCGAACTGAGCAGGGGCTTGTCGTGAGGGTTGAACACGATGTTGTCCGGCTGCAAATGGAAAAACCCGAAGAAAGTGACAGCGGCCAACGGCAACAGCTTGAGCAAGGTGGTCGTCACCGCCACTAGACCGGAACTGCGCGCGCCGCGGCTGTTGATCCAGGTGACAATCCAGATCAGGCTGATGGCGAATACGCCGGCCAGCAGATTATCGTGCCCCAACACCGGAAAGAAGACCTGCATATAACTGGTGGCGGCCACCGCCAGCGCCGCGTTGCCGGCCCACAGCGCAATCCAGTAACCCCAGGCGATCCAGAAGCCGGCAAAACCGCCGAAGGCTTCATGAATATACGCGTAGGGCCCGCCTTCCTTGGGCAGAATGGCCGCCAGCCGCGCAAACACCAAGGCCAGGCAGATCGCGCCGGCGGCGGTGAGCAGCCAGCCTATCATCGACACACCGCCGAACGGCGCCAGCGACGCCGGCAACAGGAACACGCCGGAACCGATCATATTGCCCACCACCAGGGCGGTGCACATCCATACCCCCAGCGCCCGGGTCTTGGTCTTGCTGTCTAAATTGGTATTGCTCAAGGCTTGGTCTCCATCGGGCCTGCCGATTGACGGGCGCGCCGCGCGCGCGTGTTTCTACGATCATGCGATGGCGCCGGCGGAGCGGGTTCTGCCCGTTCCGTTCGCATTCAGACTGATACGGCTGAAAAAGCGCCCATGATAGAGGGCCGCGCCCGCAAGCTAGGCATGCTTTCTTTAAGCCGCTTGACCGGAGTCAACTGAAGCGGGACTTTGCGCCAGTGCGCGCGCATGAAAAAAAGGCGGCATTAGAACACAAATTCGACATAAAAACATGTCGCATTTTCCGTATGTCAACGAGAAGGCGATGGCAGTCCGCTTGTCGCGGCCAATGATGCGCAACAAGCGCGTGCGCAGATGCCAATATAGGTCAGCAGGCAGGGAAAAAAACACGTCAAATGCATAGTTTTGGCATAAAAGGGCGCAATTCAGGCGACCACCACAGGCCCTGCCGGCACCCGCGCCAGCGACCAGTGAGCGCGCGCCCACTGCCACAACTCGGCTAAACCGCCGCACTCCTCCGGCGGCGCATGCCCCAGACGGCTCAAGGCCAAACGCAGTGAAGCGGCGGCGTCCTCCGCCGCCACCGCCGGCGCCAGCGTCTGCTTGGACAGTTTCTCTCCCGCGGCGTTAACCAGCACCGGCAAATGGCAATAAGCCGGCGTATTCGCGCCCAGCGCGCGCTGTACCGCCACCTGGCGCGGCGTGGACACCAGCAGGTCGGCGCCGCGCACCACATCGCTCACCCCTTGCTCCGCATCGTCCACTACCACGGCCAATTGATAAGCCCAGTAGCCGTCCGCGCGCAGCAAGACAAAATCGCCGATATCGGCCGCCAGGTTCTGCCGGTACGCTCCTTGCAGGCGGTCATCCACCACGGTCTCGCCGGGTTCCACCCGCAGGCGCCAGGCTCGCCCCCCCTCCTCCGGACGCCTCAGCCGGCAATGGCCGGGATAAACGTAACCGTCCAGCCCGCGCCTCGCGGTCTCCGCGATCTTCTTGCGCGTGCAATTGCACGGATAAGCGTGGCCGGAGGCGACCAATTGCTCCAACGCCTGCCGATACAAGTCGTGGCGACGGCTTTGGTACACCACTTCGCTATCCCACTCGAAGCCATAGGCCTCCAAGGTGCGCAGAATGGCGTCCGCGGCGCCGGCCACCTCGCGCGGCGGGTCCAGGTCCTCCATCCGCAGCAGCCACTCGCCTCCGCGCGCGCGCGCCTCCAGATAACTGCCGACGGCGGTGCACAGGGAGCCGGCGTGCAACAAACCGGTGGGACTGGGGGCAAAACGCCCGCGATAGGGAGAAGCGTTCATGACGGATAGGAAATTTACGGCGGCAATGCGTTGTGAAGGGAATTTCTGGCTAATAATGTTGACTGATACGCTCAAATCATCGCCCAGAGGCCGCGCCAAACGGCGCAGCCGGCTTTCGACGACCAAGGAGCCAATATGGCCTACGTTGTAACCGATGCCTGCATCAAATGCAAATACACCGATTGCGTCGATGTCTGCCCGGTGGACTGCTTTCACGAAGGCCCCAACTTCCTGGCGATTGACCCGGAGGAATGCATAGACTGCACGCTATGCGTGGCGGAATGCCCAGTGAACGCGATCTACGCGGAGGACGACGTGCCGCCCGGACAAGAAGGCTTCGTCGCGCTCAACGCCGAGCTTTCCAAGCTCTGGCCCACTATCACCGAAAAGAAGGATCCGCTGCCGGACCACGAGGACTGGGCGGCGGTAGAAGGCAAGCTGCAACACCTGGAGCGCTGAGAACCGGTTCAAAGTCTCGCGAGCAAGAGCGAGGCAAGGCGAAAACCGCTGAGAAAGCGGAATGTACACGTGGTACATGAGCATTTCGAAGCGGTTTTTAACGCCGTATCGCCGATGCGCAGCAGACATTGAACAGGGTCTGAGAACCGGTTCAAATGAACAGTTCTATATCCCCGGACTTGCCGGCCACCTCCGGCTGCATCACCTGCTGGCGATAGCGGTTCTCCTCGGTGATCACGGTGCGGCTGCGCTTGAGCTTCTTGACCAGCACCTTGCCGCTGTCGGTGAAGAAGTACACTTTGCGCGCGCAGTCGCCCAGCAGGTCTTCGGCCAGGATGGGAATCCTTTCCGCATCCAGATAAGCGTGGATGAAGCGGCGGTTGCGCTCGCCCACGTTCATCACCGACATGCCGTCCAGCACGTTGCCCCCGCCAAACACCTTGGCCTCCATGCGGTGTCGCATCGCGCCCAGCTTCTGCATCTCGGTGATCATCAGCTCCATCGCGTGAACGCCGAAGCGCGCGGCGGATGCGCCCTCACCCACCTCGATGCTGCCTTCCGGCAGCAGGAAATGGTTCATGCCCGCGACATTGGCCGCACGGTCCAACATGCACACCGCCACGCACGACCCCAGCAGCGTTACCAACAGCTGCGGCTGGCTGGTGACGTAGAAGCCGCCGGGAAACACTTTCACCGCCTGGCTTTGAAAATGCTTGTCGAAATAGGAATGGCTGCTGAAATGCACCGCGCCGCTGTTCATAACATCGCCTTTTCCGCCCTGCCGTACAGGCAGGCCAAGATTTTGGGGGCCAGCGCTTCCAGTGGCCACTCTTGTTGCACGCCGCCGGCCTTCATCGCCTCGCGCGGCATGCCGTACACCACGCAACTGGCCTCGTTCTGGCCGAATGTGACGGCGCCGGCGTCGCGCATCTTGCGCAGGCCATCCGCTCCGTCCCGCCCCATTCCTGTCAGGATGACGCCGATGGCACGCTTGCCCAGGCCGCGCGCGGCGGAGTCGAACAGCACATCCACCGACGGCCGGTGCCGGTTCACCCTCTCGCTCTGGTCCAACTCAATGCGGAAACCGCCTGCGGCGGCCTGCACCCGCATATGCCAATTGCCTGGCGCGATATAGGCGACGCCCGTCTTGATCGGCTCGCCGGCTTCCGCTTCCTTCACCCTCATCGGGCAGTAACTGTTCAGCCGCGCGGCGAAACTGCCGGTAAAATACTCTGGCATGTGCTGAGCAATCAGGATGGGCGGCCCGTCGGCCGGCAAGCCGCTCAATAGGGTTCGGATCGCCTCCGTGCCGCCGGTGGAAGCGCCCACAAAAATCATCGCTTGCTGGGCGCTGGCGCCCAGAAAAGGCGTCTGCGGCGCCAAGGCCTCGGCCGCGCGATGAAAGCGGTGCGGCGCACGCACCCTGGCTGCCGCCACCGTCCGGATTTTGTCTCGGATCTCGTGGGCGTAATCGCCCATCCGTCTGGCGATATCGTGCGCCGGCTTGGACATAAAGTCGATCGCGCCCAGCTCCAGCGCCGTCAGCGTCGCCTCCGATCCTTGCTGCGTCAGCGAGGAAATCATCAGCACCGGCGTCGGCCGCAAGCGCATCAAACGCCGAAGAAACTCCAAGCCGTCCATGCGCGGCATTTCGACATCCAGCGTGATGACGTCGGGGTCCAGCTCGCGGATGCGCTCGCGAGCGATGAATGGATCGGAGGCGGTAGCCACCACCTCCATGTCTTGCGCCTCGTTAATGATGGAGGTGAGCAGATTGCGGATCAAAGCGGAGTCGTCTACCACCACCACGCGAATTTTCTTGTCGAACCCCATCCACGCTCCCGAATCGATAAAAGGGCGGACACGCCGGCTAGGCCAGCCGGTAGCTGGTTTTGCCGCAAGGCAGGAAGGCGTCGCTCAGATGCAGGATGTTTTCCGAATGCCCCAGCAATAGCAAACCGTCAGGGGCCAGATGCCGCGCCATATGATTGAGTATGGCCGCCTGTGTCGGCTTATCAAAATAGATCAACACATTGCGGCAAAAAATGACGTCGAACTCCCCCAGAGGAGGCCACTCTTCCGCCACCAGATTCATCTGGAAAAAGGTCACCGCTTCGCGCAGATGTTTCTTCAAGCGCACCTTGCCGTCGTTGGCGCCCACGCCCTTATCGAAAAAACGGCGCAATTGCGGCTCCGGCAACTGGCTGACGCGCTCGCGAAGATAGACGCCGTACATCGCCTGCTCCAATACATGAGTATCAATATCGGACGCCAGCAATTCGCAGGGGAATGGCCGTAAAGACTCCGCCAATTCCGCCATGGTCATGGCGATGGAGTAAGGCTCCTCGCCCGTCGAAGACGCCGCGCTCCAGACCCGGTACGGCCGGCCGCGCTTCCGCCAGCGCTCGGCGTGCGCGCGCAGCATGCTGAAATGATGCGGCTCCCGAAAAAACGAAGTCAGATTCGTGGTCAGCGCATTGACAAAGTTCTGCCACTCCCCCGATAAAGCGTCCTGGTCCAGCCGGTCCAAGTACTCGGCGAAGCTTTTCAGCCCCAAGGCCCGCACTCGCTTGGCCAGCCGCGCGTAGGCCATATGGGTCTTGCTGTCGTTAAGAGCGATGCCCACCCGCCGGTAAACCATGCCGCGGATGCGGCGAAAATCGTCTGGCGTGAACTTGATGTCCAGTTCCAGCCCCATCAACTCGATCCCCTCGGCTCCGCTCTCAGCCTAGCCAGCGTCAAAACTCCTCCCACTCGCCGTCCGTCAGGTCCACTTGCGGGCGCAGTCGTTCAGGCACCACGATCTTGCCGGCGGACTTGGGCGACACGGCCTTGGCTCCGGCAACGTGTGCAACGACATGCTCCGCCGTCTGCGCGACGTGCGCCTGCATAGGCCGCAAACGCTGTCCCGGCTCTCCCAGCTTGAATACCTGCACCGCGTCGTCCAAATAGCGCGCTTGCTCTTCCAGCGACTCCGCAGCCGCGGCGGCCTGCTCCACCAGCGCGGCGTTCTTCTGCGTGTTTTCGTCCATCTGCGTCACCGCCAGATTGACCTGCTCGATGCCCGAGCTCTGCTCAATCGATGCGGCCGAGATATCGCTCATGATATCGGCGACGCGGCGGATGGAAATCACGATCTCATCCATGGTGCTGCCGGCCTCGTCCACCAGCTTGGAACCGGACTCGACTTTAGCCACCGAGCTGCCAATCAAACCCTTGATTTCCTTGGCGGCGGCGGCGGAACGCTGCGCCAGGTTGCGCACCTCGCTGGCCACCACGGCGAAGCCTCTCCCCTGCTCGCCGGCCCGCGCGGCTTCCACCGCGGCGTTGAGCGCCAGGATATTGGTCTGAAAGGCGATGCCGTCGATCACGCTGATGATGTCGACAATCTTGCGCGCACTGTCGTTGATCTCGTTCATGGTGGCCACCACGTCGCCCACCACTTTGCCGCCGCGCGCGGCGATGTCGGAAGCGCCAGTGGCCAGCGTGTTCGCCTTTTTGGCGTTCTCCGCGTTCTGCCGCACTGTGCTGGTGATTTCCTCCATGCTGGAAGCCGTTTCCTCCAGGCTGGCCGCTTGTTGCTCGGTGCGGCTGGACAGGTTGGCGTTGCCGGAGGCGATCTCGCGCGCGGCAGTGTTGATCGCGTCGGTGGACTCCTTGATGTTGGAGACAATTTCCTTCAAGCGCTCCACCGTGGTGTTGGTGTCGTTCTGCAACTGGCTGAACAGGCCCTGGTAGTCGCCCTTGATCGCATGAGTGAGATCGCCCTTGGCCAAGGCCGCCAGCACCGTGGCGATATCGCCCAGGCCCTGGCTGGTCACCGCCAGCAGTTGATTGACGCTTTCGCCCAACTGTCGGAAAAAGCCGTCCTTGCCTTCCAGATTGATGCGTCGGTCGAAATTGCCGGCCGCGGCCGCGGAGATGATGCCGGCCACCTCTTTCTCGATCTCAACTTCGCCGGTGCGATCCTTCCACTCCACCACCGTGCCCAACCGCGAGCCGTCGGTGCCGAACACCGGATTGGCCACCAAGCCGAAAATACGCTCGCCAATATTGATCTGCGCGCGATAAGTGGAGCGCAGATTGGCCAACAGGTCGCGCTGATGCGCCGGATTGCTGTGGAACACATCCATATTGGTGCCCAGCAAGGCGCGCGCGTCGAAATTGGGCAAGGCTTTGCGCATATCGGCCTCGGCGCGGCGCATCATCTCCAGCACGCTGTGATTGGTGTAGATGATGTTGCGATCATTGTCGGCGATCATCACATTGGTGGAGGCGTTGTCCAGGGCATTGCGCACTCGGATGTTTTCAACCGCTTTCTCGGCCAGCAAACTCATCGACGCGAACAGACTATGCTTGTCGCCCGACTTGACCTTGATCTCGGAACGTACCTGGCCCTCGGTCAACTCTCGCATCACCTTGACCAGCTCCGCAGGCTCGCCGCCCAACTGGCGCATCAGCGAACGGATAATGAAGACGCCGAAGCCGATGCCGATCGCCAGCGCCAACAAAGTGAAGCCAAACAGCAGCTTGTAAGCCTGTTGGGAATTGTCGCTGGCATCCTGTCCCGCCTTGCGCATCAGCCCCTCCTCAAACGCGATGTAGCGATCGATCGAGGTCATGTATTTAAGCTGGGTATCGCGCAGGGTGACGAACAAGTAATCGCGAGCCTGCGCATCCCGTCCCTGCGCTTGCATGCGTCGGAACACATTCAGTTCAGAGCGGAAACTGGCTTCATCGGAGCGCATCGCCTCGAACAGCGGCCGCCCGGCGTTGCCGACATTCGGCTCCAAGGCCGCCATTCGCTGCGTCAGATTGACCAGGCTCTCGTCAATCTGCTGGTTGAGCTCCTTGGTAAGCTGGACATCCTTGGTCAACAACAGATTACGCACGTCCCGCGACGCCAGGTCGACATTGGCTGCAATCTTGTGCGCGGCGCTAACCTGCGGGATATGCACGCTGGAGATATTGACCAGATCGCCGGCCAGGCCCTGCAGTTGTCTGACCGCCAGCGTCATCGCCACCGCCAGCAACAGAATCAACAGGCCAAAGCCCAACACCAGCCGATGGATCACTTTCATATTATTCATGCTTCGCCCCCTCAAAACAGGCTTGCGGCCGCGTTTATACGCGGCCAGCGGCGTCAGTCAACGCCATTTCCTCGCTGCCCATCAAACGCTCGATATCGATCACGATGATCATGCGCTCGTCCAGCGTGCCCAGTCCTTCGATATAGGCGGTGTCCACCGCCGCGCCAAACTCCGGCGCGGCTCGCAGCGCTTCCCGCTCCAGTTGAATCACATCCGACACCCCGTCCACTACCGCGCCGATGACGCGCCCGCACACATTCAACACGATCACTACGGTGAACTCGTTGTACACCGGCTCCCCGATGCCGAATTTCAAACGCAAATCCACGATAGGCACGATATGGCCGCGCAAATTGACCACGCCCTTGATGAAGTCCGGCGCGTTGGCGATGCGGGTCACCGCGTCGTAGCCGCGGATTTCCTGCACCTTCAGAATATCAATGCCGTACTCTTCCGCTCCCAGCGTGAACACCAGCAGCTCATTGCCCGAACGCCTGTGCGCCAACCCCGGGTCGTTCCGTTCCGCCACCATTTTTTTTCCTTGTTGTTTCATGCGTCCAGCGCCATCCGCTGGTTGTGCCGCGCAATCGCGGCGATATCCAGGATCATGGCCACCTGGCCGTCTCCGAGAATAGTGGCGCCGGAAATGCCATCCACCTTGCGGTAATTCGTTTCAAGGTTTTTCACCACAAACTGCTGCTGGCCGATCAAATCGTCCACTAACAGCGCCAGCCTGCTGTTGCCGGCCTCCACGATCACCAGGATCGCCTCGCTCGGGGTCTGTTTCGCTTCGGGAATGGAAAAAAACCGTCCCAACGGCACAATCGGCAGGTATTCGCCGCGAATGCCCACCACCTGGCCGCGCGCGGCCACCGTTTTGATTTCATTCGGCGCCGGCTGTAGCGACTCCAATACCGCCCCCAAGGGCATCACATAGGTTTCCGCGCCGATGCGCACCGACATGCCGTCCATGATCGCCAGCGTCAACGGCAAATGAATGCTGATGGTGGTGCCGATTTCGGCCATGGAGTCTATCTCCACACGGCCGCCCATGCTCTGGATATTGCGCTTGACCACATCCATGCCCACGCCGCGGCCGGAAACCTCGGTCACCTCCGCCGCCGTGGAGAAGCCGGCCTCGAAAATCAGGTTCCACACCTCAACGTCGCTTAGCGAATCCGGCGCAGCCAAACCGTTCTGTCTCGCCTTGGCCAGTATCCGCTCCCGGTTAAGCCCGGCGCCGTCATCGCTGACTTCGATGACGATATTGCTGCCTTGGTGGAAAGCCCGCAGCGTAAGACGCCCCACCGGATCCTTCCCGCCCGCCTGCCTCGCTTCCGGGGATTCGATGCCATGATCCAGGCTGTTGCGCACCAGGTGGGTCAACGGGTCGGACAATTTCTCGATGAAGCCTTTGTCCAGCTCGGTGCTTTCGCCCATCATCGTGAGCTCCACCCTTTTACCCAAGCGACCGGCCAAATCCCTCACCACTCGCGGAAAGCGGTTGAACACAAAAGAGATGGGCGTCATCCGGATCGACATCACCGCCTCCTGCAACTCCCTCGCGTTGCGTTGCAAAGCGCCGATGCCGCCAAGCAGGCGCTCATGCGCCACCGGATCCAGGCCCGCCCCGGATTGCGTCAGCATGGACTGGGTGATCACCAGCTCGCCCACTAGGTTGAGCAGCAAATCCACCTTGTCGATATTGACCCGGATAGAACTCTCGCTCGCCGCGCCTCCGCGCGCCGCAGGCTTGGCCGCGTCGAACTCCGGCGCCAGCGCCGGAACTTCGTCCCGCTCCGCCGCCTCGGCAGGCGGGGGCTCGAACAGGCCGAATCCGTCTCCTTCCAGCCATACCGAGGCGTCCGGTTCCGGAGCCGCATCGAGGAACAAGCCGAAACTGCTCTCCTCCTCTACGCCATGATCGACGTTGATGCGGAAATGCTCCTGCGGCACGGCGAACGCCAGCGACTCCGCCACCTCCGCCGCGTCCAGCGGCGAGGTGAACACGGCAACCCAGGGCAGCTTGTCAAGCTCCTCGCCGCGCTGCACCACGCTCAAGTCGCCATGCTCGGCCAGCGACTCCAACAAGGCGTCGATGTTGACGCCGTCCACCACGTCGATTTCCAGATACAGCGTCCAGTGCCGCGCCTCCTCCGGCGCCCGGCGCGCCTCGGTTTCCGCCGGAGCGGCCGCCAGCGCCTCCAACTGCGCCTTTAGCTCATCGGCTTGCGCTGTATCGACATCGCCTTTGCCCTTGTGCGCCGCCAGCATCCCGTACAACACATCTTTGGCTCGCAGCACCAAGTCCACTAGATCCGAACTCAAGACGCGCGCGCCGCGCCTCACCTCGTCCAACAACCCTTCCAACACATGAGTCAAATCCGCCATGTCGGCGAAACCGAATGTGGCCGCACCGCCCTTGATCGAATGCGCGGCGCGGAACACCGCATGCAAATCCTCCTGCTGCGGACAGGACTGATCCATGCCCAGCAGCAGGCTCTCCATGCTGGATAAATGCTCATCAGCTTCATCAAAAAACACCTGATGAAACTGCGACATATCGATGGCCAAAAGCTCGCTCCTCGTCGTGCCCAAGATCAGCAGATTCAGCCGATCACGCGCTTGACCACATCCAGCAGCTTCTGCGGGTCAAATGGCTTGACCAGCCAGCCCGTAGCCCCGGCCGCGCGGCCAAGCGCCTTCATTTGGTCGCTGGATTCGGTGGTCAGCATCAGGATAGGCGTCGTCGTATACGCCGGCAGTTTACGCAAGGAGCGGATCAGGGTCAGGCCATCCATGCCCGGCATGTTTTGGTCGGTCAGCACCAGATTGAACTGGCCTCCCTGCGCCTTGGCCAGGCCAGCGTTGCCGTCCCCCGCCTCCACCACCTCGTAACCAGCGCTTTTCAAGGTGAACGACACCATCTGTCGAATCGAAGCGGAATCGTCAACCGTCAGTATTTTTTTGTGCATAACATCCCCGTTTCAGGAAACCTCCCAGCGCTCGCTCGCCTGACGCGGCTCTTCGCCCATCGTCAGTCCGACACCGTCCGCGCCGGGTCCATTTTCCATTCTTTACCTTGCTCACTCGCCGTCTCGTTCCGCACCCGCGAGACAACCGATTCGCCCAAGCGCTGAAATTCGCGCAGATATGAATGAGTGATCAACTAAAAAGCCCGCCGATTCAAGCCTGAATCCGCACGGCGTCAACGCATGCGGCCGAGAAACGTCGTTAAACCGGCCCCGGAGACGCCGACGACGGCACCGCGAAAGCCAGTGACGACATGTCGTCATTGTATGGGCTGCTGAAGCCTAGCGGAATTGACGGCAAGGGGCCATAGCCGTACGCATCGGCCGGGGAAACGCTGGACAAGCGCAGCAGACGCGACAGCAGGTATGGCAGATCCGACTCCTCCATGCCATCGCTGTGGGCCAGGAAGTGCTGACCCTCCGCCCAGGGCAGCGCCAGAGGCGGCTGCAACTCGATGTCGGCGCGCAAGCCCAGCGGGCTGCACATGGAGGGAAAACGACGCTCAAGCCTGGTGGATAGAAACAGCAAGATATCCGGCATGCCGGCATTGACCAGCCGCACCTCTCGAGCGCCCCAGTCAATCTCCAGCAACGCGCTGCCAACGTAGCGCCCGTCGGCCACATGACGATGCATGAAGGCATTGAGTTCGCGCAACGCCGACAAGGACAAAGGCTGCCCCAACAGCACCCGCGACACCCCCAGCGCCAGCAGCGCGGCGTCCAGCGCCGACCCTTGCCCGTGACCGGACGCGTCCCCAAGGATCAGCAAGGTTCGTTCCGGCAAATCCGCGCGCAGCACAACGTCGCCGCCCACCGCCTCTACCGGCTTGACGGACACCTCCAAGGGAAACGAGCGGACCGTCGCCTGTTTCGACGGACGATACAGAGACATGGCTCCGTTGATGATGTCGAAAGCCGCCGCTCCGAATAAACACGGGCACAGCGCATGTTGCTGCCAATGCCAGGCCAACAGCCGGCTGCGCAGCAAGTCCGCGTCGAAGTCCCCGCGCAGAAAGTGAATATTGGGCGTGGCCAGCCAGGGCGCAGGACGCCCTGACGAAAACACCCACAAGGGCTTGTCGCCCTCCCACTGCTCGAACAGTTCGGCGGGAGCGTCCGCCAGATTCGTCAGCCAAAGGTCCTGCCTGCCGCCCACTGCAAAGTCGGCGCCACCGCAAAACCACCAATCCAGCGCTGACAACCAAGGATCGCCACGAACCCGTGCCTCGGCATCAGCGGACAACCAGGCCCGGATGCGCACAGACGCTCCAATGCTTGAACTTACTTAATGGTGAACATCTTGTTGAAGCAGGCGATTTCGAACACCTGCATCACCGCCTCGCGACAATTGATCAAGGTCATGCTCTTTTTCTGCCCAGCCGCGCGCTCCTTCAGCAACAGCAGCATTCCAAGCGCGGAACTATCCAGAAACGGCACCTGATCGAAATCAATCTCAATCTCTTGCACCTCCGGATTGTCCAGCAGCTCCTGGCTGGCCTGACGGAATTCCCGGTGCAGGTTGAAATCGAACTGTCCGATCAGGATCATCTTCCCAACTCTGCCCTCTACTTTGACAATGGGTCTCATCCGGCGTCCTCGGCTTTCTTCTGAATAAACGGCACATCCATCACGGTTGCATCATCGGAAGGCTAAGCTCGAAACAGGCTCCGCCCTCCCCCTTGTTGAAACAACGCACTTGTCCGCCCAGCTCGTCCACCACTTTCTTGACGATGGCCAAGCCCAAGCCTGTACCGCCAGGGCGGGTTGTGAAGAACGGTTCGAACATCTTCTCCAACTCCTCCGGATTGAACCCGGGGCCCGAGTCCTCCACCCGAAACAGTAAAGCGGTCTCACCTTCCTCCACCGATAATCGCACCACATCCCCGCTTGCTGAGAAGTGCCAGGCGTTCTCCAACAGATTCACCAAGGCCCCCTGCAAGGCTTTGCGGTCCACCAAGACCTTTATGGCAGATGACACCACCACATTGCAATCAAAAAGCACGCCTTTTTCATGACATTGTGGTTGCATGACCGCGCGCAAATCCTCCAGCAGCCCTTCCAGATCCAAAGGCTCCAGCGTCGTTACCTGACCGCGGACAAAACTCAGCATGTTCTGGATCAAACTCTCCAGCGCCCGCATCCGCGCCAGGCTCTT
Source organism: Chromobacterium haemolyticum DSM 19808 (assembly GCF_000711885.1). Taxonomy (GTDB): domain Bacteria; phylum Pseudomonadota; class Gammaproteobacteria; order Burkholderiales; family Chromobacteriaceae; genus Chromobacterium; species Chromobacterium haemolyticum. Next base: position 92,691 of record NZ_JONK01000012.1, read on the forward strand.
GTCGACGAAACGAGCGCGGTCCTCGGCCCGCGGAATATCCTGCTTCAGATTCGCCGTATACAACATCGCCGTGGCCAAGGGCGTGCGCAGCTGATGCGCCAATGCCGCCGCCATGCCCCCCATGGACGCCAACTTCTGCTGACGGGCCAATTCTCCGGTCAATTGATGCAAACGAGATACATCGTGAATAAGCACAATCTGCCCTCCGACAGATGGCAGGTCCTGGCATTGCATCGTCAACACCAAACCCGGCTCCCCATGCCGATGGCAATAGGTGTCGTCCAGTTCCGAACGCGACAGCCCCGCCAGCATGTCCCGCCATAAAGCGCCTACAGAACAACCGTTTAGCATCCGGCTGGCCGCGGGATTCACCGCCGTGACCACGCCTTCGGCCGAGACTTGGACCACGCCCGCGGGCAGCGCCTCCAGCAGCAAGCCCAAGCGCTCGGCCAGCATCGCGTTCTCGTCCCGCTGTTTGCGCAGCTGATTATTGGCTTCGTCCAATTGCGCATTGAGAACTGTCACTTGGCTCTCAAGTTGTCTATATGCATCAATAAGTTGGCCGGATACCGCATTGAATTGCTCGAACGCGGCTTCTAGTTGCTGCTGATCTTTGAGGCTTGAAACCATATGCCGAATCGCTTGCGAGTTATTTGTAAAAACCACTTAAACAGTATGATAATGAATGGGTATCGCTGAGCCAACCTGTTATCTGGCATGAGGCTCAGCAAAAAAAACCGGGCAAAACCGATATCTGGCGTATAAAGGGTAGTAGTACGCCACTTCAAAAGAATGCAGCGGAGGTTTCTGTGTCAGAGCTTCTCAAAAAAATCGACGCCAGGACGAAACTGGCCGGCACCAACAAGCTGGAAATCCTGCTGTTCTCGTTGGGCCAGGATCAGCGCACGGGGCGCAAGGAAATCTTCGGGATCAACGTGTTCAAAGTGCGCGAAGTCATGCGCACGCCGGAAATCACCTCCGCCCCTGAAATGCCCTCCTCCGTGGAAGGCATGGTCAGCCTGCGCGGCGCGCTGGTGCCGGTCATCGACTTGGCCAAATACACTGGCGTCGTGACCAGCAACAAGCCGGAAATCATGATCGTCACCGAGTACAACGCCCACACCCAGGGCTTCCTGGTGGAAGCGGTGGACACCATCCTGCGTCTGGACTGGTCCGCAATGCGCGTGCCGCCGGAAATGATCACCAACCGCATGGCCGGCCTGGTGACCGCCGTCACCGAACTGGACAACGGCACGCTGGTGATGATGATGGACGTGGAAAAAGTGCTGGCGGAAACCACCATCATCGACGACGGCCACACCTTCCTCGGCATCGAGCCGGTCAAGGAACCGCGCCGGATCTTCTTCGCCGATGACTCCGCCGTGGCCCGCAAACAGATCGAGCGCACGCTGGAAGCGATGAACATCCAGTACACCTCCGCCATCAACGGCATGCGCGGATGGGAAGAATTGCAGAAAATGGCCAACCAGGCCGACCTGGCCGGCAAGAAGCTGTCGGATTCGCTGCACCTGGTGCTGACCGACGTGGAAATGCCGGAAATGGACGGCTATATGCTGACCAAGATGATCAAGAGCGATCCGCGTTTCAACGGCATTCCGGTGTTGATGCACTCCTCCCTTTCCGGTTCCTCGAATCAGAAACTGGGCGAATCAGTAGGCGTTGATTCCTACGTCGCCAAATTCGAACCGCAGAAACTGTCGATGAAACTGCGCCAGATGCTGAATCTGGAACCCAAAGACTAAGATCAAGTAAGCAAAAGCATTAAGGGAGAGGGACAGATATGGCAGCCACAGACGCCTCCTTGCTTGCAAGCGTTGACGCCAGGACCAAACTGGCGGGTTCCAACAAAATGGAAATCCTGCTGTTTTCGCTTGGAACGCGGGAAACCTTCGGCATCAACGTTTTCAAAGTGCGCGAGGTGTCGCAGACGCCCGCCATCACCAAAACGCCGAACATGCCTTTTGGCGTGGAAGGCGTGCTGTCGCTGCGCGGCAACATCATCCCGGTCATTTCGCTTGGCAAATTCATCGGCGCCGACCAGACCCGCAGCTACGAAACCATGATCGTCACCGAATTCAACAAGAGCACCCAGGCCTTCCTGGTTGACTCGGTGGACCGCATCATCCGCGTGGACTGGGACAAGGTGCGCGCGCCGGAAAACATGATGGCGGCCAGCGGCACCAATCAGAATCTGATCACCGCGATTACCGAACTGGAAAACGGCAAGCTGGTATCCATCCTGGACGTGGAGCAAATCCTGGCCAGCGTGGTCGGCGAGCCACGCCTGCCCGACGTGCCCACCGCCCAGCTGGAAAACGATCAGTACATCTTCTTCGTCGACGACTCTGTCGTGGCCCGCAAGGAAATCACCGGCGTGCTGGAAAAGATGGGCATCAAATTCCAGCAGGCCACCAACGGCCGCGAGGCATGGGACCGGCTGCAAACGCTGGCCAACCGCAACTTCGGCGAGGACGAGTGCCTGCACGACCACCTGAAGATCATCCTCGTGGACGCCGAAATGCCGGAAATGGACGGCTATGTGCTGACCAAGCTGATCAAATCCGATCAGCGCTTCCGCGGCATCCCGGTCGTGATGCACTCCTCGCTGTCCTCCAACGCCAACCGCGCGATGGGCTCCAGCGTGGGCGTGGACGCCTATGTCGCCAAGTTCGACCCCGGCGTGCTGGCCGAAACTTTGATTCCATTCCTGCAGAGGTAGTCGCTACAATATGCGGCTCGATGAATTTCAGATAAATCAGGACACACCTCAATGGCAGACAAGAATATTCGCTTCCTAGTCGTAGACGACTTCTCCACGATGCGGAGAATCGTGCGCAACCTTTTGAAAGAGCTAGGATTCACCAATGTCGACGAAGCCGAAGACGGCATGGTTGCGCTGCACAAGTTGAAGACTCAGCATTTCGACTTCATCGTTTCCGACTGGAACATGCCCAATATGACCGGCATCGAACTGCTCAAGGCGGTTCGTGCCGACGCCCAGCTCAAACACCTGCCCTTCATGATGATTACCGCGGAAGCCAAACGCGAAAACATCATTGAAGCGGCCATGGCCGGAGCCAGCGGTTACATCGTGAAGCCTTTCACTGCCGCCACCATGGAAGAGAAAATGAGCAAGATCTTCCAGAACATGAATAAACCAGCCTGAGTGCCGAAAAAAAACGGTCTGCGTCAGTATTGAGGAGGATTTACCGTGTCCAATCACATCATGGAAAGCGGGGATAACCCGGAGCTTGAGGCCCTGTTCGACAGCATCTCGATGCAACAGAGCGCCCCTCCGGAGCCGGAACCCGCCGCGTCGGAAGCCGCGGCGGCCTCTCCGCAGCCAGCCGGGACTGCCGGCAGTCCTACCTCGATGTACGAACAAATTGGTCAGTTAACCCGCAAAATGCATGATGCGCTACGCGATCTAGGCTACGACAAATCTCTGGAAAAAATGGCGGACGCGATTCCGGATGCCAAGGACAGGCTGACTTACATCGCCACCCTGACGGAAAATTCCGCCGAACGCGTGCTCAACGCCACTGACCTGGCCAAACCGTATCAGGACCAGCTGGAAAGCAAGGCGCTGGAATTGTCCTCGCGCTGGGAACGGCTGTACGCCAACCTGTTGACCGTGGAAGAGTTCCAGCAACTTGCAGCCGACACGCGCACCTACTTAAATGAAGTGCCGGCCCAGACCCAGGCCACCAGCACACAGTTGCTGGAAATCGTCATGGCGCAGGACTTTCAGGATCTGACCGGCCAAGTCATCAAAAAGATGATGGGCATGGTCAAGCTGCTGGAAAGCGAGCTGGTCAATTTCCTGATCGAGTTCTCGCCAGAGGCGAAAAAAGAAGAGCTGGGCATGGGCACCAATCTGCTGAACGGCCCCGTGATCAATCCGGAAGGGCGCACCGATGTGGTCAGCAGCCAGCAACAGGTCGACGACCTGCTGGAAAGCCTGGGCTTCTAACGAACAACACGCAGAACAGAGCACGCGAGCAAGGCGTGGCGGGAGTGGAAAATGAGCGAATTCGCCGGCATGGAAGAGCTGCTGCAAGACTTCTTGATGGAGTCTACGGATCTCCTTTCCGATGTAGACAATAAACTGGTCGAACTGGAAAAGCGTCCGGAAGACAAGGCACTGCTGAACGACATTTTCAGAGGCTTCCACACCATCAAGGGCGGCGCCGGCTTTCTCAACGTCGGCCCGATGATCAACCTATGCCATCGCACCGAAAACTTGTTCGACAAACTCCGCAACGGCCAACTGCACATCACCGCCGGCATCATGGACGTGATTCTTGACGCCACGGGCATCGTGCGCGACATGTTCGGCACCATGGGCCAGGGCCTGATGCCCAGCGAAGCCGATCCGCGCATCCTGGCGGCTTTGGACGCGGCACTGGCAGGCGAAGCGCTGTCCGAAGATACCGCGGCGGCCGAACCCGCCCCAGTGGCAGCCCCTGCCCCGGTTGCAACGCCAGCCCCGGCCGCTGCGGCCGCGCCGCAGCCCGCAGGCAACGGTCAAGGCCCGGACTGGAATCAGCTCTATCAAGCCGTCACCCCCGGCGGCGCGCCCGCCGCCCCGACGGCTGCGCCCGCCCCCCAGGCGGCGGCTCCCGCTGCGCCACCGGCCCCGGTAGCAGCCGCCCCGGTAGCAGCCGCCCCGGCGGCTAAGCCCGCGGCCAAGCCGGCTCAGAACAAACCGGCCGCCAGTGCGCCCAGCAGCAGCGGCCCCCAGGAAAACACCATCCGCATCGATACCGTGCGTCTAGACATGGTGCTCAACCTGTCCGGTGAAATCGGCCTGACCAAGAACCGCCTGACCACGCTGCGCACCGAGATCCTGCAAGGCAACCGCGACACCAACACGCTGCGCTCGCTGGACGAAGCGATCAGCCAATTGGACCTGCTGGTGGGAGATCTGCAGAACGCGGTGATGAAAACCCGCATGCAGCCGATTGGCCGCCTGTTCCAGAAATACCCGCGCTTGGCGCGCGACCTCGCCCGTCAGTTGGGCAAGGAAGTCGAACTGGTGCTTTCCGGCGAAGAAACCGAGCTGGACAAGACCATGATCGAGGACTTGAACGATCCTCTGGTCCACTTGGTGCGCAACGCCGTCGATCACGGCATCGAACAGCCTGAAGACCGTATCGCCGCCGGCAAGAAGCCGCAGGCTCTGGTGCAACTGACCGCGGAGCAAGTGGGCGATCACATCCTGATCGAGATCACCGACGACGGCAAAGGCATGAATGCCGACGCCCTCCGCCGCAAGGCGATCGAAAAAGGCCTGATCGACCAGGAAAGCGCCAACTCCCTGGATGAGAAGCAGTGCCTGCAGCTGATTTTCCTGCCTGGCTTCTCCACCAAGGACCAGATTTCCAGCGTGTCCGGCCGCGGTGTGGGCATGGACGTGGTCCGCACCAACATCCAGAAGCTGAACGGCCGCATCGACATCAATTCGGTGCCGGGCGAAGGCACCCGCATCAGCATCTCGCTGCCGCTGACGCTGGCCATCCTGCCGGTACTGGTGGTGCGCGCCTGCAACCAACCGTTCGCCGTGCCTCTGGCGATGGTGCGCGAAATCATCACCATCGACCCGAACGCGATCCAGGAAGTGTCCGGCAAACCCACCATCGTGGTGCGCGACGAAATCCTTCCGCTGAAAACCCTGGCCGGCCTGCTGGGCTGGGAGCCAACGCAAAAGCCCTACTTCGGCGTATTGATGCAGTCCGCGGAAAAGTCCTTCATCCTGGCGATCGACTCCTTCGTCGGCCGCGACGACGTAGTGATCAAGCCGCTGCAGAACATTCGTCCGAAAGGCGTGGCAGGCGCCACCCTGTCCGGCGACGGCTCCGTCGTACTGGTTCTCGACATGGAAGATCTGCTTTCCTCCAGCGAGGCCAACAACAGCGTCACCCGATCCACGGACCTGATCGCCACCTGAGAAGGCATACCGGGACAATGACCTCGACGAGCGCCTTCATAGGCAGGCAGGCCGTTCTCAACCGCAACCAGCAGCTCATTGGCTATGAGCTGCTTTTTCGTCCCAGCGGCGAGGCCTCAGGCGTAGGCAAGCATACAGAACTGCAAGCCGACACTCAGGTGCTGGTCAACACCCTCAACAATATGGGCACCAGTTGGCTGATCGGCAGCAAGCTGGCCTTCATCAACATCGGCGAAGCCATGCTCAGCAGCGAGTTTCTTGAGCTGCTGCCGCCACGCCGCGTCATTCTCGACATCTCGCCGCGCATCGTGCCCTCCAACGAACTGCTGTCGCGCGCGCGGCACCTTCGCTCGCTGGGTTTCGGCATTTCTCTGGACGACTTCAGCTTCGAATCGCCGGCTGCGGCCTTTCTGGAGCTGGCCAACTACGTCAAGCTGGACATCCAGCACCAAGACACCAACCGCTTCCAGATGCTGGCGTCGCGCTTGCGCAGCTATCCGGTGATCCGCATCGCCGAACGCGTGGAAACCCACGCTCAGTTCCATCTATGCAAGGAACTGGGCATGGACGGTTTTCAGGGCTTCTACTTCGCCCAGCCGGAAACGCTGTCCGCCAAGGTCATTCACCCATCTTTTCGCAACACCCTGGAGTTGCTCAACCTGCTGCGGCTGGACGCCGACATCCGCGACGTCGAGCAGGTTCTCAAACGCGACCTGGCCCTGTCTTACAAGCTGCTGCGCTACGTCAACTCCGCCGCCGCCGGCCTGAACACCAGCATCAGCTCCTTCTCCCACGCCGTCACCGTACTGGGATACCAAAAGCTCTACCGCTGGCTGACTCTGCTGCTGGTCACCGCCTCCGAGGAGGGCCACGCGCCCCCGGCGCTGCAAAAAACCGCCGTCACACGCGGCCGCTTCATGGAGTTGCTGGGCAAAGCCCACGGCGAGCGCCACGACACCTGCGACAATCTGTTCATCATCGGCATGTTCAGCCTGTTGGACGTGCTGTTCGACATGCCGATGGCCAACATCATCGAGCACCTGCAACTGCCGGAAACCATCACCGAAGCCCTGTTGCACGAAAAAGGCACGATGAGCCGCTTCCTCAAACTGGTCAAAGCCTGCGAGGACGGCCAACTCACCGGCGTGCCAGAACTCTGCGCCCAATTGAACCTCAGCAGCGAACAGTTCAACCAGGCCCATGTCTCCGCGCTCGCCTGGGTGGAAGAACTCGGCTTATAATTCGCAGTCTTGCAGTACGCGCTTAAGCTTGAGACCGAATTCCCCGATGAAATTGCTTGCCATTGATTGTTCCACCTCGTTTCTATCCCTAGCCATTGACAACGGCTCGCGTATTTTCTCCTTCCACGAGAAAGTCGAGCAAAAGCACGCGGAACGCGCGCTGCCGGAATTGGCTCGCCTGTTGGAACAGGCGGAACTGCGCCTGGAGCAACTCGACGCCATCGCCTTCGGCCAGGGCCCCGGCTCCTTCACCGGCCTGCGCATCGCCTGCGGCCTGGCTCAAGGGCTGGCTTTCTCCGCCGGCATTCCCGTCATCGGCATTCCCACGCTGGACAACGTCGCTCAACAAGCCGGCGCTGGCACGGTGCTGGTCTGTCTCGACGCCAGGATGCAGCAGGTTTACAGCGCCTGCTATCGAGTCGCCGAAGGCGCCGCGCCGGAACGGCTGGACCCGATAAGCGTCGGCGCGCCGGAAGCCGTGCTTTGGCCGGAGCGAGTCGATATTGCCGCAGGCGACGGCTTTGAACGCTATCCCGGTCTGCAAGACAATGCCGGCGCCGCTATTGTCCGCGCGGATCTGCTGCCCAACGCCGTCGCCTACTTCTCCATGGCGCGCAGCGGCCGTTATCCCCAAACTCACCCGCGCGAAGCGGAACTACTGTACGTGCGCAATAAAGTCGCCCTGACCGCACAGGAACAGCAGCAGGCGCGCCAGAAATGACCCCGGACTACCGCACCTTCCTGCCTGACGACGCGAGGCAGCTGGCCGAGCTAGAGAGCCGCGCCTGCGCGCACGGCTGGTCCGCCGCCCAATACCAGGACTCCGTGCGCTGCGGTCACCAGTTTCACGGCCTGTTCGCCTCGAACCAGCTACAAGGCTTCGCCGTTACCCAGAGCGTGCTGGACGAAGCGGAACTGCTCAACATCGTGATAGACCCACAATGGCAAGGCCAGGGCTTGGGCAAACAACTACTGCGAGAACTAAGCGCCACTCTGGCCGCAAGCGGTGCACGGCGCCTATTCCTGGAAGTACGGGCCGGCAACGCCGTTGCCCGCAGCCTGTACGCAAGCCAAGGTTTCGTTGAAAACGGCAGACGCAAGAACTACTACCCCTGCGCCGACGGCCGCGAAGACGCGGTCCTGATGGAGACCACGCTATGAACCGCGCCGCGCTGATTCAAAGCGTGATAGGACTAGGCCCATCCTGGGAAGCTCGCCCCGGTTGGTTCGAGCAGCATCCTGCGGCGCTAAGCCGTCCACCGGAAACACTGTTGGAAACCGATATGGTGCCGGAGGAGTGCCTGGCACCGCCGCGCGAGGACGCCGTCACGCCGGCCCAGCCGGCCGTACTGCTTGCCCCCTCGCCTGCAGCCGACATCGTCCCGCCCGCCGCGTCTCCCGCGCTTCAAGCCCACACCTCGCCTTTGCTAGAGTGGGACGCGCTCGAACGCGCGGTACGCGACTGCCGCGACTGCCGCCTTTGCCAAACGCGCACTCAAACCGTTTTCGGTCGCGGCAACAAGCAGGCGCGCTGGCTGTTGATCGGCGAAGCGCCGGGCGAACAAGAGGACAGACAAGGCCAGCCCTTCGTCGGCCGCGCCGGCCAGTTGCTGGACAATATGCTGAGCGCTACCGGACTGGACCGTGACCGCGATGTATATATCGCCAACGTGCTCAAATGCCGCCCGCCCGGCAACCGCAATCCTAGCGGCGATGAAATTGCCTCCTGTCAGAACTATCTGATCCAGCAAATTCAGCACATCCAGCCCACATTGATTCTGGCGCTTGGCCGTTTTGCCGCCCAAACTCTGCTGCAAACAGAAAAAGGCATTGGTCAATTGCGCGGCAAGCTGCACAGCTACCAGGACATCCCTTTGATCGTCAGCTATCACCCGGCCTACCTGTTGCGCAATCAGCCGGACAAACAAAAAGCCTGGCAAGACTTGGTATTCGCCAAAAAGACTTTCAGCCGCCTAAGCGCCGATTAAACGCAAAACCCCGCCAAGCATGCTTGACGGGGTTTTTTAGTCCCGAACCATAAAGAAAAAAACCCTTCTCCGTGCACCAGAGAAGGGCTCTTTACTTTCGCGTTCCCGCGGAAACCGGCTTATTTCAGCTTGGTTTCTTTGTACAGAACGTGTTTGCGAGCAACGGGATCAAATTTCTTGATCTCCATTTTTTCCGGCATCGTACGCTTGTTCTTCGTAGTCGTGTAGAAATGGCCGGTGCCAGCAGTGGACTCAAGCTTGATTTTATCGCGCATGTTATTACCTCAGTAGCTTTCTGGTTGACCGCAATCAGATCTCGCCGCGAGCGCGCAGATCAGCCAGCACTACATCGATGCCAACCTTGTCGATGGTACGCAGTGCCGCGTTGGATACGCGCAGACGCACCCAGCGGTTTTCGCTCTCAACCCAGAACTTGCGATATTGCAGGTTGGGCAGGAAACGACGTTTAGTCTTATTGTTGGCGTGGGAAACATTGTTCCCGGTCATCGGACGCTTGCCGGTGACTTTGCAAACACGCGCCATGTTAAACACTCCCAAAACCGGTAAAAGCTGGCTTTATATCATAGATAAAGCCAGACACTCAAGCAGAAAACGCACCCTTGTTACTGCATGGGCGCGATCGTGTTATGAAACAGTCGGCGGCAATTGTACCGTATTCGCCACAGAGATGCGAGCACTTCTTTGCCAAGCCGCGCGACGCGACCGGCGGCGGCTCGGGGTGTCGGCGCGACTTGCAACAACATGGTTCGAAGCGATTCAAATCGCAACGATTTCAGGGTAGAATCCCGGATTCCCATAGAGCCGTAATCTCATGACCAAGTACATCTTCGTAACCGGCGGTGTGGTGTCCTCCCTGGGTAAGGGCATTGCCGCTGCGTCCATCGCCGCCATCCTCGAGTCTCGCGGGCTGAAAGTCACCATGCTGAAGCTCGACCCCTACATCAACGTCGATCCGGGCACAATGAGCCCTTTCCAGCATGGCGAGGTGTTCGTCACCGAAGACGGCGCGGAAACCGACCTTGATCTGGGCCACTACGAGCGCTTCATCCACGCGAAGATGAAGAAAAGCAACAACTTCACCACCGGCCAGGTATACGAGTCCGTGATCACCAAGGAGCGCCGCGGCGACTACCTGGGCGGCACCGTGCAAGTGATCCCGCACATCACCGACGAAATCAAGCTGAAGATGCACGAAGGCGCGGCCGACGCGGACGTCGCCATCGTCGAGATCGGCGGCACCGTGGGCGACATCGAATCGCTGCCGTTCCTGGAGGCCATCCGCCAGATGCGCTCCAATTTGGGCCGCAAGAACACCCTGTACGTGCACCTGTCCTATGTGCCTTACATCGCCACCGCCGGCGAGATCAAGACCAAACCGACCCAGCACTCGGTAAAAGAATTGCGCGAGATCGGCATTCAGCCGGACATCCTGCTCTGCCGGATGGACCGCGAACTGCCGGAAGACGAAAAGCGCAAGATCGCGCTGTTCTGCAACGTGGAAGAAAACGCCGTTATCGGCTGTTACGACTCCGACTCCATCTACAAAGTGCCGGCCATGCTCCACAACCAGGGCATCGACGAGATCATCGCCGAGCAGCTGCAGCTGGACCTGCCCAAGGCGGATCTGTCGGTATGGGGCCGCATCATCGACGCGATCGAGCACCCGGACCACAGCATCAACATCGCCATGGTCGGCAAATACGTTGACTTGACCGAGTCCTACAAGTCGCTGACCGAAGCGCTGAAGCACGCCGGCATCCACACCCGCACCAACGTCAACATCATCTACGTCGACTCCGAGGAAATCGAGCGCGACGGCGCCGATTCGCTGAAGGACATGGACGCCATTCTGGTGCCGGGCGGCTTTGGCAAGCGCGGCGTGGAAGGCAAGATCAAAGCGGTGAAATTCGCCCGCGAAAACGATATTCCCTACATGGGCATCTGCCTGGGCATGCAGATCGCGCTGATCGAATACGCCCGCGACGTGGCGGGCATGGCCGGCGCCAACTCCACGGAGTTCGACCTCGACACCAACTTCCCCGTGGTGGCGCTGATCGACGAATGGGTCAACCACGACGGCAAGGTAGAAAAGCGCGACGAAAACTCCAACCTGGGCGGCACCATGCGTCTGGGCGGCCAGCAATGCGACCTGCTTCCGGAGTCCCTGGCGGCCAAGATTTACGGCTGCGGTGAGATCGTAGAGCGTCACCGCCACCGCTACGAAGTCAACAATTACTATATTCCGCGCCTGGAACAGGCCGGCCTGACCATCAGCGGCCGCTCCGCCGGCCATGAGAAGCTGGTCGAAACCATCGAGCTGGCGAACCACCGCTGGTTCTTCGCCTGCCAGTTCCACCCGGAATTCACCTCGACTCCGCGCGACGGCCACCCGCTGTTCATCTCCTACGTGAAAGCGGCGCTGCAATACCAAGCGGACAAGCAAGGACCCAAGGCATGAAACTGTGCGGATTCGAAGTCGGCCTCAACCAGCCGCTGTTCCTGATCGCGGGTCCCTGCGTGATCGAGAGCGAACAGATGGCGCTGGATACCGCGGGTCAGCTCAAGGAAATCACCGCAGAGCTGGGCATCAACTTCATCTACAAATCGAGCTACGACAAGGCCAACCGTTCCTCCGGCTCTTCCTTCCGCGGCTTCGGCATCGATGAAGGCCTGCGCATCCTCTCGGAAGTGAAACGTCAGATCGGCGTGCCCGTGCTGACCGATGTGCACAGCGAAAATGAAATCGTGCAAGTCGCCAGCGTGGTCGATGTGCTGCAAACACCCGCCTTCCTGTGCCGCCAAACCGACTTCATCCGCGCCGTCGCCCAGTGCGGCAAGCCGGTGAACATCAAGAAGGGCCAGTTCCTGGCTCCTGGCGACATGAAGAACGTGATCGACAAGGCCCGCGCCGCCGCGCAAGAGGCCAACCTCGAACCGGACAGCTTCATGGCCTGCGAGCGCGGCGTATCCTTCGGCTACAACAATCTCGTATCCGACATGCGTTCGCTGATGATCATGCGCGACACCCAGTGCCCGGTGGTTTACGACGCCACCCACTCGGTGCAGCTGCCCGGCGGCCAAGGGACTTCTTCCGGCGGCCAGCGCGAATTCGTGCCGGTGCTAGCGCGCGCCGCGGTGGCGTCCGGCATCGCCGGCATCTTCATGGAAACCCATCCGGACCCGGCCTGCGCAATGTCCGACGGCCCTAATGCCTGGCCCTTGCCGCGCATGAAGGAACTACTGACTACGCTCAAGGCGCTGGACGAGTTAGTCAAGCACAATCCCTGGCCGGAACACACCCTGTAAACCGGCAGGCGCAGATCGCAACCGGCTCCGGCCGGTTGCTTGCCCTCCGCCCGAACACAACCAGCCTTTGAAGGAAATGTAAATGAGTTCGATCATCGATGTGGTAGCTCGTGAGATTCTGGATTCGCGCGGCAATCCGACCGTGGAAGCAGACGTATTGCTGGAGTCCGGCGTCATGGGCCGCGCGGCGGTGCCCAGCGGCGCCTCCACCGGCGAAAAAGAAGCGCTGGAACTGCGCGACGGCGATAAAAGCCGCTATCTGGGCAAGGGCGTGTTGAAGGCGGTGGAAAACATCAACACTGAAATCTGCGAAGCCATCATCGGCCTCGACGCCAGCGACCAGGCCTTCATCGACAAGACCCTGATCGAACTGGACGGCACCGAAACCAAATCCCGCCTCGGCGCCAACGCGCTGCTGGCCGTGTCCATGGCGGTGGCCCGCGCCGCAGCCGAAGACGCAGGCCTGCCGCTGTACCGCTACCTGGGCGGCGCCGGTCCGATGGCCCTGCCGGTTCCGATGATGAACGTCATCAACGGCGGCGCTCACGCCAACAACACCCTGGACATCCAGGAATTCATGATCATGCCGGTGGGCGCGCAAACCTTCCGCGAAGCGCTGCGCTGCGGCGCCGAAATCTTCCACAGCCTGAAGAAGATTTGCGATCAAAAAGGCTACGCCACCACCGTGGGCGACGAAGGCGGCTTCGCGCCCAACCTGAAGAGCCATGAAGACGCGATCAAACTGATCCTGGAAGCCATCGACGCCGCCGGCTACGTGGCCGGCCAGGACGTGATGCTGGCGCTGGACTGCGCCTCCTCCGAGTTCTACAAGGACGGCAAGTACCACCTGACCGCCGAAGGCCTGCAGCTCACTTCCGAGCAGTTCGCCGACTACCTGGAAACCCTGGTCAACAACTACCCGATTCTGTCGATCGAAGACGGCATGAGCGAGCACGACTGGGACGGCTGGAAGCTGCTGACCGAGCGCCTGGGCTCCCGCGTGCAGATCGTCGGCGACGACTTGTTCGTCACCAACCCCAAGATTCTGGCCAAGGGCATCGAAGGCGGCCTCGCCAACTCGCTGCTGGTCAAGGTCAACCAGATCGGCACGCTGTCGGAAACGCTGAAAGCGGTTGATCTCGCGAAGCGTTCCCGCTATACCAGCGTTATGAGCCATCGCTCCGGCGAAACCGAAGACAGCACCATCGCGGATCTGGCCGTTGCCACCAACTGCATGCAGATCAAAACCGGCTCGCTGTCCCGCTCCGACCGCATGGCTAAATACAATCAGTTGCTGCGCATCGAAGAAGAACTGGGCGATGCGGCCTACTACCCGGGCAAAGCTGCCTTTTACCACCTGAAGTAATCGTATGCGCTGGCTGACCCTGACTCTGGTGACAGTAATACTGGCCCTGCAATGGCCGTTGTGGTTTGGAAAAGGTAGCTGGCTCAGAGTCTGGCAGCTGGACAAGCAACTACAGGAACAGCGGGCGACCACCCAAAAGCTGGTGGCCCGCAACGCCGCGCTGGACGCGGAAGTGCGTGATTTAAAACAGGGGACGGACGCCATTGAGGAGAGAGCCCGCAATGAACTTGGCATGATTCGGAATGGTGAAGTTTTTTTCCAATTGCTGGATCCGGTGAAGCCAACGCCTCGCTAAATATCCGCCCGGACCGCACTGTAGAGCTGAACAGACAACAAGAATGACGTCCGGTCTAAAAAAGTCCAAGGTTTGGGCAATGACAACACAAAACCCCATCGAAGTCGCACGAGAAACGCTCAAACAGCTGACGGTGCGCAAGCTGTTGCCGACGCCGGAAAACTTTGAGCGGGTCTATCACGAGTTGACGCAAACGCCGGTCGACCGCGACAACAAGCTTGCCGTGTTGCTGCTGCGCGCACTGGAAACCCTGCCCCAGGAAAGCGTGCAGGCCAAAGTCACTCTTACCCGCCTCAAGCAAGTCTGCGACGAAAATCGCTGGGAACAAGCCCCGCAACTGATCATCGACTTTCTGCGCGCCTCTCTAAGCGCCAGCCAGCAACAACACAGCTGGGGCATGCTGATCCAAAATCTGATCCGAAACTGGGACCTGCGGCTGCCCAATATGCCGCAGCACCACAAGCAGTCCACGCTGGAACGGGTGCTGATCAATTACGGCAACCAGCCGGACGAACTGAACCAGAAACTGGCCACGCTGATTCAGAACTGGACCCAGTCCATGCCCCCGTCCAATGGCAACGGCGCGGCAAGCTCCGACACCCCCGCTCCGGCAGCCGGCCTCGATGAAGACGGGGCCGACGCGCCCAGCAACAGCTGGCTGGCCTGGCAGCGCACGCTAAGCTTCGCCCTTAAGCACGGCCTGGAGCCGCGCCTGATCAATTACCCGGAATTGGTGGATGCGCTGGAGGCGCTGCTGGGCGAACTGAATCAGGTGGCCGACGACGCCACGCTCAACGCCTACATGCCCAAGCTGCGGGCCTTCATGATCAAGCTGGAGCTGCAATCGCAGCAAGACGACCGCTTGGTGTCCGCGATGACCAATCTGCTGCGCCTGCTGCTGGAAAACATCGCCGAGCTCAACCACACGGACACCTACCTGGTGGGGCAGGTTCATTCGCTGCAAGACATCCTTAGCCATGAGCCGCTGTCCATGCAGCAGGTCTACCAGATGGAGTCCAGCCTCAAGGACGTAATCCGCAAGCAAGGCCAACTGAAAACCTCGCTGGACGAGGCGGCAAGCTCGCTGCGCTCCTTGCTGGACCGCTTCATCTCGCGGCTGGCGATGATGACGGATAGTACCGACGACTTCCAGAACAAGATCAAGGACCACAGCACTCGCATCAAACAGTCGCAGAACGTCGAGGAGCTGGGCAGCATCATCGGCTCCTTGATGGAAGATACCTCGCTGATGCAACTGGACCTGACTCGCTCCCGCGATGAGCTGCTGTCCGCCAAGGAGCAAGTGGAAGCCGCCGAACAAAGAATCGCCGAACTGGAAACCGCGCTGGAAGCTGCCAGTGCCAAGGTGCGCGAAGATCAATTGACCGGCGCTTTCAACCGCCGCGGCCTGGCAGAGCATTTCCAGCGCGAAATCAGCCGCGCGGAGCGCACCGGCGCGCCACTGTCGGTCGCCCTGCTCGACGTGGACAACTTCAAGCAACTGAACGACAAATACGGCCACCTAGCCGGCGACGATGCCTTGAAATACCTGGTGGACACGATCAAGCACAGCCTGCGCCCGGCCGATATCGTCGCCCGCTTCGGCGGTGAGGAATTCGTGATCCTGATGCCGGACACGCCGGAAGAAGAAGCCGTCGCCACCGTGCAGCGGCTGCAGCGCGAACTAACCAAAACGTTTTTCTTGGCCAACAACGACCGCCTGCTGATCACCTTCAGCGCCGGCGTCGCCAAATGGCATTTGGGCGAACAAGAAGCCGACGTGCTGGAGCGCGCCGACCAGGCAATGTATCAAGCCAAACTCAACGGCAAGAACCGCGTGCACTCGGCGGAGGAGCAGCCCCCCTCACTGATGTCGCCCCAGCTATAAACAGCGCTCGGACATCCTCTCGGCGGCGGCTAGTTCCCGCCGCCTTTTTTCATCTGTTTTCCAGCCTCGGCGCGTTGACGCCGCACCGTCTTGGGGTCCGCGATCAAGGGGCGGTAAATCTCCACCCTGTCATGCTCGCGCAGCGGCACGTCGTCCTTGACCGCCTTGCCGAATACGCCCAGCTTCAAGCTCTCCGGCGCCCATTCAGGGACGCGCGCCAGCAGGCCGGACAGCTCCACCGCCTGGCGCGCGGTTGTGCCCGGCGCCACCCGCAAAACCACCAGCTCCTGAAGCTCGGGCAACGCCAACGCCACTTCCACCTGCAAAACTTCAGTCATCGCCGTACACCTTGTCCGCTTCCTTGATGAAGGCGTCCACCAGCGTGCCGGAAATATGTCCGAACACAGGGCCGATGATCATTTCCAGTATCTTGCTGGAAAACTGATAGCTGAGCCGGAACTCCACCTTGCAGCCGATCTCACCCAAAGGCAGGAAACGCCAGCGCCCCTCCAAATGCTCGAACGGACCATCCACCAACTCCATCAGAATGGCCTCGCCCGCTTGATTGGTGTTGCGAGTGGTGAAATGCTGCTTCACTTTCAGATAATCGATGTGCAAGCTGGCCACCACCTGATCGCCCTCGCGCGACAACACCTCGGCCTTGCCGCACCAGGGCAGGAACCGGCTGTAATGCTCGATATCATCCACCAGCGCAAACATCTGCGCCGGCGTATGCGCCACCAACACGCTTTTTTCAACCACCTGCATCCATCGCTCGCTTATCGTCTCCGCTGCCCCATCCCTGGCCGGGAAATTGTCAGCATCGGTAAAAACCGCAAGTTTAACAAAATCCGGCGCGCCCTACCCAGCCTCATCCCGGCTTCGCGTCAAAGCGCTGTGTTTTCATGGCTTTGGCAAGCCGGCTGCTTCTGATACAATAGAGGATTCATTCAAAAAACATCCCGTAGGCGACATGAGCATCATCCAGAACCGCAAGGCCTTCCACGACTACTTCATCGAGGAAAAGCTCGAAGCCGGGCTCGTGCTGGAAGGTTGGGAGGTCAAGGCCATCCGCGCCGGCCGCGTCCAACTGAAGGAAAGCTACGTGGATTGGAAAAACGGCGCGTTCTGGCTGATCGGCTGCCACATCACGCCGCTGCAATCCGCGTCCACCCACGTCAAAGCCGACCCGGTTCGTCCGCGCAAGCTGTTACTGTCCCAAGAACAGATCAACCGCTTCATCGGCAAGGTGGAACGCGCCGGCTACACCATGATGGCGCTGGACCTGCACTACACCCGCGGCAACATCAAGGCGGAAGTGGGGCTGGCCAAAGGCAAAAAGCTGCACGACAAGCGCGACACTGAAAAAGACCGTGAATGGCAGCGCGAGAAGCAGCGCTTCATGAAAAACCAGCGTGGAGCCGCCTGATGAACCGCAGCGCGGCCTTGCCCATCGTGCTGATTTGCCTGGGATCGGTCTGGTTTCTGAAAAGCACCTCGCTGCTGCCCAACACATCCACCCTGCTCGCCTTGCTTCTGGCCGCCGCCGGAGTCTTGTTGTTCATCGTGGACGGCTTCAACAAATCCACCCTGGTCACCAGCCCGCTGCTGGTCTACGCCGGCGGCGCGATCTATCTCTACGACAACCTGGGCCTGCGCCCCAGCCATCTGCTGTCCTTCGGCATGATCGTCGCCGGCCTGCTGATGCTGCTGGCCCGCAGCGAGCATATACCGGAACGCAGCCGCAGATTCCGGCTGCCGTCGAGGGACGGCGAACAATGAAAGCAGGCCCGCGCCGCCGCGCGCTCAACCTCCTGCGACACAATCTCAATCATCATGGCCGCACGGCCCACAACATTTCCTGAAGGATAGGCATGGACAAAGTCCTCATTCTCGATTTCGGCTCTCAGGTCACCCAGCTGATTGCCCGCCGCGTACGCGAAGCTCACGTTTACTGTGAGCTTCATTCGTTTGACATGCCGCTTGAAGAAATCCGCGCGTTCGCGCCCAAAGCCATCATCCTCTCCGGCGGCCCGAACTCGGTGTACGAATCCGACTACCAGGCAGATCCGGCGCTATTCGAACTCGGCGTTCCCGTGCTGGGCATCTGCTACGGCATGCAGTTCATGGCCCAGACCCTGGGCGGCAAGGTTGAAAGCGGCGACAAACGCGAGTTCGGCTACGCCCAGATCAAGGCGCGCCACCACTCCAAGCTGCTGGAAGGCCTGCAGGATCAGATCGACGACGCCGGCAACGGCTTCCTCGACGTATGGATGAGCCACGGCGACAAGGTGACCGCGCTGCCGGCCGGCTTCCAGGTGATCGCCGAAACCCCGTCCTGCCCGTATGCGGCGATGGCGGACGAAGCCCGCGGCTTCTACGGCGTGCAGTTCCATCCGGAAGTGACACATACCAAACGCGGCACCGAGATGATCCACCGCTTTGTGCTGCACGTAGCGGGCTGCAAACCCAGTTGGACCATGCCCAACTACATCGACGAAGCGGTGAAGAAAATCCGCGAACAAGTGGGCGACGAAGAGGTCATCCTCGGCCTGTCCGGCGGCGTGGACTCCTCCGTGGCCGCCGCGCTGATCCACCGCGCCATCGGCAATCAGCTGACCTGCGTTTTCGTGGATCACGGTCTGCTACGCCTGAATGAAGGCAAGATGGTGATGGAAATGTTCGCGCAGAACCTGGGCGTGAAAGTAGTGCATGTACAGGCGGAAGCCGACTTCATGAGCAAGCTCGCCGGCGAAAGCGATCCGGAGAAGAAGCGCAAGATCATCGGCGCGGAATTCATTGAGGTGTTCGACCGCGAATCCGGCAAGCTGACCAACGCCAAATGGCTGGCTCAAGGCACTATCTACCCGGATGTGATCGAATCCGCCGGCGCCAAGACCAAGAAAGCCCACACCATCAAGAGCCACCACAATGTGGGCGGCCTGCCGGAAGACATGAACCTCAAGCTGCTGGAGCCGCTGCGCGAGCTGTTCAAGGACGAAGTTCGCCAGTTGGGCGTCGCGCTCGGCCTGCCGCACGACATGGTCTACCGTCACCCCTTCCCGGGCCCGGGCCTTGGCGTGCGCATCCTTGGCGAAGTGAAGAAAGAATACGCCGACCTGCTGCGCCAGGCCGATGCCATCTTCATCGAAGAACTGCGCAATACCGTGGACGAGAAAACCGGCAAGAACTGGTACGAGCTGACCAGCCAGGCCTTCGCCGTGTTCCTGCCGGTGAAATCCGTTGGCGTAATGGGCGACGGCCGCACTTACGATTATGTCGTCGCGCTGCGCGCCGTGGTCACCAGCGACTTCATGACCGCCCACTGGGCGGAACTGCCTTACAGCCTGCTGGGCCGCGCGTCCAACCGCATCATCAATGAGGTGAAGGGCATCAACCGCGTGGTTTACGACGTGTCCGGCAAGCCGCCGGCCACCATCGAGTGGGAATAATATTGCATTAGTCGCTGACATTCGGCGGCTATCGTAAAAATCAGCAGCCCCGGGCTTTAGCTTGGGGCTTTCTCTTTTCTGCTTTCGACAACTATCGATTGAAGACGGATTTTTTTACCGGTATTCTTGACGGTATTCCCTATCCGTTTCATCGACTCAAAACACCATACCGTCACCGCGCAAAGCGCATTTCGACGGTATTAATCAGGCTGATATTCAGCACTGGCGCGGCTTGTAGCGGTTTTACCGCCAGCCCTGGCGATGACGGTAAAAACTCGCACCCGGAGACGGTAACCGTGCTGACAGATACAAAGCTGAAGAATCTCAAGCCACAGGACAAGCTGTATAAGGTCGCCGACCGCGACGGCCTCTATGTGGCCGTGTCCCCCGCCGGCACAATTACATTCCGCTACGACTACCGACTGAACGGGCGCCGTGAAACGCTTACGATTGGCCGCTATGGGCCGGCAGGCATCACCCTGGCCGGAGCGCGCGAGGCCCTGATCGAGGCCAAGAAAGACATCTCCGCAGGCAAGTCACCCGCCAAAGAAAAGCAGCGCGGTAAAAAGCAGGAGAGGGCCGCCAAGACGTTTGCCGAATTTACTGTCGCTTGGCTGGAGGATTACGGTATGGCCGAGAGCACCAAGGCCATGCGCGAGAGCATCCTGAACCGCGATATCTTGCCCACCTTCAAGAATCGGAAGCTCAGCGAGATCAGCGACGAAGACCTGCGCGACCTGTGCGACAAGATAAAGGAGCGTGGCGCGCCGGCGACGGCAGTACACGCACGCGAGATCGTCCAGCAGATTTACCGCTGGGCCATCGGGAAGGGGCAGAAAGTTGTGAACCCGGCCGATACCGTCAGCGCGTCGTCGATCGCAACATTCAAGCCAAAGGATCGCGCACTATCTCCGGACGAGATCCAGATCTTCTTCGCACAGTTGGAGAACGTCAGCACGCTGCCGACTATCCGCCTGGCGCTCAAGCTGGTACTGCTCACGATGGTGCGCAAGAGCGAGCTGCTCAATGCGACTTGGGACGAGGTGAATTTTACAGATGCGGTGTGGACCATCCCGGCGGGCAGGATGAAGGCGCGCCGGCCGCATAACGTCTACCTGGCCCAGCAGGCCTTCGACATCATGGTGGCGCTCAAGACGTGCGCCGGCGGCTCGAAGTTCATTCTGCCGTCGCGCTATGAAGGGGATAAGGGAATGTCGAATTCGACCCTGAACCGGGTCATTGATGTGACGGTGGAGCGGGCGCAGGCGCAGGGCCTGGCGCTGGAGCCGTTTTCTGTCCACGACCTGCGGCGGACTGGCTCGTCGCTCCTCCATGAGGCGGGATTCAATAGCGATTGGATCGAGAAGTGTCTGGCGCACGAGCAGAAAGGCGTGCGCGCGGTGTACAACAAGGCGGAATACTCGGTGCAGCGGCAGCACATGCTGCAGGAGTGGGCAAGCATGGTGGACGGCTGGATCGCATGCAAGCCCTACAAGCCTTCGCTTCTGCCGCCCACGATGTAGGCTCATGCGGCCTTCTTGGTGGGCCGAGTCTTGCGCTGATGGACATCCGGCCCATGAACCTTTTCTGCGTCGTTGACGGCCTCTTTGCGCGCCTGAATCCAGGCCACCACCTCGTCATAATCCCAGACCACGCAGCGCGCGGTAAGGGGGAAGCGCTTCGGGAACTCTCCGCGGCGCTCCATCTCGTAGATAGTCGAGTCGGCCAGCGGGACCATCTTGCGCAGTTCGTCGCGGCGGATGGTGCGTTTCAGGTTGGTATTCATTGCAATTCCTTATCTATATAAAAATGAAGAAGGGCCACCCTCGGGCAGCCCTCAAAATACGAATTCTGGCGGTGACCACTCCCCGCCCCACTCCGCCGTTTTGTCCGGCAGCCACTCCATCCTGGTGCAGCTCGTACCAGGTGCAGGCTCCGGCCGCTCCGGGCCGAGGTAGATCACCGCACCGTCTTGCCGCTGGATGTAGCGGTAGATGGGCGCTTGCTGGTCAGCCACTGGAGCAGCCCTGGATCATCATCGCGGCGTCGATGGCCGCGTCTACTTCATCCCTATCAGTCGAGCGCTCGTGATATACGGGAATTTCTCTATCTGTCCCGCAGATTTCAAGCACGGTGCCTCGTTCTGTAAAGCACTCACCGATGTATGCATCTTGAGTCAGCCACCGATACCGCGCCGCGTCCTGCTCCAGCTCAGCGATGCGCGCGGCCTGGGCGTCGATGTGGCTGGCCATGGTCAGCGCGAGCCATTGCAGTTCCTCGAAATGCCTGTCCGGGTCGTGGACGATGTCATCCACCACAGCGAAAGCTCTGCCGCTGGTGGCCTCGGTAGCCAGTTGTTCCTTGGTGATCATTGCTATCCTTTCTCGTCAGCCCGCGTTAATCGCGCCGCCGAATTCGCCTAAAATTTTCGCCGTGGCCTTCATCTCGTCCAGAATCAGCGCGGCGTGGCCGTGGTCAACGGCGTAAATCCAGGTGACGAATTTACCGTCAGCCGTCCCGAACTCGACGCCAAACAGCTTCCACTGCACGCCATTGACCATGACGGCCGGCTGCAAGATAACTGGGTTCATGGGCGGGAGGCCTCCATTTGCTTCTCGCGCCACGCAGCGAACCCGCGCCGACGCTTCAGGTCGTTAAAGTGGCCGCAGGCCATGCAGTTGTAGCCGGTGACCACAAAAACAGCGGTATGGCCAGGCCATGGGCTCTCGCTTGCCGGCGGCGGCTTCGGTGGCTGCATTGCCGCCTGGCACTTGCTGCATTCTGTTTTCATTCGGGTTTACCTCCGCTTCGGCTGGCAACGAGTGCTTGCTTCCACTCCGGCCATGCGTTGATGGTTTCGCTTGCTGGCCCAAGCTCAGCCATGAGCTGATGAGCGTCCAGATCAGCATTCGGCATGCCTTCCTTGCAGGCTGGGCAATACCAAGTCCCCAGGCCCGGCGCCTCCGGATCCGGGATGAAGTTGGCCGGCGGCTCGCCGATGAAGACGGTGCCGCCCACTGGCTTGGCGTGGACGTGCGGCGCGTGGCCGTAATTCGGATATAGCGGGATTCCCTCCAAGCCGGTGCAGTGCTCGTAAGCCATCACTCGCCCCCTTTCATCAGCTCGCGGCCCAGCTTGGTGACGGCTGCCTTGGCTCGGCCATGCTTCTGCCTGGCAATGCGGCGCTGCCGTACCAGTCCGTGCGCGCTCAAGCAGTGCTGGCACTCTTCGCTCAGGTAGTAATCGATTTCGTCGTCGTCCATGTAGTCGTGGCCGCCAAACTCGGAATCGCGCACTTCCGGCGTGTATGCCAGCTTCAGGTGGGTGATATCTTCCGGGTCAATCTGAAACGGCGTCCGGCCTGGTTCATGCACGAACACAAGCCCACCTTTCACCCCCGGGCACTTCGCCAACTCGGCGCCGATTGCCTTCGTCAGCCGCTCCACATCTACGCGGGTGACGGCCATGGCTTTCACCGCGGCGACCGCGCGCCGTTCGATAGATAGCTTCATACCTCGCCCCCTTTCGCCTTGGCCGCCAGGCGCGTGGCGGCCTCCTTGACCTCCCACGGCTGCAACTTCCGTTCTGAGACAAATTGCCCATCAGGGTGCCGGTACATCAGCCAGCCGTGAAACCGGCCACCATCAAGGCACACGGCCTTGCCGGGGCTACGCTGTACCAGAACAAACCCCTCCGGCACGGCCGCCGCCTGCGCGGCCTCGGCGGCTGCGATGGCCTCTTTCACACGATCAGGCAGCGTCAGCGGGATGTCGTACTCGCTCATGTACGCCATGGCTTCGTCGCATTCCTTCAGCACGGCAAGCATCTGCTTTTCCAGTTCAGTCATGTTGCTTCTCCTTGCCGGCCAGCATTGCGCCTCGGCATGAATTCCAGCCGTAAACAAAATCCGGCGTTCCCTGCTTGTATGACTTCCATGCAGGAACTGGCGGCTCGGTATAGAGTGCGGCGCCGTCTGGAAGGTCTTCCCAGTAGGTTTTGCAGCCGGTCGAGTCGATAATCGAGCAGTTCGTCCAGCGCTTCACATGCGCCACCGGTTCGGGGGACGGCTTCTCTCGGGCAGCCTCAGCTAGCACCGAAGGATCGGCGCCGCGCTGGTGCAGCATCATCGCCAGGTTGGCCACGTCCTCGAAGTTGCCAGCGTTGGTCTTGGTCAGATGGCCGACGAGCAGCTGCGCCAGGTACTCGACAGAGCATCGCGCCGGGTCGTCCCAGCCGGTGCGGCCCTTGGTCCGCGCGTCTGCGAGCTTGGCCTTCATCGCCAAGGCGAAACGGTCGACGGCAACATCGTCTGGGTGCCGGCTGGCAGTGCCGGCGAGGATGGCGTTGAATGCCTCGGCGGCGTCAACCTCGTCCGGCTCACTCGCGCCACATACCGCGCAGAAGTATTCGCCGTCGCCGAAGATTGGGTCTTCAACCAGTCTGGTTTCTTCGGAACTGCCCAGCCAGCCGCACTTACTGCACAGGCACAAGAAATAACGCCCCGTCACCGGCTTGGTGCCCACCGCGCGCGCGGCGTCGATCAGGTTCTGTTGCATTGTCACGCCTCCTTACTCGGGTTTTGCCGCAGTAATTGCGGCCAGTGCTTGGCGTTCGGCATCGGCAAACGCCCCCGGCTTTTGCCCTTTTACGGTGGCCAGCAAGTTTTCGAGCGCGGCGAGTAGTTGAGAATGCTCTGCCAGCTTCTTTGCTACCTGCTTATCAACGGCAAGGCGAATCTGGCCGCCGTCTTCCAGCGCTTCAGTCGAGACGCCTTTCAGTGCATTGACGCATGCCACGATGCGACGGCAGTTCGCGTTCCTCATTTCGGGATTGTTGGCACCGAAGTCCAACGCAATAGCGACGGATGCTCGGCCACCCATTGCCGAGATGATGGTTTCCAAGTGGCCATCGTTGTCGTAGGTTTCGCCCACGCGCCACGGTTCCGGTGTGTGCATCCTCACGCCTCCACTTTCTTGAACGAAATTCGCCACACATACGGGTTCGCATCCCAGCTGCCGGCGCCGTAGAGCTTCTCCCATAACTGCTCGAACCACCCACGGGCAGTACCGTTGGGGTGATCTACCGGGCCGCCCTCTGCCACAGCATCTGCCTCGCTGATGTCCTGCAACCGCTCAACACGGACGTCGGTTATCTCCAGAACCAAGCGGCAGGCAGCCCGCGGCATGTGGATCGATGGATGCCACAGCGAACGGGGCTCGCCGCCACCATCGTCGTCGTCTGACCATTCATTCGGGCCATCAGCGGCATAGATGACGTGGCCGGAGTAGTAGCCATTGCCGAATGGCATCTCGCTGATTGCCGTGGCCGGCCGGTTTGGGGTCCACTTAACCCTATTGCCGTGCCTGTCCCACGAGTGGCTGATGACGCCCCACGTCTCCCGCACCCACAGCCGGTCGCCGGGCTGGCCGTAGGGGCATTCAGTGTCGATGAACCCGTGTTGCCACGCTCCGTCCACTTGCTGGCTCAGCGTAAAGCCGTCGATCCATGCGCCCAGCTCGCGCAGTCGCTCTTCAGTCACGTCGGGTTGCGGCTTGATGATCCGCCGCGTCTGGGTCTTGGTGCCGGCCAGCAGCGCGCGAACCATGTCGCCACTGAATAAAATCGGGCGTTCTTTGGTGGATGACATGGTCAGTCCTCGACTTTGGTGCCGCAGAACGGGCAGAAATTAATCGCGAACGTGGTGTCCTTGCCTTTGCGGTAGCCAGGCTTGTCCGCGGTGATCTTGAAGGTGACGAAATGCCGGCTGATCAGGTCCAAGTTCTTTGTGATCAGCTGTGTAGCGTTCTGGTATTCAGCTTTGGCTGGCACACCAAGTTGCTTCGTCGCACGCTCGGCCATTTTGGCGGTGAATTCAGTGGTGCAGTTGCAGGTCATGCTCACTCCCAATAAGTAAGGGCCGCGTGAGCGACCCATCGAAGAACAATCCGGCCATCTCGATAGCCGGTGTGTATCCAGCAGCCGGTCATGCGGCGGCCCTTTCGTTCTGCTTTGCGCAGAGCTTTGCGACCTGGACGAGCCACTCAGCAAACGCCGGCGGCGTATGCTCGCGCTCGGCCTTGGTTATGGATGGCAGCCGAGGGTAAGACTTCGTGGGACGGACGCAGTGGGTTGGGCGGCCCGGGCGGAACGGGATGGGCGGCAAGTCACACGGCGCGCAGCCAACGATGTAGAGCCACGTCGCTTTCTCAGCGCGATGCCCCCAGTGGAACTGCTCGACTGCAATACTCCAGCCGCCAAACTCGTCTTGAAACTCACCGGGTTTTGGTAGAAACACCTCATTCCACAATGAGCTTTCCGCCGGATGCTCAAGCACGCCACCGAATTGGCGGATTTGCCGCAGAGCAAAAAGCGCCAACTCCTTTTCACCCGAGCGAGGTTTTGCAAACTGCCGCAACCGGCCCCAGGCACGGCAAGGGGGATGGGCGACAACCGGGCAGCCGCCCGGCCAGGCCCGGGCATCACGCTCTGCATCCCAGGCATCCACGCCGACCATCTGCTTGTAGACGCTGTCGGCGCGGACAAACAAGGCGGCAACTGGCTGCAAGGTCATGCGGGCTCCTCGCGGGCGTTAAAAAGCCCACTTGCGTGGGCTTCGTTAACTGCGGCAATCGCCGCGCCGGTGTCGGGCGTTTCGTGCAGGTGTTGCGGGTTCATGCCTCTTCCTTTTGCGCTTTGGGCACCCAAGCATTAGCCTCATCGGACCAGATGCAGTGCTTGGTGAGGTTGTTCCAGAAGTAGTGCCGCCCTTGATGGGCCCAGAGTTCTGGCGTGGTGTTCATCAGAAAGCGGCGGATGATCTCGCGGCCAATGTACTCGACGAGCTCGCCTGCATCGCGGTCCTCAATGTCCACCGGGTTGGCTTGGGCGATGTGCCACAGCTCGGCCAAGTGGGTGTCAGTAAAGTCTCGCAGCCGGTCGGTGTCGATTTCGAAAGCAACCGTGGTTTTCATTGTGCTTGCTCCAAAAGCAAACCGCCCACTTGGGCGGCTGATTGATCGGTGCGCCGTGGTTCAGCCGGCGCCACTGCGCGAGGTCGTCTTCGGTCATGTGCTCACCTTTCTGTAAATCTTGAGCTGCCGCTCCCGCCGCACGATCTGCAGCAGCCCGGCGTTGACGGCGTCGGTGCAGATCAGCCGCGCCGATTCGATGCTCAGACACAGCAACTTGGCAACGTCCGCGCTCGTGAACTCGCCCCTGGGCATGTCCTCGACCCTGTGCTCCACTCGGTCCAGCGAGTACCGCGCCCCTGCCGGCCGCCGCTTCTTCGGCTCAGGCTTATAGAAGAGATGGGCCAGGCCGGGCACGATCCGGGGCGCGCTCTTGATGTCCGGGTACATCACGCCGCGGCCTGTACGAGATCGATCACGTTGCTGCGGGACTCGGTCGGCAGCAGCGCGACATGCAGCGCGGCTTCCAACTCGATGACACGGCGGTCGCGCGCTTCGAGCTGGCGCTCCAGCAGTTCGACACGCTCCGCTTCGGCGCGCAGGCCTTCGATCTCTACGCCCTGCTCGGCCAGCTGGCGCTGCTGGTGGCGCACCTCCAGCTCCAGCGCCTGGCGGAGCTTTGCATTCCACTCCACATCCTTCTGTAAATCATTTTTCCACTCTTCAAGAGTGGTCGCCCGCGCCTTCAGTGCGCGATGCGCGGTTGTCAGCCGCTCCAGGCGGCCGGCCAGTTCTTGGGGCTCTGCCGGGATGGCGATAGCGATGATGGTCATGTTGTGGTCCTCAGTGGGCGCCGTGGGCGCCCAGGTGTGATTCGGTGATTACGCGGCAGCAGCAGTGTCTGCGTCGTTGCTATTGGCGTCCAACTGCTCCAGCGTGCCGCCGGCGTCCAGCCAGGCTTGAACCCAAGCCGGCTTACGGCCGCGACCGGTCCAAGTCAGGCGAGAATCGTCCGGATGCTGGTAGCGCACCGCCGGGGTGGTGGCGGCGGCCGGCGCATCGGGTTCCTGGCTGTCCTCGGCGTCCGGTGCTTCCACCGTCGCCTGCTCGCCGCCGGCCAGCTCCTTGTGAAACTCTTTCCAGCCCTTGACCCATTCGATGCACAGCGCGCCGGTCATGATCGGGCAATCGCTCTCCGGCTTGCCGGCCAGCGCCGCGTCGTAGCCGTCATCGAAGGCTTTGTCGAGTTGCTCCTCGGTCGGTGTTTCATCGCCCGGCGCAGGCAACTGCGGCGCGTCGGCTACGAACTCCGCGTCGACTACATCGCCGCCGAAGATGTCGTCCATGCCGCCGCCGTCGTTGTCGTGGTACTCGTGTCCGAGGTCCATCGCGCGCTGGTCCGGTTCGCCGACGATCTCGTCCATGCCGCCGAGGTTTTCGTCGGCGTTGGCCACCACCAGCAAGCAAGTCTTGCCTGTGGCGCGCATCAGATCCACGATGCCGGCGGCGTTCTGATTTACCTTGAACTGGACCTTCACGCCGTCCTTGCTGACGAACTGCTCCAGATGGGCGGGCACGGTGACGCGACCCTCGGAGCTCAGCAGGTGGATGGCCATTTTGACGTTCGACTCGACGCGCTTGCGCATACGCTCGATCACGTCGTCCTGTTTGGCCTGGCTGAGCTTCTGCCAGACATCCGGCAGCAGCTTCACTTCAGCTACCAGCGCGCTGAGCAGGTCTTTGCCGATCGTGTCGGAGGTCATCGCGCGGAAGTCTTTGTTGTCTTGCATGGGGTGATCCTTTCAGATTGAGGAGGCTATACGTTCTAAGTGATGGCGCTGCAGACTGCTGATGTGCATGCCCATGCCGTACTGCTTCAGCCGGGCTTGCATGGTTTCGATGAAGTCGCGGTCCCAGTCGCTGCCGTTGCGGGCGTTGGTTTCCGCGTCCGATAGAAGATCGCGCAGCCGGTCGGGCGTATAGAGCGAGCTGGCCGGCCGCGTTGAGATGACGCGGCTCATGGGTCAATCACCCAACAGCTCGGCCCGGCGCGCGTGATACAGGTCGCTCAGCTGCTGGAAGGCCTCGCCGTCGGCAATGCCGCTGAACTCGTCGGCCATCAAATCCAGCGTGTCTACGTCCTTGCAGTTGCCGATCCGGGTCTTGAAGCCGTCCAAGTCGAAACCGGGAGCGCCTGCGGCTGCAGCCGGCGCGGCCTGTGCGCGCAGTTCATCGACTCGCTGCTGATAGCGCTTCACCGCGACGGCGTAGTCCTGCTCTCCCAGCTGGCCGGCCATCTCCTTCGCGGCCTGCATCTGAGCCCGCCCGCCGGCCGTGCTGATAGCGAGCAGGACATCGTCCAAGCTTGGGGCAGGCAGAGCGGCCGGCGCAGGCTTGGCCGCAAGACGCTGCTTGAGCTGAGCCGTTCGCGTAGCCGGCGCGGCAGCGACCGGCGCACTATTGGCGCGCGGCGTGATGTCGCGCTCTGCTGGCGTTCCCTGATCAAGCTCGTCTGGGGTGTAAACGCCAAGCAGTACATCGGGAGCATGTAATCTCGCCCACCGCTTTGTGCACAGATATGCCAATTGTTGCTTCGGGTCATGCTCCCAGTTTGGAGAGTTTCGAACACCCGCTTGTGCCATGCTTATGGTCAAAACCCTAGGCTCTGTCTCACCTCGAATCGTTGCGGAAACGGTCGCGGTCAGAAGCGAGCTTTTGTCGTTCTTGCCAGAGCACTTACTCCAATCTCCACCCCAGCTGTAGCTGATACGGGTATGCAAAAGCGGGGAGGAAGAAACAACTGCATTCACAAGTTGCGCCTCGTAGCCTAGGGTGCCATTCACGAGATGGGTTTTTTGCGCGACGGCGAACGGATTCATTCGCCACTGCATAGCTTGCATCACAACCGCTAGGCAATCGCCGGGATTGTTCCGGAGATGCTGGGGAACGGTGGCCTTGCCGCTGGCCATGATCTCGGCAACCCGCATCATGCGGTCGATGCTGCCATCGTCCAGCACCAGCGCAGAGGTGGACGTCTGGTGGCCATGAAACGCCGGCACATCGGTGACGGCCTCGTGTTCAATCAGTGCGCTCATGCTGCTTGTTCCTTCGCCTTCTTGTGGCGGAAATCGATATAGGTCACGGCGTCAACGGTGTATGAACCGCGGGAGATCGCCTTGCGGGTGAACTGCGAGCCGTCCGGAAGCTTGCCGACGGCAGCATTGCCCATCAGCTCAAGCAAGTGGTTCTTTGCACCGGTGGCGACGGCCTCGTACAGCTTTTTCTGCTCGTTCGCCTCGTCCATGACGGCTTTCCAGTGAGTGGCGCTGTCCGGCAGGGCTATTTCCTCGCCGTTCGTCCCCGGGTAGAGCCTGGCCAGCAGGTCGGGCGTGGTCGCGTGGTCGCAATCCAGTTCAGGCGCTTTGCCCGTCTGAACGCGCTGCCAGAACTCGGCTTCGCGGGCGATCAGCTCCGCGATCAGCTCGTTATCCCGCCGGATGTGATAGAGGCGGAACTCCGGGCCGGACATCAGCACAGCGAGGTCACACAACTCGGCGCCGGTCACCGCCATGTAGTGCTGGCACTGCACGAGGTAGGTCATGGGCACTTCGTCGGTGCCATCAGGCCCCCATGCCGACTTGTCGATGAAACGACCGAGGGCGGTCTTACACTCCAGCAAATGCCGCGTGCGGATCTCGCCGCGGTGCTGCGGGCGCTTGTCGCCCTCCCATACCAGCCGGTCAAGATTGCCCAGCACAAACGGGTGCTCCTGATGGCGCAGCATGGTGTTGCAGCGCTCGACCTTCAGGCCGGTGCGCCGGCTGTAACGCTGGGCGACGTAGTCTTCGAGGTCGCGGCCAGCGATCACCGCCTCTTTGTCGTCGATGTCTTCCGGCTGGAGCTCACCGCGCTTTTCCAGATAGAGCTGATACGCGGTTTTGTATGGGTTCACGCCCAGCACCGTGCCGGCGTCGCTGCCGCCGATGCCGGTGTTGCGCAGTGCGAGCCATTCGTCGCGCGAAATTGCAGTCATGCCGCCTCCTCTTCTTCCTGGTCATCAATGACAGCCTCAAACTGGTGCTGGTCATTGAGGCGATACTTCACGCCGGCCTCGATACCGTTTTCGCCCACATACGCCAGGGCAAAGCGGGTTCGTGTGCCATCGTGGTACGCAATTGCGGCGCAGCCACCCTCCCCCAGCATGACTTCGCGCACGGTTGCGGCCGCGGCCACCACGGCGTTTTTGCCGGTTGCT
>NZ_JONK01000013.1 GCF_000711885.1 Chromobacterium haemolyticum DSM 19808
GGTGCAAGCACCCTGTTACCGTTCGACTTGCATGTGTAAAGCATGCCGCCAGCGTTCAATCTGAGCCAGGATCAAACTCTTCAGTTCAATTCCAAGCAAATTTTCTGGCACGCAAGATCAAAGAAACATCGAGACATTTCTCGTCTTGCAGTGCAAGTGTTTGGTCATCGACCGAGCACTTACACCTATCGGTTATTCGTTCTGTTAAAGATCGGTGCGGACCGCTGCGTTTCGTTTCCGTCGCTGCGTTGTCTGCTGAGGAGGCGAACTATACGTCACACCCCTAAACCCGTCAACACCTTTTGTGAAAGTTTTTTGACAACACCCGCCCCATGTAAGCTATCTCCATGATTTATATTGAATCACCCGCGCAAACAAATTTAAGCCTGGCCACCGGCACTGATAAGGACTGTCGCTTTCGGATTGAAAAAACGATAATTCCTCCCCTCGTCCGCCCTTCTAGAAGCACGATAATGCGCAACAAAACCTGGATTTTCGACCTGGACGACACGCTGCACCACGCCAGCGGCGGCATTTTCGCCCACATCAGCCATGCGATGTCAGCCTATATGATGAAACATCTGCAGGTGGACGCCGTGGAAGCGCGCTTGTTGCGGGAGCGTTACTGGGCGCAGTACGGCGCCACCATGCACGGCCTGGTGACCCATCACAACATCGATCCGCACGACTTTCTATTGGAAACCCATAAATTGGAGGAGCTGGAGCAGTGGTTGTTCGCCGAACACAATCTGGCGGAGTCGCTGCGCGCCCTGCCCGGTCGCAAGGTGATTTTCTCCAACGGGCCGCATCACTATGTGGAAGGCATCTTGCAGCGTTTGGCGATAGAACGGCATTTCCATTCTATTTACGGCGTCGAGCAACTAGACTATGTACCCAAGCCTCACGTGAGCGCCTTCCGTAAAGTGCTGGCCAGAGAGAAACTGGATCCGCGACACTGCATCATGGTGGAGGACTCGCTGCCCAATCTGCTGACGGCGAAGAAGCTGGGCATGAAAACAATCTGGGTCAGCAAGCAGGTTCGGCGACCAGCGCATGTGGATATCCGCATCTCCTCCATTGGAGAACTGGCGCGCCGACGCTGGGACTGAAATGAAAAAAGGCCGGTTTCCCGGCCTTTCCTATATAGAGAGTGTCCCGCTTACTTCAACTTGATCTCGGACCACACCTTGTTCAGCTCGCGGCGGTCCTTGGCGTTCAGGTCTTTCAGCTGCTGCAGACGCGGCAGTTCGCTGGCGGTCGGGAAGATCGCATGCACCTTGGTCAGTTCCGGTTTGACGAACTTGCCAGCGGCGGCGTTGGGATTGCCCGAGCCCATCTCGTTGGTCAGACCGGAAGCGTTCTTGCCGTCCAGCATGAAGTTGATGAACTTGTAGGCCAGGTCCTTGCGCGGCGCATCCTTCAATACCACGAAGTTGTCCAGCGACAGGGTGTTGCCTTCTTTCTGCAAACCAAAATTGACGCCAAACTTGCGGCCGGCCTTCTTGGCGTCCTGCTGTGCCTGGTACATATCGTTGGAATAGCCCAGCGCAACATAAATGTTGCCCACGGTCAGCTCCTTGATATAGCTCTGGTTGTTGAAAGCCGCCCAGTAAGGCTTGGCTTTCAGAATCACGTCGCGCGCGGCTTTCCAGTCCGCCGGATTGGTGGAGTTGGCCGGCTTGCCCAGATACATCAAGGCGGCGGACACCAATTCGCGCTGAGAATCCAGCACCGTGATCTTGCCCTTGAGCTTGGCCAATACGGCTGGATCGAAGATCAAGGCCCAGCTATTGGCCTTATCCAGCAAGCCCAGCTCTTTCAGCTTGGTTTCGTTGTAGCCCAGCAGCGTGGTGGTGAAGGCGTAAGGTACGGAATACTGGTTGCCCTTGTCGAAGAAGCTGTTCAGATAGCCTGCGTTCAGGTTCTTGAAATTGGGCAGCTGCTTTTTATCCAGCGGCTGAGCCTTACCCTGCTTGATCAGCGCTTCCACCGCGAAGCCGGTAGGCACCACGATGTCGTAGCCCTTGGCGCCGGCGGCCAGCTTGGCCAGCATTTCTTCGTTATCGCCGTAGAAGTCCTGCACCAGCTTGCACTTGCAGTAGGCTTCGAAGCTCTTGGCGGTGCTTTCCGACAGGTAGTTGTTCCAGTTGTAGAGGTGCAGTTCTTCCGCTGCGTACGCCTGAGCAGATACGGCCAGGGCAAGCGTCACGAGGACTTTTTTCATTGCGTTTTTCCTTCTATTCGCACAAGTGCGTTGCGACTACATGAAAAACCGGCCGGCTCCCTTGTGCCCGGCCGGGGCCCTACTACTTAGACCCGCCAACAAAACCCCTGGTCCAGCGTTGCGCCGACTTGTCGTACGACGGGTACTGCCTGCGTCGGCACGCCTTGGCTCAGGTATGCTGCGCGGTTTTGTTTGCGGCTCTTAAAACAGGCTTTTAGCCATTGGCCCGCAATGCGCTGGGCGACACGCGCGAAGCAATGACGATCAGCACCAAGGTCAACAACATCAGCAAACTGGAAACCGCGTTCACCTCCGGCGTCACCGCGATCTTGATCATCGAGTAGATCTCCAACGGCAGCATGCTGGCGCCGGCGCCGGCGGTGAAGAAGGTGATCACGAAGTCGTCAATGGACAGGGTGAAGGCCATCAACGCGCCGGCAATGATGCCAGGCTTGATCACCGGCAGAGTGATCAGTCGGAAGGCCTGGAACGGCGTCGCGCCCAGATCTCGCGCCGCTTCCACCAAGCTGTCGTCCATGCCTTGCATCCGCGCCCGCACCACGATGGCGACAAAGCCGATGCAGAAGGCCACATGGGACAGCAGGATGGTGATCATACCCAGTTCCAGAATGCCGATGAGCTGATTGACGATGACGAAGAAGATCACCAGCGACACCCCCATCAGCAGTTCCGGGATGGCAATGGGCGTCAGCACCAGGAAGGGCAGCAGGCGCAGCTTGTAACGATGCATGGCGATACCGGCCAGCGTGCCCAGCACGGTGGAGCACGCGCTGGCGATGATGCCGATGATCAGCGAGTTGGCCGCCGCGCTCAGCATCTTCTCGTTGTGGAACAGCTTGTCGTACCACTTGAGAGTGAAGCCCACCCATTCCGCGTTGAGCCTGGAGTCGTTGAACGAGTACAGCACCACGATGACCAACGGCAGGTAGAGGAAGAGATAGGTCAGCAGCGCCGACGCCCACAACCAACGGGATTGTTTCTTAGCCACGTTTTTTACCTCCTCTGCCCACCATCGCGCCCAAGGCCGCGATCAGCAGCACGCCGCCCGTCAACATGATGGACAGCACCGAGCCGAACGGCCAATCACGAGTGTCCAGGATCTGCTGCTTGATCAGGTTGCCGATCATGATGGAATCGGTGCCGCCCAAGATGTCAGGGATGGCGAACATGCCTAGCGCGGGAATGAACACCAGCGCGGAGCCCGCGAACACACCGGGCAGCGACAGCGGCCATGTAACTCGCCAGAAGCGTTGCCAGGCGTTGGCGCCCAAATCCTGCGCCGCGTCCAACAAGGCCATGTCATGCTTTTCCAGATTGGCGTACAACGGTAACACCATGAAGGGCAGGTGCACGTAGACCAGGCCGACGATGACGGCGAACGGGGTGAACAGCAGGCGCACCGGCTCGAAGCCCAGCGACGTCACCGCCACATTGAGCATCTTGGTGAACGCCGACTGCGGCCCCAGGATAATCATCCAGGCGTAGATGCGGATCAGGAAGTTGGACCAAAACGGCAGGATCACCAGCAACAGCATCAAGTCGCGGTATTTCTTGCCGGAACGGGCGATCAGCCAGGCCAGCGGGTAGGCCATCAGCAGGCAGACCACCGTGGTGATCCCCGCGTAGCCGGCGGATTTGATGAACAGCTCGATATAGAGCGGTTCATCCACTAGCCGGTAGAAGTTGTCCAGGGTCAGATCCCAGACCAGCTTGCCTTCCTCAAGGTAATACATCGGCGCGAGACCGCCGTAATCGCCCGGATTGCGGAAAGCCGCCACCACCATGATTAGCGACGGCACCAGGAAAAACAGGATCAGGTAGACCAGCGGCGGCCACGACAGCGCCCACTTGCCGAATCGATCTCGAATCGCCATGCGCGTTTACTCCGTCAGGAAGCTGCCGGCGTCGAAGCGCCAGGCCAGTTCCACGATGTCGTTGTCGTCAAAGAATTTGGCGACGCCCGGGATGCTGTTGGGCAGCATCGCTTCCACCATCACGCCTTCGCCCACTTCCACCACGTAGAGCGTGACGTCGCCCAGGTACAGGCAGTCGTGGACGCGGCCCTTGAAATAAGCCTCGTCGTTGTGAGCGGGCAGACTTTTGTCCAGTTTGACCTTCTCCGGCCGCAACGCCAGCCAGCCGGTCTGCCCTTCGCGCACGTCCGGCACGGTCAGACAGCGCACTTCGCCGCAGCCTTTCAGGTCTACCAGCATCGTGTCGCCATCCACGCTCTTGACCTTGCCCTCCAGCACATTGCACTGGCCGAGGAAGTCCGCGACGAAGCGGTTCTTGGGCTTGCTGTAAATGGTTTCCGGCGCGTCCAATTGCTCCACCTGACCATGGCTCATCACCGCGATGCGATGGCTGAGCGCCAGCGCTTCGCCCTGGTCGTGGGTGACGTAAACGAAGGTGATGCCCACTTCTTTTTGCAGATTGATCAGTTCCAGCTGCATTTCTTCGCGCAGCTTGGCGTCCAGCGCGGACAAGGGCTCGTCCAACAGCAGCAGCCGCGGGCGGTCCACCAGCGCTCGGGCGATGGCCACGCGCTGACGCTGGCCGCCGGACATCTCATGCGGGTAGCGGTCGCCGAACTGGGTCAGACGCACGTCTTCCAGCAACTCATCCACCTGGGCGGCGATCTTGTCTTTGTCCCACTTGGCCATTTTGAGCGGGAAAGCGATGTTCTCGCGCACTGTCATATGCGGGAACAAGGCATAGCTTTGAAACACGGTATGCACCGGACGTTTTTCCGGCTGCACCTGCGACATGTCTTGACCGTCCAGCAGAATCTGGCCGGAATCCGGCTGCTCGAAACCGGCCAACATGCGCAGCAAGGTGGTCTTGCCGCAACCGGAGGGCCCGAGCAGGGTGAAGAACTCGCCAGCTTCTACCGACAAGCTGACATTGTTGACCGCCGTGTAGTCGCCGAAGCGCTTGACGACATTTTTGATTTCAAGGAGAGCCATTATCTTCCCCGCCCAAGAAAAAGGGCGCCAGTTTAACAAAAAAGATAAAGCTGAGGCCGTTGAAATCCCTTGAAAATTCAAGACCTCAGCGCATTTTTTCCATTGTGCGTGCCAAGCGTTCGAACCGGGGCGGTAAGTTGCTATTTTCTCAGCAGAAAACCACGCGCGGTCCGCTGATTTTCGATGCGGCGCAACATGGTTCCAATTCAAATAATTGATGCTTTTTGACAACAACGGTCGGCATCTCGCCGTCTACGAGCCGCCAAACGACGCTTACCACTGCCCTTCATTAAAGAAACGGCGATAGCGCTCCACCCAGCTCGAGATGTCGAAACCGTTGGCCTTCAGCCAGTCGTGGTCGTAGTAGCTGCCCAGGTAGCGGTTGCCGTCATCGCAGATCAGCGTGACGATGGAGCCGCTGCGGCCCTGACTGCGCATCTGCCCCACCAGTTCGCAAACGCCGTAAAAATTAGTGCCGGTGGAACCGCCGCAACGACGACCCAGCACTTCTTCCAGAAAGTGGATGGCGGCGTAGCTGGCAACATTGGGCACCCGGATCACACTGTCGATGACTGTTGGAATGAAAGAGGGTTCCACCCGAGGCCGACCAATGCCTTCCACCCCGGAGCCGCCCTCGCAGCGGCAATCCATGCTGCTGGTATGGAAACTGTCGTAGAACACCGAGTTTTCCGGGTCCACCACGCAAACCTTGGTCGGCAACTTCTGGTAGCGCACGTAGCGGCCAAAAGTGGCCGAAGTGCCGCCGGTTCCGGCGCCGCAGACGATCCAGTCCGGCACCGGATTGGGTTCGTACGCCATTTGGGTGAAAATGGTGTCGGCGATATTATTGTTGCCGCGCCAGTCTGTGGCGCGCTCGGCATAGGTGAACTGGTCCATGTAATGACCATTCAGCTCCTGCGCCAGACGCTTGGATTCGTCGTAAATGGTGGCCGGATCGTCCACCAAGTGGCTGCGCCCGCCATAGAATTCGATGGCGCGAATTTTTTCCTGCGAGGTGCTCTTGGGCATCACCGCGATGAAGGGCAAGCCCAACAAGCGGGAAAAATAGGCCTCGGACACAGCGGTGCTACCGCTGGATGCCTCGATGATGGTGCTGCCTTCGCGTATCCAGCCATTGCACAAGCCGTACAGAAACAAGGAGCGCGCCAGCCTGTGCTTGAGGCTGCCGGTGGGGTGAGTGGATTCGTCCTTGAAATAGAGCTGTATCTCCGGCGCGCCGGGGATGGGCAACGGAATCAGATGCGTGTCGCTGGAGCGATTGAAATCGGCCTCGATCTTGCGCACTGCCTGGGCAACCCAATCAGTCATCTTGCTTCTCCAGTGTCGGAAAGTTCTCAATCGGCCATTCTAACGCGACAAGCAAGAAAAAACGCCCCGTAGGGCGTTTTGGGCTCGTATATGGTTTTACGATCAGAACTTGGTGCCGAAGCCGATGCCGAATACCCACGGGTTGATTTTCAGTTCGCCCAGTTTGGCGCCGCCCAGTTGATCGGCGGTCACGTCTGTCTTGATCCAGATTTTCTTAACGTCCAGGTTGACGAACCAATTCTTGTTGATCGCGTAGTCGGCGCCAAGTTGCAGCGCCGGGCCCCAGCTGTTTTTCTTCACGCTCAGATCCGTCACGCCAGCCACTTTCAGGCCATCATTATAGAAGCGGGTGTAGTTGATGCCGGCGCCCACATACGGACGGAAGGTGGCGTCCGGCGCGAAATGGTATTGCAGGGTCAGGGTCGGCGGCAGCACCGATACTTTGCCGACGGAACCGAAAGCGTTAGTGGTGATTTCGTGGCGAGTGGTGCCCAGAATCAGCTCGGCGCCGATATTGTTGGTGATCATGTAGGTGAAGTCGACTTCCGGCGCCCAAGAGTCTTTGGCATCGACATTCAAGCCCGCCACCGCGCCAGAGTTACTCCAACTGGCGTCCGGGTTAACATTGATCACGCGGAAGCGCGCCAGAATGTCGCCTTGGGCGGCAAAGGCGCTAGCGGAAACCAGGCCGATCATTGCGGCGAGAGCGAGCTTTTTCATATTGGGTTCTCCTGTCATGTTTGGTCGAATGCAGGCCTGGCGCTTGCCGCCATCGTTGACTTTGACTGCGGGCAGCAGTAGCGTTCGGCGTCCGGTGGCAGATTATCCAAGCACCTAATATCAAACTTTGCGCCAGATCATGAGATGGTCATGAAATATGCAGATTTACGGGAGTTTGTCTCCCAATTGGAACAACAAGGCCTGCTGAAACGAATTGCGGCCCCGGTCTCCCCGCACCTGGAGATGACCGAGATCGGCGACAGGGTACTGAAAGCCGGCGGCCCGGCGCTGCTGTTCGAACAGCCAGTCAAGGACGGCAAGCGTTTCGATTACCCGGTGCTGGCCAATTTGTTCGGCACGCCCGAACGGGTGGCGCTAGGCATGGGCGCCGCAGACGTAATGCAACTGCGCGAGATCGGCAAGACCCTGGCCTACCTCAAAGAGCCGGAGCCGCCCAAGGGGCTGAAAGACGCCTGGGACAAGCTGCCCTTGCTGAAGCAACTGCTGTCGATGGCGCCGAAGGAAGTCGGCAAAGCGCCATGCCAGCAAATCGTCTGGGAAGGCGAGGAGGTGGATCTGCAGCGCTTGCCGATCCAGCACTGCTGGCCCGGAGACGTGGCCCCGCTGATCACCTGGGGCCTGACCGTGACCCGCGGGCCCAACAAGAAACGCCAGAACCTGGGCATCTATCGTCAGCAGTTAATCGGCCGGAACCGCGTCATCATGCGCTGGCTGGCCCACCGTGGCGGCGCGCTGGATTACCGCGAGTTCCGCCAGCAATTCCCGGATCGTCCCTATCCGGTGGCGGTAGTGCTGGGTTGCGATCCGGCGACGATACTGGGCGCGGTGACGCCGGTGCCGGACACCCTCTCCGAATACCAGTTCGCCGGACTGCTGCGCGGCAGCCGCACCGAGTTGGTGAAATGCCTAGGTTCGGACCTTCAAGTGCCGGCGCGCGCCGAAATCGTGCTGGAAGGGCATATCCACCCGAACGACACCGCGATGGAGGGCCCTTACGGCGACCACACCGGCTATTACAACGAGCAGGACCGCTTCCCGGTGCTGACCGTGGACCGCGTCACCCTGCGCGAAAACGCGATCTATCACAGCACCTACACCGGCAAGCCGCCGGACGAGCCAGCGGTGCTGGGCGTGGCGCTGAACGAGGTGTTCGTGCCCATCCTGCAAAAGCAGTTTCCGGAGATCGTCGATTTCTACCTGCCGCCGGAAGGCTGCAGCTACCGGATGGCGGTGGTCAGCATCAAAAAGCAATACCCCGGCCACGCCAAGCGGGTGATGATGGGCTGCTGGAGCTTCCTGCGCCAGTTCATGTACACCAAGTTCATCGTGGTGGTGGACGACGACGTCAATACCCGGGACTGGAAGGAAGTGATCTGGGCGATCACCACCCGCATGGACCCGGTGCGCGACACCACCTTGATCGAGCACACGCCGATCGACTACCTGGACTTCGCCAGCCCGGTGTCCGGCCTGGGCGGCAAGATGGGCCTGGACGCCACCAACAAGATGCCCGGCGAAACCAGCCGAGAATGGGGCGTGCCCATCGTGATGGACGAGGCGGTCAAACAACGCGTTGACGGGATGTGGCGGGATTTGGGCATTTAACGCCAGCGACAAAAGAAACGGCCCCAAGATCCATTGGGGCCGTTTGTCTACTCAGAGCCTGTTCATAATCTCGCGAGGGAAGGCGAAAACAGCTGAGAATGCAGAGTGTACACAGGGTACATGAGCATTTCGAAGACGTCCTCGCCGAGTCTGTCTCACGACGCGCAGTAGACCGTGAACAGATTTTCAGTGCTTGGGCTGCGTTTCTATCTGGCCCAGCACCACCGCCCTGCCTTGCAAGGGCGAATCCACCCAGCGCAGCACCCGGAAACGAACCGGCTCGCCGGCATGGCCTGCGAGTTCGTCGAGCTGAGACAGGCTGACCGCTCCCGGCTCACTTGAGCGCAGAATGACAAACTGCTTGCCGCCAGCCTGCTGAATCGCCAACTTGGTAAACGGTGCATTGCCCACGCTGACCAACCACCCGCTGTCCCAGGGGCGCTGGCCCATACCCATCATGGCTAGCGCTCCCAGCAACAAGGCGGCTCGCGTCCAGGCTCCGCTCATGGCTTGATCAGCGACAAACGGGCATTGGCCGGCAACCACACGTTCAACCCACTGCCGACCACGCTCATATCCAGGGCATAAGTCTCCGACGCGCTATTTTTGCTCCAACCTACCTCGTCCTGGGCAATATTCACCTGTGGCAAACGTATGGTCTTACCCGATGCCAACTGCAGCTGTGCGGCCGGGAAACCAAAACCCTTGGGCCATGGCGAATTGCCTGCCAGGGCCAGACTGGAAGACAACCGCTGCATCAGACTGCCGTAGTTGCCGCCTCCCACAGCCGCCAAACCGTCGTTCAATGCCCTCTCTCCGGTGTTCGGTCCAGTCACCCACGGCTTCATCACCCCCGCGCCGTACTGATGCAGCATCAACATGCCCGCAGCCAAGGCCTTGGGATAGCAGCTGAAACGGGACGACCAAGCCTTCATATCGCATGCCGGCTGAGACAGGAAACGGCTGAAGTCGCCGCCGCTGCGCAAGTCCGGATGCGCGTCGGAGCTATCGCCGCGACCGCCGCCATAAGTATCGGCGGACACCAGGTAACCCATGGTCTGAGCGGCCAGCTCATCTTCCCAGGTGCTGGAAACAGGGGTGCCCAGGCTGCGCCGATACAGCTTGTTGTAAGAGTAGAGAATATGCTGATACTCATGCGCCAGCGTGGATAACGCCAGGCTCGCGCCGGCCGACTGCGCGGTCCAGGCGCTGGCATTGGCGTCCTTCGCCACCAGCGTGTCTACATTGATGAAAGTCACCAAGGCTTCATTGCTGTTGGCGATGGCGCTGCAGTCCTCACCCGGCTGCTGGCATACCGCGCTTTGCGCCATCGACTTCAGCATCGCGTTGGCAGGGAACACATAGCCGAGCAAGCCCTTGAACGCACTGGCGGGCTGGTTGAGCTGAGCCAACACCAGGTGTACATCCTTGCTTGCGCTGTCGATCACGCCATTACGCCAATCGGCATGCACGGGGCCCCACGGCTCGCTGATAACCGCTGACTCGATGGGATGCACGCTGTTGGCAAAACGCTCGGCCAGGAAATTGGCCTGCTCGGAAGAGACGGGAGCCACGCCATCCTGTGCCCAGACATAGACCATGCCGCCGTTGGGCAAGGCCTGGCTGGCCTTCAGCCTGCTGGACAGCTGCGACTGGGAAATGGTATCGAACCACTGCCGCGTGTCATCCAGTGCGTAAGCTCGCGCCGCAGCGATGCGCGCCTGAACTCGCGCGTGGGCGGGAACCTGTTTGGCCAGCCCGGCCCAAAATTTCGTTTTGCCGTAAAACGCATCGAGTTCCTGCTGCAACTTGCGTTCGGATTCGGAATCGGTCGCCTTGGCCCCCGCAATCCTCGGGCTATAGGCGGCATCGGCGCTGACTTGGGTAATGACCCCCTTCCAGTTGACGGTCATCGGGCCAGACAAAGTCAACATCTGCGACCGCGTCGATGCATTGTGGTATTGATAAACCGAGCCGCTCAATGATGCCCCAGCCGAGGCCGGCAGCGCGCACGTGCTGCCGTTGCAACTGATGTCGGCGACCTCCTGTGATGGGGTCACTTGCTGGTTGGACTTGGGCTGTGGCGCATCTCCGCCACCACCACCTCCTCCACCGCCGCAGGCTGACAACAATGCCGATATCACGGAAATTAATATAATTTTTTTAGATGAATGGCTCATTTCAATAACATCTCTTCATTTCAACGAAAACAAGCCAATATAATATTACACAAGCATTGTATAGCCATTTGGCAATTGTACCAGCTAGAAATTCAGCTAAGTTCGGGGTTGCGCTATCGAATTCAGCACAGCCCTTGTATCATCTGCGCGTATTCATGAAAGGAAGTTTCAATGTCCCTGCGCAACCCCAATTCCCCGCATCGCCTGAGCCGCCTGAAAACCCGTCAACGCAAGAAAATGCGCGTCGGCGAATTTCGCGAGCTAGGTTTCCATCTGATCGCCATGCTGCACGACGGCGCGGATTCCGAGGCCTTGCTGGACGCCTGGCTAGTCCAGGTGGACGACGCCGGCATCAGCTTTGGCGGCCATTTCGACGGCGCGGGCAAGCTGGAAGGCGTGGCCTTCCCGGTGGGCGAGGTCAAGATCAGCGACGCGCTGCGCCAGCAACTGCTGTCCTGGCTGCAAGCGCGCGCCGAAGTGAAATCGGTGGAAGGCGGCGAGTTGATCGATCTGTGGCACAACCACTGATCTTTCCCCGTCCAATGTAAAAAAACCGGCTTCTAGCCGGTTTTTTTATGTCGAGTCCAATGGACTGGCCATCCCGATAAAGTCAGGACAGCTTGCGGAACACTCTATAGCCGATATAGAGCCACGTTTCCCTCGCCAGAAAGCGGGACCAACTGGACAGCGTCCGGTAGCGGCTGGATTGCGTGGGCGCGGGATAGGCGGTCAGGCCGATATCGGTGGCCATCAGCACCGAGCGGCGCATATGCAGCGGATCGCTGACCAAAAGGAAGGAACGGATGCCGAACTGGCTGCTCAACTCGCGCGCGTTTTCCAGGTTTTGCCATGTGGTGCGCGACTGGTTTTCCACCAACATCGCCGTCATCGGCACTCCCTGCTTGGCGGCGAAGTCGCGGCCCACATCGGCTTCCGATGGATAACCCGGCTCCGGCGTGCCGCCGGTAAACACGATCCAGCGCACCTTGCCGGATTTATACAGTTTGACCGCGTGGTTGATGCGCTCGCGGAACACCGGCGACGGGCGCTTGCCCCAGGCCGCCGCCCCCAACACCAGCGCCGCGTCGGCTTGCGGTTCGTTTGCGCTGTCGCCGAAATCGACGATGCTCCAGGCTATGTAGCTAAAGCCCAGCACCACTAGCAAAATCGCCAGCACAAAGCCTTTCAACATCAAACGCAAGTAGAGCATGGGTACCGCAAGTGAAGGAGTGAAGGGTGGAACGCCGATTGTACTCGCAAACCGGAGGCAAGCGGCAAGGCCGCACGCGCGGCGTCTACTTCTCTAATTCCCAAATCGCCGCCTGCAAGGACTCCATCCGCGCGGAGAGCGCCAGTTGCGCGTCGTCCAACGCCTTGTTGTAAATGTCTCTGCCGATTTTGTCCGCAACGAAGTCCAGCAGAAATTGCGCGTCGAACTGCCCCAGCTCGATGCCGAACTGATCTTGCGCATACTGTTGCAATTGAGGAGCCAGCGCTTGCAGCTGAGCGGGGGTCAACATCGAATGATTGGCCATGGCGTGCCGCCCTGTGCGATTGAAAGCCGCGATTATGGCGGCTATTCGCCGATGCTGGAAGCGGTTTCCCCGCCCACGGCTAAGCGGACAGCATCCGCCCCCATTTCAGCAAGCCCTCCCGCCACTGCCGATGAGCGTTCAATTGCCAGACAAGTAGTTGGTCCCCGGCGTCGCAGCGCCAAAGGGGATAGGCCCGCATTTCGCCAAGCAAGGCCTCTGCGGCATGGCTGTCGTCAAAACACAGCGCCAGCCAATCCGCCCCCGCGCGCGTCAGTACGCGGCGCAGCTTATCCGGCCACGGCGCTCTGCCGCGCCACACCGCGGCGCCGTGAAAACAGCCTGAGCGCAGCCATTGCCGCCGAATGCGCCACTGTTCGGAGCTCAGCGCGTACAGGCCGCGCGGAAACTCCAAGCTCCACCATAGCGCAGCTTGCATATTTCGCCCTTTCGATTGTGCGGTGCACAATTTTTATACCCGCATTCCGCTCCCGCCGCAAGCGCCGCCGGCGCCGATAAAAAAACAGGCCGCGCAAGGCGGCCTGATCAAGTTGAAACGCTCACAACGATAAGTCATACAAGGGAAATCAATTACACGGTCACCCAGCGCGGCCGGGTCAGCTCTTCCGGCTTCAGCAGCAAATCCAGCTGCTCGCGGCTCAGCAGGCCTTGTTCCAGCACAATGTCTGC
Source organism: Chromobacterium haemolyticum DSM 19808 (assembly GCF_000711885.1). GTDB lineage: Bacteria > Pseudomonadota > Gammaproteobacteria > Burkholderiales > Chromobacteriaceae > Chromobacterium > Chromobacterium haemolyticum. The sequence continues at coordinate 13,289 of NZ_JONK01000013.1, forward strand.
CACGCTGCCGCCAGTGGCGTGCGCCTGGGCCGCCACATTAGTGGCCGCGGCGTAGCCGATGATGGGGTTGAGCGCGGTCACCAGACCAATGGAGTTTTCCACGCTGGCATGCAGGCGTTCGCGATTCGCGGTAATGCCTTTGACGCAGTTATCGGTCAGCGTGGCGCAGGCGGCGGCCAGATGGCCCATGCTGCGGAACAGACTGTAGGCGATCACCGGCTCGAAAGCGTTGAGTTGCAACTGCCCGGCTTCCGCCGCCATGGTGATGGTGACATCGTTGCCTATCACCTCGTAGGCCACTTGGCTCACCACTTCCGGAATCACAGGATTCACCTTGCCCGGCATGATGGACGAACCGGCCTGCCGCGCCGGCAGGTTGATCTCGCCGAAGCCGGCGCGCGGGCCGGACGACAGCAGACGCAAGTCGTTGCAGGTCTTGGACAGTTTGACCGCGATGCGCTTGAGCACGCCGGACAGCTGCACAAAGGCGCCGCAGTCCTGAGTGGCTTCGATCAGATTAGGCGCGGTCAGCAAGGTGTGGCCGCTCAGTTCGGACAAATGCAGGCAAGCCAGACGCGCGTAATCCGGGTGCGCGGTAATGCCGGTGCCGATGGCGGTGGCGCCCAGATTGATCTCCAGCATCAGCGCGCTGGCTTCCATTAAGCGCTGCTCGTCCTCTTGCAGCATCACCGTGTAGGTCATGAACTCCTGGCCCAGCGTCATCGGCACCGCGTCCTGCAGTTGGGTGCGCCCCATCTTCAGGTAGTCCTTGAACTCGTCGGCCTTGACGGCGAAGGCCTCGCGCAACGCCGCCATCCGGGTCAGCAGCTTGTTGGCGCCCCAGAACGCCGCCAGCCGCAAGGCGGTCGGGTAAACATCGTTGGTGCTCTGGCACAGGTTGACATGCTCGTTAGGATGCAGATGCTGATACTCGCCCTTGGCGTGCCCCATCAGTTCCAAGGCTCGGTTGGCGATCACCTCATTGGCGTTCATATTGGTTGAGGTGCCTGCCCCGCCCTGGATCGCATCCACCACAAACTGCTCATGCCAGCGGCCGGCGCGGATTTCCTCGCAAGCTGCGATGATGGCCTGGGCGATGGGCGCCGGCAGCAGCCCCAGATCCCGGTTGGCCTGGGCAGCGGCCTGCTTGATGCAGGCCAAGGCGCGGATCAGGTCGCCGTAGCCGGCGATGGTCTGGCCGGTGATGGGAAAGTTTTCGACTGCGCGCAAGGTGTGCACGCCCCAGTAGACATCGGCGGGCACTTCACGATCGCCTAACAGATCATGTTCTATGCGAGTCGTCATGGATGCTTCTCCTGATACGGATGGCGCCACGCGCTCGCGTGGCTTGAAGCTGCGCACTTTATGCCATGCCGCGACGGCTGGCCAATTCGAAATGCCGATGGGGTCATGCAGGAAACGCATAACCTTGCCGGCGCCCGAACCGGCCCGCCCCCCTCCTCAACAAGCCTGGTATTGGCGCGTCAGGTAATGCCAAAACGCCTGCAAAGCCGGGCGCTGACGCTTCTGATCCACGTAAAGGCGAATTTCCATCTCCACCTGCCAGGACTCGTCGCCGGCGGCCGCCAACAAACCCTCCTGCGTCTCCCTGCGCGCTGAGCTTTCCGGCAAGAAAGCCAAGCCATGCCCTTCCAGCACCATGTGCTTGAGGCCTTCCGCCATATCGGTTTCATAGCGCAGCGCCAGCTTGGCCGGCTGTGGAGCGGACTCCAGGATCAGATCGCTCATCAGCCGGAAATAGGCGTTGCTGGCATAGCCGAGAAAGGGCAACGGCTGCTGCGCGCTGCCGGGCAGCAGATAGCGCGGCCGGCCGGCGTCTGCGATCGAGAACGGCCTCAGTCGCTCAACGCCCAGCTTTAGTCCCTGATAGCGGGCGTCGGTCAACTCCACCGGCTGCTTAGGGTGGTGGTAGCACATCAATAGGTCGCTGCCGCCCTCCACGAAAGCCAGCAGCGCGTCGTGCACATTGCTGGCCTGCAGCCTACAGGGCAAGGCGCCGTAACCGCTCTGCGCCTGAGACAGCCATTTGGGGAAGAAGGAGAAGGACAGCGTGTGCGGCACCGCGAACTCCAGCGTGCCGTCAGCCAGGGGCTGCAAACCGCGCAATAGGGCGCGGCTGGTGTTGAGCTGGGACAGCATGGCCACCGCCTGCTCGCGAAACAGCGCGCCGGCCTCGGTCAAACGCGTAGGATAAGTGGTGCGGTCGATCAGGTCGGCTCCAAGCCAGCTCTCCAGCGACTTGATCCGCCGCGAGAACGCCGGTTGGGTCAGATGGCGCAGTTCCGCCGCGCGGGTAAAGCTGCCGGTTTCCGCCAGCACCAGGAAGTCTTCAAGCCACCGGGTTTCCATCGCGCTGTTCCGCTAGGTTGATCAGGAGTTGCGATAGTAGCGCAAACGCAGCGCAAGCCGGCGACTTTGACCTGCTGCAAACCCAAAGTCATAAACCGGGGTAGAATAACGCAACTATCTGGCACCATCCGCATGCATATTACTCACTTCATCTGGCAAAAGCTGCTGGGCCTGGCGCCCGGCGAGATCCAGAGCGGCGACACGCTCTGGCTGCTGAGCCCTCGCCAGCACATGCCCTTGCTGACCCAGCGACGCGCGCTGATGCTGGTCAACCGCTGCCGGCTGTTCGCCATCCTGTTCTCCGCGCTCACCCCGGCTTGGGCGGTGATCGACTTGCTGACCCTGCCCTATCCGCTGTCGCTACAGCTGGCGGCGCTGCGCTTGCTGATCTCCGCCGCCTTCGTCGCACTGGCGGTTTGGCAGCCGATGGACGGCCGCCTGCCTGCGGCCTATCGCGGCATCTCGCTCTTGTTCGCCATCCCCACCCTGTTTTACATCGCCTCTCACTTGATGCTGCGCCGTTATCATCTGGAGGGCTTGTCCGCCGCCATCGGCGCCGGCTACGCCTTCCTCCCCTTCGTGCTGCTGGCCGGGCTGGCGATCTTTCCGCTAACGCTGCTGGAGAGCCTGGCTTTCGCCAGCCCGGCCTTGCTCGGCTTCGTGCTGACCAGCCTGCTGGATCTGAACGGCGACAACCTGCCCGGCTTCGGAGGCGAATTCTGGCTGCTGTCTCTACTGGCCGGCGTCTCCGCCATCGCCAGCGTCAGCCAGTTGGCCTTCATCATCGTGCTGGTCAACCAGGCGATACGCGACCCGCTGACCGGAGTCTTCTCGCGCCGCAGCGGCGAGGAGATGCTGGGCTTGCTGGAATTGCAGGCTCAACGCAGCCGACAGCCGCTGAGCCTGGCCTTTATCGATCTGGATCACTTCAAGGCGATCAACGACCACTACGGCCACTTGGCCGGCGATCAGGTCTTGCGCCATTTCGCCGAGCTGATGGAAGGAAAGCTGCGACGCAGCGACGTGCTGGTGCGTTGGGGCGGCGAGGAGTTCGTTCTGCTGATGCCCGGCGCACAGCTGGTCCACGCCGCCCAGGTCATCGCTCGGCTGCGCGCTCAGGGCCTGGGCGAGCGGCCTGAAGGCCTGCCGCTGAGCGCCAGCATCGGCGTGGCGGAGCTGTTTCAGGATGGCTGCGCCGACTGGCGCGCGCTGGTGGATCTGGCGGATACCCGCATGTATCGGGCAAAGCAAGCCGGCCGCAACCAGGTCGTGATCTCCGACTGACGCTTTACCCGTCGGGCGAGTTTGCTTATCGTTGACGGCATGACCGTTCTCACCGCCTCGTCCCGTCCCCGCCCTCGCGGCGTCGCCGCCGCGCTGCTGCTCAGCCTGTTGGCCCATGGCGCGCTGCTGTGGCTGGCCAAGCCCGGCGGCCGCCCGAACGCCGATGCGGTCCCGCCGCTGCGAATACAGCTGAATCCGCCAGCTCCAGCCATTGTTCCGCCCCCGGCGCGCGCCGTCGCGTCCGAGCCCCCTTCCCGAAAACCTGCTGTGGCGCCGAGGCATCCGCCGGCCGCGGCGCGGATACACGCGCCCGTCCCCGGCGAGAGTCGCAATCAAGGCAGGCTCGAGCGAAACCAACGCGAAGCTTCAGCCCCGAACCCGGGCTTGACCTTGGGAGGCCTGCGCCAGCAAGTGCGCGAACAAGCCGCCGCCGCGCCGGAAAAAATCAGCCCGCTGCAGGCCGACCCCGCCAAAACGAAATTGGCCCGCTCTATTGAGCGGGCCGAAAAACCGGACTGCAAGACCCGTTACTCCTCATTTGGCCTGCTGGCGATCCCTATCTTGGCAGTGCAAAGCGCGCGCGAGGACGGCTGCAAGTGGTAGGCCGCTAGCCTCACGAAGCCGCGTTCGCCAGCGTCACCCAGTCCTGAGTGGCCTTGGCGGCGTGGAACTCGCGTACCGCTTTTTGCAGCAAGGCAAACGCCGCGGGCGCGTCAAGACGCCGGCAAGCCTCGTCCATGTTCGCCAGCACATCCCGCATTTCCGCTTCCGGCAGACAGTATTCCTGAGCGCGCATGATGCGCTCGTGATCCGTGGCCAGCACGTTGTCGCCGATCAACAGCTCCTCGTACAGCTTCTCCCCCGGCCTCAGGCCGGTGATGCAGATCTCGATGTCGCCGCCGGGCCGGCTCGCGTCCTTCAACTCCAGGCCGGACAGATGGACCATGCGCCGCGCCAAGTCGATGATGCGCACCGGCTGCCCCATATCCAGCACAAACACGTCGCCGCCGTCGCCCATCGCGCCGGCCTGTATCACCAGCTGCGCCGCTTCCGGAATCGTCATGAAATAACGGGTGATGTCGGCGTGGGTCAGCGTGATTGGTCCGCCTGCCTTGATCTGGGCGCGGAACAAGGGCACCACCGAGCCGGAGCTGCCCAGCACATTGCCGAAACGCACCATCACGAAGCGGGTGGCGCTGCCGCGCGCGTGCCGGGTCTGCAGCGTCAGCTCCGCCATGCGCTTGGTGGCGCCCATCACATTGGTGGGCCGCACCGCCTTGTCGGTGGAAATCAGCACAAAGGTGTCCACGCCGCAATCCTCGGCCGCGCGCGCGGTGGTGTCTGTGCCAAACACATTGTTGACGATGCCGGCTACGGGATTGTGCTCCACCATGGGCACATGCTTGTAGGCGGCGGCGTGATAAACGGTATCCACCTTGAAAGCGCGCATCACCTGCACCAGCCGCTGGTAATCGGTAACCGAGCCCAGGACCGGCGTGCGCGCCGGCGAACCCGCGGCGCGATCCAATTCCTGATCGATGGCGTACAGCGCGTATTCGGACTGCTCGAACAAAATGATGCGCGCCGGCTGGTTCTTGGCGATCTGGCGCACCAGTTCGGAGCCGATGGACCCGCCGGCGCCGGTGACCATCACCACCTTGCCTCGGATATTGCGCGCCAGCAGATCGGGCTTGGGCGGCACCGGGTCGCGACCCAACAGGTCTTCGATCTCGACCTCTTTCAACTCCTCCACCCTCGCCTCGCCGGACACCAGGTCCGCCATGCCCGGCAAACGCTTGATCGGCACTCGCAGCAGTTCCAGGGTCTCCAGTATCTCCCGCTGACGGCTGCGGCTGACCGAAGGCATCGCCAACAAAATGCTCTTGGCCTCCAGGTCTTTGACCAGCTGCGGCAGATCACGCGGCGGATGCACCGCCACGCCGCGGAAAGTGCGGCGATGCAGCTCGGGATTGTCGTCGACAAAGGCCATCGGCCGATATTCGCGGCCGGCTTGCAAGGCCAACATCAACTGCACGCCGGCACGACCGGCGCCGTAGATGATCACGTGCTCGCGCGGCGCGTCCACCGCGTCGATGCGACGCACCAGGCCGCGCAGCAGAAAACGGCTGCCGCCGATATAGGCCATGGCGAACACCCAGAAGATGATCACCGAGGTGCGCGGCATCGCCCAGATATGGGCCATCTGCAGCACCGCCTGCAACACCAACACCGACAAGGTCACCCCGGAGAACACGGTCAGGATGATTTTGTCGTCCAGATATTTGAGCACCGCGCGGTACAGGCCCAGCTTGATGAAGATGGGAATCGCCCATAGCGGCGGCACGATGAAAATCCACAAATGCGGATTGAGCTTGGGGTCCCAATAACCGCCCAGGCGGAGGAAGACCGCGCTCCACAGCGCCAGCGGCAACAGCAGCGCGTCCATCAGCGCCAGCATCGCCATCTTGTTATGGCGGGAGAAGGCGAGCAGTTTTTCAAACATGGTCATTCTTTCGCGTCCGGCGGCCGTTGATACAGCGCATCCGGGCAACATTCCTCATTATCTTGGCCATCGCTCAGGCTCAGCAGCGCGAAGCCATGCGTCTCGTAGAAACGGCGCGCTCCCAGATTGGCCTGGAACACGAACAGTCGGCAGGCCGGCGCCGGGGGCGACAACAACCGTTGCAGCAGCATTCCGCCGACGCCCACGCCGCGATGTCCGGCGCGGACATATAGCTGGTCCAGCCATAGCACATCACCTTGCAACGACGCGGCGGCGAAGCCGGCGATATCGCCGTTCCGTTCCGCCAACCATGCTCCGCCGGACGGCAAGAGCGTGTCGGCGAACCAGGCTCTCACCTCCGCCTCGGCATTCGCCAGCGGCGCGTAGTTCATCTCGCGGCGGCAGGCCAGATAGATATCCGTTAGAGCGACGGCATCGGCGGGTCCGGCCAAGCGGATGGAAACCGTCATCGGCTGACGATCTTCATCAGCGTGGCGACGATGATGCGGACATCTTCAAATAAGCTGTGGCTTTCGGCGTAGCGCACGTAATACGCCAGTTTTTCCGGTAATACCTGCTCAATGTAGGCGCGCTCCGGATCCTCGGCTCGGCCCAGGATTTCGTTCTCGTCTATCATCTTGATCGACGCCCAGTCGGTAATGCCGGGGCGCACCGACAACACGATGTCGCGGACTTCGTCCGGATAGTGGGCAACGTACTTGGGCACCTCGGGCCGCGGGCCGACCAAGCTCATATCGCCGAACAGCACGTCGATCAACTGCGGCAGTTCATCCAGCTTGGTCTTGCGCAACAAGCGGCCGGCGCCAGTGACGCGCGCGTCCGCGCCGACGGTCAGTTGGCCGTGTCGTTCGGTGTCCACCTGCATGGTGCGGAATTTGTGGATACGGAACAGTGTGCCGTTCCGCCCCACACGTACCTGGCGGAAAAACACCGGCCCCGGCGAATCCAGCTTCACCCACAGCGCCACCGCAAGCAGCGGCAGCGCCAGCACGGCCAGGCCCAGACCCGCCGCGACGATGTCGAAACCTCGCTTCAGCAGCCGCGAACCGTGGCGGCGCGGACGGCAGCACGGCGGCAGCAAGCCACCGCGGTCTGAACCACGCTCGCTCATGCGCTCAGAATCTCGCGCACCGCGGCGATGACCCGGGTCTGGTCATCATCCGTCATCCGGGTGTACAGCGGCAAAGTCACTTCGGCCTCGAAGGCGGCGTCGGCCACCGGGAACTGCTCGCGCGTCAGCTGATAGCCATCGCGCCACACCGGCTGGCGATGCAAGGGAATGAAGTGCACCGAGCAACCGATGCCCTTTTCCGCCATCCGAGCGATGAAATCATCACGGCTGACGCCGGCTTCCGGCTTGATGCGCACCGGGTACAGATGCCAGGCGTGGTTGCTGCCCGCGTCCTTCGGCCGCGCCGGCAGGATCAGCGGCAGATCGGCCAGCTCGCGGTCGAAGCGCTGGGCCATCCCCTCGCGCAACTCCTGAAAGCGGCGGATCTTCTTCAACTGGTGAATGCCCATTGCCGCGGCGGTGTCCGGCATATTGTATTTGAAGCCGGGCGCCACCACTTCGTAAAACCAGGCCGGGGTCTTGGACACATAGCGGTCGAAGGCGTCGCGGCTGATGCCGTGCAGACGCATCACCTTGCAACGCGCGATCAAGTCCTTGTTCTTGGACACCACCATGCCGCCTTCGCCGGTGGTCATGGTCTTGTTGGCGTAGAAGCTGAACACGGTGACGTCGGAGTCCAAGGTGCCCACCAGCTTGCCCTTGTAATAAGTAGGCAGCGCATGGGCGGCGTCTTCAACAACCTTCAGCCCATGCTCGCGGGCAATGGCGATGATCTCGTCCATCTCGCAGGCTAGCCCGGCGAAGTGCACCGGCATGATCGCCTTGGTCTTGGCGGTGATCGCGGCGCGGATCGCATCCGGGCTGATGTTGAAGGTGGCCGCGTCCACGTCCACGCATACCGGATGCGCGCCCAAGTAGCGCACCACTTCGGCGGTGGCGGTGAAGGTGTAGCTGGGCACGATGACCTCGTCGCCAGGGCCGATGCCGATCGCTTCCAGCGCCAGATGCAGGCCGGCGGTGGCCGAGTTGACGGCGATCGCCTCGACGCCGTCGCCGATGAATTGCGCGAAGTCGGACTCGAACTGCTTGGTCTTGGGACCGGTGGTGACCCAACCGGAACGCAGCGCGTCGACCACTTCGTTGATCTCTTCCTCGCCGATGTCCGGCAAGGCGAACGGCAGGAATTTTTGTTCGCTCATTTCTCAGTCTTTCGTCTTTGAGCAGCCGCTCTCGGCCGCCATCCATGTCCATTGCCGCACGCCCCGCGCACGGCCTACAAAATCATTCGTAGAGAGGAGGCCCCAGAGGAGCCTTCCGCTATTTCTATCCACGACGTCGATAACTTGTCGGAATGCCCTCAAACGGGCTTCCGCCCTACTTATGCTTAAGCAATGCCACTGGTGCAATATGACAATGCAGCAATGAAAAGTGGTCGACATCCGAAACCACTTCACATTGTCTACCGGCTTGTCTGGCCATCTCCAGCATGTCGACTTTGGCAAAACAATTTTCCGCCACATACAATTGCACGGGACACGTCGCCTGTTTTAATAAGTCCAACATGTCGGGCCACTCACGCTCACCCAACCTCAAGGCTTGCAAAGCATCCAGATTGGCGTCTTGTAAACGTCGCGCCATAGCCATGGGGACAACCATCAGGCTTTGCCACAAATCTCGCCAGGCGTCACCACCCTGTCGCAAGCTTGTCAGGACAATGTCCGTCTTCGGCTCAAAATCGCTTTTTCGCTCGAAACCGCCGAGCAAGAGACTCTCAGTGCGATGCGGATACCAAGCTGCGAATCCCAGCGCTAGTTTGGCACCCAATGAGTAACCCCATACCGATACCCTTTCAATCCCCAACTGCGTCAATAAATCCGCAATGTCCAAGACGATGGATTCCAAAGCATAAGCAGATGTTGCGCTGGGTGCCGGGCTTGCGCCATGACCGCGCGGAGAGACACAAATCAAGCGATAGCGGTCCTGCAACACCTCCACATAGCCAAGCGCCAAAACATCCTCATGGCTCATGCCGAAGCCAAGCAAGAGCAATAGAGGGTGGCCTGAGCCATATTCGGCATAATCCAGTGTCAAAACACTCCCCCATAGGGCTTAAGCCCCTACGGGGCCTTCCGCCATCACCACTTATCGCTTGCAACAACGGAGCGACCACAAGCAGGCTTCCGCCCTTCGACAACGCTACCGCTTCACCGCCGCCAGAAACCGCAGCGCCAGTCCCGCGTAATCATGGTGTTCCAGCACATAAGCGCGGCCGGCCACGCCCATCGCTTCGCGTGCGGCTAAAGGCAGCTCCGCCATCCGCCGCGCCGCGTCGGCGATCGCGGCCGGATCCTCGGCGCCCACGCTGATGCCGGCGCCGGCGTCCTTCACCATATCGTTGCCGGCCTCCACCGAATGGATCACCGGCTTGCCGGCCATCAGGTAGTCGAACAGTTTATTGGGGTTGATGCCAAAGCGATAGATCGGCAGTTTGCGCCAGCCTATGAACAAGGCGTCCATTTCAGCGAGGAAGCCCGGCACCGCGCGCTTGGCGATGGCCGGCAGCAACATCACATTGTCCAGCCCCAGTTCGGCGGCGCGCGCCGCCAAGGCCGGCTTGTCCGGCCCGTCGCCGACCAGCACGAAGCTCAGCGGCGCGTCCTTGAGCCGGGCCGCAGCCTCCAGCAAGTAATCCAACGCATTAGCCAAGCCATGCCCGCCGGCATAGCCGATCAGGAAACGACCCTGCGCTTTCAGTTCCGCCAGCCGCATCCGGTGCTCGGCCGGCAGCGCCTCAGCCCCCCCCCGCCATTCCCCGACATCGACGCCGTTGGGAATCACCACGTACTTGGCCGGGTCCATGCCGTGCGCCACCATATAGTCCTTGGCGCAGGGCAGCATGGACACCACGGTGTCGGCCTTGCGATAGCCGAAATCCTCGGCCCACTGCAGCAGACGGATGAAGGGATGCTTGGGCGACATGCCGCCCACCTCCACCGGCGTCAGCGGCCACAGATCATGCACCTCGTACACCAAGCGCGCGCCGGTCTTGGCGGCGATCCAGGCCGCCGGCACCGTGTCCAGCGGATAGGTGGACGAAGCGATCACCACGTCCGGCTTCCAGTGTTTCCGATAGCGGCCGGACAAGCCCATTACCCGAGCCAGGAAGCTGAAGATATTGAGCACGCGGCCCACGCCGTTGCCCTCGTAAGGACGCGTGCGGCACCAGGTGTAACGGATGCCGTCGATATCCTCGTCGCGGTATTTGCCGTCCACTTGCGGGTGGGTCTGACGCAGATGGGACACATCGGCGGCCAGCATATTGACTTCGTGGCCGGCCTTCACCCATTCCCGCGCCAGATAATAGGGGCGGAACTCCATGCCATGCCGGGGGCTGCCGGCATAGTGGTTGATGTAGAGAATTTTCATGATTTACAAGGTCGCGTACAGCTTGACCAGCTTGTCGGCCTCCGCCGCCCAACTGTATTTGTTCAATACCGCCTGCTTGCCGGCTTCGCCCAGCGCGCGCATGCGCGCTTCGTCAGCCATCAGTTCATTGACGGCGGCGGCGATGGCCGCCGGGTCCTGCGGGTCCACCAGCAGGCCGCAGCCGGCATCGTCCACGATTTCGCGCCACACCGGAAAATCCGACGCGATCACCGGCATGCCGGCGGCCATGTATTCGAACAACTTGATTGGCAAGGCATCGACATAATTCGGCGTCGGAAACAGCGTCACCAGGCCGATCTTGCTCTTGGCCAGCACCTCGGCCACGCCCTTGCGGTCCAACACGCCCAGGTCATTGACCCGCGCCCAGCCGGGCCGGGCCGACACCCGGGCCTTCAGGTCGCTCTCACTCCACGGCCCGGCCAGGTTCAAGCGCGTCGCGGTATCCGGCAGCGCCTCGACGATGGGTTCGATGCCGCGGATGCGCGAGATGCCGCCGATATAGCACAACTCGTTGCGGCGCTGTTCCCACGGCGTGTCGCGCACCAGTTCTTCCAGGATGGGGAAGTTGCACACGTCCAGCGCGCGCGCCCCCAGTTTCTCGAAGCGCTTGCGGATGTGCGGCGTCGAAGTCACCACCGCGTCGAAACGGCGCGCCGCCCAGTCCTCCAGCGTTTCAAAGCCGCTGGACACCAGGGGCCGCACCGCGCCGGGTATCCAGTGCTTGGCCAGGATCTGGCGCGGCACGTCCTCGTGCACATCGTAGACCACCTTGATGCCGGCCTGCTTAAGGCGCAGCGCGGCGGGGATCAGCTCCGGGTCGTGAAAGTGGACCACGTCCGGGCGCAGCTTCAGCGCCGCCTGGTAGACGCGCTTGACGGTGCCGGTCATCCGCGCCAGCCGGCCACCGGATTTGGGGCCCACATCGTGAAAGCGCACGCCGCGGTTGATCTCCTCGCCCTGGCCGTCGGCCACGATCAGCGTCACCTCATGCCCTGCCGCGGCCAGGCTCGCGCACTCCTTGACGAAGATGCGGATGTCGTGACGGGGATGAGCGGAAGTGAGATGGGCAATTTTCATATTAAGCTCTGTTTTGCGGCCGCCCGGCCCGCAACGATCTCGGGCCCGCGGCAAAATCCTAGTTGTCGGAACCCAGCAGTTCCCGGTACAGCCGAGCAAAGCCGGCCATATTCGGCTGATGCAGCCCCTTGTCGGCCACCAGCCGGCGGTTGAGCGCGGCGGCCTCGTCCAGCTTCGCGTCCTCGCCGGCCCATTCCATCGCGCGCAGCAAGGCCTCGTCCAAACGCCCCACGTCCTCGGCGATCACGCCGTTGAGTCCGTCTATCACCCATTCGCCGTTGGCCGGCAGATTGGACAGCAAGGGCAAGCAGCCGTGGCCCATCGCTTCCAGCAGGCTGATGCTGGTGGCGTCCGAGCGCGGCACGCTGACAAAGACTCTGGACTCCGCGTACATCCGCCCCAGCGTCGCGCTGTCGACGAAGCCCGCGAAGTCGACACGTTGCAGCCCCAGCTCGGCGGCCAGGCGCCACAGCGCTTCGGTTTCGCTGCCGCTGGCGGCCACGGTCAAGCGCCAATCGCCAAAGCGATCGCCGCGTTCCACCCGCTCCCAGGCGCGCAGAATGGCGTCGATGCGGTACAAGGGCTTGTGCAGCCGGCAGGACAGCACTGTCTTGCCCTTGCCCGCGCTGGCCGCCGGCGCCGGCATGGCGTCCATGCCGTAATTGAGCAGGCGGATGCGGCAGTCCTCGCCGGCCAGCTCGCGGATCTTCGCCGCCATGTGCAGCGAATCCGAGGTCATCGCGTCGGCGGCGGCCAGATTGGCGCGCACCATCGCCCGCATCAGCGGGTTGCTGTCCGGCAGCAACAGCACATCGGAACCCCAGGCGGTCAACACCATGGGCAAGCCCAGGCTGGCGGCCGCGCGGCTGCCGTGCCAAGCCACGCTATTGGCCTGGTGGATATGCAGCAGCCGCGGCCGCGTCTCGCGCAGCCAAGCGCGCAAACGCCCCGCCGTGCCCAGCGCCGCCAGACGGAAATCCACTTTCAGGCTGCCGGCCAGCAAGGCGGCCACGTCCGCCGGAATCTCGCCATTGCAGGCCAGGAATAATTGATCCACATGCGGCGCGATGCCGCGCAAGAAACGCCAGGTATGCACCGAGGCGGACCCCACCACCGCAACGCTGGCGATCTTGCTTCTCACAGGCTCAGTCATGCGCCCAGGCCTCGTACAAGGGCAGCAATTCCGGATGCTCGTCCAGCCACTTGGCGTCCATCTCGCGGGTATCGCCCACTACCCGCGCCGGGTTGCCGGCCAGGATGGCGAAATCGGGATAAACGCCGGCCGGCACATAACTGTAAGCCGACACCATGCTGCCCTTGCCCAGCTCCACGCCCGGCATCAGCACGGAGTGCGGGCCGACGAAACTGTACGGGCCCAGCTTGGTGGGCTTTTTCAGATAGCCCAAATGATTGTTGCTCTCCAGGTAGCGGTCGCCATACAGGCGAATGGCCACATGGCTGGAGTGGGTCAGCAGCGAAACATAGTTGGTGATCTGACAACCTTCGCCGATATACAGGCCGCCGGAGGCGTCGATCAGATTGAAATGGCCGATGTAGACGTTGTCGTCCACCATCAGCTTGCCGACATGTTCGATGCGGGTCATGTTGGACACCCGGGTGCGTTTGAGGAACACCCCGTCGCCGCGGGTGAATCCATACACCATTCTGGGCTGCACCCATGCCGACAGGCGGAAACGGATGCGGCGGAATAGAGCGTGCCAATTCATCGGGCTGCCTTGTAAAGCCATGAAAAATAAGCCAGGAAGTACGCGGCCATCACCACCGACACCAGTTGGAAGGTGGCCACCGCGTCGTTCCACAGCATGAAACCGGCCCACATCGTGCCCAGAAACAACACAGCCTGCAGCAAGGACCACAGAAAAGCCTGGCGCTGGCGATTGATCACCGGCGGCACCATGCCCAACGGCGAGGCGACGAAGTGGAACAGGATATAGAGCGACATCGCCTCCGCATAACGTCCGGCGGTAGCCCAGTTCTGTCCGAACACCAGCGAGAACAAGGGTTCCCCGGCCAGTTGTATCACCAGAAAGGGCAGCAAGGCCATGCCGCCCAGCGTCAGCATCATCTTGCGCAAAATGGGCCGCAGCGGCTGGCGCTGATTGCGGGCGTCGGCCAGCTCGCGATAGGCCACTTGCGCCACCGCCTGGCCGATCAGCGCCGCCGGCAGCTTCAACACACGCATCATCAGGCCGTAGAAGCCCACGGAGGCGGTGCCCGCCAGCATGGTCAGCGCCACCAAGGTCGCTGAATCCAGCAAGGCAGTGCTCAAGGCGTGCGGCGCGTTGATCTTGGGAAACTCGATATAAGCGCGCGCCACCTCGCGCATGTCGACGCGGCTGAGCTCATGACGCCAAGCGAAACGAGCCTTGATGTCTTGCCAGGTTTGCGCCAGCAGGGAGCCTAGCTGGCCGGCCAATTGGCCCAGAATCAGGCCGGCGGCGCCGGCTCCTATCCAGCCCAGCCCCACTTGAGTGGCCGCCATGCTCAAGGACTGCAACATGCGGCCGTTCGCGTTGGCCTGGTAGCGTCGATGACGGTTGTTCCAGTTGGTCCAGGCTTGCATCAAGCCCGCCAGCGCCACGGACAACGGCAACAGCAGCAACCAGGGTTCCAGTTCCGGCGCGCCCAGATGGCGGGCGATATGGACGTTGCCGTCAAAGGCCACCACCACGCCCACCAGCAAAGACAGAGCCAATGCGCAGACGATGGACAAGCCCATCAGATTGCTGGCCCGCCTCTCCTCCGCCGGCAGCACGATGGCCATCTCGTAACGCGCGGTGGCCAGCACCGCCAGCGTGGACAGCCATGAGACGTAGACCGCCTGCACCCCCACCTCGTGCGGGTTATACAAACGGGTGATCAGCGGCGACACCAGCAACGGAATCACCTGCGCCACCGCCGCCCCGGTGACCAGGGTGATGATGTGACGGATGAAGCCGCTCTTGGGCAGGCGGGACAGCAACAAGCTCATGCGCTCAGGCCAGCGCCTGTTTGACCGCGGCGACGATGGCGTCTTGCGTCGCCTCGTCCAGGAAGGGATGCATCGGCAGACTCATCACCCGGCGGCCGGCGGCCTCCGACAGCGGGAAGCTGCCTTCCGGCAGGTTCAGGTGAGCGAAAGCCGGCTGCAGATGCAGCGGAATCGGGTAATGCACGGCGGTGGGCACGCCCAGCTCCTTCAACTTGGCCTGCACCGCTTCGCGATCATCCACCTCAATGGTGTACTGCGCGTAAACATGGCTGTTGCCTTCGGCGATCACCGGCACCCGCGCCACGTCGCGCAGCAGCAAGCTGTAGCGCGCGCCAATACGTTCGCGTGCCGCCACTTCGTCCGCGAAGCTGGGCAGCTTGGCCAGCAGCACCGCCGCCTGTATGGTGTCCAAGCGGCCGTTCAGGCCGATGATGGGATGGTGATAGCGGCGGTCCTGGCCGTGCACGCGGATCTCGCGCATTTTCTTGGCCAGAGCGTCGTCGCTGGTGAAGCAGGCTCCGCCGTCGCCGTAGCAGCCCAGGGGCTTGCTGGGGAAGAAGCTGGTGCAGCCTATGGTGGACAGGTTGCCGGACTTCTTGCCGCGCTGGCCCGCGCCAAAGCTCTGCGCGCCGTCCTCGATCACCGCGATGCCGTGTTTGGCGGCGATGGCGTTGATGGCGTCGAAATCAGCGCACTGGCCATACAGACTCACCGGCATGATGGCGCGGGTGCGGG
Organism: Chromobacterium haemolyticum DSM 19808; assembly: GCF_000711885.1. Taxonomy (GTDB): domain Bacteria; phylum Pseudomonadota; class Gammaproteobacteria; order Burkholderiales; family Chromobacteriaceae; genus Chromobacterium; species Chromobacterium haemolyticum. The sequence goes on from NZ_JONK01000013.1 coordinate 28,790, forward strand.
GCGTGATCGCCGCTTCCAAGCGCGCCGGATCCAAGTTGTAGCTGACAGGATCAATGTCGACGAACACCGGCTTGGCGCCCAGCAACGCGATCATCTCGCCGGTGGCGATGAAGGTGAACGGGGTGGTGATCACTTCGTCGCCGGGACCAATGTCCAAAGCCATCATCGCGATCAGCAGCGCCTTGGTGCCGTCGCAAACGCCGATGGCGTGCTTGGCGCCGGTATACTCAGCCAGCCTCTGCTCCACCTCCTTCACTTCCGGCCCCATGATGTACTGGCCGTGGTCCAGCACCGCGTGGATGCGGGCGTCGATGTCGGCTTTCAGGTGCTGGTACTGCGCTTTCAGATCAATGAACTGGATGGACATAACGGGATCAACCCCAAATCAATTTTTTGAAAGATATCGCATCAATAGCGACACGCAGAACAACTGAGCAGCGCCCTGAGGCAAGGCGCGCCAGCGCAGTCAGTACCCCTGTACGACAAGCCAGCGCAAGGCCTCATCAGGAATGCTTATCAGTCGTTCTTGAGCGGCGAGCAGTGATTGCCGCCCACCTCGTAATGCTTGCCGCAGGCCGGGCAGCTATGGGTGCCGATGTCGTTGGCCAGCCTCTCGCCGCAGGAACACATCCAGCCGATGCGTTTGGCCGGCGTGCCCACCATCAGCGCGTAAGCCGGCACGTCGCGGGTCACCACCGCGCCGGCGCCGACGAAGGCGTACTCGCCTATGGTGTGGCCGCACACTACAGTGGCGTTGGCGCCGATGGACGCGCCTCGTTTCACCAGGGTGCGGCGGTACTCATTCTTGCGCGCGACATGGCTGCGCGGATTGTTGACATTGGTGAACACCATGGACGGGCCGCAAAACACATCGTCCTCCAGCGTCACCGCATCGTAGATGGACACATTGTTCTGCACTTTGACGTTGTCGCCGATCAGCACGTCATTGCCCACGAACACGTTCTGGCCGAAGGAACAGCCCGCGCCGATCTGAGCGCCGCCGCAAATATGGACCCAGTGCCAGACGCGAGTGCCCGCGCCGATTTGGGCGCCGTCGTCAACAATGGCGCTGGGGTGTACGGTGTATTCCATGTCGGGAACCTTGTTCAGAAAAACAGAAAAAAGCCATCGGCGAAATACACGAGGCCGAGAGCGCCGATGGGCAAGCCGGCGTACCAGATCTGCTTGCGCTTGAACAAGCCCGCTATTGATGAAACCAGAATAGCCACCTGCAAGAAGATCACCGCCATGCCAAACGGTTTGCCCTGGCGCTGCGCCTGGTCGCGTTCCTCTTCCAGCCGGCGGGCGCTCTGCTCGATCTGCTTACGCTCTGCAGCGTAGCGCCGGGCTCGCTTGTCGGCCTCTGCCACCGCGGCCTGATAGCGCTCTCGCTTGGCGGCGTCGGCGGCAGGCAGCGTGTCCAGCTCCAGTTGCAGGCGATCACGCTCAATCTCGTATTGATTGCCCTTGATTCCCTTGGCCTGATAATAGGCCCATTGATCGGAAGCCTGAGCCTGCGCGATCACGCTGCGGGTGGAATAGCCGCCGCCTTTGAAGGTAGACAGCGTAGCGCACACCGCCAGAATCACGGTGCACAATGCCAGGTAATTAAGCCAGGGATCTTTCTTTTCTTCCGCCATCGCTAACCAATTTCAATGTAACAAGGCCGCCCAGGCAAGGGCCGGCCGAAAACCGCCATCAATAATCCAAAGGCAGGCTGACACGGCGGCCGTCGCGCGCGGACAGGTACATCGCGATAAGCAGCTCAAGCGACTTCAAGCCTTCGCGGCCGTCCGTCTCCGGCTCGGCTTCGCCGCGCATGGTCTTGATCACATTGTCGTAGTACAAGGGGTGGCCGAAACCGTAAACGCTGGTGGTGGCGTAGCTTGCCTGCTTGATGTCTTCGTCCATCTCATGCGGCTCGGCAAACTCCCAATGCTGGATTTCATTGACCGCCATGCCGCCGACGCGCACCGAGCCCTTCTCGCCCAGAATGGTGATGCTGCCTTCCAGGTTCTTCGGGTAGGTCAGCATGGTCACGTTCATGCTGCCCAGCGCGCCGCTGCGCCATTTGACGCTGACGGTCCCGGTGTCTTCCACCTCGATATTGCGCGCCAGCGTCGCGGTGTAAGCCTGCACGCTTTCCACCGGGCCGATCAGCCAGTCCAGCAGATCCACGTAATGACTGGCCTGGTTCATGAAGGCGCCGCCGTCGAACTCCCAAGTGCCGCGCCAGCCGGCCGCGTCGTAGTACTCCTGCGGACGGGTCCAGAACACATTGACGTTGACCATGTAGATACGGCCGAAGCGCTTCTCCTGCATCGCACGCTTCAATAGCTGCAAGGTGGCGTTGCGACGGTTTTGCTTGACTACGAACAGATGCTTGTTGGCGCGGTCGGCGGCCTTGACCATTTCCAGGCCGTCTTCCCATCGGGTCGCCATCGGCTTTTCCGTCATCACGTGGAAACCGGCCTCAGAGCAGGCGATGCTCTGGCTCGGATGCAAGCCGGAGGGCGTGGTCAGGATAACGATGTCCGCGTCGGTCTTGCCCAGCATGTCGGCCAGGCTGGCGTGGCCGCGCGCGCCGGTGCGCTCCACCGCCGCCTTCAAAGCGGCCGGGTCGATATCGCAGACATCCACCAGTTCGGCGCGGTCGGCGTGCTTTTCCAGCGCGCCGAAGTGGTTCTGGGCAATGCGGCCGCAGCCCACCAGCGCAAAGCGGATCTTGCGATCGGTAATCGGAGGGGTAACTATCATTTGAAAGTCCAGTAACGCACTGAATACACCAGTGTCTTCACATATTCGGACAGCACCGCGCCGGCTTCGTTGACTGCCAGCGTATGGTACAGATCATTGCCGGGGTAGACGAAATGCATGCCCCAGCTCACTTCCGGCCACACCTGGCGGAAAGTGGTCAAAGCGCGCGCGGAATGGTACCAAGAGGTCACCAACAGCGCCCGCTTCGGCTGGAACGCCTGCAGCGAAACCCTAGTCTGCTCGGCATTCTGGAAGGTGTTACGCGACACGCACTCATAAGCGATGCGCGGTGCCGGCACGCCGGCCATCACTAGCCGATTGACGATCAGCTTGCAATCGCCTTCGCCACTGACGAAGACCCGCGGCGCCACGCCGCGATGATACAGTTCGGCGGCGCCGATCACGCGCTGGCCGCTCTCGCCGCCCAGCACCACGATCCAGTCAGCCTTGGCAAGCGGCGCCTCCACGGGCAACCAGTTCTTGGAATAGCGCAGCAACGGCAGCGCGACGACGCCTGCCAACAGCGCGCACAGCCCCAGCCAGGCCAGGACCGCCCCCAAACGCGGATAGCGCCGCCACATGGATCAGGCCTTGACGATATTGTCAGCCGGTTCCAGATACTTGCCGCGGCTGTCCACCACCAGTTGCGCATGTGCCTTGATCTGCGCGTAGTCGAACTTGTCGTGGTCGGTGGCCAGCAGCACGCAATCGTAGCTGGCGATGGCCGCATCGCTCAGCGCCACGCTGGACAGTTCGAAATGATGCTCGCGCATCTTGGGGAAGACCGGCACGTGCGGATCGCTGTAAGCCACTTCCGCGCCCAGATCGCGCAGCTTCTCCATCAGGAACACCGACGGGCTTTCGCGCATATCGTCGACGTTCTTCTTATAGGCGATGCCCAGCACCAGCACGCGGCTGCCGTTGATGGACTTCTTGCGCAGGTTCAGCGCTGCCGCCACTTTGGACACCACGTAGTCGGGCATATTGCTGTTCACTTCGCCGGCCAGCTCGATGAAACGGGTATTCACGCCATATTCGCGCGCTTTCCAGGTCAGATAGAACGGGTCGATCGGGATGCAATGGCCTCCCAGGCCCGGACCCGGATAGTAGGGCACGAAGCCGAAAGGCTTGGTGGCCGCGGCGCGGATTACTTCGTGGATGTCGATGCCCATCTTGTCGGCCACGATCTTCATCTCGTTGACCAGACCGATGTTCACTGCGCGGTGGATATTTTCCAGCAGCTTGGTCATTTCCGCGGCGCGGGTGGAGGACACCGGCACCACCTTGTCGATCACCGCGCCATACAGCGCCACGCCGATTTCCTGGCAGGCGGGGGTCACGCCGCCGCAGACCTTGGGAATAGTGCGGGTGGTGAAGTCCGGATTGCCCGGATCTTCGCGCTCCGGCGAGAACACCAGAAAGGCGTTTTCGCCCACCTTCAAACCGCGCGATTCCATGCGCGGCAACAGTTCTTCGTCGGTGGTGCCCGGATAAGTGGTGGACTCCAGCGACACCAGGTGGCCTTCGCGCAGATAGGGCACCAGGCTGTCTATGGTGTTCAGCACGAAGGACAGATCCGGCTCGCGGTATTTGTTCAACGGCGTCGGCACGCACAAAATCAGCGTGTCGGCTTCGCCCGCGCGGGAGAAGTCGGTGGTGGCTTCGAAGCCGCGGCTCAGCGCGGTGGCGATGCTGTCCGCGCCGATGTGTTCAATATAGCTTTGGCCCGCCATCAGGGCGTCCACCTTGCCCTGGTCGATATCGAAGCCCAGCACTTTGTAGCCGACTTCGGCGAAGCGCAGCATCAGCGGCAGGCCCACATAGCCCAGGCCCACAATGCCGATGACGGCGGATTTATCTGCAATCCGATTGAGCAGTTGCTGCTTGATCACGGTGTAAGTCCCAACAGTATGTAAATACGATAGCGGCGGATCCGACGACATTCACGGCAAGCGGCGCGGAAGCGAAACCGCCCGCGCCGCGCCTGCCCTAAACTGTCCGATCCACCGCCATAAAGTTCATTCAACGGCAAGCCAGCTTGCCGCCTTCCGTTTCTGTCTGTACTGATCTGCCTCAGAAACCGCTCAAGCGGATTCTCTTCGCAGCTGAGGCGAGGGTGCAAACCGTCCCGCAAACACCCTTGGCCGCAGTTAACCGCCCGCTGACGGCATGTATGCCGGCATTATACGCCGCTTACCCACAGCCATTGAGTAAGCAAATGTACGCCGGGCGACATCGTTCAAATCAGCAGATGGCCCGCTGTGTGCTGATTAGTCAACTTCAAGCGATTGACGAACTCTCCGAACTCCAAACCGAAACGGCACTCCATCCGGTCGGCCCGCTCCTTCAAGGCCTCCCATTGAGTCAGCGTCGGGCTCTGACGGAAAGCCATGACCGCCACATTGCCATGACTGGCGGAAGGCAACTCCAGCACCCTGCCCTCGAACACATTGAGCAAACGTTCAACGAAGCTTTGATAGCGCTTGTCGCCGCTCCACCAATTGGTGACGAACACTCCCTTGGGACTCAAGGCGCGCTTGCAGTCCTCAAAGAAGTCCTCGGTGGTCAACTCGTCAACAATCTGCAAGCCATCGAAACCATCCACCAGGATGGCATCGGTGGAACCGCGGAAAATTTTCACGTAGTCCGCGCCGTCGGCCTCGATGATCTCGAAAAAGTCGCCTTCCTCCGGCAGCTGGAAAAAAGCCCGCGCCACCGCGATCACCTGAGGGTTGATATCCACCGCCACGCTGACCGTGTCCGGCAGATATTCATCGATGAAGCGCGCCAGCGAACCACCGCCCAGCCCAATCTGCAAAATGTGCTGCGGTTCGTCGTTCCACAACAGGAAACCCATCATCGCCCGGCTATACGACAACACCAGTTCGGCGGGGTCATCCAGATCCATAGAACTCTGTATGGTTTCCGAACCCAGATGCAGCGAGCGGATATTGCCGGCCTCCGATATCTCCACCTCCGGCATTTCATCCACAGCGGCGCGCACGCGGCGGCGGAACGGATGCAAGGCCCTACGCGCCACAGCCGGAGCCCTCGCCCGCTGGATTACGCGAATCCAGAATGCTGATGGTGCGCTTCTTCGGGGCTGCTTCGGCCTCGTCGTCCCTAGGCGGCGGCGGATCGCGGAATTCTTCCTTGTCGAAAGCAGTGTCGCCGCCTTCGAACGGCGCGTCGCCGGTCTTCAGGCCGGCAAAGTCGAACAACGCGGTGTCGGCCAAGTGGGACGGCACCACATTTTGCAGCGAGCGGAACATGCTCTCCAGCCGGCCGGGGAAGCGACGGTCCCAGTCGTTGACCATTTCCTTGACCACTTGGCGCTGCAGATTGGGCTGCGAGCCGCACAGATTGCATGGAATGATGGGGAATTCGCGCAGCGCGGCGTAGCGTTCAATATCCTTCTCGCGGCAATAAGCCAGCGGGCGGATCACCATGTGGCGACCATCGTCGGACACCAGTTTGGGCGGCATGGATTTCAGCTTGCCGCCGTAGAACATATTCAGGAACAGAGTGTGCAGGATGTCGTCGCGGTGATGACCCAGCGCGATCTTGGTCGCGCCCAATTCGTCGGCCACGCGGTAGAGAATGCCGCGGCGCAGCCGCGAACACAGGCTGCAAGTGGTCTTGCCTTCGGGCACCAGCCGCTTGACGATGGAATAGGTATCTTCTTCGACGATGCGGTACTCCACGCCGATGGAGTCCAGATATTCCGGCAGCACATGCTCGGGGAAGCCCGGCTGTTTCTGGTCCAGATTGACCGCCACGATGGAGAAATCGATAGGCGCGGACTTCTGCAAGCCGCGCAGAATGTCCAGCAAGGTATAGCTGTCCTTGCCCCCGGACAGGCAGACCATCACGCGGTCGCCCTCTTCTATCATATTGAAGTCATTGATGGCGTCACCCACATGGTGGCGCAGGCGCTTGGCCAGTTTATTGCCTTCAAACACGGCCTTTTTGGCCTTGTCGTCGAGGACGCTACTTGCTTCGGACATGGAGTACGGCTAAGAAATTGAAAAACAGGCGATTTTACTGTTTTTCCGCGGCGAAATCCATGACGACGAATATGGCGCGGGCGCGGCCGATCCCTCCCGCGCCTACAACACCACGCTGCGGCCGCCGTCCACCGCCAGAATCTGGCCAGTGACGTAGCCGGCGTCCAACAACAAGAAGGCCACCGCCTGAGCGATGTCTTCCGGCACCCCGGTGCGGCGCAAGGGAATACTGGCCTCTATCGCCGCGCGCTCCGCCGCATCGAAAGACGCGTCATCCTCCGGCCACAGATTCACCCCGGGCGAGACGCCGTTGACCCGCACCGACGGCGCCAGCTCTATCGCCAGGCTGCGAATCAGCTGGGCATGACCAGCCTTGGCCAGGTTGTAGACCACATGCCGAGCCATTGGCCGCTCCACATGGATATCGGCGATGCCGACGATGGCCCCGCGACGCTTGGCCAGCTCGGGAGCCAGCGCCTGGGACAGGAATAATGGCGCCTTCAAATTGCTGCCCATCAGATCATGCCAGGCCGCCTCGTCGATCCGGCCCACCTCAGTGGGGAAGAAACTGGATGCATTGTTGACCAGACCGTCCAGCCGCCCAAATGCCGCCACCGCCCGCGCCGCCAGCGCCGGCAAGGCCGCCGTGTCCAGCAAATCCCCCTGCAGCAGCCGCGCGGAGTCCGGCCGCGCCGCGTTCAACTCCGCCGCCAAGGCCTCCGCCTCGCCGCGCGAACCGCGATAGTGCAACACCACCCGCAGGCCGCGCGCATGCAAATGGCGGGCGATGCCCGCGCCCACGCGCCGCGCCGCGCCGCTGATCAGCGCCACTCTCTGTTCCCCTGTCGTCCCCTGACCCGCCATTCCCGCTCCTCTGAATCTCCGCCTGCAGCCGCAGGCTCCCATACACGCGTTGCGCCGCGATGACGCCGGCCGCAACGCCTACTTCTTGCCCATGCAAGGCAGGGCCACCGCCAGAGCCGCCTCGCTGGACGGCGGCAGCGTGAAGCGCGCCTCCAACTTGCCGTGCTTGCGGCTAGCTCCGTCTATCGTCACCAACAACTCCTTGTGCGTGGCGGACTGCCAGGCGAAGAATTCACCCTGCGACGGCCACTCGAAGACAAAGCGCCCGTCCGCCTCGTACCAACCCGCGAAGTGGCTGTCCGTGCCGCGGCGCAAACCCGCCATGTCCAGCTTGAGCTTGCGGCGCTCGCCCAGGCCGCCCGGCCCCTCGAACGGGCGCACGTCCCAACCGCCCAGTTGGTCGGACACATGCAGCGACATCCGCAGCGGCGGGCTGTCGGCTCGGCAGGCCAGCTCCAGCATCACTGGAAAACGACTGCGCCCCACCGTCGCCTCGCCGTCCAGGCTGGCCACCTGCAAGGGGTTGTCGGGATACGGCTTGCTCACCGTCCACTGCGGCGCCGCCAGCGCCGGTCCCAGCATCAGGCCGCCGGCGCAGCCGGCCATCCAACGGTAAAATAGCGTCACCCTCTTCTCCTGTCCGCCAGTTTCCACCACAATCGCGGCACATTGTAGCAGGATGCCCGCCATGACCACCTTACCCGCAGCCAGCGCCGACGCGCTGGCCATCAGCCAACGCCTCGTCCACGCCATCCAGGCGGAAATCCGCCAGCGCGGCGGCTGGATGCCGTTCTCCCGCTACATGGAACTGGCGCTGTACGCGCCCGGCCTTGGCTACTACGCCGCCGGCAGCCGTAAACTGGGCGCGGCCGGCGACTTCACCACCGCGCCGGAAATGAGCGCCTTGTTCGGCCGCGCGCTGGCGCGCCAGCTAGCGGAGCTGCTGCCGCAAACCGCCAACATTCTCTACGAATTCGGCGCCGGCACCGGCAAACTCGCCATCGACATCCTCAGCGAACTGCAAGCGCTGGACGCGCTGCCGGAACGCTATTGCATCGTCGACCTGTCCCCGGACCTGATCGAGCGCCAGCAACATAATATCCGCCAAGCTCTGCCCCATCTGGCCGAGCGCGTGCAGTGGCTGGACCAGTTGCCGGAGCAGTTGGACGGCGTGATCATCGGCAACGAAGTGCTGGACGCCATGCCCTGCGAGCTGATCCACTGGACCCCCGAACCACAACAGCGCGGCGTGGCGCTGGACGGCGAACGCTTCATCTGGGCGGACCGCGCCATCGAGGACCCGCAACTACTGCAACTGGCCCAGGCCATCGAGCCGCGTCACAACGACTATCTGTCGGAAATCAGCCCGGCCAATATCGGTTTCATCCACACCCTGGCGCAGAAGCTGGCGCGCGGCGCCGTGCTGCTGCTGGATTACGGTTTCCCCGCCGCCGAGTACTATCACCCGCAGCGCCATATGGGCACACTGATAGGCCATTACCGCCACCATACCGTGGACGATCCCTTCTTCCTTCCCGGCCTGATGGACCTGACCTGCCACGTTGATTTCAGCGCGGCGGCCCAAGCCGGCATAGACGCCGGCCTGGACCTGATCGGCTACACCACCCAAGCCCAGTTCCTGATCAACGCCGGCATCACTCAATTACTGGAGCAACTGGACCCGGCAGACGCCGCCGGTTATCTGCCGCATGCCGCAGCGGTCCAAAAACTACTATCTCCGTCGGAAATGGGCGAGCTGTTCAAAGCCATAGGCTTCGGCAAGGGCGTGAGCATAGACTGGAGCGGGTTTCTGCGCGGCGATCGCTGCTACACACTGTGAGACGGCCGCCGCGAGAATCTTGTTGACAGCCGGCTTTCGGCTGCGTATATTTCGCGTCTCGGTGCACTCGTGCATCGAAAAACGTGGCGAATTAGCTCAGTCGGTTAGAGCGACGGAATCATAATCCGCAGGTCCGGGGTTCGAGTCCCTGATTCGCCACCACAGTTTGCGAAGAATTGTTTTCGACAAGTCTTCATGGCGAATTAGCTCAGTCGGTTAGAGCGACGGAATCATAATCCGCAGGTCCGGGGTTCGAGTCCCTGATTCGCCACCAAAATGAAAAGGGTCAGCGCAAGCTGACCCTTTTCGCATTTCCGCCGCCCTCCGCCTCCCCGCCCAGAGCCGCACCTCGCAGAGAACCTCCCACACAGTACAAGTCGCACCCTCAGGAAGCGCAACGCAGGGTCAGGGGTGTTATGAGCGAGCCTTATCCACAGGCTGAAGCGAGAGCGTCAAGTTATCCCCAACCGCCCAGCTATAGTGAAGCATTTCCCGCTGGAGCCTAGCCATGCGCCGCCTGCAAGCCGGAACTCTCCGCGCCGCTGTCCACGGATTGATCTGCGCCGCGGCGCTATGCGTCGGCCTGGCTCAGGCCGCACCTCCGCTGACACCCAGCGTCTGCAGCCGGGAGTTGAGCGTAGGGTGGGACAGTTGGCCCCCATACCACTACCTGTCCGCGCGCCAACAGCTGGACGGCTACTCCGTCGCCGTGCTCAACGAAGCCGCTCGCCGGACCGGCTGCCGGCTCAACTATCAGCAGATGCCCTGGCCGCGGACCTTGCTGAGCCTGAAAAACGGATTGGTGGACCTGGCGATGGAAGCGCTGAAAACGCCGGAGCGCGAGTCTTTCGCCCGCTTCGTCTGGGCTTACAGCCCCACCACCGTGCGTTTGTGGGGCCTGCGCAGCCGCGTCGCGCAATGGCCGACGCACCGGCTGGAGGACCTGGGCAAGCACGGCAAGCTCATCCTCGGCGTCACCCGCGGCGATAGCTACGGGACGAATATAGACGCTTGGCTGAAACAGCCGCCGCCCACGGTCAGCGTGGATATCGGGCCGACTCTGGACATCAATGTCCAAAAACTGCGGGCCAAGCGGCTAGACCTGTTGCTGGCCAATAGCGCCACCATGCGCGCAGCGCTGCAGGCCCAGGCTACGGAACCGGAGGTCGTGCCGCTCGCTCCAGTCTGGAATACCGGAGGCGCTTATTTCATCTTCAGCAAAAGCAGCGTGCCGCGGCCGGTGGTGGAGGCCTTTCAGCAGGCCTTGACCAGCATGCGGCGGGACGGGGCGATCCAGGCCCTGTACCAGCAGCACTTCGAAGCGCCGTATCCGGAGGAATAAACCGGCGTCTGCCGCCTCAATCCTCGCCGCCGCCCTGCAGCCGTTCCGCCAGCGGCAGCAGCAGTGTTTCCGCCAATTGGGCGAACAGAGGGTCGTCCAGCGGCTGCTGATTGCGAAAGGCCAATGCGATCGCGGCCTCGTCCTTTTGCGCCATGCCGCCTTCGCGAACAAAGCTTGGATCCCACTTCTCCAGCGCCTTCTGCATCGCCTTGTCGCGCCGCTCCGGCTCCGCCGCCAAGGTCTCGGCGTAAGCCCAACTGGTGCGGCCGAACCAAGGCAAGGGCTGATCCTGGCCCTGGCGCCAGCGCGCCAGCCACGGCTCCAGCAAGGCCAGAGCCTCCGGCTCGTCCTCCAGCAGCAGGCTGCCGGTGTCGTCGTAGCAGACGGTGCGGCAAGCCACGCCAGGCGGCCGCGCCGCGCACAGAATCAGGTGGCTCAGCCACAGGGCCACGCGCTGGGCGGCGTTGATCTTGCCGACGACAAAGTCCAGCTGACCTTCGGGACGCAATCCGGTGAGCTCGCCCACCAGGGTGAGACCGGCCGCGTGCAGATGGACCGGCTGCGGCGGCAGAACGTCCCGGCTCAGAGCGGCCGGCAGCCGCGCCGCCAGCTTGACGCTGGAACGCGCCTCCTCCACCAGCCAGGCCCGGCCCAACGCGGCCGGGGGCAAGAGGCCGGCGGCGGCGACGCGCTCTCGCACCGGCGCTTGCGGACGGCGGTGCAACATGGCGTCCACCAGTTGCCTGCGCACCGCCTGGCTGGCGTCTCCGTCCACGGCAAAGGGCTCGCGCACCGGCAATTCCTCGTCGCCGCCAAACAGACGGATGGCAAGCCGGTCCGCGAGCCAAGCGCGCACCGGATTGCGCCAGAAGCGGATGAAGTCATGCAGATTGACCACGCCGCTGAGCGCAGCCGGCGGCAAAGCGCCGGCGAAGGAGCGTGGCGCGGCCTCCGGCTGCGACAAGGCCGCCGCGAAGGTGGGCTCGAAACTGGCCAGCCGCGGATCCGCGCCGTCGTAGGCGGCGGGCGAAAATGGCTGCAGCGGATGGCGCACCGTCAACGTCCGGCCGAGATCCTGGCCGCACATGGCGGAGAAGCAGTCCAGCAACTCGGCGATCAGCGGCGACGGCGGCAGGGTCTCTCCGCTGCGGGCGGACTGCCCCACATAGGACAAATACAGTTTTTCGCGCGCGGAGAGGATGGCCTCCAGAAACAGATAGCGGTCGTCGAAGCGGCGCGAGCGGTCGCCGCGGCGCGGATGGCGCGCCACCAGATCAAAGCTGACCGGGCGTTCGTCGCGCGGGTAAGCGCCGTCGTTCATGCCGATCAGACACAGCACGCGGAAGGGAATGGAGCGCATCGGCACCATCGCGCAGAAGGTGACGCCGCCGGAAAGAAAGCCCAGCGGAGAGGCCAGCGTGAGCTTGCGCTTGAGCCAATCCCGCACCACCGGCAAGCCCACCTGCTTTTCAAAACCGGCCAGCTCCGCGTCCTCCGCCAATTCCGCCAGCGCGCCACGCAGTACTTCCAGCGCTTTCTCGTCGTCAGCGTCGGCGTCGAACAAACGCTCGCAAGCCTGCTGCATCCTCTCAGCCCACCGCGCCGGGCTGGCCGGGAGCGCCCACTCCTCCGCCGTGCATTCCAGTTCGCGGTAGCAAGCGGCGAAACGCCCCAGCGCTTCCGCCAGCTGGCCCTGAGCGCTGCTGTGCGGCAGCAGGCCGGCGTACAGACCGCTGTCGTCTCCGGCCAAGGCCGGCGGCAACACCGCGCCCAGCAACAGCCGGTCCAAACCCCAGCGCCAGGTAAACAAGGGGTCCGCCGGCAAGCCCAGCGCCGCCTTGTGCGCGGCGTCCCGCCCCCAGCGAATGCCAGCTTCACGCGCCCATTGACGCACAAAGGGCACGTCGGCGTCGTCCAAACCAAAGCGGCGCAGCAGCGCCGGCGCATCCAGCAAGGCCAACACCTGATCGGCGGCGAAGCGGGAGTCCGCCAGATCCAGCAAGGCGGCGTAGCTGGCCAGCAACGGCTCTTCCCGCGCGATGCGGCGGTCGGCGATGCTATAAGGGATATCCGGCGCCGCGTCCTCCTGCGGACGGGCGCCGAATACGGCGTCGATATAGGGCGCGTAACTATTGATGTCCGGTGTCAGCACCGCCACGTCGGCGGGATTGAGCCCCGGGTCGTCGCGGAACATCGCCAGCAAGCGGTCTTTCAGCACCTCCAATTCGCGCATCGGCCCGTGGGCGGCGTGGATCTGCACCGAATCGTCATCCGCCGCCAGCGGTCGCGGCGCGTCCTTGGGGTCGTTCAATTGCAGGATGTCGCGTTGCAGCCGCGCCAGCAGCGCATCGCCGCGCGGTACCTCGAACAAGGGACGCGCGTCCAACTCGCTGTCTTCGGCGATCAACTCGAAAAAGTCTCGCCCCTGCTTGCCCAAGGAGGCCAATAAGGGATGGCCCTCGGTGGCGAACAAATCGCCCTTTTGCCTCAGCTTGAGCTTGCGGCGTGCGTCGACGATGTCGCCCCAATACGCCTCGCAGGGGTTGAGGGTGAACAGGCAGACGTCGGTGAGTTGGGACAGCCGCTTGACCAGGGCCAGATACATGGGCGCCAGGCTGGCGATGCCGAACAGCGTCACGCGTTCCGGCAGGTGCTCGGCCTTCAGTTCAGCGAAGAATTCATCCAGCATGCGCACGCGATGGCGGCTGGAGTCGCTGTCTGCCAGCCGCCGCCACAGCGCGGCCTGCCAGGCTTCGTCCTCGCCCAAGCCCTGCAACTGGCCGGCTTCCCAGGCGCGGATCCAATCCGGCCGAAACACCAGATATTGGTCGAAGATGTCCGCCACTTTGCCGGCCAGTTCGAAACAGGCCGCCTCGCCCCCCTCAAGATAACGCGACAACGCGAGAAAAGGCTCGCCCTCCAAGGTTGGCAGCAGCTCCATCAGCCTCCAGCTCAGCACTTCCGGCGCAAACGAGGACTTGCGCGGCAGCTCCGGCATCACCCGCTGCATCAGCCGCCAAGCGAAGGCCGCCGGCAACACGAAGTCCAGATTAGCGGCCACGCCGTTGCTGCGCGCCAGGTCCAGCGTGATCCAGCGCCCCATTCCGCGGCTCTGTACGATCACGGTTTCCGGCGCGAACGGGTCGGACAGCGGCAAGCTCTGGCTCATTCCGCAAAAAAGCTGGCCCAATTGCTCCAAGCGGTTGGACTGGTAAAGAAGCAGCATGAGGGAATCGACGGGTGGTGAAATCAGGCCAAGTGTAGCATCCGCGCCCCGGATCGGCCGCATGCGCCGCGCGCGGCAGATTATGCCGCGCCCCTGTTCATCGTGAGCGGCTAGCCCCTCAATTGGATACTTACAAAGCATATTGATGCCAATCAATACCAATATAAATCCAATGCCGCTAAAATATGACATTTATTTAACGAGGCGATGTCGTGAGCGCGTCCGTCCGGCCTCAAGGCCATTCCGGCTTCACCCTGATCGAGATGATGGTAGTGGCCGCCATCGTCGGCATCCTGCTCTTGGTGGCGGTGCCGTCCTACCAGCGCCATGTGCAGGCGGCCAAGGCCAATACCGCCAAGAGCGACCTGATGGCCTTGAGCCTGGCCTTGGAAAACCACAAACTGCTGCACTTGGCTTATCCCGCCGCCAGCGCGGACAGCGCCAGCGCCATCCGCGCCGCGCTGGGCAACAACAGCTGGCAACCCGCTCAAACGGAATTCAACTACGGTTACCAACCGCAGAGCGGCAGCTTCCTGCTCACCGCCAGCGGCGTCGGTCCGCAGCTGTCCGGCTGCGTGCTGAAACTCAGCGGCGCCGATCACAGCGCCAACACCAGCACCTCCGCGTGCCAGACCCAATGGTGACCCCTCCCCGCCGCCAGCGCGGCCTGACCCTGATGGAATTGTGCGCGACGCTGGCGCTGATCGGCCTGTTGGCCCTGCTAAGCGTGCCGCTGGCGCAAGGCTGGAGCGACGCCCACAAGCTGGCGCTGGCGCGCAGCCAGTTGGCGCGGGCCTACGCCCAAACCCAGGCCGCGGCTCTGAGCAACCCGCAGGCGGCGCCGCCGGACCAAGCGGCCGCGGTATTGATGTCCAGCGCCGAAGGCCAGCTGTGCGTATTCGCCGGCGCGCCGGCCAGCGGCACCCAGGGCGAACGCTGCCGCGGCGCGGCGCTGTGGCGCGCCGCCGCGCCGCGCCCGGTGACGCTGGGGACAAGTTGCCTGACGACGCCCGCCGCGCAATGCCTGGCCTTGAACAACCAGGGCCAGCCGCTGACGACGCAAGCGGCCGGCGTTGTCTGCGGCACACGGCCCGCCTACTGCATTCGCGGGACTCAACAGGAACTCAGCGGTGACTTATAAGGCGCAAAGCGGCATCAGCCTGCTGGAAAGCCTGATCGCCATGTTGCTGCTGATGCTGACCGGCCTGGGCATTGTTTTTGTCAATGCGCGCAGTCTGGGCAGCCAACAGCAACTGCAACAGCACGCGCTGACCCTGAGCAAGGCGCGGGAACAATTGCAACAAGGCGGCCTGCCCTGCGACAGCGCCGGCAACTGGCCGCTGGCCAGCGGCGTCAACGCCACCGCGCGGCTGGCCTGCCGTTCCGCGCCCGCGGTGACCTTGCGCGGACAAGCGCAAAACGGCGGCGCCGAGATCTCCGCCAAGGCCGCCCTGCGCGGCCAGACCTTGCAGCTGCAAGACGCGGCATCGTCCACTCTCACCCTGAGCAATCATGAATAAACGCGCCTCTGGCTTTAGCCTGCTGGAGCTGCTGATCGGCATGCTGCTGGCGCTGATCACCACCCTGGCGATGCTGACCCTGTATCGACAGACCGCGCGCAGCGTGTTCGACCCGGACCAAGGCAGCGCCAAGCTGGCGCAGCGGGACAGCCAGCTGATGGCGGCCTTGCTTAGCGTGCAGCAGCAGGCCCAGGAAGCCGGCTTCGGCGCCGGCGGCGGCCGCGAGCAGAACCTGCTATTGCTGTCGATAAGCGATTTGCGCCTGAACGCCGACGGCGCCGTCACCGCGCTCAGCGCCGCGCCGGCGGCCTCCGGCAGCGGCAACGCCGCGGTGTGGCGCTACCGCCCGCAGCTGGACGCCGGCGCTTACGCCTGCCGCGGCGTGGCCCGGCTGGGCGAAGCCGGCCAGAACAGCGTCGTGTACCAGCTGCAAGCCGACGACTGCGCCGTCATCTCAGACGCTCTAAGCCAGCCTTCGCAATGGCGGGCGCGGGCGCTGACCGGCCCGCTGCCGCCGCGCCATAGGCTCAACATGGCTTTGCGGCTGGGGCAGCCCTGCTGGCCCTATGCGGCGGCAACGGCGGCGAGCCAGACCTTTCCCCAGCTGCTGCTCAATTACGACAACACACAGCAAGGCGAGAGCCGCAGCTTCGCCAGTTGCCTGACTAATCTGGCGGCCCCCTCATGAAGGCTCGCTCCCTCCCGCCGCGCCGGCAACGCGGCGTCGCCGCGGTGCTGATGGTGCTGCTCACCGGCATGGCCCTGACCGCGCTGGCCCTGGGCGGCATGCACCACCTGCGCGGCCAGCAGGAACTGACCCGCTCCTTGCGCGGCAATAGCGAAGCGCAGTGGCGCGCCTGGACCGGCGCGGAACTGGTACGGCAATACCTGTCGGCGCTGACGCCGGCGCAACTGAAGGCGCTGGAACAGGACGGCGCCGCGCTGAGCCTGGACCGCGCCAGCTTGCCGCTTGCAAGCCAGGGGCTGGCCGACGCCCTTCAGATCAAACTGCTGCCGGCGCCGCGCGCCGGCGGCGCCGTGGTCGACGACGACAAAGCGGCGGCCTGGATCACCGCTCGCAGCGGCGACGCCACGGTGACGCTGGAGGTGGTTTACCAATTAAACGGCGCGCCGCCGCCTCCGACCGCCAACGCCGCGGCGCAAATCCGCGGCGGCCTGTCCACCAGCGGCAATATTGTGGTCACCGGCGCCAAAGACGCGCTGCTGCAAGTGGAGGGCGCGGTGGACACCAGCGGCAGCCTGACCGGCGTCAGCGCGATCCAGGCCACCGGCGACATCCTGTTCCAGGGCAATCCGGCCCGCGGCGACGGCCAGGCCCCGCTCAGCCTGTGGAGCAACGGCGACATCCGCGTCAACAGCGGCCAGTTTCTGACGCTGAAAGCGCGCGGCAACATCACCATGGGCAATGGCAGCGATGTGGAAACCGCCGCCGCCAACGGCGCGGTCAGCAGCAGCGGCGAGCGGGTGGGCCGGCTGACGGCCATCGGCGACGTGACGTTGGCCGGCAACGTCGCCATTTCCGCGCAATTGCTGAGCCAGGGGGATGTGCGCTCCAGCAGCGGCAACCGGCTGAACGCGCTACGCGCCCAGGGCCTGCTGGACACCCGCGGCAACGCCAACATCGACGACGGCATCATTGGCGGCGCTTTCACCCACAACGGCGCGCAGATCTTCGACGCCGCCGGCCAGTCGCGCCAAGCGCCGCCGAACACCATGCGGGTGCGCCACCAAGCCGGCTTGAAAGTGCCGCTGGAGCCCGTGCCGGAATTCCGCCTCGGCGCCACCCGCATCAATGCCAACGATTACCGCGACGCCGCCAACCTCATCGTCTACTGGGACCCGGCGGACCGCTCCGCCGACGCGCTGCAGCGCATCCGGATCCGGCTGCAACACGTCGCCGGCGTGCCGGACGGCGCGGTCTACCGCCTGGGCCGGCAGCGGGCCGAGGACTGGCAGCGCAATGATCTGTGTCCAGCCTTGCAGGCCGACGGCAGGCGCTGCGCGACGGTGACCGGCCAGCCGGTTTTGCGTCTGTGCGAAAGCGATGCGGAAAGCTGCCTCGCCGGCAGCAACGCGCAGCAATGGCTGCTGCGCCTCAAACCGCCGCTGGGCATGCTGCCCGGCGTGGTGCTGTTCGAAGGCAATCTGTCGCTGTACGGCCGGCTGGACAACACCCTCCTTGCCACCGGCCACATCGAAACCAGCAGCAATGTCGAACTGTGGAGCCTGCGCCAGGCCGGCGCGGCGCGCGTATGCCGCAGCGCGGACTTCCCGGGCGTCTATCCGCTGAACCATTGCGGCGCGGACCGGAATTCGCTGCGCGAATCCCCTCTGCTCGGCATCGCCTTGCTGGCCGGCGGCTACGATGCGGCCCAAGCTTTCAGCGGCGGCAAGATCAAGCTGGGCGCCAGCAATCGGATACACGGCGCGGTGCTGGCCGGCGACACGCTGGACACCGCCGGCAGCACGCATATCTACGGCCCTGTCAGCGCGGCGCTGCAAAGCCGGCCGCCCGGCGCTCCGCCGCCGAACCGGCCACTGAACAGCCTGGGCGCGGAAACCGTGATCGACATCAGCGGTCAGAACGGTTTGCCGGGCGACGGCGGCGGCACGCCGAACCCGCAAACGGGCGCGGCGCGGGTATTATGGGCGCGCTATCGTTAAGCGCGCTCAAGCCCTAAAGCTTGCCCAAGGTTTCACCAAGCGCAGCGGACATTCAACAGGTTTTTAACTTCCGGACGCCTATGTATCCTTATCTGATCGTCAAACACGCCCACATGGGCTTCGCCTATCTGTCGATTCTCTTGTTCGCCGTGCGCGGCGGCCTGATGCTGGGCGGCAAACAGCACCTCCTGGCGCTAAAGCCGGTGCGCATCCTGCCCCACGTCATCGACACCCTGCTGCTGGGCTGTGCCATTGCGCTGGTGGTCATGGGCGGCTGGCCCATCCTGCAAAGCCCGTGGCTGCTGGCCAAGGTCGTGGGCCTGGTGCTCTACGTGGCGCTAGGCACCATCGCGCTGCGCCGCGGCAAAACGCCGCAAACCCGGCTGATCGCCTTCCTCTGCGCGCTGGCCGCGGTGTTCTACATCGTGCTGGTGGCCAAGACCAAGATGGTGGTGCCCTTCTTCTGACTCTTCAGGCGCCCCGCCTGCGCTTGACCCAGAACAAGGCCCCGCGACGCGGGGCTTGTTATCGTCGGCGGGTTTTAAACCGGACCGACCAAGATGGCTCTGCACACATCCCTGCCCGAGCTGGTCTGCCCCGCCGGCAGCCTGCCGGCGCTCAAGGCCGCGGTGGACAACGGCGCCGACACCGTTTACCTGGGCCTGAAAAACCAGACCAACGCCCGCAATTTCGCCGGGCTGAATTTCGACGACGCCAGCGCGCGCGAAGGCATCGCCTATGCGCATCGCCACGGTCGCAAAGTGCTGCTGGCGATCAACACCTTCGCCCAAGGCGCAGACGCCGGCCGCTGGCGCGCGGCGGTGGACCAAGGCGCGGCCCTGGGCGCCGACGCGCTGATCCTGGCCGACCTGGGCCTGATGGCCTACGCCGCAGAACGCCACCCTGAATTGCGCCTGCACATGTCGGTGCAGAGCTCGGCCACTAATTACGAAGCCATCAATCTGGCGCGCGACATGTTCGGCATCCGCCGCGCCGTGCTCCCTCGGGTGCTGACCCTGGATCAAGTGCGCCACGTGATCGAACACACCGACGTCGAAATCGAAGTCTTCGGCTTCGGCAGCCTGTGCGTGATGGTGGAAGGCCGCTGTCAGCTGTCCAGCTACGCCACCGGCGAATCGCCCAACACACACGGGGTGTGCTCGCCGGCGAAATTCGTGCGCTGGGAACCGGACGAGCGGCGCATGAACGCCCGCCTCAACCACATCCTGATCGACAGCTACCGCGACGACGAACCCGCCGGCTACCCCACGCTGTGCAAGGGCCGCTTCCAGGTGCGCGACGAAACCTATTACGCGCTGGAAGAACCCACCAGCCTCAATGTGCTGGACATGCTGCCGCAAATCATCGCCAGCGGCGTGGCCGCCATCAAGGTGGAAGGCCGCCAGCGCAGCCCGGCCTACGTGGCTCAGGTGACGCGAGCGCTGCGCGAAGCGCTGGACGCCGCCGGCCGCGATGGTGCGCGCTTCCAGGCGCGCCCGGCCTGGCACCAGGCGCTGAACAAGGTGTCGGAAGGACAGCAACAGACGCTGGGCGCCTACAACCGGCCGTGGAAATGAGCGCCGCCCCCATGGAAAACCGACAATGACAACCCTCAATCTGCAATTGACGCTGGGGCCTGTGCTGTTCTTCTGGCCGCGCGACACCCTGCTGGACTTCTATGCCGCCGCCGCCGACTGGCCGCTGGACCGGATTTATCTGGGCGAAGTAGTGTGCTCGCGCCGCCAGCAGATGCGGCCGCAGGACTGGATCTCGCTAGCGCGCGACCTGGCCGCCGCCGGCAAACGCGTCACCCTCAGCTGTCAGGCGCTGCTGGAAAGCGAATCCGACCTGCGCCGCGCGCGCCAGCTGGCCGCCAACGGCGACATCGCGCTGGAAGCCAACGACCTGGGCGCGATCAAGCTGGCCCGCGAACACGGCCTGCCCTTCGTCGCCGGCCCGCACCTCAACATCTACAACGCCGACACCCTGAAGCTGATCCGCGACTGGGGCGCCGAACGCTGGATGCCGCCGGTGGAAATGGACCGCGCCACCTTGGCTCAACTGCTGGCCCGCTACGCCGAGATCGGCGCGCCGATCGCCACCGAGTTGTTCGCCTGGGGCAAGCTACCGCTGGCGCTCTCCGCGCGTTGCTTCACCGCCCGTCATTACAATCTGAGCAAGGACGACTGCCAGTTCCGCTGTCTGGAACACCCGGACGGACTGACCATGCGCACCCAGGACCAGCAGGACTTCCTCACCCTCAACGGCATCCAGACCCTGTCCGCCGGCTGCCATAGCCTGCTGCCGCATCTGCGCGGCCTGTCCGCCATCGGCGTTGACGCCGTGCGCGTCAGCCCGCAATCTCGCGCCACCGGCGACATCGTCGCCCTGTTCCGCCAAGCGCTGGACGGCGCCGATCCGGACGCGCTGCTGTCCGCCAGTAGCCGCCACGCCGACGCCGAACTGGTGGACGGCTATTGGCGCGGCCAGGCCGGCAACCAAGCCATAGGAGCCTCCCATGCGCATTCCTGATCTAGCCCTGCCCTCCGCCGCCGCGGCACTGCTGTCCCGGCTGCCGGCCGCGCCGCCGGCCTGGCTACTGGCCGCCAGCCTCAATCAACTGACCCGGCGCGGCGTGCTGCCCGCGGACATGGCGCTGTTGACCGGCCGCCGCTTCGCCATCCGCGTGCTGGACGCCGGCCTCACCCTGCGCTTCCGCGCCGACGAGCAAGGCTTCCGCCGCGACCAGGAAGACCACGCGCCGGATTTGCAGCTCTCCGCCACGCTGGCCGACTTCGCCCGGATGATGCTGCGCGAGGAAGACCCGGACACGCTGTTTTTTCACCGCAAACTGCTGATTGAAGGCGACACCGAGCTGGGGCTCATCGTCAAGAACCTGCTGGACAGCGTGGACTGGAGCGCCACGCCGCTGGGGCGCTTCATGGCCGTTTAATCACCTGTTAAACGTCTCGCGAGCAAAGGCGAAAACGAGCGAAAAAGCGGAATACACGAGTGGTGCATGAATGTTTTTAGCTTGTTTTCACGGCCGTATCGCCAACGCTCAGCAGTTCGTGAACAGGTGCTTATAACGTGTTGCCGGCGCGCACTCCTTGTGGCCGGGCCAAGTTTGGGCTAATCCGAAAAGAATCAACGCAATCTAACCGCCTCCCGGCGGCCTGCACTCATCGGAAACGGCCCAAGCCCCATGAAGCCACGCCTGTTCAGCCTCCGGCAGATCTTGCTCGACTTGGCCACCCTGCTCCTGGCCAATCTGCTGATATTCTGGCTGGCCCAGCGTTACCAGTGGCTGAACTCCGGCGACGTCAATGCGCAAACCATGGCGCTGGCGCTGCTGCTTTGCGTCAACCTGGCCGTATCGCTGGCGCTGTTCGCCTACCGCCGCGCCCGCGAATCCCACGCCATGCTGCAAGAGCTCAACACCATCGCCGGCCAAGACGCGGTCACCGGCCTGGCCAACCGTCGCCAGGCCAACACCATCCTGGAACGCGAAACCGAGCGCTCCTACCGTACCCGACGGCCCTTCTCCGTGCTGCTGTTGGACATCGACCACTTCAAGGACGTCAACGATAATTTCGGCCACCTGGCAGGCGACCAAGTGCTGGCCGCCTTTGGCCAACTACTGCAAAAACGCGCGCGCCAGTTGGACACGGTGGCGCGCTGGGGCGGCGACGAATTCCTGCTGATTTGCCCGGAAACCGAGCAGAGCGGGGCGATGGCGCTGGCCGATGATATCCGCCAGCGCTTGGCGCAGACCGAACTGCCGGCGGTGAACCGCCTGACCACCAGCATCGGCGTGGCCACCCAAACCCTGGACGACATGCCGGAGACCCTGCTGCACCGCGCCGACATGTATCTGTACGCGGCCAAGAACGCGGGCCGCAACCGCGTGGTGGGCGAAGCCGGCAGCGCCAACCGCGAGCGGCGCCTCGCCCCCGACGACTAACTCACAGCCCCAAGCGGTCCCTGAGCCCGTACCACCACGCTCCCATGGTCAGCATTGGCACGCGGAACGCGCGTCCGCCGGGGAAGGGATAGTGCGGCAGGCCGGCGAAACGATCAAAGCGCCGGCTGTCGCCGTCAATGGCCTCCGCCAGCAAACGCCCGGCCAGATGGGTGTAAGTCACGCCGTGGCCGCTGCACCCCTGCGAGTAATAGACATTGTCGCCAATGCGCCCGGCCTGCGGCAGCCGCGACAAGGTCAGCGAGAAATTGCCGGTCCACCCGAACTCGATCTTGTAATCCGCCAACTGCGGAAAGGTTTTCAACATTTTGGGGCGGATCAGCCGCTCCACCTCGCCCGGATCGCGCGCGCCGTACACGGTGCCGCCGCCGTACAACAGCCGGTTGTCGGCGGTCAGCCGGTAATAGTCCAACAGGAAATTACAATCCTCGACACAGTGGTCTCCCGGCAACAGGCTCTTGGCCAGCGCTTCCGGCAACCGTTCGGTCGTCAGCACCTGGGTGCCGCAAGGCAGACTCTTCTCCGCCAAAGCCGGCAATAAATCGCCCAGATAAGCGTTGCCGGCCACCACCAGAAAGCGGCAACCAACCTCGCCGCCGGCGGTCTCCACCCGCACCCGGCCGCCGGGATGAATCTTCAGCGCCGCGGACTGCTCGAAAATCCGCCCGCCAAGGGACTCCAGCGCCGCCGCTTCGCCCAGCGCCAGGTTCAAGGGGTGAATATGCCCGCCCCAATTGTCCAGCAAAGCGCCGACGTACTGATCCGACGCCACGATGCCCCGCATGCCCTCGCGATCCACCAACTGCAAACCGGTATGGCCGTAGCGCTCCCATAAACGCTTCTTCGCCGCCAGTTCATCCAACTGCTTCTGGGTGAAAGCGGCGAACACATTGCCGTTTTTCAGATCGCACTGGATGTTGTACTGCTCGATGCGCTCGCGAATGATGCGCCCGCCTTCGAACGCCATCGCGCCCAGCCCCTCGGCCGCCGCTTTGCCGTGCCGGCGCTCGATGACATCCATATCGCGACTGTAGCTGTTGACGATCTGGCCGCCATTGCGGCCCGATGCGCCCCAGCCCACCCGCGCCGCCTCCAGCACCGCCACCTGATAACCGCGCTCCGCCAAATGCAACGCCGCGGACAAGCCGGTGTAGCCGGCGCCGATCACGCAGACATCGACCTGCAAAGCCCCCTGCAAGGACGGGCGCTCCGGCGCCGGATTGGCCGATGCGGCGTAATAAGAGCGGGTATGTTCTTGTCGGGCCGGCGCGTTCATAGCTGTCTCCTTGGCAGAGCGAACGCGTGGCGTCCGTTCATGATTGGTATAAAAACACAATACACGCGCTCATTATATTTAACAACACCAGAGAGAAAGGATGGCTCGCAGCGGTAAAAAGACAACAAAAAAGCCAGCGCGAGCGCTGACTTTCGGATGAAGCGGAGACGGGATCAGACTGAGTTTTTCTGAGCCGCCTTGCGTTTGGCGCTCAAATCCAGGCCCGGCAGATCCGCCATGATGTCCGGATGATCCGCCAATTTCTCCACGACGAAATCAACGAACACCCGTGTGCGCGGCGCGATGTGATCGCGATGCGGGAAGCAGATGTAAATCGAGCGCTCCAGCGACACCATATCGGTCAACACCGGCTCCAGCTCGCCGGAACGGATCAGGTGCACCACCTCATGACCCGGCAACTGGGCCACGCCCATGCCCAGACGCGCCAGCTCGGCCACCGCCTCCATCTCGTTCAGCGTGTAAGTGCCGTTGACCTCCAACGGAATCCGCTCGCCCTTGCGATCGAACTCCCACTTGAACAGGCGGCCGGAAGTCGGGAACTGGAAATTGATGCAATCGTGGTTGCTCAACTCCTCCGGAGCGCTCGGACGGCCATGCAAATCCCAATACCCCGGCGACGCCACCACGTAGAGCGGCATCTGGGCCAAGTTGCGCGCCACCATGCGGCTGTCCGGCATCATGCCGGAACGCACCCCCACATCGTAGCCGTCCTCGATCAAATCGCTAAAGTGGTCGTCCAGGCCAAAGAAGACCCGCACCTTGGGGTAGCGCTCGCAGAACTCGCCCATGATGGGCAAGATGAAACGCCGGCCAAAGGAGTTGGGCATGCTGACCCGCAGATGGCCGGCCGGCTCGTCGCGGCTGGCCTTCAACTGATTGATCGCCGAATCCAGATTGTTGACCGGCCCGCGGCACTGGGCGTAGAAACGGCGCCCGTCCTCGGTCAGCGTCAATTGGCGCGTGGTGCGGTTGAACAGGCGAACCTCCAGTTCCTGCTCCAGCCGAGCAATGCTCTGACTGATAGCGGCCGGGGATACGCCCAGCTTGCGCGCGGCGTCGGAGAAACTGCCGTTTTCCGCCGTGGTCATGAAGACCATCAATGCTTTTAAGGTGTCCATAATCAGGGATGTTCCAGGCTCGGCATCGCCTACCCTTCACGCCCGGACGGACGCCCTGGATTTGACAATGCTGATAACATTATTAAGTAGTATCTCTTTAAAAAGGGTACACCATACCCTTTAATGATTAAAGAAGAACTTGCAAATTGTTGTGAATGCATCTTCATGGACAAATCCACGCCAGGAACAGAACCGACCGCAGCTTCCCCACTGCACCGCTCACGGAGCGCACTTTGTCATATAGTTTTTACAGCCTAGTTGAAAATACATCGCCCTATTTTCTATGCAATCCAAGTATGCACCTGATTCGGGCTGAATGCCATGAGTTTGTTGCAACAGACTCAATGAAACAGCATCAAGTTGGCAACAATATGCCGCAGGGGCAACGATGATCGCCGCGGAGCGGCATCGGCAGCACGACGGCACCCATCCAGCATAAGCCATGCGTCGCCGCAAACAACACGATAATCGCACTCCACGACCTATTTCCCCCCACCAGGCAAGCGCCGCCGTCGCCCAAAAGCGCCGCGCTTGATCCGCGTCAAGTTATCGCCACCTCAGCCACACAGGCCATAAAACACAATTTATAGTGCCAACCATTCGATAACTTCACTAGATATAGAAATGAGCACAGCTTCCGCGCCCACCGCCATGGTGGATGCCATCTCCGCGATCGACGAATATCTGGACCGGGCCGACTGGCGGGTCAACGCCAACGCTAACCAGGGCTACAGCCTGGGCGGCCTGATCCTCAACATCGCCGGCAAGCTCACCGCCAATTACTGGCTGGAGCGGGTGCTGGCGCCGGAAGTTGCCATGGCCCACCGTCAGGGGGATCTGCACATCCACGATCTGGACATGCTGTCAGGCTACTGCGCCGGGTGGTCGCTGCGCACCCTGTTGCAAAATGGCTTCAACGGCATTCCCGGCAAGGTGGAATCCGCGCCGCCGCGCCATCTGTCTTCCGCCTGCGGCCAAATCGTCAACTTCCTCGGCACCCTTCAAAACGAGTGGGCCGGCGCCCAGGCGTTTAGTTCCTTCGACACCTACCTGGCCCCCTTCGTCAAAAAAGACGGGCTGAGCTACGCCGACGTGCGCCAGTGCGTCCAGGAACTGATCTACAACCTCAACGTGCCCAGCCGCTGGGGCACCCAAACCCCGTTCACCAACCTGACCTTCGACTGGACCTGCCCGGACGACATCGCCGAGCAGATTCCGGTGCTGGGTGGAGAGGAGATGCCGTTCCGCTACGGCGATTGCGCACGCGAAATGGCGATGATCAACCGCGCCTACATCGAAGTGATGCTGGCCGGCGACGCCAAGGGGCGCTCCTTCACCTTCCCCATCCCCACCTACAACATCACCCGCGACTTCGACTGGCACGGCGAGAATACCGACCTCTTGTTCGAAATGACCGCCAAATACGGCCTGCCCTATTTCCAGAACTTCGTGAACTCCGACCTGGAGCCGCAGATGGTGCGCAGTATGTGCTGCCGGCTGCAACTGGACTTGCGGGAACTGCTCAAACGCGGCAACGGCTTGTTCGGCAGCGCCGAGCAAACCGGATCCGTCGGCGTGATCACCATCAACTGCGCGCGTCTGGGCCACCGCTTCGCCGGCGACTACGCCGCGCTGCTGGCCGAAACCGACCGCTTGCTAGAGTTGTCCCGCGACGCCTTGGAGAAAAAGCGCAGCGAAGTGCAAGCGCGCATCGACGACGGCCTCTATCCATACACCCGTCACTTCCTGGGCTCGCTGCGCAATCATTTCAGCACCATAGGCGTCAACGGCATCAATGAAATGATCCGCAACTTCAGCGCCGATCGCATCGACATCACCAGCGACGAGGGCCACCAGCTGGCCTGCGACTACTTGGACCACATCCGCCAGCGCATGGTCGAGTTCCAGGAAAGCACCGGCCATCTGTACAACCTGGAAGCCACCCCGGCGGAAGGCACCACCTACCGCTTCGCCAAGGAAGACCGCAAACGCTATCCCGGCATCCTGCAAGCCGGCAGCGACGCTCATCCTTATTACACCAACTCCAGCCAATTGCCGGTGGGCTTCACCGACGACCCGTTCGAAGCCCTGCAACGCCAGGAGCTGCTGCAACGCAAATACACCGGCGGCACCGTGCTGCACCTTTATATGACCGAGGCGGTCAGCAGCGCCGACGCCTGCCGCGAACTGGTGCGGCGCGCGCTGTCCCGCTTCCGCCTGCCTTATATCACGGTGACCCCCACCTTCTCGATCTGCCCCAAGCACGGTTATCTGTCCGGCCATCACGAATTCTGCCCGCGCTGCGACGCGGAACTGCTGGCGCGCCAGTCTTCATAAGCCCTGTTAAGAAAGGAAAAGCACATGACTCCTCCCACCCGCCTCCCCGGCCAAGACGCCGCTCCCCTCAATGACGAGCAACGCACCCGCTGCGAAATCTGGACCCGCGTGATGGGCTATCACCGCCCGGTGCAGTCCTTCAATATCGGCAAGCGAGGAGAATTCGACGAACGGGTCTGCTTCAGTGAAGATGCTGCCCGCTGACCCCGCAGCAGCCCGCATCGGCGGGCTCACGCCATTCTCCAGCTGCGACTGGCCAGGCAAGTTATGCGCGGTGGTCTTCATCGCCGGCTGCCCCTGGCGCTGCGGCTATTGCCACAACCCGCACCTGCTGCAACGCCGGAACGGCGAAACCCGCTGGCCGGAGATTCTACGCTGGCTGCAAAGCCGGGTCGGCCTGCTAGACGGCGTGGTGTTCTCCGGCGGCGAACCGCTGCAGGAGCCGGCGTTGCCGGCTCTGCTGGAACAAACCCGCGCGCTGGGCTTCGCCACCGGCCTCCACACCGGCGGCGCTTATCCACAGCGCCTGCAGCGGGTTCTGCCCTTTCTCGATTGGGTGGGCCTGGACATCAAGACCGATTTTGGCGCCTACCCGGCACTGACCAGCCTGTCGCGCAGCGGCGAGCAAGCAGAAGCCGCGCTACTCTGTCTGTTGCAAAACAACATCAATTTTGAATGTCGCAGCAGCATACATCCTCACTGGCACAGTGAGGTCCAACTGACGGCGCTGGCACGGCGGCTGGCGGCGCTGGGCGTCGCCCATTATCACTGGCAGCGCCTTCGCCCGCCCCCATCCGCCGCGTTTCCCCCCGCCCCCGCCGGCTGGCCCGCGCCGGAACTGGTAGAAGAGATCGCGCCTTTGTTCCAGCGCTTCAGTTATCGGGAACACTGACAGAAGGTCCAGTTTTCCCAGAGTGTCCAGCCGCCTCCCTTTATGACGCCCCAACTTTCCCCCTGTTTTCCCCTCGTCCATTAGCACCAAATAAGTCATTGATCAATATAATTATTTCTACTTACGGATTTTTGGACAGGCAATTTGTTATAATGTCGGCGACGAATGCAACAGTCGCTGTTCTTGGCACCAGAACAAGGAGTTAGCGCTTCCCATGCCTTTTGCATGTGGGCTACTATCCAGCAGCGTAAAACCACAAGATCAAGAAAGATTTGCTCATGGTCATCTCAAATTCCGCGATAGCACGGCCGCTGCCCAGCGGTTTGTCCGCGAGTCAGCAATGGACATTGCTGGAATGGATTCACCTTGCCGGACAAATCGAAACCGAAGCCGAGCTCAGGGCGTTTCTGGACATGTTGCTCAGCCAGGCGCCCTCCGAACACATGGTGCTGGCGCTGGGTCGCATCAACCAGCACCAGCAGATTCAGCGGCTGGAGCGGGTCTTGAATGTCAGCTATCCCACGGAATGGCTGAAGCATTACATGGAGGAAAACTACGCCCAGCACGATCCCATTCTGAAGATCCATCTGGGCAGCGGCCCGGTACAATGGCAAGAACGCTTTAGCCGCGCCAAGGGTAAGGAAGAACGCAAGTTCATTGCCGAGGCCGCCACCGTTGGGCTGGAGAGCGGCGTCACCTTCAGCGCCGCTTCCAAACGCAATAATCTGGGCTGCATTTTCTCCGTCAGCGGTAAAGACGCCAGCTCCGATCCTAATCTGGTAGCCATGCTGGAATGTCTGACTCCCCACTTGCACCAAGCCGCTGTCCGCATTGCCAATCTGGCCCCAGCCACTCCCAGTTCCATGCCGCTATCGCAGCGCGAATACGATATTTTCCACTGGATGAGCCGCGGCAAGACTAATTGGGAAATCGCCACCATTCTGGACATCAGCGAACGTACTGTGAAATTCCACGTCGCCAACGTCATCCGCAAGCTGAATGCCAACAACCGCACTCACGCCATTGTGCTAGGCATGCACTTGTTGCCACCGCCAGGACTGCAAGTCAGCGATTAGCTGAGAGCTGCCGGCCAGCTTAAGCCCACGCGGGAGCATGTGCATGGTCGTATTCCACCCAGGAACGGACGCACTCTCTTGGTGCCGTGACTTCTCGTCGCAGCGACTTGACGAACTCCGGATCAGCCTGCTCCCAGTCAAAGCAGCCCGCCACCGACATCACTCCGCCGTCTAGCGGCCGCGGGACACCCACCGGCAGTATTGGAAAGCCCATCCGGGACAAGTGCCGATAAAACGACGGCTCCACCACGAAATACAACCAACGCACTTCATTGGCGCGCGACCACTCCCATAAGCTGAGATACAACAAGCGCGCAATCGCTTTCGTCTCACGGCTGGAAATCGTCTTACCCACTGCGAAGCGAGTGATTTCCCCGCATCCCTCCCCTTTGCGGATTCGTTCTCCCGGCGCCAGCAAACGGGCAAATTCCCGCTCAATCATGAAAGGCTGATCACCGGGCGTGAAACGGGCCGATCCCACCACTTGATTCTGAGCAATCACCGCAAGATTGTCGGAGAAGGCATCATAATCATCCAGATCCAGGCCGTCCGGCCTAATGGGCACCCACCTCAGTTGCTCACGAAATATTTGGTGGCGAAACTTTAGCAAATCGACTTCATGAGAAGTTGCATTGACCTTCTCCATCAGCAAACCGCCCAACTCCAGTGGAAAGAAATGCGCCATTTTGTTTTCTCCAATCATCACGTTACTGGCACGGGCACTGTAAGAGCTGGGCTGAAGTGGGAAATCTGACCAAATGGACAGGAGTCGATTTTTTGAAATGTGCTAAAGCGAGGAAAAACAGAGAGTTCTTCCCCTGGATGACACATAGCCTCCCCAGTTTTATTCGCTCATCTCACAAATACCATTGGCATTGCATCTTGCACAATAATGGCTTAACTAAAAATATCCTCACTAAAATCAAAAGTTTGCACACAGCTCCAAGTCAGAGCAACTACACAAACCATTGATGCATCAACCTTTTTCTTTAGTAAAAAAGCGAGCTGTCCTTAGTTTTTTTGCCCTAGAGCAAAGACTCTTAACCCTGCCGCGCCTACGATTGCCTAGTTATTCACCCGTACCCGCATCGTTGCTAAATGACCACAAATTCCCCGCTCTACGCTCCCTTGCAGATAGGGCAACGCGCTCTGCTTCCCATCGTGCAAGGCGGAATGGGCATAGGCGTCTCCGCCAAAAGCCTGGCCGGCCACGTCGCCCGAGAGGGCGCGCTGGGCACTGTGGCCAGCGTTGACCTGCGCCACCTTCACGCCGATCTGGTCGAGCAATCGCAATACGCGCGCGGCCAGGCCGAACTTGATCGTCTCAACCTGATTGCGCTGGATCGCGAAGTGAAGGGCGCGCTGACTTACGCTCAGGGCCGCGGCATGGTGGCGGTCAATGTGATGAAGGCGGTGGCCTCTTATCCGGACTATGTGCGTCAAGCCTGCGAATCCGGCGCGGAAGCGGTGGTGATGGGCGCGGGCCTGCCGCTGGACCTCCCGGAGATGACCTCGGGCTTTCCCAAGGTGGCCTTGATCCCCATCCTGTCCGAGGCGCGCGGCATCGGCATCGTGCTCAAGCGCTGGATGAAGAAGGGACGGCTGCCGGACGCCATCGTCATCGAGCATCCCAAACACGCCGGCGGCCACCTGGGCGCGGCCAGCCTTGCCGAACTGGACGCCGAACGCTTCAGCTTCCAGAAAGTGCTGGACGAAACCCGACAGCTGTTCAAAAGCCTGCAACTGGAGAGCGAGCACATCCCGCTGATCGTTGCCGGCGGCGTCAACAGCTTTGAGAAGATGAAAGCCTGCATCCAGGACTTCGGCGCGTCCGCGGTGCAGATTGGCACCGCCTTCGCCGTCACCCGCGAAGGCGACGCGCACGACAACTTCAAGCGCACGCTGGCGGAGGCCAGGCCGGAAGACATCGCCGAATTCATGAGCGTGGCCGGCCTTCCGGCGCGCGGGGTGCTGACGCCCTTCCTGAAAAGCTATCTGAAGCGCGAGACCATCTTGCAGGCCAACGCCAAAGCCGACCCGGCACGCTGCACTCAAAGCCTCAATTGCCTGAGCGCCTGCGGCCTGCGCGACGGCGTGGCCAAGATGGGGCAGTTCTGCATCGATCTCAAACTCGCGGCGGCCTTCCGCGGCGAAGTGAGCAAGGGGCTGTTTTTCCGAGGCGCCGATCCGCTCCCTTTCGGCGATGCAATGCGCAGTGTCAGCGAAACCATCCGCTATTTCCTGACCGGAGAGAAACCGGCCGATATCGCAGGCGCCTGAGTGCCTGTTCAACGCCTCGCGAGCAAGGGCGAGACAAGACGAGAACAGCTTCAAGCCTGTTGGCAAACAAGACAAAGCCCCGCTCTGCGGGGCTTTGTCGATTAAAACCAGATATTCACGATCTCGCGAGCAAGAGCGAGACAAGGCGAAAACGGCTAAAGAAGCGGCATGTCCATACGGTACATGAGCATTCTGAGGACGGTTTCAACGCTGTATCGCTGACGCTCAGCCGATCGTAAACAGGTTCTCAGAACGCTGGGATCACCGCGCCTTGGTACTTGCTCTCGATGAATTTGCGCGCTTCCGGGCTGGCCAGCGCAGCGGCCAGCTTCTTCACGCCCACGCTGTCCTTGTTGTCGGCGCGCGCCACCAGCAGGTTGGCGTACGGCGAAGTGGTCTCGATGAACAAAGCGTCGCGCTTGGGATTGAGCTTGGCTTCCAGCGCGTAGTTGGCGTTGATCAGCGCCAGGTCCACCTGCGGCAGCACGCGCGGCAGCGTGGCGGCTTCCAGTTCCTTGATCTTCACCTGTTTAGCGTTGGACGCGATGTCTTTCACCGTCGGGTACAGGTTATTGCGGTCCTTCAACTTGATCACGCCGCCCTGATCCAGCAGCAGCAAAGCGCGGCCGGCGTTGGTCGGATCGTTGGGAATGGCCACGGTCGCGCCCTTGGGCAGGTCCGCCACTTTTTTGAACTTGCTGGAGTAAGCGCCAAACGGCTCGATATGCACCGGCTTGCTGGCCACGACAAGCTTGGTGCCTCGATCCTTGTTGAACTTGTCCAGATAGGGAATGTGCTGGAAGAAGTTGGCGTCCAACCGCTTCTCGGACACTTGCAGATTGGGCTGCACGTAGTCGTTGAACACCTTCACCTCCAGCTTGACCCCTTGCTTGGCCAGGGTAGGCTTCAACGCTTCCAGGATTTCCGCATGCGGCACCGGGGACGCGGCCACGGTGACGGTCACCAGGTCTGCGGCCAGCGCCTGCGCGCCCCACAGCGCGGTTACGGCGGTAAAGGCGAAGCGAGCGATATTCTTTTTCATGATGCGATTTCCTCTATTCAGCACAGTGTTGGGTTCAAATCTCTTGGGTTTTCGATGCGGCCGCAGCGCAGAGCGCTCAGCCGCGTTGACAGCGCAGCACCAGCCGGTCGCCGAAACTCTGTATCAACTGCACCAGCAACAGCAGCAACACCACGGTCACCACCATCACCTCGGTCTGAAAACGCTGATAGCCGTAGCGCACCGCCAAATCCCCCAGGCCGCCGCCGCCAATGACGCCGGACATCGCGGTGTAGGACACCAACGCCACGGTGGTCACCGTCGCCGCGCCCACCAGGCCCGGCAAGGCCTCCGGCAGCAGTACATGGCGCACGATCTGACCCAGGCTGGCGCCCATGGACTGGCTGGCCTCGATCACCCCTCGGTCCACTTCGCGCAGCACGTTTTCCACCAGTCGGGCGAAGAAGGGCGAGGCGCCGGCCACCAGCGGCGGAATCGCGCCCGCCACCCCTATCGAAGTGCCCACCAGCTTCAGCGTCAGCGGGATCATCACGATCAGCAAAATCACGAAGGGCAAGGAGCGGAACACATTGACCAGGAAGGACAGCGTGGCGTACAAGCGCGGCCGCGACAGCAATTGACCCGGCGAGCTAACGTACAGCACCACGCCCAGCGGCAGGCCGAACAGCACGGTGAACAACAGCGAGGCGCCCAGCATGGTCAGCGTGTCCAGCGTGGCCTGGCCTATTTCCAACCAGTCCATGCTCAATAATTGAGTCCAGTCGAAACCTTCCATCACAACACCTCGCAACGCACGCCATGGCTGGCGAATAATTCAGGCAGGCTCTCCAGCGGAGCCTCCGACTCGATCACGCCGGCCACCAATTGGCCAAACGGCGTGCCCTTGATCTCGGACAGCGTGCCGCTGACCAGGTTGAAGCGGGCGCCCGCCTCCTTGCCCACCACATCCAGCACCGGCTGCAAGGTGGGATCGCCAACGAAAGTCAGCTTGATCAGCGGCGCGCCCACGCGCTGCTGCCAGGTCTGGCGCGCTTCTTCATGATACAAGCCGGTTTCCGCCAATAGCCCGCGGGTCACCTCGTGCCGCGGATGCAGGAACACGTCCAGCACCGGCCCCTGCTCCACCACGCGGCCGTGGTCCAGCACCGCCACCTGATCGCACAATTGGCGGATCACGCGCATCTCATGGGTGATCAACACAATGGTCAGGCCAAGCTGGCGATTAATGTCGGCCAGCAGGGTCAGAATGGAATCCGTGGTCTCCGGGTCCAGCGCCGAGGTCGCCTCGTCGCACAGCAACAGTTCCGGGTGATTGGCCAGCGCGCGGGCGATGCCGACGCGCTGCTTCTGGCCGCCGGACAATTGCGCCGGGTATTTGTCGCGATGGCCGGACAGCCCCACCAAGGCGAGCAGCTCCTCGACGCGGGCGTCCATATCGGGGGCGGACACGCCGCCGGCCAATTCCAGCGGAAAGCGCACATTGCCCGCCACGGTACGCGATTTCAGCAGATTGAAATGCTGAAACACCATGCCGATGCGCTGGCGGCACAGTTGCAATTGCCGGCTGTCCAGCGCGGTCAGTTCCGTGTCGCCCAAACGCACCGCGCCGCGGTCTGGCCGCTCCAGCAGGTTCAAACAACGCACCAAGGTGCTCTTGCCCGCGCCGGAACGGCCGATGATGCCGAACACCTCTCCCTTGGCCACCTTCAGGCTAACGTCAGCCAGGGCCGGCACTTCGCGCCCGTCCACCCGGTAATGTTTGTATAAATTTTCTATTTCAATCATGCCTTGCCTCTGAATCCCGCCGTCCGTCAACGCCACTGCTTGGCGATTGCGAACCAGTCTATAAGCAAGCCACATAAAACCTAAAGAACTATAAATTCAAAACTCTATTCAAATTAGAAATATAGAAGACCAATCGCCGCGGAATTGACGCCGCTCCCACCCCGGGCCTGGGGATTTTTGCTACATTGTGTCTTTGTTTGAAACCAATACAGCACGTCATGACCGCCTTTACCAGCTGCAACCCCGCCACAGGAGAAGTCGTCTACACCCGCGCCGCCTGGCCGGAAGCCCAACTGTCCATCGCGCTCGCCCAACTGCGCGAGGCACAGCGCCACTGGCGCGAGCTGAGCGTGGCAGAACGGGCCGCGCAGCTGCTGCGCCTGGCCGATAAACTGCAGGCACATCGGGAAGAACTGGCCGGCCTGGTCACGCTGGAGGTGGGCAAACGCACTGCGGAATGCCTGGCGGAAATCGACAAATCCGCCCAGTTGATCCGCTACTACGCTCAATTGGCGCCGGAACTGCTGGCCTCGCTGGACATCCCTACTCAGGCCAGCCGCAGCGGCGTGGCCTTCGAGCCGCTGGGCACGGTGCTGGCGGTGATGCCGTGGAATTATCCGATCTGGCAGGTGCTGCGCTTCGCGGTGCCGGCGCTGATGGCCGGCAACGCCTGCCTGGTGAAACCGGCTCCGTCGGTTCCTCAATCCACCCAGCGTCTGCTGGAGTTGGCGCGCGCCTCGGGCCTGAGCGTGCTGGACGTGGCCTGGATAGATCATGATCAAGTGGAAGAGGCCATCCGCCAGTGCGACGCGGTGGCCTTCACCGGCTCCACTCAAACCGGGCGCGCCATCGCGGCGCTGGCCGGCCGCCATCTGAAAAAAACCGTGCTGGAACTGGGCGGCAGCAACCCCTTCATCGTGCTGGCCGACGCCGACGTCGCCGCCGCGGCCCAGGACGCGGCCAACTCCCGCTTCCGCGACGCGGGCCAGAGCTGCAACGCGGCCAAGCGCATGATCGTGGTGCCGGAAATCGCCGAAGCGTTCATTGACGCCTTCTGCGCCGAAGCCGCCAAACTGCGCGCCGGCGACCCGCGCCACCCCGCCACCACCTTGTCGCCGCTGACCCGCGCCGATCTGCGCGAAGCGCTGCACGCCCAGGTACTGGACGCCGTTGCACACGGCGCCGAGCTGCGGCTGGGCGGGCAGATGCCGGCCAGCCCCGGCTTCTTCTACCCGGCCACGGTGCTGGACCGGGTCAACCCGGATTGCCGCGTTTACCACGAAGAAGTGTTCGGCCCGGTGGCCGGCATTTTACGCGCGCGCGACGAAGCCGACGCGCTGCGGCTGGCCAACGACACCCCGTTCGGCCTGGGGGCCAGCATCTACAGCGCGGACAAGGAACGCGCCTGGGCGCTGGCGCGCCAGATCGAAGCCGGCAGCGTGTTCATCAACCGCCATACCAGCTCCGACCTGCGCCTGCCTTTCGGCGGCGTCAAATCCTCCGGCTATGGCCGCGAGCTGTCCGAGTTCGGCCTGTACGAGTTCGTCAACGTCAAAACCTACTGGCAGAAATAAGCCGCCGTCGCAACGGCGGCCGGAGGGCCCTCAGTCTTCAGACGGGAAGCGCGCCAACAGCGCGTCGCGTCGCGCCTGCCATTGCAGCAGGCGCTGCTGCAGGGCGAGCAAGGCTTCGTCCTGGCGCGCCCATTCCTCCACCAGCTTGCGTTGCTCGCTCAACGGCGGCACGGGCAGCGGGATTTCCGCCAGCGCCTCGAAACCGAACTCGGCCCCCTCCACCGCCGCGCCCAGCCGCTCCAGACAAAAGCGCCATCCTTCCGACTGCCGGTAGCACTCCAGAAAAGCCGGCGAGATCCGGGCTTCGTCCAGCGCGAAGGCCCTCTGGTCCGCCGCGGCCAGCGCCGGGGCATCATCGGCGTTGCGCGCCAGCGCGCCCTGATACAAACGCGCCGGATCGAAGGCGAAAGCGTTGGGCGGCAGCTCCGTGCCCAAGCCCTCTCCGGCCCGACGCCAGCCGCCGTCCTCGGTGACCTCCAATAGTTCGCCTTCGGCGGTGGCCTCCAGCGGCGCGGCCAGTTCGCCCAATTTGCACACTTCCCAGTTGCCGGGAATCACGCCCAACGGACTGGGTTTGAACGATTGATGTGGGCTCCACTTGCCCATGCGTCGGGTGCCGTAGCCACGGTTGAGCAAGGCCTGGATACCGCTAGGACGCAGCTTGCGCTTGGCGGCGTACTGGCAAGACAGCAACTCCAGCTTTTCGTCCGTCAAAGCCAGGCACCCCTCAAGCTCGCCCTCCTCCACCCGCCAGCCCTGCTCTTCCGTGAAGAAGGCCGCCAGCCGCGCGTCCAGCGCCTGTTCCTGCTCTTGCAAGGCGGCCAGCTCAGTGGCCAAGGCCTCGGGGTCCACAACCTCGGCCGCCTCATCCTGGGCGAAGTAGCGCTGTACGTTCAGATTGCCCCGGTGGCCTTGCTTGATCTCGCGCAGCCCCACCAGGCGCAGATAGTCCGGCTCCTCCGTCTCCTGCTCCACCGCGGCGCGGTAGGCGCGCAGAATATGCTCGATGTCCTCTTGCCGCAGCGTGTTCTGCACCCGGCCGCGGCCGAACTCCTTGCTGGCGTCTACGATGATCACCTTATTGCGCAGGCCCGCCGGTTTATTCTTGTTCAACACCACCACGCAGGTGGGCATGCCGGAGCCGTAGAACAAGGCCGGCGGCAAGGCGATCACCCCCTCGATGCGGTCGCCGGACTGGCCTTGGCTGCCAAACAGCAGGCCGTTGCGGATACGGCCCTCGTCGCCGTCGCGGAACAGCACGTCGTGCGGCATCACCAGCGCGGCGCGGCCATCCTCTTTCAAGGTGGCCAATACGTGCTGAACGAAGGCGTAATCGCCAAAGCTCCGCGGCGGAATGCCATAGCCAAAGCGCTTATGCTCGTCCGTCAGCTTCTTGTAATTGGGCTCGGCCGGACGCTTGCGGCGACGCTTCTTGCCGTCGGCGGGCGGCGGCTCCACCGCCTCGTCCTCCAGCGGCGTCCACCAGTTTTTCACCGTGAACGGCAGTTGCGCGACGATACGGTCGAAGCGAGGCAGCCAGCCTTCCGGGGTCAGGTGCTTGGGCGCCACCAGGGTATCCCCCAATTCCAGGCTCATCTCCACACCGTGGAAATAAGCGCATAGCTTGGCCATCGCCCAGGTGGCCGGCAGTTTTTCCTGGCCGAACAACTCCAGCGCAACCCGGCCGTCCGGCAAGCGGCCACCGGGCCGCGCGCTCATCATGCGCCAAGCGTCGAGCAAGGTGCCGGCCGCGCCGCAGCTGGGGTCGTACAGGCTCAGGCCCGGCTGAAGCTCCGCCAAACGCAGCAGCAACTGACTGACCGGCGCCGGCGTGGAAAAGGCGCCGCCGCGCTTGCCGGACTCCGCCGCGTAGCGGCGCACCAGCCCTTCGCAGACCTCGCCCAGGCGGGACGGGTCCTCCAGATCGGCGTCGCCCAGCTTCAGCGCGCCGATATGGTTCATCAAGGGGTGCAGCACCTCGTCGCTCAAGCGCTTGTGGCCCTGATATTGCGCAACGCTGAGCACCCCGGCCAGCGCCGGATGATGCTCCTCGATGGCGGCCACCGCTTTGTCCAACGCCTCGCCTATGCCTTTCTTGCGCTCTTGCAGGCCAGGCCAGCGCGCGTGCTGCGGGTAGACGCCGTATTGTTCCTGCACCACGCCGTCGGCGCGCTTGCGGCTCATGCCCTCGGACGCCATTCGCGCCTGAACCCGCTCCACGAACACATCGTGCAGGCGCTTGAGCACAAACAGGCCGAACACGTGGTTCTTGTAGTCGTACAGGTCCACTTGCTCGCGCAGCAGTTCCGTGGACGCCCACAGCTCGTGTTCCAACTGGTCCGGGGATAGCAAAGTCATAAGCCAACAATCAAGTTAAATGACAAATCCGGCTATTTTAGCCGCAACGCCTTGCAGCGTCGGCAAAGAATGGTCGCGACAATAGGGTTCTCAACAGGACAATTGATCCCCATGTCATTCTGGCGTCATCCTGCGCGCCTAGACTGCGGCTCTCTCGCATCGCAACGCACGACATCATCATGACTTTGGCCAAACGCCTGTGGCTGACCATCTTCTTTACCCTCGCCAGCCTGGCGCTGGCCCTCATCCTCACCGGACAGCAGCTGAGCGGCCTGACCCGCGCGGTGGACCGTCACAGCGCGCGTCAGCAATTGAGCGCCAGCCTCTACCAGCTCAAGGCCGGCGTGTTGCAGCTGTCGCGGCTGGACCCTCTGCTGCCGGATAGCCCGGCTCGGCTGAGGGACACCAGCCTGGCCGTGGCCCGCCTGACCGGCGACATCGCCGCCGGCCTGCCCGCCAGTGAAGCCGCTCCCTTTCGTCAGGCCGTGAGCCGGCTATGGCAGGACTACGAGCGCAACCTGAGCAGCGCGCTGGCCATCGCCGAGACCGCGCCCCAGGATGCGCTGTCCATTCCGGAGCAAGCCTGGCAGCAAAGCTTGCAGCCGCTGGCGGCCTTGCTGGACCGCCAACAGGCGCAGGAACAAGGACGGCTGGCCCAGGAAACGGCGCAACTGCAAGATACCTTGCAAAGCCTGGCCTGGCTGACGCTTGGCCCGTTGGCGCTGGCTAGCCTGGTGGTGGCGGCGATGCAGCTAGCGCTGGCGCGACGGCTGAAGCGGCAGTTGCAGGCAATGGCCGCTTCAGCCGACGCGCTGGGAGAAGGCAACCTGGCGATGCGGCTGCCGGCCCAGGGCCGCGACGAACTGGCCGCCACCGCCGGCCGCCTGAATCAGTTTCTGAACAAACTGAGCGACTTGCTGCGTCGGGTGGAAGCCGACGCCCGCCGCAGCGGCGGGGACTGCCAGCGCCTGCAATTGCTGACTTTGCAAGTGGCCGATGCCAGCCGCCAGCAAAGCGCCAAGGCCAAGCTGAGCAACGAGGCGGCCCACGCGGTGGCCGACAGCGCCCAAACCGTGGCAGGCCATCTGCAACAGGCGGACGCCCACACCCGGCAAGCGGCGGACGATACCGGCCGCGCGCGCGAACTGGGCCGGCTCAACGCCGAAGCGATGCGGGCGCTTGTCGACAATATGGGATGCGCGCAAATGGAAATGCGTCAGCTTCAACTCAGCCTGGACGACATCGCCGGCGTCAGCGGGCTGATCCGCGACGTGGCCGAGCAAACCAATCTGCTGGCGCTCAATGCCGCCATCGAGGCCGCGCGCGCCGGCGAAAGCGGCCGCGGCTTCGCCGTGGTGGCCGACGAAGTGCGCAAACTGTCGGAACGCACCCGCGCCGCCACCGGCAGCATCTTCGACGCGCTGGGCCGCGTGGAGGGCGCCACTGGCTCGCTGCACGCCGCGCTGGAGCAAGCCGGCCACGCCTGCGCCGACAAGCTGGACTCGCAACAGGCGCTGGATCAGGCGCTGCTGCAAGTGGACACGGGGCTGGAGCGCTTGAATCGCTTGATGGCTGAGATCCGCGAGCACAGCGCCGCCCAGGCTCGCGCCGGCGGCGATATTCGCCAACACGGTCACGAGGTGGCCCACCTCGCCGCCGCCATCGACCAGCACATGCAGCAAGCCACGCCGGTGATGCAGCACCTGGCCGCCGCGGCGCAGGATCTGAATCAGACCCTGAGCTGGTTCCGCATCGACGCGCCGGACGCCGAGCCAGCGCCTTCCGCTGCGGCAACCGATTGGCGGCTGCTGCAACAACCGGCTTAGCCGCCTCTCCGGCGTCAATTAGGCAGAAAATTGCCACCGGATCACGCCTAGAGCATTTATTCCATTTAAACCCTTGCCATTCGCCTAAACACGCAATAGATCACCCATTTCCTCGCCACTTTCAATCTTTTGTCATGTTTGAAATAAGCTAGCGAGTACATTTCGTTACATACCGTAATGAAAAGCAAAGGTAGATTAGCCCCCTCTTATAAAAGAGCACATTAGACCGGGTCCACCCGGCATCCGGGACAAGCTCGCCGGCGCCCTCCGCGCCGGCGCATCCAGCACGCCGTCATTCTCCATGCCATGCCCTCCGCCCCGGACGGCCGGGCGAGCGCGTCGTGGCCGGAACTTGTCCCCATCGCTTGCCCGCCGCGTCCGGGACTGACTCTACCGGGCCGTCGGGTTTTCAGACAGGAGATACCTTTGACACAGCAACACTCCCGCCATATCGGCCCCATCGCCCTGATGCTGACCGGCCTGGGCTCCATCATCGGCTCCGGCTGGCTGTTCGGCGCCGCGCACGCCGCCCAGATCGCCGGCCCCGCCGCCATCGTCGCCTGGATAGTCGGCATGGTGATCATCCTCTCCATCGCCCTCAGCTACGCGGAACTGGGCGCCATGTTCCCGGAAAGCGGCGGCATGGTGCGCTACGCCCGCTACTCCCATGGTTCCCTGCTAGGCTTCATCGCCGGCTGGGCCAACTGGATCGCCATTGTCTCGGTGATCCCGATCGAGGCCGAAGCCTCGGTGCAATACATGAGCTCCTGGCCTTACGCCTGGGCCCAACATCTGTTTTCCAACGGCGAGTTGACCCCGCCCGGCTTGATGCTTTCCGCGCTGCTGGTCATCGTCTACTTCATGCTCAACTACTGGGGCGTGCGCCTGTTCGCCAAGGCCAACAGCGCCATCACCATCTTCAAAGTGATCGTGCCGGCGCTGACCGTGGGCGCACTGATCTACAGCGGCTTCCATCCCGGCAATCTGGGCGGCGACACCCCCGGCGGCTTTGCCCCGTTTGGCTGGGCCAGCGTCATGACGGCGGTGGCCACCAGCGGCATCGTGTTCAGCTTCAACGGCTTCCAAAGCCCGATCAACCTGGCCGGCGAAGCCCGCAATCCGGGCAAGAGCGTACCCTTCGGCGTGGTGGGTTCCATCCTGCTGGCCGCGGTGATTTACGTGGCGCTGCAAGTGGCCTTCATCGGCGCGCTGTCGCCGGCGGACCTGGCCCACGGCTGGCAAGGACTCAACTTCAGCTCCCCCTTCGCCCAACTGGCGATGGCGCTGGGCCTGAACTGGCTGATGCTGCTGCTGTACTTCGACGCCTTCGTCAGCCCCAGCGGCACCGGCGCCACCTATATGGCCACCACCTCGCGCATGATTTACGGCATGCAGCGCAACGGCACCATGCCGGAGATCTTCGGCCGCATTCATCCGCTGTACCAGATCCCGCGCCCGGCGATGTGGTTCAACCTGGCCATCTCCTTCGTGTTCCTGTTCTTCTTCCGCGGCTGGGGCACGCTGGCGGCGGTGATCTCGGTGGCTACCGTGATTTCCTACCTGACCGGCCCGATCAGCGTGGCCTCTCTGCGCCGCTGCGCCTCAGACCTGCCGCGCCCGCTGCGTCTGGCCGGCCTGAGCGTGATCGCGCCCTTCGCCTTCGTCTGCGCGTCCCTGGTACTGTACTGGGCGCGCTGGCCGCTGACCGGCGAGATCATCTTCCTGATCGTGGCCGCCTTGCCGGTGTACTTCTGGTATCAAGCCCGCGCCGGCTGGCCGGAGTTTGGCCGCGAACTGAAAGGCGCGCTGTGGATGGTGCTCTACCTGCCGACGATGGCGCTGCTGTCCTACATCGGCAGCCAGGACTTCGGCGGCATCGGCCTGTTGCCCTACGGCCCCGACATGGCGGTGGTGGCGGTGGTATCTCTGGCCTTTTACTACTGGGGCGTCAACAGCGGCTGGCGCACGCGTTATCTGGACGCCGAGCATGACGCCCACGCGGTGGCCAATATGGAAGCCGCCGAGAGCGCTCCGCGCGGCAAGCTGGTGGGCCAGCAAGCCTAAACCCCTCTAGGGAGCCGCTCAGCCGGCTCCCGCCGCGGGCGGCCTCGCGCCGCCCTCGGCTTCCAACTCCTCTCCCAAAGCATCCAGCACCGGCAGAAACGCCCGCAAAGCGGCGCTGCGGTACGCGGCCTTGCGCGTCAGAACCGCCGCCGTGCGCGCCGGCAACGGCGTTTGCAATCCCACCGCCCCCAGCTCCGGATGCCGCCGCGGGATCGCCCGCGGCAGGATGGTGGCGCAATCGCTGTGGCGGACGATTTCCATCACCGCGCCGATGCTGTTGGCCTGCGCCGCGATCCGCGGCTTCAGGCCCAATTCCCGGAAATAGCGATCGATATGGCCGCGGGTGGCGAAATCCGCGCTCAACAGCGCCCAGGGCGTCTGCGCCAAAGCCTCGGCGTCCACCGCTTCCGCCTGTCGTCGCCATGGGTGGCCGTCGCCCACCACCACGGCCAGGGTTTCGCTGAACAGCGGCCGCGCGTCTATCTCCGCCGAACGCGCCTGATCGAACGCGATACCCGCGTCGATCTCGTCCTCCAGCAAAGCCAGCTCGATGGCATCCAGCGTCGCCTCGCGCACGCATAGTTCAATGCCGGGGTAGAGGCTGCGCAGCCGCGCCGCCAACGGCCCCAGCAGGTAGCTGGCAAAAGTCGGCGTCATCGCCAGCCGCAAGCTGCCGCGCGACAAATCGCCGACATCCCGGGTGGCTCGTCGCGCCGCCTCCAGCTCGCGCAACGCGCGGCGCGCGTATTCCAAATAAGCGGCGCCGGCGTCGGTTGGCCGCACCGTCCGCCCGCCGCGGTCCAGCAACTGCGCGCCCACCGTCTCTTCCAATTGCTTGATCTGCTGCGACAGCGTGGGCTGCGAGACATGCAGCGCTTCGGCTGCCCAGGTGAAGTTGCCGTGCTCGACGACGGCCTGCAGGTAACGGATATGTCGAAGAATCATGCGCCCAAACTATAGGAAATAATTATGGAAATCATTTTATATCGGTCTTGGACCCTATAGAAAAAAAGCCTCATCCTTGGCGCATCCCTTCCCCGCCAAGGAGCAAGCCATGCAAGCCCTCATCGACGGCTTTCTGAAATTCCAACAGGAAGCCTATCCCCAGCGTTCGGCGCTGTTCCGCCAACTGGCGGACAGCCAGGCCCCCGGCGCGCTGTTCATCACCTGCTCGGACAGCCGCGTGGTGCCGGAACTGCTGACGCAACAAGAACCCGGCGAACTGTTCGTGATCCGCAACGCCGGCAACATCGTTCCCTGCTACGGGCCGGAACCGGGCGGCGTCACCGCCTCGGTGGAATACGCGGTGGCCGCGCTGGGCGTCGCCGACATCGTGGTCTGCGGCCACTCCGACTGCGGCGCGATGACGGCGATCGCCAACGGTCATTGCCTGGACCATCTGCCAGCGGTGGCCGGCTGGCTGCGCCACGCCGACTCCGCCAAAGTGATGAACGCGGCACGCCGGCACGACAACGCCCGCCAGCGGCTGGACGACATGGTGAAAGAAAACGTCATCGCCCAACTGGCCAACCTCAAAACCCATCCTTCGGTGGCGCTGGCGACGCGCCAGGGCCGGCTGACCCTGCACGGCTGGGTCTACAACATCGAAACCGGCGCCGTCCTGGCCCTGGACCATGCCAGCCAGCGCTTCGTTTCCCTGGAGGATTTTCCGCTCACCCACGCCGCCTGAAAGCGGCGCGTCTCCCGCAAACCCAAAGAAAGGACCATCCCATGCAACACTCCAATATCCATCAGGACCTCCGTGTAGAACTGACTGCACGCGCCCTCGCCGCCAAGGCCTTGAAAGACCTGAGCTGGGAACAAGTGGCCGCCGACACCGGCCTCAGCCTGGCCTATGTCACCGCCGCCGTGCTGGGCCAGCATGCGCTGCCCAAGCCCGCCGCGGAGCTGGTCTGCCAACGGCTGGGCCTGAACGCGGCCGACGCCTTGCAGCTGCAAACCATTCCCTTGCGCGGCAGCATTCCCGGCGGCATTCCCACCGATCCCACCATTTACCGCTTCTATGAAATGATCCAGATCTACGGCACCACGCTGAAGGCGCTGGTGCACGAGAAATTTGGCGACGGCATCATCAGCGCCATCAACTTCAAGCTGGACATCCGCAAAGTGGAAGACCCGGACGGCGGCGAGCGTGCGGTGATTACTCTGGATGGCAAGTTCCTGCCCAATAAACCCTACTAAGAACCTGATCAAAGTCTGCTGCGCTTCGTGAAGCATTGCACGAGGACATGGATACTGCCCCCCATGGCTGGGCGCAAAAAAACCCGCCGACGCGATGTCGGCGGGTTTTGTCTGCGGCGGCGCAGCTTACAGCACGGCCAGCGCGGCGTCGTAGTTCGGCTCTTCGCCGATCTCGGCCACCAGCTCGCTGTGCAACACCTTATTGTCCTTGTCCAGCACCACCACCGCGCGGGCGGTCAGGCCGGCCAGCGGGCCGGAAGCCAGCTTGACGCCGTAGTCGGCGGCAAACTGCGGGTTGCGGAAAGTGGACAGGGTGACCACATTTTCGATGCCTTCTGCGCCGCAGAAGCGCTTCTGAGCGAACGGCAGGTCGGCGGAAACACACAGCACCACGGTGTCGGCCAGCTTGGCGGCGCGCTCGTTGAACTTACGCACCGACATCGCGCAGGTGGGGGTGTCCACGCTGGGGAAAATGTTCAGCACCTTGTTCTTGCCGGCATAGTTGTCCAGTTTGACTTCGGCCAGGTCGGCGGAGGTCAGGGTCAGCGCCGGGGCTTGCTGGCCCTTGGCCGGCAGCGCGCCGGCCACTTCAACGGGATTGCCGCGCAAAGTAACGGTAGCCATGTGGGAATTCCTTATTTGGGTTCAGGGTGAGTGACTCCGCTAGTGTGCGGCACACTGGCCGAATTTCAACCCCTCCAAAAGTAGGGCCAAGCCCCCGTTAGCCCGCCGGCCGGCTGCGCAGCCGCTCCAGCGTCAGCAGCATCAGCACTGAAAAGCCGATCAAGAGCGTGGCCGCCGCGGCGATGGCGGGGCTGAGGTTTTCGCGGATGCCGCCAAACATCGCCCGCGGCAGTGTCGC
The DNA here is from genome assembly GCF_000711885.1 of Chromobacterium haemolyticum DSM 19808. Classification (GTDB taxonomy): domain Bacteria; phylum Pseudomonadota; class Gammaproteobacteria; order Burkholderiales; family Chromobacteriaceae; genus Chromobacterium; species Chromobacterium haemolyticum. The sequence goes on from NZ_JONK01000013.1 coordinate 73,705, forward strand.
CTGCCCCGGCCCGGCGACAAACAACGTCACCACCACCTCGTCGAAGGAGGTGCCGAAGGCGAACAGCGCGCCCGAAATCACACCCGGCGCAATCAGCGGCAAAGTCACCTTGAAGAAGACCCGCAGCGGCGACGCGCCCAGGCTGGCGGCGGCGCGCACCAGATTGCGGTTAAAGCCCTGCAGCGTGGCGCTGACGGTGATCACCACGAAGGGCACGCCCAGCGCCGCGTGCAGCAGCACCAGCGTCAGATAGCTGTTGTCCATGCCCAAGGGCGCGAAAAACAAATAGCCGGCCACACCGACGATCACCACCGGCACCACCATGGGCGAGATCAATACCGCCATCAGCAGGCCCTTGCCGGGAAACTCGGCGCGGGTCAGCCCGATGGCGGCCAGCGTGCCCAGGGTCATCGCCAGCACGGTGGCCAACGGCGCGACGATCAGACTGTTCTGCAAGGCCCGCATCCATTCCGCCGAGGAGAAGAACTCCTGATACCAGCGCAGGGAGAACCCGTTGAGCGGATAAACCAGAAAAGCGCTGCCGTTGAAGGACAAGGGGATGATCACCAGCACCGGCAGCACCAGGAACAGCAGCGTCAGGCCGCCCAGCAAGCGATGCAGGTAAAACCACAGCCGCTCTTCCGGCAAAGTGTGATGGCTTGGCATGGGTTTAGCTCTCCACGATTTGGGTTTGATTCAAGCAATGCCAGGAAGCGGTTTAGCCCAGCCGCAACCGTTCGCTGCCCACCAGCCGGTGGTAGACCGCGTACAGCAACAAGGTGGCCGCCAGCAACAGGCCGCCCAGCGCGGTGGCCATGCCCCAGTTGATGGTGGTGTTGGTGTAGAAGGCGACGAAATAGCTGACCATCTGGTCGTTGGGGCTGCCCAGCAAGGCCGGGGTGATGTAGTAGCCGATGGACAGGATGAACACCAGCAGGCAGCCGGCGCCCACGCCGGCCACGGTCTGCGGCGCGTACACCCGCCAGAAGCTGGCGAAGGGATGGCAGCCCAGCGAGACCGCCGCGCGCAGATAGCTGGGAGAGATGCCCTTCATCACGCTGTAAATCGGCAGAATCATGAAGGGCAGCAGTATATGCACCATGGCGATGTAAACGCCGACGCGGTTGAACACCAGCTGCAGCGGCTGTTCGATCAGGCCCAGGCTCAACAAGGCGGCGTTGATCAGGCCACCGGACTGCAGCAGCACGATCCAGGCGGCCACCCGCACCAGCACCGAGGTCCAGAACGGCAGCAGCACCATGATCATCAGCAGATTACTGCGGCGGGTGGGCAGGCTGGCCAGCAGATAGGCCAAGGGATAGGCCAGCAACAGGCACAGCGAGGTCACCACCAGGCTCATCCAGAAGGTGCGGGCGAACACGCTCAGATAGATGCCCTGGTCCGGCATCGCGCGGCTGATTTCGCCCAGATCGTCGATGCGGTGGTCCAGCGCCGCCAGCAGATAGTAAGGGGTGTAGACGGACTGGTTGCGGCGTATCGCCAGCCAATAGGCCGGATCGCCCCAGCGCTCGTCCAGCTCGGTCAACGCCTGCTTGAACGAAGACGGCGCCGGCTCCAGCGGCAAGGCGCGCGCGGTTTTGCCCAACAGGCTGCGATAACCGGGCACCTCCATGTTCAGCCGCTTGCCCAAGTCGCCCAACGTCTGTTGTTCGCTGGCCAGCCGCACATCGTCGACGAGCGCGCGGTAGGCCGTTTCCGGCGGCAGCGACTTGCCGTCCCAAGCCGCCAGCGCCCGTACCGTTCGCGGCAGCGTGCCCGCCACTTCCGGATTGTCGACGCTGCGCAGCAGCAGCGCGCCGATGGGCACGATGAAGGTCAGCAGCAGGAACAACAGCAGCGGCGCCACCAACGCCAGCGACTTGAGCTTGCCCAGCCGCTCCGCCCGGGCCAGCCGCGCCTTCAGGGGCAGCGGGGCCGGCGCGGACGCGCGGGAATGAGATACCGAGGAAGCGGTCATGGCTTGGACTCCGTCAAAACGGCCGCCGGAAGGCGGCCTCCGCTAAATTAAGGACGAGCGCTTATTTAGCCGCCCAGGCGTTGAAACGCTGTTCCAGGCTCTCGGCGTGATCGGCCCAGAACACCAGATTGATCTTCAGCGCGTCCTTGATGTTTTGCGGCGCGGTGGGCAGATCCGGCAGCTCGCTCTTGTCCAGCAGCGGAATCGCCCGCTTGTTGCTGGGGCCGTAGGCGATGTTCTGCGAATACACCTTCTGGTTTTCCGGCTTGCTGGCGAAGGCGATGAACTGATAGGCCTGATCGCGCTTGGGCGTGCCCTTGGGGATCGACCAGTAGTCGAAGTCGTAGAGATTGCCGTTCCACACCACTTTCAGATTCTTGCCGTCCTTGCGCGCCACCGCGATGCGGCCGTTGAAGGCGGAGCTCATCACCACATCGCCTGAGGCCAGGTATTGCGGTGGCTGGGCGCCGGCCTCCCACCACTGGATATGAGGTTTGAGCTGATCCAGCTTCTTGAAGGCGCGGTCCACGCCGGCCTGCGTGCCCAGCGCCGGATAAACATCCTTGGCCGCCACGCCATCGGCCAGCAGCGCGATTTCCAAGGTTCCCTTGGCCCCCTTGCGCAGGCCGCGTTTGCCCGGGAATTTCTTCACATCCCAAAAGTCCTTCCAGCCGGCCGGCGCGGTCTTCAGCTTGTCGGCGTTGTAGGCCAGCGCGGTGGACCAGACGAAGATGCCGATGCCGCAGGGCTGAACCGCGCCGGGCACGAAGTCCGCCTTATTGCCGATACGCGCGTAGTCCAGCCGTTCCAGCAGCCCCTCGTCGCAGCCGCGCACCAGTTCCGGCGACTCCACCTCCAGAACGTCCCAAGACACGCTCTTGGTGTCCACCATCGCCTTGAGCTTGGCCATTTCGCCGTTGTACTCGCCGCTGACCAGCTTGAGCCCGGCGCTCTTCTGGAACGGCGCGTAATAGGCCTTGGCCTGGGCGTCCTTATTGGCGCCTCCGTAGGAAATCACCGTTAAATCCTTGGCCGAGGCCGTGCCGGCCAAAGCCAGCGCGGCGCTCAGCAGGATGAATCCTTGTTTGACTGCCATCCTCATTCTCCTTGTTGACTGCATCATGACGCCGGTCCGGCCGGCGCGGCTTTCAATACGGGCGCTCAGCGCAGGGCCCAGGCGTTGAAACGCTGCTCCAGGCTTTCACCGTGATCGGCCCAGAACTCCAGATCCACCTTCACAGCGTTTTTCATGTTCTGCGGCGCGGTGGGCAGTTCGAGCTGCCGTCCCGGCGCCAGCAACGTCATCGCCTTGCGGTTGATCGGCCCATAGGCCATCTGTCGTGAATACGCCGCCTGGGTCTCCGGCCGGCTGGCGAAAGCGATGAAACGCCTTGCCGCAACGCCCTCTTGCGCCCCCTTGGGAACGGCCCAGTAGACAAAGTCATACAGGCTGCCGTCCCACACGATCTTCAAATTCCGGCCCTCTTGCTGGGCCGAGGCAATACGCCCGTTGTAGGCCGAACTCATCACCACATCGCCGGAGGCCAGGTATTGCGGCGCTTGAGCGCCGGCTTCCCACCACTGGATATGGGGTTTGAGCTGCGCCAGCTTCTTGAAGGCGCGCTCCACGCCAGCCGGCGTGGCTAGTATTCGGTAGATATCCTTGGCGGCGGCCCCGTCGGCCAACAGCGCGATTTCCAAGGTGTATTTGGCGCCCCTGCGCATGCCGCGCTTGCCGGGATAACGCTTTACGTCCCAGAAATCGGCCCAGCCGCGCGGCGCGGTCTTGAGCTTGTCCGCGTTGTAGGCCAGCACATTGGACCAGACGAAGATGCCGATGCCGCATGGCTGCAGCGCGCCATCGACCACCTCTGCGCGCCCGCCGGCCAGCGCCGGGTCCAGCCTTTCGAACAAACCTTCGTCACAGCCCCTTGCCAGCTCCGGCGCCTCAACCTCCAACACGTCCCAGGACACGCGCCGGGCCTCCACCATCGCCTTGACCTTGGCCATTTCGCCGTTGTATTCGCCAGCCAGCACCCTGGTGCCGGTAGCGCGCTGGAAAGGCTGGTAATAGGCCTGGGCCTGAGCGGCCTGGTTGGCGCCGCCAAACGACACAACGGTCAGCGCCTGCGCCTGACAGGCCGCCAGCGCGGCGCAATAGGGGAATAAGAATTTGCGGTGGAGCCTCATGAACCGTACCTCCTTATATTTCAAGCCCGCCGGTTCCCGGTTTGAACCCGTCTTAGAGCGCGTTTACGAGCTGGCGAGCGAAAGCGAGACAAGGCGAAAATGACTGAGAAAGCGGAATGTGCGCTTGGTACATCAGCATTTCGAAGCCGCGCTCACCCGTGGGCGTCTCGCGAAGCGCAACAGCGCTTAAACAGGTTCTTAGCCAATCGACAACACACGGCAGAACCGAAGCCGTCAAAGCTTGTAGCCGGGATCGAGCCGGTCCAGCAGACGCAGCAGCGCCGCCCAGGCCAGATCAATGAACATATCGTCCTTCAGTTCCCGCTCGCCCAACTCTCGCTCCGGCTCGTTGAACTGCTGCTCGGTCCGTCGGCACACTTCCACAGACGGCAGGCGCAACGCTCCGGCCGCCTGCGCGGCCAGTTGGATGTCGCAGGCTTTCTCCAGGTAGTACATGCGCAAGAAAGCCTGCTTGACCGTTTCTCCCACGGTCAGCAAACCGTGGTTGCGCAGAATCAGCACCGGCTTGTCGCCCAGATCCCGGACCAGGCGCGCCTGCTCGTTGAGGTCCAGGGCAATGCCTTCGTAATCGTGGTACGCCACCTTCCCGTAGAACTCCATCGACATCTGGTTCACCGGCAATAAGCCATCCGCCAAGGCAGCCACCGCGCATCCGGCTCGGGTATGGGTGTGCAGCACGCACTGCGCATCCGGCCTTGCCGAGTGGATGGCGCTATGGATGATGAAACCGGCCGGATTGACCAGGGCGTCGTTCTCATCCAGCGCCTGGCCATCAAGACCGATCTTGACCAGGCTGGACGCGGTGATTTCGTCGAACATCAGCCCGTAGGGGTTGATCAGGAAGTGGTGTTCCGGCCCTGGCAAGCGCACCGAGATGTGTGTCGAGATCAGATCGCTCATACGAAAGTGAGCGATCAGCCGATAACAGGCCGCCAGTTCTTGACGTAGTTGCCGCTCCCCTTGTGACTCCACCGGCAGGGCGGCCTGCTGCAGGGTACGGCTGAGTTTTACTGAGAGTTCCATCATGACCTCGGAGTGTGCATCCGCCCCCATCGGGGCTAACTGGCGGCGCGGACCGGCGCCGCGACCATCGCGCTTAGAACCTCTTCCAAAGCATCGCGAGCAAGCGCGAGACCAGGCGAAAACAAGCGAACAAACGGAATGCACGGGGGGTACATGGGCATTTTGAGTTTGTTGTTAACGCCGTATCGCTGAAGCGCGGCAGACTTTGAACAGGCTCTTACTTGGGCTTAGCCACCCAGGCGTTGAAGCGCTGCTCGAGCTCCTCGCTCCTATCCACCCAGAACGCCGTGTCCTCGCTCAGCGCCACCGCGAGATTCCGCGGCGAGGTCGGCAAATCCCGGCTGCTCGTTTTCGTATCCAGCATCTGGAGCGCCTTACGGTGGGTCACTCCATAATCGATGGTGTCCGCATAGGCTTTCTGGTTGACCGGCTGCATGGCGAAACGGATGAATTTCAGCGCATCGTGCTTGCGTGGGCTGCCCTTGGGAATCGCCCAGTAGTCGTAGTTGTAAACCGAACCATTCCATACCACCTTCAGGTTCTTGCCTTCTTTCCTCGCTTCGGAAATGCGGCCGTTGTAGGCCGAGCTCATCACGACATCGCCCGAGACCAGAAACTGCGGCGGTTGGGAGCCGGCCTCCCACCACTGGACATTGGGCTTGAGCTGGTCCAGTTTGCGGAAAGCCCGGTTAACGCCCGCGGGCGTGGCCAGTACTTTGTAGACGTCCTTGGGTGCCACGCCGTCCGCCATCAGCGCGAACTCCAGGTTGTCCTGCGCGCCCTTGCGCAAACCACGCTTGCCTGGAAAGGTCTTCACGTCCCAGAAATCCTTCCAACTCGCCGGAGCCGTCTTCAATTTGTCGGCGTTGTAGGCCAGGACGATGGACCAGACGTTCATGCCTATACCGCAGCGCTGTACAGCGCCGTCGAGAAAATCGGCCGTGTTGCCGATCTTGCTGTAATCGAGCTTTTCGAACAGACCTTCGTCGCAGCCGCGCGCCAGCGCCGCCGGCTCGACTTCAACCACATCCCACGACACGCTGCGGCTATCCACCATGGCCTTGATCTTCGCCATCTCGCCGTTGTATTCCGCCCCGATCACCGTGATGCCGGTCGCCCGCTGGAACGGGCCGTAATACGCCTTGTCCTGCGCGGACTTCCCCGCTCCGCCAAACGAGATCACGGTCAGCTCGGCAGCCATGGCTTCGCCCACAAGAGCCCATCCCAAGGCCACAGCCGCCAGCTTGATGCTTGTAGACATTCCCAGATCCTCCCTTGCAAAACACGCCTTGCTATTCGTGAGCCAGCGGATCGAGCGCGCGTACATGCTCCACCTGCCAGCCCAGCGACACTACATCGCCGACGGCGAGCGTGGCGTCCAGGTCGGCGATGGCTTGTTTGACGAAGAAATTGGGCTTGCCGCACACCTCCATGCGCACGCGCACGTGGTCGCCCAGATAGATGAATTCGGCCACCCTCCCGGAGAACCGGTTGTCGCAATGCTCGCTGTGGCCGTTGAGCAAAACGCGCTCGGGGCGAATGGATAGCGACACCCTGCTGCCGGCCTCGCCCACCTTCACCGCCAGCGCCGCCACGCGCTCGCCGCGCTCCAGCTCCACCAGGCAGCGCTCGCCGTCCTGGCTCAGCAAAGTGCCTTGCAGCCGGTTGTTCTCGCCGATGAAGTTGGCGACGAAGGCGTTGCCCGGCCGCTCATAGAGCTGGGCCGGCGCGTCGACCTGCTGGATTTCGCCCTGATGGAACACCGCCACCCGGTCCGACATGGTCAGGGCCTCGCCCTGGTCATGGGTGACGTAGACCACGGTCACGCCCAACCGCTGGTGCAGATGCTTGATCTCCATCTGCATGTGTTCGCGCAATTGCTTGTCCAGCGCGCCCAGCGGTTCGTCCATCAGCACCAGTTGCGGCTCGAACACCAAGGCCCGCGCCAGCGCCACCCGCTGCTGCTGGCCGCCCGACATCTGGCCCGGATAGCGGCCGGCGAAGGCGTCCAGCTGCACCATGGCCAACGCCCGCTTCACCTTGTCCTGAATGTCCGCCTTGGACACGCCGCGGACCGACAGCGGGAAGGCCAGGTTTTCTGCCACCGTCATGTGGGGAAACAAGGCGTAGTTCTGGAACACCATGCCGATGTTGCGCTTGTGCGGCGGCACGCGGTTGATGGAGCGGCCGGCCAGCTGAATCTCGCCGCCGGTAGGGGTTTCGAAACCAGCCAGCATCATCAGGCTGGTGGTCTTGCCGGAGCCGGACGGCCCCAGCAGGGTGAGGAATTCGCCTTGGCGGATATCCAGATTCAGGTTTTTGACGATGAGGTTCTCGCCGTCATAGCTTTTCTGGATGTCGAGGAAGCGGACCAGCACATCGTTGGCTGCGGACATGGCGGCGGCACCTGGAAGTGAATGCGTACGCCAACCATGCTAGGGAGAGCGGCGCGCGCCCGCCATCAGCGGGCGGCGGATTTTGCCGTCGGGATAAACGGCGCTCGCTATAGGGAAATCCTTAGTGCGCCGCAGCAGGCCAAGCGTTAAAACAACTGGTGCTCGATCGCGTAACGCACCAGATCCGCCAGCGATTGCGCGCGCAGCTTCTGCATCAGCCTGACCTTGTGGGTGCTGACGGTCTTGGCGCTGATGGCCAGCAACTGCGCCACCTCGTTGACATTGGCGCCCTGCGCCAGGCGCTGAAACACCTGGAACTCGCGCTCGGACAGCTGAGCATGCGGCGGCCGCTCGTCGCTGAGGTTGACTTCGAACACCAGCCGGTCCGCCAGCTGCGGGTCGATGTAGCGGCCACCGCCGGCTACTTTGCGGATCGCGGTCAGCAGCAGCGCCGGGTCGCTGTCCTTGGTGGCGTAGCCGGCGGCGCCGGCCTTGAGCGCGCGCGCCGCCATCTGCACCTCGTCGTGCATGGACAGCACCAGGATCGCCGGCGGCTGCGCCAGCGCCCGCAAGCGCGGGATCACATCCAGCCCGCTCAGGCCCGGCATCGAAATATCCAGCAGCAACACATCGCAGACGGCGGCGCGCAAGGCGTCGAACACCGCGCCGCCGTTGGCGGCTTCGCCGACGACTTGCAAATCGTCGGCCAGGCCGATCAACTGCTTGATGCCTTCGCGCACGATGGTGTGGTCTTCCGCCACAATCACTCGAATCATGTCTCCTCCTCTCCTTCATCCGGCCGCAAAGGCAGCCGGGCCGTCAAACTGCAGCCCTGCCCCGGCGCGCTGGCGATCTCCAGCTCCCCGCCGAACATCAGCAGGCGCTCGCGCATGCCCACCAGGCCATAGGAGCTGCCCGCCTCCCCCGGCCGCCGCTCAAAGCCTTTGCCGTCGTCGACAATGCTTAGCGTCAATTCGCCCGGCTGCGCCTGCAAATGCAGCGTCACCGTATGAGCCTCGGCGTGGCGCATCACATTGGTCAGCGCCTCCTGCAATACCCTAAACAGGCCCACCGCCTTGGCGTCGTCCAGCCGCAACGGCGTTTCCGGCACCAGCACCAGGCAGGGTATGCCGCTGCGGGCTTCAAAACGGCGCGCCTGCCATTCCACGGCCGAGGCCAGGCCCGCGTCCAGAATGGGCGGCCGCAGCGCGGTGGCCACGTCGCGGACCAGGGCGAAAGTCTGGGCGATCAGCTTCTTGATGCTGGCCAGCCGCTCCGCCGCCGCGCCCTCCGGCCGCCCCAGGCTGAGTTCCAGCATCGAGGTTTCCAGCTTGAGCACGGTCAGCACCTGGCCCAGTTCGTCGTGCACCTCGCGCGCGATATGCGCTTTCTCCTCCTCGCGCACCGTTTCGAGGTGAGCGGCCAAGTCTCTCAACATGGCGCGCGACGCGCTCAGTTCCAGTTCATTGCGCTTGCCGGCGCTGATATCCCACAGGATGCCGTCCCACACCATGCCCGCCGCGCCGTGGCGGCGGGCGCGGGCGCGCAGATCGGCCCAGCGCTCCGCGCCGTCGCGGGTCAGAATCCGGCCTTGCCAGCTCCAGTCGCTCTGCTCTCGCCAGGCCGCCCGCCAACTCTCGCGCAGGCCGGCGGCGTCTTCCGGATGCGCCAAGGCCAGCAAGCCCTCCGGCCGCGCCAGCAAGTCCGCGGCCGGGTAGCCGGTCAGCGCCAGGCTGGCCTCGCTGACAAAGGCCAGCCGCGGATCTTCCGCCGCGTCGCCGCACTCCAGCCGGAACACCAGGCCCGGCACATTTTCAGCGATGCCCTTGAAGCGCGCCTCGCTTTCCCGCAAGGCGGCGCGCGCCTGTCGCTTCTCGGTGACATCATGCATAAAGGCCACCAGATAGTCGGCGCCGCCGAAGCGCAGAAAACTGAGCGAGACATCCACCGGCAAGCTGCCGCCGTCGGCGCGCAGACAATCGATTTCGAACTGCAACAGATCCCGGCTGCGCGCCCGGCTCCACAAATCCAGCCAGCCGTCCATGTCCAAGCCCGGCTGAAAACGCGACAGAGGCTGCCCCACCGCCTGCGCCTCTTCGCACGCCAGCATCGCCAGCGCGGCCTGATTGGCGTAACGCAGCCGGCTGTCCCAGTTCAGCCACAGAATGCCCACCGTGCTGTGATCCACCGAAAACTGCGTCAGCCGCAAGGCCTCGGCGCTGGCCTCCCGCTGCGCCAGCGCCTGACGCGCAGCCGCCAGCGCCTGCCGCATCTGCCGCTGTTGCCTGCCCCGCCACAATAATGCGCCCGCCAAAGCCAGAATGAGCACGCCCGAAACCTGACTCAGCCACCGCCAAAACGGCAGACTGTCGCCCAAGGGCGTCGGCTCGGCCTGCACCCAGCGTGTGTAAAGATGACCGCGCTGCGACGCCGGCAACGCGCTCAGGGCCCGGTCCAGCAACGTAGCCAATTGCGGCCAATCCTGTCGCGACGCCACCCGCAGCAGCCGGGTGGCGCCGCTGTCGCCCACCGCGCGCAAGGGCGAGAACTCGGGCTCCCGCAGCAGCTGGTTCAGTTGCGCCTCGTCCACCACCGCGTAATCCGCCCGCTGCTGCAGCACTTGCTGCAACGCGGAACGGTCCGAGCCGGCCGGCCAACGCCGCAACGCCGGATAGTTGGCGGCCAGGAAGGCCGCCGCCGCGCCCGGTTCAACCACCGCCACCCTTACGTTGCCCGGCAATTGCTCCAGCTCCAGCGCCGCCGCCGGTTCGCCCCGCCCAACCAGTTTGTAGGGTATGCGCAGGAAGGGGCCGGAAAACAGCCAGTAACGCAAGCCTGCCGGCGTTTGCTCCAGGCCCGGCGCGATATCCACGCTACCCGCCCGCGCCGCCGCGCTCAATTGCGTCTTGTTCGGATAGGCCGTCCAGGCCAGCTTGAGGCCCAGCTCGGCAGCCAGCCGATTCATCAGCTCCACATGCGCGCCGCTAATCGCTTGCCGGCGCGGGTCCAGCACCGCGTAGGGCGCTTGCGGCACCACCCCCACCCGCAACACAGGATGCCGGCTCAGCCAGTCCCGCTCCGCCGCCGACAGGCTCAGCGCCCAACTGGGCGACGCCAGCCACAGCGCCGCCAACCCCGCCATCCACAATAAGGCTTTCAATGCGTCCCTCCGGCGCGCCGGAGGGCGCGCATGACTCCATACTGTGACAGCGCGGCGGCACTGTCTAAAAAATCAAACGCAAAGCGGGAGAGCTTGTGGCAAGAGGCGCAGGCGACGGGCCTGGCGGACGGGCTGCAGGGAGAGAGAAAGGCCGATGGACGCAGCAAAATGGGGCCTGGCTTGGAAAATGCGCCGCGGCGGGCCAGAAAGCGCGAATTGCGCTGCATGGCCGGCGGCGACATCAGTATACTGTGACGCTATTCGAAAAATTGTCGAAAATACTAAGCAGAGGCCGACAAGGGCACGCCACCGAGGTTACAGGCATGGATATTGGATTACGCGTCAAACAAGTGCGTGAGCACTTCGCGCTGTCGCAGCGCGAGCTGGCGAAACGGGCCGGCATGGCCAACGCCACCATCTCGCTGATAGAACAAAACCGGGTCAGCCCGTCCATCAGCTCGCTATTGAAGCTGATCCAGGGCTTTCCGATGACGCTGACCGAGTTCCTGACCTTTGGCGAACCGCCGCCCAGCGACCCCTACACCTTCCGCCGCGACCAACAGCCGGATTTGGGCCGCGACGGCCTGAAGCTGCTGATCATCGGCGCCTCCAACCCCAACCGCCAGATGCGCATGCTGCGCGAGCTGTATTCGCCGGGCGCGGACACCGGCAAAGAAATGATCACCCATCCGGAGGGCGAGGAGTGCGGCGTGGTGGTGCGCGGCACGGTGGAGCTGACCGTGGACGGCCACATCAGCATCCTCTCTGCCGGCGACGGCTATTACTTTCCCAGCACCCTGCCGCACAAATTCCGCAATGTCGGGCCGGACGAGGCGGAGATCATCAGCGCCAACACCCCTGCCAACTTCTGAGAACCTGTTCACGATCTGCCGCGCGTTGGCGATACGGCGTTGAAAATCGCTTCGAAATGCTCATGTACCCCTCGTACACTCCGCTTTCTCAGCGGTTTTCGCCTTGTCTCGCCCTGGCTCGCGACACTTTGAACAGGCTCTAAGGTCAGGTCAGAAGCGCCCCACTGCAGCCAACGCCCCGCGCCCCAAGCGCTGCGGCAGCAGGCTGCCGGCCACCATGCCGACAATGCTGAAGCCCAGGCCCGCCAGTTGCGGCGGCCAGAACGGGTCCGCCGGGCCGAACCAATCCAGCGCCAGCCAGCTGCTCAAGCCCAGCACGATGGCCAGCAAGGCGCCCTGCGGCGTCGAACGCTTCCAGAACAAGCCGGCGAACAACGGCGCCACCGCCGACACCAGCGTCACCTTGTAGGCATTGCCCACCATCTCGTAGATGGTGGCGTCGGACAACAGCGCGAACACCGTGGTGACAATGGCCAGGCCCACCACGGTCAGCCGCATCGCCAACAGGAACTGCCGGTCCGACATCACCGGGATGAAACGGCTGAGCACGTTCTCGGTGAAGGTCACCGACGGCGCCAGCAAAGTGCCGGACGCGGTGGACATGATGGCGGACAACAGCGCGCCGAAGAACATCACCTGCGCGAACAGCGGCGTGCGCTCCAGGATCAGGCTGGGCAGAATCATCTGCGCGTCCTGCTGCATCCAGCGGCTGACCATGGTTGGATCGATCAGAGTGGCGGCAAAGCCGATAAAAATGGGCAGCATGCAGAAAGTCAGGTACAGGCCGCCGCCAACCATGGACGCGCGCGCCGCGACGTTCTCGTTCTTGGCCGACATCACCCGCTGGAAAATATCCTGCTGCGGAATCGAACCCAGCATCATGGTCAGCAAGGCGCCGACAAAGCCGACAACATCCTTGGGCGACAGGCTGGGAATCATGGTGAACTTGTCCTGCGCCGCCGCGTGCTGCAGCACCTTGACCGGGCCGCCGGCCATGTCACCAATCAACCAGGTCAGATACAGCAAGCCAGCGACAATCACCGTCATCTGGAAGAAATCGGTCAAGGCCACCGACCACATGCCGCCAAACAGCGTGTACACCAGCACGATGCCGGCGCCCAGCAGCATGCCGGCGTTGGCACTGATCGCGCCTTGGGACAGCACGTTGAACACCACGCCCAGCGCGGTCAACTGCGCCGCCACCCACCCCAGGTAGGAGGCGATGATGCACAGCGACACAAACAGCTCCACATTGCGGCCGAAGCGCTGTTTGTAGAAGTCGCCTATGGTCAGCAGATTGAGCCGGTACAACGGCCGCGCGAACAGCAGCCCCACCAGCACCAGGCACATCGACGAGCCGAACGGGTCTTCGACGATGCCGGCGAAGCCCTTGTCGATAAAGGTGGCCGGAATGCCCAGCACCGCTTCTGAACCGAACCAGGTGGCGAACACCATGGCGGTGACGATGGGAAACGGCAGGCTGCGGCCGGCCACGGCGAAATCGCGGGCATTGCGCACGCGGGTGGCGGCATACAGGCCGATGCCCACGGACAACAACAAATAAACAACGACGAAGCCAATCAGCATGGGAATGATGTTCCTCTTCAGGCGGCGCGCGCACGCGCCCAAACGGCGGCCCAAAAGCAAGAGGCCGGCGGGGGCACCTGACACCCCGCCAGCCTCTCTCAATTCCTGAAAACCTTGATATCTTGCCTTTGCCATCAAGGGTTTGGGGGGCGATGATAACGCAGCTTTTTCTCGCTGTGTACCCATTGCCGGGCAGTTTTTTCACACCCGCCCCAATTTGCCCGAATGTCATTGCCGGCGCGTTGCCGCCGGTCTGTCTTTTCCGCTTGCCCCCGTCGTCGGAGCCGGATTCGCGCGGCTGTTTTCAGCGGACGGCCGCTCAGTCTCCCCAGTCCTCGATGAACAGCGCCTCTTGCTCCACTTTGCACTGTTTCTCCTGCATCTCCATCGCTAGGCCATGCAGCAAGGGGGGCAAGCCGCCGCCCATCAAACGCGCCAACTGCGCTTGGTCTGCTTCGCTCAAGGGCTGGGCGCCATTGGCCAGCGTCAGTTGCTCCGGCTGCATCCGCCACGGCGACCACGGCCGCCCGGCCTGCTCCGCCACTTGGCCGGCGGCCATGGCGACGGCGATGCCGGACGGAGCCAAATCGCAGGCAATCTGCACCGGCACCCGCAGCAGGGACAATAAGTGACGAACCGCCTCGCGCCAGCGCTGGTGCGGCTGGCCCGGCACCCAGAGGGTCAACACCGGCAGCGCCTGCTGGCTGAGCGTCTGGAATACGCTGAGGTTCTCCACGATGCGCACGCTGCGGATCGCGCCCTCCACCGCGCTCACGCTCATCAACGCCTCCGGCCCCAAGGCCACGCCTTGCTGAAGCAAGGCGGCGGACAACAGGCATTGCTGCCCGGCCCACAAACCCAGCGGCCCGGACAAGAAAACGTGCGGAGTGTGGGCGGCGATGCCGCAAGCTTCCAGATCCACGCCGAACTCCGCCAGCCACTGCCGGTCCGCGGCGCCGAAAGCCTTGCTGCGCCCCAGCGCGCGCTGCGAGAACTGACGCTCAGTGCCCCAACAACCGTCCAGCAGCCATTGGTCCAGCGCCTGGGCCAGTTTCAGACGGCGCTCCAGCGTAGAGGATTGCAAATGCGGACTCAGGCTTTCCGCCAGACCCAGCAGCCACGGATGGCGCGGCTGCCAGCCGCGCCACAGCTCCACCACTTCGGCCTGAGGCTGCGCGTCGGCCATGCCCAATAAGTGACGCAGGCCGTACATATCCAGCCACTGCACCCAGAACGGATGCAAAGGCTGGAAGCGCAGCCCGGTTTCGGCGTGCAGCTCTACCTCGCACCAGCCGGCCTCCAGCAAGCGGCGCAGCAGGTTCTCCGCCAGAGCCGGGCTGTCCGCCGGCGCCAGCAATGTGCTCCAGCGCGCGCGGTCGCGCCGCGTCTTGAGCCAACCGCGCACCATGTCCTGCTCGTCCGCGCTCAGCGGCAAGGGCCGCGGCGCGGCCAGCGGCGTCAGCAGCAGATTATGGCCGCGCGCGCCCAGCGGGGTGCGGCGAACGGAATCGGGGTCGATCTGGGACAACCAATGCGACATAGCGGACGACTCGATGAAAAGGCGGATGAGGAATAGACCATTTTTCCGCCAGAAATTCAATGCCGCCCGGTGATGGGGCGGCCGGCCGCGCCGGAAAGCCGGCCCCGGCGAAAGCCTGTTCAGACCCTAGCGGGCTTGTGCAAGGCAAGGCCCTGTGGGCCGTGAACGGCCTCTCAAGCCGCTTGCCAGGCGATCACCCGATCGCGGCCGCTGGACTTAGCCTGATACAACGCCTGGTCCGCCCGGTGGAAAGCCTGCTGCAAGCCGCCGTTTCCCACCAGGCAAACACCGGCGCTGACCGTCACCTGCCCATGGGGGAAAGGGGCGGCGCGCACCTGTTGGCGGAAACACTCCAACCGCGCCTGGCCCGCCGCGTCGCTGCGCGCCGCCAGCAACACGCCGAACTCCTCGCCGCCAATGCGCCCGTAAATCTGATCGTGAAAGGTTTCGGCCAACAAGGCGCTGACTTCGCGTATCGTCTGATCTCCCACCGCGTGCCCGTGGGTGTCATTGATGCGCTTGAATAGATCGATATCGATGATGGCCAGATAGAACGCGATGTCCTCATGCCCAAGCGCGTACTCGGCCTGCTGTAGAAAGGAGCGCCGGTTGGGCAGGCTGCTCAGCGAGTCGTAAAAAGCCTGCCGCTTCAGCTTGTTCAACAACAGATGGTTGCTGCGCAGGGTTTGCACCACCTGCAGATGGACCAACACCATGCCGCCGATGATGATGGCCAGAAAACCGAAGCCGTAAATCATCTCCTCGCCGCCCCAGCGCAGAAACACGCGCACGGGATCGAACACCAATAACAACAGCCCCCAAAAACTCAGGGTGTGCCATATATTGGACATGCTGATCGACATCACCAGCGCCGACACGCCCAGCGTCGGCAACAACAGATACTCGCCGTATCCTCCGGCATCCAGCGCGCGCTTCATCGCCAGGCAATACCCAATGGCGAACAACACCTGCCATAAGAGCAAGAGACGGCCGCGCCGCGCCGCAATCTGCAACAGGATCAATCCGCCCAAACCCAGGCCCACCGCCAGGAACAGCCACCCTGGCACCATGCCGCCGTACAGGCGGCGCACCAGCAGAAAGCCCAGCGCGCCCAACACTCCAACCCCCTGGAACCCCAGGCTGCGCCATTGAAAAGCGTCGATCAGATAAGCGTCGAAGTCTTGCTCCAGCGGCCGTACCGGCGCAGGTATCGTCATCGCATCATGCTCCCGCCCACACGCGTCTGATATCGCGTCTTGCTGTGGTATAGGCGCCTGAACCGCCCCCATGCAATCCTCTCCTGGGCCGGCTGGCCCCCCGCTCTCTCGGAGGCTATAATCGCCGCCTTCGACGCTGCGCGGCTCTGGCCGCGCGCTTTGCTTTTTGTCTTCCATGGATTGGCCCGCACCCGATGTCCGCAGTCTGTCGCCGGCAGGACGCCATTGTCCTGCGCCCGATGCAAGTTCAAGATTTTCCCGCCGTGCTGCAAGTTCAGCAACACTGCTATCCACCGTCGCTGATAGAAAGCCGCGACGCGCTGGCCTCGCGCCACCGGCTCTCCCCGGACACCTGCTGGGTGGCGGAGCGCCCCGGACAGGTACTGGGCTATGTGTTCGCCCACCCCTGGGCCGGCGGCCGTCCGCCCAGCCTGAACCGCCCGCTGGAGCAGTTGCCGGAAGCAGTCGACACCCTGTTCATACACGATCTGGCGTTGCACCCGGATGCGCGCGGCCATGGTCTGGGACCGCGCCTGGTGCAAACCGTGCTTGGCCAGGGCCGGCGGCGCGGACTGCGCCAGGCGCGGTTGGTGGCGGTTCAGGGCGCCGCGCGCTACTGGAAGCGCTTTGGCTACCAGCCCTGCGCGCGCGACGATTACACCCGCCAGGCCTATGGCGAAGGCGCGGTCGGCATGCAACGCGCCTTGTGAACGCCGGCCGCACCGGCGCGCCAAAACGCCTATGCTGCAAGGAAGATTTGGCCAGCCCCTTGGCCAAGCTATGATAGAATCGCGCGCAACGTATTCAATTCCTTATGAAAATACTCATAGTCGCCCTGTGTGCGGCATGGCTCGCCGCCCCGGCCCTGGCCGGCCGTTTGCTGCCGATGGAACTGAAGGCCGGCACCGTCCGCGCCGCGGATGACGCCACCATCGAGTTCGTCAAGAAAGACCGCTCGTTGCTGGAAAGCCTGCTCGGCATTTTCATCCGCTCCGAACGCCAGTTCCCATTGGCGCCCGGCCTGCGCATCTTCGACGAGCACAACCGCTTCCTGCTGCGCGGCCAACTGGAAAGCCTGGAAGGCCGCCCGGTGGGCGTCACCTTCAATATGCAAGGTCAGATCAACCAGATCTGGGTGCTGCGCCCCGAGGAAGTGGAGATGCTGAAGCAAAGGGAAGCCGAAGCAGCCGCCCAACCGTCCCAATAAGCTCAGCCGCCCGTGGCGGCGCCTGTCGGGCCTGGCTCGCGGCGAATTGACAGAAACACGCTGGAATCTAGCTGCAATGAAAAAGGTATACATCAAGACGTTTGGCTGCCAAATGAACGAGTACGACTCGGACAAAATGGCGGATGTGCTGTCCGACTCCGAAGGCATGGTCAAAACGGACAATCCGGAAGAAGCCGACATCATCCTGTTCAACACCTGTAGCGTGCGCGAAAAGGCGCAGGAAAAAGTGTTTTCGGACCTGGGCCGCATCCGCCCGCTGAAAGAAGCCAAACCCGATCTGATCATCGGCGTCGGCGGCTGCGTGGCGTCGCAGGAGGGCGAGACCATCGTCAAACGCGCGCCCTACGTCGACGTGGTGTTCGGCCCGCAAACCCTGCACCGCCTGCCGGATCTGATCAAGTCGCGCCAATCCAGCGGCAGCTCCCAGGTGGACATCTCCTTCCCGGAAATCGAGAAATTCGACCATATCCCGCCCGCCAAGGTGGAAGGCGGCGCGGCTTACGTGTCCATCATGGAAGGCTGTTCCAAGTATTGCTCCTTCTGCGTGGTGCCTTACACCCGCGGCGAGGAAGTCAGCCGCCCCTTTGACGACGTGCTGACCGAAATCGCCGGCCTGGCCGCGCAGGGCGTCAAGGAAATCACCTTGCTGGGGCAAAACGTCAACGCCTATCGCGGCGCGATGTCCGATGGCGAAATCGCCGACTTCGCGCTGCTGCTGGAATACGTGCACGAGGTGCCGGGCGTGGAGCGCATCCGTTTCACCACCAGCCACCCGCGCGAATTCAGCCAGCGCATCATCGATTGCTACGGCAAGCTGCCCAAGCTGGTGTCTCATCTGCACCTGCCGGTGCAAAGCGGCGCCGACCGCGTACTGGCGGCGATGAAGCGCGGCTATACCGGCCTGGAGTACAAATCCATCATCCGCAAGCTGCGCGCGCTGCGGCCGGACCTGTGCCTGTCCTCCGACTTCATCGTCGGCTTCCCCGGCGAAACCGAGGCCGACTTCGAACAAACGCTGAAGCTGGTCAAAGACATGGAAGTCGACTTCAGCTACGTGTTCATCTATAGCCCGCGTCCGGGCACGCCGGCGTCCAATCTGCCGGACGATACCCCTCACGCGGAAAAAGTGCGTCGCCTGGAAGCCCTGAACGAGGTGATTGAGGCCAAGGGCTTCGCCATCAATCAATCCATGGTGGGCACCGTACAACGCGTGCTGGTGGAAAGCGTGTCCAAGAAAGACGCCACCATGCTGGCGGCACGCACCGCCAACAACCGCGTGGTCAACTTCGTCGGCCACCCGCGCCTGCTCAATCAGATGATAGACGTGCGCATCACCGAAGCGCGTCCGCACTCGCTGGTAGGCGAGGCGCTGATCGCGGAAACCGTCTGAGCATGATGTCCGCCCGCCATTTTTTTACGCCGGCCGCCGCGGGCGGGCGTATGCTTGGCGCTTTCCATCCGAGCTGACGCCGCCATGTTCATCGTTTCGCTAAGCTACATCGCCCCGCTGTCCGATATCGACGCGTTGCTGGAACAGCATGTCGCCTGGCTGCGGCAGGGCTACGCTTCCGGTTTGCTGCTGGCCTCCGGCCGCAAAACGCCGCGCACCGGCGGCGTGATCCTGGCGCGCGGAGACCGCGCCGAGCTCGAGGCCCTGCTGGCGCGCGACCCGTTCGCCGTCGCCGGCCTCGCCCGCTATGAAATCACTGAGTTCCACGCCAGCATGAGCGCGCCGGAACTGGATTGTCTGCGGAACATTTGATGAGCGCCGCAGCCTTAACCCTTGCCCATCCGCCATCCCGCCCCGCCGCGGGCCGCGCAGAACGACCCAGACTACGAGCCGCATGACTACATCGCACGCCGAACCCCTCAGCTTCAATCCCGTCGACAACGAACGGCTGGCCCGCCTGTGCGGCCCGCTGGACGAAAACCTGAAACAGATAGAAACCGGCCTGGACGTGACCGTGCAGCGCCGCGGAGAAAGCTTCCGCGTGCAAGGCGAACAGGCCAAGACCGCGGTGGAAGCGCTGACCCGGCTCTATCTGCTGGCGGAAAAACAGGAGCTGTCGATAGACGACGTGCAACTGTGCCTGGTGGAACTGCGCCGTCACGCGCCCAACGGCGCAACGGCCGCCGCCGAAGACGAAGACGCCCCCGTGCTCGTGACCCGTCGCGGCGATTTGCGCGGCCGCACGCCGCGCCAGAGCCGCTACATCAAAGCCATTCAGCAACACGACATCACCTTCGGCATTGGCCCCGCCGGCACCGGCAAAACCTATCTGGCGGTGGGCTGCGCGGTGGACGCGATGGAGCGCGACACGGTCAAACGCATCGTGCTGGTGCGCCCGGCGGTGGAGGCCGGCGAGAAGCTGGGCTTCCTGCCCGGCGACCTGGCGCAGAAGGTGGACCCGTATCTACGGCCGCTGTACGACGCGCTGTACGATCTGATGGGCTTTGATCGCGTGACCCGGCTGTTCGAAAAGAACCTGATCGAGATCGCGCCGCTGGCCTATATGCGCGGCCGCACGCTGAACAACGCCTTCATTATCCTGGACGAGGCGCAGAACACCACGCCGGAACAGATGAAGATGTTCCTGACCCGCATCGGCTTCGGCTCCAAGGCGGTGATCACCGGCGACGTGACCCAGATTGACCTGGCCCGCCATCAGAAAAGCGGCCTGGTCGAAGTGGAGCGCATTCTGGACAAGGTGCGCGGCATCCATTTCCATCATTTCCAGAGCGACGACGTGGTGCGCCACCCGCTGGTGCAGAAAATCGTCGACGCCTACGACCAATACCAAAGCAAGCAAGATGAAAAGAGCCAAGCGTAACCCGCTGCTGGCGCGCCTGGCCGCGCGCCTGGAACTGAGCCTGGAGGTGCGCAGCCAGACCGCCGCCCTGCCGCGGCCCGCAGATTTGCGCCGCTGGAGCCAGGCTGCGCTGCAAGCCGGCGTCAAGCAGGCCCAGGTCAGCATCCTGATCGTGGACGCGGACGAAGGCCGTCAAATGAACCGCGACTACCGCGGCAAGGACTACGCCACCAATGTGCTGAGCTTCGCCCTCAACGAGGGCGACCCGGTGCCGGGCCTGCCGCTGATCGGCGATCTGGTGCTGTGCGCGCCGGTGGTGGAAAAAGAGGCCGCCGAGCAAAACAAGCCGCTGCAAGCCCATTACGCCCACCTGCTGGTGCACGGCATGCTGCATCTGCAGGGCTTTGACCACGAGCAAGACGACGAAGCCGAAACCATGGAAACGCTTGAAACCGTCATCATGCAGAGGCTAGGATATCCCGACCCCTATCGAGAGGAGCAGTTCTAAGAAATGGAAGACCCCAGTAAACCGCGGCCGACTTGGCTGGAACGCCTGTCCACCATGTTGCTGCGCGAGCCGGAAGATCGCGAAGAGTTGATCGAACTCTTGCACAACGCCTTCGAGCGCAACCTGCTGGACGCGGAAGCGCTCGGCATGATCGAAGGCGTGCTGGAAGTCAGCGAGCTGACCGTGCGCGACGTCATGATCCCGCGCAGCCAGATGAACGTGATCAGCTGCGACGACCCGATCACCCGCTTCCTGCCGATGGTGATCGACTCCGGACACTCGCGCTTTCCGGTGATAGGCGACAGCAAGGACGACGTGCTGGGCATTCTGTTGGCCAAGGAACTGTTGCGCTACTTCCACGCGCCGGCCAGCTTCGATTTGAAAGCGGTGCTGCGCCCGGCGGTGTTTGTGCCGGAATCCAAGCCGCTGAACGTGCTGCTGCGGGATTTCCGCGCCACCCACAATCACATGGCGGTAGTGGTGGACGAATACGGCGGCGTGTCCGGCCTGGTGACCATTGAAGACGTGATCGAGCAGATCGTCGGCGACATCGAGGACGAATACGACACCGAGGACGACGAGGAAGATATCCTGCCGGTGCGCGGCCATCAGCGCTACCGGGTCAAGGCGCTGACCGAGATCGAGGACTTCAACCATTACTTTGAAACCGATTTCGAAGACGACGACGTCGACACCGTCGGCGGCCTGGTGATCTCCCTGACCGGCCACCTGCCCAAGCGCGGCGAAGCGGTGGAAGCCGCCGGCCTGCGCTTCACCGTGCTGCGCGCCGACAACCGCCGCGTAGACACCCTGCTGGTGGAGCGGATTCAGGCCGGCGAGACCAGCGAAGTCTGAGACCCTGTTTATAATCGGCTGCGCGTCGAGGGGTGTTACACGGCATGGACGCTTTGGGAATGCGCCTGAACTCCGTGTACACTCCGCTTTCTCAGCCGCTTTCGCCTTGTTCGCTCCCGCTCGCCAGATCGAAAGCAGGCTCTAAGAACCTGTTCACGATCTGCTGCGCTGTGGCGATACGGCGTTAAAAACAAGCTCAAAATGCTCATGTACCACGTGTACATTCCGCTTTTTCGCTCGTTTTCGCCTTGTCTCGCTCTTGCTCGCGAGATCGTGAACAGGCTCTAAAAACCATCTCCAGACGCGGGAGGCCGGATTGGGCTTGGTGCCCGCGCCTCCCGCTCCTAAGATGAATATCAGCTATTTGACAATCCGTCGGCCGGCTTTTGCCAGCCGGCTTCGCCTGATGCCTACCATGCGCACTTTACTGGTCCTGCTGGCAGCCGCCTTGGCTGGCAGCCTCACACTGTTCGCCTTCGCCCCCTACCGCTTGTTCTGGATCATGCCGCTATCGCTTGCGGCGCTGGCGGACCTGACCCAGCGCCACCCGCAACGCGCGTTCTGGATCGGCTATGTCTGGGGCCTGGCCGCCTACACCAGCAACTTCAACTGGATCTACAACAGCCTGCACGACGTGGCCGGCTTGCCGGTCTGGATCGCCTTGCCGCTGGTGCTGTTGCTGCCGGCCTATCTGGCGCTCTACCCGGGCCTCGCGATGTGGCTGAGCGCCCGGGTCACCGCCAAGCCTTGGCAACGCTGGCTGCTGGCCTTTCCGGCCCTGTGGGAACTGGGGGAATGGCTGCGCGGCTGGGTGCTGACCGGTTTCCCCTGGGCCGCCGCCGGCTACTCCCAGATCACGGAGAGCCCGCTGGCCGGCTACACGCCGCTGGGCGGTTCCCACTTGGTCACCTACCTGGTGGCGTTGTCCGCAGGCGCGCTGGCGCTGATGGTGCACAGCGGCTGGAAAATGCGCGCCGGCCTGCTGATCGCCGCGCTGGCGGTATGGGGCAACGGCTTCTGGCTGAAAAGCATTGAATGGACCTTGCCTCAGGGCAAACCCATCAGCGTGGCGCTGGCCCAAGGCAATATCGCCCAGGAACTGAAATGGTCGCCGGAAAACCTGGAAGAATCCCTGCGCGTGTATTACCAGCAAGTGGCCACCGCCCGCGCCGACCTGATGCTGCTGCCGGAAACCGCACTGCCGCTGTTCCTCGACGACCTGCCGTCCGGCTACCTGAGCATGATGGAAGGCCAGGCCCAGCGCGCCGGCATGGCGCTGGCCACCGGCGTGCCCCGCCGCACCAACGACGGCCGCGGTTATTTGAACGCGGTGGTGGCGCTGACCACGCCGGGCCAGCCGTATTTCGCCAAGGATCATCTGGTGCCGTTTGGCGAATTTATCCCGGTTCCCAGCCTGATAGGCTGGATCTACCAGTTCATGAACATGCCGATGTCGGGCTTCAGCAGCGGCGGCGCCAATCAACCGCCACTGGCGCTGGCCGGCGAGAAAATCGCCTTCAACGTTTGCTATGAAGACAGCTTCGGCGAGGAGCTGATAGGCCCCGCCTCCCAAGCCAGCATCATGGCCAACGTCAGCAACCTGGCCTGGTTCGGCAAGAGCGTGGCGATGAGCCAGCACCTGCAGTTATCCCAGGCGCGCGCGCTGGAAAACGGCCGCTACATGCTGCGCGCCACCAATAACGGCATGACCGCCATCATCCGCCCGGACGGCGAAATCGCCGCGGTGGCGGCGCCCTACACCCGCCAGGTGTTGCAAGGTTTCGCCCAGGGCCGCCAGGGGCTCACCCCTTATATGCGCCACGGCAACGCCCCAGTCTTGATAGGCTGCGCGGCGCTGCTGCTGTTGGCCATCTTGCTGGGCCGCAAACACCGCCCTTGAGCGTTGCCGCCGTCCCCTTGAGCGCGCGCGATGTTTCCTCACCGGAACATCGCGCGTTTTGACATTCAGCCCCGGATTCCCGATCATCATTCGCCGGCGGCGCGAACCGGCCCGTGCCGGAACCACACCAAGAAACACCGCGCCGCCTCTACAAGGGAAAAACCATGAACGAGAGAAAACTGGAAGCCGGGATCGTCACCAACTTTTCCGAGCGCATGAGCTACGGCGGTTATCTGTGCCTGGATGAACTGCTGGCCTGCCAAAAACCGCTGTCCAACCCGCCGCACCATGACGAGCTGCTGTTCGTGATCCAGCACCAGACGTCGGAATTGTGGATGAAATTGATGCTGCACGAATTGCAGGCCGCGGTGCGCTTCGTCCAGCAGGACACGCTGGGCCCCAGCTTCAAATGCCTGGCGCGGGTCAAGCAGATCCAACGTCTGTTGTTCGAACAATGGGCGGTGCTGGAAACGCTGACGCCGTCCGAATACATGGAGTTCCGCGACGTGCTGGGCAACTCCTCCGGTTTCCAGTCCCACCAATACCGCTCCATCGAATTCCTGCTGGGCAACAAGAACCAGGCAATGCTCAACGTGTTCGCCCACGAGCCGGACAAACATGCCGCGCTAAAAGCCATCCTGGAAGCGCCCAGCCTGTACGACGAATTCCTGCGCCATCTGGCGCGCCGCGGCCTGCCGGTGCCGGCTTCCAGCCTGGAACGCGACTGGTCGCAGCCCTATCAGCGCAACCCGGAGCTGATCCCGCTGTTCAAGAGTATTTACGATCACCCCCAGCAGCACTGGGAAGCCTATGAGATGGCGGAAAAGCTGGTGGACGTGGAGGAATACTTCCACCTGTGGCGCTTCCGGCATATGAAGACGGTGGAACGGGTCATCGGCTTCAAACAGGGCACCGGCGGCTCCAGCGGCGTGCGCTTCCTCAAGCAGGCGCTGGAGCTGACCTTTTTCCCGGAGTTGCTGGACGTGCGCACCGAAATCGGCCGCTGACGCGGCGGGGAAAACGGCGGCGGCCCGGGCCGCCGCGTCGCCTCTCAACAGCGGAAGCGCGACACCAGCCCGCGCAGACTGCCGGCCAGCTGGCTCATGTCCGCCAGCGCCGCCGAGGCGGTGGACGCCGCCTGCGCGTTCTTGCTGGAGCTCATCGCAATCTGCTCGACGTATTGAGCGATATCCTGACTGGCGGTGCCCTGCTCCTTCAGCGCGTGTGAAATATCGTTGACCACGCCCAGCACCCCGCCAGCGCTCCGGCTGATCTCTCCCACCGCCTCGCCGCCCTGCTCGGCCAGCTCCAGGCCGTTCTTGGCGCGCCGCACCGCCTCTTCCATCGAACCGTGCGATTGGGTCGAGCTTTGCTGGATCTCGGCGATCATGCCGGCAATCTCCTCGGTAGCCTGAGCGGTGCGCTCGGACAACTTGCGCACCTCGTCCGCCACCACCGCGAAGCCGCGGCCCTGCTCGCCGGCGCGCGCGGCCTCGATCGCCGCGTTCAGGGCCAGGAGATTGGTCTGATCGGCAATATCCTTGATCACTTGCATGATGCCGGAAATCACCTGCGCCTTATCCACCAGCTCGTTGATGGTGCCGGCGGCCAGCTCCACCGACTCATTGATGCGGCGCATTTCCGCCACTGCGCGCGAAATCACCTCGCTGCCCTGCTGCGATGATTCGCCGGACTGTTCAGACAGGCTTCTGGCGTCCTGGGCGCGGTCGGAAATATGGTTGATGCTGACGGTGAGTTCTTCTATCGACGCCGCCATCGAGGTGGCCGCCTCGCTCTGCCGTTCCGAGCCGTTCGCCACTTCGCTGGCATGGCTGCTGACATCCGCGCTCATCTCCGACACCCGATTGGCCGCGGCGGCGATTTCGCCCACCAACTGCCGCAACTCTCCCTGCATGCTGGCGACATTGGCCAGCAGGCTGTCGTGGTCGCCAGCCTTCACCGGCACCGCCATATCCAGCTGGCCGGCGGCAATGCGCTTGACGATATCCACCGTGACCGCCGGCTCGCCGCCCAACTGGCCCAACACGCTGCGCATGATGTAAGCGCCCAAGCCCGCCAGCAGCAACAGGATCACGCCCACCTCCAGCGCCAGATTGAACAGCGATTTGTGATAAGCGGCCGCCACGTCGTCCAGATAAATGCCGGTGCCCAGCACCCAGCCCCAGCCGGGAGAGGTCATCAAATAGGAAATTTTGGGCTGCGGCGCGTCAAAACCCGGTTTGTCCCAGACATAGCTGGCGTAGCCCTTGCCGCCGCCGGCGCTCAAGGCTTGATCGAACAGCTGGCCCATGTCCCGGCCGCTCCCCTCCTTGACCCCGTGCAGATTTTTGCCGATCAAGGCAGGCTTCACGCCGTGGGCGACGTAGGTCAGCCCTTTGTCGAAGGCGAAGAAATACTCGCGCTCGTCGTAGCGCATGCTGCTCAAGGCCGCCGCCGCCAGGTGCTTGGCCTGCGGCTCGCTCATCTTGCCGTCCGCCGCCATTTTCTCGTAAGACGTCACCAGTGCCGCCGCGGACTCCACCAGATTGCGCGTCTTGTCCTTGCGGTCCTGCAACATGGCGTCCCGCTCGCGCATCACAGAGAGCACGCCTATCGCCGTCACCAGCAGCGCCATCGCCACCAATAGCAAGAGCAGCCGGCCGCGCAGGCTCATTGTTGTTTTATTCATCTCCATCTCCCCACACCTTGTTAACTTATTCTAGACAGTGCTCATCGCTCTTTTGATGCGAACAATCCCAGTTTGAGACATTTCGATGAAAAACATCAATAGCATAAAAAAACCCGGATCGCTCCGGGTTAAACTGGACGCGAGCATGCATGCCCGCATCCAGAGTCGTCATTCCTCTGCCTTTAGTTCGCCAACGCTCACTTCATCGTCGGCATCACAAATTCGGCGGTCATCTTGGCCGGCCAGCGGCTGGTCACCGTCTTCATCCGAGTGTAAAAACGCACGCCTTCCGGACCGTGCATATGATGGTCGCCGAACAACGAGGCTTTCCAGCCGCCAAAGCTGTGGAAAGCCATCGGCACCGGAATCGGCACATTGATGCCCACCATGCCCACCTGAATGCGGTGGCTGAACTCGCGCGCGGCGCCGCCGGAGCGGGTGAAGATGCTGGTGCCGTTGGCGAAGGGATGGGCGTTGATCAGGCTGACCGCGCTGTCGAAGTCCGGCACTCTCACCACAGCCAGCACCGGCCCGAAGATTTCCTCCTTGTAAATGGTCATCTCCGGCGTCACATGGTCGAACAGGCAGCCGCCGAGGAAAAATCCGTCCTCGTGACCGGGATGGCGGTAGCCGCGGCCGTCCACCACCAGTTGCGCGCCTTCGGCCACACCCTGATCGACATAGCCGGTCACCTTGTCCAAATGCTGGCGCGTCACCAACGGCCCCATTTCCGCCGCCGCGTCGTCGCCCACGCCTATCTTCAGATTGCGCGCGCGCTCGGCCAGCCGTTCCACAAGCGCGTCGCCGATATCGCCCACCGCCAGCACCACTGAGATCGCCATGCAACGCTCGCCGGCCGAACCGTAGGCGGCGCCGATCAGCGCCTCCACCGCGCCGTCCAGATCCGCGTCCGGCATCACCACCAGGTGGTTCTTGGCGCCGCCCAGCGCCTGCACCCGCTTGCCATGGCGCGCGCCGGTTTCGTAGATGTACTGGGCAATGGGCGTAGAGCCGACGAAGCTGAGCGCGGCGATGTCAGGATGGACAAGCAAGGCGTCCACCGCCTGCTTGTCGCCGTGCACCACGTTGAATACTCCGGCCGGCAAGCCGGCCTGCTGCAGCAGTTCGGCCAATAGCAAGGCGGCGGATGGGTCGCGCTCGGACGGCTTGAGAATGAAACAGTTGCCGCAGGCCAGCGCCACCGGGAACATCCACAACGGCACCATCGCCGGAAAGTTGAACGGGGTGATGCCGGCCACCACGCCCAGCGGCTGACGCATGGAATGGCTATCGATGCCGCCGCCCACCTGCTCGGTGAACTCGCCTTTCAGCAGCTGCGGAATACCGCAGGCGAACTCCACCACCTCCAGGCCGCGGGTAACCTCGCCGATGGCGTCGGACACCACTTTGCCGTGCTCGCTGGAAATCAGCGCCGCCAGCCGCTGCTGGTTTTGCTCCAGCAACTCCTTGAACTTGAACATCACCCGCGCCCGCTTCAGCGGCGAGGTTTCCGCCCAGGCCGGGAAGGCCTTGCGCGCCGCCGCCACCGCGGCCTGGACCTCGTCCTGGCTCGCCAACGGCACGCGGGCGGCGACGCTGCCCAGCGCCGGGTTGTAGACATCGCCAAAGCGGCCGCTGCGGCCTTCGCAGCGTTCGCCGCCAATGTAATGAGGAATGGTCTGCATATTCGTTCCGATGGGTATGGGTTGGGTATTCGGCGCCGCGCTCATTCGCAGGCGCGCAAGGCGGAGGCAATGGTCTCGAACAGCCGGTCGATCTCGTGCTTCTCAATGATCAGCGGCGGCGAAACCGCCAGGATGTCGCCGGTGAAGCGCACCAGCACGCCTTGTTCCCAGCACTTGAGGAAAACATCGAAACCGCGCTGTCCAGCCGCGCCCGCCCGGCTGTCCAGTTCAATGCCGGCCACCAGGCCCAAATTGCGGATGTCCTTGACGTAGGGCTGGCCGCGCAAAGCGTGCGCGCGCTCCTCGAAATAAGCGGACAGGCCGGCGGCGCGCTCGAACAATTGCTCGTCGCGGTACAGGTCCAGCGAGGCGATCGCCGCGGCGCAAGCCAGCGGGTGGGCGGAATAGGTGTAGCCGTGCGGGAACTCGATCATGCGCTCGCCGGCGGCGGCCATGAAGGCATCGTGGATCTCCGGCTTCACCAGCAAGGCGCCCATCGGCACCACGCCGTTGGTCAGGCCCTTGGCGCAGGTGATGATGTCCGGCAGCACGCCGAACTTGTTGGCGGCCCAATCCGCGCCCAAACGGCCGAAACCGGTGATCACTTCGTCGAAAATCAGCAGGATGCCGTAGCGGTCGCAGATTTCGCGCAAACGCCGCAAATAGCCCTTGGGAGGAATCAGAACGCCAGTGGAACCGGCCATCGGCTCGACAATGACGGCGGCGATGGTGGACGGATCGTGCAGGGTCAGTATCCGCGCTTCCAATTCATCCGCGAATTCTGCGCCGTGCTCGGGCTCGCCGCGGCTGAAAGCGTTGCGGGCAAGGTCGTGAGTGCTGCGCAGATGATCCACCGCCGGCAAGGACACCGGGAAATGCTTGCGGTTGCCGGCCATGCCGCCCACCGAGATGCCGCCGAAGTTGACACCGTGATAACCCCGCTCGCGGCCAATCAGTTTGACGCGGGCGGCGTCGCCGCGCACGCGGTGATACGCCACCGCCATCTTGAGCGCGGTGTCCGCCGCCTCCGAGCCGGAACCCACGAAGAACGCCTTGCTCAAGCCCTTGGGCGCCATCGCCACCAGCTTGTCGGCGGCCTCGAAAGCCTTGGGATGCGCCATCTGGAACGGCGGCGCATAGTCCAGCGTCGCCACCTGCCGCTGCACTGCCTCGACGATGGGCTTGCGGTTGTGGCCGGCGGTCACGCACCACAGGCCGGCGCTGCCGTCCAGGATCTTTCGGCCCTGATCGTCGGTGTAATACATGCCGTCGGCGCTCACCAGCATGCGCGGCGCGCTCTTGAACTGGCGGTTGGCGGTGAACGGCATCCAGAACGCGTCCATCTGCGGCTGATTCATCGTTGTCTCCCCTGGCTCTTGGCCGAATGATGACAACTAATCTAGCCGCGGCACCAATACAATTACAGGTACAGTTGGCGCGAATTTGCACAGCCCCGTATCGGCAAAATCGCCAGTACAGTCCAAAACCAAGAAAAAACCCGGCCGTAGCCGGGTTTCCTGTGTCGCGCCAATCAACTCAGAGCCTGTTCACGATCTCGCGAGCCAAGGCAAGACGAAAACGAGCGAAAAAGCAGAATGTACACGCGGTACATGAGCATTTTGAACTCGTACTCACCATGCAACAGCCATGACGCGCAGCAGATCGTAAACGGTTCTCAGACGCGGAAGCTGGAGAACAGCTGCCGCATGTCCTTGGCCGCCTGCGACAAATCGTTCAAGGTGTCGTGCACGGTCTGCAGGGCGCCGTCGCTGTCGACGATGCGGCCGTTGATCTGTTCGGTGCTCTGCGCAATCAAAGTGGTGGCCTTATGCTGCTCGCTGGTGGACAGGGTGATCTCGTTCATCTTGGCCATCACCTCTTGCATCGCCTGCTGGATCTGCTCGATGCGCTGCACCGCGCTGTCGGTCAGTTCCACGCCGTCGTCCACCGAGTTGACGGTGCGCTGCATATTGGTTACCGCCTGGCTGGTTTCCTCGCGGATGGTGCTGACCATGCTGGAAATCTCCACCGTGGCCTGGCCGGTGCGCTCGGCCAGTTTGCGCACTTCATCCGCCACCACCGCAAAGCCGCGGCCCATTTCCCCTGCGCGCGCCGCTTCAATCGCCGCATTCAAGGCCAAAAGGTTGGTTTGATCCGCGATATCCTTGATCACATTGGTGATGCCGCTGATCTGCTGCGAGCGCTGATCCAGCGACACCAACATGCCGGACAAGCCCTTCACCGCCTCTACCGTGCTGTTCATCTCGCGGGAGATGCGCTGCATTTCGTCCGCGCTTTCGCTGGATACGGTACCGGTGTGGTTGACCAGAGAATCCGCCTCGCGCGCGGCGTCGGCGATATGGGAAATGCTGACGGTGATTTCCTCCAGCGTCGCGGCGTTGGAGCTGGACACATCGGAAATCTGCCGAGAGTCGCGCGCCACCTGATCCACGGTGCTGGCCACGCTCTGCACGCCGTTGGTGACGTTTTCCGCCTCGGTTCGCACCGCCACGAACATGCTTTGCAAGCGATGGATGAAGCTGTTGAACGCGGTAGCGGTCTCGGCAATCTCATCCTGGCCCTGCACTTCGATGCGGCGGGTCAAATCGCCTTCGCCTTTGGAGATTTCCAGCATCGCATTGCGCAAGCGGCCCAAGCCGGCCAGCATCTTGCTCAGCATCACGCTGGCCACCGGGATCAGCACTATCACGCACAGCGCGCCCAGGCCCACCACGGTCAGCAGCAGTTTTTCCAGCGGCTCGCTGACCACGGACTTGTCTATCATCACGCCCAGCAGCCAGTTAGTGCCCTCCACCGGGTCGACTTGCACCAGCTTGCTCTCGCCGTTGACTTCGATTTCCTCCATCGCGCTGCTGGTGGACAGCTGCACCAGCTTCTCGCCGGTCAGCGCCGGCACTTTTTCCGCCAGCGGCTTCAGTGTCAGCGTGGTGTCCGGGTGCGCGATCACCTTGCCGGCCTTATCCACCAGGAAAGCGTAGCCGTTGCCGCGCAGCTTGGCGGACAGCACGGTTTTGACCAGATCGTCGATGAAGATGTCGCCGCCCACCACTGCTTTCAGCGTGGAGCCGTCGAACACCGGGGACACGAAAGTCACTACCAGTTTCTTGGTGTCGAAATCGACGTAGGGATCGGATACACCCGGCTTGCCGCTGGCCTGAGCCTGCTGATACCAAGGACGCGCCACCGGATCGTAACCCGCCGGCTGCGGCTTGAAGTCGGAACGGATCATTTTGTGGTCGGCGGTGCCGATATAGGTCATGTCGTAGCCGCCGGCCTGACTCAAGCGCGCCAGCATCGGCATAGGCTCTGGCGTTCCCACCACCGGATTGCCGGCAATCACCACCTTGACCTTGCTGCCATACCAGTCCTTGACCAGATTGGCGTAACCGCGCGAGGTGCTGGACAGCTCATTGTCCACTCCCTGGACAATCTCGTTGCGCATCTGGGTATACACCAGGGTCGTAATAATGGCGCCCAGCAAAACCAGCAACACCGCAATGAATACAATCAACTTTACACGCAAAGAGCGCATTTCCGTCCTCCATCCCCAATTCGACTTAGCCTGCCGCGATTGCTTGTCAATCCACGACAAAGCACTGTTATGATCATTCTCAATGCCGGTAGGCTCTGTTTTTGTCTTAGCCGCTCCGTCCGCAAAGCTCAACAAAAAAACATACAGATTGACGGCTGCGACATGCCATCCGGCTTATGACGAGATATTTATCACAAGCTGTTCTCAACGGACAGGCCCAATATCAACGATGCTCAAATAATGCGCAATGACTAGCCTGAATCTTATGCCTATGGATGGCATTACATTGGTTGAAAACATTGTCAATTCAGCTATTTCAGCCATCCAATGCGGCCAGTGGCGCAAAGGCGCAAAAATCCCATCTATTCGTAGAATGGCCGGGGAGCTGGGCGTCAGTCCTTTCACCGTGGTTGAGGCCTACGATAGGCTGGTGACTCTGGGCTACCTGGCCGCGCGGCCAGGCTCGGGCTTTTACGTGGAGGCTAGACGGGAAAGCCGGCCGCCCGATCTGCCGGCAGCCCCTCGCGTCTGGCCGGTGGACGAATACTGGCTGCTGCGCAAGATTTACCAGCAGGACGCCAATACCCTGTTCGCCGGCTGCGGCTGGCTGCCTACCCACTGGTATGACGCCGAAGCTCAGCAAAAAGCGCTGCGGCAGCTGGCTCGCGACGCCGTCGCCGCTCCCGGCTATGGCGACCCAAAAGGCTTTCTACCCCTGCGCGAGCATTTGGCCGACCGCTTGGCCGAACGGGGCATCCAGGCTCGCGCCGACGACATCGCGCTGACTCAGGGCGCCAGCCGTGCGCTGGACATGGCGGCCTGCGCGCTGCTGCAAGCCGGAGACACCGTGCTGGTGGACGATCCCGGCTATTGCAACCTGCTGTCCTGCCTGGCGTTTCGCGAGTTCAAACTGGTGCCCGTGCCTTGGACCGAACATGGCCCCGATCTCGAGCAGTTGCGCGCGCTGCTGCTCCAGCATCGGCCGCGGGCCTTCTTCACCAACCCCTGGCTGCAAAACCCCACCGGCGCCAGCTATTCGCCGTCCGTCGCTCACCAGGTGCTGCGGCTGGCAGAGGAGTACGACTTCCTCATCGTGGAAGACAATGTTTCCGCGGACTTCGCCGGCGACCGCCAACCCGCTCTGGCGGCGCTGGACGGCCTCAAGCGCGTGCTCTACATCGATAGTTTCTCCAAGTCGCTGTCGCCGGGCCTGCGCGTGGGCTATCTATGCGGCCCGACCGAACTGCTAGAACGCATCGTCCATTACAAGATGATGTCCGGGCTGACCTCGCCGGAGCTGAACGAAAGGCTGGCGCTGGAACTGGTGTCAGAGGGCCGCTACCGCCGTCAGCTGGAGCGGCTGCGCGCACGCTTGGCCGAAGCCCAAGCGCAATGCCAGCAACTGTTTCTCGAACACGGCTGGCAGTTGTTCGCGCGGCCGTCCAACGGCCTGTTCCTGCTGGCGCGGCCACCTGGTGAGCTGGACGCTAGACAGCTGGCCGAACAGGCGCAGCAACACAAGATCCTCCTCGCGCCCGGCCATCTATTCCGCGCCTACGGCATGCCCTCCGACTGGCTGCGCTTCAATGTCGCCTTCAGCCAGGACCGTCGGCTGTGGGATTTTCTGAGTTGCCCGCCACAGTGATAACATGCGGTAACCACAGCCTAGCGGAGCCCTTCATGCAACTTGTCGAAATGTTCGTCCATCCGTTGAAATCCTGTCGCGGCCTTTCCTACAGCCGCGCCTTCGCCGGCAAGCAGGGCCTGCTGCATGACCGCGAGTGGCTGCTGGCGGGCGAGAACGGCCGTTTCTTCACCGCCCGCTCCCACCCGCAGCTAGTGCGCGTGGAGGTGGACCTGATTCCCGGCGGCGCGCTGTTCAAATTTCCAGGCAAGGCGCCGGTGCTGGCAATGAGCACTCAATACCAGCAAGAAGCGCCGGCCACAGTATGGAAGGACAACTTCGCCGCCTATCACGGCGACGCCGCGGTCGATCGTTGGTTCAGCGAGGTACTGGACGAACCCTGCCGGCTGCTATGGCTAGGCATGCATTCCAATCGCCGGCTGAAGGACAGCGAACACGCGATGTCCTTCGCCGACGGCTATCCTTATTTACTAGTGAATCAGGCATCGCTGGATGCGCTGAACGATGAGCTGGATCAGCCGGTTACTCTGCGGCATTTCCGCCCCAATCTGGTGGTCAATGGCGATTACGCCTGGGAAGAGGACGATTGGAAAGTCGTGCAGATCGGCGATGTGGTGTTCGATGTCGCCAAGCCCTGCACTCGCTGCGTGCTGACCACCGTAGACCCGGATACCGGCATCAAGTCGCCGGAGCAGCAGCCTTTGCGCACGCTGGTCAGCATCCGCACCTTGCCGGAAGGCGTCTGCTTCGGCCTCAACTTGGTGCCTCGCAATGAAGGCCTGCTGGAATTGGGCGCTGAATTCAGCGTGCTGGAAACCCGCTACGAGTTTTGATTTTCCAACGCCGGCCACCGGCGTTTTGACTGATTTATGCTGAATAGATTAATGAATCTGCAAGACTTACTCGATCAAATCCACGACGAAGTTGTCGCCTACTACGGCCAAGGCCGCGTCGCAGACTACATCCCGGCGCTGGCCGAAGTGCCGCCACGCCAATTCGGCATGGCCATCACCACCTTGGACGGCCGCCATTACCGCTGCGGCGACGCCGCCGTCCCCTTCTCCATCCAAAGCATTTCCAAAGCCTTCATGCTGGCGCTCACGCTGGAGGCCGACGGCGACTCCTTATGGAGCCATGTAGGCAAAGAACCGTCCGGCAACCCGTTCAATTCACTGGTGCAGCTGGAATACGAGGACGGCGTTCCTCGCAACCCCTTCATCAACGCAGGCGCGCTGGTGGTCACCGACCGCGCCATCAGCCATTTTGAAGACGCCCACGGCGCCTTGCTGACCCGCTTGCGCCAAGAGTCCGGCAACGCCACGCTATGCGGCAATGCCCGCGTCGCCGAATCCGAGCGCGCCCACGGTCATCGGAACGCAGCGCTGGCGCACTTCATGAAAAGCTACGACAACCTCGACAACGAGGTGGAAACCGTACTGCAGCAGTATTTCAACAGCTGCAGCATCACGATGAACTGCGTGGAGCTGGCCAATGCAGGCTTATTCCTCGCCAACCACGGCATCACCCGAGACGGCTTGCAGTCGCTAAGCCGCAGCCAGGCCAAGCAAATCAACGCGGTGATGCTGACCTGCGGCACTTACGATGCCGCCGGCGAATTCGCCTACCGCGTCGGCCTGCCAGTGAAAAGCGGCGTTGGCGGCGGCATGCTGGCCATCATACCCGGCAAAATGAGCATCGCCGTGTGGAGCCCGGAACTGGATAGCAAGGGCAATTCGGTGCTGGGCCTGGAAGCGTTGGATCGCTTCACCACACGCACAGGCCTCTCGATTTTTTAAGCCATCCCGCCAGCTGGCGCCGGATAAGAAAAAACCCGCTCAAAGGCGGGTTTTTTTCCGGCAATGAAAAAAGCCAGGCTTGCGCCTGGCTTCTTTCTCAACTTCGTCGATTACTCGGCGGAGTTGTCTTCAACCGCTACGGCATCTTCCGCACGGTCCACCAGCTCTACCAGAGCCATCGGGGCGTTGTCGCCCTTGCGGAAACCGTACTTCAGGATACGCACATAACCACCATTGCGGGCGGAGAAGCGCGGGCCGAGAACGTCGAAGAGTTTAACCACGATATCGCGGTCACGAGTGCGGTCAAACGCCAGACGACGGTTGGCGAGAGACGGCTTTTTGCCGAGCGTAATCAACGGCTCGGCCACACGACGCAGTTCCTTGGCTTTCGGCAGCGTGGTCACGATAACTTCGTGCTTCAGCAGCGAATTCGCCATGTTGCGCAGCATCGCCAGACGATGGCTGGTCGTGCGGTTCAGTTTACGATTACTGTAACGATGACGCATTGTTAATGTCCTTTTATCTCAAACCTTACGGCTTTTCGAGGCCAGCAGGCGGCCAGTTCTCGAGTTTCATCCCGAGAGTCAGGCCTTTGGAAGCGAGAACTTCCTTGATCTCGTTCAGCGACTTGCGGCCGAGGTTCGGAGTCTTCAGAAGCTCGGTTTCAGTACGCTGGATCAGATCGCCGATGTAATAAATGTTCTCAGCTTTCAGGCAGTTGGCCGAACGAACCGTCAGTTCAAGATCGTCTACCGGACGCAGCAGGATCGGATCGATCGGCGGCGCCTTTTCAACGACTTCTTCAACCGCTGTGCCTTGGAGATCGGCAAAGATCGACAGCTGATCCATCAGAATACGGGCAGCGTTGCGCACTGCCTGTTCCGGCTCGATCACGCCGTTGGTCTCGATATCGAGAACCAGGCGGTCGAGGTCGGTACGCTGCTCAACACGGGCGCTTTCCACAGCGAAGCTCACGCGGCGAACCGGCGAGAAGGAAGCATCCAGTTGAATGGTACCGATGGAACGGTTGTCTTCATGATTGGACCGAACCGACACCGGCTGATAGCCGCGGCCTTTTTCGATCTTGATCTCCATGTCGATCTTACCGCCAGAAGAGATGTGACAAATCACGTGGTCCGGATTGATCACTTCCACATCGTGCGGCAGTTCGATATCGCCAGCCAAGACAGCGCCTTCGCCATCCTTTTTCAAGGACAACACAACACTGTCACGACCATGCAGCTTAAGCACTACGCCCTTGAGGTTGAGGAGGATGTCTACGACATCCTCGCGCACGCCATCAAGTGCGGAATACTCATGCAAAACGCCAGCGATAGTCACTTCGGTCGGAGCATAGCCCGGCATCGACGACAGCAGAATCCGGCGCAGCGAATTACCCAGAGTATGAGCGTAGCCGCGCTCGAACGGCTCCATCGACACACGAGCGTGAGTGGCGGAAACCGGCTGAACGTCGATAAGACGAGGTTTCAGAAATTCCGAAGCGCTGTTTTGCATAGTCATTCCCTAAGAGCTAGCGATTACTTGGAGTAGAATTCCACAACGAGTTGTTCGTTGATATCGCTAGACAGTTCGGAACGTTCCGGAGCGGATTTGAAAGTGCCTTCCATTTTCTTGGAGTCAACCAGAACCCAAGACGGGAAGCCACCCTGCTCGGCCAGAGCCAGACCTTCTACGATACGGGCCTGTTTCTTGGCTTTTTCACGGACGGACACTACGTCACCGGCTTTAACCTGGTAGGACGGAATGTTCACAACCTGGCCGTTCACAACGATAGCCTTGTGGCTAACCAGCTGGCGCGCTTCGGCGCGAGTGGAGCCAAAGCCCATGCGATATACAACGTTATCCAGGCGGGCCTCGAGCAGCTTCAGCAGGTTTTCACCCGTGGAGCCTTTGCGACGCACAGCTTCCGCAAAGTAATTGCGGAACTGACGCTCGAGTACACCGTAAATACGACGGATTTTCTGCTTTTCACGCAGTTGCACACCGTAGTCAGACAGGCGGCTCTTACGAGCGCCATGCTGGCCCGGAGGGCTATCCAGTTTGCACTTGGAATCCAGTGCACGACGCGCGCTCTTCAGGAAAAGGTCGGTGCCTTCACGACGAGCGAGCTTACACTTAGGGCCGATATAACGTGCCATGTTCTCACACTCTCCGAATTAGATACGACGTTTTTTGGGCGGACGGCAACCGTTGTGCGGTACCGGCGTCACGTCGGAGATGCTGGTGATCTTGAAACCCAGCGCGTTGAGTGCGCGAACAGCGGATTCACGACCCGGACCCGGGCCCTTGATACGAACTTCGAGGTTCTTCACACCGTATTCTTGGGCAACTTTACCAGCGTGCTCTGCTGCTACCTGAGCAGCAAAGGGTGTACTCTTGCGCGAGCCCTTGAAACCAGCGCCGCCAGAGGTAGCCCAAGACAATGCATTGCCTTGACGGTCGGTGATCGTGATGATGGTGTTGTTGAACGAAGCGTGCACGTGCACGATGCCTTCGCTAACAGACTTGCGCACTTTCTTGCGTACACGAACTGCTGTGTTTGCTTTAGCCATTATCTGTTGTTCCTATTAATTACTTCTTGCCGGCGATCGCCTTACGCGGCCCCTTGCGGGTGCGAGCGTTAGTGCGAGTGCGCTGACCGCGGCACGGCAGGCCACGACGATGGCGGAAGCCGCGATAGCAGCCCATGTCCATCAGACGCTTGATGCTCATGGTGACTTCGCGACGCAGATCACCTTCAACGGTGAACTTGGCGACTTCGTCACGCAGAGCTTCCATTTCAGCGTCAGTCAGATCCTTCACTTTCGTGGAAGGGTTCACGCTGGCAGCAGCACAAATCTGCTGGGCGCGAGTCTGACCGATGCCGAAAATTGCCTGCAGGCCGATAACGGCATGCGCATGATTGGGGATATTTACCCCTGCAATACGGGCCATACTCTTTCCTTAAGCCTTAAGACCTTGAAAAGTTTGCGATTGTAACACGCAAATCCAGGTCTAACAAATGTTAGCCTTGTTTTTGCTTGTGACGCGGATCCGTGCAAATCACGCGAACTACGCGATTGCGACGAATGATTTTGCAGTTGCGGCAAATCTTCTTTACCGAAGGCTGTACTCGCATGTCAGTTCCTTTCAATCCTCTAAAAGAGCAAGTGCGTTATTTCGCACGGAACACTATCCGGGACTGGCAGGACCGAGGAGAAACCCCTCGCCCCAAACCGCAGTCAGATTGGATGCGAATGCCTATGCAATCGCACCCCGTCTGAAGTGCCCGGCTACCACGTGTCCATTCACAAGCAAAACTCCGAAGCGGACTCCGGAATTTCGCACTGCATCTGGATGGTGTCTTCCTTAGCCAATAACCCAGCGCAAGCTCAAGTTGTCAGCGCGTGAGCGCGTTGCCTTTGAAGTTGGCCTTCTTAAGCAAGCTCTCGTACTGATGCGACAGCACGTAAGACTGTACCTGCGCCATGAAGTCCATGGTTACCACCACAATGATCAGCAGCGATGTGCCGCCGAAGTAGAACGGCACGTTCCACTTCAAGATCAGGAATTCCGGCAACAAGCAGACCAGTGTGATGTAGATCGCACCAATCAGCGTCAGCCGCAGAATGATCTTCTCGATATATCGGGAAGTCTGCTCACCAGGACGAATACCCGGGATGAAGGCACCGCTCTTCTTCAGGTTGTCAGC
Organism: Chromobacterium haemolyticum DSM 19808; assembly: GCF_000711885.1. Lineage (GTDB taxonomy): Bacteria > Pseudomonadota > Gammaproteobacteria > Burkholderiales > Chromobacteriaceae > Chromobacterium > Chromobacterium haemolyticum. Next base: position 112,070 of record NZ_JONK01000013.1, read on the forward strand.
CGTTTCCTTCGGGTTGAACACCAACGCCGTGTAGAAATAGCAGAAGAAGACGATGGCCGCCGCATACAGCAGCACGTAGATCGGCTGACCGGGATGCAGTTTGTCTGCGATGCCCTTCAGCCAGCCCATATGCTCGCCCTGGCCAAACCAACCGAGAACGGTGGCCGGGAACAGGATGATGCTGGACGCGAAAATCGGCGGAATCACCCCCGCCATGTTGAGCTTGAGCGGCAAATGCGTGCTCTGGCCCTGCATGACGCGATTGCCCACTTGCCGTTTGGCGTAGTTCACCAGGACTTTGCGTTGGCCGCGCTCGGCGTACACCACCACATAAGTCACCACGATCACTCCGACAAACAACACGACGGCAAACAGGATAGGCAAAGAACCCTGACTGGTTAGAGTCAAGGTCTTGCCGATCGCAGCCGGAACGCCAGCGGCAATACCTGCGCAGATGATCAACGAAATGCCGTTGCCAATCCCGCGCTCAGTAATCTGCTCGCCCAGCCACATGAGGAACATGGTGCCGGTTACCAGCGATACGACTGTCGTCAGGTAGAACTCCCACTGCGGAGTCACCACCAGGTTAGGCTGCTTGTACAGCATCACCGCAATGCCGAAACTTTGGAAAGTCGCGAGCAAAACGGTGGCGTAACGTGTGTACTGGGTTATCTTACGACGTCCCGCATCGCCCTCCTTCTTCAGCTGCTTGAGGCTCGGAAGAACCTCGGAGGCAAGCTGAAGAATGATGGAGGCGGAGATGTACGGCATGATGCCAATGGCAAACACCGTAAACCTCGAGAGGGCGCCGCCCGAAAACATGTTGAACATGTCGAGCAGGCCCGTCTGCGATGAGTGGAACAACTTCGCTAGCTCGGCAGGGTTGATACCCGGAACCGGAATGTGAGCACCGATGCGATAAACGATCAGGGCACCAATCAGGAACCAGATTCGACGCTTGAGATCACCAAACTTATTGGCATTTGCCACTAGAGAAGTATTCGCCACAGATTATTGCCTTATTCTACGCTGCCGCCGGCAGCTTCGATGGCGGCGCGAGCGCCGGCAGTTACGCCAACGCCGCGCAGTTTTACTGCGCGCTCAATCTTGCCGGACAGCACCACCTTGGCGGAATTCGCCTGGATGGAAGCCAGACCAGCTTGCTTGAGAGAGAGCAGGTCGATTTCATCAACCGGCAGCAGGTTCAGTTCAGACAGGCGAATCTCGGCAACCTTGCCTGCGTTCAGCGACTTGAAGCCGCGTTTCGGCAGACGACGTTGCAGCGGCATTTGACCGCCTTCGAAACCAACCTTGTGGAAACCACCTGCACGGCTCTTCTGACCTTTGTGACCGCGGCCACAAGTCTTGCCCAGGCCGCTGCCGATGCCACGGCCTACACGGCGCTTGGCATGCTTGGCGCCGGCACCCGGCTGTACAGTGTTCAGCAGCATCTCTTAGCCCTCGAATTTCAACAAGTAGCTGATCTTGTTGATCATGCCACGGTTTTCAGGGGTATCGAGCACTTCAACAGTCTGGCGAATTTTCTTCAGACCCAGACCACGGGCGCAAGCCTTGTGAGACTCCAGGCGACCGATCAGGCTCTTTACCAGAGTGACCTTTACAGTCTTGGCGTTACTCATGGCTCACCCCCAGGATGTCCTCGACGCTCAGGCCACGCTTGGAGGCGATTTGCGCCGGGGTGTTGATGTTGCTCAGACCATCCAAAGTTGCACGCACCACGTTGTACGGGTTGGTGGAACCATGAATTTTTGCCGAGACGTTATGAACACCCATAGCATCAAAGATAGCGCGCATCGGGCCGCCGGCTTTCACACCGGTACCTTCTTTAGCGGGCTGGATGAATACAGTAGTAGCGCCGTGCTTGCCAACCACAGTGTGGTGGAAAGTGCCGTTTTTCAACGGAACCTTAACCATGTTGTGGCGAGCTTGTTCCATTGCCTTTTGTACGGCAACCGGAACTTCCTTGGAACGGCCCTTACCCATGCCGATTCCGCCATCGCCATCACCTACCACGGTCAAGGCGGAGAAAGCCATGATACGGCCGCCTTTAACCACTTTGGTGACGCGGTTGACGCTGATCATTTTCTCGACCAGACCGTCGCCACGATCTTCCGTTTCGTGTTTAGCCATTCTTCACTCCGAATTAGAATACGAGACCGTGTTCGCGAGCGGCGTCAGCCAGCGCTTTCATACGACCGTGGTATTTGAAACCAGAGCGGTCGAAAGCGACTTTCTCGATGCCAGCGGCTTTTGCTTTTTCAGCAATGCGCTTGCCGATCACGGCTGCAGCTGCCACGTTGCCGCCGTTTTTGAGATCAGCGCGTACGTCGGTTTCCAGCGAAGAGGCGCTGGCCAGTACTTTGCTGCCAGTCTCATCAACGATCTGGGCATAAATGTGGCTATTGGTGCGATACACAGTGAGACGCACCATCTTGAGCTCCGCGATCCGGGCACGGGTTTTACGTGCGCGGCGGAGTCGAGCTTGTTTCTTGTCCATATCAGTGCCTCAGTTACTTCTTCTTGGTTTCTTTCAGAACCACAACCTCATCAGCGTAACGAACGCCCTTGCCTTTGTACGGCTCGGGAGCGCGGTAAGCGCGGATTTCGGCAGCCACCTGGCCAACGCGCTGCTTGTCAGCGCCTTTGATCAGGATCTCGGTCTGACTCGGGGTCTCAGCTTTAACGCCTTCAGGCATTTGATGAGCCACCGGGTGGGAGAAACCCAGAGACAGGTTCAGGGTGTCGCCTTGGGCCTGGGCACGATAGCCCACGCCTACCAGCTGCAGCTTCTTCTCGAAGCCTTTGGACACGCCGGTCACCATATTGTTCAGCAGCGCGCGCAGAGTGCCGGACATGGCACGAGCGAACTTGCTGTCGTTCTTAGCGGCGAATGTCAGTTGGCCGTTGTCCAGCTTGACATCTACCTCTTCGCACAGAGCGGTGCTCAGGGAGCCCAGGGCGCCCTTCACAGTCACTTCTGCAGCGCCGAATTTCACTTCGACGCCAGCCGGGATGACTACGGGATTCTTAGCTACGCGAGACATTTGACCCCCTTAAGCCACGACGCACAGCAACTCGCCGCCGATGCCGGCCGCGCGCGCTTTGCGATCAGTCATAACGCCTTTGGAGGTGGACAGGATAGCCACGCCCAAGCCATTCATGACTTTCGGGATTTCGGTGGAGCCCTTGTACACACGCAGGCCAGGGCGGGAAACGCGGTCAATGCGCTCGATCACCGGACGGCCAGCATAGTACTTGAGCTGGATATCGAGAACAGGCTTCTTCTCTTCGCCGGCAACGGCGAAGTCTTCGATGTAGCCTTCTTCTTTCAACACCTGCGCCAGCGCAATTTTCAGCTTGGAAGACGGCATGGAAACAGCCACCTTGGAAGCCATTTGGCCGTTGCGGATGCGGGTCAACATATCGGAAATAGGATCGTGCATGCTCATTTATGTGTCTCCTATTACCAGCTGGCCTTCACAACCCCCGGAATCTCGCCCTTCAGAGCGATTTCACGGAGTTTGTTACGACCCAGACCGAATTTGCGGAATACGCCACGCGGACGACCGGTAATGGCGCAGCGACGACGCTGGCGAACCGGGGAAGCATTGCGCGGCAGCTGCTGCAGTTGCAGGCGAGCTGCAAAGCGCTCTTCTTCCGAGAGGCTTTGATTGTTGATAGTCGCGATAAGGGCTTCGCGCTTGGCAGCAAATTTTGCAGCCAGCTTGACACGCTTCTCTTCGCGCTGAATCAGTGCAAGTTTTGCCATGTGCTTAACCCTTGAACGGGAACTTGAACGCGGCCAGCAAAGCGCGGGCCTCTTCGTCAGTCTTCGCGGTGGTGGTAACAGTAATGTTCATACCACGCAGAGCATCGATCTTGTCGTACTCGATTTCCGGGAAGATGATCTGTTCTTTAACGCCCATGTTGTAGTTGCCGCGGCCGTCGAAAGACTTGGCGGAAACACCACGGAAGTCGCGAACGCGCGGCAGCGCGATCGTCACCAGGCGGTCCAGGAACTCGTACATGCGTTCGCGACGCAGAGTTACCTTGCAACCCACCGGGTAGTGATCGCGAATCTTGAAGCCTGCGATGGATTTGCGAGCGGTGGTGACAACCGGCTTCTGGCCGGCGATCTTTTCCAGGTCGCCCACGGCGAAATCCATTACCTTTTTATCGGCAACAGCTTCGCCCACACCCATGTTCACAGTGATCTTCTCAATGCGCGGGACTTGCATGATGGACTTGTAGCCGAACTGTTTCATCAGTTCAGGCACTACGGTGTCTTTGTAGAAATCGTAGAGACGTGCCATGTTTTGTTCCTTACGCGCCAATGACTTCGCCGTTGGACTTGAACACGCGTACCTTGCGGCCGTCTTCAAGAATCTTGAAGCCTACGCGGTCAGCCTTTTGGCTTGCCGGATTGAAAATGGCGACGTTCGATGCGTCAACAGGCATGGTCTTTTCAACGATGCCGCCGGCCACGCCACGCACCGGATTCGGCTTCTGGTGTTTCTTGGCGACATTCACGCCTTCAACAACCAGTTTCTCGTCCAGAACGCGCAGAACGGTGCCGCGCTTACCTTTGTCTTTGCCGGTGATTACTACGACTTCATCACCCTTGCGAATTTTGCGCATGCGATCTCCTTACAGTACTTCAGGAGCCAGCGAAACGATCTTCATGAAGCGCTCGGTACGCAGTTCACGCGTAACAGGCCCGAAGATACGAGTGCCGATAGGCTCAAGCTTGTTGTTGAGCAGGACGGCGGCGTTGCCGTCAAACTTGATCAACGAGCCATCCGGACGACGCACGCCTTTGGCAGTGCGAACCACAACCGCGTTGTAAACGTCGCCTTTTTTGACGCGTCCACGCGGTGCAGCATCCTTGATGGTCACCTTGATGATGTCGCCTACGCTTGCATAGCGACGCTTGGAACCGCCCAATACTTTTATGCACATAACGTGACGCGCACCTGTATTGTCAGCGACCTCAAGCATGGTCTGCATTTGGATCATGTGATGATTACCTTTCTAATCCAACTTTATCCGTCACTCTCACCTGCCGGTTTCTCGCATAAGAGCAAGACCAAACAGACGAAACGCCACAGAAACTGTGGCGTATCCAACGGCCAGTTTTGGACCCCGTAAGGGCGGAACTCCTACCCGATAGGGGTAGGAAGATGGCCATTATACAGGGAGCTTTCGCCCCCTGCAAGTCTTTACACCTGGCGGGATTTCTCTACCAGGGCAGTTACCACCCACGTCTTGGTCTTCGAGAGCGGACGGGACTCGCTGATAACAACGATATCGCCGGCCTTGAACTCGTTGTTCTCGTCGTGCGCGTGGAACTTCTTAGAACGACGGATAATCTTGCCGTAGATCGGGTGCTTTACTTTGCGCTCGACCAGTACGGTCACGGTTTTATCCATCTTGTCGCTGACTACGGTACCGGTCAGCGTACGTACCACTTTGGTTTCGCTCATCTTAAACTGCCTTTTCTTTCAGAACGGTGCGCACGCGAGCGATGTCGCGACGTACTTTCTTCAGTTCAGAGGTCTTGGCGAGTTGCTGAGTGGCGTGCTGCATGCGCAGAGCAAACTGGGCCTTCAAGAGGCTAAGCAGTTCCGCCTTCAGCTCGTCAACAGTTTTGGCTTTCAGTTCGGACGCTTTCATTACTGACCTACCTGTCTAGTTACAAACACAGTGGCGATCGGCAACTTGGCTGCGGCCAGACGGAAAGCTTCACGAGCGAGTTCCTCGGAAACACCATCCATTTCGTACAGCATCTTGCCAGGCTGGATTTCGGCCACGTAGTACTCCGGAGAGCCTTTACCCCCGCCCATACGAACTTCAGCAGGCTTGGAAGTAATCGGCTTGTCCGGGAAGATGCGGATCCAGATGCGGCCGCCACGCTTGATGTGACGGGTCATCGCGCGACGCGCAGCTTCGATCTGGCGCGCGGTCAGACGACCACGACCAACCGCCTTCAGACCGAAATCACCAAAGCTCACTTTGTTGCCACGAGTAGCGATACCCGTGTTGCGGCCTTTATGCTGTTTACGGTACTTGAGTCTAGTTGGCTGCAGCATTTCGAGCACCCTTTCTCGATTTCTTCTCGGTCGCTACCGGAGCCGGTTGAACTTGACCCGGCTTGAGCTCGCCCTTGTATACCCATACCTTGATGCCGATGATACCGTAGGTAGTTTTGGCTTCGGAGGTAGCGTAGTCTACGTCTGCGCGCAGGGTATGCAGCGGCACGCGGCCTTCGCGGTACCATTCGCTACGAGCGATGTCGATACCGTTCAGACGGCCGGAGCTCATGATCTTGATGCCTTGAGCGCCCATGCGCATTGCGTTTTGCATAGCGCGCTTCATGGCGCGACGGAACATCACGCGCTTCTCCAGTTGGGAAGCGATGCCGTCGGCGATGATTTGAGCATCCAGTTCCGGCTTGCGAACTTCTTCGATGTTCACATGCACGGGAACGCCCAGGCGCTTTTGCAGTTCTTGCTTGAGCAGCTCGATGTCCTCGCCTTTTTTACCGATCACAACACCCGGACGGGCGCTGTGAATGGTGATGCGGGCGGACTTAGCCGGGCGCTCGATGGTCACACGGCCAACCGAAGCGTGACCCAGACGCTTTTTCAGGAATTCGCGAACTTCGATATCCTGCTTCAGCATTTCCGGGAAGTTCTGCGAATTCGCGAACCACTTGGAAGACCAGTTTTTGTTAACGGCAAGACGGAATCCCGTCGGATGAATCTTCTGACCCATTTCTTACCCCTTAATTGCCAACGGTCAACGAGATGTGGCAGGTCTGCTTTTCGATGCGATTGCCACGACCCTTAGCACGGGCGGTGAAACGCTTCAGACTAGCGCCTTTGTCAACAAAGATGCCGGTGACACGCAGGGTGTCAATGTCGGCGCCTTCGTTGTGCTCGGCGTTAGCGATGGCAGATTCCAGCACTTTCTTGATGATTACCGCGCCCTTCTTCGGGGAGAAGGCCAAGATATTCAGAGCCTGATCAACGGACTTGCCGCGGATCAGATCGGCCACCAGGCGGCATTTTTGTGCCGACAGGCGAACGCTTTTCAGATTTGCAGATACTCTCATCGCTTCACCTTATCTCTTCTTCGCCTTCTTATCGGCCGCGTGGCCTTTGAAGGTACGAGTCAGCGAGAATTCGCCCAGTTTATGGCCGACCATGTTTTCGGAAACATAAACAGGCACATGGGTGCGACCGTTGTGCACAGCGATGGTCAGACCAATGAAATCCGGCAGGATGGTCGAACGACGAGACCAAGTCTTGATCGGACGCTTGTCGCTGGTTGCCCGCACCGCATCTACTTTTTTCAGCAGATGCAGATCAACGAACGGGCCTTTTTTCTGCGAACGTGCCATTGTCAATTACCCTTTTTTGGAATAGCGACGGCGTACGATCATATTGTCGGTACGCTTGTTGCGACGGGTACGGAAGCCCTTAGCCGGAGTGCCCCACGGGCTAACCGGCACACGGCCTTCGCCAGTACGGCCTTCACCACCACCGTGCGGGTGGTCAACCGGGTTCATGGCAACGCCACGAACGGTCGGACGGATACCGCGCCAGCGAGTAGCGCCAGCCTTGCCCAGCTTGCGCAGGGAGTGCTCTTCGTTACCCACTTCACCAACAGTCGCTCGGCAATCAACGTGCACCAGGCGAATTTCGCCCGAACGCAGACGCAGTTGAGCGTAAGCGCCTTCGCGAGCCAGCAGCATCGCGGATGCGCCAGCGGAACGAACCATCTGAGCGCCCTTGCCAGGCTGCATTTCCACGCAGTGGATAGTGGTACCCACCGGGATGTTGCGGATCGGCAGAGCGTTACCGGCCTTGATCGGAGCTTCCGCGCCGGACAACAGCTCAGCGCCGGCTTTCACACCGCGCGGGGCGATGATGTAGCGACGCTCGCCATCGGCGTAGCACAGGAGAGCAATGTGAGCGGTGCGGTTCGGATCGTATTCGATGCGTTCCACTTTCGCCGGGATGCCATCCTTGTTGCGACGGAAGTCGATGATGCGGTAGTGCTTCTTGTGGCCACCGCCACGATGACGCGTGGTGATGTGACCATTGTGGTTACGGCCACCGGTGGAAGATTTCTTTTCCAACAGGGCGGCGTGCGGAGCACCTTTGTGCAGGTCAGGGTTTACTACCTTGACAACGGCACGGCGGCCCGCGGAAGTCGGTTTTACCTTAACGATAGGCATGCTCTATCTCCTTACTCCGCTGCGGCCGGGGTAGCGGTCAGATCAATTTCTTGACCTTCCACCAGGCTAACGTAGGCCTTTTTCCAGTCACTGCGACGACCGATGGAACGGCCAAAGCGCTTAACCTTGCCTTTGACATTCACAGTGGAAACGCCTTCAACTTTTACATTGAACAGCATTTCAACCGCGGCCTTGATTTCGGGCTTGGTCGCGTCTTTGGCAACGCGGAACGCCATTTGCTGGTTCTTCTCAGCAATCATGGTGCTCTTTTCGGAAACGATGGGAGCAAGAATTACTTGCAACAGACGTTCTTGGTTCATGCCCACTGCTCCTCAAGTTGCTTCACAGCGTCGCGAGTGATCACGGTCTTCTTGAAGCGCAACAGGCTGTACGGATCAGCTTGAACCGCTTCGATAACCAGCACGTTCGGCAGGTTACGCGAAGAGAGATAGAGGTTTTCGCTCAGTTCGCCAGTGATGAACAAAGCCTGTTCCAGGCCCATCGGCTGAACGGTGCCAACGAATTCTTTGGTCTTCGGACTTTCAACGTTCAGCTCGTCAACCACGATCAGACGCTCGTCGCGGACCAGCTGCGACAGAATCGCGGCCATGCCTGCACGGAACATCTTGCGGTTAACTTTCTGAGTGAAGTTCTCGTCCGGCTTGTTCGGGAAGGCACGGCCACCACCACGACGGTTCGGGGTGGAAGTCATACCGGCACGAGCGTTACCAGTACCTTTCTGACGGAAAGGCTTTTTGGTCGAGTGCTTCACTTCAGCACGGGTCAGCTGGGCGCGGTTGCCGCTACGAGCATTCGCCAGGAATGCGGTAACAACCTGATGCACCAGGGCTTCGTTGTATTCGCGGCCGAACAAAGAGTCGGACACTTGCAGGCTGCCAACAGCCTTGCCTTGGGTATTGATTACATTCAATTCCATCACGCACCCGCCTTCACGCTAGGACGAACGACTACGTCACCGTTCTTGGCGCCAGGAACAGCGCCTTTAACCAGAATCAGTTGACGCTCGGCATCGACACGAACGATTTCCAGGCACTGCACGGTGCTCTTGACGTTACCGTATTGGCCCGCCATGCGCTTACCCGGGAAAACGCGGCCCGGATCTTGCGCCTGACCGATGGAACCCGGCGTGTTATGCGAACGCGAGTTACCATGGGAAGCACGGTTGGAAGAGAAGTTGTGACGCTTGATCACGCCGGAGAAGCCTTTACCTTTGGAGGTGCCGGTTACATCAACCAGTTGACCAACGGTGAAGATCTCAACAGCGATGGCATCGCCCGGCTTGAAGCTGGACAGATCGGAGGCGGTCAGCGGAAACTCGACCAGACCCAGACCTGCTTCAACGCCAGCCTTGGCGAAGTGGCCCGCGGCAGCCTTAACAACACGGCTGGCCTTTTTGGAGCCATAGGTAACCTGCACGGCATTGTAGCCGTCGGTTTCAGCAGTTTTGATTTGCGTGACGCGGTTAGCGGACATGTCCAGCACAGTTACCGGGATGGTTGCGCCATCTTCGGCAAAAATGCGGGTCATGCCGACTTTGCGACCGACAAGACCTAAACTCATGTTTATTTCCTTTTTCAGGCGCCGATTACGATTGACCGGCATAAAAAACACGACAGAAAAAACAAAAACGGACTCGCCAAAATGGCGAGTCCGCTAATGTATCACAGAAAATTCAAGAATCGCAAGAACTTAGCTCGCAAACCCTTGAACTTAAGCGATTACTGCAGCTTGATTTCCACATCCACACCGGCCGGCAGATCGAGCTTCATCAGAGCGTCGACGGTTTTGTCGGTCGGGTCCACGATGTCCATCAGACGCAGGTGAGTGCGGATTTCCAGCTGATCGCGGGAAGTCTTGTTCACGTGCGGGGAGCGCAGAACGTTGAAACGCTCGATTTTGGTCGGCAGCGGAACCGGGCCTTTAACAACGGCGCCGGTGCGCTTGGCGGTTTCAACGATTTCCTGAGCAGAGCGATCGATCAGGTTGTAATCGAAAGCCTTCAGGCGGATGCGGATTTTCTGGCTAGACATTAGATTCTCCGATCCTTAAGCGATGATCTTGGCAACAACGCCGGCGCCGACGGTACGGCCGCCTTCGCGGATGGCGAAACGCAGACCTTCTTCCATGGCGATCGGAGCGATCAGCTCAACGGTGATTTCCACGTTATCGCCCGGCATTACCATTTCAACGCCTTCCGACAGGGTTACTGCGCCCGTTACGTCGGTAGTGCGGAAGTAGAACTGCGGACGGTAGTTCGCGAAGAACGGGGTGTGACGGCCACCTTCGTCTTTGCTCAGCACGTACACGGAAGCGCCGAACTTGGTGTGCGGGGTGATCGAACCCGGCTTAGCCAACACCTGGCCACGCTCAACGTCTTCACGCTTGGTGCCGCGCAGCAGCACGCCAACGTTGTCGCCGGCTTGACCTTGGTCCAGCAGCTTGCGGAACATTTCCACGCCGGTGCAAGTGGTCTTCGCGGTTGCCTTCAGGCCCACGATTTCCAGTTCTTCGCCGACTTTAACAATGCCGCGCTCTACGCGACCGGTTACCACGGTGCCGCGGCCGGAGATCGAGAACACGTCCTCGATCGGCAGCAGGAACGGCTTGTCGATGGCGCGTTCCGGAGTCGGGATGTAGGAATCCAGAGCAGCAGCCAGCTTGAAGATGGCCGGTTCGCCGTATTCGGACTGGTCGCCTTCCAGCGCCAGACGAGCGGAGCCAATCACCACCGGGGTGTCGTCGCCCGGGAAGTCGTAGGAAGACAGCAAATCGCGAACTTCCATTTCAACCAGTTCCAGCAGCTCAGCGTCGTCCACCAGGTCGGCCTTGTTCAGGAACACGATGATGTACGGAACGCCAACCTGACGGGACAGCAGGATGTGTTCGCGGGTTTGCGGCATCGGACCGTCAGCGGCCGAGCACACCAGGATAGCGCCGTCCATCTGGGCAGCACCGGTAATCATGTTCTTAACGTAGTCGGCGTGACCCGGGCAGTCTACGTGAGCGTAGTGACGGGACTCGGTTTCGTATTCTACGTGAGCAGTATTAATGGTAATACCGCGAGCCTTCTCTTCCGGCGCGCTGTCGATCTGGGAGTAGTCTTTGGCTTCGCCACCGAACTTCTTCGACAGAATAGTGGTGATAGCAGCGGTCAGAGTGGTTTTACCATGGTCCACGTGACCGATGGTGCC
>NZ_JONK01000014.1 GCF_000711885.1 Chromobacterium haemolyticum DSM 19808
TTTGGTCGATGCGATTCCTGCCGTTCCTGGTTTGCCAGGGCGGCCCAGGCAAAAGCCTTACAAGCTGCATGCAGACAAAGGCTATGACTACCGCCGTTGCCGTGAACACCTGAACCGACGCGGAATCTTGGTGCGAATCGCGCGTCGCGGGGTGGAAAGCAGCGAGAGACTAGGTCGCCACCGCTGGGTGGTAGAACGAACCCATTCTTGGCTAGCTGGCTTCGGGAAATTGCGCATCCGCTTCGAACGGCGGCTGGATACGCATTACGCCTTACTCAAGCTGGCTTTCTCATTGATCTGTCTGCGATTTATCGACAGGTTTTGTTAGCGGGTCTTAGCGCCGGCCCACATTTCATTCAGCTCGCGCTGTAGCTGTGTACCCCAGTCCTGGATATAGCCTGGGGTTGAGACCGGAATTGGACTGTAGATGGGCGCAGGTACACGTTGGCTTTGAGATTTAGATTTTGCCTGCGGCTGCGGGCTGAAGACCGGCACCTTCGAAGATTGTGCGGACTCCTTTTCTTTTTTGCGGTCGCGGACATCGAGCACGGTAAATCTGGAGCGTCCGTCAGCAATGGCTAAGTAGGCATCCAGCTGTTCTTTACCCAAATAATCCCCCGGAAATTTGATTTCAACCACCCGTGCAAGGTTGTCTCCGTGAGCAACACCATCATGGTCAGCAGCGGCACGGCCAGGCCAGCGAGTCTCCTTGTCCTTCACGATAATCAGGTCGGGACGACGCAAATAGCCTTTTGACAGCCCCTTGGGAAAGGGGTTGATGGTATGTTGCCGTCCAGGACCTTCTGCCCGACGGCTTGAACTCAGGAAGGGAATAGGAGGGTTGCGTGTCAGGTCGAAACTCACCTCGGCCTTGTAAAACCATTTAAATCCATGGCCATACTCGTCCAGACGAATGAGCGTGGACATGGTGATTTGCCGCATGTTAAGGCTGTAACGCCGCCCGGTTTTCTTGCTGGTGACGTCGACTGACTTGGGTGCCAGAATCGCCTTGTCAGCCTTCTCGGTCAGGTAGGGCTTGTTATCGGGTTGCGGCAACTTGGCGTATTCAGGGCGCTCCTCCACGATAGTCATCGTGCCACCTGCGGGTTGGTACTTGGCCATCAGGCATCTTCTCCGTTGTCGTCTTTCAACTGCAGCCCGCGCTCCGCCTGGCCGGTGCCATAGCCATACAGCTTGTAGTTCTCCTCAACCAGCGGCTTGGGCGCCTCAAGCTTGACGGGTTGGGCATTGGCCGTGAACGCCGTGCTAGTGCGCCCCTCCCAGTCCGTGTAGCCGGGCAGCGTACGGCCATTAGGCAACTTGAGCCGGTATGCGTGGCCGACCAGAGGCTCTCCGGTCTTCTCGTTTTGCAGGATATAGCTGCGCTGGTAACCCTTGGGCATCGTCGGCATCGGCATCGATACGCTCGCCGGGCCGCTTAGCGCATGGCTGGCGCCCTTGACGCTGACGGTGCCGGGACAATGCACCTCAATATTGCCTCCGGCCAACCGGATATAGCCGCCATCGCAGGTCAGCAGGATTTCCTCTTGCGCGGCGATGGTGACGCGGTCCTTGCACGAGGTGATGGTCACGTCCTTGTCGGCTGTCAGCTCCATGTCGCCCGCCTGCGCCTGCACCTGGACTTTGCCCTTGGCGGCTATCAGTTTCATCGCGGCCTGGTTTGCTACGCCGCTGACGAACAGGCTGATGTGTTTGCCCACATTGGCGAGCCAGCGCCTGCCGGTGGTCTGGTTCATATCCCGCTGCGCCACCAGGTCCAGATTGGTGCCGGCAGCCAGGGTCTGGCTTTGTTCGGTGACGCTCGCAATGCCGGCTGGCGCCGACAGCACGAGTAATGGTTGCTGGCCAGCCTGGTCGCCCGCCGCAGTCTTGCCGTCCGGGTCGGTATTGGTCCCCGCCTCCCAGGCTTTCAGGGCGTCGACCTGGTGCTGCAGATGGCCTTCAGGGCGTTTACGACCTTTGGCGTTGTCGGCCGTGATTTCCTCGGGTCCGGTCTCCATTGCATCCGCCAGCTGGGCTTCCGCGGCTTCCGCCAGCACCTGGCTGAGGGCCAGCGCCGACTGCAGCTGACTGCTGGCATGTTCGCGCGCCAGCTGTTTGCCGCCGGCGCCGTTCTGCGCCTCGGTGCTCAGCAGCAGACCATGGGCGGCGCGGATGGCGCCATGCTGGTCGGTGCGCAGCTCGAAACCTTCGCCGCGCGGCTGCGCTTTGCCATTGCTGCGCGGATGGGTGAGGTAACCTTGGTTGAGCTGCGTCTTGCCGGTTTCGCTGCTGAGCTTGGCGCGCACTTCGCCCGGCGTGTCGTCGAACAATAATTCGTTGTACTGGCCACCCTGGTGCTCCTGCGACTTGATGCCGGACAGGGTTTTGTTGGCGGGGAGCGCGCCGGCGCCGCTGAAGCTAGGCGTCGGATGGCTGCCGTTGTACAGCACGCCGGTGATGAGGGGACGGTCGATGTCGCCTTCGATGAAGTCGACCAGCACTTCCTGACCGATACGTGGAATGAACTGGTGACCAAAACCGGCACCGGCGGAAGGCATGGCAACACGCAGCCAGCACGAGGAATGCTCATCCATGCCGGCGCCAATAGCGAGGTGTTCTTCGCGACGCTGCCAATGCAGCTGTACCTTAATGCGGCCCTGCGCGTCGGTGTAGACCTCTTCGCCCGCCGGTCCCACCACCGTGGCGGTCTGCTTCCCCAGGCTGGTCGGCTTGGCATGCGCAGTATTCGCGTACAGCGGCGTCAGCGGAATCCCGCGGCGTTGCGCCTGGAAGGTGGTCTGGAATGGAGACGGATTGGCAGACTCGGGGGCCAGCTTGAGCCGCGGCGCCACCATTAGCAGTTGCTGGCTCAAGTCGGCCGGCAGGTTGTTCTGAGCGCGGAACGTTTGCCGGGTAACAACGAATTCGCGCTTTTCAGGGGCATCGACCGCGTGCGCGGGATGGTCGTCCAGCCGGAACCATTCGCCGGCTAAGAGGCCGCGGACAGCGCCGCTGCCGGAGAATTGCTTGGCCTGCAGGTCCTGGGCCTGCTGCCGCAGCTGGGCATAGCGTCCCAGTTGTTCGCTATCGCTGGCGTAATACAGTCCTGGCGCATCGTAATGCTGCAAGCTGGATTGCAGCGCCATGCCGCCTTGCCCTTGCTGTAGCGGGCTCGTCTGCGCGGCATGTTGCGTGGTGACCGGTTGATAATCGAAACTGGCCAACGCCGTTTGGCCGGCCACCACCTGCCGTTGTGTTTCCCATCCCGTCAGGCCGTCTTCCTGCTCGGTCGCATCGGCGCGATGAAAGCGCACGCGCGCTACCGCAGCCTGAGGCAGGTTGTGCGCATCATCGAACACCACCAGCTGGACCTTGGGACCCTCGTCCTCCCAATGGGCGAAGCGCCATGCCAGACCTTCCTCGTGCAGCAGGCGTACGATGAAGTCAAAGTCGCTTTCTTTGTATTGCAGGCAGTAGCTGCGGGACGGGAGGCTGGTAGCCTCGAAGGCCAAGGCCTGGACACGGGCGAACACCGGATTGGCGGCCTGATGCTCGGCAAAAATCTGCTGCACAATGTCCGGCACGGACAGGTCCTGGAACACGCGAGACGTCCGCCGCAGCCGCAACAAGCTAAATGGGGACTCAATCGTCAAGCCATACTGAGCGAAGCCGCCATCGGCGCCTAACTGCTGGGCCTGGCTCACCACGCCGCAGCGCACCGTCTCCACCCCATCGGTGCCGACGATGCCGAGGCGCGCCGGCAAGCCAAGTAGGGTTTTGAGTTCGATGCCGACGTCCGGTGACAGGCAGGTCAACTGATAACGATAGCCCTGCGAGACCCCTTCCTCGCCCTCCAGCTGCTGCGGCAACAACTGCTGGCTCGCGATATGTCCGTCGCCCAATTGCAGGGTGAGCAGGCGTTGGCTCTGGTCGAACGCGGAAGCAAAACTGGCAAGCAGGGAGCGGAGGTCCATCGACAAATCCTGGAAGCAGAATAAGAAACACCCTCCGCGAGGAGGGTGACGGTCGTGACGCTACGTAATTTAGATGGCGGTAATATTTTAAGTTTCCCTCGCCGACCCAACAAGGCATACATCGGCGCGACCTGGCTTGCCGTCCCAAATCCATCCTTTTAGACAGGTGAAAAATGCAACAGGCTTTCTCTCCTAGGGCACGAAGGCTATCGTCCGCCATCCCCGCCCCAGAGCACGCTATCATTCGGTCTGACGATAGATGTTGTTGAGCGCACGTAAATATACGATGGGGTGGGCTGTGGGACGTTTGAAAGTGGTAGTCGATAAGCTGTACCACCCACCGACGGATGGGCGGCGTCAGGTATTCGCCTTATCTCGCCCTGAAGCAGAAAAATTGCCCCGATTGCCGACGGTGGCCATGATTTCCATCACCGCGCCAGAGCGACCGATTGCCGCTGTTGACGGCTTCGCATACTTGCTCCGCCAGAGCTTCGCGGATGTGGACTTCCTGAACCCTTTGCTCTCCAAGAAGGCCCGGCAAAAAACGCAAGATGCGTTCACGCCTGCTCAAGCCGCGCCCAAATCCTCGACTTCGTGAATGGCTTGCCAGGCGACGTTCATTCATTAGTAGTGCATTGCGAAGGTGGATTTTCCCGTTCATGCGCCATCGCACTGGCACTGCATCAACGTTTTGGTTACTTAGCCGAGGTGGAGCAGTTGACCAAGGGAAATCCGAGCGTGCTGCAACTGATGATGGCTTGTCGCGCACCCAGTGAAGAAAAACGCTGACACAGGCAGTAGCAAAGGTATTCTCTATCAGCATCCCCAGCGGCCGGTGCCGCTGCTGCGACTCAGATAGTCATACACAGCCCACTCCACCCCAGGCCGGATGTCGGATTCCGGCTCGATTCACCAGCGAAATGCTGGCAGCCTGTCGGAAAATGGTCGGATTGTCCCGGTTTTTGTCTGAATTGTGTCGGACTCCGGGTGACGATACGCCAAATCAGCGTGGTGTGAGCAAGCGCCCACCTCCTCGCAGGCACCCCACCCAGCAGCGACCGATACGCAGCGGATGTCATTCCCCACAAACGGCACTATGATGCCGCTTATCGCTATTTTCAGCTTTTATAGGCAGAATATTGCCTCTTATAGTAAGACTCGCCACGACAGAGGAAACCGATGCCATCGCCTAGCGCGCACCTGACTCCCGCCGAGCAAGAAGCTGAGCTGGGGCGTCAACTCAAAGCCTACCGCCTGCTGCGCAACCTGAGCCAAGCCACCTTGGCGGCGCGCGCCGGCATCAGTCCCCGCGCCTTGCGCAATCTGGAGACGGGCCACGGGTCATCGCTGACCACTTTCATCCAGGTGGTCCGCGCGTTGGGACGGGAGAACTGGTTCCAGACGCTGGCCCCGATTCCGACCATCAATCCGCTGACGATGACCCGCGCGGCTACGCCGCGCCAACGCGCCAGCCAGTCACGCCGCCCGCCCGTTGACAAGCCGGGACGTTGAACATATCGCCCCAATTATGCGAACTACGGAGATTCAAACCTGGCTAGTAATACAGCGGCCTTGGCTGGCCGCCGCTGACCGTCGCCCTACCGGTCAGGAGAGCAAGCGGTGACTTCCCTGAATATGTCAGACCTTTCCGACCAGAGTGCCGGCAAGCACTATCGAAGAAGATAGGCACAGCTTGTCAACACCTTTCAATCACGTGTGAGTTAGTTCGACAGGGGGTAACAGAGGCTCAATTTCTGTGCGGTTGTGCAGAATGATTTGCTGGACTTTCGGGCTTTTCCCCTCGGCCTCATCCAGGCCCAAATTTCGAACAACGTAGAGCAGTAGCGCGCGTCGACACTCAAAACGCAACTCCCCATTTTCCATTCCGTAGTCGAGTTCGATGACTCGCTGATGGGCTTTGGGTAAGCCTGGATTCGGGGCCAAGACCAAGGTCACCAGTGTCTCCCAGTCGTGGTCTGTGGGTGGGGGGACTGGTGAAGCCTGCTCCATCCCCAAAGAAAGAATTCGCGCGATGACAAAGTCTCGGTAGCCATTTTCCATATGGCAGTACACCCTGACATGCCAACGATGCCCATCATGACCAAATGCCCTAGGAGAAACGAGCCGCTTTTTCGGCGTGGGGCTCGTCATCGATTGATAGGTCATTTCTAGCGCACAGCTTCGGCGCATTGCCCCCAGGAGCGTAATCAGCGTTTCTGCACTCAACGTTCGTGCAGGTGTTGGGGCCACAGCGACAGGGGGCGCCCACCCCAAAAAGCTGACGCCCTGGCCAAATATGCCATATGCTTGCCCCAGCAAGTCGCTGAGATACTTCTGTGGCTGACTGGATGGAAATAGCGGGTGGAATGCTTCGGTAGCGATGTAGCTTCGCTCACTCCGGTCATACTCCGCATTGTCGGGAGCCATCTCAAGATAGCGAGCAATGTCGAGCGAGGCTTGTGGTGTAGAAACCCCGAAAAAGTCCGAGATGTCTCCGCGGTTCAAGCGTCCATCCCAGCGTAGACGAAAGTCGATGAACTCAAGCCGTTTCTCCGGCCCCCATCGGGAGGGCGCTCGAGCTTCGGTGGGATGAGTAGGTGTCGTTTTCATGGCGGCAACTGTAGCATACGTATAAAAACTTTACTCATGTCAGTTTTGAACGTATAGTTTTTATACGTTAATCCATTTTAGATAGGACTATGCGCAATCCCAGCATTCACAGTGGGGCAGGCTCATGAAAGCGCTCCGCGTGTCGGCAGCCCTGATGGCACTACGTGGTCGCCCACTTTGGAGACTGTTGGCTGCCGAGAAGGCACCACCCGTAATGGGATTGTTGCAAAGCTTGCTGCTCGACCAGGAAAAGACCCTGTCGAGCTCCGTTTTCCATGAGCGACTGGCCCGTGAGCTCGAAGTGCTTCGCGCTCACGGCCATGACCTTCCTCAAACACCACAAGTCTATGTGGCCACCTGGATTAGGGAGGGCTGGCTGAGCCGACGTTTTCCGGCGGGGGCGAGCGAGGAAGAATTCGAACTGACCGCCGAAGCAGCCTCGGCTCTGCGCTTCCTCAATGGCCTGCTGAAACCTCGCACGACAGCCACAGAAAGCCGGCTGGCCAACGTCATCCAGCAACTGACCCGCCTGGCCGAAGAAACCGATGCCAACCCGGAAACCCGGATGGCGACACTCGTTGCGGAACGAGAACGCATCGATGCAGAGCTTCGGTCGTTGGAACGCGATGGTGTTAAAACCTTGCCAGACGAGCGTGCTCTCGAACGCATCCGTGAAATCATTGCCCTCGCCGAGGACCTGGCGGCCGATTTCCGAAATGTGCGGGACGAATTCGACAAGCTCAATCGTGGCCTGCGGCAAAGCCTGATGGAAAGCGGCGGAAGCCGCGGGGAGGTACTAGAAGCCTTGTTCGCCGGGGTCGACCTGATAGCGCAGAGCGAGCATGGAAAAACCTTTACTGCCTTCTGGCGCCTGCTGACCGATGGTGAGCAGTCCGCCACCCTGATGGAATCCCTGGAAGCCGTTACGTCCCGAGCCTTTTCCCGCAGGCTGGAGCTCAAGGAAAGGCGTTTTCTCCAGAATCTGACGGCAACCTTGATGGCCGAGGGCGGGACCGTACATGAGGTGGTACAACAATTTGCACGCAGTCTCAAAATCTTTGTCCAGAGCCGTGAATTTCAGGAGCAGCGACGACTGCACAGTCTGCTAAAGGAAGCACAACAGGCAGCCCTCCAGGTCCGCGACCAGATTCGTCCGAATGCGGCACTCAACTACTCCCTGACGCTGACCAGCAGCCGTATTCGCTCAGTCAGTCAGTGGGAATTGCACGACCCCAGTCTGAATGTGGCCGACGCTTCGATGCTTGATGCCGAAGCCTCGGAACTCGGTTTGGATGTTGTGGAGGAGCTGGTCCGCCAGTCGGAAATCGATTTCCGTACCCTGCGTCAGCACTTACGAGAGGCACTCACCGAGGTTTCCCAAATCACGGTAGGCCAGCTCCTGGTACGGTTTCCTGCCGAACAGGGCTTCGGCAGCGTTGTGGGCTATGTCGCTCTGGGAGCCAAACACGGGGAACTGACGACCGAAACAGAAATGGTCAGCTGGGTCGGCAACGACGGAAAACAACGAAAGGCCAAGGTCCCGGCCATCTACTTTGTCAGGGAGAGCCTGCTTGAACTATTCGACGAATGACAGTTGCTCGGGCGGAGCGCATCTCCAGCCAGAGTCGGCACCGGTGCCTCAAAATGATAAAGCCATCGATAGCGAGGTGTTCCCAGGGGACCAGGGGCGCATTCCTCATGAAACGCGCCGGGCGCTTGTTCAACTCTTGCTTGGCCCGGCTGTCGATGGACGTCGACAAGGTAATCTGTGGGCGGTACTGCTGCGCGATGAAGCGGTACTTCGGGAGCGCTTGCACGAGCTCTTCTTGGCGCTGGTCGTCGACCATGACCAGAAGGTTGCGTTTACTCGCCAGGTCATCGCTGATGACATCGAAATTCCTATCCTGCTGCGGCGAGCCAATCTGACGTTCTTGGAATCGGTACTTATCTTGTTCCTGCGACAACGCCTTACGCAGGCTGATACCCAAGGTGACCGGGCCGTCGTTTCCTGGCTGGAGATGATGGAACATCTGAGCGTTTATGAGCGTATCAGCAACGTGGACCATGCCCGCTTCGACAAGCAGCGCCAAGGAGCTATCGACAAGGCGAAGAAGCTCAACTTCCTCCAAAAGATTCGTGGTGCTGACGACCGTTTCGAGGTCTCGCCCACATTGAAGCTCCTATTCCCGGCCGAGGAAATCCAAGCTCTCACCCGCACCTATGTGGAGATGCTTCATCGCGGCCAGCCAGACGAGTCCGAAATGACCGATGAAACCGCTAACAGTGGCAACACCCCGGGAGATGACGATGAATAGAGAGCCGCAAAGCACCTTCGATTTCTTCGCTGAAGGCGCTGCCGACATCAATCAGTTTCGTCTGAGCAATATTCAGCTATTCAAGTGGGGAACGTTCGATGGAGTCGTCGAGTTTCAGATTCCCCGTAGTGGGTATCTCTTCCTCGGGCCATCAGGCTCCGGAAAGTCGACCATCCTGGATGCCCATGCAGCCATTCTGACTCCGCCAAAATGGGTGGATTTCAACGTCGCCGCTCGTCAGGATGAGCGTCACGGCAAAGACAGGAATCTCATCACCTACATCCGCGGGGCGTGGTCTCAACAGACCGGAGATAGTGGCGAGTATGTCTCTCAATATCTCCGCTCGGACACCACCTGGTCGGCCATTGCCGAAACCTACCGTGATGGTACCGGTCGGGTTGTGGTCCTCGCTCAGGTATTCTGGGTACGGGGCAAGAGCACAGCTGCCGGCGACGTCCACAAGCGCTATCTGGTTCTGCAGCGTGAATTCGACGTGCGGGAACTGCAATTCTTTGCCGACCACAACTTCGACGTTCGCCGCTTCAAGTTTGACCTTCCCGATGCCATGGTCAAGGAAGAGTTCAGTGGCTACCAGGAGCGCTTCCGGCAACTGCTCGACATCGACAATGAGCGGGCCCTGCGCCTCCTTCACAAGACACAATCCGCCAAGAACCTCGGTGACCTCAATACCTTCCTGCGCGATTTCATGCTCGACGCGCCGGAAACCTTCGAACTGGCTGACAACCTGGTTGCCCAGTTCCAGGAGCTGAACGAGGCTCATAAAGCTGTCGTCGAAGCACGTCGCCAAATCGAGACCTTGAGGCCAGCACAGGCAGAAGCCATTCAGCTCGATGCGGCCAAGTTCGCCAAAACCGAGCTGGAAGCATTGTCGGTTGCTATCGATGCCTATTCAGAACGAGAGAAGAAGCGGCTCCTTGCGGTCGCGATTCATGAGTGCCAAGTTTCCATTCTAGGGCTACAGGCTCAAGCAACAGAGCGGGAAGCTGCGACACGTAATGCACTTGAAATCCTGCAGGGGCTTCAACAGAAACGCTCAGAATCGGGCGGTGGCCGTATCGAGCAGTTAGGTAAGGACATCCAGGATGCCGAGTCACAGCGGGATGCACGTATTGGCAAGCGTAGCCAGGCCGAAGCGGCATGCCAGGGCATTGGGTGGCCATATCCAGACAATGCCACCGAATTTGCACGACGCACAGACGAGGCTCGCCAGGAAGTTATTGGCGCGGAAGCCTGGCGTGCAGAACACCTCGAAAAAACGGTTCAGCTCCGGCAAAACCTGAAGGAATGTGAAGGTAAGTTTGGTGAAATTCGCCAAGAAATAGAAGCGATGGAAAAGCACCCTTCCAATATTCCTTCGCGCCTCTTGGGTATCCGGGAACAGATGGCCAAGACGCTGAATATTCCTGAAGACAAATTGCCTTTCGCTGGCGAGCTCATTGAGGTGAAGGAAGAGGACAGCGAATGGCGGGGGGCTATCGAACGCGTTTTGGGTGGGTTTGCCCGCTCGCTCTTGGTGGCTGATAAACATTATTCAGCAGTTTCCGGGTACCTTAACGAGCACAACATCGGTGAGCGCCTGACCTATCTGCGCGTTATTGAGCGGAGTACCGAGGTCCGCCTGGTTGGTCCCAACTCACTGGTGGGCAAACTCAAGTTGGCCCATGGCCTTTATACCGAGTGGCTGCGCGACGAGCTCAAAGCCCACTTCAACTACGACTGCGTCGATAGCCTGCAGGCCTTCCGCAATGCAACGCGTGCCGTCACGCGCGAAGGCCAGGTAAAACACAACACCATCCGGCACGAAAAGAATGACCGGACCAAGGTGGATGACCAGACCCAATGGGTGCTGGGCTTCGACAACAAGGCCAAACTCGCACTGTTTAAGAAGCAAGCGTTAGAGCTGGTTTCTGACCGTGAAAAATTGCGTAAGACACTGGAGACACATACCGAGGCAGGTAACAAGCAAGAGCAACGCTTTATGCACTGCCAGACACTGGCCAATCTACAGTGGGTCGAGGTCGATGTCGCCTCGATGCTGACCCGCATCAGCAGCCTTCAGACCCAGCTAGGCAATGAGCGGAAAGCGCATCCAGACCTGGCAGCGCTCGACGAGCAAATAGAGAAACAGCAGAAGACCTACGATACTGCGCAGAAAGAACAGAACGCATGCTCAGTCGCCATTCAGGGTGCCGAAAAAGAACTCAATAAACTACAAGGCAACCTGGATGAATTGCGAGCAGAGCTCCTTGGGTTTCCGCTATCGCCACCGCAACTGGATAACCTCAAACGCCGCTTTGATGAGGTACCCAAGACGCTGGAACTGGCGACATTGCCAACAGTGACGCTTCAAGTGGAGCGCGGCCTTAACAAAGAGAAAGAACAGCTGGAAGAACGCATCCACGGGCACATCAAAATCATCGAGCGCCAGTTCCAGGCATTCGTTACGAATTGGCTTGCAGAGGCCGGTGGGCTCGACCCGACCATGGCCAGCGCTGATGACTTTTTCGCCAAGCTAAAACGCTTGGAGCAAGACGGGCTGCCCGAGTTCGAGGAACGTTTCCTGCGTCTGCTGCGAGAGCAGAGTGACCAGAACCTGACTCGCTTGTCGACTCAGCTCGACCAAGAGCGTAAAGCGATTCGTGACCGGATGGACGTGGTGAATGAAAGTCTGGAAACCGCTCCCTTTGGACCTGGTACCCACCTCGTCATCGACACCCAAGACCGTATGTTGAAGGACGTGCTCGACTTCAAGCAAAGCCTGAAAGGTGCTCTGAGCTATGCCTTCAGCCAGGACAAGGAAAGCGCTGAAGCCCGCTTCGAGGTACTCAATGAATTAGTGAAAAAGTTGTCCAGCCAGGAAACCGTGGACCGCAACTGGCGAGCGCTGGTGCTGGATGTGCGACAGCACGTGGAATTTGTTGCCCGAGAGCTCGATGAATCGGGGCTGGAGATTGAGGTTTATCGCAGCGGTGCTGGCAAATCCGGGGGGCAGCGGCAAAAGTTAGCCGCGACCTGCCTGGCGGCGGCACTGCGCTATCAACTGGGCGGCCATGACCGTGAATTGCCAACTTTCTCAACAGTGGTGCTCGACGAAGCCTTCGACAAGGCCGATGCCGAATTCACAGCAATGGCCATGAACATCTTCAAGACCTTCGGTTTCCAGATGATTGTGGCGACGCCCCTTAAGTCGGTGATGACGCTAGAACCCTTCATTGGTGGCGCCTGCTTCATTCACATCAAGGACCGCAAATACTCCGCTGCCATTCCCATCGACTACGACGACGATACCCAGCGATTGAAATGGAAGCCGGAGGATGACGATGGTCAAGAAACTGCTGTTGCCTAAAGACGTCGCAGATTTCCTGTCACGGCGGTATGCGAATCAGCATAAAGCGTGGCTCTTGGGTGAAGGCCAATGGCCGATGACCGTGGCACTCGGCCTTCCCACGGAAAACGATGTCGCCAAAGATGTCGTTGGTGTACGGCAATGGGTCGATGCCTGGGCATCGTGGTCTGGACCGGCGCGGGTATCGCGGGTTTCTCGCCAATGGGCGCGCTTGGGTACTCAACAACTACCCGCCAGCTTGGAGATTGCCGGTCCTGCTGAAATAGCGGTAATCGTTGGCCAGGGGCGGCGCTGGCATATGGCCGCTCAGCGTTATCAACTTGTTACCGAGCGTTGGCCGCAGCTTGCTGGCCACTCAGTGCTTGGACGCCATTTCGGGGTTTTGGCGGACTATGCCGAGGCGGATTTTACGAGGCTGTTTGCCATGCTCGAGTGGTTAGAGAAAAACCCGGCATCTGGGTTGGCGCCACGGCAACTACCGGTCCCAGGTCTCGATACCAAATGGCTGGAAAAGCGGACGGGTGTTATCACCGACTTGCTGAAGGCTATTCGAAGTAGCGACGATGCTGGCGATTTCTATTCGGTATGTGGCCTGAGACGCCCAGCACCCAGAATACGCATTCGAATTCTCTGTCCAGAGCTCCGCAGCAAGGTGGGGGGACTCAAGGACATCGAAGCCCCCGTGACTGACCTGGCCGAGCTATCTATCAAACCGCAGCGTGCCATCATCGTCGAGAACCTCGAAACTGGCCTGGTCCTTCCTGAGTTGAAAGCCACCGTTGCTTTCATGCGGTTGGGTAACGCGGTTAGCTTATTAACCGAACTTCCTTGGTTGCGAAACTGCAGGGCGGTGTATTGGGGAGACATCGACACCTATGGCTATGTCATACTCAACCGGGCGCGCAGATACTTCCCCGGTTTGCAATCAATGATGATGGACCGGGCGACATTTTTGGCCTATGCGGACCTCTGGGTAGAAGAGAGTACCCCGTCTGCCGAATCTGAACTGCAGTTGCTCACCGAGACCGAACGGGAAGTGTTCGAGGGCCTTCGAGATGGTACATGGGGGACCAATCTTCGATTGGAGCAAGAGCGCATCGCGTGGCTGGATGCACTAAAAACTATCGGCAACCTACGTTTACTGCAGGAATGCTAAGCGCTTACACCCTACGAAATCTTGCACGCGGTTGGGGCTCATCGGTCACTGCACTGGCCAGAGTCCTTCGCACGCTGGGCCCAGAGCCATCCCTGCAAACCGTTGCCCTGTCGGCGATTATCCATCCAATTATTTTTACGCTGGCTGCAGGGCCTCGAAGAAGGGCATACGCCCAAAGCAGGCCTCCTACATCATCACCTTACCATCCTGCCGGGTGTTGCACCACCAAGCCTCATACCCTACCCCCTATGGCACCTCTGGAGAGGTGTTGCGGTAGCCCATGACCGGTCCCAGGAGGCATTTTCATGTCATTTTTGTGCCCTTTGACTATGGTTATGTAATTATAATGGTAGCCGACACCCCGTCGAAACCATGCTTGTTACCATGTTTGAAGAGCCGTGATTTAGCGGTTTTTCAGCTGCATGCAATCCGGACTATCGGCGGCAAATTAAATCGTCGCTGATGACGAAAACTACGGACCGGGATTGGGGACCAGATGCAAGAAGCTATCGTCGAACCGAGCGAAACGCCGGTGGAGCCTTGTTGCGTGCGGATACAGGCCACGTTAGCTGGCAAGTTGAATCTGGCTGACTTCCAGAATGCCATACCGGTCGCGCGCGAGTTATCGATAGTCAATGAGACCGAAGCCGACCTCAAAGAGTTGCGATTAACAGTATCGTCCGAGCCCCCGTTTCTCAAATCAAAAAACTGGCACATTGACCATGTCGGCGCCTGTCAGGCGGTCCGTATCAATGACCTTGACCTGTTGCTTGACGGTCCGTTGCTCGGACGCCTGACCGAATCCGAGAAGGCGGTCGTAACGTTCAGGCTGTCCTCAGGACAGGACGCTTCGGTTGAGTTGGCGTCAAGCGAATCGACAGTCGAACTGCTACCGCGTAATCAATGGGGGGGCTTGTCATCACTGCCTGACATGGTCGCTGCGTTCGTCCAGCCGAACGAGCCTGCAATCGAGCGCGTTCTGAAGCAGGCTGCCGAAGTTCTCCGGAAGGTTGGCAAGTCCGGGGCGATTGACGGGTATCAAGGCGGAGCCCGGCGGGCATGGGAGCTTGCCTCTGCCATCTGGAACGCAATTGGAGCCATGGGCCTCGATTACGCCTTGCCACCGGCCAGCTTCGAACAGACCGGTCAAAAAGTGCGTAGTCCCAGCCAGATTGCCGACTCAGGGCTTGGCACCTGTCTCGACCTAGCGTTGTTCATGTGCGCCGCTCTGGAACAAGCTG
This sequence comes from Chromobacterium haemolyticum DSM 19808, assembly GCF_000711885.1. Classification (GTDB taxonomy): domain Bacteria; phylum Pseudomonadota; class Gammaproteobacteria; order Burkholderiales; family Chromobacteriaceae; genus Chromobacterium; species Chromobacterium haemolyticum. The sequence goes on from NZ_JONK01000014.1 coordinate 14,667, forward strand.
GTCTGAATTCTGTGCTGGTCTTTACCAAGGGGCATGCATTTCCAGGCGTTTGGCTCAAGGCCGAAGGATTCTCTACATCTGTAGTGGATGACGTGACAGCACTGCGCAAGCGCGTGAAGCTGAAGGAGATGGTGCTTTTCGAAACGACCTTGCTCACGCAAAGACCGCTACCAGCCTTCAGCTATGCTATTGACCGCGGCGAAGAACAGATTTCAGAGGAAGAGGAGCAGAAATTCCAGCTAGCCGTCGACATTCAACGTGCACGCCTCCAACGAATTAAACCGCTGGCTAGCGAACAGGCGGTCGCACGAGGGGTACTCGTAACAGAGTCTGCGAGCATTCAGCCTGTATTTGAGGCCGCACCCGACCTACCAGATGAACTGGATGACGAAAAACCAGACGCTGCACTGGAGCGTCCAGAAGACCGTTTGACTCGATGGCAGCGCAAGCTGCTCGACCTTTCACTGCGTAATAACCTTCTCAGCTTCAAGGCTGGTAAAAAGTCGTTGAAGCTTGACGCGCCGGCCCCCGGTTACCTCGAAGATATTCTGGCAGAAGGGCATGCTCTCAAGCTGTTGGCCCGTCCAGATTTGATGGATGGAAACGACCCTCGCAGCCAGGCCATTCATGAAGGGCGGGAACGCGAGAATATCCGCCGCCAGCATGCGCTCGATGCATTGAAACGTAAAGAGGTCTTCGTTGGCCTTGCACAGGACGAAATGGACTCGCGCCTGGTTGAGCTTTTCCGGTCTTCGAGGACCTCTCTTCAGGAAGGCGGCTCCAATACGTTGTATCTCGCGCTTGGCTTCTTATCGTGGACCCGCGATGAAAAGGAGGACAAAAAATACCGTGCCCCTCTCATCCTGGTTCCGGTGTCGCTGGAACGTCGCAGTGCACGCTCGGGTTTCAGTCTGAAGCTGCATGACGACGAGCCGCGCTTCAACCCGACGCTCCTCGAGATGCTGCGTCAGGACTTCGAACTCGAGCTTGGTGTACAGGATACCGAGTTGCCGAAGGACGACTCAGGGCTGGATGTTACAGGTGTTTGGAAGACTGTTTCCAATGCGGTCAAGGACATCAAAGGATGGGAGGTCGTAGAAGATGTCGTGCTCGCGACATTCTCATTCGCCAAGTACCTGATGTGGAAGGACCTGACGGAGAGTACCGAGCAGCTGAAGCAGAATGCTGTCGTCCGTCATCTTATCGAAACACCACGCGACTCGTATGAAATTACCGTTGAGTTTCCTGACGTCCGGAAGCTCGATGTTGAGTTACCCGTGAAGGAGACCTTCTGTCCGCTGCCGGCGGACTCGTCGCAATTGTCGGCTGTCGTAGCTGGCAGTAAGGGCAAAGACTTCGTGCTGATTGGGCCACCGGGTACCGGCAAAAGCCAAACCATCTCGAATCTCATCGCGCAGTGTCTCGCGGAACGCAAGTGCGTGCTCTTCGTTTCCGAGAAGATGGCAGCGCTTGATGTCGTTTATCGTCGTCTCGCGGATGTCGGCCTGGGCAACTTCTGTCTTGAACTGCATTCGAGCAAAGCGCGCAAGACGGAGGTACTAGAGCAACTTCGCAGGTCATGGGATGCTGCTGCGGCGATGGCACCAGACGAATGGCATGCAGAGGCGGTACGGCTCGAGGAGCTTCGGTCGCAACTGAACAACTATGTCGCACGTTTGCATACTCGGCATTCGAACGGGTTGAGCGTCTACGAGGCTATCGGCAAGGTGGTGGCCGGTCACGACTTGCCTGTCCTCCAACTATCCTGGTCGTCTGCGCAAGTCCACGATGTGACAGCCATGCGCACTCTACGCGAGACGGCCGAGTTGCTCGATGTCCATGCACGGGTAATGGGAGAGGGGCAGCTCACCGCTAATCCTTTAGCGCATGTTGCTCAAACGGAATGGTCTCCCCTTTGGCAGGCAGAACTGCTGGAGGCGGCTCGGAGTGTCGGGCCTGCAGTACGCAAATTTGAGGCCGCCGCCACCGCGCTCTCCGCCGCCATTGGGCTACCAGTATTGCAGCTGGAGCCACGAGTCCGCGATGGGCTTCGGTCGCTGGTAGAGACGCTGCCAGCAGCATCAGGCCACGATTGGCAGTTTGTTTTGCGGCCGGATGCGAAGACGATTGCTGACGGCCTGCGTCAGGCCGTTCCATTGCTCGAGCGTTATCGTGAGCTGCATGGCTCGCTGTCGTTACCTTGTAGCAATCAGGTGCTGGAAGACGTTCGCCTCGGTATCACCCAGCTTTCCCGTTATTCTGAACTTCACGCGCAACTTTCGCCGCCGTGGAATGAGACGCTTCGGTCACGGCTGGCTTCGGGCATCGAGCTGTTGCGCAACCGACAGGAGCTTCTGAGCCAGCTGACCCTTCCTTACAAGGAAGGGATTCCGACAGAGACTGTGCAGAAGCTTCAGGCAGATTGGCGAGAATTACAGAGTTCGTTATGGCCAATGAGCGTGATGCGGCGCCGCGCGCTAACCAGAAAGCTCAAGGAGCTGGCAACCGGAGGAGCCGAACCGGATATTGGCGCCGATATTGAACGTCTTGGAAAAATTGATGTACTCCAGGCCGAGATAAAGACCTTCGACGACCTTTCTCTACTCACATCCAATGCATGGGCGGGGCTGAAGACCAAGCTGGACATTGCTCGCGCATCGCTTGGTTTCCAGTCGGCACTTGAGCATGCCTGCGCTAGGCAGGCATGGGAGGATATTGGCTTTGACCCGGTGAGCCGTGGACAATGTGGCGATGTCGCGCGCGGAGACCTCCAGCGCATGCGGGAAATACGCCAGATTGACCAGGCCGTAAGCCGGTTGGCTGCACTTGGTAGTGAAACCGACGGTGTTTGGTCTGGCTATGAAACAGACCTGACCATCGCGAAAACCTTTGTCATCTATCAAGGGGCATTGACGGCCGCGCGCAACAATAATGTATGGCTGGACGACGGGTTTGGTGCCATTGAAAGTGGGCGAGCCGGAGCGGTAGCCGCGGCTGACCTTAAGAAAATGCGCGAACTGGTCTCGTTGCAGAGTCGCCTGCAAGAGTTCGAGGACCTGTCAGCTAAGACATCTGGTCTGTGGAACGGCTTGCAAACGAAGATTGAGGGAGTTGAACCTGCCCTCAAGTTCTTTGAAACTTTGTCTGGCGCGCTCGCGATGCTCGCAAGCACCCCCGAAGCACTAGCAGCCATTAAGGCACCGATTACATTGCTGCTGGGGGAAAGTAACGTCCTACTCGAGCCGACAGGCGTTATTAGCAGAGATGGGCGAGTCTATGCTGATGCATTGCATGCTTTGAATACGACCGTCACGCGCTTCTCTGTTGCGAGCGGACTTCCTGAGTCTGACAAAAAGATGCTTGAGGGGCTGCGGCCAGAACAAGTCACGCAGCGCGCGGATAACGTTCTGAACGCATCAAATCGATTGAACGCATGGTGCGCATGGCGCAAGGCCCGTCAACAGGCACTTGCACAGGGGCTTGCAAATGTCGTCACGGGTCTTGAGCAAGGTGCCATTCAGCTCGGTCGAGTTAAGGAAACCTTTGAGACGGACTACTGTCGTTGGTGGCTGAATGCGGTGGTCGACTCTGACGAAGTTCTCCGAACATTTGTTTCCGCCGAACACGAGAAGCGGATTCGCGATTTCCGAGAGCTGGACGAGCGTTTCATTGGCCTCACACAGGCGTTGGTCCGTGCACAGCTCTCCGCTGACCATCCGTCGCCTGACCGCGTATCTCATGGCTCTGAATGGGGGAAGCTACGCTATGAGATGCAGAAGAAAACCCGCCATCGGCCCCTGCGGGAGCTAATGTCACAAGCGTCAGATGCGGTCATGCGACTGACGCCGTGCTTGCTCATGAGTCCACTGTCTATCGCCCAGTATCTGCCGGCGGGAACCGCGCATTTTGACGTCGTTGTTTTCGATGAAGCGTCGCAGATTCCGGTTTGGGATGCCATTGGTGCAATGGCACGCGGAAAACAGGTCATCATGGTTGGGGACCCAAAGCAGTTACCGCCGACGAGCTTCTTTGACCGTGCGGAATCCGATGACGACGATAGCGATGTCGAAACCGAGCTCGAAAGCATCCTCGAAGAGTGTATCGGCGCAAACCTGCCCACGATGAAGCTGTCGTGGCACTACCGTAGCCGCCACGAAAGCCTGATTGCGTTCTCTAATTATCGCTATTACGACGGTGACCTGGTTACGTTCCCGAGTCCTGTGACCAACGACCGTGCAGTGAGCTTCAACCATGTACCGAACGGGCAATATGAGCGTGGTGGTGCACGAACAAACAAACCTGAAGCGAAAGCATTGGTGGCGGACCTAGTCGGTAAGCTGAAGTCACCGGGATTCCGCGACAGCGGACTAACCATTGGCGTTGTCACATTCAATGCCGAGCAGCAATCACTCATCGAAAATCTGCTGGATGAAGAGCGTCGCAAGGACCCTTCCATTGAACCGTACTTCCTAGAGAACCAACTCGAGCCTGTCTTTGTTAAGAATCTGGAAAGTGTGCAGGGTGATGAGCGGGACATAATGTACTTCTCCATCACATATGGCCCAGGTATTGATGGTTCGATGCCCATGAACTTCGGCCCAATGAATAAGCAGGGAGGCGAACGACGACTAAACGTTGCCATCACCCGTGCTCGTCAGGAGCTCCTTGTATTCGGAAGTTTCCATCCGGAGCAGATGGACCTGTCGAGAACGCAAGCGCTGGGAGTGCGTGACCTGAAGCACTTCCTTGAGTTTGCGGACCGTGGTGCGCGTGCACTCGGCGAGACCGTTGCGGGGAGTGTCGGTGGTTTCGATAGCCCGTTTGAGAAAGCCGTCTGCACTGCGCTTGCTGAAAAAGGGTGGATTTTGCACTCGCAGGTCGGCGTGTCGGCATTTCGCATTGACCTTGGCGTCGTAGACCCTGACGCGCCGGGTCGCTATCTGGCCGGCGTCGAATGCGACGGGGCAACCTACCATCGTTCGGCGACCGCCCGAGACCGCGACAAGCTCCGCGAGCAGGTATTGCGTGGTCTGGGATGGGAAATCCTGCGAATCTGGTCGACGGACTGGTGGATTGACATGGTTGGAACCGTCGAAAAAATTCATGGCCAGCTTGAATTGTTGCTAGCTGAACAGCGCGCGGTACGAGCGAAAGAGGCAGAAGCCGCGGCAATGCTCGCGCGGCAAGTTATTACTGGAGCCATGGCAACATCGAGCGAGGGTTCAACTGACGCATCGTCAGGGCGTGTCGAAAAGCCTATTACACAGGTAGACGATGCTGATGCTACGACACTGACCTATGCGCGAAATGCGGCCGTATCCAGTAATTTACCACCCCCGGGAGTTCAGTTCATTGAAGCGGACCTGGGGTTGACCGGTCTTGAAGTCGACGTGCACGCGTTCTTCGATATGACGTACAACCCTCGTCTACTCAGCATGATTGAGCATGTGGTGAGCCTCGAAGGTCCGGTCCTCGATGAGGTTCTGGCTCGTCGCATTGCACGACTGCACGGCTGGGTGCGTACCGGTGCACGAATCCAGGACCGAGTCGTCCGCCTTGCATCGCTGCACTACGAGAGTGAAGCTGAAGACGTTGGTACATTCTTCTGGCCTAAAGGCAAAGACGTTCCGGGGACGATTCGGTTCCGTCGTCCAGCAGAAGGCGCGGCACGCTCGGTCGATGAGATTTCATTGACCGAGTTGAAGGCACTCGCATCCGAGATGAGAGTGGCGGGGCATGACAGGGAGTCAGGCATTCTAGCCATGGCGCACGAAATCGGCTTGAGGAAGCTCAGCGCGATAAGCCGAGCCCGATTGGAACGCGCCTGGGAGGGCATGGTCGCGAGCTTGTGCCCAAGCAGCGGAGTATGACGCCAGCTGCTTAAGTCCAGTCGAGATGCTTGAGGCTAAGTACCTCGAAGGCTCTTGAACTGCCTAGGAAAGCTGGGGCGATTCACGTCGCTTTGTTGGCGATGAAGAAGCCATGGTGGTAGGAGAGAGTCAAAAGGCTAGCGTCAGCCTCATCCCCACCGCTTCAGCCTCACGGTAATCACCGTCCCTTTCATCTCATATCCTGTCACACGGATGGCGGGAGGGACATCTTCGCCCTGTAGCTTTTCCAATGCGGATTTGAGACGACGCCGAAACTCGCGCAAGTCGCAGACCACGCCGCTGTAACGCCACAAGTCAGATACCTGCAAGGCATAGGGCTTGGCATGGGTACTGTAGAAACTGGCTAACCAGGCCGGCAGCCCGGTGAAATCGTGCAGCGCGACTTCGCTGACCGCCGTCCACTCTTGCGGCCCAAACAGATTGGCCATCGAATCGAGCACCCGGAAAGCAATGACATCCCCGCCCTTCACAAGGCTACTGGCTAGGGCGGCCGCATCGTGGCCATCGTCGAAAGCCACCTCTATCAGCCTGGGCAATGGGATGTCCCTACGCTTCACCCGTAGGCGCAAATGAGCGGCATTCAACCGTATCAAGCTGGAACGCACCGCTTTGTAGACATTGGGGCCGGGCTCCACCCCAAGCTCTTTCGCAAATTGCCAGTAGGAAATCCGAATCCACTGAAAATCCCCCTGCACGGCCGACAAGGGGCGGTCTTGCCGGTAATGGTTCAGGCACACCGCAAACACGCGCTTGTCGTAGCCGGTAAGCTGGAAACCGGTAAGCGTGATGGAGGTATCTCCTTGGGATGCAATCGTCTCCTCGACAACCGCCTCGTCGGGATTGTGCGAGGCGGCAAACAAGGCCGAGCGCAGCAGCAGATTCGGCATCCCGGTATGGGCGTCGCGCCAGGCGGGCAGGTAAACCTCCTCACCCCGCCGCACCGACTGGCGCAGTCGCGCCTCGCGCAGCTCAACATCGGTCGCATTGGCCGCCAGCGCCAAGACAGGCTCGTTGGACGCCCGCTTGTCGGCGATGGCTTGCATGGAGTCCGCCGCCGCGAGCGCGCAAGCTCTGACCACCTCGTCGTCGTAGGCTTCACCGGCCAAGCGTACCGCGTCGGCCTGCTGGCGCAGGCGTTCAATGACCGCCTCGGAGGAGGTCCTAGCCATGACGCCGCTCCGCATTCTGGATGTAAGCGACAAGCAAGCCGCGCAGCACCGCGGAGGCCGTCATGCCTTGCGCGGCGCAAACGACGGCGAACTCGGTGCGCAGCTGCCGCGGCAGCCAAGCTTTGAACTGTACGGCATCGGGCCTATGCCGGTCTTTGGATGGCGAAGCGAAATCCGTCACATCATCTCCTTTGTGCATGTTTGGATACCCATACAGCGGTATAGAGATGAGAGGGACGGATAAACGCCTAGGAACGAAATGTCGAAAAAACCTCGCCCATAGCAGTCGTTTTACCCAAGTGGACTGCCGGAGAGACGTACGCTGCCGTTGACGAATGCAATGGCGAAGCGCAGCAACTGGACTTCAAAACACGTTTTACTGGACGTGAACCCACAGCCTACCAGACGTAAAAACACGCCATAGCGGACCTGAACACACGCTTTTGACTGGCCGACAGGGAAAACGCCCGTCCCTGCAAGGCGATTTCCACAAGCCGGCCGCCGGTAATCTAATAATCTTGTAATCCTCACCCTCGCAGGCACCGCTTAGGATGCAACCTCGCTCAAGAGAGTCTGGCGCTCCGCCGGCCAACATCTGGGCGCTGGCCAGGACAAGCAGGGTTGAAGCCAGCATGCCGCAGCCGCGTTGTGGTGTCGCGCAGGCACGCGGGGCCGGTGCCGGCCCGCCTGGTTGCCAGGTCGTATAGCGTAGGGAACACATAAGCCGAGAAATCAGGGTCCAATAAGTTGAGAAACATTGGGCCCATACCGTTTCATCGCGCTGGTCTATCAAGACGAGGTTTTGAGGTTGCCTTAGCTGGCGACCTTGCGATTCCCTGAGATGTCGACTCACTTGTTCACAAAGTGAATGACAGATTGGACTTCATCCAACGTGGTCATGAACCACTCGTCCCCCGGCGCATCTTCCTTCCAGCGGCCCCATGCTTTCAACACGGCGTGAATCGCGTCCTCCACCTGTGCAACCCGCTTCACCTTCCACCGTCCAAGAATCTCGGGTCTTTCGAAGAAGCCCGCCCCCTTGCACTGGCCGAACACGCGGGTTTCCACGTCTGCAGCGGTAGTCAGGCCCACCTTGATAGGGAAAGCGCCTTCATTTTTCTTGATGGCAGGGAAGGTAAAGGCGTATATCCAACCGTCGAACTCGACATCGGCTTGCTCCTCCACCTCGTCGTCCTCGTCTTCGACGGCCTCCATTGAGACTTCTGAATCCGACTTGAGCCGGTACATGCCAGATTTGCCCAACCAGACAAATGGCGACTCAGCCCCACGTTTCGCGCGTAAAGACACAAAGAACCGGATTCCAGCCCCGACCGAAAGCAACTTCCCTTCGGTATCGCGCGCAGGGTAGCACTGACTCATTTGCTCGTCGGTCAGGTATCGCGCCATCACCCGATTGGTCATGGAATTCAGCTTGAAGGGCTCGCCTGTCAGCGCCTCGGGTTCTTGCGCAATCTCTTGCAACAGGTGATAGCGCGCGAATCGATAGCAGAAAGAGGCATTGGCCTCGAAGGGGATTGGGAGGTTTTTCATTGGCATGTTTTTGTGCAGTCGTAACTAATCGTATTGCTGGATTGAGCTCACCGGTTCACACAGCATCCCCAAACACAGCCCGCTCAAGCACCTCATGATGACGATGCCAGTCCGGCATATGACTTGCCACCAGGCCCCAGAACGCTTTGGTATGGTTCTTCTCCAGGGTATGGCAGAGCTCATGTACTACCACGTAGTCCTGCACGCAGGCGGGTAGCTCCATGACCCTCGGGTGGAACTCCAGTACGTTGTGGGCATCACAACTGGCCCAGCGGCTCTGAAAGTGCCGGATGCGAGCGCCATTAGCCTGTAGACCTGTCTCGCGTTCCCAGTGGCGTACACGCGCCAGCAGCTTTTCGTGGGCACGGTCGCGATAGAAGTTTTCAAGCACCGGCATTAACTTATCAGACTGAATGCTGGCCCCATCTGGATTCTCAATGACAAACCGCGATGCGGTGAAAGTCAGCCGCGGCTTGGCAAGCTCAGGCACATGCCGTACCTCGGTGAAATAGCTACGGCCGCAGTAACGCAGCCGGCTACCGGTAACGATGGCATCACTAGCCTGCGGCTGGTTCACCAAGGCCAGCTTCTCGCGTATCCATCGGGCGCGTCTGCGCACCAGGGCCTCTTGTTCCACTTCCGCCACCTGCGGTCCACGCAGCAGCACCGGCCGTCCACGCTCGACAGTCACGTAGTGCCGCTTGAGCTTGGTATCTGGCTGGAACTGCCACTCGATGGTGGTCTCGCCATATTGCAGCAAGGGCATGGGTTAGTTCTTCAGCAAAATGGCCAGGATATGGCCTGCATGGTCGCGGGCGACCGAGCGCTGCCAGCCGGCCAGCGGCACCAGCAAGCCGCCAATCCGCTTCTTCATTTCCGGGTGTAGGTCGGGCATCTGCTTCCAGTTACCCGATGCCATGGCGTGACTCAGGTCGGCATCTTCGAACAGCTTGGTAGTGACGACGCGGGCGGTATCGCTGGCCAGATGGGATTCCAGATAGTGGAACACCGCCGAATGAGCCGGGTTGGCGAAGCCGGAGTTGTCCTTGTCCTTGATGCGCTGGCCGAACAGGTCGAGCTGTTCAAGGAACTGCGCTTGCGAGATACGGCCTGCCTTCTCTTCTGCCAGTAGCTTTTCCAGCTCTTCGGCCAGCTTGTCGAAGAAGGCCGGGTCTTTGTCGCGGCCGGTGACGATGGTGTGCTTCAGCTGGTTTTTCATCACCAGCGCCTGGCTGCCGGGACTGGCCAGCTTTTTCAGGCGAGCCATGTCGGCTGCGTCAAGAATCGACACTTCCTTGCCCAATAGGCTCTTGGCCGGGCTGGCGGCAATGTATTCATCCAGCAATTGCTGCAGCAACACCGATTCCAGCTTGGTGATGCGCTCGCGGTAAGTCGCGCCCGGCAGCTTGTCGCGCAACATCAGGCGGATTTCGGCGAAGAGCGTGAAGTAGGGCTTGAATGGTACGCCACGTACATCGGGCAGGATGATGTCGACGCTGCGATTGAACTGCTTCACCAGTTCCAGAAATTCCTCAACAGCATCGAGACGGCTGGCCGGGTCGAGATAGCGCTCGGCATCGTCTTTGTAATCTTCCCGCTGCTTTACCGGGTCATGCTTCTTCGGCAGCAGCTTGAGGATGCGGTCGAGGGTGGCTTGTAGCTTGGGTAGCTCGCTTTCCACGCCTTCCCAGACCTGAATCGGCTGTACCTCGCCGCCGTAGATTTTCAGGGCATGGTCGAGGTGCTCCACCACGCCGTGGTAATCGACGATATAGCCGGCGTTCTTGCCGGCCATGGTGCGATTCACCCGCGCGATGGCCTGCAGCAGGGTGTGTTCCTTCAGCGGCTTGTCGAGGTACATGGTGCCGACGATGGGGGCATCCCAGCCGGTCAGCAGCATGTCGGAGACGATGATGAGGCCGACGTTGTTGGCATGGACCTGACCATCCTTGGCCTTGGTTTCATCACCATAGGGCAGCGGGAACAGCTTGCTGACGAAATTGGCAATTTGCTCGGGCGGCATCGCCACCGGTTCCTTGCCCGCTTTGATTTCGGCCTTCACCCGCTCTTCGATGGACTGCACCTTGTCCGGGCTGACTTTGTACTCGGCCGCGGCCTCCTGCACCGATGCGCCGGTGCGCGAAGCGGTCATGCTGGCCAGCGACACCACCACGCGGCTCTGGAAGGTTGGCAAACCCTGTGCGGCACGCTCGACCATCATGTCGTCAAGCAAATCCTTGTAGCGCACCGCCATGTCACGGCCATCGCAGACCAGCATGGCCTTCAGGCCCTTGGCCTGCACATTGGCCAGGAAGTGCTCGACCAGATGGCTGGCAACTTGCTCCACGCGGTCGCCGGCCTGGCGCCACCGTGCCAGCAATTCCTTCTTCAGCGCATGCTGTCTGGCTTCGGATTCTTTGGCGAACTGGTCCTTGAAGGCTTGGTCCAGCTTGGCATTGGGTGCCAACTCTACCCACGCGTCCTGATATTTGATGGGCAAGGTTGCGCCATCGGCCACCGCCTCGTGCAGCCGGTATTCGTCGATATAGCCATCACCACCAAACTCGCCGAGCGTGTGTTTGTCCTCATTCAGCAGGGGCGTGCCGGTGAAGGCAATGAACTTGGCATTGGGCAGGCTGGCGCGCATGAAGGCGGCCAGGAAGTCGTACTGGCTGCGGTGGGCCTCATCCACCAGCACATAGAAGTTAGGCTTGGTACTGAGCACCCGGAAGTGCACCTTTTCGCGGCTCACTCCTTCCCACTTGGCCGGCAGTAAAACGCCATCGGGATTGTACAGGCCAAAGTGAACGTTACGCTCCTCGACCATGAAGAAGTCCTTATCCACGCGCACCCGTCTATGCCGGGTGGCCTGCAGGGTATCGTCTTCCTCATCGGGGGCGGTCGCGGTAGCAGTCGCGCCCGGCTGCTCGTTCTCCTGAAATTTCTGCACCGTACTGGTGAACACGCTGCCGTAATCGTTGGACAGCATCTTCACCAAACCATCGACCGACACCGCCTGAATCGCCTTGATGCCGACTGCGTGGAAGGTATCGAAGATTTGCTTGTCGAGGTCGCGCCGGTCGGTCAGCACCAGTACGGTCGGGTTATTCAGACCGGTGTTCTCAGCGCGCAGCATCCGCGCTAGCAGCGCCATGGTCAGCGATTTGCCGCTGCCTTGGGTATGCCAAACCACGCCGCCAGTGGGCTTGGATGCAGTCAGTCGGGCAATGGCTTTTCGGACCGCCCGCCACTGCTGATAGCGCGGCAGCTTCTTGACCGTCTTGCCGTCGCGGGTTTCGAACAGCACGAAGTGGGTAATGAGTTCGAGGAAGCGGGCAGGCTCGAACAAGGCCCAGAACAACTGGTCTTGCTCACGAGGCTCCGCGCCCAGCAAGGCCGCCACTTCGGCACGCTCGGCCTCCTGCAGGCGGTAATGGGAATAGAAAGCCGGCGGCGTGAAGATGGCTCCGTACATTCCTTCTCGGCGATTCAGGCCGACGCTGACCTGATTGAACACGAATTGGGCTGGGAAGCTTGCCCGGTAGCCATCCAGCTGCGCCAGCGCTTCAGCCAGCCGATGATGGCTGGCCTTGCATTCGATGATGGCCAGCGGTAAGCCGTTCACGAACAGCAGCAGGTCGGGCCGGAACACATCGTCGTCGGCATTGCGGCCGACGTACTGGTCCACCACATGGAAGTCGTTGTTGGCGACGGAGGCGGCATCGAAGAAGCGCACGCTGCGCGGCTTGCCGTCGGCATCCTTCACCTGGATGTCCGAGCGATGCACCACCTGCTCCCAGAATGCCTTGTTGGCCGGCAGCAGCTCGTCATTGACCCGTTTGCGAAGCTCCACCAGCGCCGCGGCGACGCCGCCAGGCGCCTTGGTCAGCCAAGGGTTCAGGAGAAGCAATCGGGGTTTGAGGATGTCTTCCAGCACCGGGGCTAGGTGACGGTGCTCAACCGCTACCTTGCTGCCGGGCAGATGGGTATAGCCCAGCTTTACTAGCCATTCGATGGCTGGGCGTTCGACACCTTGTTGTTCTGACTTCATACCCCTCCCTCTGAACAATACCGGTTTTGTTATTGGCCCAACCAAATTTCATGCTGGCTTGAGGTGGCAAGTACACCGGCTTTTATCAGCCCCCTTAGCAAGCCAACACGAGTGTGGCCTTCAACCAACCTCAATGGTGTTGGAGCACCAATCAGGTGACCTGCGATGAACACCGGGAGACGCAACCAAGTCATGTGCTCCCGCCAGTGCGCTACAACATTGGGGCGCGTGTCGATGCAGGCCCACCCCTGAGCAGAGAACTGCGCTACTCTTTGCTCAACGCCATCTATCCAATTGTCGAAACGGTCGTAGTGACAACTCGCCGCAATCTCGGCAGCAGAAAAATCCCTCTTTTCCCACCTCAGCGAAGTGATGTCTAGTTCACCGTATTGAGACTGGAAATCGTCTTTCCGCCCATGGTCGGCATAGACCTGAGTCAAGACATCGTCCGGTGTATCAGGCAAGCACCGCTTCAAGCTATCACGGTCAATGTTGGCAGCCGAGTCATAGGGCAAATTCAGTAGGTCACAAAATCTCATCGGTTTTTACCCGCCACTCTCCAGTAAGCAGCTTTTGCATTAGGCCTCGTTTGAGGGCTTGGAATTTCTCCCGCTTTTCCGACAACAATTTCAGCTTCCAGTCTGAAGCTGCCAAAATAGTCCCGATGTGGGCCTGTTCAGCGTCCGTTGGCAGTGGAATAGCGAATTCTCTAATACGAGTGAGGGCCAGTTTAGGCTGAGCGTTTGAAGTTGCCTCTCGTGCTATTGCATCCTGAATGGCTTCAGAGCACAGGCAGTAAAACAGGTAGTCCCGATGGATTTTGATGCTGGTGAGCTTATCAGCGTTCTCGGTCAGGTTCGCACCGTCTAACTCAGCTGGCACGATGCCAACAATACCCAGTGTGCCGGCTACCGTGATAAAGATGTCGTCCTTGGAAATTGTGTACCGCGCAATACTTGGCTGAATGTGCGAGGGAACGTAAAGGATGCCCTTGGTATCAACGCCACCCATATACATGTCGGTCACACGAATGTATGGGTAACCGGTGTTTTCTTCGGTAAGTGTTTCGCCCTTGGGTAATCGCTTGCCGCCCTTTACTTCGCAAACATCCCCAACGGTTGTGACCGTCCACCCCGCCGGAATCTCTCCCAGCTCACTGTCCTTGAACTCGGTGTGCGGCACCCAGCGGCCATCGGCATCTTGAGTGCCGACACCCCGGCTGAACAGGGTCTGCATCAGCCCGCGCTTGAGAGTCTGTGTGGCTTCAATCTGGCGTGCAATCACGTCCAGCTTGTCGTCCACGGCCGTCAGGATGGCGGCGATTTTCTGTTGTTCGGGGAGTGGAGGGAGCGGCAGCTTCAACTGCGATAGATGGTCATAGTAGATGCGCACCCTAACGCTGCCGTCACCGGAGGTGCCAACGAACGTCTGCCACGCGTGTGAATAACGAAAGTGGTCTAGGTACTCGGGTAGCAGCCGTTGCGATACGACCTCGAAGACAACGTAATCGGGACTCACCATCACTGGATGCTGCACTTTGTTCCGAGCAATGGAACCGATATTTAAACGCATCGGGTTATATGCGAACGCATTTACAGGCACCAACTTGCAACGGTCAGTTGAGTTGCCTTTCACTCTTTCGCGCATTGGCACAAGCCCGGCGGTCTTTAGGACCCCGCAAAGTAAGCTGTCATCTAACTGAGCACCATTTCGATGCCTACTCTCGATAGATACATCTGCCAACGTAACCGTTTCCCAATCGCGGAAAGCCTCACCTAATTGATGCGCATCGTTTGCCTCAGCTACTTCCGCGCTCATGCCTCAGACTCCAGCAAGCCCAACTCCGTCAGATACCCATTCAGCCGCGCATCAATTTGCGCTTCTTCCTCGGCCAGCGCCGCCAGTTGCGCCAAGGTGGCGCCCACATCGACGGCTTCTTCGGTCTCGCCGTTGTCGATGTAGCGGGCAATGTTGAGGTTGCCGTCATTGCTGCGGATTTCGTCCAGCGTGACCACCCGGCAATAGTTCTCGACCTCGGTCTGGTGCTCAAACGCAGCTTTGTGCGTGCTGGCGATGTGGGCGATGTCCTCGGGGCGCAGGCTGTTCTGGGCCTTGCCTTCAAGGTAGTCGCGGCTGGCGTCGATGATGATGACCTTGCCCTTGAGCGCAGCGGGCTTGCGCTTGTTCAGGACCAGCACACAGGCTGGAATGCCGGTGTTATAGAACAGCGCCGAGGGCAGGCCGATGATGGCCTCGATGAGGTCGCCGGGCTGGTTGCCGCTGGCAGCGTCGGTGCCGAACAGCAGTCCCTCGCGAATCTTGCCTTCCTCGCCACTGCGGAACAGCACGCCGTGGGGAAGTATGACGCCCATGCGGCCATCTGCCTTGAGGCTGGCCAGCATGTGCTGGGCGAAGGCCAAGTCAGCATAGCCACGGGGCGGAATGCCGTAGACGAAGCGCCCATATTGGTCGGAGACCTGTTTGTAATTCGGGGCCTTGGGTTTCTTGTCGCTGTCCTGTTCCGCCTCTTTGGCCAGTTCCAGCGGCGCCCACCAGGCCTTGGCCGAGAACGGCGGATTGGCAATCACTCGGTCGAAGGTCTTGAGATAGTCGCCATCGAGGTGCTTGGGTTCAACCAAGGTGTCGCCGCGTTCAATCTCGGCCCGCATATTGTGCAGGTAAAGGTTCAGCTTGGCGATGGCCCAGGTGCCGAGGTTTTTCTCTTGCCCGTACAGCAGCACGTTGGGCTTGTCGCCCAACAGGGTGCCGCCGGGTAGCTTGGCAATATGGTGCGCGCTTTCCACCAACATGCCGCCACTGCCACAGGTAGGGTCGTACACGCTCATGCCGGGTTGCGGGTCGAGCAGTTCCACCACCAGTTGCACCACACCTTTGGGGGTGTAGAACTCGCCACCCTTTTTACCTGCATCGTCGGCGAACTGCTTGATGAGGTATTCGTAGGCGTCGCCTAGCATGTCGGCCTTGTAGAGGTCATCATTGCCCAGCTGGTACTGATTGAAGTGGCGCAGCAGCCGTTGCAGGGTGTGGTCGGACAGCACGCGCTTGTCGCCATACTGGGTGGCGGTGAGCACGTGTTGCAGGTCATTGCCCTTCACCCCGGCTTCGATGTAGTAGAACGCCTTGTCCAGCGCTTCGCCAATGTTTTCGGTACGGGTAACCAACCATTCCCAGCGAGCCGTCCCCGGAAACGCGCCGATGTCGTCACAGACTTCGGCGTCGGCTTCTTCCCGACTGATACCTTCCTCGGCCATCAGCTTGTTCACGCGCTCCTCGAATACATCGTTGAAACGCTTCAGGAACAGCAGGCCGAAGATATAGTTTTTGAAGTCGGACGAGTCGATGGAGCCGCGCAGGATGTTGGCGGACTCCCAAAGCCACGATTCGAGGGCTTCGAGGGTAAGTTTATTGGCCATGATGTTTCTCGTTGCGTTTTGAAGCTCAGTGCGTAGGGGGCATATTATAGGCCCCTTACATTGGTTGGTATGTTCACGCCATCCTCCACAAACTGCGCTGCCGCCAATCCACCGGGAATCCCATTAACGTCGTATCAATCTCCAGATGCGCCGCAATCAGGGCCTGGATTTGTCGGCTCCAGGCATGGTTCGGGCTCATCAGGTCGAGCAGGTACACTAGCATGGTCAGGGTGTTGTACAGCAGCTGGGGCTCTGCGGGGTTAAACGCGGCTACAATGTCTTTCGGCTTCTTTTTGGGAAGTGTGAAACGCAATGCGAAACGTCGGTTCCACACCCGGCCGTGATGGGCGCAGTGGTTGCGAACAATCGTCAGGTGGTGGGTGAACGAGCACAGGACTCGTTCATCCAAGCCGTATGCATTGGCAATCGCTTGCCGGTCTTCCGCCGCTGCTAGATTCTTGAGCCAATGAGACAGGTCCCCGAACATCATCAGCTCACAAGCAACCCAGATGGGCGGGGTGTTCAGCTCAGGGTAACGGTCTCGATAATGCTCGGCAAAGGTCTCACGGCTACTCTGGTACTCCTTAAGCAGCTTGCCCTGGCTGATACCCCAGGCAACTTGGTCGTGAAATAGGGAGGCGTCATCATGCGCAAAGGCACCATAGCGGTCAGCCAGATACTGAGCAAACGTCGTGCGCAGCGAGATTTCGACCCGCTCAATGGCATCCAGTAGCAACAAGCGCAGCTCGCGGTCGAACACATAGATGGCCAATACCGTGTCAAAGTTGGTGCCGGGGGCAAAGACGTGGTCGTCCCCGTTGGTGGGCTCGGTCTCGAATGGCAACCAATAGGCCCGCAAGCGGTAGTAATTGATATGAGTGAGGTAGTGCTTGGCGCGGTCGCGGTCGGGAAACGTCATGCCGCGCTTTTGCAGCAGGTCGATTTGTGCGTCAACGCTGAGGGACGGTTTAAGAAAGGTCATTTCCGCCGCCAGAAATGAGAAACCCGCCTGGTGCGCATCGTGGAGAGGCGTGGCGGGTGTTGTTACGCATATGGTACTCATTGAGTACGCAAATGTCCACCGCTCCCGCACACGCCTTCCATAAAGTATTGTTTTTATTCATGCCTTTAGCCCCTTGAAGTCATCTCTATGGTTGTGATGCCGACATGTCATGGCTTGCCTAATGTGGCCGGCCAGCGTTGCCGTGCAATGTCCGTCATCTCCCCTTCCAGACTGGCTATCTGCTGCTCAAGCTCACAGAGTCGGTCATAGTCCTGCAGGATTTCCTGGCAACGTTCTGCCGATGGCATCGGTATCGACACCGCTCCTAGGAGAGTTTTGGGGCTAATGTGCGGCACCCCCGCGCCTACTTGAAGGCCAGCTAGTTGTGCTTGGCCGTGGGGCGACCGGAGGTACATGACCAGAACCTCAGCAGGCAGGTGTTTATTTGGTTGCTTGGGGTTCAGGCGCAACGCGAGGCAACTCTGTGACACGACGGTGGGTCTGTTCTGTGCCGACCCACCCATCAGCGCAACACGCCCGACTGAGCCTTTGATGGCAATCACGACATCTCCGGGTTTAACCAGCGTCGCCGCTCTAGGTTCTGATTTCAGGTAGGTGGTCTTTTCGATGGTGTTATTGATAGGTTGCCATTTATTCAGGTCCGGCAAGCCTACTTCTGTAACCTCGAGCGCACTCTTTTCCTTTGAGGTTGCGGGCGGTCTTACCGCTTCACAGAGGTCCCCAAGCTTGACTACCTCATCGCCCAAGTCAGTCACTCGCCGCAAATAGCGGGAGGGGGCAAAGCTATGTTCGTTTTCTGCAATTTCCTCGCAGCTGACCCAGCTGGACTTATCCGACGCTTGCTGTTCAAGCACCATCACCCGAGCGGCTGACAAAATATCACCGGCCTCTTGAAGGGAGCGGCGACCGCTGACAAGGTCCGCCATGAAAACGGTATCGGTTGGCCCAACTGCATTAAACATGAGGATGGCACCAGAAAGGGCGGTAGCGCCGAGTGTTCCCGGAGGCAATGCGACAACAGTTTGGAGTGCGCGGGATTGATTGCCTAGCAGGTATTCACGCAAGCGCTGCTCTTGGCCTAGCGCGAACAAAACCCCTTGTAATGTTACAAAAACCACTCGCTGGTTAATGCGATTCACGAATTCAAATAAGGCCCAGGACTCGCTACGCGTGAACCGCTCATAGGGGCGAGTCCTCGTAACGTCCCAACTCCACACACGGCCATTTTTTACTGGCATGCCGAATGGAGGCACAACGAGGCCATAGTCCGCACGCAGCTCGAGATACCCCATCACGTCGCCTCCACTCTCAGTCCGAACGGATGGCGGCTGTGGCTGACCTGTTTCAATCGTCAAAAGGAGTTGTCGGATGAGCGGCCAGGATGCCAAGGGAGACGTTGCAAGAACACGCCAACCACGGCGGAGTGCTTCGACGGTTAGCTGTCCTTTGACGTCGAATGGAATCCAGACCTCACTGTCCGGCGGAGCATCAACCATATCCATCAGCAGAGAAGACATTTCAGGTATAAAAGTGCCTTCTGCATAGTCTCTGCGGCCAGAAGATTCGGACAGACAAGGCAGAACATCCCACCGCTGCACCCCAAGCTCCATTTCCAGGCCGGAAACAATATCCGCAGCTGCTACTCGTCGACTGACATCATTCCCAACTGCCGAAGACCAGGGTGCGCTAATCAGGTTATGCGCTTCCGCGGGGAATCCTGCGTCTACCAGCTTTTCCCACGCATGTGGTTCGACCAATTCACGAACAGCAAAGACGCCCCCAGCTTGTTGCAGGGCAACCATGCGCCCAGCAGCGAGCCAGGTCAGAGCGAACAGTTGGGCGTCATGGGCGCCGTCAAGACGCGCAAGGTCAGCCAGTTGCCAGTAAGCCTTTGTTGCGGGGGTGTCGGTTCGTGCCATGGTGTGTTGGAAAGCACTGGATTGCGATATCCCCATAGTATCAGCGTGCAATTAGCAATGCAAGTTCGTAGCTCGCTACGAAAAAAGAGGAGGAGAGAGGAAAGAAGGGAACGTTGCTAATCCAGGTCGCTGTCTCGCAATCGCTTGAAGTGGGATAGGCTGCGCCCTAAACTGAAACATACGGCTTGGTATGCCGTGCAAACCCTGTTTTGACATGCGATTGCGCCCTTCCCGCCTCCAATGGGATGTCATGCCCTTTTTATGAGAGGGTATGGAGTTGGGCGGGATGGTTATCTCAAATAGATATTTAGTCTGGCTGGATTGGCTTGTCTTCCTGCGACGAGGATGCGTCTTTGTTCTGCTGCAGGACATACAAGCAGGCCAACATAAAGCCGGCGCTGAAATTTCCCCGGTTGATGCGCCGGTTGAGTACCGCCGCGCTTCGCCTGATACCCAAGGGCTTCAGCGCAGCAGACAATTCCTGGTAGCCCCAGCCCCGTTTGAGCATCGCTTGCTTCACCATGCGGTAAGCCTCCATTCCCCACTCTTCTGCCGCCGCACCCTCTGTCTTGGCCTCTCCCTGCTTGGTCAGGGAAATCGGCCTTCCTACCTTGTTGATTATCACCATCCACTCCTGGGCAAGCTGGCTCGCCATGGTCAATTAGAGTCAATTTTGGCACGACAGCGCTCAAGCTGGTTATACCTCAGCCCAAACATAATTGAGGCAGAACATGCTTGAGAAACCCCTGCGAGAGCGTCTGCTGGACCGGCTTGGCACACCGTCAGCCGGTATGCGGCTGATTCTGGATGCCGTGAAGTACGCTCCCGTGCGCAAGGTTGAGTCCCGCGGTGGCGGTAATGTCATCACGCCGCTGCAGAGCCGCAAGA
The DNA here is from genome assembly GCF_000711885.1 of Chromobacterium haemolyticum DSM 19808. Lineage (GTDB taxonomy): Bacteria > Pseudomonadota > Gammaproteobacteria > Burkholderiales > Chromobacteriaceae > Chromobacterium > Chromobacterium haemolyticum. The sequence goes on from NZ_JONK01000014.1 coordinate 34,594, forward strand.
TGCAGCGCACCGTGGAAACGGAAAGCCGACACCTAGAATTCCCTGTGGCGGTCAGCCTGGAGCATGACCCGGCGGTGCTCGAATACTATCCCCAGCCGAGCCAGCTCAAGTTCGAGGTCATCGATGCCGATGGCGAAATCCACGCCATCGACCATATACCGGACTTCCTGGTCGTCACCGAGCGTGAAGTCTGGTTCCTGGAGTGCAAGCCCTGGAGCAAGCTCGAGAAACTGGCTCAGCGCTACCCCTGGCGCTATCAACTCGACCCGGACAATCACTGGCGTGCCCCACTGATTGAAGAGTGGTTGGCAGCGCGCGGGATTGGCTACCGAATCCAGACTGACCGAGACATCCCGCAACGCCGTATCGAGAACACCCTGTTCCTCGAGGACTACCTCGACCCAAGCGCGCCGCCATGCCCGGTCGACATAGCCGTGCGGGTCCAAGAAGCATTGGTCGCGGATGCCACCCTTTATCTGGCTGAACTCTACGACAAAGCCGATTGCCGGCCGGATGAGGTCTTCAAGCTGATTGCAGACGGACAACTGGTCGCCGAGATAGACTTTGCCGCTCTTAGCGAGCCAACCCGCTGCCGGGTGTTTCGGGACACGGCGGTACGAGACTTTGAACGGGCCCGGCAACGTCCGACGCCCTTTGCCATACCGGGTGTCGTCGACATCAAAGTCGGCGCCCATCTCGTGTATGACCAGCAGCCCTACAAAGTAGTCTTGGTGGGCGGTAGCAAGGTCATTCTTGAATCCGAAGATGGTAAGTCTGTAGAAACCGAGCTTGAAACCTTAGAAAAGCTCGTGGCCCAGCAAAATCTCCTGATAACCAACGAAGCCTCGTTGGGCCAGGAACCGGTCCGCCTTTCAGACTACACCGAAAGTGAGCTGAAAATGGCCTTGAGCCGATTGAACGGACTCGAGAACATCTCCCTGCCCAATCGGACTCAGCGCCGACATCTCAAAGCGCTCGGCCTCGCTAAATTGGCGGGTGCTGACGAATTGATAGCCCTGGTGCCGCGGCTGCGCGACCGCGGCAATCGCAACCCGCGCCTGAGCCCCGAACAGGAATCTGCCATGGAGCAGGTCATTCGGGACGAGTATCTGACCAGCAACGCCCCCAATGCCCGGCATTGCCACCGCAAGCTCGTTATTTTGTGTGCCCAACTCGGCATCAAGGCCCCGTCCTACCCGACGCTGATTGAGCGCATCGAGGCTCTTCCACAAAAGCAGGCCGACCGAGCCCGCCATGGCAATCGGGTCGCGTATCAAAATGCGGAGTTCGTCAATGTCCTGCATGCCGATACACCGGTACACGGTTCTCGAGCCTTCCAGTACGTGCACATGGACCATACCGAACTCGACATCGAACTGGTGTCTGCAAAGAACGGCAAGCCATTAGGTCGTCCGTGGCTCTCTTTCGCCATCGATGCATTCACTCGGCGAATCCTCGGCCTGTACCTGTCGTACGACCCGCCGTCGTATCGCTCGAACATGATGCTGCTGCGAGACATCGTTCGCCGCCATCGCCGCTTGCCGCAGTTCATTGTGGTGGATAACGGAGCGGACTTCCGCAGTGAAGACTTCAAGCACTTCTGCGCGCTGATGCGCATTCACCTGCGTTACCGTCCTGCCGGCCGTCCGCGCCATGGTTCGGTGATGGAACGCATCTTCGGTCGCGCGCACACCGAGTATGTGCATAACCTGGCCGGCAATACGAAAGCCATGAAAGCCGTGCGCAGTACGACGGGCAAGTTTCTGCCGTCACGCTTGGCCGAGTGGACGCTCCAGGCCATGTATTACGGTCTCGAATACTGGGCCTTCACCTACTACGACAATGAGGTGCATTCCGCTTTGGGGCTGAGTCCCCATGATGCCTTCATGCGCAGCCAGTCCTTGTCCGGGAGCCGTGAGCACCGCATCGTCACGCTGACTCAGGACTTCCTTATCCTGACTTGCCCAACCGTCAGCAGAGCGGGACTGCGCACGGTGGACCGCCAGCGTGGCATCAAAGTGCATGCCAACTACTTCTATTGGTGCCCGGAATTCTGCGACCCGAAGATGCACGGCAAGAAGCTGCCGGTGCGCTACGACCCCTGGGATGGCGCCACCGTCTACGTCCAAATCAACAAGCGCTGGGTCCCGGCGCAGTGCAAGGCGCTGGTCAATCTGGGACAGTTGACCGAGAAAGAGCGCGAGTTGCTGTCGCAGGAAATGCGCGCTCGCTACCGGATGGACGACAACGACGAGCCATCCCTGCAGCGACTGACCGAGTTCATGCAAGTGTTCACGCCGGAAGGCGCCATGGCACTGGCGTTCCAACGGCAACAGGAAAACCGCGAACTGTACCAAGGCATGGGTATTGGTGCCATCGCGCCTCCCACAAGCCAACCCGCTATCGCTCCTGCGTCAATACCAACTCAGCGACAGGCTCTGGATAGTGCCAACACCGTAAACGAAGTCCCCCCATATCAGCTCACCACTGCAAACCCGTCCAGTGATGATGCAGACGACATCCCTGAACTCGATATCTTCTGGAATTGGAACAACCGCCTATGACTACCCAAGCCAATACAACTCAAAATGCTACCGTCGAATCAAGCCACCTCCGTCATCCTCATCTGGCCTCAATCATCGAGGAATGCCAACTGATGCAGGAAGCAGGCAACAACGCCAACCTAATTTTACTGTGCGGCCCGACCGGCGTCGGAAAAACCACTCTAGGATATTTTCTTGTGGGTACCGAATTGCAACGCCAAACCGAGACCATGGCCACAAACCCTGGTTTTATTCCTGCCATCCGAGTGGAGGCACCAGCTTCTGGAGAGCGAGAATTTTCCTGGCGCTTGTTCTATCAACGCATCTTGCATGCTTTGGAGGGTGAACTCGACGTACCACGAACAGCCTATAGCGTAGACCCGACAACGGGGAGACTGGTTCGTCCCACCGGAACACAATCCAATAGGCTGTCAGGACTGCGCACCGCCGTGGAGCGCTCGCTCCGGAATCGTGGCACCCGTTTTATCGTGGTCGACGAGGCTGCCCACATGATGCGCCAATGCCGTCCGAATCAACTCGAGCAACAACTCGATACGCTGAAGTCGCTATCTAATGAGTTCGGCGTGCAGTGGATTCTGCTGGGTTCGTATGACCTATTCGAACTGGCCACGCTGAACGGACAATTGGCACGCCGCACCCACGTCATTCACTTCGGCCGATACCGCGAAGATGTCCCCGAAGATGTACTCGCCTTCCGCCGCTGCCTGATAAAATTGGGGAAAGGCATGCCTGCCTTGAAAGATGTAGATTTACAGCGCTACGCTGATGTATTTCAGCAAAACACCCTGGGCTGCATCGGCACCCTGCGAACTCTGCTCATGCGCTTGAATTTGATGGTGGCAGGAAAAGGCTGGTCAGAAGACTTGCTGTGCCGCGCGCTGATGACTGAAGCCCAAACCACGCAAATCCTGCGCGAAATTCTTGAAGGCGAAGAACGCATTGCGCCTGGACTCAAACGCAGCTTGCTACCTGCCCAGTTCGCGACGAAAACGAAGGTGGCCTGATGATGCAATTGATTCAACCTCCACGCTCCACTCTTCACGCACTGGCCCCGCAAGGTTTGGACACTCCCGACGTGGAAAGTTTGACCAGTTACGTTTGCCGTCTGGCCCACTCCCATGGCATAACCAGCCAGAGGCTAGTCGATTGGGTACTTGGCTTTTTTGAACATTCGGTATGTGACAAATACGGCTGGCACCAACGCAATCTGTCCAGCATGTCGGCCGAGAGCGAACAGTGGGCAGCTTGGCTGTCAGAACTGACGGGAGTCGAATCGCTGGACAGCCTGACCCTCTCTCCATATCGCCGTCTGCTAGGCACGCCGGGCCTGGCGCCGAGGTCTGACCGTTGGTGCCCTTGCTGCTTCAGCGAAGATAAGCAGCGCGGCGAGGAACCCTATCTGCGCTTGGCTTGGGACATTGCCCCGGTTGAGGCCTGTCTTAAGCATAAGGTCAAGCTGACTTCCATTTGCCCGCATTGCCAACGCAGCAACGTCCGAAACCGTGCGGCCATCGTCGTTCCTGGATATTGCACCGCCTGCGGAGGCTTTCTCGGGGAGGGGAGCCCAGAGCCAGCTACGCCGGAGTCGCTGTGGACAGCGCGTCAGGTTGGCAACATGCTGGCGCATCGCCCGCAAGTAGCCGCGGAAGGCGTGGTGCCCTTGCTAGAAACGATTATTGAGCGGATGGCCGATGGCAAGATTACCTGTTTTGCCAGCAGTTATGGTTTCTCCAAGAGCGGCGTCTGGCACTGGCTGAGAAAGGGTGGCCTGCCTGGCATCAAAGCCTGGCTGACGATTGCGCTGCATGGCGGCATCGGCTTGGACAAACTGTTCGCCGGCGAGGTCCAGAACTGGGCAATGCCGCATCAGCCCTTGCAACTGAACATTGCGCTGTCCGAATCGCCTCGTGCTGGCATCCAGTCGCGCGAGCTGGATTGGGAAGAAATCCGCGCCAGTTTGCGTTTGATGCTTGAGCTTCCCACGCCCCTTTCCATCAACGAAGCGGGTAAACGTGTGGGAATCGGCCGCAAACACCTGTACCTGCGGGCGAATGCCGAGGCCCGTGCGATTGCAGACCGCCATCGCCGCTACCGCGCGGCCTCCAAACAACAACACGTTGACGAACTACGGGCCAAGATTGAGATGTTGCTCGACGAGCGACTGGAGGCGGGATATGAAGGAATCAGCGCGCGCGACATCTGGGCGCGGCTGGACACGGAAGCGCAATCCGTCAACGGCATCTTCCACCACATCAATCTGGTCATCTCAAGCCGCTACGGCTGACCGCGCGCGCAGCCAGAAAACCAAAACGGGACCTTCGGGTCCCGTTTTTCATGTCTGGAATCTTTGCCGCCAAGTAGATAATGCACTGGTTTGCAAGGAAAAATCGATTATTGTACTACGCCGTTCCCCGTAAACCATAATGTGTCCAAACGGGAAATAAAGCATATCTTGGCCACCTGGCCACTTTATGCTTAACGGCACAGTCACATGGGGAAACAAGGGAGGGGAAGATGGTGGACCGAAGGAGGATCGAACTCCCGACCTCTGCATTGCGAACGCAGCGCTCTCCCAGCTGAGCTATCGGCCCAAATCGACAGCCATGATATGACAAGGGCCTTGCGCTTGCCAAGCCCGACCCCACGGCTCCCGGCCAAGCTGGCGCATCCCCGCCACAACTCTTCATTTCAATGGCATGCCCGCCCCCGGCGAGGCTACACTGCTCCGGTTCATCCCAACATCATCGCCGGAGATTTCCATGCTGCGCATCCTGGGCCGCACCAGTTCCATCAACGTCCGCAAAGTGCTGTGGACCTGTCATGAAATCGGCATCGACTACCAACGCGAAGACTGGGGCCGCGGCTTTCAGTCCGCCAGCAGCCCGGAGTTCCTGGTGCTCAACCCCAATGCGCTGATTCCGGCGGTGGTGGACGACGGCCTGGTGCTGTGGGAATCCAACACCATCTGCCGCTACCTGGCCGACTCGCGCCGGGCTAGCCACTTGCTGCCCACCGATCCGCGCAGCCGCGCCCAGGTGGAAAAATGGATGGACTGGCAGGCCACCGAACTGAACGGCTCCTGGGGCTACGCCTTCCACGGCCTCAGCCGCCGCAGTCCGGAACATCAGGACCCGGCGCTGATCCAGGCCAGCATTCAACAGTGGGGCCACTATATGGCGATTCTGGACCGCCAGCTGGCCGCGCAGGATACGCCCTACATCTGCGGCGACGATTTCACCCTGGCCGACATCGTGCTCGGCCTGTCCATCCACCGCTGGCAGCTGACGCCTTTCGACAAGCCGGAACTGCCGCATGCGCACGCCTACTATCAGCGCCTGATTCAACGGCCGGGGTTTGTGACGCATGGGAGCATGGGGGTGGCTTAATAAAATTCCTAATTCCTCGATTGGCGTACAGCCGTCACCATCATGGCCCCTCAGCACGGCCCGATGGTTGCCACGCGCGCGGTTTACAACGCGTGTTCCTTACAATTCGGGTTTGCCATCCTGGTGCCGCCATTGCGCGGCACCAGGCGGCTTGCCGCCGTGGCGGCGGGGAGAGGTCAATCAAGCTTGGTCCGGGCATCACGCCCGCATATGCAGCCCGTAGTACATGGTCTGGTCCCAGTAGCCACCGGTCAGGCCGGCCAGGTATTGCGCCGCGCGGAACAAGTCCGCCGCGCTGCAGCAGCCGGCGCTGACATTGCCGCGGTAAAGCCCGCGATTGGGATCGAACACCCAGATATAGTCGCTGCCCTTGTAGACGCCGACGGCGTGGCCGGAAGCGCCGCCGTTGCGCATCAGGTTGAGAAACAGGGCGTCGCCGCGCACCATCCGATTTTCGATAATGTCTTGCCAGGCTTGGGCGCTGGCGCCGTGGGCGTTGTTGCTGTAGTGGCAGAAGGTGAGGCCGAAGGTTTCCGCATGATTGGCGTCGCCCACCCGCTTGTAGGCAGCCACCGAGGGGTAGACCTGCTGTTCCAGATAGGAGGCGAAGCGGAACAGGTAGGTCCCGTTGTCGAACTGCTGGTAGAGCGCGTCCGCCTGCGCGGTGGTGGGCAGGTAGTCGCCGGCGCTGCTGCCCATATTGAATTTGCCCACGCGGTCTTGAATGTGTTTGAGCCACAGGCAAACCGCGGCCTCGCACACCCCGGCGGCGTTGGCGCCGTTCCCGGCATTATTGAAAGCCCTTTGCAACGACCACGCCATCGCGTCCCCCCTTGTTGCTCATTGGTTTCAGATTTTCAAGACACGCGCATGTCATGGCGCGATATTTTGGGATAAACCGTAAACGGTGTTTGCGCCAGTGGATTCAAGCATGACCACGGCCCGGCGGCGATGCCGGGCCATGGCGTTTCAACACCGTATATCCAGCGCGGCGGATCGTAAACAGGTTCTCAGCGCCGGAACAGCTCGGCCTCGCTGGCCGGCTGCAGCCGCGGCGGACCGGACAAGGCTTGCAGGAAGGCGTGCAGCGCCTGTTTTTCCGCGGCGCTGAGGCCCAGCGGCTTGAGCAGCGGCGAGGGCTTGGGCAGCGTGTATTTTTCCACGCCCACCGCCTCCACCAGATTGCCGCCGTTGTTGTAGAACTCGATCACGCCGGCGCCGTCCTCGTCCAGCGGCATGTCGCCGGTGTGCATGTAGTCGCCGGTGTAGAGCAGATCGCGCAGGGTGGGGGTGCGGAATTTGCCCAGGTCGGCGCGCAGGCCGGTGACGCCGCCGCGGCCCAGGTCTTCCTTGTCGCGGCCGATGTAGTTGAGGCCGGTGTTGTGGAACTGGTTGTCGGACAGCAGCGGGCTGTTGTGGCAGTTTATGCAGCGCGCCTTGGTGCGGAACAGATGCAGGCCCCACAGCGCCTGGTCGTTCAGCGCGGCGCGCTCGCCTTTGAGGAAGCGGTCGAAGGCGCTGTCCTGGCTGATCAGGGTGCGCTCGAAGGTGGCGATGGCCTTGGCCATGCGGTCCAGGTCCACGCGGCTGTCGCCGTAGGCGGCGGTGAACAACGACGCGTATTCCGGCGCGGCGGCGATCTTGGCCACGGCCTGGCCCAGCGGCTGGTGCATTTCCAGTGGATTGGCCACCGGGCCCTTGGCTTGCTCTTCCAGGCTGGCGGCGCGGCCGTCCCAGAATAGCGCGCCGACGTAGGCGGTATTGAGCAGGGTCATGGCGTTGCGGCCGCCCAATTGGCCAATGTGGCCCTGGGACACCGAGCGCGGATCGCTCCAGCCATGTTCCGGCGCGTGGCAGCTGATGCAAGCGATGCGGTTGTTGCGGGACAGCCGGGGATCGCGGAACAGTTTGTCGCCCAGCGCCGCTTTGGCGGCGCTATAGGAGTTGTCGGCGGGAAACGGCACCGCCGGCAGCAGGCCCAGATCGCGGAAACCGGCTTGCGCCGCTGTATCCAATGTGGGCACGGGCCAGGCCTCTTGGCGGTCCGCGCCGGGCTGGTATTGGCTGTAGCGGGTCCGCCATTGCGCCAGCTGGGCGGCGTCCGGCTCCTCGCCGTCGCTGTCCGGCAGCAGCGGTTTGGCCGGCCGGATGGAGAGGGCGACCAGCAGCGGTTGCTCGGCCTGGCCGGCGAGATGGGCCGCGCTCTGTTTTCCGCCGTTTCGGTCCAGGCCGTAGAGCTCGCCGCTCGCGTCGCGCGCCCATACTCGGGCGGCGGCGTTGCCGGCGGGGTAGTCCTGATCCTGTTGCAATTGCAGCCAGCGGATGGCCTCGACCACGCTGGGCAGCCGCCAATTGTCCTGTTGGCACAACCGTTGCTGTTGCAGCGCGGCTAGCGCCGGATTGAGACTGGCCGCGCTGGCCGGCCGCGGCCGGGCTTGCCACAGGATGATGTCGCGCCAGCTGTCCGGGTGCAGGTTGTCGTCAACGCAGGCAGCCTGGGCCGGCGCGGCCAGTTGGCCGTCGGCGCTCACCGGGATGTAGGCCGGCTGCGGCGGTGGATTGTCTTCCGGGTTGGGATCGTCCGCCAGCTTGGGGCCGCGCACCAGACGCAGCCGCGCCGGCTGGCCCAGGCTGAGACTGACGCTGGACAGGGTGCGGTGGGTGTCGTCAAAAGCCACCGCCACTGCGCCTTCGCCGCGGCGGCTGGTGGCGGTCCAGTAAAAGGCGGCTTCGGCGTCCGGGAAGGCATGGCGGTCCATGGCTGGCAGGCCGCGCGAACGGTCGTACTGGCTCCAGTCCAACAGGGTTTTCAGTTCTCGCTCGGTGGGCAGCCGCCAGCCGCGCTCCGCGGCGATGTCGTCTTCGCTGTCTTCGAAGCCGCAGAGTTTTTGCTTGTTCACGGCTTCGGTGTAGGTAACGGCCAGGCAGTCTTCCTGGCCGGGCTCGCATTGGGCCGGGCGTTCCGGCTTGCGGCTGGCGCTGGCGTAATAGCTGTGGAACTGGCTGCGCAGGCCCTGCACGGACTTCACTTCCCAGATCAAGCCGGTCTGCTTGTCTTTCACGCAACCGGCGCGTTCGCCCGCGTCGCTCAGGGGCGCGCCGTCGGTTTCGGCCAGCGGGGTAAAGCGCGGACCGGGCGGCTGTTCGCGCAGCGCGGCCAGGCTCAGGCGAAAGTGGCTGGCCGCGAAGTCGGCGGCCACTACGCTGCGGGCAATGCCGGCGGCATCCAGCAAGGTTTGCAAATCGCCGGCCTGTTCCAAGCGCATGCTGCGACGGAAGCGGCCTGCAGTGTCAGCGCTGATCTGGATGCCGTTGTTGGGGTTGTCGTCTTCGTCCAGCGTCAGCAGCAGCTGTACCTGACGCAGCACTTTGGGATCCGCCGGGTTCTGGCTGCCAACCAGTTGCAGCGGGGTAAGCTGGGCCGCGCCCAGGCCGCGGCCCAGTTCCAACTGACCGATGCGGAAGACAACGATTTCGCCGTCCAGGTAGTGGAATTCGCCGCTGGCGGTGGTTTTGCCGGCATGGCTGCCGCTGTCGTAGTCCAGGCCCGCTACCGGGCTATCGACGAAAACACCGGTCCGGACCGGCTGGGCGGCTGGGCCGCCGGAGCAGGCGGACACGGCCAGGCTGCCTGCCAGGATGAAGGGAAGAACAAGGCGCGAGTGCATTTTTGTAATTAATAATCATTTTTATTTGAAGACAGGGATTATGCGTTTGTAGAGTTGTTCGTACAAGAAGCATGTCGGGAATAGACAAGGCAGGGTCGCGCCTTGCCCGCCCGCGGTGACATAGGGCTGGGCTTGGGGTTCTAGATGGGAGTTGAGAGCCGCGCCTTTCTAGGCGCGGCAACAAGGTGTGGCGAGCCGCCGATAATCAGAGCGGACGGCCCGAGGCATGGAGGATGGATGGCCCCTCGGAGCGAACCGAGGCATAAGCCGACAAGGGTTTGTCCATGCCGTGCGGCGACGGTTCGTCGGCCAGCTTGGGACCTCGCACCAGACGCACCCGCGCAGCCTGGCCCTGGCCCAGGCTGATGCTGGCCAAGCTGCGGTGAGTATCATCAAAGGCAACCACCACGGTGCTTTCTTCCGAATGGCTGGTGCCGGTCCAATAGAAAGTGGCCGCCGCATCCGGAAACGCGTAGCGGTCCAATGCCGGCAGGCCAAGCGCTTTGTCCCGCTGGCTCCAATCCAGCAGCGTTTTCAACTCCCGTTCTGTTGGAAGCCTCCAGCCACGATCCCCGCCCGCCGTCTCATCGTCGAAACCGCAAAGCCTCTGCTGCCTGACAGACTGGACATAGGTGGCGACCAGGCAATCCCCCTGGTCGGATTCGCATTTGGCCGGCTGCGCCGCATTTCCGCTAGAGCTGGCGTAGTAGCTATGAAACTGGCTACGCAAGCCTCGCTCGGCTTTCACTTCCCAAATCAGGCCGGTCCGCTTGTCCTGCACGCAGCCGGCGCGTTGCCTGGCCCCGCCCAACGGCGCACCGTCGGCTTCGGCCAAGGGCGTGAAGCGCGGGGAGGGCGGCTGCGCACGCAAGGAGGCCAAGCTGAGCTGGAAATGCTGGGCAGCGCGATCGGCACTGACCAGGCGACGAGCAATGCCGGTCTGATCAAGTAGGGTTTGCAGATCGCCAGCCTGTTCCAGGCTTTGGCTACGGTTAAAGCGGGCGGCGATTTCCGTCTCAATCTGAATGCCATTGTCGGGATTGCCATCCTGGTCCAGCGTCAGCAGCAGTTGTACCTGGCGCAGCACTTTGGGGTCCGCCGGGTTCTGGCTGCCGGTCAATTGCAGTGGAGTAAGCTGGGGCGCGCCCAGGCTGCGGCCCAGTTCCAGCTGACCGATGCGGAAGACAACGGTTGCGCCGTCCAGGTAGTGGAATTCGCCGTTGGCGGTGGTTTTGCCGGCATGGCTGCCGCTGTCGTAATCCAGACCCGCTACCGGGCTATCGACAAACACGCCGGTGCGGACCGGCTGAACGGCTGGACCGCCCGAGCAGGCGGCTAGCGTCAGGCTGGCCGCCACAACAAGTGAAAACTGAGAATACCGGATCATTCTGACAACAAAATATCATTTTTAGGACGATTGATTATGCGTTTGTAGATTCGTCCACACAAGGAAAATGTCCGAAACAAGCAAGCGAAGGTCGCGATCAAGCTTTTGGCATACGATATGTTAAGCAAACATCGCGCGATCTAGGCGATGCGCAGCGTCGGAACGCGCTGGCAGCAACAGCAGACCCCTCCAAGCAGTTCAATGCCTGCTGCGCTACGGCGATACGACGTTGAAAACGGCTTCACAATGCCCATTTAGCATATTTATATTGTGCTTTCTCGGCCGTTTTCGTTCTGGCTTGCGGAACTGTGAACAGACACAAAGAGCCGGAGCGCAATGACTGAAACTAAAAAGCAGCCCTTGGGCTGCTTTTGTATTTGCGCTCCGTTTCAGCGCAATGCGGCGTCCGGCCATACCCAGTCCCCTGGCGGCGGGACTTGGCTGCCGGACGGACTTAATACTTCGGACCAGGCCTTGATGCTGCCCGCGTATTTGCACAATGCGGCGAAGGCGGAAACGTTGCCAGCGTTGCCGTTGTATACACCCACCTGCACCCCCTTGGGCGACAGCAGCGGGCTGCCGGAGTCCCCGCCGCGGCCCACCCTGCCGTTGGCAAGCAAGGACAGGCCGTTGGCCAAGGGCGACGGCCCCAGCTGCTGGATATTGGCGATGCGGACATCCATCAGACTGGCCGCCAGCTGGCCGCCGGTCTCCGCCATGCGTAGATTGGCCTGCATTGCGCCCATCCCGCCGTTGCAGTCCTCTTGCGCCACTACCGGCACTGCCCTGGCTCCGTCTAGGCCGGCGATGGGGCGGGACAGTTTAAGTAAGGCCAGATCCACCGCCACGCCGTTATGGTCGAACTTGATCCAGTTGGGCTTGGCATTGTTGCGCGTGGTTTCCACGCGCTGGGCGAAGTGGCGGCCGTAATAAGCGGTCACACCGTTCCAGTTATCCAGAATGCAATGCGAGGCGGTCAGCACCAGATCCGACCCCACCAGCGAGCCGCCGCAGATATTGCCGCCGGACGAGCCGCGAAAATCGAGCTTGACGTAGTGGGTTTCGGCTGGAGAGAAAGGCGCGGCGGCGACCAATTGCGCACTGGCCAGCAGGCCTGCGGCAAAGATAATTTTCTTCACGGAATATCCTTTTCAAAATCGTTATTGCGGTTTTCATCATCCAAAAAGACCGGCCGGGCCGGCTCGCTTAATTCAAGCTGGAATCTGCCCATTCCCCATCGCAAGCTTTCCCGGTCGGTTGCAATGATTATGTGATTTGCAAAACGATTTTTATGTGTGAATTTTCCATGCTTCGTCGCCACAAAAATAACAAAGTCATAGGTTTTTATTAAAACCAATTACCCTATATACCGCAAACTAGCCTGTGGCGGGCTCTGACATTTTTTAAGCGGCGCTTAAATAGCTGCTTTGTTAATTTTCACCGATTAACAGTTAAATTTAATAGTCCTCATTTAATTAATTTCGAATGATTTATTGTTTTTGTGGAGTAAATAAAAAACCGCATCGTTAACAATGCGGTTTTTTACGATTCTGGCCGGCGCCAAGCAATATTCAGCGCATGAATACGGCGGGCGGCCCATTTATCCACAGGATGCCGAGAATGACGTTCTTATCCACAGTCACGCGCTTGGCCCAGCCGACTATCCTCCCCCGACAGTAAACGCGAGGTCCACGCCAACAATGCCGCCCATAACGGGGCCAGGATCAGCAGCGTCAGCCACGGCGGCGCGCCGGCTTGCAGTGCGCGCAGTTGCAGCCCTCCCCAGCAGACCAGCGGTCCCGCCAGCGTGCCGATGAGCGCCAGCAGACGCGGCGACGGCCGCCAGACAGCCAACAGCCTCAGCCACCAACAGCTGAAGCTCAGCCACAAGACAACCCTCCACAAGGGCAGGACGCCAACGCCGACAAAGCGGTAGAGTCCCAAGCCGGCAATGGTGAAGTCCAACAGACAACCCGCCGCGGTCAACAGCAGTGCGCGGGCTTTGAAGCCGGCCGGCAATCCTTGCCAGGCCAACAGCGCGCCGGCCAGCAACAGCACCACGTAGCGGTCGCGGAAACTGAGCAACAGCCAGGCGGCGCCGCCGAAGAGCAGGCCGCCCAGCAGCAGCCTGGGCCATGGCTTGCCCACCTCAGGCGTCATAGCCCAGATTGGGGGCAAGGTCGCGCTCGGCCTGTTCCACGCTGACGCCGCGGCGTTCGGCGTAGCTGGCCACTTGGTCGCGCTCTATCTTGCCCACGCCAAAGTAGCGCGCGGCAGGGTGACTGAGATAAAAACCGGACACGGCGGCGGTGGGCAGCATCGCGTAGCCTTCGGTCAGCGTCATGCCGATGGCCGGCGCGTCCAAGAGTTCGAACAGTGCGGTCTTGACGGTGTGGTCCGGACAAGCGGGGTAGCCGGGCGCGGGGCGGATGCCCTGGTACTTTTCGTCGATCAGCGCTTCGTTGTCCAGTTGCTCGGCGACGGCATAGCCCCAGAATTCCCGGCGCACGCGGGCGTGCATCAGTTCCGCGAAGGCTTCGGCCAGCCGGTCCGCCAGCGCCTTGAGCAGGATGGAGGAATAATCGTCGCCGGCGTCTTCGAAGCGTTTGACGTGCGGCTCGATGCCAATGCCGGCGGTAACGGCGAAAGCGCCGATGTAATCCTGCACGCCGCTGTCCCGCGGCGCGATGTAGTCGGCCAGCGCCCAGTTGGCCTTGCCGTCCATCTTGGGCAGTTGCTGACGCAGCCCCACCCAGCTCATCAGGCTGACGCGGTTGTCCGGATCGCGGATTTCGATGTCGTCGTGATTGACGCTGGCGGCCGGGAACAGACCGATCACCGCGTTAGCCCCCAGCCAGTTCTCGGCGATGATCTGCTTGAGCATCACTTGCGCGTCCTCGTACAAGGCGCGAGCGGATTCGCCGACAATCTCGTCGTTCAGAATGCGCGGAAAGCGGCCGGCCAACTCCCAGCTCTGGAAGAACGGAGTCCAGTCGATATAAGCGGCGATCTCGGCCAAGGGGTAGCGCTCGAAGCGGCGCACGCCCAGCCATTTCGGCTTGGGCGGCTGGTAGGCCGTCCAGTCTATCGCTTCCTTATTGGCGCGCGCGCGCTCCAGGCTGACCACCTTGCGGCTCGCCTTGTTGGCGTGGCCTTCGCGGGCGCGGTCTTGCTCGGCCTGGTTTTCCAAGACGAAGGCGTCGCGCAGCGTATCGGACAACAGGTTGGAGCAGACGCCGACGGCGCGGCTGGCGTCCGGCACGTAGATCACCGGATGTTGGTAGTGCGGAGCGATCTTGACGGCGGTGTGGACCTTGGATGTCGTCGCGCCGCCTATCAACAACGGGATGGTGAAGCCCTGGCGCTGCATTTCCTTGGCCACATGGCTCATTTCTTCCAGGCTGGGCGTGATCAGGCCGGACAGGCCGATGATGTCGGCCTTGTGCTCAATGGCGGCGTCCAGGATTTTCTGGCAGGGCACCATCACGCCCAGATCGATCACCTGATAGTTATTGCAGCGCAGCACCACGCCGACGATGTTCTTGCCGATATCGTGGACGTCGCCCTTGACCGTGGCCATGATGATCACGCCCTTGGCCGGCGCGTCGGCCAGGCCAAGCCGGATTTTTTCCTCCTCGATGAAGGGCTCGAGATGAGCGACGGCGGCCTTCATCACCCGCGCGGATTTGACCACCTGCGGCAGGAACATCTTGCCGGCGCCAAACAGATCGCCCACCACGTTCATGCCGTCCATCAGCGGACCTTCAATCACGTGGATGGGCCGCGCGGATTTCTGCCGCACTTCCTCGGTGTCTTCGACGATGAAGGTGGTAATGCCCTTGACCAGCGCGTGCTCCAGCCGCTTTTCCACCGGCAGCGCGCGCCAGGCCAGGTCTTCGCCCTTTTTCTCGCCGGCGGCTTCCCCTTTGTATTTTTCCGCCAGCGCGATCAGGTGTTCGGTGGCGTCGCCACCGTCCTTGGGCACGCGCATCAGCACCACGTCTTCAATGCGTTCGCGCAGTTCCGGGTCGACCTCGTCGTAGACTTCCAACGCGCCGGCATTGACGATGCCCATGGTCATGCCGCGCTGGATGGCGTGGTAGAGGAAGACGGCGTGGATGGCCTCCCGCACCTTGTTGTTGCCGCGGAAGGAGAAGGAAACGTTGGACACGCCGCCGGAAATCTTGGCGTGCGGCAGCTGCTGCTTGATCCAACCGGTGGCTTCGATGAAGTCCAGGCCGTAACGCGCGTGTTCCTCGATGCCGGTGGCCACGGCGAAGATATTGGGATCGAAGATAATGTCTTCCGGCGGGAAGCCCACTTCGTCCACCAGAATGCGGTAACTGTTCTCGCAGATTTCTATCTTGCGGGCATAGGTGTCGGCCTGGCCGGCTTCATCGAAAGCCATCACGATCACCGCGGCGCCGTAGCGGCGAATCAGCCGCGCCTGCTCGACGAATTTGTCCTTGCCTTCCTTCATCGAGATCGAGTTGACGATGCCCTTGCCCTGTATGCACTTGAGGCCGGCCTCGATCACGTCCCATTTGGAGCTGTCTATCATGATGGGCACGCGGGCGATGTCCGGCTCGGAAGCGATCAGGTTGAGGAAGCGCACCATGGCGGCGTGGGCGTCCAACATGCCCTCGTCCATATTGATGTCGATCACCTGAGCGCCGTTCTCCACTTGCTGCCGCGCCACGTCCAGCGCGGTGGCGTAGTCGCCGTTCAGAATCAGCTTGGCGAAGGCCCGGCTGCCGGTGACGTTGGTGCGCTCGCCTACGTTGACGAACAAATCCCCGTCGCCGATGTTGAACGGCTCCAGGCCGGACAAGCGGCACTTGGCTTCGATCTGCGGCAACGGCCGCGGCGCGACGCCGTCCACCGCGCGGGCGATGGCGGCGATGTGTTCCGGCGTGGTGCCGCAACAGCCGCCTACGATGTTGATCAGGCCGGACTCCGCCCATTCGCGGACAAACTCGCCCATCGCATCCGGCTCCAGATCGTAGCCGCCGAAGGCGTTGGGGAGGCCGGCGTTGGCGTGCACCGATACATAGCCGGCGGACACCCGCGCCATTTCCTCGACATAGGGCCGCAGTAGGTCGGGGCCCAGCGCGCAGTTGAGGCCATAGCTGACCGCGTCGGCGTGGGACAGCGAGTTGTAAAAGGCCTCGGTGGTCTGCCCGGTCAGGGTGCGGCCGGATTGGTCTGTGATCGTGCCCGAAATCATGATGGGCAAACGCGGCGTGTCCGGGCGCTCGTCGAAGTATTGGTGGATGGCGAACACCGCCGCCTTGGCGTTCAGGGTGTCGAAAATGGTTTCCACCAACAGCAGGTCCGCGCCGCCCCGCACCAGGCCGTCTATCGCCTCAGTGTAGGACGTCACCAGTTCGTCGAAGCTGACGTTGCGGTAGCCCGGGTCGTTGACGTCCGGGCTGATGCTACAGGTGCGGTTGGTGGGACCGAGCACGCCGGCGCAGTAGCGCGGCTTGGCCGGATTGGCGGCTCTGGCCTTTTCGCACAGTTCCTTGACCAGCCTGGCCGCGGCATGATTGATTTCCCAGACCAGGCTTTCCATGGCGTAGTCCGCCATGGCGATGGAGGTGGCGTTGAAGGTGTTGGTTTCGATGATGTCGGCGCCGGCGTCCAGGTACGCCTGGTGAATGCCGCCGATCACATCCGGGCGCGTCAGCGCCAGCAAGTCATTGTTGCCCTTGACGTCGCAAGGCCAGTCGGCAAAGCGCTCGCCCCGATAATCGGCTTCCTCCAACTGATGGCGTTGGATCATGGTGCCCATGCCGCCATCCAGGATCAGAATGCGTTGGGAGAGGTGTTGCCGGAGGGGATGCGAGAATGTTTTTGTCATGGCGGCTGAACTTTTTTTGTCTACAACGATAACAAGCGCAACGGACTCAAAAGGTCATCTTAACACTCGCAATCAACTGTCCGGTCGCTTGCTTAAGAATAAAGAGAGAACATCCATATGGCCATTACGAATAAGCTGTGGCTGCTCGCGGGGCTGGCGGCGGCAGGGTGCGGGGAGGCGTGGGCGGCGGGTAGTTTGCGGATAGGCGTGGCGGATACCGACGCGGCGCCGGTCGTGATGCTGTCGCCGGACGGCGAGCATCTGCGCGGCGGCTTGTCCAAGGACCTCGGCGAGATGCTGGCGGCGGAATTGGGCCTGCGGCCGGAGTTCACCCTGATCGCCCGCAAGCGGGTGGAGTCCTCTATCGAATCGGGCCGGGTGGACATTATCTGCAACGCCAATCCGGACTGGTTCGGCAACGCGGCGCGTCTGGGCTGGACCCATGAAATCTACCCGCAATTGGAACGGCCGTTGACGCTGAAGCTGCCGACGGAATTGCGCCAGGTGGGCGACCTCGCCGGCAAGCGCATCGTCACCATCCGCGGTTACAACTATCCCACGCTGGAACGCTTCTGGCGCGGCAGCCCAGCCTTGCACAACGAGGAGGCGCGGATAGAGCTGCTGATCAAATCGGTGCAAAAACGGCTGAGCGACGTCGCCATCGTGTCTGAACTGGAGTTCGCCGCCTGGGCGCGCGCCTGGCCGCAGGATGCGGCGCAATTCAAGCTGCACTCGCTAGTGGTGACCTTCATGCCCACCATGTGCGCGGTGGCGCCGCATTCCGATATCAAGGTGCCGCAGCTGAATCAGGCCATAGACCGCCTGCAGAAAAGCGGCCGCATCAAGGCGGTGTTGAAAACCTATCAGTGGCAGCCGCAGGAATAAAAGCCGTCGGCCGGCGGCGCCGGCTCTAATCCTGGCCGCGGAAACGCTGTTCCAGCCGGTGCAGCACTTCCAGCGTGGTTTCCATCTGGCTGGCGGGTATGTCGGCCAGCGCATGCCGGAAAAAAGCCTCGCGCTTGGGCTGCACCGCCTCTATCAGCGCCTGACCCGCCGGCGCCAACGTCACCAAGGTCTGGCGGTTGTCGGCCGGGTCGGTGATGCGCCGCACCAACTCTTCCTCCTCCATCCCCTTCAGTTGCCGCGTCAGCGCGCCCGGATCCATCATCAGCCGGGTAGCCAGCTGTTTCTGCGTCGCCTGCTCCAGATCGGTCAGCGCGGCGAGGATGCGCCAGCGCGGCAAGGGGTAGCCCACCTGTTGCTCAAACGCCGCGTACATGGCGCGGCCTGTGCGGCCGATTTGCTGCAGCAGATTGGGGGCGCGTTCAGTCATGGATTACCGCCGTCTTGGTTTTGACATCGCGCAATTCTACATGCGGGACTCGACGCACAAGCAATAAGCCAAGCACAACCAGCGCAGCCACCAGCCACTGGCTAAGGTGGATGGCGTCCACCAGCGCCAGCCGGGAAGCGCTGAGCAAGGCGCCGCCATTGATACGAGCCGCCGTTGTCAGCTGTTCGAAGCGAGCGGCGGTTTCCGGGCTGAGCAGGATTTGAGGATCGCGCAGCCAGGCAAGCCATTGCGGTTCGGTAGACAAGACGTTGACGCCGGCGACGTAACGGTGGGTGACGAACACGCCCACCAGCGCGGTGCCCAGCATGCCGCCTATCATCCGCGTGGACTGGATCATGGCGGTGGCCACGCCAAGCTGTTCTCGCGGCGCGCTCTGTTGAACGAAGATGGTCAGATTAGGCAGCAGCAGGCCCAAACCCAAGCCGCCCACCGCCATCAGCATGGCCACCACCCCATGCCCGGTGGCGGCGTTCACCCAGCCCAGCGCGCCGGCGGTGAAGGCGAACAGCAGCAAGCCCAAGCCCAGCAACAGGGTGGGGCGGCGCACCCGGGTGACGATGCGGCCGTTCAGGATGCTGCCCAGAGTGATGCACACCACCAGCGGCGTCACCAGCAGGCCAGCCTGGTTCGGGGACAAGCCAAAACCGCCCTGGAACATCAACGGCGCGTAATACATCACCGCAAACATGCCGCCGCCCAACAGCAAAGACAGGCCGAACAAGGGCGCCAGGCTGCGGTGGCTCAACATGTCCAGCGGCAGCAGCGGATTGGCACAACGCCGCTCCCACCACAACAGGCCGGCCAAGGCGGCAAGGCTGCTCAGCCCCAGGCCGGCCATCAGCCACAGCGGCTTATGCAGCGGCAGCCATTCCACCAGCAATTGCATAGAACCCAGCAGCGTCGCGATCAGCAAGCCGCCCTGCCAATCCAGCTTGGACGCGGTTCCGGCCCGGCGCATCGCCGGCAAATAGCGCCAGACAAACCACAGACTGGCCAGGCCCACCGGCAGGTTGACGAAGAAGACCCAGCGCCATCCCAGATATTCGGTGAGAAAACCGCCCAGGGTCGGACCCACCGCGTTGGCCAGGCCGAAAGCGGCGGTCAGCATCACCTGCCAGCGCAAGCGCTGCGCGGTTTCGGGAAACATGTCCGGCACGCAGGCGAAGGTGGTGGCCACCAGCATGCCGCCGCCCACGCCTTGCAGCGCGCGCGCCAGCACCAGCTCCAGCATGTTCTGAGCCAGGCCGCACAGCATGGAAGCGACGGTGAACAGGATGATGGCGGTCAAGACGAAGGGCTTGCGGCCGTGGTCGTCACCCAGCTTGCCGAAGATGGGCACGGTGATGACCGAGGTCAGCAGATAGGCGGTTCCCACCCAGGCGTAGAGATCGAAGCCGTGCAGCTCCGCCACCACGGTGGGCATGGCGGTGCCCACCACGGTCTGGTCCAGCGCCACCATCAGCAGCACGAAACAGAGACCAAGCATGGCCAGCACTTTCTGGCGGAAATCCAGCGCGCCGGCCGCTCCAGCGCTTGCGGCTAAAGTGCTCATTTTTGTTGACCTATCAATAATTGACTAGTCAATTATTTTGCGCCGATAACGCCCTGGAATCCAGAACCGGACACAAAGATTTACAAAGCAGGCTTGGGACGGGCTTTTAGAACCTGTTCACAGTCTCGCGAGCAAGAGCGAGACAAGGCGAAAACGGCAGAGAACACGGAGTGTACGCACCGTATATGAGTATTTCGAAGGCATGCTCACCGTGTCAGGCGTCCACGACACGCAACAGATCGTGAACAGGTGCAGAGGCGGCGGCGCGGGCACGCCGCCGCGCGCTTCAATAGCCGCGCCGCGCCAGCCAGCTGCTGGCTTCGCTCTTGGCCAGGATGGCCACCAGCCAGTCGCGGAACACCTTCACCTTGGGCAGCTCCGCCAGCTCGTGCGGATAGACCAGGTAATAGCTCCACTCGGTTTCCAGCACCGTGTCGAAAGGCATGACCAGCCGGCCTGAATCCAGGTCCTGGGTCACCATGGACACCTGGGCCAGGGTCACGCCCATGCCGGCGACGGCGGCATGCAGCGCGTATTCGGAGGCATCGAAGGTGACGCCGCTTTCCGGGTTCACGCCGTTGACGCCGGCCAGTTTCAGCCAGCGCTTCCAGGTGTCCTGGTCGCGCCACGGGTGCAGCAGGGTGTGGTGGCGCAAATCGTCCGGGGTGTTCAGCGGATGCTTGCCGTTAAGCAGCGCCGGCGAACAAACCGGAATCAGCTTCTCGCGGCAGATGCATTCGGTGCGCAGATCCGGCGCCACCTCGGCGCGCGCCATGCCCACCACCGCCAGATCGTATTCCGCCCGGTTGAACGGCTTGTCGTGAATCAGTTGAGTCACCAGATGCAGCGTGTACTCCGGATAGCGGGTCTGGAAATCCGGCAGATTAGGCAGCACCCAGCGCATTGCCGGGGTGGGAGGCATGCGCACGCGCAAATCGCTTTGCCGCAGCCGCAGCGCTTCGCTGGCTTCGTTCAGCAATTGAAAGGCTTCGCGCGCCGGCTTGATCAGCGCCTCGCCTTCGGCGGTCAGCGACAGCCCGCGCGCCTGGCGGGTAAACAGCGTGGCGCCGTAGTATTCCTCCAGCGTTTGCACGTGGCGGCTAACCGCCCCTTGGGTGAGGCTGAGCGCGGCGGCGGCGCGGGTAAAGGACAAATGCTCGGCGGCAACGACAAATACGCGTAATGCATTCAGCGGTGGCAGCTTCATCTTACATGCCTTTTTATCATGGTTATCATGAAATTAACTGCTTTGTCATGCCAGGCGCAACATCGTATGCTAGGCATGCCGGACACGGCTGGGCTTTTGAACGGCGCTCCGCGGCATGCAGACCGCCGTCATGCAACAATGGCATGGCGATTCGCTCTCCCCGCCGATTGAGCCGTCTATGCCGCGCTCCCCGATTTCCAACGCGGTGTCCACAGCCAAAACCAAGCCCGGCCTTGGCTTGCCCGGAAACGGAATCGTCATTCCCGAGCCTAAGGCTTTATCCGTACTGAAATAGTAACGGATTATAAATATTACAGGATGACATCCGCTTGCAACGGAGAATTTTCCACCGCTTACCGCGTGTCGCCGCAAGATGCGGCGGCGTCGCCAGATTGACTGCCAATCCACGTTGGGCATTGCCGGGTTCAGACAGGGCCCGGCTTTTTTTTTGCCCGCTCTCCGGTGAACGGACAAGAAAAAAGGCCACGCGAGTGGCCCAAAGTTCGGAGAATAAGCCCGCGCGACAATCCTGCCCGCGGGCGCGGGCGGCAAACCGCCCGTTCTTGAGTTTGCGAGTGTAGCGCGTTGCGCCGACAGCGGCAACGCAATAATCCTTGCTAGTACCGACCCGCGGTCACTCTCCCAATTCCGCCAGCAATTCCGCCTGCTGTTCTGCGATCAAAGCGTCGGTCAGTTCGCTCAGGTCGCCGTCCATCACGTAATCCAGCTTGTACAAGGTCAGGTTGATTCGATGGTCGGTGATGCGGCCCTGTGGAAAATTATAGGTGCGGATACGCTCGGAGCGGTCGCCGGAGCCAATCAGGCTCTTGCGCTCGGCCGCCTCCTTCTGCTGCTGCTCGCGGCGCTGAATGTCCATGATGCGCGCCGCCAACACTTGCATCGCGCTGGCCTTGTTGGCGTGCTGGGAACGGCCGTCCTGACACTCCGCCACAATCCCCGTCGGAATATGGGTGATGCGCACCGCGGAGTCGGTCTTGTTGATGTGCTGGCCGCCGGCGCCGCTGGCCCTGAAGGTGTCGATGCGCAGGTCGGACGGGTTCAGCACCACGTCGGCCAGTTCGTCGGCTTCGGGCATCACCGCCACGGTGCAGGCGGACGTGTGAATGCGGCCCTGGGTCTCGGTCACCGGCACCCGCTGCACGCGGTGGCCGCCGGACTCGAACTTGAGCCGGGAAAACGCGCCGAAACCAATCAGGCGCACAATCACTTCCTTATAGCCGCCCAAGTCGGATTCGCTGGCGGAAACAATCTCCACCTGCCAGCGGTTGCGCTCCGCGAAGCGGGTATACATGCGCAACAGGTCGCCGGCGAACAGCGCGGCCTCGTCGCCGCCGGTGCCCGCGCGGATTTCCAGAAAAATGTTTTTCTCGTCGTTGGGGTCCTTGGGCAAGAGCAGCTTTTGCAACTCCAGTTCCAGCGCCGCCAGTTTGTCCTTGCCCTCGGCGATTTCCGCCTGGGCGAATTCCTTCATCTCCGGGTCCGACAACATGTCTTCCGCCGCGGCGATGTCGCTCTCGCACTGGCGATAGCTTTGGTAGGTTTCCACCACCGGGGTGAGTTCGGCATGCTCGCGGGTGAGCTTGCGGAACGCATCCATATTTTGAGTAGCCGCTTCGCTGGCCAGGAGGTGGGTCACCTCTTCCAGACGGTCGGCCAGTTGCGCCAGTTTGGCCGCAATTGACGCTTTCATTACGACTCCGGGTGTAAACGATAAAGACGCGCCACGGCTTCCACCTGCGCGTCGTGCTCCGCGCCGCGCCCGGACGACAAGGCCCGAGTGGGGGGATGCATCAATTTATTGGTCAGTTGCACCGACAGGGTTTCCAGCACCCGCTCCGGCGCTTCGCCGCGCGCCAGCTGCTTGAGCGCGGCGTCGAGCGCTGCGCGGCGCAGCCGGTCGGCGTCGTCGCGCAGCGCGCGGATCAGCGGCACGGTTTCGCGCTTTTTCAGCCAGTCGCTGAATTCGCAGACTCGCGCCTGGATGATGGTTTCGGCCTCCGCGGCCGCGCTCTGGCGCGCTTCCTTGCCCACTTCCACCACGCTGGCGATATCGTCGACGCTGTACAGGAACACGTCGGCCAGCTTGCCCACTTCCACTTCGATGTCTCGCGGCACCGCCAGGTCCAGCATGAAGATGGGCCGGTGGCGACGCGCCTTGATCGCCCGCTCCACCATGCCCTTGCCGATGATGGGCAACTGGCTGGCGGTGGAAGTGACCAGCACGTCGTAGCGCGGCAAGATGTCCGGCAGCTCGGCGAGGGTGACGGCGTTGCCGCCGAACTGCTCCGCCAGCCGCTGGCCGCGCTCCAGCGTGCGGTTGGCCACGGTGATACAGGAGGGGTTGCGCGCGGCAAAGTGGGTGGCCACCAGCTCTATCATTTCCCCGGCGCCGACGAACAGGATATTCAGTTCGCCGATGGTGGGGAAAATCTGCTCGGCCAGCTTGACCGCCGCCGCCGACATCGACACCGAGCTGGCGCCCACCGCGGTATTGGACCGCACTTCCTTGGCTACGGCGAAGGTGCGCTGGAACAGGCCGTTGAGCAGGGTGCCCATGGTGCCGGCGTGTTCGGCGCTGCGCACAGCGTCCTTCAACTGGCCCAGGATCTGGGTCTCGCCCAGCACCATGGAGTCCAGGCCGGAAGCGACGCGGAAAGCGTGACGCGCAGCGTTGGCCTCGTCCAGTTGATAAAGATAGGGCTGCATCTCCGCCAGCGCCAGGCCGTGAAACTTGGCCAGCCAGCTGAGCGCCGCCTGCGGATCGCTGCCGGTGCAATAGATCTCGGTGCGGTTACAGGTGGAGACGATGGCCGCCTCGCGCGCCGCATGCGAGCTGACCAGGCTGTCCAGCGCCTTGGGCAACACCTCCGCAGGAAAAGCCAGCTTTTCCCGGATGGAGAGCGGTGCGGTATGGTGGTTCAAACCAAGGGCGAACAGATGCATGGGCGGATAAGCCGCGGAAAGAAATGGGGTATTTTAGCCTAACTTGAACCGCACGTCCTGCGCTGCGGGGGCAAGCCCCGCCGGTCCGTCGTCAGCGCCTTATATGACATAGCAGAATCCAGCGCCGCGCGCCGTCTAAAATAGCGCGCTCTTCTTGCGCAAACCCCTATATGGTCCAAGCGGAGCTGGCATAAGATAGCCCCTTCAAGGAGGACGAAATGTCGCTGAACCTCGCAGACATCCGCAAGGATTTTTCCAAGCAAGAACTATCGCCGGAGGAGTGCCTGCCGGACCCGTTGGCCCAGTTGGAGAACTGGTTGAACCAGGCCATCTCCGCGCAAGTGCCAGAGCCTACGGCGATGAACCTGGCCACGACCGGAGCGGACGGACGTCCCACTTCGCGCATCGTGCTGCTCAAGGGCGTGGAGGACGGCCAACTGCTGTTCTACACCAATTATCTAAGCCGAAAAGGCCGCCAGTTGAACGACAACCCTTATGTGGCGCTGACCTTCTTCTGGCCGGAGCTGGAGCGGCAGATCCGCATCGAGGGCCGCGCGGCCCAGGTGGCGCCGGAAATCTCGGACGCCTATTTCGCCAGCCGGCCTTACACCAGCCGCGTGGGAGCCTGGGCCAGCGAACAGAGCAGCGAGATCAGCTCCAAGAGCGTGCTGGTGTCGCGCGCGGCGATGTTCGGGGTCAAACACCCCTTGAACGTGCCCCGGCCGCCGCACTGGGGCGGTTACGCGGTGACGCCGGACCGGCTGGAATTCTGGCAAGGCCGCCCCAGCCGGCTACATGACCGAGTGCAGTATTCCTTGCTGGAAGACGGCGCCTGGAAGATCGCGCGGCTGGCGCCTTGACCCTACCCGGGTGAGAACAACTCATTGATATCATGCGCTTTATGCATGAGCAAAAAATTGCAACCATCCATAATTAGACAGTTTGTCCGCTTTTATAGCGATTTGGATGTTGCCGCATAGCAACAAGCCGCATCCGGATGATGCGGCTTTTGATTTTCTTGATGTTTCCCTCTCTTCTCCTTGTCTACCAAGGATTCGACGCCCTGCTTTGATTTCGGTCATGCCCGCCGCCGCAAGTATCCAGGCAACTGGCACTTAGAACAGATGCATATCAAGGCGGAAAAACCAATACATAATTTATGCATTTGGCAAGTGGTCGTCAGAACAAACCAAGCCAACGTCCTCTGATTTCAGCAACCCCTTTCCCATGTTCAGAGCGATGTCCCATGTCGGGAACGCATAAGGGACGCAGAGAATTTCAACCCCGCCCGATGGCGGCAGCCATCTTCGGAGAGATTTCCAAGCGTCCGAAAGGGCAGGCGCAAGCCTGTCTGGCGCCGGCGGCCTTTACGCAAGATCCGTCGGCTTGACGCGGGCCATTACCGTGTCCCGCTGATCTACATTGGAGAAAATTCGTGATGAAAACCCAAACTGCGATGGTTCGCGTATTGGTGTTGTCCGCGCTGGCTCTGGCTTACGGCTCCGCCCAAGCCGCCGAGCGCGTCAATCTGGATGCGCTGAGCAAATCCAGCAAACTCGCCGCCGGCACCAGCGCGTTCAGCGCCGCCGGCATCAACCAGGGCGAACTCAAGGCGCAGCGCAGCTCGCAATTCCCCAACGGCAAAGTCATCACCCGCTACCAGCAGTACTATCAGGGCGTGCCGGTATGGGGCGAAGCCGTCGTGGAGGAAAAGCAATTCGCTAAGGGCTCGTCCACCGCCGCGGCCAGCAAATTGTCCGGCTACTATGTGCGCGGCATCGCCTCCGACCTGGCTTCGGTCAAGCCGGCGCTCAGCGCCTCCCAGGTGCTGGCCAACGCCAAGGCACTGAAGGCCAACGGCTATGAAACCCGCAACGAGAAGACCGAACTGGTGGTGCGCCTGGATAAGCGCAACACCGCCCAGCTGGTCTATCTGGTGTCCTTCCTGG
The DNA here is from genome assembly GCF_000711885.1 of Chromobacterium haemolyticum DSM 19808. GTDB lineage: Bacteria > Pseudomonadota > Gammaproteobacteria > Burkholderiales > Chromobacteriaceae > Chromobacterium > Chromobacterium haemolyticum. Next base: position 60,488 of record NZ_JONK01000014.1, read on the forward strand.
TGGAGGGCGGCAAGGAACCCAGCCGTCCGCACTTCATCGTCGACGCCAATAGCGGCCAGGTGCTGAAACAGTGGGAAGGCCTGAACCACAACGACGCCAACGGCCCCGGCGGCAACGCCAAGACCGGCAAATACCTGTACGGCACCGACTACGGCCCGCTGGTCGTCACCAGCGATTGCAAGATGGACAGCGGCAATGTCGCCACCATCAACCTGAACGGCGGCACCAGCGGCACCACCCCGTTCAAGTTCGCTTGCCCCACCAACACCTACAAGGCCATCAACGGCGCCTACTCGCCGCTGAACGACGCCCACTACTTCGGCAATGTGGTGTTCAACCTGTACAAGGATTGGTTCAACCTGCGTCCGATCAACCAGAAGCTGCTGATGAAGGTGCATTACAGCCGCAACTATGAAAACGCGTTCTGGGACGGCAGCGCGATGACCTTCGGCGACGGCGCCACCCGCTTCTACCCGCTGGTATCGCTGGATGTGTCCGCTCATGAAGTCAGCCACGGCTTCACCGAGCAGAACTCCGGCCTGGTCTACAGCGAGCAGTCGGGCGGCATCAACGAAGCGTTCTCCGACATGGCCGGCGAAGCCGCCGAGTACTACATGAAGGGCAAGAACGACTTCCTGGTGGGCGCGGAGATCTTCAAGAAGACCGGCGCGCTGCGCTACTTCGCCGACCCGACCAAGGACGGCCGCTCCATCGGACACGCCAATGACTACACCAGCGGCCTGGACGTGCACTACTCCAGCGGCGTGTACAACAAGGCGTTCTACCTGATCGCCACCAGCCCCGGCTGGAACACCCGCAAGGCCTTTGAAGTGTTCGTGGACGCCAACCGCCTGTACTGGACCGCCAACGCCACTTACAACAGCGCCGCTTGCGGCGTGGAGAAAGCAGCCGAAGCGCGCGGTTACAACAGCGCGGACGTCACCAAGGCCTTCTCCACCGTGGGCGTGGCTTGCGACAGCTGATGACCGTCTGACGGCGCGGTCATGACGATTCGCGCCGTTTCTCCCATCCGCCGGCCATGGTCCGCCCATGGCCGGCATCGCTCAGGAATTCCGGAATGCTCACTCTCAAACCAAGTCTCGTCGCGCTGCTGGCCGCCACCAGCCTGGCCGGCGCCGTCCAGGCCGCGCCGGTATGGATTTCCATCGGCGACAACGCCTACCAATTGCTACAACAAGTCAGCCCGAAAAGCCGCAGCCAGGAAAGCCGCCAGCTGGCGGTGAACGCGCTGCCGGCCGGCGTGTCCGCCAAGGGCGTGGCCACCGAAAAAGTCCATCTGGTGCAAGTGGACGACAGCGTGCTGCCGCAGTTGTCGGACGCCATCCACCACAGTCTGCGTCATTGCGGCGGCTTCATCGTGCACAAGGATCTGCAGGACGCGCGCACCGCGCTGAAGGCGCCGGTGGCCGGCACGCTGCTGCCCAGCTACCAGATCAACGACCAGGCCACCGTCAACAAGCTGTTGCCGCAGCTGCAGGACAGCAACATTCTCGGCACCATCCAATCCCTGTCCAACTACCAAAACCGCTTCTACACCACCAGCCACGGCGTCAACGCGTCCAACTGGATCGCCAATCAATGGCGGCAGCTGGCCGCCGGCCGCAGCGACGTGACCGTGGAGCAGTTCGCCCACAGCGCCTGGCCGCAAAAATCGGTGATCCTCACCATCAAGGGCAAGGACAATGCCGCTGAAACCCTGGTGCTGGGCGGCCACCTGGACTCCACCGTGGGCAGCGGCACCGGCGAAAACAGCCGCGCGCCGGGCGCCGACGACGACGCTTCCGGCATCGCCAGCCTGACCGAGGTGATCCGCGTGCTGCTGGCCAACAACTATCAGCCGCGCCGCACCATCAAGTTCATGGCCTACGCGGCGGAAGAAGTGGGCCTGCGGGGTTCCTCCGACATCGCCAACCGCTACAAGCAACAGAAGGTCAACGTGGTGGGCGCCTTGCAACTGGACATGACCAACTACCAGGGCAGCGAGGACGACATCTTCCTGTTCACCGACTACACCAACTCGGCGCAGAACACCTTCCTCGCCAATCTGGCCGAAACCTATCTGCCCAATCTGACCGTCGGCTACAGCTCTTGCGGCTATGCGTGCTCCGACCACGCCTCCTGGCACAAGAACGGCTATCCGGCATCCTTCCCGTTCGAATCCGCCTTCAACCAATCCAACCCCAACATCCACACCGTGCGCGACACCCTCGCCAGCGCCGGCAACCAGGCTCGCCACGCGCTGAAGTTCTCGCAACTGGCGCTGGCTTACGCGGTGGAATTGGGCAGCGACGGCCCGGCGGTCAAACGCTGAGTCCGCCTTTCCGCTTGATGCGCCCACCCCTTTAGCGGGGTGGGTTTTTCATTGCGGAAGGCTCGATGAAATGGTTTTAAGCGCCGGCCTCGCGCCGCATATCCACATGCAGGATTCCGCCGTCGTCGTAAGGCTCGGACACCGCGTGGAAACCGAAGCTCTCGTACAAGGTCTGCGCGTCGGTCTGCGCCGACAACATGATGGCCGCCTGGGGGAAATGCGCGCGGCACTGCGCCACCGCCTGCGCCAGCAGCGCCTTGCCCAGGCCCTGGCCGCGCGCCTCCGGCGCCACCACGACCCGGCCTATCGCCGCCGCGTCCGGGTATTTCTCCCCCGGCGCAATCAAGCGCGCGTAAGCCAGCAGCCGGCCGCCGTCGTCGTGCCCGGACAGGTGCAGACAGTGCACATCCACGCCGTCCACATCGCCGTAAATCGACTGCTGCTCCACAACGAACACCTGGTCGCGCAGCTGCAAGGCCCGATACAACGCCAGCGGCGTAAAACCATCGAAACGGTGGCAGTGCCACGCAACTCGGTTTGCCATAGTAGAATTCCCCTGAACTGATTCATTATCATCGGCCGGCTTGCGGCGCGTCCGGGCCAAGCTTACGACAACGCGTCCTCGCCAGCTATAACCGTGAGGACAGGCTTTGCCGTGGCGCAAACGCCGGCCGATGAACGCTAACCGATTCACCTCCTGTCTTGCCCATATGAACGATAACGATCTGTTTGCCGAGAATACGCCGGACGGCGCCGCCGCCCTGACCCCGCCGCCGCCCACTCCGCCCGCGGCGGACGCCAACGACGGCGAGTGGATTCCACTGGACCTCTACGCTGAGCGCGCCTATCTGGAATACGCCATGAGCGTGGTCAAGGGCCGCGCGCTGCCGGAAGTGGCCGACGGCCAGAAGCCGGTGCAGCGGCGCATCCTGTACGCGATGCGCGACATGGGCTTGGCCCACGGCGCCAAGCCGGTGAAATCGGCGCGCGTGGTCGGTGAAATCCTGGGTAAATACCACCCGCACGGTGACAGCTCCGCCTACGAAGCGCTGGTGCGCATGGCGCAGGATTTCACGCTGCGCTACCCGCTGATCGACGGCCAGGGCAACTTCGGCAGCCGCGACGGCGACGGCGCGGCGGCAATGCGTTACACCGAGGCGCGGCTGACGCCGATCGCCGACCTGCTGCTGTCGGAAATCGACATGGGCACGGTGGACTTCGTGCCCAATTACGACGGCGCCTTCGAGGAACCGCGCTTGCTGCCGGCGCGCCTGCCCATGGTGCTGCTCAACGGCGCCTCCGGCATCGCCGTGGGTCTCGCCACCGAAATCCCCCCGCACAATCTGACCGAAGTGGCCAGCGCCTGCATCGCCTTGCTGGACAACCCTGAGCTGGATACCGCGGCGCTGATGCAATACGTGCCCGGGCCGGACTTCCCCGGCGGCGGCCAGATCATCACCCCGGCAGAAGACATCCTCGCCGCCTATGAGAGCGGCCGCGGCAGCGTGCGCGTGCGCGCCAAATGGGAAGTGGAAAAGCTGGCGCGCGGCCAGTGGCGCGTGATCGTGTCCGAGCTGCCGCCCGGTTCCAGCGCGCAGAAAGTGCTGGCGGAGATTGAAGAAGCCACCAACCCCAAGGTCAAGACCGGCAAGAAGGCGCTGACTCAGGACCAGCAAAACCTGAAGAGCCTGATGTTGTCGCTGCTGGACCGCGTGCGCGACGAATCCGACAGCGAGTGTCCGGTGCGCCTGGTGTTCGAACCCAAGTCCAGCCGCCAGGACCCGGACGAGTTCATCAACATCCTTCTGGCGCAGACCAGCCTGGAAGGCAACACCTCGATGAACCTGGTGATGATAGGCCTGGACGGCCGGCCGGGTCAGAAAGGCCTAAAGCCCATTCTCAGCGAGTGGCTGGACTTCCGCCGCGTTACCGTCACCCGCCGCCTGCAGCACAGGCTGGCCCAGGTGGAAAAACGCATCCACATCCTGGAAGGCCGGATGATCGCCTTCATCCATATCGATGAAGTGATACGCGTGATACGCGAATCCGACGAGCCCAAGCCGGACCTGATCAAGGCCTTCGGCCTGACCGAGATCCAGGCGGAGGACATCCTGGAAATCCGCCTGCGCCAACTGGCGCGGCTGGAAGGCTTCAAGCTGGAGAAAGAGCTGTCCGATCTGCGCGAGGAGCGCGAAGGCCTGCGCCACGTGCTGGACACGCCGGACGCGCTGCGCAGCATGATGCGCGAGGAAATCCAGGCCGACGCCGCCAAGTACGGCGACAAGCGCCGCAGCGAGATCAAGACCGCCGAGCGCGCGGTGCTGACCCAGACCATAGCCGACGAACCGGTCACCATCATCCTGTCGCAGAAGGGCTGGATCCGCGCCCGCGTCGGCCACAACGTGGACCTCGCCGCGCTGGCCTTCAAGGACGGCGACGCGCTGCACACCGTGGTGGAAACCCGCACTGTGTGGTCGGTGATCGTGCTGGACAGCAAGGGCCGCGCCTACACCGTGGACCCGGCCGACGTGCCCACCGGCCGCGGCGACGGCGTGCCGGTGGCGTCGCTGGTGGACCTGCAGGACGGCGCCAAGCCGGCCCAGATGCTATCCGGAAAGGACGAGGCCCGCTTTGTCGTCGCCGGTTCCGGCGGCTACGGCTTCATCGCCAAGCTGGGCGACATGGCCGGACGGGTCAAGGCCGGCAAAGCCTTCCTGACGCTGAATCCGGAAGAAACCGTGCTGACCCCCGCGCCGCTGCCGGCCACCGGCATCATTGAAGCCACCCAACTGGTGGCCGCCGCCGACAACGGCCGCCTGCTGGCCTTCCCGGCCGCCGAACTCAAAGAGCTGGCCAAGGGCCGCGGCTTGATGCTGATGGCGGTGGAAGAGGGCGAAGCCGTCACCGCCATCGGCCTGGTCAACGGCGAAAAAGCGCTGCTGTCCACGCTGTCGGTGCGCGGCAAGGCCTCCGATGAAAAACTGGCGCTGGCGGAGTTCGCCGGCAAGCGCGGCAAGAAGGGCAAGCTGATGCCGAAGAAATGGAGCGTCAGCGCCATCAGCGAGCTGCCTACGACATGAACCGGGACCGCCCGCCGACGCCGTTGACCCCGCGCAGCGGGCTGGTCTTCATCAACAGCTTCCGGGCGGCGCTGCTGCTGGTGCTGCTGGCGATGTCCTTGTTCGCCAACCGCGAAGGCGAATCGCTGGTGGCCGGCGGCAAGGCCTTCTATCTGTGGAGCGGCGTCTACGCCGCTCTGATCGGCGCCTGGTTCCTGCTGCGCAACGGCCGGCTGGCCCACACCCTGCAACTGACGCTGGCCATCGCCGCCGACATCGCGATGATTGTGCTGCTGATGGGCATCAACGACGGCGTCCGCAGCGGCTACGGCATCCTGCTCTTGCCCTATCTGGCAGTGGCCGGCCTGCTGTCATCGGGCCGCTATGCGCTGTTCTACGCCTCCATCGCCACACTGATCCTGCTGTCCTTCGTCGGCGTCGAGCAATACCTGGGCATAGGCCGCGGCTCGGATTTCTACTACTCCGCGCTGCTGGCCACCGCCGGCTTCATCACCTCCATCGTTACCTGGAAGCTGGGCCGCGTGGCGCGCGACTCCGAAGCGCTGGCCACCCGCCGCGGCGGCGAGATCGCCAACCTCAACCGCCTGAACGAACTGGTGTTGCAAAGCCAGCGCGACGCGGTGGTGGTGCTGGATCCCTCTGGCCTGCTGCGCCAGTTCAACAATCAGGCGGCGCGCTACTTCGGCGCCATGCGCCGCGGCCACGTCGTTCCCGAACTGCTGCCGCTGGTGGAGCGCTGGCGGCACAACGGCTGCCAGCCCAATCCCAGTTTCATCGACCGCAACATCCGCGGGCGTCAATTGGTGGGCCGCATGGTGCCGGTGCTGGTGGGCGACGACCACGCGCTCCTGCTGTTCATGCGCGACATGGCGGACATGGCGGAGGAGGGCAAACGCGTCAAACTGGCGGCGCTGGGGCGGCTCACCGCCAATATCGCCCATGAAATCCGCAACCCGCTGTCGGCGATCAACCACGCGGCCGACCTGCTGGCCGAAGACGAAACCGACCCCGCGCGCCAGCGGCTGATCCGCATCGTGCAGGGCAACAGCAAGCGCATCAACCACATGGTGCAAGAAGTGCTGGCCTTGAACCGCCGCGACCGGATCAAACCCGAGCCGATACGGCTGCAGCCCTTTCTGGACGAGCTGCTGGACCACTTCGGCGTAGTGGAAGCCGCCGCCGCCGGCGCAATCTGCTGCGTCTACCAGGCGCAGGCCGCCGCGGTCCAGTTCGACCGCGGCCACTTTGGCCAGATTCTCAACAATTTGCTGGCCAACGCCTGGCGCTACTCCAGCAAACAGCCGGGCGCGGTGCGCATCGAAGTGGGCGAAGTGGAAAATCACCTGACCATCAAGGTAATGGACGATGGCCCAGGCATGAGCGAAGATGCCCAGGCCCGCTTGTTCGAACCCTTTTTCACCACGGAAAGCGCCGGCACCGGACTGGGCCTGTACATCGCGCGCGAACTGGCGGAAGCCAACGACGCGCGCTTGGACTACTGCCCACCCGGCGGCGTGTTCCGTCTGATCTGTCACAAGGCTTATGGCTAAATCCTCCCTGCGCGTGCTGGTGATCGACGATGAACCGGACATCCGCGAACTGCTGGAACTGACCCTGATCAAGATGGGGCTGGACGTGGCCACCGCCGCCAGCGTCGGCGCCGCCAAACTCAGCCTGAACAGCCAGCCCTTCGACCTGGCGCTGACCGATATGCGCCTGCCGGACGGCGAGGGCATCGAAGTGGTGCGCCATATCGCCGAACAGGGCCTGGACGTGCCCATCGCCGTGATCACCGCCTACGGCAACACCGACAACGCGGTGCTGGCGATGAAGGCCGGCGCCTTCGACTATCTGCAAAAACCGGTCAGCCTGGCTCAATTGCGCAGCCTGGTGAAATCCGTGCTGCGTGTGGACAACGGCAAAACCGAGGCCGCGGTGCGGCTGGACGGCGAATCGCCGGCGATCCAGGAAGCGCTGCGCTTGATCGGCAAGCTGGCGCGCAGCCAGGCCGCGGTTTACGTCAGCGGCGAATCCGGCACCGGCAAGGAACAGGCGGCGCGGATGATACACGAGCACAGCGCGCGCGCCGAACGGCCATTCATCCCGGTCAACTGCGGCGCCATCCCGGAAACGCTGATGGAAAGCGAATTCTTCGGCTACCGCAAAGGCGCGTTCACCGGCGCCGACAACGACCGCGACGGCTTCTTTCAACAAGCCAACGGCGGCACGCTGTTTCTGGACGAAGTGGCCGACCTGCCGCTGGCGATGCAGGTCAAACTGCTGCGCGCGATTCAGGAAAAGAAAGTGCGCCGCCTGGGCAACGCCCAGGAAGAAGCGGTGGACGTGCGCATCATCTGCGCCACCCACAAGGACCTGGCGGCGCGGGTAGACGCCGGCAACTTTCGCCAGGATCTGTACTACCGGCTCAACGTGCTGCCGCTGCGCATGCCGCCGCTGCGCGAACTGCGCGAGGACCTGCCGCGCTACATCGCCAGCCTGCTGGAACGCTTTTCCCCCGACGAAAAGCCGCGGCTGGCGCCGGCGGCGCTCAAGGCCTTGCTGGAATACAACTATCCGGGCAATTTCCGCGAACTGGAAAACATCCTGGAACGCGCGGTGGCCCTGGCCAACGACGCCCGGATTGAGTTGCGGGACCTGCAACTGCTGCCTAGCGATCACGGCGGCCAGGGCGATGGAGAGGCGCCAACCTGCGCCGATGGCGAGGCGCTGCAGGACTTTCTGGACCGGGTGGAGCGCGAAGCCATCCTCAAGGCGCTGGAGAGCACCCGCTTCAACCGCACCCAGGCCGCCAAGACGCTGGGCGTCACCTTCCGATCCATGCGCTATCGGATGGAAAGGCTGGGCATCAAGTAAGAGCCTGTTTACGATCTGCTGCGCGTCATGAAGCGTTACACGGTGAGTACCCCTTCGAAATGCTCATGTACCGCTTTTGTACACTACGCTTTCTCAGCCGTTTTCGTCTTGTCTCGCCTTAGCTCGCGAGATCGTAAACAGGCTCTAAGCGCGCTGTGGATAAGCACGGTATTGCGCCAAACCCTGTGGATAAGCCATATTCTCGCTTTTTGCCGGCTCTCCGCCGGAAACCTGGGAAGCACAGCCTCGCAATCGCTACAATGCGGCAGCCGCGGCCCACGTCCTCTCATCAGACAAGGCCAGACCCGAGCCAGCGGCTATAAAGAACCTATTCGACGGCCCCGCCCGCGGGCGCGCCATTGCAACCATATCGATATTCGCTACCGGCCCATGGCTTTCACGCCGCTCCATCTCGTCCTCCGCGCCCTGCCGGCCCTGCTGCTCAGTGCCCAGATTGGGGCCCTGCCGTCGCTGCGGGTGGCGCTGGGTGAAACCAAACAACCCTATATCGACGCGGAGCGCGGCAAGGGCGTGGAATACGACATCGTCAGCCAGGCCTTGAGCCAGGCCGGTTATCAGCCGCGGATCCGCTTCGGCCCCAATCTGCGCGCGCACAACTGGCTGGCAAGCGGCCAGGTGGACGCCGCCATCGCCAACAGCGGCGGCCATGTTTCCGAGCCCTACATCGTTTACCAGAACATGGCGATCACGCTGTGCAAACGCCGCATCCACCTGCAGCGGCTGGAGGACCTGGTTCGCTTCCGAGTGGCGGCCTTTCAGGGCGCCCACCTTTATCTGGGCCCCGCCTTCGCCGCGCTGACGCCGCAGATTCCGTCCTATCGCGAGGAATCGCCACAGATCACCCTCAACCGCCTGTTGTACAGCGAGCGCGCCGACGTGGCGATTTCCGACGTCAATATCTTCCAGCAGTTTAGCCACGATCTCCGCCGCGAGATCGACATCAAAGCCAGGCTCTGTCCATACGCGCTATTCACGCCCACTCATTACCGGCTGGCCTTTCGGGATGTCCGCGATCGCGACCGTTTCAATCTGGGCCTGCGCCGCTTCGCCGCCGCCGGCGGCTACGAGAAACTGGCCAAGCGCTATCAGCTTCCCACCCAGCACGGACGGCCCTGGTTCAAGCCCTGAGAACCTGTTCTTCGTCTGCTACGCATCGGCGATACCACGTTGAAACCGACTTCGAAATGCTCATGTACCCCATGTACATTCCGCGTCGCGCTCTTGCTCGCGAGACTTTGAACACGCCCTGGAAACCTGTTGCTGCGCCTGGCTGGCCTAAGGGTGGGTATCTGCTCTGGATCAATAACCTTCGCCGCCGCGCGGTGTTAGCATGGTTTGGCAGTATCCGATCGCTGACGACCACGGGATTTTGCCCTCACGCTTCGCTCAGGCCCGTGTCGTTAGCCGCTCCATGTATCCACCCGCCCAAGGAGTCGCCCATGTTTCCCGAATACCGCGAATTGATCAGCAAGCTGAAAACCGAAGACGATCACTTCACCCGCCTGTTCAACAAACACAACGACCTGGACCAGAAGATCAAGAATATGGAAGCGCGCATCGAGCCTTCCGCCGACTTCGAAATCGAAAACCTGAAGAAGGAAAAACTGCGGCTCAAGGACGAGTTGTACGCCATCCTGAGGAAGGCGGCCGATTAGAACGTGTTTACGATCTCGCGAGCTAAGGCGAGACAAGTCGGAAACCAGCGAAAAAGCGGAATGGTCAAGTGGTACAAGAGCATTTTGAGCTCGTACTCACCGTGCAACGCTTCACGACGCGCAGCAGATCGTAAACAGGTTCTTAGGTCCAGCGTCTCCGCGCAATGACGAAGCCCGCCATCTGGCGGGCTTTTGCATGAGCCGTGTACGGAATCAGACCTTGGGCGCGTCCTTATCCAGCTCCGCCAGGATCGCGTCCGGCTCCTGGGTGACTTCCAGCACTTTACGGATGCGGTTGAACGCCTCGCAGGCATCGGCCGGGTACTTGCCGAACGGCGTCAGCCCGCCATGGCTCCAGCCCGCGGCGGCCAGCACATCCTTGCGGAACTGCGAGCCGTCGGCGCTCCCGCCGGCGATCTGCTGCAAGGCCCGGTCAATCAGAATATGTGGAAACGGGTTGCGGGACAGCGTGGTGAAATGCTCGGGGCGAACTTCGTCGAACTGCATGGCTTACTCCTGATGCGGGGACATGATTCATCTAAGTCCAAACCAAGGCAATTCGCCAGCAGACTGTGAAGACTCACACTGCCGCCGCCGCTGGCGGCGGCGGCGACGCGTCCCGATTTAGCGGTTCACCAGCAGTTTGGGATTGGAATTGCCCCACACGGTGTAGAGGTCCGCCAGCAAGGCGCCGTTGATGTCCTCCAGCTCGGCGGCGCTGATTTCGGCCTTGCCCTGCTTGCCAAACAACACCACCTCGTCGCCTATCTTGGCGCCTGGAATCTCGGTCACATCCACCATCAAGGTGTTCATCGACACTTTGCCCACCACCGGCGCGCGCTGACCATTGATCAACACATGCGCCTTATTGGTGAAAGCGCGGCGATAACCGTCGGAATATCCAACCGGGATGTTGGCCAGCAGAGACTCGCGCTTCAAGGTGTAAGTGCGGTCATAGCCCACGGTATTGCCGGCCGGATAACGGTTGACCGCCGCCACTCGCGATTTGAACGCCATCACGCGCAGATACTCGGTATGGCTGGGCACGGTGTCGCCGAAGATGGCGCCGCCCGGGCGCACCATGTCCAGCCGCGCTTCCGGCACTTCCAGCGTGGCGAAGCTATTGGCGCAGTGCAGGGTGATCTTGCTGCGGTCCAGCCCGCCGGCCTTGATCAGCCAAGCGCTTTCCTCATTGAACGCCGCCAGGCCTTTTTGCACGTCGGCCTTATCCTCCACCGGGAAGTGGGTCATGATGCCCACCACTTGCAGATTAGGCAGCTTGAGCATGGCCAGCGCGTCGCGGCGGCCTTGCTTGCTGGCCAGTTCCACGCCGTTGCGGCTGATGCCGGCGGAATTGATGGCCAGATGGATTTGCAGCGTCTTGCCCTGACGCTTGGCCAGCGCGGATGCCTGACGCGCCAGCTCCAGATTGCCCACCAGTTCTTGCATATCGTATTGCAGGCCGTCTGCTATCTCTTCCTGCGTGGCGCTGCGCACGCGCGCCACCACGCCTTTGTAGCCGCTGGCGCGAGCCACGCGGGCCTCTTCATTGCTGGCGATGCCCACGCAGGGAATGCCCTGAGCGATGATGGACGGCATCACGTTGGCAATGCCATGGCCATAGGCGTCCGCCTTCAAGATGGCGCACACCTTGGTGTCTGCGCCCACCAGGCGCTTGAGCTCGGCCAGGTTGTGATCCAGCGCCGCCTTATCAATTTCCAGCCAGGCGTTGCCGCGCGCGGCTTCCGCGGTGGAGCCGCTGTTGGCGGCGGTCAACGGCGGCACCGCCATGGTCAGCGCGGGCGCCAAGGCCAGGCCCAGCGACAAGGCCAGCAGTGTTTTTTTGAATTGCATAAGTCGTCCCCCGAGTGTGAATGCCGCTTGCCGACAAGGCCGTTCCGGCATCCGGGAGATGATAGGAGGCTGATATATTCATGTCGATATGAATATTCACTGCTAGTCCTTGTTTTGCATAATCGCTTGACCGCACGCAAATCCGGCACCAGCGAGCGCCCCTTGCGCGCCGCGGCGCCGCTATCCATGATGAAGAAGCGGAGCACTGCGTCTGCGCGCTTTTTCGAGGTTCTTCCGATGCGGCAATCCCTATTTCTACGCCGGTTGGCCGGCTGTTGGCTGGCCGTCCTCGTCGCGTTCGGCTGTGGGTCGCCATCATCCGCCCTGGCTGCCGGCATGATCTATATCGGCCACTCGCCGGAAACCTCCGTCGATGAACGCTACGACTACCATTGGGCCATTCTGCGCGCCGCGTTGGACGCCACCCGCGCCAATTGGGGGGATTACAGTCTGCGCTTCGCGCCGCGCATGAACGAAGCGCGTCAATTGCAGGAACTGAGTCATCCCCGCGGCCGGCTCAATGTGGTGATCCGCGAAACCAACCGCGACTACGAACGTCGCTATTTTCCGGTGCGGATTCCGATAGACCGCGGCTTGCTCGGCTATCGCGTACTGTTGATCCGGGACACGCGGCAAGCGGATTTCAACACGGTGGCCAGCTTGGCGGACTTGCGCCGCTTCAGCATCATCCAAGGCGATGGCTGGGGCGACAACGCCATCCTGAAACAGGCCGGGCTGACCGTGGTGACCGACCCCAATTACGACGGCCTGTTCCGCATGTTGGAGCGCGGCCTGGGCGACGCGTTTTCGCGCGGCGTGGCGGAGGTGGAGGAGGAAATCCGCGTGTACCAGCCGCAATATCAGCACATGGCGCTGGAGCGGTCTTTATTGCTGTACTACCCACTGCCCACGTATTTTTGGTTTGGCCGCGACGCGGAAGGGCAACGGCTGGCGCAACGCGTGGATCAGGGCATGAGACAAATACTGCGCAACGGCGAGTACCAGCGGCTATTCCAGAAATACCATGCCGGCCTGATCCAGCGGCTGGATCTGAAGCATCGGCGGCTGATCCGCATCGACAACCCGTTCCTGCCGCCCAGCACGCCTTTCGCCGACCGCAGCCTGTGGTTTGATCCGACCACGGCTAAATGACAGCGCTAACAAGAGCTCGCAAAGAACCCGAGCCAAGGCGCGCCGGCGCAGGCAGTACCTGTGGGGATCAGGGGTTTACTTAAGAACCGGTTCAAAGTCTCGCGAGCAAGGGCGAGACAAGGCGAAAACGGCTGAGACAGCGGAGTGTACATAGGGTACCTGAGCATTTCGAAGCCGTACTCACCGTGGGGCGTCTCACGACGCGCAACAGTTTCTTAGTCCGGCTGCAAAGCCTGACGCACGCAAAGCCGCTGAGCGATCTCGCGGTCCGCGCATTTGAGTTCGGCTTCAGCGCGGGCTCGGCAACGCGCGGGATTGGCGGAGCGCGCGCAATCCGGCGGCGGCAGCCGCTCATTGACGCAGACGCGTCGCGCCTTGCCTTCCAACCCGTCGCAAGAACTGTGCGCCGCCCGCAAGGCTTCGCAACGCTTGGCGTCGCGCTCTCGCAGGCAACTCAAGGCCGGAGTGTAAAACTGCATGCAGGCGTGCCGGCCGTTGACCGGCAAATCATTGCAGGCCATGGCCCCCTGGCGGTACAGCTCGCAACGCTGCGGCGCGGTAGCGCGGCTGCAATCCCACTGCGCCGCCGCCGCTTCCGCCAGCCAGCACAAAGCTAGCCCCAGTCCCCAGGCGCGCCGCAACGCGCCGTATCCCCTATTGTTTTTCAAGGCATGCCCCTTGCGCATGACCGGTTATCTCCGCGCCCGCCTATGAAGCTGTTCAATGTTTGCTGCGTTCCAGCGATACGGCGTTGAAGCACCGATACGCCGTGTCCGCACGCCGCAGCCCCCGACTCGCGGGATCATGAACAAATTCTATTGGGCGAAAACGACGCTGCGCGCTATCGGCGCGGCGGATGGCCAGCCAGGCTCATGCCCGCGAAATCGGTTTGCTTCGCAAAACGTTCCGGCAATGAGAATTTGAATTGGAATGAAAAGGCTGGCGTACTCTATTCAAAGCTTATCAATAGAAATCCCGCTTCGCCAGCCGGGCTTGACGCTGAGAAGGCTCATTCCGAACCATGTTTGCGGCGGTCTCGCCAGAAATGAGGCTTGATGCGATCAGGCGGCGGCGGCGGCGCGGCACCGTCCGGGCTCATCCGCCAGTACGGGGGCGGCGGCCGGTGCATCTGCTCCTTCGGCAAATCGCCGTCCTGCACGGCCTCGCGCAGGCGCAAATTGCGCAGACGACGCAATTCCTTGCAGTCCGGATCGGGCTGCGCCTGGCAGCGGCGGCCCTGCGCCGGTTCCATATCCGGCGGCATGGGGCCGCGTTCCTTCCCTCGCGCCAGGGCCGGCGCGCCGGCAAGCGCTTGCAGCAAGGCAAATATGAGAAGAATCGGCAACCGCATCATGAAACCTGTTTTATCCTGTCGAACATGCTGGAAAAGGGACTCCGGACCCAAGTCCGGCGAGGGCGGACAGCATACACCATGCGCCGCGGATGCCAAAGGCATCGAGAACCGCCCAAGGCGCCGGAACACTTCATTACGGAGCCTAGACTCGCGGCATGAGGGAGACATGAGCGACAATCTCTGATTTGTTAAGGTGTGTGATCGCGAGAACGGGCTTAACATATCTTCATCAGGCGCGCTGCCGCAGCCCGGGGCCAGCCGCTAAGCTGACACACCGCTCCGAGGAAAAATCGCATGGAACACAATAAGATACTGGTCGTCGACGACGACGCCAAGCTGCGCGAGCTGCTTACCCGCTATCTGAGCCAACAGGGCTACGCGGTGGAGGCCCTGCCGGACTCCAAAGACCTGGACCGCAAATTGGCGCGCAATCGCCCGGACCTGATGGTGCTGGACGTGATGATGCCGGGCGAAGACGGCTTGGCGGTGGTGCGCCGGCTGCGCGCCCAGGGCGAAACCATTCCGGTCATCATGCTCACCGCGCGCGGCGAGGACATCGACCGCATCCTCGGCCTGGAGATGGGCGCCGACGACTACCTGCCCAAACCGTTCAATCCCCGCGAACTCACCGCCCGCATCCAATCGGTGCTGCGCCGTCATCACGCCACGCCGGCGCTGGGCGCGCGCCACGACGCCGACGAGGAAGTGAGCTTCGGCGAATTCGTGCTCAACCTAGGCCAGCGCGAATTGCGCAAGGCCGGCCAGCCGGTCACGCTGACCAGCGCGGAATTCGCGGTGTTGTCGGTACTGGTCAGCCACCCGCGCCGGCCGCTGACCCGAGAGCAACTGATGGAAATGGCTCTGGGCAAGGGCAACGGAGAATCGTTGGACCGCAGCATAGACGTGCACATCTCCCGGCTGCGCAAGGCGCTGGAAAGCGGCGACAGCCAGTTGCGCTTCATCCAGACGGTCTGGGGCTACGGCTATGTGTTCGTGCCGGACGGCACGCCGCGGGAGTAAGCCGTGCGCAAGCTGACCGGCTCGCTGTTTTTCCGGCTGGCCGTGCTGGTGGTGCTGGTGGTGCTGACCACTCAGTTCGTCACCCTGTGGATGGCCGCCGGCGAGCGCCACAAGCTCTTGGACAAGCAGCTGTATTCGCAAACGGTGGACACTCTGGCCTTCCTGGAAGGCACGATGGAGGCGATGACCAACACCGAGCGCGCCGAATTCCTGGCCGGCTACAACCGGCCCGGCCTGCCGCGGTTGCTGCCGATCAACGCCGATCAAGGCGTCAACTTCACCGACTACGTGCCGCGCTTGGGCGAAACCCTGGCGCAGCGGCTGTCGCACGGCCTCAACGAAGCGATCGAGGTACGCTACGCCCAGATCGACGACCGTCGCGAACTGTGGGTCAATGTGCACGTGCTGGACCAGGCTTACTGGCTGGTGCTGCCCTTCGGCCGCTACAGCGACCGCTCGATCAACACCATCATCCAGGCGGCGCTGTTGGCGTCCATCGTCGCCAGCTTGCTGGCCTTCGCCGTCGCCTGGCGCGTGGCGCGGCCAATCAGCCGCGTGGTGCTGGCCAGCCGAGAACTGGCCGCCGGCAACATGCCGGCGGCGGTGCCGGAGGACGGCCCGCGCGAGGTGAAAGTGCTGGCCCACAATTTCAACCTGATGGCGCAGGCGCTGGACAGCGCCGCGCGCGAGCGCAGGTTGATGCTGGCCGGCCTGTCTCATGATCTGCGCACACCGCTAACCCGGCTCAAGCTGACGCTGGAGCTGCAGCAGGACAGCCCGGACCAGCACGATATGTTGGCCGACATCGACGAGCTGTCGCAGATCGTGCGCCAATTCATCGACTTCGCCCGCGCCGAGGAAACCACCCGGCTGGAGCCGGTGGCATTGGCCGACCTCGCCGCCAGCGTGGTGTCCCGCTTCGCCCGCGAAGGCATGGACGCGCGCCTGGAGCGGCGAGCCGAGCCGGAGTTGCAGGGCGACGGACTGGCGCTGGAGCGGCTCTTGTCCAATTTGCTGGAAAACGCTCGCCGCTACGGCGCGCCGCCGGTGGAAGTCTGCGTCGAGCAAGTCGACGGCTTCGCCGTGCTCAGCGTGCTGGACCACGGCAAGGGCATCCCGGCCGAGCTGCGCGAAATCGCGCTGGCTCCGTTTGAACGGCTGGCCGAACATCGCGGCACAGACGGCGGCAGCGGCCTTGGCTTGGCCATCGTCAGCCGCGTGGTCAAACAGCATAGAGGCCGGCTGGAGTTCTGCGATCAGTCCGACGGCTTCAAGCTGGCCGTTTACCTGCCGTTGAACGCCGGTTGAGAATCGGTTTAAGAACCTGTTTACGATCAGCTGCGCATCGTGAAACGTGGCACGGTGAGTACACCTTCGAAATGCTCATGTGCCACGTGACCATTCCGCTTTCTCAGCTGTTTTCGCCGTGTCTCGCTCTTGCTCGCTAGATCGTAAACACGTTCCAAGCGCCGCCCGCCGGGCGGCGCTCAACGGAAACGCAGCATCATCCACAAGCCGGCCATGCTCAAGGCCATGCCGCCGAGCTTGCCCAGAGACGGTTGCTCGCGAAACAGCAGATAGCCTAGCGGCAGCAACACCAGCGCGGTGAGCACATTGGAACTGAGCGCCGCGTAGCCGACATGCCAGCCGGCGCGATAAGCCAGCAAAAAGCCCAGCTCGATGCCGACAATGCCCGCCGCCACCCCCAGGCTGCTCCAATTCAGCGCGGCCAATCCGCGCTGGCCGCCTCCAGGCAACCACCACATTCCCAGCACGCACACCAACATGGCCACGCCATAACTAACCGCCAATGAAAAGAAGGGATTCGCCGCTTCCGGCACCTGCTTGATCGACAAGTGATAGACGACGGAGCCGGCGACCGCCAGCAGTAACGCCGCGATAAACATATTTGCGCGCCTCATCAGAAATATTCGCCTACAGGCTAAACCTTCCCGCCAGTTATAGGTAGACTGAAAATTCAAGGCATTGTTATAAGAAAAAATCATGACTAGAGACTTGGACACCGGCTTGCTGCGCGCGCTGATCGCCGTGGCCCGCCGCGGCAGCATCAATCGCGCGGCAACGGACTTGGGACGCACTCAACCGGCTTTGAGCCTGCAATTGCGCAAACTGGAACAGCACTGCGGCCAAACCCTGCTGCAGCGTTCGCCGCGCGGCGTCAGCCTCACCGCGGCGGGGCAGCAATTGCTGCCCTACGCCGAACGCATCGTCAGCCTGACTGAACAAATGCGTCCCTCCACGCCGGTCGCGCCGGCCAGCCGCTGCCGCATCGGTTTGATCGAGGATCTGGTCAGCCGCAATCTGCCGCAGGTATTGGCGGACTTCGCCGCGGCTCGGCCGCAGCTGCAACTGGACATCCGAGTGGCGCCGGGGCGGGAATTGAGCGCGGCCTTCCAGCGCGAAGAGCTGGATTTGCTGATCGCCAGCCCGCGGGTGACGCAGCTGGACGCCACGCCCAGCTGGGTGGTGGAATGCCCGTTGCCCTGGTTGGCTCAGGACGGCAAGATGCCGGCCGCAGATCCCCTGCCGTTGATTCTGTTCGCCGCGCCCTGCAGTTGGCGCGACGCCATGCTGCAAGTGCTTGAAACGGCCGGCCGCCCCTACCGCGTGGTCCTGGAAAGCTCCAGCCTGCTGGCGGTGCAGGCCGCCTTGCAAGCCGGCCTGGGCGTCGGCGCCTTGCTGTCGGACGACGAACTGCCCGGCGTCGCCCCACTGCCGCGAGACTCGCTGCCGCCGCTGCCCGCGGTGCCGATGGCCTTGTACCGGCGGCCGGAGAGCCTGGGGGACTCCGCTCTGGATCAATTGGCGCGCTTGTTCTTTCTACAGCTCAGCCAACGGACGGGATAACGGCGAAGCCGCATCAAGCCGGCTGCAAGCCGGCCATCACCGCGCCCTCCCAGCCTATCAGTTCCACTTTGCGCTCCGCCCCCCAGCGGTATTCGCCCAAAGCGCCCTCGGCGCGAATCACCCGGTGGCAGGGAATCAACCAGGCCACCGGATTGGCGCCCACCGCGCTGCCCACCGCCCGCGCCGCCCGCGGCCGTCCCACCGTGGCGGCAATCTGACCGTAGCTGGCGAAACCGCCGTAGGGAATCGACAGCAGCGCGCGCCAGACCTGAATCTGGAAATTGCTGCCCTGCACCCGCAGCGCCAACGGCGCCTGGCCTTCCGCGCGCAGCGGTTCGAACATGGCGGCGGCCACCGCCGCGCCGCCGCCCGGAACGTGGCGCAGCGCGGCCTTGGGCCAGCGCCGGCTCAACCAGGCCACGGCCTCCATCTCATCCGCCACGAATTGCGCCGCGCACACGCCGCGCGCGGTCCGCGCCACCAGCACCGAACCAAAACGGCTGGCCTCCACGCTCCATTCGATTTCCAGCCCGGCCCCGCCGTTGCGGTATTCGCCCGGCGTCATCGCCTCCAGCGTCACGAACAGATCGTGCAGGCGTCCGCCGCCGGACAGGCCCAGTTCATGCGACAACGGCAACAAGGCCTGTCCACTCAGCCTCGCCTTGGCCGCCTCACAAGTCAGATGCTGCAAAAAACGCTTGGGACTGACCCCGGCCCAACGAGTGAACAGCCGCTGCAGCCTCGATTCCGACAGATGCAGCGCGCCGGCCAGCTCGGCCAGTTCCGGCTGGCGCTCCGCGTTCGCCACCAAGTAGCGGATGGCGTCGCGAATGCGGCCGTAGTCGCGGTCTTCTTCGAGAATTTCACCGTTCATGGTCTGTTCTCCATTCGATCACAGCGCCAGCATAAGCAGATCGGGCCGCCGCGGCGACCCGATTCTTGCCGACTTGCGCGCAGCGCCCCTCATATCGCGTGCAGCAGGGAATATTGAATTTCCGACAGAGCTTGCGGCACGCGGATGAAGGAGAGCGGCATGCCCAACAGCCTCGCCATATGGGAGGTGGAGAATAGCCCGCACAACTCGTGATGGCCGCTGCTCGGATTAAGCTCCACCACCAGCGCGTGCTGACGCCCCATCTGCTTCATCGTCGCCACCATGTGGCCCACGCTGGCGTGCTCGATATCAATCAGGTTCAAGGCTTCTAGTTGCTTACGCGGCGTCATCACGTCGCCAACGCTGATATCAACATAATGTTTGCCGTGTTCCTTCATGCATTGGATAGGCCGCTCTCCCAGCAAATCGGTGGCCGTGATCAGGCCGGTGAATTGTCCGTCGCCATCATGGACGAACAACAGCCGTATGCCGTGGCTGATCATCCGGTCGTGCGCTTCGCGCAAGCTGGCGCCCTGATGAATACCCACCGGATTGATCAATCGCAAATCGGTCATGACCTCCAGGGCCGAGCTGTTCAGGGTGACGGGCGGGTGCGGGCGCTGATCCAAACGCACCAGGTCGGTGGTGGACGGCAGGCTCATCGTGGGCAACACGCTGTAATTGGCTAACATGGTAGCTCCTTGTCTTGTTAGACAGCGGAGTCGATGCGGCGGCGCGTTGCGCCAGTCATGTTCGATCAGTCCGCTCGGAAGTTTTCCGACGGCGTGGACCGGCCTGGGGCATGACTGGGTTTTGCACGTCCGTCCCGGGCCGGCGGCCTCGGGAGAGCCGCGTCGGCGACGCGGCTCTTGTTTGAAGAGTAGAAGAAGGCGCGGCGCAGATCAGCCGGCGAATCATTAATTTTTTCGCACGCGAGGACGCTGAGCTCTCGCCCTTGCGGTTCAGGCCTGCAACTTGCGGCGAAACAGAGCGCTCATGCGCTGGCTGGCCCCGCTATGGGCGCCGCTGAAGGCCAAGGCCGATTCGCGCATCGACTGGCGGCGACCTTCGTCGCCCAACAGCTCCACCACAGCGCCGATCAACTCCGTAGCGTTGGCCACCTGGCGCGCGGCGCCGGCGGCCAGCGCCAGCGCCGCCGCCTGTTTGAAATTGAAAATGGACGGGCCAAACAACACCGGCACGCCCACGCTGGCCGGCTCGATCAGATTATGACAGCCCAACGGCAGCAAACTGCCGCCGACAAAGGCCAGATCGCCGCAAGCGAAGTAGGCGAACGCTTCGCCCATGCTGTCGCCCAGCCATACCTGGGTGGCGGGGTCCACCGCGGCATCGTCGCTGCGGCGCTGTACTTTCAGGCCGCGGCTCTCGGCCAGCGCGGCCACATCGTCGAACCGCTCCGGATGACGAGGCACCAACACCAGCAGCGCGTCGCCCAACGCTTGAGCCGCCGCCCGCCACGCATCAAGAATCAAGGCTTCCTCACCGTCGCGGGTGCTGGCGCAGACCATAACCCGGCGGCGGCCTATCCTGGATTTGAACTCGCCGGCCAGCGTCAGCTGCGCCGGCGCCGGCTGAATATCGTACTTGGTGTTGCCGCAGACTTCGACTTCGCTTGCGCCCAATTGCCGCAAACGTTCGCCATCTTCCGGCGTTTGCGCGGCAACAGCGCTCAACGCCGCCACCGCGGGTGAAATCAGCCCGCTGATTTTGAGATAACCGTTCAGGGATTTTTCAGACAAGCGCGCATTGGCCAGAAACAAGGGCACCTTCTGCTCGGCGGCGGTATGAATCAGATTGGGCCACAGCTCGGTCTCCATCAACACGCCCAAGCGCGGCTGATAGGCGGCGAGGAAAGCCTGCGCGGCTTGGGGATAATCGTAGGGCAGATAGCGCACTTCGGCATCGGGATACAGCTGCAAGGCGGTGGCGCGCCCGGTGGGGGTCATCTGCGTCATCAGCAAGGGCGCGTCCGGCCAGACTTCGCGCAACGCCGCCACCAAGGGCTGCGCGGCCCGGGTTTCGCCCACCGATACCGCGTGTATCCAAATCGCTCCCTGCGCGCGCGGCTGCAATTGACTGCCGAAACGCTCGTCCCAATGCTCCAGATAGGCCGGCGCCTTGCGCGCCCGCTTCTTCAGGTAGTGCCGCACCAGCGGGGTGGCCAGCAGCCAGGCCCAGGAATACAGTCTGCGTTGCCAATTCATGTCCAGTCCTTGCGCGTGAACAAGGCTTGCAGCGCCTCGTCCACAGACGGGCACAGCCCGATTCCGCCCAAATTGGTGGCCCACGGCGTTTCCACCACGCCCGTGGCGGCCGGATCCGTATCCGTGTAAATCGCCGCCAGGGGCACGTTCAGCGCGTTGGCCAGGTGAGTCAGCCCGGTATCCACGCCCACCACCGCGTTGGCGTGGCCAAGCAGGCCGGCGGCCTCGATCAGATTCATCTTGGGCGCCACCACCACGGCCGGCATCTGCGCGGCCAGCCTTTCGGCGCGCTGGCGCTCGCGATCATTGCCCCAGGGCAGCACCATCACCAGATCATGCTGCATGGACAAGCGTTTGCCCAGTTCCACCCAATGGCCTTCCGGCCACTCTTTGGACGTTTTGCTGGTGGCGTGCAGCAATACCGCGTAACGGCCGGACAGCACCCAGCCTGGCCGCTCGCCGGCCGGCACGCCAAAACGGGGCGCGCCCTGGGGCTGATAACCAAATACCCGCGCGAACAACAGACGGTTGCGTTCTATCGCCGACAAGCTCCAGTCCACCTTGTGACGCTTATCGTAAAAACAGCTGGCCAACGATTCCCTCGCGCTGCCCCATCCGTAGCCGGTCAGCGGCGCCTTGGCCCAACTGGCCGGCAAGGCGCTTTTCAACAAGCCCTGGCTGTCCACCACCAATTCCCAAGGCGTGTCGCGCAGTTGCCGCCGCAAGGCCCGGATCTCTCGCCAGGTGGACGGCAGCCACCAGCGCTTGCTCCAGCGCCGCCAATTCAAGGCAATCACCCTGTCCACCGCCGGATGCAAACGGGCAATGTCGGCGAAAGCCTCTTCGGCCAGCCAACTGATGCGGAAATTGGGGTAATGCGCTTTCAGCTCGGAAATGGCGGGCCAAGTGTGGATAAGGTCGCCCATCGACGAGGTGCGCACAATCAGCACATTCATCATGGCGCGCATTGTACCCGAGCATGCCTGTGGTTAACCAAGTAAAATCCCTGCAGTTCAATTGTGGATAAACAGCTGTGGACAACTAGGTTCGGATTTATCCACAATTTGCGATGCCGCAGCGCACCCAAACTATCCAAAGCCCATCAACAGGACAAGTAACTGAACCCTTTGAAGTTTTTGTCGCTTATCCACAGCAATGGCCAACTATATCAGTTTCATCAATATAAAATTGCGTTAAAGAGTTATCGGTGGCGTAAGAAGGTTCGCAGACAAATTTACGCCATGCACAAGCAAGTGGGAACAAATGGGATCGGGCCTGTGGACAAGTGGTAACTTCAAGGAACAGTCAGATTTATCCACAAGTCTTCAGTCTGCAAAAAGATGGATGAACAACAAGATTCCAGCTAATCCAACACCATGAAAACAATGTGAAAAACATAGTTATCCACAGCAAAGAGACGACTTCTACCAGTTTCTTCAAATTACATATGGGAAAACATATAACAAGATGCGTGCGCGAATAAGCGTGGTGCTAATCACCAAGAATGCGGAAACTTCGTTGGAAAAATGTTTGGACAGCGTGGGCTTCGCCGATGAAATCGTGCTTGTGGATTCAGGCAGCACGGACAGGACATTGGCGATAGCTTCCGCCTATAAGGCAAAAGTTATCCACCAAGACTGGCTGGGATTCGGTCCTCAGAAGCAATTGGCGGTAGAAGCCGCCAGCCACGACTGGGTGTTGTGTCTGGATGCCGACGAGTGGCTTTCCCCTGATTTGATCAATGAAATCAAAGTCATGCTGGACAATCCACAGGCCAAGGCCTTTCAGTTTCCGCGTTGCAACCGTTTCATGGGCCGTTTTCTGAAACACGGCGAAGGTTATCCGGACTGGTCTTTACGCTTGTTCCATCGCGGACATGCGCGCTGGTCGGATGATCTGGTGCATGAGTACGTGATCTCCAACGGCCCTGTGCATAAGCTGCGGCACGAACTGATGCACGAGTCCGGCGAAGACATCGCGCTATATCTGAACAAGCAGAACCGCTACACCAGTTTGCAGGCTGAACGGCTTTTTCAACGGGGAAAACGTGTGGGTATCGCGAAACTTATCCTCAGCCCCTTGCTGCGCTTCATCAAGTTCTACTTTTTCCGCCGTGGTTTTCTCGATGGCGTGCCCGGTTTGGTCCACATCAGCATCGGCTGCTTCAACAGCTACATCAAATACGCCAAATTGATCGAACTACGACGGTTGAAAAGCAAATAGCCGGCTTGCCGGCAGTCTCGCCTTGTGCTGACAATGTCATTTCCTTGAGCAACTGGACGAAGATAGATGGCGGAGATCAGAACAATGCGGGCAGAGGATGCGCTCGCGGTGGCGCGGCTATGCCTGGATCTGGGCTACGAGGCGACGGAGACGGAAATCGGCGAGCGCTTCGTACGGCTGGCAGCACTGCCGGACAACCAGGTTTGGGTGGCGTTGTGGGAGGGAGCCGTGGTCGGTTGGATCCATGGCCATGGCGTTCGCCTGCTGGAAGCGCCTCCGGCGATCGAAATCGGCGGACTAGTGGTATCGCCGGCTCACCAAGGACGAGGCCTTGGCAAGCAATTGTTGCGCGCTTGCGAAGCCTGGGCGCGGCAATTGGGTTATCCACGTATTCGACTGCGTTCCGGTGTACACCGGGAAGCTGCCCACGCCTTCTATCGTCATCTCGGCTATCAGCAATTGAAAACCAGCCGCAGCTTCGCCCTGGATCTGAGGGATGGACAATGATTGACTGCCCATGATGCTTATCCACAGGAGACGCTTTCCATGATGGTTTTTCCCGCGCCGTTGCAGCCGGGGGATCGCATCGCCGTCACCGCCTTTTCCTCCGGCGTGCCCCCTGTCTTGCACGGACAGTTGGATCGCGCTTTGCAGTGCCTGCGAGATCAGGGCTGGCAGGTGGAGGAAGGCGCTTGTCTGCGCGGCGAGTCCCAAGACGCCAGCGCGCCAGCTGTTGAACGGCTGGCTGAGCTGAAACGCTTTCTTTTTGATCCGGACATTCGCGCCATCCTGCCGCCCTGGGGCGGCGAACGGGCGATGGAACTGCTGCCCGGCATCGATTTTGCCGCCTTGGCGCGGCTGCCGCCCAAATGGGTGGCCGGGTTTTCCGATATTTCCACCTTGCTGACGCCGCTGACTCTGCTGGCGGGGTGGGCGACGCTGCACGGGCCGAATCTGTTCGATCTAGGCAATCCGCAGCGGGCGGAGGAGAATTCGGCGCTCTTGCATGCCTTGCACCACGGTTTGCCGCCGCAGCAAGGCCATTACAAGGCGTTTTGGCGTTGGGACGCTCCCGGAGAGCGTTATCCGTCCACGCTGCGCGTGTTGGGCGCGCAAAAGGCCCGCATCGCCGGCAGGCTGATCGGCGGCTGCCTGGATACGCTGAGCCGGCTGCAGGGCAGCCCTTACTTTGATTTGCGCGCGTTTAAACGGGAACCCGCGCTGCTTTACCTGGAAAACTGCGAGTTGAGGCCTTGCGAGTTGATGCGCGCCTTGCTGGGCCTGAGGCTGTCCGGCGCGCTGGACGGCTTGAGCGGGCTGGTGTTGGGCCGCAGCAGCGGACCGGACGCCGCCGACGCCAAGGCCTTGAGCTATAGCGGGGCTCTGGAAGCCGCTTTGGATGGACTGCCATACCCGGTGATCGTGGATGCCGATATCGGCCACGTGCCGCCGCAATGGACGTTGATGAACGGCGCCTGGGCCGAACTGGAAGTAGACGCGGGCCAGGCCACGCTGCGTTTTGAGAAAGGATGCGCATGAGTTGGCAATATCGCTTGGCCGCCGCGGGGGATGTGGACGCGCTGCGGCAACTGATCATGGAACATGGGCCCAATCCGTGGAACTGGCTGCCGGCGGACGGCGTGGAGGAGAGTTTGCGTCAGGTAGCGGCCGGGGAAGCCTGGGCGGCGCTGTTCGAGCGCGACGGCCTGCTGGGCGCGGCCATTTTGTATCGGATGCAGGACCGTTTTCCGCAATATCGTCCGAACGGGGTCGCGGCGGAAGCCGCCGGCTACATCATGGAGGCGGTGGTGCGGCGAGATCAGGCCGGACAGGGTCTGGGCAGCCTGTTGCTGCAACAGGCTTGCGACGATTTGGCCGAGAGAGGCGCGCGCTGGGTGGCGGCGGACAGGCATGAGGAAAACGCCGCGTCCGGCGGCATGATGCGCAAGGCGGGTTTCGCCGAGCTAGCCAGTTTCGACGATTGGGAACGCCGCGCCGGCGGCAGCCGTCGCAGCACGGTGTGTGGACGAGCGCTTACGACCCGCTAAGAAGCTGTTCAAAGTCTGCTGCGCTTTGTGAAGCGTTGCACGGTGAGTACAAGCTCAAAATGCTCATGTGCCGCTCGACCATTCCGCTTTTTCGCTGGTTTTCGCCTTGTCTCGTCCTTGCTCGCGAGACTTTGAACAGGCTCTTAGCGGCTCTAAATGCCGTCGTCGGCCGGCAGCGCCGTCGGCGGCGCTGGCAGACGGGTCACCAGGATCTTGTCGACCCGGGTCTTGTCCATATCCACCACTTCGAAACCGAAGCCGTTCCAGTCTAAACGGTCGGTGACGCTGGGCACCCGGCCCAACTGGAACATCATCATGCCGCCCAGGGTGTGGATATTGCCGCCGGCTTCGCCCGGCAGCGCTTCGTCGATGTCGAAAAACTCCTTGAAGCGGTCCAGCGACAGCATGCCGTCTATCAGCCAGCTGCCGTCCTCGCGTTGGGCGATGTCGTCGTTTTCCGCGCTGATCGCCGGCATGTCGCCGACGATGGCTTCAAGCACGTCGTTCATTGTCACCAGGCCTTCCAGTTCGCCGTATTCGTCCACCACCAGCGCCATGTGATGACGGGTTTGCTTGAACTGCTCCAGCAGCTGCATCAAGGTGATCTTGGCCGGCACGTACAGCGGCTGGGACAGTTCGGCGGCAACATCGGGCTGCTGCCCGGTCAACATGCGGTCCAGCACGCGTTTGGCGTGCAGCACGCCGACGATTTGCTCTACGCTGCCGCGACACACCGGGAAATGGTTGAAGTGGTGGTTTTGCAGCAGGCGGTGGTTCAGTTCGGGCGCATCGTCCAGATCCAGCGCCACGATGTCTTTGCGCGGCGTCATGACCGCCGCCACCTTGCGGTTGTCCAGACGGAAGATATTGGTCACCAGCTCCTGTTCGGCGCGGTCGAACACTCCTTCGTCCGCGCCTTGTTCCATCAGCACTCGGATTTCTTCCTCGGTGATGGACGGGTCACTGCTCTTTTTGGCGCCCATCAGGCGCAGCAGACCGTCTGTGCAGCGGCTCAGGGCCTGGACCAGCGGCGCGCTGAGCCGCGACAGCAGCAGCATGGGCCTTGCCAGCGTGGTGGCCACCGCCTCGGGGTTTAGCAAGGCCAGCCGCTTGGGCACCAGTTCGCCGAAGATCAGCGACAGCAGCGTGATGATGAAAACCATCAGCGCCACCGACAGGGGCTTGCTGTAAGGTTCCAGCAGGGGATAGTCCTGCATCGTCCGGCGCAGCTGTTCGGACAGCGCCGCCTCGCCGTAGACCCCGGACAGAATGCTGATCGAAGTGATGCCTATCTGCACCGTGGACAGGAAGCGGCTGGGGTCGTTGGCTAGTTTCAGCGCGGCTTGCGCGCCGCGTTGGCCATCATCCGCGCGTTGCAGCAGGCGGACCTTGCGGGAGGAGACGATGGCGATTTCCGCCATGGCGAACAGGCCATTGAGCAGAATCAGGCACAGCAGGACGAGAATTTCCACGGCGCTAACACGGGATAGAGGCGGGAGCCCTAGCTTAGGGCATGGCGGCGCGGCGGAAAAGAGTCAAACGGGCAGGAACGGTGATGTGTCTGCCCGTGTCCTGGGTCAGAACAAGTTGTTCTGCGGTGTCGGGACGCCCCATTCGATGGCGCCTCGGCCGCGCGACAGCAACCAGGCGTTGACTTGCGAAAAATGGCGGCAACCGTGGAAGCCGCGGCTGGCGGACAGCGGCGATGGATGAGCAGCGTCCAGCACCAGGTGGCGGCTGGCGTCGATGCGCTCGGCCTTGGTTTTGGCCCAATTGCCCCATAGCAGGAACACGCAGCCGGCGCTTTGCGCGTTGACGGCGTCTATCAGCGCGTCGCTGACCATTTGCCAGCCCAGTTTGGCGTGGCTGCCGGCCTTGTCCCGCTCTACGGTGAGCACGCTGTTGAGTAGCAGCACGCCTTGCTGCGCCCAGTGGGTCAGGTCGCCGCTATTGGGCACGCCGCAGCCCAGATCCGCCGCCAGTTCCTTGTACAGATTGCGCAAGCTGGGCGGCACCCGCACGCCTGGCGGCACGGAAAACGACAGGCCCATGGCCTCGCCGTCGCCATGGTAGGGATCTTGCCCCAGTATCACCACGCGGACATCGGCCGGCGCGGTGAAGGTCAGCGCGTTGAAGGTCAACGGCGCAGGCGGGAAGAGGACTTTGCCCTGCGCTTGCTGAGCCTGTAGTTCCCTGTCGATGCCGGCCAGTTGCTGTTGAATGTCCGGTGTTGACAGCACTTGTTCCCAAGCCGGATGAACGCGGGCCAGGGCGGGAGACAGGTAAGACAATGCTTGCATAGAAAATTACGGCTCTTGCTATCGTGAGGGGAATTGGAATCCGGCAAACCGGTTTCGTTCCATGAAAAAGCCGTTCCCTCGGGAACGGCTGGCGATGCGCGCTGATGGCGGGCGTGTCAGTAGCGCGCCATTTGCGGGTCCACTTCCGCAGCCCAGGCTTCCACGCCGCCGGCCAGGCTCAGCACCTGTTCGAAACCGGCGTCCAGCAGGAAGCGCGCCACGTGCGCGCTGCGCACGCCATGGTGGCAGATCACCACAATGGGCGCGTCCGGCAGTTCGCTCATGCGCAGCGGGATCAGGTTCATCGGAATGTGCAGCGAGCCGGGAATCATGCACAGCTGCACTTCCCACGCTTCGCGCACATCCAGCAGCACCGGGGGCTCCGCGGCGGTGTCGGCCAGCGCAGCCGCCAGATCGCGGGCGCGGATTTCCTGGACCATCAAAACGCGAAGCGTTCCGGTTCCACCGCTTCCGCCTTGGCCAGGCGGGCGATACAGGTTTCGAACAAACCGGTTTCGCTGAAGCTGGATTCGGTTTCGCGCTTGATCAGCTTGCAGGTCATCACCGGCAGATCGCCCACCACCATGATCAGGCGGCCGCCCACGGCCAGCTGGTCTTTCAGTTCCTGCGGCACCACCGGCAGAGAACCGCCGACGACGATCACGTCGAACGGCGCTTGTTGCGGCAGGCCCAGCACGCCGTCGCCTTCCACCAGCGTTACATTGGAGATGCCGGCCTGCTTCAGGTTGGCCGCTGCGGTTTCACGCTGGGCAGGGTCGATTTCCACGCTGTAAACGTGTTGGCCCAGCTTGGCCAGCAAGGCGGTCAGATAGCCGCTGCCGGTGCCGATTTCCAGGATTTTGTCCCGGGGCTGGATGGCGGCGTCTTGAACCAGGCGCGCTTCCATTTTGGGCTGCAACATGAAGCTGCCGTTGGGCAGCGGCAGCTCGGTGTCGACAAAGGCCAGGCTGCGTTTGTCCGCGGCGACAAACTGTTCGCGTTTCACGTGAAACAGCAAGTCCAGCACGTTCGTGTCAAGTACGTCCCACGGACGAATCTGCTGCTCGACCATGTTGAAACGGGCATTCTCAAAATCCATCAGCTCACTCCGGAGGGGCTTGTCGCCGCAAGAAAAACGCGGCGGCGTGTCATGACGATAACTTGCGATTATCCCACATTTGCCGTACCTTCACAGCATCGCTAGGGGTCCTGCGCGACGGTCGGCAAGATGATCCATATCCTTGAAAGGATAGGATAATCGTTAAAGATTGTTGCGCGGGTGAGAAACACCCTTGGAACCTGACCCGGATAATACCGGCGTAGGGAAGCGTAAGCTGCTTGCGGCCCGACCTTGTCGGACTGGCCCGCAGCCCGCCCAGGCGGCGGCCCGCTCCTTGCGCCATTCATCGACCAGGAGAACCGCCCGATGAACGCGCCCGCAACACAGAAGCCTTCCATGGTGGTGGATACCGCCGCCATTCAGCCCTTGCCCAATTCCCGCAAGATCCATGTCGTTGGCAGCCGGCCTGACATCCTTGTGCCGATGCGCGAGATCAGCCAGAGCGACACGCCCACCCAGTTTGGCGGCGAAGCCAATCCGCCTATCACCGTCTACGACACCAGCGGTCCGTATACCGACCCGGACGCGCGCATCGATATCCAGAGCGGTCTGGCGCCGCTGCGCGCCGGCTGGATCGCCGAGCGCGGCGATTGCGAGCAGCTTGCCGGCTTGTCCAGCGAATACGGCCGCGCCCGAGAGGCCGACCTCAAACTGGCCGAACTGCGCTTCAATCTGACGCGTAAGCCGCGCCGGGCGTTGCCGGGCCGCAATGTCAGCCAGATGCATTACGCGCGCCGCGGCATTATCACGCCGGAAATGGAGTTCGTCGCCATTCGCGAAAATATGCGGCGTCGTGAATATCTGGATTCGTTGCGCGAAGCCGGCGGCAAGAACAGCCGGTTGGCGGAACTGATGACGCGTCAGCATCCGGGCCAGGCTTACGGCGCGGCGTTGCCGGAGGAGATCACGCCGGAATTCGTGCGCGCGGAGATCGCCGCCGGCCGCGCTATCTTGCCGGCCAACATCAATCACCCCGAATCCGAGCCCATGATCATAGGGCGCAATTTCCTGGTCAAAATCAACGGCAATATCGGTAATAGCGCGGTAACGTCTTCGATCAGCGAAGAAGTGGATAAAATGACCTGGGGCATCCGCTGGGGCGCGGATACCATCATGGACCTGTCCACTGGCAAGAACATCCATGAAACCCGCGAATGGATCATCCGCAATTCCCCGGTGCCCATCGGCACGGTGCCCATCTACCAGGCGCTGGAGAAAGTGGGCGGCAAGGCTGAAGACCTGAACTGGGAAATCTTCCGAGACACTCTGATCGAACAGGCGGAACAGGGCGTCGATTACTTCACCATCCACGCCGGCGTATTGCTGCGCTATGTGCCGATGACCGCCGGCCGCATGACAGGCATTGTGTCGCGCGGCGGCTCCATCATGGCCAAATGGTGTTTGGCCCACCATCGCGAAAACTTCCTCTACACGCATTTTGAGGATATCTGCGAGATCATGAAGGCTTACGACGTGGCCTTCAGTCTGGGCGATGGCCTGCGGCCGGGCAGCGTCTGGGACGCCAACGACGAGGCGCAGTTGTCGGAGTTGAAAACCTTGGGCGAGCTGACCCAGATCGCCTGGCGGCACGATGTGCAGGTGATGATAGAAGGCCCCGGCCATGTGCCTATGCAGTTGATCAAGGAAAACATGGACAAGGAGCTGGAGTGGTGCCGCGAGGCGCCGTTCTACACCCTGGGGCCGCTGACCACCGACATCGCGCCCGGTTACGATCACATCACCTCGGCGATAGGCGCGGCGCAGATAGGTTGGTACGGCACCGCCATGCTGTGTTACGTCACCCAGAAAGAGCACTTGGGCCTGCCGGACAAGAACGACGTCAAGGAAGGCATCATCACTTACAAGCTGGCCGCGCACGCGGCGGACTTGGCCAAGGGGCATCCCGGCGCGCAGATTCGCGACAACGCCTTGTCCAAGGCGCGGTTTGAGTTCCGCTGGGAAGACCAGTTCAATCTGGGCTTGGATCCGGACAAGGCGCGGGCTTTCCACGATGAAACCCTGCCCAAGGACAGCGCCAAGGTCGCGCATTTCTGCAGCATGTGCGGACCGCACTTCTGCAGCATGAAGATCACTCAGGACGTGCGCGAATACGCGGCCAAGCAGGGCATCAGCGATCAGGACGCCTTGACGCGGGGCATGCAGACCAAGTCGGTGGAGTTTCTGAAAGGCGGCTCCAAGCTCTACGACAAGGTGTGAGTGTGAGCTTATGAGCAAACGGCGGCCGCGGCCGCCGTTTTTGATGGCGCAAGGGACGGAGGCGGCGCTGCTGATTCGGGTCTATCATCAGACATCCCTTCACAGGAGAAGCGTCATGGACACCAGCGAGCACTCTCTGTCCGGCCTGTTCCGCCAGTTGGGCCTGGCCGACGATCCCGCCGCGATTCGCGCCTTCATCGCCAGCCATCCCTTGCCGCGCAACGCCGTGCTGGCCGATGCGCCGTTCTGGACGCCGGCGCAGGCGGATTTCCTGCGCCAGGCCCTGGCGGACGACGCGGACTGGAGCGAGGAGGTGGATGAACTGGCGGTGTTGTTGCAGCTTGGCTAGTGCTTCAACGCGCGCAGCAGCGCCCGCACGGTATTGGCGGCGTTGTCGGCGGCGATCTGCATGAAGGTGTCCATTTCATTGGCGTGCTCGCTGCCGCCGGCCAGGTCGGACAGGCTGCGGAAGGCGATGAAGGGCACGCGGTTGGCGTGCGCCACTTGTGCCACCGCCGCGGTTTCCATATCCACCACCTGGGCCTGGTAAGTCTTGGCCAGATAGTCGCGGTAGCCGGCGTTATCCATGAAGATGGGGCCGGACAGGCCGTTGCCGCCGGCGACGATGCGCGGCGGCGCGGACAGGCAGCGTTTGGCGGCGTCGCAGCCGCGCAGGATGTCGGCCGGCAAATCTTTGGCCAGCCGCAGCAGTTCCGGGTCCACCTCGAACCAGAAGCGGGTTTCGCTGCCGCCGTCGGCGGTGGCCAGCTTGACGTCGCGCGGGTGGATCATGCCGTAGTTGGCGCGCGCGGCCGGGTCCGCGTAGGGCGGCGGCGCGTAGCGTCCGGGCGCGGTTTCGCGCGCGTAGATCGCTTCCGCGTAATTGCCCCAGCGCCGCGGCACCGCCACGTCGCCGATGCGCAGCCGGTCGTCCACGCCGCCGGCGATGCCGCTGAACACGATGCGGCTCACATTGAAGCGATCCAGCGCCAGTTGAGTATTCATCGCCGCATTGCCCATGCTGACCCCGCTCATGAACAGCAGCACCGGTTGGCCTTCCAGCTGCGCGGTGGCGAAGCGCACGCCGTTGACCCGGTATTCTCGTTTGTCCGAGGCCTGGCTCAGCAGCAGGGTTTCCTCCGGACCGAAAGCCGAAACCACGGCGGTGCGCGTCGTCGCGTCTAGGACGGGGGCGGCGTGAACGGCGGCGCTCAGCGCTAGTAGCGCGGAAACTAACTGAACCTTGAATGATTTCATGACGAAAATTCGAATGGAAATGGAATCGCGTCATGATAAACGGTTTTCGCGTCGAAACCGCGCATCAAGTCAGCAAGAATCGGAATGCCAATCGGGTTGATCGGCCTGAAACTGAAGCTGTAACCGCACCGAAAACCGGCGCGGGCCTCATTCACTTTCAGGAGGAAACCCAATGAACGCATTGATCAATAAAACCGCCATCGTCACCGGCGCCAGTTCCGGCATCGGCATGGCGGCTGCCAAGCTGTTTGCGCGAGAAGGCGCGCGCGTGGTGTTGGTGGCGCGGCGCGCGGCCAAGCTGGATAGGCTGGTGTCGGAAATCGTCGCCGACGGCGGTCAGGCGGCGGCCTTGGCCGGGGATCTCACCTCGGAGGATTGCGCGCGCGCGGCGGTGGAGCTGGCGCTGGATAGATTCGGCGGCTTGGACATCGCTTTCAACAACGCCGGCAGCCTGGGCGCGTTGGGCAGCTTGGATCAGATTTCCCTGGACGACTGGCGCGCGACGCTGGACGGTAATCTCAGCAGCGCCTTTTTGTGCGCCAAGCACCAGTTGCCGGCCTTGCTGCAAGGCGGCGGTTCGATGATTTTCACCTCGTCCTTCGTTGGCCACGCCATTGGCTTTCCCGGTATGGCCGCGTATGCGGCCAGCAAAGCGGGGCTGGTGGGCCTGGCGCGCACATTGGCGGCGGAATACGGCGCCAGAGGATTGCGCGTCAACGCTTTGCTGCCGGGCGGCACCGACACCGAGATGGGCCGCGCCGCGGCGGCGACGCCGGAGCAGCGCGAGGCGGTGGCCGGCCTGCACGCGCTCAAGCGCATGGCCGCGCCGGAGGAGATTGCGCGCGCGGCCTTGTTCCTGGCGTCGGACGCGTCCAGCTTCGTCACTGGGACCACCTTGTTCGTCGACGGCGGGGTATCGATCAGCAAACTGTGATCAGAAACGCGCCACCATCTTGCGCTTCACCGTGTAATCCGGCCGCAAGCTGGCTTCGCTGTCCATGAAGTAGCGGTTGCTGTCCAGCAGGAAGTGCGGATCGTTCAGCTCTTCCGGATCGGCCCAGTCGCACAGCAGGTGATAGAGCGCCTGCGCGCTGTGGCAGCGTTCCAGCGCTTGGCGGAACGGCCGCTCCGCGAACATGCGCGCGCAGCTGGCCAGCAGATGCAGATGAGCTTCGCGGCTTTGCCGCGGCAAAAGAAGCACCAGCGCTGTATGCACCGGCTGCTGGTCGGGGGCGTCGAAGGCGATGGGGGTTTGCAGTCGCAGCATTAGCGCGCGGGCTTCCGTCAGGCCCTCTATGCGGGCGTGCGGCAGCGCGAGGCCATGGCCAAGCGCGGTGCTGCCGGCCTGTTCGCGCTCATGCAGCGCCGCGGCCAGCGTTGGGCGGTGCAGCGCGTGGCGCTGCGCCAGCTGGGAGGCGGCGTGCTCCAGCAGGGCGGCCTTGTCGGCCAGGGTTTGATTGAGCAGGATGTCTTGCGGGCCGCAGAGGTCGGGCAGGGTCAGCATGGCGGATTTCTCCTTTGGCTAGGGTGCGACCTCATCCTAGTCAGAGGGGGCTAAAGATCCGCTAAAGAAAACGCGCGGCGGCATAAAAATGCCGCCAACGCGGTTGGGCTTATTTTTGCTCGGATTGCGGCTGTTCGGCCTTTTTCTCCTGGGCCTGCAACGCGCCTTTCACGGCGGAAGCCTGCTCTTTCAGCTTATCCACTTGTTCTTTCAGTTCCGGGCTTAACGCGGCGCCGGCTTGTTTGGCCGCGCCGATGGCGGCGCTGGCTTGTTCCTTGAGCTGGCCCAGCGGCGCGCTGCTGTCCTGCAGCGAGTTGTGCACCGTGCCGATGGCGCTGGAGGCGGATTCCTGCAATTGGTTGGTTTGCTTCTCGCTGCAAGCGGCCAGAGCCAGGGCGGAAGCGACGGCGATCAAAAGCGTGGCGCGCATGTAAACGTCCTCGTTGGGGAAAATGCTGTATTGAGCGTCGGCGAAGGCCGAAGTTCCGTCGGTGGCTCCTGGCTGCAAGGCCAAGTGGTTCTTATGACTTCGTCTTGGCTGAGCCACAATGCGCGTATTGGGCGCGTTCGCGCCGCCACTGGAGATCGGCATGAGCAATACGCTTTCCATCCGTCCGCTGCGGGCGGAAGACTACGAGGCCTGGCTGCCGCTTTGGCGCGGTTATCAGCGTTTTTACCAAGTGACGATGGACGAGGCCACCATCAACGGGACCTGGCGGCGTTATGTGCTGCCGGATCACGCGATGCGCGGCTGGCTGGCCTGGGACGGCGAGCGGGCGGTGGGCTTGGTGCATATCGTATTGCACCCCAGCAGTTGGACTCTGGGCGATTATTGTTATTTGCAGGATCTGTTCGTGGCTGAGGATTGCCGCGGCCTGGGCGCCGGGCGGCAGTTGATCGAATGGGTGTACCAGTGGGCGAGCAAACGGGAATGCTCGCGAGTGTATTGGCTGACTCATGAGACCAACGCCACCGCAAGACGGCTCTACGACCAATTGGCGGAGAACCTGGGCTATATCCAGTATCGCAAGCAACTGACGGCCATCTAGGAGCGTCAGGCCATCAGCGCGGCCGCCAGCGCTCCCGGCGCGCGCTCCACGCGCAGCCGCGGCGCGCCGTGCCAGTCCGCCAGTTTTTGCAGCGCGGCCTTAAGGTCCGCTGTGAGCCGGGCACTGTGGCGGACGCCGGGTTCCAGGTACAGCGCCTTGACTTCGAATACGCCCTGGGCGCGGTGGGCCTTGGCGTCCAGCCGGCCCACCAGTTTGCCGCGGTTGAGAATGGGCAGCACGAAATAGCCGTACTGGCGTTTGGGC
This sequence comes from Chromobacterium haemolyticum DSM 19808, assembly GCF_000711885.1. Lineage (GTDB taxonomy): Bacteria > Pseudomonadota > Gammaproteobacteria > Burkholderiales > Chromobacteriaceae > Chromobacterium > Chromobacterium haemolyticum. Next base: position 95,779 of record NZ_JONK01000014.1, read on the forward strand.
GCCGGGGTATAGCATTCGATGCGGTAGTCGAAGTCGAACAGTTCCGAGGCGCGCTTGCGGTCCCAGACCAGCGGGTCGAACGGCGACAGAATGGCGGTGGCGCTGGCTTTGAGTTCGCCGGAGGCGGCTTCCGCCAGATCGGCGTCGACGAAGACGTCGTGTTGCCAGCCGTCGATGCGGGCTGGAATCAGTTCGCCGGCGTCGGCCATCTGGTGCAGCATGGCGTCGTAGCGGCCGCGCTTGAGGCGGTAGTAATCAGCTACCCAGCCGGCCTTGACCACGCCCAGCGCGCGGCAGCTGTTGCGCAGCATCCGCCATTGAGCCTGTTCCTCCGTGGGCAGATCGCGCGCGTCATCCCAGCCGGGTTTCACCCGTTCCGCCAGATCATAGACGCGCTGAAAATTGCGCCTTTCCTTGACCATCAGCCGTCCCAGCGTGAACAGGACTTCCAGGTGGCGTTTCTCCGGTTTCCAGTCCCACCAGCCGTTGCCCTTGCCGCCTTTGCGTTCAAAGTCCGCCGAACGCGCCGGGCCGTTGGCGCGGATGCCTTCGACCAGCGCGTCGATGTCTGCGCGGTGTTGCTCCAGCCAGCGCAGAGAGAACTTCCAGCCCATCGCCTCCGGTTTGAGCATGCGGTGACGGAGCAGACCGTAGTCCTCGGAGGGGACGAAACAGGCTTCGTGCGCCCAGTATTCAAATAAACGGCCTTCGGCGAGCAATTCATCCAGCCAGACGGGGTCGTAAGATCCCAGCCGGCTGTGCAGCACTAGATAGGGGCTGCGCGCCACTACGTGGATGGTGTCGATCTGCAATAGCGCCATGCGGCGGATGGCGGCCAGCACGTCGGCCTTGCCGGCTTTGCGGCGCGGCGGGTTCAGCAGGCCTTGGGCGGCCAGTTGCAGATGGCGGGCTTGCTGCGGCGACAGGTGCAAAAGGGACATGGCATAGTCATCGGTAGGACAAGTAGATGACTATAACAAAAACCGTTTTGCTCATGGGGGAGAGAGCGATCTGCCTAGAATTTGTTCCAAGTTTCGCATCAAGGGAACAGGTTCTTAGGGTTTGGCGGAGGCGTGGCCGGCGAAGAACTGCTTCACCAACTGTTGATAACTGCCGTCCTGACGCATTTTCTCCAGTGCCTGATTGAAGCGGTGCAGCAGCGGCAGTTGCGGCGAGGTTTTGTTGATGGCCAGATAAGTGGCTTTGCTGGCCAGGATGGCCGGCGCCACCGCCAGGTTGGAATAGGCGCCGTTTTGCAGCCTGGCGTCCATCGCCTCCTGTATCGCCAGCACTGCGTCCAGATTGCCGCGTTGCAGCAGCAGAAGGTTTTGGCGGTCCGAGTCGCCCTCATAGGCAATGAAACGCTTGTCGGCGCGCGCGCGGTCAAACTCGTCGCCGTAGCTCCAGCCCGCCATCACGCCGACGCGCTTATTGTCCAGGTCCGGCAGGCCTCGGAACTCGATCGGGTGCTGGCGGAGATAGACCACCACGATGTGCTCCTGATAAAGCGGCAGACTGAAGTCATAGCGCTGCTCTCTGTTGACGGTTTTGTAGATGCCGGCGGCCGCCATCGCGCTGCGGTCCAGTTCGAACAGCGCGCGGCGCCACGTCAAAGCCCGAAATACGTGGGGAATGCCGGCTTTGTCGCAAACGGCGCTGACCAGCCGCGGGTAGAGGCCGCCGACCCGCTCGTTCTCCTCGTACATGAACGGCGGCGCGTTGGCGTCCACCGCTACGGTCAGAGTTTCCGCGTCCTGTCCGCGGCAGGGCCCGGCCAGGCAAGCGCCGAGCAGCAGCAGGGTCAGGCCGAAGCGGCGGATGCGAGCGGTCATCGAGGCGAATCCGGAGCGTGCTGATCAACTAAGCATAGCCGTTGCCGCGGCCGGCGACGGCCAAACAAAAACGGAACCCGCAAGGTTCCGTTTGCTTTGACGTTCAGCCTGCGCTCAAGGGTAGACGATGCGCAACAAATTAGTGGTGCCCGGCGTGCCAAACGGCACCCCGGCGATGATCACCATGGGTTTCCCTTGTTCCGCCAGGCCCAACTTGGTGGCGGCGAAGGTGGTTTTCACCACCATGTCTTCCAGGTTTTCCGCGTCCGGGCCGTTATAAGCCACGACTCCCCAGACCAGGGTCAGCCGGCGCGCGGTGTCCAGCCGAGGAGAAAGGCCGAGAATGGGCGTGTGCGGGCGCTCGCGCGCCAGCCGCAGGCAGGTGGAGCCGCTGGTGGTGAAGGCGGCGGATACGGTGACCGGCAGCAACGAGCCCACCTTGCGCACACAGGCGGCGATGGCGTCCGCGCGATCCGGCGCGTCGGCGGCGCTGTAATCCAGCGCCATGACTCGGCGATAGTCCGGCGCGCCTTCCACGCGGCGGATGACCCGGTCCATGATGCGCACCGCTTCCAGCGGGAACTGGCCGGCCGCGGTTTCAGCGGACAGCATCACGGCGTCGGCGCCTTCGTAAACCGCGGTGGCCACATCGTTGGCCTCGGCGCGGGTGGGCGTGGGCGCGGTGATCATCGATTCCAGCATTTGGGTGGCGACGATGACCGGACGGCCCAGGTGACGGCATTGGTGAACGATGCGGCGTTGCACCACCGGCACGTCTTCCGGCGGCAACTCCACGCCCAGGTCGCCGCGCGCCACCATGACCGCGTCGGCCAGTTCGGTGATGGCGTCCAGTTCGTCCACCGCCGACGGTTTTTCGATCTTGACCACGATGCCCAGCTTCCGGCCTACCAGTTCGCGTAGTTCGCGCACGTCGTTGGCGGTTTGCACAAAGGACAGCGCCAGCCAGTCCGCGCCTTCCTTCAGAGCGAACTCGGCGTCCACCCGGTCTTTATCGGTGATGGCGGACAGCGGCAGTATGGTTTGCGGCAGGTTGAAGCCTTTGCGGCTGGACAACTCTCCGCCCACTTCCACCCGGGTGGCGATGCGGCGTTCTTCCACCTGTTCCACGTGAAACGCCAGTTTGCCGTCGTTGACCAGAATACGGTGGCCGGGCTTGAGCGCGGCGAAGGCTTCCGGGTGAGGCAAGCTGGCGCGTTGCGCGTCGCCGTCCACCTCGTCCAGCACGAAGTCGAACTTGTCGCCGGTGTTCACGGTAACCGGCGAGGCGAACTGGCCGATGCGCAGCTTGGGTCCCTGCAGATCCACCAGCACGCCCAGCGGGCGGCCGACCACGGCTTCGGCGGCGCGGATGGAAGCCAGGCGCGCGCGGTGGTCGTCGTGATTGCCGTGGCTCATATTGAGGCGGAACACGTTAACGCCGGAGCGGGCCAGTTCCAAGATGATTTCGGGTGTGCTGGAAGCCGGGCCCAGCGTGGCGAGGATTTTGGTGTTGCGAAGCATGACAGTCCTTTATGCCCGATCCAGCCGCGGCGTTGCGCGCGGCCGGACATGGCGGTGTTGTTTTGCCAATCACATCCGTGTGTCTGTCCATCCAGGCTGCGCCGCGCTTGATGGAACTGTCTGTCATGCTGCCACAGTCAGACTGTAGCGGCTTGACTACGTAAAGCCGGCGGGACGGAGGGCCGGAAAATGAGCGGCCTTTGTGCGAATCTCGCCACTCGGCTGGGAAAAATGTTCGTTTTTGCGCGTTTTTCCCTCCTCGGCGGCAAACAAGCCAAGCCACCGAAAAGCTGGCCCCGGGTGGATCCTGGGACCAGAGCATGGTTATTTTATCTCCAGATAAAGACAAAAACTTTGTTGCAACACAGAGTCAGTGGAGAATGACGCGGGTCAATGCGCTGCAGCATAGGGCTTTTACTCGATAACTTACTGAAACAGCACTATTTGTAGTGAGACGCTACAGCCGCTAAACCCTTGTCTTTATTGCCCTGCAGCATGAATTGGGACGGCATGGAAAGTCGCCATATTAAGATTTTTTTACGAAGAACGATTGACAAGCTTTTGCCGGGGCCTAGAATGGCTCGAAAATAAAACGAACGTCATAAGTACAAAAAGAAACATTATCAATAACTTGAGCGATGGAGCACGGTCCGCAACAGGTATCCGTCGCCGCATGCAACGAACGAACATTCAGACATTAGGCCGCCCACCGGCTGAACAGGAGAAACCCCATGCAGGATCAATTCGTGTTGGCCTTGGATCAAGGCACCACCAGTTCTCGCGCCATTTTGTTCAATCGCAGCGGCGACATCGTGTCGTTGGCGCAAAAGGAGTTCCGCCAGATCTACCCGCAGCCGGGTTGGGTGGAGCACGATCCGCAGGAAATCTGGGGCGGCCAGGTGGGCGTGGCGGCCGAGGCGGTGGCCAAGGCCGGCATCGACGGCCGCAGTATCGCTGCCATCGGCATCACCAACCAGCGTGAAACCACCATCGTCTGGGACCGCGAAACCGGCCATCCAGTTTACAACGCCATCGTCTGGCAGGACCGCCGCACCGCGGAGTTCTGCGACGAACTGAAGGCGCGAGGTCTGGGCGAGTTGATCCGCTCCAAGACAGGTCTGTTGGTGGACGCCTATTTCTCCGGCAGCAAGATCAAGTGGATTCTGGACAATGTGCCGGGCGCGCGCGAACGCGCCCGCGACGGCAAGCTGGCCTTCGGCACGGTGGACAGCTGGCTGATCTGGAACTTCACCCACGGCAAAGTGCATGTCACCGACGTGTCCAACGCCTCGCGCACCATGCTGTACAACATTCACACCCTGGAATGGGACGCCGAACTGCTGGACATCATGGGCGTTCCGGCCAGCATGCTGCCGGAAGTGAAAAGCTCCAGCGAAGTTTACGGCCACACCCACGCCGCGCACTTGGGCGTGGAAATTCCCATCGCCGGCGTGGCCGGCGACCAACAGGCGGCCTTGTTCGGCCAGCAGTGCACCCGCCCCGGCATGGTGAAAAACACCTACGGCACCGGCTGCTTCATGATGCTGAACACCGGCGACGCGCCGATCGAATCCAAGAACAATTTGCTGACCACCATTGCCTGGCAGGTGGACGGCAAGGTGCAGTACGCGCTGGAAGGCTCCATCTTCATCGGCGGCGCGGTGGTCAAATGGCTGCGCGACGGCCTGGGCATCATTCGTCATTCCGCCGACGTGGGCCCGCTGGCCCAGGAAGTGGCCGACAGCGATGGCGTCTATCTGGTGCCGGCCTTTGCCGGACTGGGCGCGCCGCATTGGAACCCCAACGCGCGCGGCACCATCGTCGGCGCCACCCTGGGCACCAAGGCGGCCCACATCGCCCGCGCGGCGCTGGACAGCATCGCCTACCAGACCATGGATGTGCTCAAGGCAATGGAAGCCGATGCCGGCCTCGATATTGCCGAATTGCGCGTGGACGGCGGCGCCACCGTCAACGAACTGCTGATGCAGTTCCAGTCCGACATCCTGAGCGTGGACGTGGTGCGTCCCAAGATCACCGAAACCACCGCGCTGGGCGCGGCCTACTTGGCCGGCCTCGCCGTCGGCTACTGGAAGAACATCGACGACGTGCAGGGCCAGTGGCAGCTGGACCACCGCTTCAAGCCGCAGCTGGAAGCCGCGCAAGTGGCCGGCAAGGTCAAGGGCTGGCAGCGCGCGGTGAACGCCGCCAAGGTCTGGGCCGACGACGAACAAGCGTAAGCGGCGCGGGTTTCGCGCGCTGACTGGGCAAGCCCGCCGCCAAAGAGCGGCGGGTGGACGCACTCCTTATCCGGAAGAAACAATCATGAATCCTTTAATGGGCGAATTCATCGGCACCGCCTTGCTGGTGCTGCTGGGCAACGGTGTGGTGGCCAATGTGCTGCTGAAAAACACCAAGGGCCACAATAGCGGCCTCATCGTCATCGCCTTTGGTTGGGCGATGGCGGTCTTCGTCGGCGTGTTCAGCGTGGCGGCGATCAGCGGCGCCCACCTGAACCCGGCGGTATCGGTGGCGCTGGCGGTGGCGGGCAAGTTCTCGTGGGCCAAGGTGCCGGGCTATGTGCTGGCGCAGATGCTGGGCGGCATGACTGGCGCCGGCCTGATGTGGCTGATCTACCGCAAGCACTTTGACAGCACCGATTGCGCCGACACCAAGCTGGCCACTTTCTGCACCGGCCCCGCCATCCGCAGCCTGCCGGGCAACCTGGTGTCCGAGATTGTCGCCACCTTTGTGCTGGTGTTCGCCATCCTCAGCATGGTGGCGCCCAAGATGTCGCTGGGCGCCATCGACGCGCTGCCGGTGGCCCTGCTGGTGTTGGGCATCGGCGTGTCGCTGGGCGGCACCACCGGCTACGCGATGAGCCCGGCCCGCGATTTGGCGCCGCGCATCATGCACGCCATTTTGCCGATCCCCGGCAAGCGCGACAGCGACTGGGGCTATGCCTGGGTGCCGGTGGTCGGCTCCCTGATCGGCGGCGCGCTGGCGGCCTTGGCTTATACCTTGTGATACCTGGCCGGTTCTATGAGACCGGCCGCAGTTTTCGCGCGGCGGCGTTTTGGCCGCCGCGCTTGTAATCCGGAGCCGGCGCAGATCGGACCGTAGTTGCCACACTAAAAAATGAGGTGTTCCCATGATCAGCATGTTCCGTCCGGCGGCGCATCAGCCGCTATTGCCCTCCTCTGAGCAAGATAGTTTGTATCGAAGACTGCGCTGGCAGATCTTCCTCGGCATTTTCATCGGCTACGCCGGTTATTACCTTGTTCGCAAGAACTTCTCGCTGGCCATGCCCTACCTGGTGGAGCAAGGCTATTCGCGCGGCGATCTGGGCTTTGCCATGTCCGGCGTCGCCATCGCCTACGGCATTTCCAAATTCCTGATGGGCGCGGTGTCGGACCGTTCCAATCCCCGCGTCTTTCTCAGCGTCGGCTTGATCCTGTCCGCCGCGGTCTTCCTGCTGATGGGCTTTGTGCCTTGGGCCACCTCCAGCGTCGGCATCATGTTCGTGTTGCTGTTCCTCAACGGCTGGTTCCAGGGCATGGGCTGGCCGGCCAGCGGCCGCACCATGGTGCACTGGTGGTCGCAGAAGGAGCGCGGCGGCATCGTGTCGATCTGGAACTGCGCCCATAACGTGGGCGGCGGCCTGATCGGCCCCTTGTTCATCCTGGGCATGGGCTGGTTCAACGACTGGCGCGCGGCTTTCTACGTGCCGGCCGCCGCCGCCATCGGCGTGGCTATCTTTGCCTTCCTGACCATGCGCGACACCCCGCAGTCTTGCGGCCTGCCGCCGGTAGAGGCCTATAAAAACGACTACCCGGAAGACTACAACGCCAGCCATGAGCAGGAACTGAGCGCTCGCGACATCTTCAAGAAATACATCCTGCCCAACAAGCTGTTGTGGTACATCGCCTTCGCCAACGTCTTCATCTACCTGCTGCGCTACGGCGTGCTGGATTGGGCCCCCACCTATCTGAAAGAGGTCAAGCACTTCTCGGTGGATAAATCGTCGTGGGCTTACTTCCTGTACGAGTGGGCCGGCATTCCCGGCACCCTGTTGTGCGGCTGGATGTCCGACAAGCTGTTCAAGGGCAATCGCGGCGCCACCGGCATGCTGTTCATGGCCCTGGTGACCGTGGCCACCGTGGTGTACTGGCTGAACCCGGCCGGCAACCCCACCGTGGACATGCTGGCGCTGATCGCCATCGGCTTCCTGATCTACGGCCCGGTGATGCTGGTGGGGCTGCATGCGCTGGAACTGGCGCCGAAGAAAGCCGCCGGCACCGCCGCCGGCTTCACCGGCCTGTTCGGCTACCTGGGCGGCTCGGTGGCCGCCAACGCGGTGGTGGGCTATACCGTCGATCATTTCGGTTGGGACGGCGGCTTCATGCTGATGGTGGGTTCTTGCATCGTCGCCATCGTGCTGTTGGCGCTGACCACCTGGCACGGGCGGGGGCAGGACGCCGCCTTGAACCGGGCATAGATCCCGCAGGGCCCGGCGCTGCCGGGCGCTTTACGAGGCGGCGACTCTGGTTGCCGCCTATTTTTTTGCGTATTTCCGCGTTTAGACGGAAAAATAGACAAAATCGCGTTCTAATCACATTAAAACGAAAGCAAAATGTTGTATTTTTGTTCGTTTATAATTATTCTGGGTAGGATAGCATCGCTGGGGCGCTGACGCGCGCCCGCGAGGGAATAACGGCGCTAAGAGCCTGTTCAAAGTCTTGTTGGAAAGAGCGGGACAAGGCGAAAACCCCAGAGAAAGCGGAATGTACATACGGTACATGAGCATTTCGAAGGGGTACTCACCGTGTAACGCCCCACGACGCGCAGCAGACTTTGAACAGGTTCTAAGCAGGCCCTTCGGAAGAAAGAGGTAGGGAAAATGGCAGTGGAGATTTACGACCTGATGGTGATCGGCGGCGGCATCAACGGTGCCGGCATCGCGCGCGACGCGGCCGGACGCGGCCTATCGGTGATGCTGTGCGAAAAGGACGATCTGGCCGCGCACACCTCCTCCGCCAGCACCAAGCTGATTCACGGCGGCCTGCGCTATCTCGAATACTATGAATTCGGCCTGGTGCGCAAAGCGCTGCAAGAGCGCGAAGTGCTGCTCAAGGCCGCGCCGCACATCATCTGGCCGCTGCGCTTCGTGATGCCGCACGACAAGAACCAGCGCCCGGAATGGATGATACGCTGCGGCCTGTTTCTCTACGATCACCTAGCGCGCCGCGAAGTGCTGCCCGGCTCCGAAACCGTCAGCTTCGCCAGCCACCCGGCCGGCCGGCCGATCAAGCCGGCGTTCAAGCGCGGTTTCGTCTACTCCGACGGCTGGGTGCAGGATGCGCGGCTGGTGGTGCTCAACGCCAAGGACGCCGCCGAACGCGGCGCGCGCGTGTTGACGCGCACCGCCTGCATCGGCGCCCGCCGCGACGGCGAACACTGGCTGTGCGAGCTGCAGGCCGAAGACGGCAGCCGCAGCCAGGTGCGTGCCCGCGCACTGGTCAACGCCGCCGGTCCGTGGGTGGAAAGCCTGATCAAGGACACGCTGGCGCTGCCGTCCAGCAAGTCCATCCGTCTGGTCAAGGGCAGTCACATCGTGGTCAAGAAATTGTTCGACCACCCCTATGCCTATATCTTCCAGAATCCGGACAAGCGCATCATCTTCGCGATTCCCTACGAGCAGGATTTCACCCTGATCGGCACCACCGACGTGGAATACCGCGGCGACCCGGCCAAGGTGGCGATAGACGATCAGGAAGTGGCCTATCTGTGTCAGATGAGCAACCGTTACTTCCAGACCCAAATCAGCCCGGCCGACGTGTTGTCCACCTACTCAGGCGTGCGCCCGCTGCTGGACGACGAGGCCAGCAACGCCGCCAGCGTCACCCGCGATTACTCGCTGGAAATGGACCTGAACGGCACGCCGCTGTTGTCGGTGTTCGGCGGCAAGATCACCACCTTCCGCAAACTGGCGGAAGAAGCGGTGGACAAACTGGCGCCGCTGCTGGGCAACAGCAAGGCCACCTGGACCGCCGACGCGCCGCTGCCGGGCGGCGACATGCCGGGCGCGGACTTCGAGCGTTTTCTGCTAAGCCTGCGTCAGCAGTACCCGTGGCTGCCGGAAGCGCTGGCGCGGCGTTGGGCGCGCGCCTACGGCACTCGCGTGGCCAGGCTGATCGGCGAGGCCGCCGGCCTGGAGCAACTGGGCGCGGAGCTGCTGCCCGGTTTGTACGAAGCCGAGCTGCGCTACCTGGCGGACGAAGAATGGGCGACGCGCAGCGAGGACATCCTGTGGCGCCGTTCCAAGCTCAAGCTGCACCTGCCGGCGCACGCCGCCGAGGTGATCGACGCCTGGTTGCAGGGCCAGAGCGCCACGCGGGAACAACGGCTGACCGCCTGAGCGACAATGAAGCCGAAGCGGCATTCGCCGTGTAAGGTTCCGCGACGTGAACAGGTTCTGAAGTAGAAGCCCGGCGATGCCGGGCTTTGTCGTTTCTGCGTCTTGCGCCGGGCAAGACGGTGTCAGGACGGCTCGTATCTCCAAGCGCAAATGTATAGACAATAATCCCGCTGTCCGTGTAGGCTTTTCCGCCCAGTCCCTTTGTTTGGCTTTCAACAAGCGGAAGGGCTCCCACAAAAGCTCCGCTCGCTGTGCAAGCAAGTTCGGCCAAAAGTCGAACCATAAAAAAAACCTCATTGCACCCGGTCTGTTCAGCGTCTGATGGAATACGGCGATAGCCAGTCCAGTTGGCGACTGAATTCCGGAATCATCCGATTCAGCCTCCCGGAGAAGCACATGCTTACTTTTGCTGGCCTTGCCATCATCGTCATGGTGGTGTCCCTGTTGATCCTGCGCAAGCTTGCGCCTGTTGTCTGTCTCACCTTGATTCCCTTTATCGGCGCGCTGCTGGCCGGTTTCGGATTCGCCGATATCGGCAAGTTCTATAGCGCTGGCCTGAACTCCGTCATCCAAGTGGCGACCATGTTCATCTTTGCCATTACCTTCTTTGGCGTGATGCAGGACACAGGAGTGTTTCGTCCCATCGTCAACGGCATGGTGGGGATTTCCAGAGGCAATGTCGTTACCGTGGCGGTGTGCACGGCGGTGGTGGGCATGCTGGCGCATCTGGACGGCGTGGGCGCCACCACCTTTTTGCTGACGGTGCCCACGCTGCTGCCCCTGTACCGGCGCTTGGGCATGAATCCCTATTTGATGATGCTGCTGTTGGCGTTGGGCGCGGGCATCCTCAACATGATGCCGTGGGCCGGCCCGCTGGGACGCGCGGCGGCGGTGACCGATCTGGATCCGGCCGCGCTATGGCAGCCTTTGATTCCCTTGCAGTTGATCGGCGCGGGTTTGCTGGTGGTGCTTGCGGCGGTGCTGGGCGTATTCGAGGCCAGACGGTTGCGCAAGCAAGGCCCCTTGCAGGCGACGGACGATGCGGAGCCGCTGGAAGATCTCAATGACAAGCAGCCGCTGCCCAAACTGTTTTTCGTCAATATGGCTCTGTTTTTGGGGGTGATAGGCACTCTGATTTCCGGCATTCTGCCGTCCGGTTATATCTTCATGATTGGCCTGGGAATCGCCTTGGTCATTAATTATCCGGACGTGGATGAACAGTTGGAGCGCATTCGCGCGCATGCTCCAAACGCCCTGCTGATGGGAGCCATCATCCTGGCCGCCGGCTCATTTCTGGGCGTTCTCAACGGCAGCGGCATGCTCAAGGCGATCGCGGCGGATCTGGTGCGGGTTTTGCCAAGCGAGGCGACGCCCTACCTGCACTTGATCCTGGGCGTGTTTGGTCTACCGCTGGATCTGGTGTTGAGCACGGACGCTTATTACTTTGCTTTGCTGCCGGTGATCCTGGAAATTGTGTCCGCTTATGGAGTGGAAACCACATCGGCCATTTACGCGCTGCAAATCGGCAATGTGATTGGCACTTTCGTCAGTCCCTTTTCCCCTGCGTTGTGGCTGGGACTGGGTTTGGCCGGCTTGGACATGGGGAGGCACATTCGCTATTCCCTGCTTCCGATGTGGGCCTTCTCGCTGGTTTTGCTTGGGGTGGCCGTTGGGCTTGGGCTGATCAAGATAGGCTGATCCTCAGAGCCTGTTCACAGTCTCGCGAGCAAGGCCGTATCGCCGACGCGCAGCAGGTCGTAAACACGTTCTAAGGACGGCGCGCGGCGGCCGCTTTATCCGGCGGCTCAGCCGCCGGTTTTGTCTCGCGCGGGCCTTGGTCCGCAAAAGCTGTTACCTTATCCGCTCCACGCCTGAAGGCAAGGCACGCTGCAAAAGCCTGTTTACGCCCTTGAGCTTGCGTCAAGACCTGGAACAGGCGCTATGACAATGGGAGGCCTTATGTCCGTAAAACGTCCATTTCGTCGCCATGACGCCGCCGGCCAGGCGGAGTCGGTCCAAGAACCTTCCTTCGCCGTCTGCCTGCCGCCGCGCTTGCGTCTGTACTGTATGGCGGTGCCGGCCAACGCGAGCGATCAAGAGGCTTACCGGATGGGCCGCGAGTTTGCCGGCCATTACATTGCACACGTGGCGCACCATCCCTGCGCTGGGGAGGATTCCCTGCTGGCGCGCATGGCGGAGCATGCCGATTTCACCGCGGAAGGTCTGGAGGGCGAGTATTGGGCCGGTTTCTTCTCCCTGCTGGAAGAAGCGGTGCTTAGCGCCGCCGAGTGCCTGGACGCGGATGACAAGGCGGGCGGCTCCATTCATTGAGCCCGCGTCGATACCGGTGCGAACTGGCCCCATTTACGGGGCCTAGCGCATTGCCGTGTGGCGATTCAGTCGCGCTAATACCCCAGCAAAAAAACGCGTTTCCCCTTAGTCCGCGGGGGGCCTATGCTGACACGGATTCAACCGTGGAAAACCCGACGATGCAGATTGCCCTGAGCCCCGCCTTATTGTCCCGCCTGCCGCAGATCCAGGTAAGTGGTTTGATCGCGCTGGATATCAACGCCGCCGCTTTGCCCGCGCGGCTGCCGACCTTGCCGGAGCCGGAACGCGATCTGGACGAGTTGTTGCAAGCCTGGAAGCAGATGTACAAGGACTTGCCCGGCGACAAGAAAGCGCGCTGTTCGCTGGAATACCTGGTCAAGGCGGCGCAGAAGGACAAGCTGCGCAGCATCCTGCCGCTGGTGGACTTGTACAACCAGGCGTCCTTGCTGAGCCTGAGTCCGTTTGGCGGCGAGGACATCGTCAAGCTGGGCGGCGTATTGCAATTGGACCTGGCCGTCGGCGACGAGCCTTTTCTGCCGCTGGGAAGGGATCAAGCGGAGACGCCGCAGCCGGGCGAGGCGGTATGGCTGAACGGCGAACGACAGGTGGTGTGCCGTTGCCTGAACTGGCTGGAGTCGGACTTGTTCAAATTGGACGCCGGCAGCCGCGACGTGGTCTTCGTCAGCGAGCGGCCGGACGGCGGTTTTCCTTCCGGCGCGGCGGGCATGGACTGGCTGGCCGAGCAGCTGCGGCCGCATGCCGGGCAGCTGGTTCGTTTCGAGCTGGACGCGGCGCGGACTAGTTTTGAGCTGGCTGCTGTGGATAAAGTGGCGTAAGCATGCTGGCTTGTGGATAAGCCGCGCTAGCCGCTTGTCGATACGGACGTCATTTAGCGGATGTGTGGCGCGACGGCGAGCTGTGGATAAAAAGGCTGGATAGCTTTTTCTGTGGATAAATGAAAAAGGACGCGATGGCGTCCTTTTTTGCGTCCTGTCTTGCCGCCGCTCACACTGTCTCGGCCTGGGCCTGCGCTTGAATCGCCAGCCGGGGCAAGGTTTGCTCACGGGCGTCGAACAGATGACAGTGTTCGGCGTCCAGCGTCAGGCGGCAGCCGCTGCCGGCCTGTGGCGCCCTGTCCTGGCCGCCTAGTTTGACGGCGATGGGTTCGGCCACGCCGTCGGCCTGGGCGTAGACGATTTGCACATCGCCCAGATGTTCGACCAACTGCACCGTCGCCGGCACACCGACGTCGGCAAAGCGCAGGTGTTCGGCGCGCACACCCAGGGTGACGGCGTCGCCGGCGCGGCCTTGGAACGGCAGACTCAGCCGGTTGCCGCCGGGCAGTTCCAGCGTCAGGCCGGCCGGAGTGTCCGCAACAATGGCCGCCGGCAGGAAATTCATCTTGGGCGAGCCGATAAAGCCGGCGACGAAGCGGTTGGCCGGGCATTGGTACAGCTCCAGCGGCGTGCCCACCTGCTCGATGCGGCCGGCGTTGAACACGGCGATGCGGTCGCCCATGGTCATCGCTTCCACCTGGTCGTGGGTGACGTAGATCATGGTGCTGCCCAATTCCTTGTGCAGCCGCGCCAATTCGATGCGCATCTGCACCCTGAGCGCGGCGTCCAGATTGGACAGCGGTTCGTCGAATAAAAACACTTCCGGCTTGCGCACGATGGCGCGGCCAATGGCCACGCGCTGGCGCTGGCCGCCGGACAGGGCCTTGGGTTTGCGGTCCAGCAGATGTTCTATCTGCAGCGTGAGCGCGGCGCGGTGCACGGCGGCGGCGATGTCCTGTTTGCTCTTGCCGGCCAGTTTGAGGCCGAAAGCCATATTTTCCCGCACCGTCATGTGCGGGTAGAGCGCGTAGCTCTGGAACACCATGGCCACGCCGCGTTTGGACGGCTGAATGTCGTTGGCGAGCTGGCCGCCTATCCACAGTTCGCCGGCGCTGATGTCTTCCAGGCCGGCGATCATGCGCATCATCGTGGATTTGCCGCAGCCGGAGGGGCCGACGAAGACCATGAATTCGCCGTCGCGGACGGCGAGGTCCACGCCGTGAATGACGGCGTTGCCGTCGTCGTAGACTTTGTGGATATTGCTGAGCTTGAGGTGGGCCATATCGAATCCTTTTATTGCAAGCGCGCCGGCAGCACGCCCGCGGCTTCTATCTCACCGGCCAGCCATTGGGCGACGGCGTCCAGCGCCGCGTCGGCGAAGCCGTAGCTGATCAGCGCCGGCGCCTCGAGATCGGCGGCGGCGTAGGGGTTCCACAAGGCCAGGTGCAGGTCCGGCCGCCATTCGGCGCGCTCGCGCGCGCCATAGCGTTCGCGGGTGGTGGAGGCGACCACGGTGTAGCGGCCGTCCTGAGGCAGACGGCGCCAGTCCAGTTCCTCGCGGCTTTGGTAGCGGATCACTTCCAGGCTAAAGCGGCGCGACAGCCGGGCGATCAGCGCGTCGGCGGACAGGCCGGCCTCGGACACGCCGTCGGACGGCGCCTGGTCCTGCACCACCAGGCGCAGCGTGGCGCCCACCGGCGGCCGTTGCGGCTGGCCGTGGGCGGTCAGCGCGCGGCGCCAGGCTTCGGCGAACAATTCGGCGTCGGCGGCGCGCTGCGCCGGTTCGTAATCGCGCTGACGGCTGGGGTAGCGCCGGATCAGCGCGTCCACGCGCGTGGCGGCTTCTTGCAGCCGCGCCTCGCTCAGCCGGCCGGCGGCGACGGCGTCGATCAGCGCCTGCTTGCTCTCTTCCATTTCGTCCTGGAATTGCAGTACCAGGCTGAGGTCGGCGCCGGCGGCCAGCGCCTGGGCGCTGCCTTGGGGCTGGCCCCAGCGTTCGCGGATGGCTTTCATATTCATGCCGTCGGTGATCATCACGCCCTGATAGCCCAACTGCTCGCGCAGCAGTTGCCGCAGGATGGCCGGCGACAGCGTGGCCGGCCAGTCCGCGTCCAGCGTCGGGAAGCGTATGTGGGCGCTCATCATGCCGGGGGCGAGGTCGGCCAGCGCGGCGAACGGCGACAGCTCGTAATCGCGCAGTTCGGCCTTGGGCTTGTCCACCACCGGCAGATCCAGATGGGAGTCGGTGTGGGTGTCTCCGTGGCCGGGGAAGTGCTTGACGCAGCAGGCCACGCCTTCGGATAGATGGCCGCTGATCCAGGCCCGCGCCAGTCTCGCCGCCTTGAGCGGGTTTTCGCCGAAGGAGCGTTCCGAGATCACCGGATTGTCCGGGTTGTTGTTGAGGTCCAGCACCGGGGCGAAGTTCCAGTTCACGCCCAGGCTGGCCAGCCCGCGCGCTACCGCGGCGCCCACTTTCGCGGCGAGTTCCGCGTCGTCCACCGCGCCCAGGGCCATCGCCGACGGCGCCGCCGGCAGAAACAGGGTGCGCATCACCGCGCCGCCTTCCTGGTCCATGCCGATCAGGATGTCCTCGCCCAGCGCGCATTGCAGATCGGCTATCAGCCGGCGGATGCTGGCCTCGTCCGGCACATTTCGGCGGAACAGGCAGATGGCGCGCGCGCCCAGTTGTTGCAGGAAGGCGGCTTCGTCTTCGCCCAGACGCGGGCCGGCCACATCCACCATCAGCGCCTGGCCGGCCAGTTGTTGCAGGGTATCGCTCATTTGACGGCTCCATCGAATCCGCGCAGGAAGTAGCGCTGGGTGAACAGGAAGACCAGCAGGATGGGCAGCACGGTCAGCACCGCGCCGGCGGCCACCACCCGGGTTTTGAAACTGAAGGCGCCGGACAGGTAGAGCACGCCCACCGACAGCGGGAATTTGTCCGGACTGGACATCACGATGGACGGCCAGATGTATTGGTTCCACGCCGACACCATGGTGAGTATGGTCAGCGCCGCCAGCGCCGGACGAGATAGCGGCAACATGATTTTCCAGAAGATCTGCCAGTCGCCGGCGCCGTCGACGCGGGCGGCGTCTATCAAGTCCTGCGGCACGGCCTCAAAGGCCTGTTTCATCAGGAATATGCCCACCGCGCCGGCCAGCGTGGGCAGCACCACGCCGCTGTAACTGTCGGTGAGCTGCAGTTTGGACACGGTGATGAAGTTGACCAGGAAGTTGACTTCGCTGGGCAGGATCATGGTGGCGAGAATGGCGCCGAACACCAGCTTGCGGCCAGGAAAGCGCATCCGCGCCAGCGGGTAGGCGGCCAGCGCGCTGACCAGCAGGGTGCCGGCCACGGTGGCCAGCGCGATGACGACGGAGTTCTTGTAGAAGGCCAGCAGGTCGATGCTGGACACCGCCTCCTTGAAGTTGTCCAGGCCGGGGGCGCTGGGCAATAAGGGCGGCGGAAAGGCGAACACGTCGCCCTCGGTGGAGAGCGCGGTGACCAGCGTCCACCAGAACGGGTAGACGGTGACGACGGAGATCAGGCTCAGCACCAGATAATGCAGGCCGCGGCCGGCCAGCTTGCTTAGCCGGGCGCTGTGGCTGCGGGCGGCGGGCGCGGCGAGGGTGGCGGTGTTTTGCATGGCGTTTCCTTATGGTTCGCGCGGCTGCAGATAGCGGAAGTTCAACCAGGCCAGCGCCACGCAGAACACCGACATCACCAGGCTGGCGGCCAGCGCGCGGCCGAAGTTCAGCGACTTGATGCCGAACTCGTAGGCGTAGAACAGCGCGGTGTAGGTGGATTGCATCGGCCCGCCCTTGGTCATGATCTGCACCTCCTCGAAGGCCTTGACCGCGGCCAGCACCGACATCATCGAGCACAGCAGGATGGTGGGGGCCAGCAGCGGCACGGTGATGCGCCAGAAACGCTGCCAGGCGTTGGCGCCGTCCAGCTGCGCCGCTTCGTAGATGTCGGCCGGCACCGCCTGCAGGCCGGCCAGATAGAGCACCATATACCAGCCCAGGCCGCGCCAAACGGTGATGAACATCACCGCGAACAGCGCAATCCGGTCGTCGTTGAGCCAGCCCACCGGTTCGTTGACCACCCGCAGCCAGTGCAGCGCGGCGTTAAGCACGCCGTCTTCGGTGTACATGAAGTTCCAGATGATGCCGATCACCGATACGGAAGTGACCACCGGCAGGTAGTAGGCGGCGCGGAACCACTTGATGGCGGGAAGCTGGTTGTTGACCAGCACCGCCAGCAGCATGGCGACGATCTGGATCACCGGCACCACCAACAGGTAGATGGCGGAGTTCTTCAGCGAGGCCAGGAACAAGTCGTCTGCGAACAGCTCGCGGAAATTGTCCAGGCCCACCCAGCGAGGGCTGTCGATCAGGTTGTACTGGGTGAAGGCGATGAAGCTGCCGAAGCCCACCGGCCAGAAGGAGAACGCCAGCATCAGCAACAGCGCCGGGGCCAGGAACAGATAGGCTTGCAGCGTGGTCTTGGTGCGCATGGGCAGAACCTTGTGACGTAGCGGCAGGCCGACGCCGGAATGCGGCGACGGCCTGCGGGTTGCGGGAGGCGGCGTCTGAGACTCCGCCGCGGTCAAGCGCGTTTTACAGTTTGCCGCTCCAGAACGCCGCCGCCTCGTCCAGCGCGGCCTTGGGGTCCTGGCGGCCGGTGACGGCTTTTTCCACCGCGGCGGCCAGGCGGGCGGAGAGCACATCCGGGTCCTTGACGCCGGCCAGATAGATGGTGCGGGTCTTGTCCAGGCTGGCGGCGGCCACGCCGACGGCTTTTTCCGCCGCGCCGGCGTTATTGGCCACTTTCTGGAAGTACGGGTCTTGCGCCGCCTTGCGCGCGGTGGGCAGGGTGCCGGCCAGCTTGGCGAAGGCAAGCTGGTTGTCGGCGTTGGTCAGGTAGTTGCCGAACTTGCCGATTTCCGGCAGCAGCGCCTTGTTGACGTTGCGCGCCACGCCAAAGTTGAACATCCAGCCGCCGGCGGCGATGCCGGTGGGGCCGATAGGCGCCGGAGCCACTTGGGTGGCTTGGTAAAGTTTGGGTGCTTCGTCGCGCACTCGGGTCAGCGAGGCCGGGGTGGTGACCAGCATGGCCATGCGGCCGCTGTTGTAGGCGGCGATGGAGACCTGGAAGTTGTCCTGGGCGAACAGATTGTCCTTCAGCAGCGCGCCGGACTTGTAGGCGTCGCCCAGTTTTTTCAGCATGGCCACGTGGGCCGGGCTGTTGAACACCGGTTTGCCGTCCTTGAGCAAGGGCAGGCCGTTCTGGATCAGAAAGCCTTCGATCTTGGTGGGGCCCAGCGCCGGGGCGAAGCCGGCGACGCCGGTTTTGGCCTTGATGGTTTTGGCGTAAGCCAGCTGCTCGTCCAGCGATTTGGGCGGCTTGGCCGGATTGAGGCCGGCTTTCTTGAACAGCTCGGCGTTGTAGGCGATGACGTTGGCGCCGTTGTAGTGAGGGAAGGCGTAAACCTTGCCGTCGAAAGTGACGTCCTTGATTGCGCCGTCCACGTACTGACCCTTGTTGATCACGCTGTCCAGCGGCTGTAGCAGGCCGCTTTGTTTGTAGTCGTAAGCCCACGGCACGTTCAGGTTGACCAGAGCCGGCGGCTTGCCGGCGCCCACGGCGGCGGTGAACTTGGACTGGATCACGTCCCAGGGGTAATCGGTCCATTTAACTTCGACATTGGGGTTCTGGGCGTTGTATTTGCCGACCAGATCCTTGAAGTAGCCGTCGAATTTCGGCGACAGGCTCATGGTCCACACTTCCAGCACGGGTTTGTCGGCGGCCAGAGCCGGCAGGGCGACGGCGCAGCCGGCGGCGAGCAGGGCGGCGCGAGCGAAGGCGTTGAGTTTCATGATGGTTTCTCCATGGAGGCCGGCGCTGGCGGGCGGCCAGTCTGACGGCGGGCTTGCTATGTTGTTATGCCATTTGATTGGTATTTTGCCGCATTGTGGCATTGAAGTGGTGTCAATGAAAGCGAGACCAGTTCAATGCCAGTGAGCCGGCGGCCGGACGGACGAGAGGACGCCCGGCCGGCCGCGCGGATCAGAAGGTCTTGCTGTAGGAGGCGATGACTTTCACGTCGTTGCGGTCGGATTTGCCGTAGAAGCCGTCGGTGCGCAGCCAGGCCGGATAGACGCCGATGCTGGCGCCCTTGAACATGCCGCTTTGCACGCTGTAGCCGATGCTGAAGTCCACTTCATGGGCCTTGGTGTCGGCCTTGCCCGGGTTTTTCATCCCGGTGGCGTAGTTGCCGGACAGGCCCACGGTCAGGCCGGGCACGCCCACCTTGGCCAGATCGTAATTAACGCCCAGCTTGTAGACGGTGGTGCCGTCCCAGACGAAGTCGTCCAGCTGGCCCCAGGTTTGGATGAAGTTGCGGTTGTCGCTGTTGCCCCACGGCGTCATGCGGAAGTTCAGTTCGCCGGAGTCCGGCGCCTTGGTGTAGCCCAGGCCGCCCATCAGTGTCCAGCCGCCGGTGGCGTAGCTGACGCTGCCGCTGGCGTGGTATTCGTTCTTGGGGTTCTGAATGCCGGAGAGCTGGGTCTGGTACTTGCCGGTGAAGTAGTAGCCGGTGGCGGTCAGCTTGTCGTCGCCGTTGAGCTGCCAGGAGTAGGAGCCGGCGATCTGGGCGTTGCGGCGGTAGTCCTTGCCTTCGCCTACGCCGACGTCGACGAAGCCGTTTTTAGGCGCGTAGCGGAAGCCCAGGCTGTTGACGTAATCGACGCGTTTGGCGGCGCTGCCGTTGCTGCGGCCCTGTTCCCAGGAGTTGGTCATGTCGCGGAAGCGGGTGTCCCACTCATTGCGGAACTGGTCGGCCCAGCCGTAGCCCACTTCGAAGTCGCCGAATTTGTATTTCATTTCCACGCCGCGGTAGGCGTGGGATTGCAGGCCGCCGGAGGTGCCCAGGGTGCCGATGCCTATGGGGGTGTAACCGGCGCGGGCGGAGAAGCCCTGGCCGTCTTCGTGCTGGCGGAATTTCAGCGCCGCCTGGCTCAGCACCGCGGCGCTCTTGTCCACGCCGCCGGGTTGGGAGCTGTCGTTGATGTCGTGGTTCAGCACTTCCGACCAGCCTTTGCCGCTGTCCAGGCGGATGGCGGCGTGGGCGGCGGCGTCGAAGCCCAGCTTGTTCCAGGCGTAGCCGGAACGGAAATTCAGGCCCAGGTTGAGCGCGTTGACGGTGATGTCGTCGCGGTTCTTGCTGTTGGGCGGAGCGGGCCAGTCCGCTTGGCGGTTACGGCCGTAATAGATGGCGCTGACGGTGGTTTCGGACTTGGTGATCAAGTCATAGACGTCCACCGGTTCAAAAGTGGCCGGCGCGCCCTGGGTGGGCGAGGTGTCGTTGGCCGGAATCGAGTCTTCCGCCGCCATGACGACACAGGGCAGGGCGGTCAACAGTAGTAGGGCAAGCTTGGTCGGCTTAGGCATTTCAGTCACTCCAATCACGTGGCGACACCTCTGTTGGATGTCCTGCGCTAAAACTATCTGGTCTTTTACTGGTTCTCAATTGGTATCTCATTGGTATTGCAAAATAATTCGTCATATTGTTGCAATGTTGCCATGCACATGGGTTTGCTGGAAATGGCCGCTCATTGGCGTCAGATAGCCGCCAAATGCAAATGAAAGGCATCTACTTTTTGTTTTTCCGAACGGAATTTGGAGTGTTAACGAAGGATTGGCCGGGATGACTACGCGTTTTCAACCGCGGCAGCGGCAACACGCGCAGTATTTTTCGCTTATCGACATTGCTGCTATGCAACATGGTGTTGCAGCGAAGGTAAGCGCCGGCTGACCCATAGGCCATGGGGCATTGCCAGACTAAAAAAAAGCCTGGCAAGCGCCAGGCCAAGTGCGGAGAGGGGGTAAACGGGTTTCAGCTGGCGGCCGCCAACGAACGGCCGGTTTGCAGCGGCGTTTCTTCGTTCTGGCTTTGGCCGGCCTGCGGCAGGGTGAAGTAATTGATGCTGGATTGCAGCTCATGCGACATCTGTTCCATCTGACTGGCGGAGTCCGCTGTCTGGCTGGCGGCGGCGCTGGTTTCCTCGGACATTTGCGCCACTTTCTCCACATTGGCGGCGATGCCGGTGCCGGCGGCCTGCTGCTCGTGCAGCGATACCGAGATCGCGCTCAACGATTGTTTGACTCTGGCCACCTTGTCGTTGATGCCGGTGATGGCCGAGCGGGCATCGTTGGCTTGCTGCAAGCCCACTTCCATATGGTCCACGGTGTGGTGGATGTTCTGCACCACATGGGCGCTGCTATCCAGCATCTCGCGGATGCTGGTGCTGATTTCGGCGGTGGATTGGGCGGTGCGCTCGGACAGCTTGCGCACTTCGTCCGCCACCACGGCGAAGCCGCGCCCCTGTTCGCCGGCGCGCGCCGCTTCTATCGCCGCGTTCAGCGCCAGCAGATTGGTCTGGTCGGCCACGTCGCGTATCACCTGGATCACATTGGAGATCTGCTGCGAGCGGCTGCTCATCAGGTCGGCTTGCACTTGCGAGGTGCGCGCCATTTCCGCTACCGACTCTATGGTGTGCAGAGTCTGGTCGATGATGGATTCGCCACGGGTGGCCAGTTCGCCGGTGGAGACGGATTCGGTGGCCACATCGGTGGTGTTGTCGTCCACCGAGCAGATGCTGACCGACAATTGCTCCACCGAGGCCGACATCGACGAGGCGGCCCGGGTTTGCTCCTCGGCGCTGGCGGCCACCTGTTCCGCCGCCGCCGCCAGCTCGGTGGCATTGGCGCTTAGCTGGCTGATGATCTGCTGCATGGCGCGCACCATCTGGATGAGTCCGCTCTGCATCCGCGCCATCGAGGCGACGATGCTGTGTTGGTCGCCGGCCTTGGCCTGTAGCTTCTGGCTGAGGTCGCCGTTGGCGATGCGCTCGGTCAGCGCCACCACGTCGCGCGGCTCGCCGCCCAGCTCTGCCATCAGCGAGCGGATGATGATCAGCGACAGCAAGGCGCCCAGTGCCACACCGCAGATCAAGAGCGCAATGGCGACGGCGCGGCTGGCGGCGGCGCGTTCCTGCGCTTTGGCGAACTCTTCCGCCGCCACTCGCAACTGCAAGTCGATCAGTGCGGCGATGCGGTTGGCGATGGGATCGATGGCCGGGTACATTTCCTTGTCCAGAAAGAGTTGCATCGCGGCGCGGTCCCCGGACTGGGCCAGGCTTTTGAGCCGGGCCACGCTGGCGTCGGCGTGGCGCATTGCCGCCTCGGCCTGGTCGGCCAGGGTTTTTTCCTCATCGGTCAGATAAGTGGCGCGGTAGTCGCCCCATTGTTTTTTCAGCGCCACTTGCGCGGCGTCGATGCCGCCTATAAACCCGGCCGCGTCGATGGCGCCGGCATGCAGTTTGTGCGCGCCATCAACGATGCCCACGGCATAGCTGTCGGCCACGGTTTTCAGCTGTTTCAGGCACACCACTCTGTCGTTGTAAGTGGTGGCGAAGTCGTCGAGTATGCCTTTTTGCGCATGTTGGCCAAACAGGCTGATCAAGACGGTGATGGCCAACAGGGCAGCAACGAGCGCGCTTAAGCGTTGGGCGATGGTCAGGCGGTTGAACATGACGCTCTCCGAATTGGTTTTTACACATATAAAACCGATTTTGACTATTTGGAGGTGTAGTCGCGGCATGTGACAGTGGCATGGCAAGGCCGTGGTCCCAGGGCTGAACTTAAAAGCCGCTGCTGCAAATTGCTACCTATAACTCCATGATTCCGTTATAATTCCGCCCCTTTGCGGCCGCCATCGCCCGACGCGGCCACCTATACTAAATGTCAGGAAACGCCATGAGCCTGTTGCCGCACCAGATCGAGTTGCTATCGCCCGCCAAGACCGCCGAAATCGGCCGCGAGGCCATCTTGCACGGCGCCGACGCGGTGTACATCGGCGGGCCCAGCTTCGGCGCGCGCCACAACGCCTGTAACAGCGTGGAGGATATCGCCGGCCTGACCGCGTTTGCGCACCGCTACCACGCGCGCATCTTCGCCACGCTCAACACCATCTTGCACGATGCCGAACTGGAGCCGGCGCGCAAGCTGATCTGGCAGTTGTACGACGCAGGCGTGGACGCGCTGATCATTCAGGATATGGGCATCCTGGAACTGGACCTGCCGCCCATCCAGCTGCATGCCTCCACTCAGTGCGACATCCGCACGCCGGAAAAAGCGCGTTTCCTGTCCGATGCCGGTTTCTCCCAAGTGGTGCTGGCGCGCGAGCTGACGATTCCGCAAATCCGCCAGGCGGCCGACGCGGTGGGCGACGCCGCCACCATTGAATACTTCATTCACGGCGCGTTGTGTGTGGCCTTCTCCGGCCAGTGCTATATCAGCCACGCCGACAACGGGCGCAGCGCCAACCGCGGCGACTGCTCGCAAGCCTGTAGACTGCCGTACACGCTGACCGACAAGGACGGCGGCGTGGTGGCTTTCGACAAGCATTTGCTATCGATGAAGGACAATAATCAGAGCGCCAATCTGGAGGCGCTGCTGGACGCCGGCGTGCGTTCGCTGAAGATCGAGGGCCGTTACAAAGACGTGTCCTATGTGAAGAACATCACCGCCCATTACCGGCTGCTGCTGGACGAGATCATCGAACGTAGGCCGGAGCTGGCGCGCGCCTCCAGCGGCGACAGCGAAATCTTCTTCGCGCCGGACCCGGACAAGACCTTCCACCGCGGCGGCACCGATTACTTCGCCACTGGCCGCAAGATCGACATCGGCGCTTTCGATTCGCCCAAGTTTGTCGGCGTCGGCCTGGGCGTAGTCAGCAAAGTGGGGCCGGACTGGCTGGAGATCGCCACCCGAGAAACCATGAGCAACGGCGACGGCATCAACTTCATGAAGAAGCGGGAAGTTGTGGGCGTTCAGGCCAATACCGTGCAGCAAGTGGGCAAGACCGCGGACGGCGAGTTGTTGTGGAGGGTGTTTCCCAACGACGCTTCGGTGTTGGCCGGCCTCAAGCCGGGCGTGGACATCAGCCGCAACCGCGACCACGCCTGGGAACTGGCGCTGCTGAAAAAGTCCGCCGAGCGCAAGGTGGGCGTGTGGATGACGCTGGCTGAAAACGCCGACGGCCTGGAACTGAGCATCACCGACGAGGACGGCGTCAGCGCCGTCGCCCGCAGCCCGCTGGCGCTGGAGCCGGCCAAGGACGCGGAGAAGGCGCTTGCAGGTTTGCGAGACAATCTGGCGAAGCTGGGCAACACCATGTTCGTTGCCCACGATGTAACGCTGCAACTCTCTCAGCCGTGGTTCGCGCCGGCCTCGGCGATCAACGCCTTGCGCCGAGACGCCATCGCCCGGCTGGAGGCCGCGCGCTTGCAGGCCTGGCCGCGCCAGCCGCGCAAGGCGGCGTTGGTGCCGCCGGCGCCGTATCCGGAAAAGACGCTGAGCTATCTGGCCAACGTCTACAACAATCTGGCCTGGCAGTTCTACCGCAAGCACGGGGTGGAGGTCATCGACGCCGCCTACGAGGCGCATCAGGAAGAGGGCGAGGTCAGCCTGATGATCACCAAGCACTGTCTGCGCTTCTCCTTCAACCTGTGCCCGAAGCAGGCCAAGGGGGTGAAGGGCGTGATGGGCCAGGTGCGCGCCGATCCGATGACGCTGAAGTCCGGCAACGAAACCTACACATTGAAGTTCGAATGCCGGCCTTGCGAGATGCATGTGATGGGCAAGATGAAAAAGCACATCCTGAAGGCCCCGCCGCCAAGCGAGGTGCCGTACACCGCGCCCTTGACCTTCTTCAAGCAGCGTCCGCGGTCTTGAGCGCTAGATTGCCGATCTGAGGCGGCGAGTCGATTGCGGCGGCGGCGGAGAGGTGCGTAAAATGCGCCTCTTTCTTTTTTCCTATCCGGAACAATCCTTTAATACATTATCGCCGGCCACGCCGGCATCACGGGGAATCAAACGTGGCCGACATCGAGCGCCTGGACACCTGGGTCAAATACAAGAACGGTTTGTGCGAGGACTGCATGGGCAGCTGCTGTTCCATGCCGGTGGAGGTGCGGCTGCCGGATCTGGTGCGCATGGGTGTGGTGGACGAGTTCGAGCTGGAAGAGCCGATCAAGAACATCGCCAAGCGCCTGGAAAAGCAGCGATTGATCCAGCACTTCAATTTCAAGCGCGAGCTGTTTACGTTGGCGCGGCGTGCCAACGGCGATTGCATGCACCTGGATCAGAAGACCCGTTTGTGCGGCATTTACGAACGGCGCCCCAATACTTGTCGCAACCATCCCAAGGTGGGCCCCAAGCCGGGCTTCTGCGCGTATACCCGCAATCCGCAGAAGATCGTTTTCCTTCGCCATTCCGCGGCGTGAACGCTGTTTCACGTGAAACTCTCCGTTGACTCGACTGGATCGTCATGAACCCCATTTATCCTTTATTCGCTTTCGCCATTGGCGTAGTGGTGCCGCTGCAGGCCGCCATCAACAACCAGCTCAAGGGCGTGCTGGGCAACAGCACGCTGCTGGCGGCGCTGGTGTCGTTCTCCGTGGGCAGCCTGTGTCTGGCCGGCCTGGCTGTCGCCACCGGTCAGAAATGGCAGGACCTGGCGCAGTTGGGCCGGGTGGAGTGGTGGATGCTGCTGGGCGGCGCGATGGGGGCGATGTTCGTGTTCGGCACCACCTTGCTGGCGCCGCGGCTGGGCGTGGCGGCCATGCTGTCACTGGTGATCGCCGGCCAGGTGTGCGTGTCGCTGCTGTTCGACCGTTTCGGCTGGCTGGCGATGCCGCTGCGAGAGGTGAATCTGCCTCGGCTGTTGGGGGCGGCGCTCGTGGTGGGCGGAGTGTTGTTGGTTAACTTTGGCGATAAGTGGTTTGGACGCGTTTGAGCGATAGGCGCAGGGCCGCCACGCTAAAAACGGCAGCCAGAGGCTGCCGTTTTTGCTGTCAAACGCGCGGCGTTTATTTGGGCTGAGGTTTGGACATCGGGCCCATGTGGCGGCCCATCTGGCCGTGCCATTGGTCCATCACTTTCTGCTGCTCCGGCGTTAGCTGAGCGTAGAAAGTTTTCAGCGCGTCCAGGCGTTTCTGCATCGCGTCCTGGTGCTGCTTCATCATATCCAACATGCGTTCCATGCGTTGCGGCGCAGTTTCGCCGGCCTGCGGTTTGGGCGGCATCGCTCGTTCGCCCGGCTTCATCGAGGCGACGAAGGTTTTCCAGGCGCCTTCCTGGCTGGCTTGCAGCTTCAGTTGGTCATGCAGTCCTTGCAGATGGCGGGCGGCCATGGCTTCGCGCTGGGCCGGGTCCATGTGGCGGCCTTTTTCCATCATCGGCATCGGGCTTTGCGACGGAGCGTCGCTGGCGGCCAGCGCGGAGCCGGTGACACCGGCGGCCAGCAGCGCGGCGATCAGCATGGGCTTGAACAGCTTGGTCATGATTGAAGACTCCTATGGAGGTGGATCATGCAAGCAGTATTGAGCATGGGTGTCTGGCAAGTGTTGCGGGTAGGGCGGGGCTTGTTACCGAGTGTTAACCGGGCCGGCCCGCTTAGACCCGCTAACAAAACCTGTCGATAAATCGCAGACAGATCAATGAGAAAGCCAGCTTGAGTAAGGCGTAATGCGTATCCAGCCGCCGTTCGAAGCGGATGCGCAATTTCCCGAAGCCAGCTAGCCAAGAATGGGTTCGTTCTACCACCCAGCGGTGGCGACCTAGTCTCTCGCTGCTTTCCACCCCGCGACGCGCGATTCGCACCAAGATTCCGCGTCGGTTCAGGTGTTCACGGCAACGGCGGTAGTCATAGCCTTTGTCTGCATGCAGCTTGTAAGGCTTTTGCCTGGGCCGCCCTGGCAAACCAGGAACGGCAGGAATCGCAT
>NZ_JONK01000015.1 GCF_000711885.1 Chromobacterium haemolyticum DSM 19808
GAAGAGAAGCGAGCTGCATACGTTCAAGGTGATGCCAAAACGATGGATTGTGGAGCGCAGCTTCGCTTGGTTGGAAAAGAGCAGAAGGCTGTGGAAGAACTGTGAGCGGAAACTCAATACCAGCTTGCAGTTCATCCACTTGGCTTTCCTGGCTCTATTGCTCCGGAGATCGTAAACAGGTTCTTAGAGCCAGTTCAAAGTCTCGCGAGCCAGAGCGAGACAAGGCGAAAACGAGCGAAAAAGCGGAATGTACACACGGTACATGAACATTCTGAAGCTGTTCTCAACGCCGTATCGCCAACGCGCAGCAGATCGTAAACAGGTTCTTAGAACCCTTGCAGAGGAGCCTCCCATGAAAATATCCGACATCCCGTTTGGAATCAGCGACTGGTCCGCGCTGGAGCCCACCCGACACGACGGCGAAACCGGCTGTGCCTATTGGCGCACGCAGCGTTTCGGCGACATCCGCGTCCGCATGGTGGAATACACGCCGGGTTACAAAGCCGATCACTGGTGCGTCAAAGGCCACATCCTGTTGTGCCTGGAAGGAGAACTGCACACCACGCTGGCGGACGGCCGCAGCTTCACCCTGAAGCCGGGCATCAGCTACCAGGTGGCCGACGACGCCGAGCCACACCTATCCCATACCGAAACAGGGGCCAAGCTGTTCATCGTTGATTGACACCCACTAAGCCGCTTCCCCCGTCTTTTGCCGCATTCCCAGTATCTGCTTGCAGCGAGGGTAGTTAGGACACCCCCAAAAATCCGGGCGGCCGGCCTTGCCGGCGACATGGCGCATAGCGATGCCGCAGCCGGGACAGGTAGGGGTGCGGTAATCGCCGGCAGTGGCGAACTCCAGCAATTGCTGCCGAGTAGCGCTTGGCAGGCGCTCAATCAGCGTCAACAGCATTTCGCCGTCGATCAACGTAATGCGGTTGCTTCGCGCAACAATCTTGGCGTCGTCGGAGAACCTGCCGCTAGTCATGAAAAAAGCCTTAGCGATTTTCTCGTGGGTCATTACCCCCAGCAGCTCGCGGATCGGCTTCACGCCAACATAACGCTCACCCCAAGCCTTGCATTGCACTACCGAGGTGGCGCGGCCGGAATCATCCTGAAACAAACGAATATCAATGCCGCCGTCCGGCCCAAGCGGCGTGGTTTCGGAACGGATGCCTTTTAATTCGTAGAACTTCTGGCAAACATCCTCGAAACGTTTCCATTCGATATCGCGAATCAAGGCCAGCGTCCATTGCGCCGGCCGCTCCGCACGGGTAGCCTCCGGCTCCTTCCACGCCCTATTCTCCCGTGGCGCCAGGCCCAACGGCGGCACACTTGGCCGCTCCACCGGATCAAGCTTGAAGCTGAACCGCGGTTTGGCGGTCCGTCGCAACAAAGACCACGCGGCTACAGCCAGGAAGAACAACGCAATGGGCCAGCTCAGCGCGGAAAAAGCATCGGCTATCGGTTTCAAAAACGGATTTTTAGCCCAGATCGCAGGTAGAACACTTTTCAAGCCCAGCAGGCTAAACCCGGCTAAAATCGCGCTGACGTACCAGGGCGCAGCGACGAGAAGCTGGACGAAGCTTTCCTTTCTTTGCCGATATTTGCGTGCCATGTTTCACCATTAAATTATACCAAAAGCATTTTAACTGCCGTGCGCGCATTATCGCAAACTGAATGCACAGGGCCGCCTCCGCGGCATGAGCGTAAACTAATCTCTCCTCACTCCATGCCATACACTTGGCTTTCGAATCCCGTTTCCAAGCATTTTGGCCTTGGACGCTCAAACTCCGTCACCTCAATCGCGATTAAGGGACTCCATGAAAAAACTCGGCCTGCTAGGCGGCATCAGTTGGGTATCAACGCTGGATTACTACCGTTATCTAAACGAAGGCGTCAACGCCGCGCTGGGCGGCCTCAACTTCGCCGAGTGCGTTGTCTACTCGCTGAATTTCAACGATATTCAGCGACGTGGATGGGATGACTGGGACCATACTCACGCGCTGCTGCTTAAAGGCTGTCTGCATTTGAAAGCCGCCGGCGCCGACGCCATTGTGCTGTGCGCCAATACCGCGCATGCGGTTGCCGATCCGTTGGAAACGGCCGTGGGCCTCCCTATCATCCATATCGCCGACGCGACGGCGCGGGAAATCTCGCGGCGACAGTTGCAAACCATCGGCCTGCTAGGCACCAAGTTCACCATGGAACTACCGTTTTTTCAGGACAAGCTAAGCCGGCACGGCATTCGCGCCTTGATCCCGGAGCAGCAGAATACGCGCGATTTCATTCAGCGCACCTTGCGCGACGAGCTGGGCCGCGGCATGGTTTCGCCAGCCACCAAGCGCGCCTATCTGGAAGTGATCCGGCAGCTGATCGAACGCGGCGCCGAAGGCATCGTCTTCGGCTGCACCGAACTGCCGCTGCTGTTGAGCCAGACCGACGTGCCGGTGCCGGTATTCGACACCACTCAGATTCATATCCGTGCCGCGCTAGAGTTTGCGCTCTCCGATACGGAGTGAGCGCAATAGGCGCTTGGAGCTGGTTCTACGCCTAGCTAGCAAGAAACAAGGCAAAGACGACCCAAAAAAGCGAAATGTACTCGTGCTACATAAGCATTTTGAAGCCGCTTTCAACGCCGTATCGCCGAAGCGCAGCAGACTTTGAACAGGTTCTTAGGTCGAAAGAGCTACAGGCGCGGCCCCCGCTTCTACATATACTGCCGGCAGATTGCCTATGGCGAAAACACACCCACCCATCCGACATCAAGGACACTCCATGCTCACTAGCGCCCGCAATCAATTCGCCGGCAAGATCGCCGCCATCCATCCCGGCGTCGTCAATGATGAGATCGACATCGCCCTGCCGGGCGGCGACATGATCACCGCCGTCATCACCCAGCGCAGCACCGCCAATTTGGGCCTGACCGTGGGCGGCGAAGCCTTGGCCATCATCAAGGCGCCCTGGGTGGTTCTGGCTAACCCCGAGGCCGGCATCAAACTCTCCACCCGCAACCGCCTGGAAGGCCGGGTGTCGGCGCTGCGTCCGGGCGCGATCAATACCGAGGTTGAAATCCGCCTCAACGGCGGAGACGCCCTGGTGGCCATGGTCACCAAGGAGAGCGCGGATGGTCTGGATCTGGCCGTCGGCAAGGCGATCGTCGCCTTCTTCAAGGCCTCGCACGTGATTGTCGGTGTCCGCACCTGAGCCCACCAGCCCTGCAGGGAAGTATCGCCCACGGCTCCACCCGCCCTACGCGCGGCCGCTAGCCATGTGAAGGAGAGATGGAGCGCGGCGATGCCCGCGCGGGAATTCCATAGGCTCCATGCGGCAAGCCATTGCGTCCTCCCGCGCGCCGCCGGACGCGGATGCCGCAGCCAGAACGGGGCCGTCTGACTGTCTCGGGCCAGAATGCCCAGCCTCACCCCATAAGGCCGTTCCGGCGCGGAAACCGCCATGCCGAAACTACCGCACAACTCCGCCGCCAGCCGCGCCTGCGGCTGTTCCATGCCCAACTCGGACTGGGCCGCAAAAAAACCCCGCCAAGGCGGGGTTTGTCGTTTGCTGCCGCGGATCAAGACTTGGCCGGTGTTTCCCAACCGCCGCCCAGCGCCTTGTACAGGCCCACCACCGCGTTGAGTTGGTCCAGCTTGGCGCTGACCAGGCCCAGTTCCGCCTGAAAGCTGTTGCGCTGCGCGTCCAGCACGTCCAGATAGCTGGCGTAGCCGTTGTCGTAACGCAGGTTCGCCAGACGCAGCGATTTGTTCAAGGCCTGGAACTGCGTGGTCTGCGCCGCCTGGATGTCCCGCGCCGCGCTGTAGCCGGACAAGGCGTCCAGCGCGTCCTTGAACGCGCTCTGCACCGTCTTTTGGTACTGCGCCAGCGCCTGCTTCTGCCGCGCATTGGCCGCGTCCACCGCGTAGCCGGTCTGGCCAAAGTTGAACACCGGCGCCGCCAGGTTGCCGACGAAGCTCCAGGTCCGCGTCGGGCCGGTGAACAGCGTGTCCAGCGACAGGCTTTGCGAACCCAGCGCCCCGCTCAGGCTGATGCTGGGGAAATAAGCCGCGCGCGCCACGCCGATGCGGGCGTTGGCGGCGATCAACTGCTGCTCGCTGGCGGCGATGTCCGGCCGACGCTCCAGCAAGCTGGAGGACAGGCCCGCCGGCACTTCCGGCGGCGCGGACAGCGCGTCCAGGCTTTGGCCGCGCTGGATGCCACCGGCCACCAACTGCTTGGGCGAGTAGCCGAGCAGCACGCCCAGCGCGCTTTCGGTCTGCGCCAGCGCGCTGGCGATCTGCGGCACCTTGGCGCGGGCGGAAGCCGCTTCGGCCTCAGCCTGCTGCTGGTCCAGCTCGGAGATCAAACCGCCCTTGAAACGCTTGGTTTGCAGCTTCAGCGATTCCTCGCGGCTTTGCAGCGTGCGCTTGGCGATGTCCAGCTGGGCGTCGTAGGCGCGAAGCTGGAAATAGGTCTGCGCGGTTTGCGCGGCGATCGCCAGCTTCGAACTGTCGCGGGCGAAGCGGCTGGCGGCGAAGTCCGCGCGCGCCGCCTCGTTGCCGCGGCGCAGCTTGCCCCACAGGTCCAGTTCCCAGGACGCGGTGAGGTTGGCGTTGCGCACGTCGCTGACCAGCGGCGCGCCCGGCGTGGTTGTCGCCGTGGAGGTGCGGCCGCGCTGATAGCCGGCGTTGGCGTTCAACGCCGGCAGCAACTGGGCGCGGGCGATGCCGGCCTGGGCCGCGGCTTCGTCGACGCGGGCGGCGGCGGCGGCCAGGTCCTGGTTATGCTCCAGAGCCTCTGCGATCAGCTGGTCCAGCACCGGATCGTTGAACTGTTTCCACCAGTCCATGGCGATGGCCGGACTCTGGACCTGGGCGCTGTCCGGCAGCTCCAGTTTGGGGCGGCTATAGTCGGGGCCAACCGCGCAAGCGGTCAGCGCCAGCGCCACCAATGAGGGAATCAGGGCGCGTTTAAGCATCGGCCTTGTCTCCTGCCTCGGCCGCGGGCTGAGGCTGTTTCGGTTTGCTGAACTTCATGATGAGCATGAAGAACATCGGGATGAAGAAGGTGGCGATGAAGGTGGCGGCCAACATGCCGCCCACCACGCCGGTGCCGATCGAGTGGCGGCTGGCGGAGCCGGCGCCGCTGGAGATGGCCAGAGGCATACAACCCAGCACGAAGGCCAGCGAAGTCATCACGATTGGACGGAAACGCAGCTTGGCGGCGGCGATGGCGGCGTCTACCACGCTCAGTCCTTCTTCTTCCATTTGCTGGACGGCGAACTCCACGATCAGGATCGCGTTCTTGGCCGATAGGCCGATCAGTGTCACCAGCGCCACTTGGAAGTAGACGTCGTTGGCGAGACCGCGCAGCCAGTTGGCCATCAGCGCGCCGAACATGGCGAAGGGCACCGCCATCAGCACGCTGATAGGCAGGCTCCAGCGTTCATACTGCGCCGCCAGGATCAGGAACACCATGATCATGCCGAAGCCGAACACCACGGCGGACGAGCCGCTGGTGGATTTCTCCTGGAAGGCGGAACCGGTCCACGCCAGGGTGTAGCCGTCCGGCAGGGTTTCCTTGGCCACGGCTTCCAGCACGTTCAGCGCCTCGCCGGAGCTGAAACCTGGCGCGGGACCGCCCACCAGCTTGGCCGCCGGGAAGATGTTGAAGCGTTCCAAGCTTTCCGGGCCGGTGGTGTGCTTGATGGTGACCAGCGCCGTCAGCGGGATCATATTGCCGTCCTGCGAACGCACGTAGATGTTGCGCAGGTCTTCAACCCGGGTGCGGAAGTCCGCCTCCGATTGCAGCTGCACGCGGAAGGTGCGGCCGAATTTGTTGAAGTCGTTGACGTACAGTGCGCCGAAGGTGCTCTGCATGGTGTCGAACACGGTGTTGACCGGCACGCCCAGAGACTTGGCCTTGGCCCGGTCCAGCTTGACGTAGATCTGCGGCACGCTGGCGGAGAAGGTGGTTTGCACCCCTTTCAGCTCCGGACGTTTGGCGGCCGCTGCCACCAGTTTCTTGGTGACCTCGCCCAGTTCCACGGAGCTGGCGCCGCCGCGGCTTTGCACATAGGCCTCGAAACCGCCGGTGTTGGACATGCCGGAGATCGGCGGCGGGTTGAAGGCCAGCACGATGCCGTCGGTAATGCCCATCATGCCTTTGGCGAAGGTGTCGCCCACCACCGCCTGCGACGACAGGTTGGGCGCTTTGCGCTCATCCCACGGCTTCAGGGTGATGAAGGACACGCCTGCGTTGGTCTTGTTGCCGCCGGTGAGGATGTCGAAGCCGGCGAAGCTCATCACGTCCTTGACCGCCGGGTTCTTGCTGGTCATTGCGTCCAGCTTGGTCATGGTGGCCGAGGTGCGCTGCATCGACGCGCCATCCGGGAGGAAGGCGGCGGCGATGATGTAGCCCTGATCCTCGTCCGGCGCCAGGCTGGACGGGATCATGCGGAACAGGCCAACGCAGATGGCGATCAGGCCGGCGAACAGCAGGATGCCTACCGCGCTGCGCTTGATCAGGAACACCACGCCGCGGGAATAACCCTGGGTCAGGCGGTCGAACCAGTTGTTGAACCAGACGAAGAAGCGGGCCGGATGCTGATGGCCTTCTTTCAACAGCAGCGCGCACAGCGCCGGGGTCAGGGTCAGGGCCACCAGGCCGGAAATCGACACCGACACCGCGATGGTGATGGCGAACTGTTTGTACATCTGGCCTGCGATGCCGCCGAGGAAGGCGACCGGGATGAATACCGAGCACAGCACCAATACGATGGCCACCAGCGCGCCGGATACCTCATCCATCGCCTTGAAGCTGGCTTGCAGCGGCGACAGTTTTTCCTGCGTCATCAGGCGTTCGACGTTTTCCAGCACCACGATGGCGTCGTCCACCACGATGCCGATGGCCAGTACCAGGCCGAACAGCGTCAGGGTATTGATGGTGAAGCCGAAGGCGTACATGCCGGCGAAAGTGCCGATGATGGAGACGGGCACCGCCAGGCAGGGAATCAAGGTTGCGCGCCAGTTCTGCAAGAACAGGAACACCACCAGGAATACCAGCACCATGGCTTCGGCCAGCGTGGAGTACACCTCCTTGATCGACACTTCCACGAACTTGGTGGTGTCGTAGGGGATGGCGTAGTTCAGACCTTTGGGGAAGCTCACAGCCAGCTTCTGCATGGTCTGTTCCACGGCTTGCGCGGTGGCCAACTGGTTGGCGCCCGGCGCCAGGAAGATGCCGATCGGGATGGTGGGCCGGCCGTTGTGCGTGCCGGTGAAGTCATAGGACAAGGCGCCCAATTCCACGCGTGCCACGTCCTTCAGCCGCACGGCGGAACCATCCGAGTTGGAGCGCAAGATGATGTTCTCGAACTCTTCCGGCTCGGACAGGCGGCCCTGGGTGGTCACGGTGTAGGTGAAGTCTTGCTTGCCTTTGACCGGCTCTGCGCCCACCTTGCCGGCGGCGAACTGCGCGTTCTGCTCGCGGATGGCGGCGGCCACGTCGCTGGGCGTCAGCTTGAGCTGGGCCAGGCGATCGGGTTTCAGCCAGACGCGCATCGAGTAGTCCTGGCCGGCGAAGTTGATCACGTCGCCCACGCCCGGAACCCGCTTCAGCTCGTCCACCACGTTCAATAGCGCATAGTTGCTGATGAACAGGGTGTCGTAGGTCTTGTCCGGAGAGAACAGCGAAATCACCTGCAGGAAGGCCGAGGATTTCTTGGTCACGTTGACGCCCTGCCGGCGCACTTCTTCCGGCAGTTGCGACAGCACCGACTGCACGCGGTTGTTGACGTTGATGGTGGCCTGGTCGGCGTCGGTGCCGATCTTGAAGGTCACGCTCAACGACAGCTTGCCGCTGGAGGAACTGGTGGACTGCACGTAGAGCATGTCGTCCACGCCGTTGATCGCCTGTTCCAGCGGCGAAGCGACGGTGTTGGCGATCACCTCGGCGGAGGCTCCCGGGTAGCTCGCGCTCACCGAGATCATCGGCGGCACGATTTCCGGGTACTGCTCAATGGGCAATGCCTTGAGGGCGGCCAAGCCGGCCAGTGTGATCACGATGGAGATCACGCTGGCGAAGATGGGCCGCCTGATGAAAAAGGCGGAAAACATGGATGGTTACCCCTTTGCCTTATTGTTTGGGCGCGGCGGCGGGCGCGCTGGCGTCGGCCTTGAACGGATGCGGTTTCACGTCCGCGCCCGGGCGCAGTTTGATGATGTTGTCCACCACCACCTTGTCGCCGGCTTTCAGGCCGCTTTCCACCAGCACGTTGAGGCCCACATCCTGGGACACGGTGATGGGGCGCGGCTGCACCTTGTTGTCGGCGCCGACAACCCACACCATCTTGCCCTGCTGCGAGGTCAGCACCGCGCGCTGCGGCACGGCGATGGCGTTGCTGCGCTTGGCGCCTTGCAGGATCACGCGCACGAACTGGCCGGGCAGGATGCCGCCGTCCGGATTGGCGAAAGTGGCGCGCGAGCGGATGGTGCCGGTGCTGGCGTCAACCAAGCTGTCGGTAAAGTTCAAGCGGCCGCTTTTGCCATAGGTGGAGCCGTCGGTCAGCTTCAGCTGCACGTTGAAGTGGCCGTTGGCGGCCAGCTTCAATTGGCCGGAATCCTGCATCTTGCGCAGATTCATCATGTCGTTGTCGGACATGCTGAAGTTGACGTAGATCGGGTCCAGCTGGGACACCTTGGTCAGCAGGCTGCCGTCGGCGGTGGTGGACACCAGGCTGCCTTCGGAGCGGGTTTCCTGGCTGGTCATGCCGGAAATCGGCGCGGTGACGCGGGCGTAGCCAAGATTGATCTTGGCCTGCTGCACCTGAGCCTGGGCGGCTGCGACGGACGCCTTGGCGGCCTCGTAAGCGCTGACCGCGTCATCGCGGTCCTTCTGGCTGACTGCGTTCTCCTTGAACAGTGGGGTGATGCGGTCGTAATCCTGTTTGGTGCGCACCAACTGAGCCTGTTGCACTTGCAGATTGCCCTGGGCTTGGTCCAGCGCCGCCTTCAACGGCTCCGGATCAATCTGGAACAGCAAGTCGCCTTGTTTCACCGGCTTGCCTTCGGTGTAGGCGCGCTTGAGCAGAATGCCGCCCACACGGGCGCGTACTTCCACTTCGCGCGAACCGGCGGCCTGGCCGACGAATTCGAAAGAGACGGGCACATCGCTAGGCGCGATCTCGAGCACGCCCACCGGCATCGGCGGCATGGCGCCGGCATGCTTGTCGTTTTTTTGACCGCAGGCCATCAGGCTGGCGGCCAAGGCAGTGAGCAACAGCCATTGCCCGCCTTTCTGGGCGAAGGTGTTTCCTTGCATCTTCATGGGATGTCCTCAGGAATGTGGAGATATGAGTGTTATAAGTAAAAGGTACTGCAATTTTTCTTTGATAGTGGAAATTGATCGATATTGGATCGCGACATTTTACATACATGCGTGTACGTATGTAAAATGCTTCCAGCGACGCATTGTGTTATGGTGCGGGCTTCCGACAGACTCCTTGATCAGCGATACGTTCAACATGGCACGCAAAACCCGGGAAGAAGCCGAACAAACGCGGCATTTGCTGCTGGATACGGCGGAGCAGCTCTTTAGCGAGAAGGGTGTCTCCAAAACGACACTGGCCGACATCGCCAGCGCGGCAGGATTGACGCGCGGCGCTGTGTATTGGCATTTCCAGAACAAGCTGGACTTGTACCGGGCAATGCTGGACAGGATGAGCGGACAGTTTGATGACATCTGTGAGCACTTGTTGAGAACGGCACACTCGAGTCCGGCACTGGCCTTGTGGAACCATAGCCACCGGCTGCTGACCATGATTGGGGATAACCCACAGGTTCGTCGTATTTTACTCATTCTGTTTATGCGGAGCGAGCATGTCGGCGAGCTGGCCCCCATTCACGACGAGTGTGTTGCGCATATGCAAGAAACCCGCGAGCAGTTGACCCTGGTGGTGCAAATGGCGGTGGATGCCGGCCAGACCTTGCCGTACGTGAATCCGGAAACGGTGGCCGAGGTGTTGCAATCGATGCACCACGGCCTGATCAACCGTTGGCTGGCGGACGGCAGCCAGACCAATTTGGGCGAGAATGCCACGCAACTGTTGCAGTATGTCTATCGCGGCATTTTCTTGCCGGAAGTGATGGAAGAACTCTCCCCTCAAACGTAGCCCAGCGCTATAATTGACCTTTTTTGTCAAACCATTAGCGTCGTTGGCGGCTTACGCCGTGCGGCGTTGTCGGTGTTACCTCTCTCATGCCCCAGGCTATTGAAATTCAGGCGGTGAGCAAGCGCTATGGCCAGCTGCAGGCGCTGGACCAGGTGGGCTTCACCGTCGCCCCCGGCGAATTCTTCGCCCTGCTCGGTCCCAACGGCGCCGGCAAGACCACGTTGATTTCCGCGATGGCCGGCTTGTCGCGGCCGGACAGCGGTTCCATCCGCATCATGGGGCACGATGTGGTTGGCGATTTCCGCGCCGCGCGCAAGGCGCTGGGCGTGGTGCCGCAGGAACTGGTGTTCGATCCCTTCTTGTCGGTGCGCGAAACATTGCGTTTTCAGTCCGGCTACTTCGGCTTGGGCCGCAACGACGACTGGATAGACGAACTGCTGTTCAAGCTGGGCCTGGCGGACAAGGCGCACAGCAATATGCGCGCGCTGTCCGGCGGCATGAAGCGCCGGGTGATGGTGGCCCAGGCCTTGGTGCACCGCCCGCCGGTCATTGTGCTGGACGAACCCACCGCCGGCGTGGACGTTGAACTGCGCCAGAGCCTGTGGGTGTTTGTGCAGGAACTGAACCGCGCCGGCCACACCATCGTGCTGACCACCCATTACTTGGAAGAAGCCGAGGCTTTGTGCTCGCGCATCGCCATGTTGAAGAAAGGCCGGCTGGTGGCGCTGGAGAGCAAGGACAAGCTGCTGGCGCACAGCGCGCGTCGCGAAGTGGCGCTGCTGTTGTCCGGCGAGTTGCCGACGGCGCTGTTGCCTCTGAAGCTGCGCGACGAAGACCGCCGCGTGGTGTTGCAGCTGGAGCATCTGGGCCAGCTGGAGTCCGTGCTGGCCGCGCTGCGCGAAGCGGCGGTGGAAGTGCGCGAACTGAATGTGGTGGAGACGGATCTGGAAAGCGTGTTCGTCAAGATGATGAATGGAGGGCCGCAGCCATGACCGGCTTCATGACCCTCTTCAAAAAAGAACTGGTCCGCTTCTGGAAAGTGGCGTTCCAGACCGTGGCCGCGCCGGTGTTGACCGCGCTGATGTATCAGTTGATCTTCGCCCATGTGCTGTCGCGCCATGTCGAGGCTTACCCTGGCATCAGCTACACCGCCTTTCTGATTCCGGGCCTGGCGATGATGTCGATGGCGCAAAACGCCTTCGCCAACAGCTCCAGCAGCCTGATCCAGTCCAAGATCACCGGCAATATTGTGTTCCTGCTGCTGCCGCCGCTGACCGCGGTGGAGTTTTTCGGCGCCTATCTGCTGGCCTCCGTCGTGCGTGGCCTGGCCGTGGGCGCCGGGGTCTTGCTGATCACCGGTTGGTTCGGCCTGCCGCTGCCGGCACAGCCGTTGTGGGCCTTGGTCTTCGCTGTGCTGGGCTGCGGCGTGCTGGGCGCGCTGGGCATCCTGGCCGGCATCTGGGCGGAAAAATTCGATCAGCTGGCCGCTTTCCAGAACTTTCTGATCATGCCGCTGACTTTCCTATCGGGCGTGTTCTATTCGATCAACAGCCTGCCGCCGTTCTGGTACGCCGCGTCTCATCTGAACCCGGTGTTCTACATGATAGACGGCTTCCGCTACGGCTTCTTCGGCCAGGCCGACGTCAGCCCCTGGCTATCGGCCGGGGTGGTGGGCGGCAGCTTCGCCGTCTTGTCGGGCCTGACGCTATGGCTGATCAAATCTGGCTATAAACTGCGCCATTAAGGCGTATCCACGGGATTTCTCATGATTACTCCGCAACAAGTCAAAGAATACATCGAGGCCGGTTTGGCCTGTACCCACCTGGAAGTGGAGGGCGACGGCCACCACTTCTACGCCACCATCGTGTCGGCGGCTTTCGAGGGCAAGCGCCTGATCGATCGCCACCGCCTGGTCAAGGAGGTGATCGCCACCCGCCTGGCCAGCAATGAAATTCACGCTCTGTCCATCGTCAAGGCCGCCACGCCGGACGAATGGCAAAAACTGCAAGGCTGATCCGTCATGGATAAACTGAAAATCATCGGCAACGGTCCGCTTAACGGCGAGATCCGCGTTTCCGGCGCCAAGAACGCCGCCCTGCCCATCCTGTGCGCCAGCCTGCTGACCGGCGACACCATGCGTTTCACCAATGTGCCGATGTTGCGCGATATCGCCACCACCCAGAAGCTGTTGCAGGGAATGGGGGTGCGGGTGATGACCGATAATGTGCACGAGATGGAAATCACCGCCGGTCATCTGGACAGCCTGGTGGCGCCGTACGATCTGGTGAAGACCATGCGCGCGTCCATTTTGGTGCTGGGCCCGACGCTGGCGCGCTTCGGCGAGGCCACGGTGTCCCTGCCGGGCGGCTGCGCCATTGGCAGCCGGCCGGTGGACCAGCACATCAAGGGCCTGGTGGCGATGGGCGCCGAGGTCAGCATCGAGCACGGCTACGTCAAGGCCAAGGCCCGCCGCCTGCGCGGCGCCCGCATCATCATGGACATGGTGACCGTGGGCGGTACCGAGAACCTGCTGATGGCGGCGACGCTGGCCGAAGGCACCACGGTGCTGGAAAACGCCGCGCGCGAGCCGGAAGTGACCGACCTGGCCAACTGTCTGGTGGCGATGGGCGCCAAGATCAGCGGCATCGGCACCGACCGGCTGGTGATCGAGGGCGTGGAGCGTTTGCACGGCGCAGATTACGCGGTGATGCCGGACCGGATCGAGGCGGGCACCTTCCTGGTGGCCGGCGCGATGACGCGCGGCCACATTGTGCTGCGCAACGCCGCGCCCAAGAGCATGGAAGCGGTGCTGGACAAGCTGGCGGAAACCGGCGCGGTGGTGGAGTGCGGCGACGACTGGATCTCGCTGGACATGAAGCGCCGTCCGCAGGCGGTGAACTTCCGCACCTTGCCTTACCCGGCTTTCCCCACCGACATGCAGGCGCAGTTGATGACGCTGAATTGCGTGGCCGAGGGCGCAGGCGTGGTGACCGAAACCATTTTCGAGAACCGCTTCATGCACGTGCCGGAGCTGAACCGCATGGGCGCCAACATTGAGGTGGAAGGCAATACCGCCATCATCAAAGGCGTGGAGAAGCTGTCCGGCGCCACGGTGATGGCTACGGATCTGCGCGCGTCGGCCAGCCTGGTGATCGCCGGCCTGGTGGCCGAGGGCGAAACCATTGTTGACCGCATCTACCACCTGGATCGCGGCTACGAGTACATCGAGAAGAAGCTGGGTGCGGTAGGCGCGCTGATCGAACGCATCAGCTAAGCGCCTGTTTACGATCTGCTGCGCGTCGTCGAGCGTTGCACGGTGAGTACGCCTTTGAAATGCTCATGTACCATATGTACATTCCGCCTTCTCAGCCGTTTTCGCCTTGTCCCGCTCTAGCTCACGGGATCGTAGACAGGCTCTAAGCGATAAGCTTGCTTTTGCAATGAAAAACGCCACGGCTGGAACCGTGGCGTTTTGCTTTGCGGAGCGGGCGTTACGCTTTCTTGACGAATTCGGACTTGAGGCTCATCGCGCCGATGCCGTCGATTTTGCAATCGATGTCGTGATCGCCGTCGACCAGGCGGATGTTCTTCACCTTGGTGCCTACTTTCACCACCAGCGAGGAGCCTTTGACTTTCAGGTCCTTGATCACGGTAACGCTGTCGCCGTCTTGCAGCACATTGCCGTTGGCGTCCTTGATCACGCGGGTTTCTTCGGCGGGGGCGGCTTGCTCGTTCCATTCGTGCGCGCACTCCGGGCAGACATACATCGCGCCATCCTGATAGGTGTATTCGGAGTTGCATTGCGGACAGGCTGGCAGATTGCTCATGGCGTTTCCTGTTGAGAAGTGAAAAAGAACGCTGCCGGCTCGTTGAGACGGCCGGCAGCGGAGGGTGCGGATTTACTGCGGGGCGGAGGCTGCGGCCTTGGCGTTGGGAGCGGCCGTAGCCGGCGCCGAGCTGTCCTGCTTGCCGGCCGGGGAGTCAACCAGCTCGTCAAGGTTGAAATTGTCGGTGGCCTGGGTCGGGTTGGGCAGGCCCAGCTGCTGTGCGCGCAGCTGCATATAAGCGTCGCGGGTATACGTGTACGGGTCCAGCGCCGCGGTGTTGAGCATGGCTTCCACGCCCAGGTAGCGGGCGCGGGTATTCACGCCGTACAGGCCGTAAAAGCCCACCGCTTGCCAAGTGGTGTCGTAAAACATCTTTTCTGGACCGGGGCCGGCCAGCGAGACGGTCAGGCCGGTGCCGTCGCGCACGGTGGACGGGCCGAAGAAGGGCAGCACCAGATAGTTGCTGTCGTGCCATCCCCAGGCGGCGAAGGTGTCGCCCAGCGTGGTCTTGTTGTTCTTCAGGCCGGCCTGGCTGGCGATGTCGATCAGGCCGAACAGGCCGAAGCCGGTGTTCATCGCCACCCGCATCACGTCGTTCAGCGCTTTTTCCGGCTCGGCGCGCAAGGCATTGGACAGCGCGCTGTAGACATCCTTGAGGTTGTCGAAGAAATTGCTGACGCCAGTGCGCACCGGCGACGGCGTGATGGCCTTGTAGCCTTCGGCCACGGGCTTGATCACGTAGCGGTCCGCGGTATCGTTGACCTGGTACATGGCGCGGTTGTACGGCTCGAAGCGGTCGTAAGGCACCGTTGGGTTGCTGGCGCAGCCGGCTAGCAGCAGCGATAGCGCCAGGCCGGTCAGCGCGGGTTTCAGGGACGACATAAATCCTCTCCGCATATCATTCCGCCGCTGGGGCGGATAGCAATTCCGCCAGCGAGTAAAGGTCGAGCAGGGCGCTGAGCCCGCTTGGCCAGTTTTCCAGGGACAGGGCGTGACCGGCGGCGTCGGCGGCGCGACGCGCGCCGAGCAACAGAGCCAAGGCGGCGGAGTCGGCTCCGGCTATGCCGGACAAGTCCAGGCGCAACGGCGCTTCACCGGCGAGTTTGGCCAGCGGCGCGGCCAGCGGGCCGCAGCTATCCATGTTCAGCCGGCCGCTGAGCCGCGCCTGACCGGGGGCGGTGCGCTCCAACATCAGCCGTTGCCCTTATTTGCGGGCGCCGCGGCCACCGGAGCGGCGTTCTTGTTCTGCAGCAGCTTGATCAGACCGTCCACGCCGTTTTTGCGCACTTCTTCATTGAAGGAATTGCGATAGACGGTGACCAGGCTGGCGCCTTCCACGCTCACGTTATAGATCTTCCAGCCTTGCGGGCCCTTGTTCAGTGAGTAGTCCACCGCTACTGGGTTGGCGTTGCCCGGCAGGCTGACCGTGGTTTTCACCGTGGCGTCGCGGTCGCCGTTGCTCATCAACGGATTGGGCTTGACGTCGACCTGAGCCGTTTTGAAACGGGTCATGGTGGCGGAATAGGTGCGCACCAGCAGGGTCTGGAACTGCTGAGTCAGTTGGGCGCGCTGTTCGGCGCTGGCCTGACGCCAGCCCAGGCCCACGGCCAGCGCGGTCATGCGCGGGAAGTCGAACATCGGCACCGCCACCGCTTCCGCCTGCTGGCGGATTTGCTTGGTGTTCTTGCCGTTGTCCTGTTTCAGCACTTCCAGCACCTGGCGGGATGCGTCTTTGATTACATCGGTGGGGGCGTCGCCGGCGGCTTGGGCCACAGCGGACAGGCCGAACAGCAGACAGCAGAATGCGAGCAGTTTTTTCATCGTTTTTCCAATCGATTGCGAGTAAGCCGGCGGCGCGGACGGCTCGCCGGCCGGCAGTTTGTTGCGGGGTGCCCCGTCTTTGTGCCGCGCTATTTGTCAGCGCTCTTGTTGCTATCGGTAAAGCCCGTC
This sequence comes from Chromobacterium haemolyticum DSM 19808, assembly GCF_000711885.1. Classification (GTDB taxonomy): domain Bacteria; phylum Pseudomonadota; class Gammaproteobacteria; order Burkholderiales; family Chromobacteriaceae; genus Chromobacterium; species Chromobacterium haemolyticum. The sequence goes on from NZ_JONK01000015.1 coordinate 15,943, forward strand.
ATGAACTTACCGATCAATTGTTCCAGCACCATGGCGGAGGAGGTGATGGTGATGGTGCCGCCCGGGGCCAGATTGGTTTCCGAACCGCCCTGCAGCATGCCGATATATTGTTCGCCCAGCAGGCCGGCGGTCAGAATGGACGCGCTGGCGTCGTCGCTGATCTGATAGGCCTTGTCAATATTCAGAGTCACGCGGGCGCGATAAGTTTTCGGGTTGAGCCGGATGTCGGCCACGCGTCCGATCACCACACCGGCTTCCTTGACCGGCGCTTTGACCTTCAGTCCGCCGACATTGTCGAAGTCGGCGTACAGCACATAGGTCTGGTTGGCGCTTTGCGGGACCAGGTTGGCCACTTTCAGCGACAGGAAGGTGACGGCGGCAATGCCCAGCGCCACGAAAATGCCTACCCACAAGTCAATAGTAGAGCGTTTCATTCGGGTTTTTCCTAGAACATGAAGGCGGTCAGGATGAAATCCAGCGCCAGGATGACCAATGCGGAGGTGACGACAGTCCGGGTGGTGGCGGCGGACACGCCGCTGGCCGTCGGAGTGGCGTCGTAGCCTTCGAACACGGCGATCAGGGTGACGGCGACGCCGAAGCACAGGCTCTTGATCAGTCCGTTGACCACGTCGAAATGCAGGTCGACGTTGGCCTGCATCTGCGACCAGAACGTGCCGACATCCAGGCCTATCATCACCACGCCCACCAGGTAGCCGCCAAAAATGCCGACCACGTTGAACAGCGCGGCCAGGATGGGCATGGAGATGACGCCGGCCCAGAAGCGGGGCGCCACCACGCGAGCGATGGGATCGACCGCCATCACGCTCATCGCGTCCAGTTGCTCGGTGGTTTTCATCAGGCCGATTTCGGCCGTCATCGCGCTGCCGGCGCGGCTGGCGAACAATAGCGCGGCCAGCACCGGGCCCAGCTCGCGCAGCAGCGCCAGCGCCACCACCGCGCCCAGCGCGTCGGCGGAGCCGAACTTGGCGAGGGTGCTGTAGCCTTGCAGGCCCAGCACCATGCCGACGAAGAGGCCGGACACCAGGATGATGATCAAGGACATCACGCCGGCGAAATAGACCTCGCGTATGGTCAGCTGCGGCCGCAGCAGGCTCTGGCCGCTGCCCCGCAGGATGGCCACGAGGAAGCGGCAGGCGAAGCCCAGCCGCCAGACGGCGTTGATGGTGAGGTGGCCGAGCTTGCGCAGGGGCGAGGCGATCAAATCAAGCATGGCGGCCTCCGTTGAGTCCCAGATCTTCGGCGAGAGAGCGCTCCGCCGGGTAGGCGTAATGCACCGGACCGTCGGCCTCGCCCCAGATGAACTGGTGAACCCATGGCGAATCCGAGTTGCGCACTTGGTCCGGCGTGCCTTGGGCGACGATCTCGCCGCCGGCGACGAAGAGCACGTGATCCACGATCTCCAGCGATTTGTGCACGTCGTGGGTAACCATCACCGCGGTGGTGCCCAGCGCGTTGTTGAGTTTTTTGATCAGGTGGGCGATCACGCCCAGCGAGATCGGATCCAGTCCGGTGAAAGGCTCGTCGTACAGCATCAGCTGGGGATCCAGCGCGATGGCGCGCGCCAGCGCCACCCGGCGCGCCATGCCGCCGGACAGCTCGGCCGGCATCAGCTGCTGGGTGCCGCGCAAGCCAACGGCTTCCAGCTTCATGGTCACCAGGTCGCGGATCATGCTGTCCGGCAGCTTGGTGTGCTCGCGAATGGGGAAGGCGACGTTGTCGAACACCGACAGATCGGTGAAGAGCGCGCCGAACTGGAACAGCATGCCCATGCGGCGGCGGTGTTGATAAAGCTCGGCGGAGCTCATCTTGGCGACGCTCTTGCCGTCAACCAGCACTTCGCCGCTTTGCGGACGGTTCTGGCCTGAGATCAGCCGCAGCAGCGTGGTTTTGCCACTGCCGCTGCCGCCCATGACGGCCACCAGCTTTCCGCGCGGAATAGCAAGGTTGAGGTTTTTCAGAATGGGCCGCTCGCCATAGGCGAAGCTGACGTTTCTGAATTCAATGAAATTGTCAGAAGACACAAAGTTTCCAGATAGCATGCGTGAAGCCGCGGACGGCTTCGGTTGAAACGGCGGACCCGGAGCGGTGCGATGGCGGGCCGTTCAGGCAAAGCGGCTCTTGAAGCCCGTCATTCCCGCGCTGACCTTGCATTGCGCCTTGGAGTGAGAGGTGCTTGGAGAGCGGCCGCTTTTTTGCCGATTCTTTTCGAACTGGAGATTTTATAGACTTGTCGTGGACTAGCCAAATTTCAACAGCATTTAAGATGCAAATATGCTGCATTGCAATGCGGCTGGCGGCGCGATGGAGGGAAAAGGAGCGTGCAGCGGGCGAGCCGACTGCCCGCCCGCGCCGGCGGATGGAGGGGGCTTACACGCCGCGCAGCAGCTCGTTGATGCTGGTTTTGCTGCGAGTCTGAGCGTCCACTTTCTTAACGATCACCGCGCAGTAAAGGCTGTGGCTGCCATCCTTGCTGGGCAGGTTGCCGGATACCACCACCGAGCCCGGCGGCACGCGGCCGTAGCTGATCTCACCGGTTTCGCGGTCGTAGATCTTGGTGGACTGGCCGATGTAGACGCCCATGGAGATCACCGAGCCTTCGCCGACGATCACGCCTTCGACGATTTCCGAACGCGCGCCGATGAAGCAGTTGTCCTCGATGATGGTGGGGTTGGCCTGTAGCGGCTCCAGCACGCCGCCGATGCCGACGCCGCCGGACAGGTGCACGTTCTTGCCGATCTGGGCGCAGGAGCCGACGGTGGCCCAGGTGTCCACCATCGCGCCTTCGTCGACGTAGGCGCCGATGTTGACGTAGGAGGGCATCAGCACGGTGTTCTTGGCGATGAAGCTGCCCTTGCGCGCCACCGCGCCCGGCACCACGCGGAAACCGGCTTCCTGGAAGCGGGCCGGCGTCCAGTCGGCGAACTTGGTGTCGACTTTGTCGAAGTAGCGGTTGACGCCATCGTCGGAGAGTTCATTGTCGCGAATGCGGAAGGACAGCAGCACCGCCTTCTTCACCCACTGGTTCACCACCCAGTCGGCCCCCTGTTTTTCCGCCACGCGCAGGCGGCCCGCGTCCAGTTCGGCGATCACCTGGCCGATGGCGGCCTTGAGTTCGGCGGAGACGGTGGCGGGCGTGATCTCGGCGCGCTTCTCAAACGCTTCTTCGATCAGGGTCTGGATCGGATGCATGGTGTTCAGTCCTTTGGCAATGTGGATGGAAGTCGTCATTCAATTCGCTTTCAAGCGGCCGCGCCGGTGGCGGGCCGCGTAGATTCAGGGGGTCTGGCGCTGTTTGCGTTCGGCGAAGGCGACGATGCGCTCGACGCCGGCCACGCACTCTTCCAGCGTGGCCACCAGCGCGACGCGGACATAGCCGGCGCCGGGGTTGACGCCGTGGGCCTCGCGCGCCAGGTAGCTGCCCGGCAGCACGGTGACGTGTTCTTCGGCGAACAGCGCCTTGGCGAAGTCTACATCATTCCCGTCCGGCACCTTGGCCCACAGGTAGAAGCTGGCGTCCGGGCGGCGCACCTCCAGCCCCATCGCCAGCCGCGGGGTGACCGCGTCGAACTTGGCGATGTATTGAGCCCGGTTGGACTCCACGTGATCCTCGTCGTTCCAGGCCGCCACGCTGGCCGCCTGTATCGCCAGGCTCATCGCGCTGCCGTGGTAGGTGCGGTAGAGCAGGAATTTCGCCAGGAGCGCCGCGTCGCCGGCGACGAAGCCGGAGCGCATGCCGGGGACGTTGGAGCGCTTGGACAGGCTGGTGAACATGACCAGCCGTTCAAAGCCGCGGCCCAGCTTGCGCGCCGCTTCCAGCCCTCCCAGCGGCGGGCGGCCGAAGTGGATTTCGGAATAGCACTCGTCGCTGGCGATGACGAAGCCGTAGCGATCCGACAACTGGAACAAGGTTTCCCAATCGGCCAGCGACATCACCGCGCCGGTGGGATTGCCCGGGCTGCACACGACCACCAGCTGGGTACGCCGCCACACTGTTTCCGGTACCTGGCTCCAGTCCGGCTGGAAGCGCTGTTCGGCCAGGCAGTTGACATAGTAGGGTTCGGCCCCGGCCAACAGTGCCGCGCCTTCGTAAATCTGGTAAAAAGGATTCGGGGATATCACTACCGGCGCCGGCTCAACGCTTGCGTCGATCACTGTCTGCACAAAAGCAAACAAGGCTTCACGGCTGCCGTTGACCGGCAGTATCTCGCTTTGCGCATCCAGGTTCAGATCGTAACGTCGCCGCATCCAGGCCGCGCAGGCCTGGCGCAGCGCTTCGCTGCCCAGCGTGGCCGGGTATTGCGACAAGCCGCCCAGATTGTCGATCAGCGCCTGTTCCACCAGCGCCGGCGTCGGGTGCTTGGGCTCGCCTATCGACAAGTTGATGTGCGCCTTGTCCGCGGGCGGCGTTGCGCCGGCGAGCAGCGCGCGCAGGCGTTGAAACGGGTAGGGCTGCAATTGGGCCAGGCGAGGGTTCACGGGTATCTCCAGAAAAGCGGGCGCAAGCAAACGAACAGCGAACATCTTAAGAACAGCAATGACACCTGTAAAACAAAAGTTTCTGGCCACCACCGGCATTCTGACCACTGCGCTGGTGTGGGGGCTGATGTGGTATCCGTTCCGTAGCCTCAATCAAAGCGGCGTCAGCGTGGCGATGACCTCGCTGGTGGTGTACCTGGTGGCGATCTCCTTGGGCGTGATCACCTTTTTCGACGTCTATCGCCGCCAGTTCCGGCTACAGCCGGTGTTGCTGGTGCTGACCGCGGTGTTTGGCTGGTGCAACTACAGCTATACCTGGGCGGTGTCCGAGGGGCAGGTGATGCGGGTCTTGCTCTTGTTCTACCTGTCGCCGCTGTGGACGGTGTTCCTGTCGCGGCTGATCCTGAAGGAGCGTTTGACCCGCAGCGGCTGGCTGGTGGTGGCCTTGTCGCTGCTTGGCTGCTTCATCTTCATTTATCGGCCCGGCTTGTTCGCCGGCGAACTGCCGCTCAGCCATCGCTATGAATGGCTGGCTCTGTCCGGCGGCATGGCCTTTGCGCTGGGCAATGTGATCAGCCGAGGCGCCCAGTCCATCCCGGTGCCGGTCAAGTCGGCGTCGATCTGGTTTGGGGTGGCGTCCATCGGCGCGATCAAACTGGCGCTGGCCGGGCAGTTGGGCGGCATTCTGCAGATACCGCCGCAAAGTTGGCTGGTATTGGGCATTCTGGGCGTGACCCTGTTGTGCACCAGCGTGATATCGCAGCACGGGGTGTCCATTCTGCCGGCAACGCAGACGATGACGCTGATGCTGATGGAGCTGTTGTTCGCGGCGGCGTCGGCCTATCTGCTGGCCGGAGAGGCGATGACGCCGCGCGAATGGGCGGGCGGCGCCTTGATCGCCAGCGCCAGCTTGTTGTCTGGACGCATGACTAGAAAGCCGGGGACGGCGCAACTGAAACAGGAGACGGCATGATTACGATCCGACCGATGAACGACGGTGATTTCGAGCGTTTCTGGCCCGTGTTCCACGCGGTGGTGGCGGCTAGGGAGACCTATGCCTTCGATCCTGAGATGACGTGGGAGCAGGCGCGAGAGCTGTGGCTGCGGCTGCCCTTGCACACACTGGTGGCGGAGGAGGACGGCGCGCTGCTGGGCTCGTATTTCCTCAAGCCCAACGCCGCCGGCCCGGGCGGCCATGTCTGCAACTGCGGTTATATGGTGGCGGAGGAGGCGCGCGGCAAAGGCGTGGCGCGGCTGATGTGCGAGCATTCTCAGAAATTGGCGCGGGACAGCGGCTTTCTGGCGATGCAGTTCAATTCGGTCGTGGCCAGCAACGAAGTGGCGGTGGCTCTGTGGCGCAAGCTGGGTTTTGAGCCGGTGGGCCGTTTGCCGCGCGCTTATCGTCACGCGCGGCTGGGGCTGGTGGACTGTCTGGTCATGTACAAGTGGCTGGGAGACGCCGCGCCGGAGATGCCGGAGCCGGCGCCGTTGATTGGCCGCAAGAACATTGAGGCGACCGTGTCGCGGCGCAAGGCCGGCCGCTAGAACCTGTTCAAAGCCTGCTGCGCGTCGGCGGTACGGCGTTGAAACCGTTTTCGCCTTGTCTTGCCCTTGCTCACGGATCGTAAGCAGGTTCTAAACCGCCGTCGGTTCAATAATGCGGCGGAATCTCGTCGCGCAAGCTGAGGCCGGACGCGCTATCGTCCGGCTGAGCTTGGCGGAATTGCTGGTAGAGCAGGCGCATTTGCTGTTGCAGCAGTTCCATGTCTTTTTGCTGACGCGCCACGGTGGCGTTCAGCGCGTCCAATAGTTCGTCCTGGAAGGCGAGCTTCACTTCCATTTCGGCCAGGCGGGCATCGATTTGATCATCCATGCCGGCCATTCTACAACACCATCGCCGCAATCCAGCCGGCTGCCAGCACCGGCAGGTTGTAGTGCAGGAAGGTGGGCAGCACGGTGTCGCGGATATGGTCGTGCTGGCCGTCCACGTTCAGGCCTGAAGTCGGTCCCAGCGTGGAGTCCGAAGCCGGCGAGCCGGCATCGCCCAACGCGCCGGCGGTGCCGATGATGGCCACCGTGGCCAGCGGCGAGAAGCCCAAGTGCATGCACAGCGGAACATAGATGGCGGTGAGAATGGGCACGGTGGAAAAGGAAGAGCCTATGCCCAGGGTCACCACCAGGCCAACCAGCAGCATGGCGAAGGCGGCCACGCCCTGATTGCCGGCGAACAGGCCGGCGCTGGCGGTCACCAGCGCGCTTACCTGGCCGGTGGCCTTCAGCACCTCGGCGAAGCCTTGGGCGGTGATCATGGTGAAACCTATCATCGCCATCATCTTCATGCCTTCGTTGAACAGACCGTCCGCGTCCTTCCATTTCACCACGCCGGTGGCGAGGAATAGCAGGAAGCCCGCCAGCGCGCCCATGATCATCGAATCAGTGTACAGCTGCACCGCGAAGGCCAGCATGATCGCCAGCAAGGCGGTGGCCAGCGACTTGCGGCTGACCTTGGCGCGGGTGCGTTCGACGTTTTCTATCTTGCCCAGGGCGTACTGGCGCGGTTTGCGGTAGCTGACCAGCACCGCCCACAGCAGGCCGGCCACCATGCCCAGCGCCGGAATCGCCATCGCGTGCATCACATTGAGGCCGCGCACATCCATGCCAGATTTGGCGATGTTGCCGAGCAGGATCTGCTTCAGAAAGATGTCGCCGAAGCCCACGGGAAACACCATGTAGGGCGTGACCAGGCCGAAGGTGATCACGCAGGCGACCAGGCGGCGGTCCAGATGCAGCCGCGCCATCACATAGAGCAGCGGCGGCACTAGCAAGGGAATGAAGGCGATGTGGATGGGCACCAGATTCTGGCTGGCGACGCTGACCAGTGCCAGCAACAGGATCAGCGCCCATTTCAAGCGGCTCTGGCCGCTATCGCGCTCCAGCCGCTTGACCGCCAGATCCGCCATGGCGTGCGGCAGGCCGGATTTGGCGATGGCCAGCGCGAAGGCGCCCAGCAGGGCGTAGGACAAGGCTACCGAGGCGCCGCCGGTGATGCCGTTATTGAAGGCTTCCAGGGTGCGGGACAGGGACAGGCCGCCGCTGAGGCCGCCGATCAAGGCGCCGAGCAGCAGGCTGATAACGACGTGGGTGCGCAACAGCGCCAGCCCGAGCATGACGATGACGGCCAGAAGAACTGCGTTCATTTGTATATACAGATCAATAGGTTGGGCGGAGGTGCCGAGGGCGCGGAGCGTAGCGGGTTTCGGTTTTTCTGTCGATAGTCTTGCTTGAAACTAAGGACGGGGCGACAGGGTTGGGCGTCGGCCGCCGCTGTAACGAGAGAGCCTTGCTTTGCGCCGAAATTTCAAAGACTTGCCGGTTTATCGCCCAAGGAAGAGGCGTGGCGGGGGCGTTGCGGCATTTATATACTTTTTGGAAATAAAAAACTAATTTTATATATCTTTACTGCGCTATTACGCCGGCTTAGAGTAGGGGCATGTCAAGGCGCGTCCCGCGCCGCGCTGAGAGGAGGTGGCCGATGAACGCCCTGTTGATAGGCGCGGACAGCCTGGGGAACATTCCGGCGGTTCTGCAAAGCTACGATATCCGGATCGCTCGCCATATTTGCGGGCGCAACGTCGCGCATCAGCGCAAGGCGCCGTTGCCGGGCAAGCCGGATCTATTGATCCTGCTCACCGATTTTCTGGGGCACAATGTGATGCGCAATTACCGGGACAGCGCTTACGCGCTGGGCATCCCTGTGGTGGCCTGCCGACGTTCCGCCACCGCGGTTGAGCGGCGTTTGCAACATGAGGGCTGGAGGAAGCTGTCATGATTTTCTCAGGCAATGAAAACTGGCTGGCCAGTTTGGCGCGCGCAGAGGACTCTGCGCTGCCTTTGCGCGACGATACGGTGACGGTGGAGTGGGCCGGGCTAACGCCGCCGCCCTTGCCGCCGACGGCGGCGCAACCGTCGCAGCCGGCTTGATCCGGCTGTGAGCCGGTTCTTATTCGCGGTGATAGGGGTGGTTGTTGAGAATGGAGTAGGCGCGATATATCTGCTCGGCCAGCATCACCCGCACCATCCCGTGCGGCAGCGTCATCGCCGATAGTTGCAGCAGCACGTCGGCGCGCTGCTTCAATTCCGCCGCCAGGCCGTCGGCGCCGCCGATGATGAAGGCCACGTCGTCGCCGCCGGCCATCCATTCCTTCAGGCCTTCGGCCAACCGCACCGACGTCCAGTTCTTGCCGCGCTCGTCCATCACCACCAGCCTTGCGCGCGGAGGAATGGCGGCGAGCAAGCGTTCGTGCTCGGCGGCGATGCCTTTTTCGGCGGTGACGCCGCCGCCCCGTTTCTCAGGTTTGATTTCCTTCAGTTCCAGCGTGATGTCGCGGCCAAAGCGCTTGGCGTAATCGCCGTAAGCCTCGTCGACCCAACGCGGCATCTTGGTGCCGACGGCGAGAATAGTGATTTTCATCGTGAGTGAGCCAGGGGAGTAAACGCAAACGGGGACTTGCGTCCCCGTTTCGATGAGCGGCTTAGAACCTGTTTACGATCTGCCACGCGTTGGCGGTACGGCGTTGAAACCGCCCTCGAAATGCTCATGTACCACTTGACCATTCCGCTTTCTCAGCCGTTTCGCCTTGTCTCGCTCTTGCTCGCGAGATCGTAAACACGTTCTTAGCGCAGCCGGATCAGGTGGCCGACCACGGACGGCCGCCGGCCGGCAGGAAGCTGGGCTTCTGGCCGCCCCACAACGCTTCGATGTCGTAGTAGTCGCGCACGGCGGGCAGCATCACGTGCACGACCACGTCGCCGGCGTCCACCAGCACCCATTCGCCGCTTTCATGGCCTTCGCTGCCGACGATGTCCACGCCGGCTTCCTTCAGCTTGACGTGCACGCTGTTGGCCAGCGCCTTGACCTGGCGGTTGGAGTCGCCGGTGGCCACGATCATGCATTGGAACAGCGAGGTCAGCTTGCTGGTGTCCAGTTCGATGATGTCCTTGCCCTTGACGTCTTCCAGGGCTTCGATCGCCAGCTTGGCAATGTCTTGCACTTCCATAATGTCCTTTTCCTGTGCGGGGTTCGCGTTGGCCGGGGCCGGCGCGAAGCTGCCGCAAAATGACGGGCGGGGCCGGCGCGCGAAGCGCGGCCGGCAGGCCTGCCGTATTGCTTTATTAAAGTGAATCGCAGCCGGCCGTCTGCTGACGGCCTGGCGGAAAGTGGCCGGACACGGCGGCTACACTGTCTGGTATAGCCGGTGTTGGCGGATATAGGCCAGCACCGCGGGCGGCAGCACATCGTCCACCGCGTCGCCGCGCGCCAGGCGCTGGCGGATGTCGGTGGCCGCGATGTCCACCGGCGGCAAGGCCAAGGGGCGGATTGTACCGGATGCGGTTCGATTTGAAAAATCAGAGACTTGCCGGGCGCGCCACAAGGCTTGCACCGGCGTGGACAGCCCGGCCGGATCGAAGCCGGGGCGCAGGGCCACGGCCAGGTTGGCGAAACGCAACAGTTCGTCCCAGCGCTTCCAGGTGTGCAGCGTGGCAAGCGAGTCGCCGCCGATCAAAAACCATAGTTCGGCGTCCGGACCCAGTTCGGCGCGCAGCTCTTCCAGCGTGTTTATGGTGTAGGCGGCTCCGGGGCGACGCACTTCGCGCTCGTCCACCGTCAGCCTCGGGTGGTTCGCCACCGCCAGCTCCGTCATGGCGAGGCGCTGCGCCGGCGCGGCGCACGGCCCCTGACTGCGATGATAAGGCCGGCCGGCCGGAATCAGCCTGACCTGGTCCAGCGCCAGCTCCGCGGCGAAGGCGTCGGCCATGCGCAGATGGGCGTTATGGATGGGATCGAAGGTGCCGCCGAACAGGCCCAGGCGCACAGGTTTACTCCTGCGCGTCGTCGTTCTGGTAGCCGTCGACGATGACTTCCAGCCGGCCGGTGGACGGGTGGATCACCATGCCGTGCACCGGTACGTCCTTCGGCATCAAGGGATGGTTGCGGATGGTCTGCACGGTGTGACGCACGCTGTCGGACACGTTGTCGAAGCCTTTCAGCCAACCGTCCAGGTCAATGCCGGCCGCGCGCAGCGTGGCGATGGTGTCTTCCGATACGCCGCGTTCCAGCGCGTGGTCCAGCACGCGCTGCGGGTCGACCGCGCGCATGCCGCAGTCGCGGTGGGCGACCACGCAAATCTCGTCGGCGCGCAGTTCGTACACCGCCATGATCAGGCTGCGCATCACCGATCCCCACGGATGGGTGATCAGCGCGCCGGCGTTCTTGATCAGCTTGGCGTCGCCGTTCTTCAGGCCCATGGCCTTGGGCAGCAGTTCCACCATCCGCGCGTCCATACAGGCCAGGATGGCGAGACCCTTGCCGGGAAACTTGTCGGTCTTGAATTGCTCGTATTCGCGGTTTTCCACGAACTGGCGATTGTGTTCGAGCAGAGCGCTTAATCTATTCATGATGGCAATCTTCTACTGAGAGTCTGTTCATGAGCGTTCTGGAGCACGGACGCAAAAGGATCATGGACAGGCTCTGAAGGTTTGTTAGGTTTGGCGGTTTAGAGAGAATACTCGGTTGCGGGCGCATCCTACCACTGTTGTTCCAGCTGGTCTTGTGTTTTTGCAAACTAGGGATTTCCCTGGTTACGGCAGAGAATTGCGATGAACTCCAGTTAATGGCGGCGAAAGGCGGTAGGCGTGCCGCATCGAGCGGGCTACGTTCACCAACGCGACAGATGGTCCTCGGTCACGCCCAGCAAGTCGCTTACCACATGGACGGCGCCGCTGTCCGGATCCTGGATCTGGCCGTTGAAGCGGCCGATGGGCTGCACATAGCGGCTGGCGGCGATCAGCAGGTTCTTGTCTTCGCGCCGCGCGCCCTCCGGGGCGAAGTTCAGGTCCAGCAAGCCGTTGTCGCTGCGTATGCGCCAGCCTTGCAGCGGGTCGTCCGGTTGGTAATCGAAGCTTACGGGTCCCAGCCGGATCAGCTTGCTTCGCAACCAGGCGGCGTTCTCGGTGTCGCCCATATAGCCTTGCTGCAGATTGAAACCCAGTTCCAGAGAATGCGCACTGGCCCAGCGCCAGCGGGTTTCCCGCGCCAGCAGGCCGTTGGAGTAGTCCAGCGACGCTACCGCTCCGTCCAGGGAATAGCGCCGGTCTTGGCAGTCGGCGAAGCCGCTGATTCTGAGGCCGCCGCTTTTATGGGTGGAATGGGCCAGCCAGTTGGCCGGCGCAATCACCGCCAGTACCGGCGGCATGTCGGCCAATTGGATATGCGCGGCCACTTTCAACTGAGGGGAGTCCACCGCCAGCTCCAGCCGTTCGCCGTCGCGGCGAAAACTCAGGCGGCAGCGGCCGGCCTGGAAGGCGGCGTCGCCGAAGGCGCGGTCTTCTATTTGCGTGGAGAAACCCGGCAGGCCGTTGGCGCTGGCGGCGGCGATGACCTCGCCGCTCTTGCGGTCGAACAGATAGGCGAAGGCGGTGCCGGTCCAGCCGACGTCGACGATGGCGACGCCGATGAAAAAGGCCGGATGGGCGATGGCCGCGTATTGCCAGCGTTTGTGGTGCAGCCGGCGTGTCAGCCGTTGATAGGGCGTGGTTTTCAGCGCGCGCCAGTCCAGCCGGTCAATGATGCCCTGATATACGCCGAAGGCGGGAATGCCGCGTTCGTGCACCAGTTGTCTGGGGGCGGGCGGGAGTCGAGTCGAGGACATGGCGCTGGATGGCCGGGCCGGCGCCGCGGCTGGAAATAGGTTCATGGCCTTGAGTCTACAACAGTTTTTCCCAGCGCGATGGTGACTGATAGGCCATGTGGCGGCGCGTGGGCCGTGTGGCGCGGCGGTAACAGTTAGTTGATTTACATTATATTATAAAACATAATGTTTGCGACGCCGGATGCCGGCGGCGGGAGAACGAATATGGATTTGAACATGCTGCGCGCCAATGCCGGCCGCGCCGCCTTGTTGTTGAAGGGCCTGGCCAACGAGGACAGGCTGCTGTTGCTGTGCCAACTGGTGGACGGGGAAAAGTCGGTGTCGGAACTGGAGCGTTTGACCGGCATCCGACAGCCCTCCTTGTCGCAGCAGTTGGGTGTGTTGCGCAATGAAGGCCTGGTGGCGACCCGGCGCGAAGGCAAATGGGTTTATTACAGCGTGGCCAGCGCTGACGCCTTGGCTTTGCTGAACGCCTTGCACGCGCTGTTTTGCTCAGACCGGCCCGAGGGAGAGGCGCGATGACGGTGGATTGGGCGGCCTTCACGCCGTGGCCTGCTTTATTGGGCGGGGTATTGATCGGAGGGGCGGCGGGCTGGCTGGTCTTGCTGCATGGGCGCATCGCCGGCATCAGCGGCATGGCGGCCGGCCTGTTGGATGGGCGCGCGGACTGGCGCGCGCGGCTGGTTTTTCTCTTGGGCTTGATGGCGGCGCCGGCCTTGTGGCGTCTGGGCGTTGGGGAATGGCCCGCTGTCAGCGTGGAAGCCGGCGGCGTGCGCTTGTTGGTTGCCGGCTTGTTGGTGGGCATCGGCGCGCGCTTAGGCTCCGGCTGCACCAGCGGCCACGGTGTTTGCGGTCTGGCGCGGCAGTCGCCTCGTTCGCTGGCGGCGACGGCGGCTTTCATGCTTGCCGGTTTCGTTACGGCGGCGGTGCTCGGACATTGGGGTGCATGAAGATGACGGCGGAGTGGAAACGCTTATTGTCTATGGCGGGCGCGGGCCTGTTGTTCGGCCTGGGCTTGTTGTTGTCCGGCATGGGTAATCCAGCCAAGGTATTGGCTTTTCTGGATCTGGGCGGCGCCTGGGATCCCAGCTTGGCGCTGGTGATGGCCGGAGCCGTCGCCATGGCCTGGCCGGCGTTCCGTCTGGCCGAGCGCCGCCCGCGCGCCTTGCTGGGCGAGCCGACGCAATTGCCGGCCAAGACGCCGCTGACGCGCCGCTTAATCGGCGGCAGCCTCTTGTTTGGCGTTGGTTGGGGATTGGCCGGCATCTGTCCGGGACCGGCCTTGCTGTTGGGCGGCATGGCGTTGCCGCAGAGCGCTTGGTTTTTGCCGGCGATGGCGGCCGGCCTGTGGCTGGCCGGACGATGGGAGCGGCGCGGATGAGGTTTGGGCTGCCGGGCTGGCTGCGCGGCTATCGGCGCGCCTATTTGCCGGGGGACCTGGGCGCGGGACTGGTGGTGACCTTGTTGCTGGCGCCGCAAGGTCTGGCTTATGCGCTGGTGGCCGGCTTGCCGGCGCAGGCGGGCCTGTACGCCAGCATCGCCCCCTTGCTGATTTACGCATTGGCCGGGCGCAGCCACGCGCAGTCGGTGGGGCCGATGGCGATGACTTCCTTATTGGTGGCGGCCACGCTGACGCGGTTGGCCGAACCGGGCTCGGGCGATTATCTGGCGCTGGCCATCGGTCTGGCGCTGTTGTCCGGGGCGATGTTGGCGGCGCTTGGCCTGCTGCGGCTGGGTTTTATCGCCGATCTATTGTCCGAGCCGGTGCTGGCGGCCTTCACTTCGGCGTCGGCCTTGCTGATTGTGCTGTCGCAATTGGGCCCCTTGCTGGGCGTGCAGGCCGGCGGCGCATCCTTGCCGCAACTGTTGGCCGGGCTGTGGAAGGCGGTGGACGGGCTTAACCCGTTGGCGCTGCTGTTTGGCGCTGCGGCGCTGGCCATGCTGTTGTTGGCGCGTTGGTTGGGCGAGCCGTTGTTGCGCCGCTGCGGCCTGGGCGGGCCGTCGCGGCAGCTTTGGCTGCGTTTGGCGCCGCTGCTGGCGGTGTTGTTGGGCATGGCGCTGGTGGCAGGCCTGGGTCTGCGATCCACCTTGCCGGTGGTGGGTGAGATTCCGCCGGGTCTGCCGGCCCCGACTTGGCCGGGCTTGAGTTTGGATCAGTGGTCGCAGTTGGCGCTGCCGGCCTTTTTCATCGCTTTGATCAATTACGTGCAGAGCCTGGCGGTGGCCCAGGCGCTGGCGCAGCGCCGCGGAGATGAAGTGGATCCGGACCGGGAGCTGCTGGCGCTGGGTCTGTGCAATATCGGCGCCGGGCTGTCCGGCGGTTTTCCGGTCACCGGCGGACTCACGCGTTCCATGGTCAACGCGGAGGCCGGCGCCCAGACTCAACTGGCCTCGGTGGTGGCCGCCCTGGGCATCATGCTCTTGGCCAGCTTCGCCGCCGGCGCGCTGGCCTTGCTGCCGCTGGCGGTGCTGGCGGCGATGATCATCGCATCGGTCAGCGCCATGATACGTTTCGACAGCCTGAGGCTGGCCTGGCGAATCGACCGCGCCGACGCGGCGGCCTTCGCGCTGACTTTCATTCTGGTGCTGTGGCTGGGAGTGGACTCCGGCATTGTTGCCGGCGTGCTGATGTCGCTGGCCGCCATGTTGTGGCGCAGCAGCCGGCCGCATATCGCCGAGCTGGGCCGGCTGCCGGGCAGCCATCATTTTCGCAACCGGCTGCGCTTTGCCGTCGAGAGCCTGCCCGGCGCGCTGTTTTTGCGCGTGGACGAGAGCCTGTTTTTCGGCAACGCCCGCCAGGTGCGGGGCGAGGTGTTGCGTCGGCTGGCCGCCCAGGCGGGAGCGACACGGCTGGTGTTGATCATGAGCGCGGTCAATCGCGTGGATACCAGCGCCTTGCTGATGCTGGCGCGGCTGGACGCCGAGCTGGCGGCGCGCGGCGTGACGCTGCATCTGGCCGAGATCAAGGGGCCGGTGACGCAGCGCATGGAGAGCGGCGGCCTGCTGGCCGGCTTTGCCGGCCGCGTGCATTTGAGCGCGCAAGCGGCCTGGGAAGCGCTGGCCGCGCCGCGGCGGGGAGGCGGGGAAGCTCATACTCTTTGACAGTTGATGTTGCGTCGCCTCATGCAACTTGGGGCGGATCATGGCTATCATAGCCGGATGACCAAACAGACCTTGCTGGCCGGCGTGCTGGCGCTGAGCTTGTTGCACCCGTCCGTCAGTTATGCCGATTTGCCCGATCTGGGCGAGGTGTCGGACGCCTCGCTAACGCTGGCGGATGAAAGCCGCATTGGCCGGCAGGCCTGGCGCGCGATGTTGGAGGCGGGAGACATCGTCGACGATCAGGAAGTCAACGATTACCTCAACGACATCGGCGGCCGGCTCTCCAGCGGCGTCAAGCTGCCCGGCGTCAGTTTCACCTATTTCTGTGTCAACGACAGCGGCATCAACGCCTTTGCCATGCCAGGCGGCTATATCGGCATCAATATCGGCCTGTTGCTGGCGACCCAGAGCGAAGGCGAACTCGCCTCGGTGCTGGGGCATGAAACCGCCCACGTCGCCCAGCGCCACATTGCGCGGATGAAGGCGGCCAGCAGCGCCACCAGCCCCTTGCTATTATTGGGCACCATCATCGCCGCGGCGCTGGCGGCAAAGGCCGGCAGCGGCCAGGGCGCGATGGGCGTGGTTTCCGCCGGCATGGGCCTGTCGATTTCCAATCAGCTGGCGTTTTCGCGCGATTTCGAACGCGAAGCCGACCGTGTCGGCATGCAGTATATGAGCCAGGCCGGTTTCGACGTGCGCAGCATGCCGGCCTTTTTCCAGCGGCTGCAGCAGAACGAGCGTTACAGCGACAATGCGGCGCTGGCCTTTCTGCGAACCCACCCGGTGACGCTGGAGCGCATCAGCGAAGCGGAAAACCGCGCCTTGGATTACCCGGTGAAGATGCGCGCGGACAGCATCGACTACCTGCTGGTGCGGGAGAAGCTGCGCGCCGCGACGCTGACGCCGGACGAGGGGCTGCGCCACTACGAGGCGTCGTTGGACCGCGGCCTGTATCTGAACGAGGGCGCGCAGTGGTATGGCTTGGCTCAGGTCAAGCTGCGCCAGCGCGATATCGCCGGCGCGCGTCAGGCGCTGGCCAAGGCGCGGACCAAGCTGCCGGATCACCCGATGCTGAGGGGGCTGGAGGTGGCGATAGAGCGCGAACGCAAGGACTGGCCCGCCGCCCGCAACGCCGTGCGCGCCGCTTTGGCCCGTTTCCCGCAGAGCTTGTCGCTGCAACTGCTGGACATCGACGTCGCCGTCGCCAGCGGGGACAGCCAGGGGGCGCTGAGTCTGATCAAGACTCAGTTGAGCCGTCATCCGGACAACGCGGGCCTGTATCGGCGCCAGGCCAGTTTGTACGCCGACCGCGATCCGTTGCGTTATCACGCGGCGCTGGGCAACGCCTTCTATTATGAACAGCGTTATCAGCCGGCGATGGAGCAATTCCAACTGGCCAGCAAGGCCAAGGGAGACGACTTTTACCTGCGCTCCTCAATCGAAGCGCGCATCCGCGAACTGGATAGGCTGGTCAGGGACGAGAGGAAGAAGTAAGCGCGCAACTGAAACGAATGTTTCAATTTACGACAGCAAATCGCAAAAAAACAACATGGTGCGGCGCAATAACCGCTGTTTTACGCCCTTAAACAAGCGTTAGTACGCTTGACCTATTCCTTTGTGAAAGCGGGAAGACGTACACTTGCTCAAGACACGGCGCTCTTTTCGTAAATGAACATTTTTATTTGCGATTGCGTTCGTTTATAATCTGAAGCTAATAAATTGGTTCGAATCCGAGCCAATTGCAATAACGCGGGGCCGCGCAGTGCTACATACGGCCCCCGATCCACCTTGCTGTGAGGACCAGAGATGGCTGCAACTTTCCCTGACGATATCGATCCGTTGGAAACCCAGGAATGGACTGAAGCGCTGGAGTCGGTGCTGGACGCCGAAGGCCCGGAGCGCGCGCATTACCTGTTGGAGAAACTGGTCGAGCGCACCCGCCGCCGCGGCGCCCATCTGCCGTTTGACGCCACCACCGCATACCAGAACAGCATTCCGCTCGGCAAAGAAGCCAAGTCGCCGGGCAACCACGAGCTGGAGCACCGCATTCGCTCGATCAATCGCTGGAACGCCGCCGCTTTGGTGCTGCGCGCCGGCAAGAAGGACTTGGAGCTGGGCGGCCACATCGCCTCCTTCCAATCCTCCGCCACTCTGTACGATGTGGGTTTCAACCATTTCTGGCGCGCTCAGAACGATGAGCAAGACGGCGATCTGATCTACTTCCAGGGCCATATTTCCCCGGGCGTGTACGCACGCGCCTTCATGGAAGGCCGCCTATCCGCGGAGCAGCTGGACAGCTTCCGTCAGGAAGTGGACGGCAACGGTCTGTCCTCTTACCCGCACCCGTGGCTGATGAAGGACTTCTGGCAGTTTCCGACCGTCTCGATGGGCCTGGGCCCCTTGATGGCCATCTACCAGGCCCGCTTCCTCAAGTATCTGGAAAGCCGCGGTCTGGCCAAGACTCCGGGTCGCAAAGTGTGGTGTTTCTGCGGCGACGGCGAGATGGACGAGCCGGAATCCCTGGGCGCGATTTCGATGGCGTCCCGTGAAGGCCTGGACAACCTGATCTTCGTGATCAACTGCAACCTGCAGCGTCTGGACGGCCCGGTGCGCGGCAACGGCAAGATCATCCAGGAACTGGAAGGCGATTTCCGCGGTTCCGGCTGGAACGTCCTGAAAGTGATCTGGGGCTCGCGTTGGGATCCGCTGCTGGCGATGGATACCAAGGGCTTGCTGAAGAAGCGCATGGACGAGTGCGTGGACGGCGATTACCAGACCTTCAAATCCAAGGACGGCGCTTACGTTCGCGAACACTTCTTCGGCAAATACCCGGAGCTGCGCGAAATGGTCGCCAATATGTCCGACGACGAGATCTGGGCGCTGAACCGCGGCGGCCATGATCCGCACAAGGTGTACGCCGCTTACCACGAGGCGTCCAATAACGCCAACGGCCGTCCGACCGTGATCCTGGCCAAGACCATCAAGGGTTACGGCATGGGCGCGTCCGGCGAAGCCAAGAATATCGCGCACCAGGCCAAGAAAATGGATCTGGATTCGCTGCGCAAATTCCGCGATCGCTTCGGCATTCCGGTGTCCGACGAAGAGCTGCCGAACGTGCCGTACTATCTGCCGGCCGAAGACAGCCCGGAAATGAAGTACATGCGTGAACGCCGCGCAGCGCTGGGCGGCTACCTGCCGGCGCGCAAGCCGGTGACCACCCCGCTGCAAACGCCGGAACTGTCCGTGTTCGACGCGCAGCTGCAAGCGTCCGGCGATCGCGAGTTCTCCACCACGATGGCCTTCGTCCGCATGCTGGGCACCATCATGAAGGACAAGAACATTGGTCAGCGCGTGGTTCCGATCGTGCCGGACGAATCCCGTACCTTCGGCATGGAAGGCATGTTCCGCCAGTACGGCATCTGGTCCACCCAGGGTCAGAACTACGTGCCGCAGGATCATGACCAGCTGATGTTCTACAAGGAATCCAAGGACGGCCAGATTCTGCAGGAAGGCATCAACGAGCCGGGCGCGATGGCCGACTGGATCGCCGCGGCGACCAGCTACGCCAACAGCAGCCAGCCGATGATTCCGTTCTACATCTACTACTCGATGTTCGGCTTCCAGCGCATCGGCGATCTGGCCTGGGCCGCCGGCGACATGCGCGCCCGCGGTTTCCTGCTAGGCGGCACCGCCGGCCGCACCACGTTGAACGGCGAGGGCCTGCAGCACGAAGACGGTCACAGCCACATCCAGGCCGGCTTGATTCCGAACTGCATCAGCTACGACCCGACCTTCGCTTATGAGCTGGCGGTGATTGTGCAGGACGGCCTGCGCCGCATGTACGCCGAGCAGGAAGACGTCTTCTACTACCTGACCCTGATGAACGAAAACTACGTTCATCCGGCCATGCCGGCGGGCGCGGAAGAGGGCATCCTGAAGGGCATGTACCTGCTGCAGGACGGCGGCGACGCCAAGGTTAAAGTGCAGCTGATGGGCTCCGGCACCATCCTGCGCGAAGTGATGGCCGCGGCCGACTTGCTGAAGGCTGATTTCGGCATCGGCGCCGACATCTGGAGCGTGACCTCCTTCAACCAGCTGCGCCGCGACGGCATGGAAGCCGAGCGTCACAACCTGCTGAACCCGACCGCCGAAGCGCGCGCCTCCTACGTGGCGCAGCAACTGTCCGGCCGTCAAGGTCCGGTCGTGGCCGCAACCGACTACATCCGCAACTACGCCGATCAGATCCGCGAATACGTTCCGGGCCGTTACGTGGTGCTGGGCACCGACGGCTTCGGTCGCTCCGACAGCCGCGCCAACCTGCGCTCCTTCTTCGAGGTGGATCGCTACCACGTGGCTCTGGCGGCGCTGTCCGCTCTGGCGCGCGACGGCAAGATCGAAGCATCCAAGGTGGCCGAGGCGATCGCCAAGTACGGCATCAAGACCGACAAGCTGCCTAGCTGGAAAGTGTAATCGCAAAGCGGAAGCCCCGGTTCAGGCCGGGGCCTTCCGCCTTTGCATGGCAAGCGAATCTGTAGCGGATATCCGGCGGCAGGCCCCGAAAGGGGCTTCCGCCTTACGAATGGAAAGCTCATGAGCAATCTGATCGAATTGAAAGTGCCCGACATCGGCGGTCACAGCAATGTAGACATCATCGAAGTATTCATCGTCCCGGGCCAGACCGTGTCCGTGGACGACAGCCTGATCACGCTGGAAACCGACAAGGCCACCATGGAAGTGCCGGCGGAAACCGCGGGTGTGATCAAGGAAGTCAAAGCCGTCGTCGGCGGCAAGATTTCCGAAGGCGACGTGATCGCCATCCTGGAAGTGGGCGCCGCCGCGTCCGCGCCGGCCCCGGCGGCCGCAGCCCCGGCTCCCGCAGCCGCGCCTGCAGCGGCTCCGGCTCCAGCGGCAGCCGCTCCGGCCGCAGCGCCCGCGGCCTCCGGCCGCAGTGAAATCCGCGTGCCGGACATTGGCGGTCACAATGGCGTCGACGTGATTGAAGTCACCGTCAAGGTCGGCGATGACATCGCCGTCGACGACAGCCTGATCACGCTGGAAACCGACAAGGCCACCATGGAAGTGCCGGCCTCCGCCGCCGGCCGCGTGGTGGAAGTCAAAGTGAAAGTGGGCGACAAGGTCAGCGAAGGCGATCTGATCGTGGTGGTGGAAGGCGCTGTCGCAGCCGCCTCCGCCCCGGCAGCCGCCGCGCCGGCTCCGGCAGCAGCTCCGGCCGCACCGGCCCCGGCAGCCACCGCACCCGCCGTGGCACCGGTCGCCGCGGCCGTGGCCGCCGCCATCGACGAAATCGCCTTCTCCAAGGCCCACGCCGGTCCGTCCGTGCGCCGTCTGGCGCGCGAACTGGGCGTGGATCTGGGCAAGGTCAAGGGCAATGGCCGCAAGGGCCGCATCACGGAAGACGACGTCAAAGCCTTCGTCAAGGGCGTGATGCAGAACCCGGCCTCGCTGGCCCCTGCCGCCGCGCCGGCGGGTTCCGGCGCGGGTCTGGATCTGTTGCCGTGGCCGAAAGTCGATTTCGCCAAGTTCGGCCCGATCGAAACCAAGCCGCTGTCCCGCATCCAGAAGATTTCCGGCGCCAATCTGTCGCGCAACTGGGTGATGATCCCGCACGTAACCTTCAACGATGAGTGCGACATCACCGAGCTGGAAGACTTCCGCAAGACCGTGGGCAAGGAGTGGGAAAAGTCCGGCCTGAAGATCAGCCCGCTGGCCTTCATCATCAAGGCGGCCGCCGAAGCGCTGAAGGCCTTCCCGACCTTCAACAGCTCGCTGGATGGCGACAACCTGGTGCTGAAGCAGTATTACCACATCGGCTTCGCCGCCGACACGCCTAACGGCCTGGTGGTGCCGGTGATCAAGGACGCGGATAAGAAGGGCCTGCGCCAGATCGCTCAGGAACTGACCGACCTGTCCAAGCTGGCCCGCGAAGGCAAGCTCAAGCCCACCGACATGCAGGGCGCGACCTTCACCATCTCCAGCCTGGGCGGCATTGGCGGCACCAGCTTCACGCCTATCGTGAACGCGCCGGAAGTGGCCATCCTCGGCGTCTGCAAATCGCAGATCAAGCCGGTGTGGAACGGTAAGGAATTCGCGCCGCGCCTGATGTGCCCGCTGTCGCTGTCCTTCGATCACCGCGTGATCGACGGCGCCGCCGCCGCGCGCTTCACCGTGCATCTGGGCAAGCTGCTGTCCGACGTGCGCCGCCTGATTCTGTAATCGCCAGTAGAACGGCCGCTCCGGTCTAGCCGGAGCGCGCCGCTCAAGCGAACGATTCTGCTGAATATCGGCGGAGGCCTCCGGGCTTCCGCCTTACGTTGCGGATGGAAAACCATGAGCAATCTGATTGAACTGAAAGTCCCGGACATCGGCGGCCACAACAACGTGGACGTGATCGAAGTCTTCGTCAAGCCGGGCGACGTGATCGCGAAAGAAGCCAGCCTGATCACGCTGGAAACCGACAAGGCCACGATGGAAGTGCCGGCCGAAACCGCCGGCACCGTCAAGGAAGTGCGCGTCGCCGTGGGTGGCAAAGTCTCCGAAGGCGATGTGATCGTGATAGTAGAAGCCGCCGGCGCAGCCGCCGCGGCTCCGGCTGAAGTGAAGCCGGTGGAAACCACCGGCGTCGCGTCCGCCACCACCCAGGCCGGCTTCGCGCCGCAGGCCGCTCCGGTCGCCGCCAGCCATAGCGGCGGCGCCGACATCGAATGCGACGTGATGGTGTTGGGCGGCGGTCCCGGCGGTTATTCCGCCGCCTTCCGCGCGGCCGACCTGGGCCTGAAAGTGGTCATCGTCGAGCGCTATTCCACCCTGGGCGGCGTCTGCCTGAACGTGGGCTGCATCCCGTCCAAGGCGCTGCTGCACAATGCGGCGGTGATCGACGAAGTCAGCCATCTGGCCGCCAACGGCATCAAGTTCGGCAAGCCGGAAGTGGACATCGACATGCTGCGCGGCTACAAGGAAAAGGTCATCGCCAAGCTGACCGGCGGCCTCGCCGGCATGGCCAAGGCGCGCAAGGTGGAGATCGTGCGCGGTAACGGCCGTTTCATCGACCCGCACCACATCGAAGTGTCCGCCACCACCGGCAAGGGCCGCGAAGAGAGCGGCGAGAAGAAAATCGTCAAATTCAAGAACGCCATCATCGCCGCCGGTTCCCGCGTGGTGAAGCTGCCGTTCATTCCGGACGATCCGCGCGTGGTGGACTCCACCGGCGCGCTGGAGCTGAAGGGCGTGGCCAACCGCATGCTGATCATCGGCGGCGGCATCATCGGCCTGGAAATGGGCACCGTCTACTCCACGCTGGGCGCGCGCCTGGACGTGGTGGAAATGATGGACGGCCTGATGCAGGGCGCGGACCGCGACCTGGTCAAGGTTTGGCAGAAGTGGAACGCCCATCGTTTCGACAACATCATGCTGAACACCAAGACCGTGGCCGTGGAACCCAAGGACGACGGCGTGTGGGTGACTTTCGAAGGCGATCAAGCCCCGAAAGAACCGCAACGCTACGACCTGGTGCTGTACGCCACCGGCCGCGCGCCCAACGGCAAGCTGATCGGCGCCGAGAACGCCGGCATCGCGGTGACCGATCGCGGCTTCATCCCGGTGGACAAACAGCAGCGCACCAATGTGCCGCACATCTTCGCCATCGGCGACATCGTCGGCCAGCCGATGCTGGCGCACAAGGGCGTGCATGAAGGCCATGTGGCGGCGGAAAACTGCGCCGGCCAGAAGTCCTACTTCGACGCGCGCGTGATCCCGGGCGTGGCTTACACCGATCCGGAAGTGGCTTGGGTCGGCGTCACCGAGGACGAAGCCAAGAAGCAAGGCCTGAAGATCGAGAAGGGCGTGTTCCCGTGGGCCGCCTCCGGCCGCGCCATCGCCAATGGCCGCGACGAGGGCTTCACCAAGCTGATCTTCGACGCGGAAAGCCACCAGATCATCGGCGGCGGCATCGTCGGTCCGCATGCTGGCGACATGATAGGCGAAGTGTGCCTGGCCATTGAAATGGGCTGCGACGCCACCGATATCGGCAAGACCATCCACCCGCATCCCACCATGGGCGAGTCCATCGGCATGGCGGCGGAAGTGGCGCACGGCACTTGCACGGATTTGCCGCCGCAGCGCAAGAAGTAAGCGCGGCTCGGCAAGGAAAAGGGCGAACCTCCGGGTTTGCCCTTTTTTATGCGCCCGACCATTTTGAGCCGGCGCTATAAAAACCGCTGAGGGTAAAACTATTGCCGGCGCGGCCAGTCATACCTCATTGCGCCTAAATGGCGCGTGTGGCCGGCTTGCGATGAGCAAAGTGAATGCCTACGCGCCGTTTTCTAAATTTAAATTGAATATAAATTAAGCTTTTGGTTTAAGAAAACACCGGCCTGTCCGCGCGATTTTGAAGCCGCCCAGCCGCTTCTCGCCAGCCGCCGCAAGTTTCGTTACCATGGCCTCGACACTAAACGAATCGGACCATGCCAAGCTCCCGCCTGCTCATTTCATTGATCTTATTGCTGTCGGCGACGCCCGCCTGGGCCAAGCTGGATTACAGCGTGCGCGTCGACGCGCCTTCCGGCCTGGCCGGTTTGCTGCAAGACAATCTGGAATTGGTCACCAGCCGTCTGGAAGAAGAAATGGACGAAACGCTGCTGGCCGAACTGGTGCGGAGCACCCCGGAGGATGCGCGCAAGCTGCTGGAGACCGAGGGTTACTTCGACGCGCGTGTCAATGTGCGCGAAGAAAGCCCCCGGCAGTACGTGATCGAGGTCAAGCCCGGCCAACCCACGCTGATCGACGACGTCACCATCCGCCTGAACGGGCCGATACGCGACGAAGGCGATTTCCAGCAACGCTTCGCCGCGGTGCTCGAGGCCTGGTCTCTGCCGATGGGCGCACCTTATCGGCAATCCGACTGGGACGGCAGCAAGCGCGCGGTGATGCGTCTGATCACCGCCGACCGCTTCCCCAGAGCGCAGATCAGCAAAAGCGTGGCGGAAATCGATCCGGCCACCCGCCGCGCGCAGCTGGTGGTGGACATCGACAGCGGCCCGGTGATCCTGTTCGGCGACATCACCGTCAAAGGCATGAAGCGTTATCCGGAAAAGATCGCCACCGGCTTGGCGGATTTCTCCCCCGGCACCGCCTACCGGCTGCAGAAAATTTTTGATTACCAGTCGGCGCTGGAGCAGGCGCCGCATTTCTCCAATGTGGTGGTCAGCGCCGACATGGCCCGTATCGACCCGGAGACCCACCGGGTGCCGGTGGAAGTGGACGTCACCGAAATGCCGCGCCAGAAGCTGGAGCTGGGCTTGATCTACGACTCCGGCGACGGCCCCGGCGTGCGCGTCGGTTACGACCATTACAATATCTTCCGCCGCGGCTACACCGGCTCGCTGGTGACCAACTGGAAGAAAAACCAGCAATCGCTGTCGTTGGGTCTGGGCTTTCCGCGCCAGTCCGACGGCTATTCCCACTCCATCACCAGCGCTTTCAAGACCGACGACGTGCAGGGCCTGAAAACCCGCAGCAGCGATGTGGGCGGCTGGCGCACCCGTACTCGCGGCAATATCGAGGCGCGCCTCGGCCTGCAGTACCTGATGGAAAGCGAGGAGGCCGGCGGCGTGTCCAACAAGGACACCCGCGCCTTGCAGCTGGTCTACGGCTGGACCCAGCGCGCGGTGGACGATCTGATGCGGCCGCGCTCCGGCGTCTTGCTGGACTTTCAGCTTTCCGGCACGGTCGGCAGCGCGCTGTCCTCAACCTCCTATGTGCGCGGCTACGCCCGCACCGTTGCTTACTGGTCGCCGTTTCCCAAGTACGGCACCTTCGTCGGCCGGCTGGAATTGGGCCAAGTGTGGGCCAACGACAAGGATGCGGTGCCGTCCTCCATCCTGTTCCGCGCCGGCGGCGCCAACAGCGTGCGCGGCTACGATTACCAGAGCCTGGGCCTGCCGGGCCCCAACGGCTCGGTGCTGGGCGGCCGCGTGGTGGCCACCGGCAGCCTGGAGTATCAAATCCCGATCAAGCCGGACTGGTATCTGGCGTTGTTCACCGACGCCGGCAACGCCAGCCAGAGCTGGAAGGGCTTCCAGGTGGAGCGCGCCAACGGCGTAGGGGTGCGCTGGATGAGCCCCGTGGCCCCGCTGGCCTTTGACTTCGCCAAGGCGGAGCGCGACGGCAAAATCCGCTGGAACCTCAGCCTGGGCCTGGCCTTCTGACCTGAATGCATTCATGAGCGAAACCGACACCTCCCCCACTCCCGACACCGCCCCGCCGCCGCCGGCCAAGCCCAAGCGCCGTCGTTGGCGCTGGCTGCTGTGGCTGCCCTTGTTGCTGGTCGCGCTGCTGCTGGCCGCCAGCGCCTGGTTGACCGGCAGCCGCGCCGGTTTCGCCTGGCTGATGCAGTCGCTGGGCGGCCTCAGCGGCAACACCGTCAGCGTCAAGCACGCCGAAGGCACGCTGTGGGACGGCTTCAAATTGAGCGAGGTGCGCGTGCGCAGCGCCGGCAGCGACGTGGACATCGAGTCCGTGCAGCTGGACTGGCGGCCGGGCGCCTTGTGGCAGCGCCAATTGTGGGTGCGGCAATTGGCCGTGGGCCACGTCAAGGTGGCGGTGAAACCGACGCCGGCCACCCCGCCCAGCGGTGCGCCGGAGTCTCTAGCCTTGCCGCTGGAGATCCGTCTGGACCGGCTGAGCGTGGCCAGCGTGACGCTGGAGCCGGCCAAGCTGCGGCTTTACGGCCTGGAAGCCGGCTACGTCTACGATGGCCGGCGCCACGATCTCAAGCTCAAGCGCCTGGGTTCGCCCTGGGGCGAGGCCGCGGCGGCGCTGCAATTGGCCGATGCCAAGCCCTTCGCGCTGCAGGGCAAGCTCAGCGCCGACGGCGAACTGGACAAGATTCCCTATCAGGCGCGGCTGGCGCTGGGCGGCAATCTGCTGCACCTGAGCTTTGACGGCGAGTTATCCGGCAAAGACTTGGTGGCCGACGTCAAGGGCGGCCTGCTGCCCTTCGCCAGCAATCCCTTCAATAGCTTTACCCGGCTGGACGCGCGCATGGCCGGCATCAATCCGCAAGCCATCCTGCCGGAATGGCCGCGCGCCAAACTCAGTTTGGCGGTGTTTGCGGAGCCGGACGCCGGCCAGCGCGTCAAAGGCGGGCTGACCCTCCTCAACGAGCAGGCCGGCCCCTTGTCCGATCAGCGCTTGCCGCTATCCTTGCTGGTAAGCGAGTTCCGCGCCGACGACAAGGCGCTGGAGCTGTTCAGCACCCACGCCCGGATCGCCGGCGGCGAAATCGGCCTGGCCGGCCAGGTGCAGCCGGACCGGCTCAAGCTGGCGTTGGATATTTCCAAGCTGGGCCTGCGGCAATTGCACGCCGACGCGCCGGACGACAGTCTGGACGGCCGAGTGACGCTGGACGGCCCTCTGAGCGGTCCCAACATCCTGGCACAGCTCAAGGGCAAAACCCTGCAGGCCAAGGCCAATGTCGGTTTTGCGCCGGCGCCGCACCCGGCGCTGCTGATCCGGCAGGCGGAATTGACCGCCGGTGTGGGCAGCCTGGCTCTATCCGGCCAATTGGGGCTGGATGGCAAGCAGTTGTTCGATTTCAACGGCAAGCTCAATCGCGCAGATCCGTCCAAGCTCAAGCCCGGCTTGCCTAGCGGCGACCTCAACGCCAGTCTGCAGGCCAAGGGCCAACTGGCCAGCCCGCTGAATGTGGCGGCCAAGCTGCAATTCTCCCCCAGCAAGCTGTCCGGCGCGCCGCTAAGCGGCGCCGCCGACCTGCAACTGCAGGGCGAACGCCTGAAATCGCTCAGTGCCGACCTGAGGCTGGCGCAGAACCGGCTGCAGGCCAACGGCGCTTACGGCGCCGCCGGCGACAAGCTAAAACTCTTGATCGACGCGCCCAACCTCGGTCTGATCGGCCCCGGCTTCTCCGGCGTGGTCAAGGGGCAGGGAGAACTGGCTGGCACGCCCAAGGCACCGTTGATCAGCGCCAATCTGCAAGCCGACCGTCTGAAGCTGCCGGGCAATATCGCCGTGCAGAGCATGCAATTCAGCGGCAACGTCAAAGCCGACCAGAACAGCCCGTTCCAGCTCAAACTGGATGTGGCCGCGCTGCAGGCCGGCGGTTTCCGCGCCGAGCAATTGCGCGCCAGCGCCAACGGCACCCGTGCGCGCCACGCTCTGCAGTTGGACGGACGTTTCCGTCTGGCCGATCACCCCTACGCGCTGCAACTGGCGGCTAGCGGCGGCTTGCGCGGCGAGGCCGGGCCTTGGGCCGGCACCTTGAGCAAGCTGGAGTTGAGCGGTCGTCCCGGCCTCAGCCTGCTGGCGCCGGTGGCGCTGGAGCTGGGCGAGCAGATCAAGGTGGGCAACGCCCGCTTGGCCGCGCTGGGCGGCAGCATTACCCTGGCGGAACTCAACCGCGGGGCCAACGGAGCGCTCAGCACCCGCGGCTCCGCGCGCGGCTTGAGGCTGGCGGAGCTGGGCCCCTTGCTCAGCCTGCCGGTGAAGCAGGATCTGAGCTTCGACTCCGACTGGAATCTGAATCTGGCGGCCAACGCCAAGGGCCAATTCGTGCTGCGCCGCGCCGGCGGCGATGTGCAATTGCCGGGAGACAAGGGCAAGGACGTGGCGCTGGGCTTGAAGACCGCGGTCGCCACCCTGACGTTGGACGGCGGCCGCGCCTTGTTCGATCTGAATTTGGACAGCCGCTACGCCCAGCTGCAAGGCAAGGGTTCCGTGCCGTGGAACGGCGGCGCCATCGACGCCAAAACCCCGCTCAACGCCACCGTCAGCGCTAGCGTGCCCTCGCTGGCGACGCTGGCCAGCTTCGCCGGCCCTTCTTTGGAACTGGGCGGTCAGATCGGCGCCAATCTGGCGCTGACCGGCGCGCTGAGCCTGCCGATGGCGCAAGGGACGATACGCGGCGACAAATTATTGCTGGCCGACCGCCGCACCGGCATCCGCCTGGGCGACGGCAGCCTGCTGGCGCGGCTGGACGGCCGCAAGCTGGTGTTGGAGCGCTTGCGTTTCGCCGGCGGCGAAGGCGAGGTGGCGGCCAGCGGAGCGCTGGATCTCAGCGGCGACACCCCGGATGCGCGGGTGGCGGTGGAGTTGCGCAAGTTTGGCGTGTTCGACCGTCCCAACCGCCGGCTGGTGGTGTCCGGCCGCACGGAACTGGCGATGGTGGCCGGCAAATTGTCGCTGACCGGCCATATCCGCGCGGATCAGGGCCGCATCGGCCTGCCCAAGTTCGGCGCGCCCAGCCTGAGCGACGACGTGATGGTCAAGGGCCGGCCCGGGCCGGAGCCGTCGGCCTTCGCCAGCATGCCGCTGACAGTGGCGCTGGATCTGGACCTGGGAGATCACTTCCGCTTCTCCGGCCAGGGCTTGAACGTGGACTTGACCGGCTCGGTGCGCGTGAGCGCCAATCCGGGCGAAGCGCCGGGCGCCAAGGGTCAGGTACGTGTGGTCAAGGGCCGTTACAAGGCTTACGGACAGGACCTGGACATCGAGTACGGCGCGATCACCTTCAACGGCCCTCTGGATAATCCGCTGCTCAATGTGCGCGCCAAGCGCCGCCTGTCGCCGGTGGGCGCCGGCGTGGAAGTCAGCGGTTCGGTGTCGGTGCCCAAGGTGCGTCTGATCGCGGACGAGCCGATGTCGGAAAAGGACAAGCTGGCCTGGCTGGTGTTGGGCCGGGCGGCGAGCGGCGAGCGCGACGACAACGATCTGGCGGCCTCCGCCGGCATGATGTTGGCCGGTTCGCTCAACGACCAGATCGGCCTGTTCGATGACTTGGGCGTGTCCAGCCGCAAGGAAAAAACCTTGGCCAACGGCACGGTGAGCCCGGCGGAGCAGGTGGTGACGGTGGGCCGTCAGCTGACTCGCGAACTGTATTTGGGCTACGAGTACGGCGTAACCAGCGCGAACCAGGCGGTGAAGCTGGCCTATCAACTGAGCAAGGGCTGGTCGATGGTGCTGCGGGCGGGTACCGACGCCTCGGTAGAGTCGCGTTACACCTTGCGCTTTGATTGAGCGAGGCAATCGCCGGTCAACGCCGTATCGACGAATCTTCGCGGCTTTGAACGGGTTCTAAAACCGCAGCGTCAGCATGCGCGCCAGCGCCCGGTCCTCTGGCCGGGCGGAGCCCATGCGTTGGCGCAGCGTCTGCCGCAGACAGTCGATGAAGCCGCGCGCGGCATAACCGTGAGCCTGCCCTTGCAGGCTGATCACGCCGATGACGATCTCTTCCATGTCTTCCCGCAGCGACAAGGCCTGGACCTTGCCGGCGAACTCCGGACACAGCAACAAGGGTTCCGGCCCATAGCTGAGCATGCCGGCCTGAACCAGGCCGGCCAGCAGCGCCATCGACTGCGCGCAGATCAGCCGTTCCGGCGCGATAGCCAGGCCGTGGCGGGTGAACAACTGGTCCAGCACGTGGCGGTAGCTGGCCGGGCTGTAATTGACCACCCAATCCTGCTCCAGCAGCGCGGACAAGGATTGTGCGCGCAGCGCAGGATGCCCGTTGCGGGCGAACACTCGGCCGCCGTGGCTGAACAGCGGCTGGCAATGGAATTCCTGCGCCAGCGGCTCGAACAGCGGGCCGATGGCGAAATCCATCTGGCCGTCGCGCAAGCGCGGCAGCGCCACCGCCAGCAAGCCTTCGAACAGTTCCAGCCGGATTTCCGGCAGACGTTGGCGAAAGCGCAACACCACTTCCGGCAATAGCGTGGGCACCAGCCAGGGCGTGACGCCTATGCATAGCCGGGCGTCGCGTTGGCCGCGCAGCGCTTCCATTTCGCCGTGGGCGCGTTCCAGTTGCATCGCCACCTGGCGAGCATGGATCAGCAGCGCCTGACCCGCCTCGGTCAGCCGTGCGCCGCTGGCGTGACGCTGCAACAGGGGCAGCCGCTGTTCTTGCTCCAGCTCGCGCAGCGTCTTGCTGACCGCGGCCTGGGACAGATCCAACATGCGCGCGGCGGCGCGAATGCCGCCGCCGTCGGCCAGCGCGATCAGCGCTTGCAGTTGCTGCAGTTTCATCTTTTCTCCAAGTGGACAACCAGAAGTGTTCTCGATCACTTTCTCAAGTCTATTCACCTGTTAACTATTGCCGCTAGTCTGTGATCGCTGTTTCGGCGTCGTGTCCATCGCCGCCAAGACAGTGTGCGACAAGAGGCTCATAGACACCATAAGGAGACAAGGCCATGAACGCTCACATTCTGCCCGGCATCCGCGATATCGCTCCGGCGATGACAGAACTGCGCCACAAGATACATGCCCACCCGGAGTTGGGTTTCGAGGAGGTGGAAACCCGCCGCCACGTGATCCGCTGTCTGCGCGAATGGGGCTACGAGATCCACGAAGGATTGGGCGTCACCGGCGTGGTCGGCACCCTGCGCCGCGGCGAGGGGCCGCGCATAGGCCTGCGCGCAGACATGGACGCGCTGCCGATTCAGGAAAGCACCGGCTTGCCCTGGGCCAGCCGCGTGGAGGGAAAAATGCACGCCTGCGGCCATGACGGTCATACCGCGATGCTGCTGGCCGCCGCTTGCGAGCTGGCGCGGCGGGACAGTTTTAGCGGCACCGTGCATCTCTTTTTCCAGCCCGCGGAGGAGGGGCATGGCGGCTCCGGCGCCAAGCGCATGCTGGACGACGGCCTGTTCCGCTTGTTCCCCTGCGACGCCATCTTCGCCATGCACAATATGCCGGGCTTTCCAGTGGGACAATTAGGTTTCCGGTCCGGTCCGTTCATGGCCTCCACCGACACCGCGGTGATTCGCATTCACGCCACCGGCGGCCACGGCGCGATGCCGCACACAGCGGTGGACCCCATCGTGGTGGCGGCTTCGCTGGTGATGGCCTTGCAAAGTGTGGTGGCGCGCAATGTGCCGCCGCTGGACATGGCCGTGGTGACGGTGGGGGCCATCTTGGCTGGGGAGGCGCCGAACGTGATTCCTGAGCGCGCGGAAATGCGTTTGAGCATCCGCGCCTTGCGGCCGGAGGTGCGCGCTTTGCTGCGCCAGCGGATCGAAGCGTTGGCCGAAGCGCAGGCCGCCGGTTTCGGCGCGCGCGCCGAAGTGGATTATCAATACGGCTATCCGGTGTTGATCAACGACGAGGCGGCCACCGCGTTGGCGCGGCAGGTGGCGTTGGACTGGCTGGGCGAGGACGGGGTGGCGGCGGAGATGCCGCCGCTGACCGGCAGCGAGGATTTCGCCTTCTGGCTGGAACGGGTGCCGGGCTGTTATCTGATCATCGGCAACGGCGATGGAGAGGGCGGCTGCATGGTGCATAACCCCGGCTACGACTTCAACGACCAGGCTTTGCCGGTGGGCGCCAGCTACTGGGTCAAGCTGGTGGAGCGTTATCTGGGCGGCGAGGCCGGGGGCGGGCAATGACGGCGGCGCAATGGGCGGCAGCGCGGCCGGCCGCGCCCAGCCGCCGCGCGATCATCGCCATCACCGTGGGCAATGCGTTGGAGTTCTACGATTTCATCGTCTACAGCGCGCTGGCCACCTTGATGGGGCGCTTGTTTTTTCCGTTCAGCGACGAGCCGCTGCTGCAACTCATGCTGTCGTTCGCCGTGTTCGGCACCGGCTTCGTCAGCCGGCCGATAGGCGGCATCGTCATCGGCCTGTACGCGGATCGCAAGGGGCGCAAGCCGGCCTTGCGGCTCAGCCTGTGGTTGATGGCGATAGGCTCGTTGTTGTTCGTGGTGGCGCCCACCTATGCGCAGGCTGGCTTGCTTGGGCCGGCGCTAGTGGTGCTGGGGCGGCTGGTGCAGGGCTTCGCCGTCGGCGGCCAGGTGGGCGCGGCCACCTCCATGTTGATGGAGTACGCCGATGATAAGTCGCGCGGCTATTACTGTAGCTGGCAGTTGTTCAGCCAGGGGCTGGGGGTGTTGGCCGGCACGCTGACGGTGAGCTTGCTTAGCGGGATGTTGTCCGCGGCGGCGATGGATGCCTGGGGTTGGCGTCTGGTTTTCGCCATCGGCGTGCTGGCGATCCCGGTAGGCGAGTACATTCGCCACCAACTGGACGAGACTGCGTCGTCGGCGATCGCGCCCCGGGCGACGGTGGAGCCGGCCGGCCCTTTGTTGCGACGGCATTGGCGGCAGCTGCTGGCCGGGGTGTTGTTGACCATAGGCGGCACGGCGCCTACCTTCATCGTCGGCCATTATCTGGCCAACCACGCGGTGACGGTGCTGGGCATGCCCTTGGCGGTGGCGATCTGGGCCGCGTCGACCGCGGCATTGCTGCAAGTGCTGTTGTCGGTGCCGGCCGGGCGGTGGAGCGACCGCATCGGCCGGCGCAAGTCCATTCTGTGGCCGCGCTTGCTGCTGTTGCTGTTGATCTATCCGGGTTTCATGTTGGTCAACGCGGCCTCGAGCTGGCCGGTGCTGCTCTTGGTGGTGGCGATATTGACCTTACCGCTGGTGTATACCTCGGTGCCGAGCATCGCCTTGCTGCCGGAACTGTTTCCACGTCGCATCCGCGCCAGCGGCATGTCCATTGTTTATTGCGTGGGGGTGATGATCTTCGGCGGTTTTGCGCAGTTCTTCGCCGCCGGTCTGATCAAGTTGACCGGAGATCCTAATGCGCCGGCCTTGTACGCGGGGCTATGCATGTTGGTATCGCTGATTGGGCTGGCGATGGTGCCGGAAACGGCGAACCGGCCGCTGGACTGAGAGGCGAAGCGTCCGGTCCGGCGTGCGCCGGGCCGGACTCATAACCGGTTCAAAGCCTGCTGCGCTTTGTGAGGCGTTGCATGGTGAGTACAAGCTCAACATGCTCATGTACCCCTCGGCCATTCCGTTTTTTCGCTCGTTTTCGCCTTGTCTCGCCCTTGCTCGCGAGGCTTTGAACAGGTTCTCAGACCGATAGCCGCTGCCGCAAGGCGTCCATGCGCTGTTCCATCGCTTCGGCGGACAGCGGCGCGCCCAGCAGATAGCCCTGCATCGCCGAACAGCCGAGTTTACCCAGGTAGATTTGCTGCTGCGGGTGTTCGACGCCCTCGGCCAGCGTGTCCATGCCCAGGGCGTTAGCCAGGTGAACGATGGCGGAGACGATGGCCGCGTTTTCTTCATCCTGCGGCAGATCGATGATGAAGGAACGGTCTATTTTGATGGTGTCCGGCGCGAACCGCTTCAGATAGGCCAGGCTGGAGTAGCCGGTGCCGAAATCGTCTATCGACAAGCGCACGCCCATTGCTTTGATCACCGCCAATTGGCGCGCGGCGAAGTCCGCGTCCTCCATCAGCGTGCTTTCGGTGACTTCGATTTCAAGGCAGTAGCCGGGCAGGCCGCTGCTTTGCAGCGCATCGCGCACGTCGTCGACGAAGTCCGGCCGCGTCAGTTGCCGCGCTGAGACGTTCACCGCCATGCGCACCGGGCGCAGGCCGCTGTCGTACCATTGCGCCGCCTGGCGGCAAGCTTCGCCCAGCACCCAGCGTCCCAGCGGCACCACCAGGCCGGTGTCCTCTGCGATGGGAATGAAGCGAGAGGGCATGATCAAGCCGTGCTCCGGATCGCGCCAGCGCACCAGCGCCTCGCAGCCGAGCAGGCGCTCGCCGCTCATATTGAACTGCGGCTGATACACCAGATAGAGCTCGCCATGTTCGATGGCGCGGCGCAGCCGGGTTTCCAGATGCAGCCGTTCAGCCACTTCCACGTTCATTTCCCGGGTGTAGAAGCGGAAGGTGCTGCGGCCGTGCGCCTTGGCGTGGTACATGGCGAGATCGGCGTTCATCAGCAGATTCTGCAGGTCGCGGCCGTCGTCCGGCATCAGGCTGATGCCTATGCTGCAACTGACGTTGAGCTGGTGGGCGCCGATGTCGAAGGGGCGTTGCATCGCGGCCAGCACGCGTTCGGCCACTTGAGCGGCCTCGCCGGGCTGATCGATGGACGGCAGGATGAGCACGAACTCGTCGCCGCCGGTGCGGCCGACGGTGTCCAGCGCACCCACCGCGGCGCTTAGGCGGCCGGCCGCCTGTTTCAACAGCTCGTCGCCCAAACCGTGGCCCAGGGTGTCGTTGATGTTCTTGAAGTGATCCAGATCGACGAACAGCACCGCCAGCTGGCCCTGACGCAACTCTGCCTGGCGGATCGCCTGCTGCAGCCGGTCGTTGATCAGCACACGGTTGGGCAGGTCGGTCAGCGCGTCGTACTCGGCCAGGTGCTGGACCCGCGCCTCTTGCTCCTTGCGTTCGGAGATGTCGGTGAACAGCGCCACGTAATGGCTGATTTCACCCTGTTCGTTTTGCAGCACGCTGATGTTCAGCCATTCCGGGAAGATGTCGCCGTTCTTGCGGCGGTTCCAGATCTCGCCGGACCATTGGCCGCGCTGGGTCAGTTGCTGCCACATGTTTTCGAAGAAGGCCGGTTCGTGGCGGCCGGAGGCGAGCAGGGCTGGAGTCTGACCCAGGGCCTCGCTCTCTTCGTAGCCGGTGATCGCGCAGAAGGCGCGGTTGACCGCCAGGATGCGGTTGTCCGGGTCGGTGACCAGGATGGCCTCGTTGCTGGATTCGAACACCTTGGCGGCCAGCCGCAGTTGGCGGTCGGTCTGGCGGCGAGCGGTGATGTCGCGGCCGGTGGCGCACAGATAGTCTTCGCCTTGGTAGTTGAGCGGGCTGACGGTGACTTCCAGCCATTGCTCTTCGCCGCAGCATTGCAGGCGGGTGTCGAAGGTGTGAGGCAGGGCGTCCGTGGCCGGGCGGAACAGCGCGCGAGTCAGCGTCGCGGCGTCGCAACCGCAATCCAGCCGTTGACGCGCTGCTTGGTTGCAGTAAACGATGTCGCCGGCGGCGTTGCGAAGCGCGATCAGATCGGTGGCGTTGTCCACCATGAAGTGGCTGAGGCGCAGGTCGCGCGAGCGCTGCTCCAGCGAGAGGTGGCTTTGCTGCAGGTCCTGGCGGTAGCGCTGCACCAGCGCGTTGAGCCAGCGCAGGAAGCACCAGCAGAAGGCCGCGGCGGCCAACAGGGCGGCCAGGGTCAGCAGCAAGGTGGCGACAATGCGTTCGCGCAGGCTGAGCTCGAGTTCCTGTCTCGCCCGCTGGCTGCTGTCCTCGATGGACTGCACGCGCAGGCTGGTGACCAGGGTCCAGTCCCAGCCGGGCAGCTGGCGCGCATAGGACAGATAGCGCTCGCCCTGCGGCGCGTCCAGGCTGCTGATCAGGTATTCCATGAAGCCGCCTTGCTTGCCGCGGCGGATCAGTTCGGCAATGCGGCCGCGGTCGGCGCCGGGCAGGGCGGAGTAGTGCTTGCCGTTCATCGTCGGATTGGACGGGTCCAGCAGGATCACGCCGTGGCGGTCTATGATCATGAAGTCGCCGCTGTCGTGGCCGAAGCGCATCCGCGCCAGCATCTCCAGGCCTTGCTTCTGCATATCGGTTTCGACGTTGTTCAGATACTCGCCGCTGCCTATCAGCCAGTTGTAAGGTCCGAAACGGCGGGCGTAGGCGACTTTCTCGCTCATCTCGCCGCGGCCCGGCTGGTACCAGCGGTAAGAGCTGAAGCCGCGCTGTTGGGGGTTGTCCACGGACTCGATCAGCGCGCGCATGATGTAGCGGCCTTGATCGTCGCGGTTGGCCAGCAGCGAGCCGCCTTCCAACTGCGGCGCGGTGGGCAGCAGCACGCAGCGCCCGTCCAGGCCGTCGATGAAGAAGTAGCCGCGGCCATCGAAATAGCGCAGCGGCCGCAGCGCTTCCGCGATCAGCCGCTGCACTTGATGCGGGGGCCGGCGCAGGCGCTCCTGGCGCCAGACGGCGTCGGCCAGGTTCCACGCCTGGTCCACTTGTTCGCGCAGTCTTTGCTTCAGGGTGTCGTTGGTGCGTTCGCGCAGCGCGGACAAGGTTTGCGCGGCGTGATCGGCATAGGAGCGCAGGTAGTCGCGCGCGCGCGCGTAAGCGTCCTGACGTATGGTGTGCTGGCGAGTCTGGAAGTCATTCCAACTGCTCAGCAGGAAGTAGCTGGACAAGGTCAGCGCCAGCATGAACACAATAGCGAGCGTGCCAAACAATTGCAGACGGGACAGCTTGGCTTGATTCAGCTCCATGTTTTTGTCGTTATCGCTCGGTGGACCCGCCAGTATAAGGGATTATCGCGTTTGTCATGGCAAAATGTCGGGCCGGCCGGGGCGGAATCGGGTAGAATGGCGGCCGGAAGTTGGCCAGACAGTCGCCGCGCAAATTCGCAAGAAGGAGCGGGGAGGAAAGTCCGGGCTCCATAGAGCAGGATGCCGGTTAACGGCCGGACGCCGTGAGGCGATGGAAAGTGGCGCAGAGAGCTGAACCGCCGATGGCCGGAAGAAGCGCCCGCAAGGGCGCGGATTCTTTATTTCGCCGCGCAAGCGGCGGGACGGATCAGGCAAGGGTGAAAAGGTGTACTGGCCGGGCGAGAGTCCGGTCGGACAGGTAGGGTGTGGTGCCCTATTCTGCGGTAAGAGCGCACCGCGGACGTGGTAACACGGACGGCAGGCAAAACCCCATCCGGAGCAAGACCAAATAGGGGGAATTGACGTTGCTCGCGTATATCCCCGGGTAGGTCGCTTGAGCCTGTCGGTAACGGCAGGCCTAGAGGAATGACTGTCCAACGACAAGACCCGGCTTATCGGCCAACTTCCACCTCATCCCCGCGATCCCATGGCTTGCCGCTATGGGGTTTGCTCAAAAAATAAGCAAAAAAAATCCACGTCCCTGGGAAAAAGCTTTACAATACCGGCCCTTCAGTCAGTTATCCCAGAGTTTCGCACGCATGCGCATTGGTTCGTACACATTGAAAAACCGGCTGATCGTGGCGCCCATGGCCGGAGTGACGGATAGACCGTTCCGCATGCTGTGCAAGCAGTTGGGCGCCGGCATGGCGGTATCGGAAATGATCACCTCCAACAAGGCGCTGTGGACCACGGCCAAGACCTTGCGCCGCGCGGATCACACCGGCGAGGTGGAGCCGATCTCGGTGCAGATCGCGGGTTCCGATCCGGCGCAAATGGCCGAGGCGGCGCGGCTCAACGTGGAGCGCGGCGCGCAGATCATCGACATCAATATGGGCTGTCCGGCCAAAAAAGTGTGCAATGTGGCCGCCGGTTCGGCGCTGCTGCGCGACGAGGCGCTGGTGGGCCGCATCCTGGAGGCGGTAGTCAAGGCGGTGGATGTGCCGGTGACGCTGAAGACGCGGACCGGCTGGAGCCCCGAGCACCGCAACGCCTTGAGAGTGGCCAGGCTGGCGGAGGATTGCGGCATTGCCGCGCTGGCCTTGCACGGCCGCACCCGCGAGGACATGTATCGCGGCGCGGCCGAGTACGACACGATACGCGAGGTGAAGCGGCAGATCCGGATTCCGTTGATCGCCAACGGCGACATCGATACCCCGCAGAAAGCACAGTGGGTGCTGGAACATACCGGCGCCGATGCCATCATGATAGGACGGGCGGCCCAGGGGCGCCCGTGGATTTTCCGCGAAATTCAGCATTTTCTGGAGAGCGGCGAATGCCTGCCGCCGCCGAAGGTGAGCGAGATCCGTCAGCTCTTGCTGGGGCATCTGGATGAGCTATACCAGTTTTACGGCGAATACTCGGGCTGCCGCATCGCCCGCAAGCACATCGCCTGGTACACCAAGGGGCTGCAGGGCGGAAATGCGTTCCGCCAGCAGATGTACCAACTCGAGTCCACGGCGGAACAGCGCTTGGCCGTGGCGGCTTATTTCGACCGTTTGGCGGGGGACTCCGAACGGCTGGTGTATTTGGATGGCGCTGGGGAAGCGTTGGACCACGACTCGGAGACGGTGGTGGATGGCTAATTCCAATCAGACTTGGACAGAATAATAACCATGCAGAACAATGACCATATCTCGCAGTCGGTGCGGCTGGCGATGGAACAGTATTTCAGAGACCTGGATGGCGAGAACCCCTCCGCCATCTACGACATGGTGTTGGCTTGCGTGGAAAAGCCATTGCTCGAGGTGGTGCTGATACACACCCAGGGCAATCAGACCCGGGCGGCGGAGTTGCTGGGATTGAACCGCAACACCCTGCGCAAAAAGATGAAGTCTTATGATTTGATATGAAGACAAACCGGCCATACCGAACAGGGTGGCCGGTTTTTTTTGTGTTTCTTTTTAGTTAACGCGGTAGAGAACCATGAGCAAAATCGAACGCGCGCTGATCAGCGTCTCCGACAAGAGCGGCATTCTGGAATTCGCCCAGGCCCTGGCCTCCCAAGGCGTGCACATCCTGTCCACCGGCGGCACCGCCAAACTGCTGGCCGACGCAGGCGTGCCGGTGACTGAGGTGTCCGACTACACCGGCTTCCCGGAAATGCTGGACGGCCGGGTCAAGACCTTGCATCCGAAAGTGCACGGCGGCATTCTGGGCCGCCGCGATCTGCCGGAACACGTGGCCAAGATGGCCGAGCACGATATCGGCAACATCGATCTGGTTTGCGTCAACCTCTACCCGTTTGAAGCCACCATCGCCAATCCCGACTGCGAGTTGGAAGACGCGATCGAGAACATCGACATCGGCGGGCCGACCATGGTGCGTTCCGCCGCCAAGAACTGGGCGCACGTGGCCATCGTCACCGACGCCGCCGACTATGCGGCATTGGCCGAGGAAATGCGCGCCAACGGCGGCGCGTTGTCCAAGGCCACTCGCTTTGAGTTGGCCAAGAAGGCCTTCACTCACACCGCCGCCTACGACGGCGCCATTTCCAACTATCTGACCAGCCTGGCCGACGGCGCGCTGGCGGGCAAACCGGAACGCGTGGCCTTCCCCAAACGCCTCAACGCTCAGTTCGTCAAAGTTCAGGACATGCGTTACGGAGAGAACCCGCACCAGGCGGCCGCTTTCTACCGAGACCTGGACCCGGCCGCCGGCTCCATCGCCAATTATCGCCAGCTGCAAGGCAAGGAACTGTCCTACAACAATATCGCCGACGCCGACGCCGCCTGGGAAGCGGTGAAGACCTTCGACGATACAGCCTGCGTCATCGTCAAGCACGCCAACCCCTGCGGCGTGGCGGTGGCGGGCGACACGCTGAGCGCTTACCGGCTGGCCTTCGCCACCGATACCACCAGCGCTTTCGGTGGCATCATCGCCTTCAACCGCCCGGTGGACGCCGCCACGGTGGAAGCGGTGACCGGCCAGTTCCTGGAGGTGTTGATCGCGCCGGCCTTCACCGAGGAAGCCAAGGCCGTCATCGCCGCCAAGAAGAATGTGCGCGTGCTGGAAATTCCGCTGGAAGCCGGCTCCAACCGCTTCGAGCTGAAGCGGGTGGGCGGCGGCGTGCTGGTGCAGACGCCGGACATCCGCAATGTGGGCCTGGACGAGTTGCGTGTGGTGACCCAACGTCAACCGACGCCGCAGGAACTGTCCGACCTGCTATTCGCCTGGCGCGTGGCGAAATATGTGAAGTCGAATGCAATTGTTTTCTGTAAAAATGGTCAGACTGCCGGTATCGGCGCTGGTCAGATGAGCCGCGTGGACTCCACCCGCATCGCGGCGCGCAAGGCGGCAGACGCCGGCTTGAGCCTGCAGGGCGCGGTGGCGTCGTCCGACGCCTTCTTCCCGTTCCGCGACGGTATCGACGTCATCGCCGAACAGGGGATCAAGGCCATCATCCAGCCGGGCGGTTCGATGCGCGACGAGGAGGTCTTCGCCGCCGCCGACGAGCACGGCATCGCGATGGTGCTGACTGGAGTGCGCCACTTCCGCCACTGAGTTTTTCCGATTAACCGGAGGAGGCCGGCATGCCGGCTTCTTTGCATGGATTTGTTGTTTTTCTGATGAGAGCAATTGCCTGTTGGCTGGGCGCCGGCTTGTTGGCGTCCTGCAGCCTGGCGGCGCGGGCCGAAGAGCCGGCCGCCGAATCGCAAGGTTTCTGGCAGCGGAGCCGCGCCAATATCGAGGCGGCCTGGCGTTCCGACCAGTACGAGCTGTACGTGCCGGCGGTGACGTGGCACAACCGCGCCTTCTACGATAGAGAGAAGATCAAGCAGTTCAACGAACGGCCGTGGGGCTTGGGCCTGGGGCGTTATCGCTACGACGCCGACGGCGATTGGCACGCGCTGTACGCGATGGCCTTCCTTGATTCGCATAAGGACGTGGAGCCCTTTGTGGGCTACGCCTTCCAGAAAGTGTGGCGTCCGCTGGAAGGCTGGCGCTTGGGAGCGGGCTTTACCGCCGGCGTCACCGCGCGCTCGGACTACAGTTACGCGCCGTTGCCGGCGGTGCTGCCGCTGGTGTCGGTGGAATACCGCCGGCTGGCCTTGCAGGCCACTTATATTCCCGGCGGGCACAACAACGGCAATGTCCTGTTTGCCTGGTTGCGTTGGCAATTGTGATCGAATGAGAAATCCGGCGCGCCGAGGCGCGCCGCAAAAACGAGTGGAGCATCGCACATGAAAGTACTGGTAATCGGCTCCGGCGGGCGCGAGCACGCGCTGGCCTGGCGCATCGCCAAGTCGCGCCGGGTGTCCAAGGTCTTTGTCGCGCCCGGCAACGCCGGCACCGCGCTGGACCCCAATCTGACCAACGTCGATCTTGGCAGCGTGGCAGAGTGGGTGGCTTTCGCCAAGCAGGAGAAAATCGAGCTGACCGTGGTGGGCCCGGAAGCGCCGCTGGCGGCCGGCGTGGTGGATGCCTTCCGCGCCGAGGGGCTGCGGATATTCGGCCCCACTCAATACTGCGCGCAGTTGGAGAGCTCCAAGGATTTCGCCAAGGCCTTCATGAAGCGCCACGGCATCCCCACCGCCGCTTATGAAACCTTCAGCGACGCCGCCGCCGCCCATGCTTATGTCGATTCCAAGGGCGCGCCCATCGTGATCAAGGCCGATGGCCTGGCCGCAGGCAAGGGGGTGGTGGTGGCGTTGACGCTGGACGAGGCGCACGCCGCCATCGACGACATGCTGGTGGGCAACAAGATGGGCAGCGCCGGGGCGCGGGTAGTGATAGAGGACTTCCTGCAAGGCGAGGAGGCCAGCTTTATCGTGATGGTGGATGGTGACCATGTGCTGCCCATGGCCACCAGCCAGGATCACAAGCGGCTGCTGGACAACGATCAGGGCCCGAATACCGGCGGCATGGGCGCGTACAGCCCGGCGCCGGTGGTGACGCCGGCGGTGCACAACCGGGTGATGCGCGAAATCATCCTGCCCACAGTGCTGGGCATGAAGAAGGACGGCCACAGCTATACCGGCTTTCTCTATGCAGGCCTGATGATAGACGCCCAAGGCAATCCTTATACCATCGAGTTCAATTGCCGCTTCGGCGATCCTGAAACTCAACCCATCATGGCGCGGCTGAAGTCGGATTTCACCGTGCTGCTGGAAGCCGGCGTCAACGGACGTCTGAACCAGGTAGAGGCGGAATGGGACCGGCGCGTGGCGCTGGGCGTGGTGCTGGCGGCCGAAGGCTATCCGGAAGCGCCGCGCAAGGGCGATCTGATCAGCGGCCTTCCGCCGGAGAGCGAGGACGGCATGGTGTTCCACGCCGGCGTCAGCCTGGACGCGGACAAGCAACTGCGCAGCAACGGCGGCCGAGTGCTGTGCGCGGTAGGCCTGGGCGACAGCGTCAAGATGGCGCAGGGCAAGGCTTACACGTTGGCTGACCAGATTCAGTTCGCAGGCAAGCAGTTGCGCCGGGACATAGGCGCGCGCGCGATTGGCCGCAAGCACTGAGAGCCCGTTCAAAGTCTCGCTCTAGCTCGCGAGATCGTGAACAGATTCTGAGCCCCGTCGTTTGAAGCAAAAACAGCGTCGTTCGCGGCGCTGTTTGCATTTCCGGGCTTGGGTCCGGCTCAGCCTAATTCGGCCAGGCGCAGGCCAGGCGCGGCGCCGTCCTTAGGCGATAGTTGGGGTTCTTCGTCCAGCGGCCAGGCGATGTTCAGCTCCGGGTCGTTCCAGGCGATGGCGCGCTCCAGGTCCTTGAACCAGTAATCCGTGGTCTTGTACAGGAATTCGGCGTTGTCCGACAGAGTGAGGAAGCCGTGGGCGAAGCCCGGCGGCACCCATAACTGACGCTTGTTGGCGGCGGACAGGCGCACGCCTACCCATTGACCGAAGCTGGCCGAGTCGCGGCGGATGTCGACGGCGACATCGAAGACCTCGCCTTCAACCACCCGGACCAGTTTGCCTTGAGCGTGCGGCGCCAATTGGTAGTGCAGGCCTCGCAGCACGCCTTTGGCCGAACGGCTGTGATTGTCCTGAACGAAGTGGACCGGGCGGCCGACGGCGGCTTCGAAGCGCTGCTGATTGAAGCTTTCGAAGAAGAAGCCGCGCTCGTCGCCGAACACGGCGGGCTCGATGATTTTGACGTCGGGAATAGTGGTGTCGATGATGTTCATGCGCTGCTCGTCGGCATCAATAGACTGGTTGATCCAGCATCGCCAGCAGATAACGGCCGTAGCCGGTTTTCTGCAGCGGCTTGGCTAGTTGGCGCACCTGTTCGTCGCCTATCCAGCCGGAGCGGTAAGCCACCTCTTCCGGGCAGGCCACTTTCAGGCCCTGACGGCTTTCAATGGTGGCGATGAATTGGCTGGCTTCCAGCATCGATTCATGGGTGCCGGTGTCCAGCCAGGCGTAGCCGCGGCCCATGGTTTGCACCGATAGCTGTCCCTGTTGCAAATAGACGTTGTTGACGTCGGTGATCTCCAGCTCGCCGCGAGGGGAGGGTTTGATGGACTTGGCGATGTCGACTACCTGCTCGTCGTAGAAGTACAGGCCGGTCACCGCGTA
The DNA here is from genome assembly GCF_000711885.1 of Chromobacterium haemolyticum DSM 19808. Classification (GTDB taxonomy): domain Bacteria; phylum Pseudomonadota; class Gammaproteobacteria; order Burkholderiales; family Chromobacteriaceae; genus Chromobacterium; species Chromobacterium haemolyticum. Next base: position 58,990 of record NZ_JONK01000015.1, read on the forward strand.
ATTGGATTTGGGCTGCGTCGGCTTTTCCTCAATGGACAGTGCCTTGCCGTCGGCGTCGAAGGCCACCACGCCGTAGCGCTCCGGGTCGTTGACGCGATAGGCGAACACGCTGGCGCCGCTGCGTTTGGCGTTGGCGTCTTGCAGCAAGGCGGAAAAGTCGTGACCGTAATAGATGTTGTCGCCCAGCACCAAGGCGGACGGCGCCCCGGCCAGGAAATCCTCGCCGATGATGAAGGCCTGGGCCAGACCGTCCGGGCTGGGTTGCACCGCGTATTGCAGTCGGATGCCCCATTGGCTGCCGTCGCCCAGCAACTGCTCGAAGCGCGGCGTGTCCTGCGGAGTGGAGATGATCAGGATCTCGTGGATGCCGGCCAGCATCAGCGTGGTCAGCGGATAGTAGATCATCGGTTTGTCGTAGATGGGCAGCAATTGCTTGCTGACCGAAATGGTGGCCGGATAGAGCCGGGTGCCGGAGCCGCCGGCCAGGATGATGCCTTTGCGTGCCAGAGTCATTGGATGTCTTTCTGTTGCGGTTGGGCGGCCAGTTCGGCCAGCACTTGCTCGACGCCGCTTTCCCAGCGCGGCAGCGTGAGGCCGAAGGTCCGCTGCAGCTTGGCGCAGTCGAGCCGGGAGTTGGCGGGGCGGGGCGCCGGCAATGGGTAGTCGGCGGTGGCGATGGGCGTGATGTCGGCGGGCGACAGCCGCAGCGGGAAGCCGAGTTTTTCCGCCTCGGCAACCAGGAAGCGGGCGTAGCCGTGCCAGCTGGTTTCACCTTGCGGCGCCAGATGGTAGCTGCCGTAGGCGAAATCGGCCGGCTTGCGCAGATAGTCGCGCAGCAGCGCCGCGGTCACGTTGGCGATCAGCGCGGTGGAGGTGGGCGCGCCGATCTGATCGGCGACCACCCGCAAGTTGTCGCGCTCCTGGGCCAGCCGCAGAATGGTTTTGAGGAAATTGCCGCCGTGGGCGCCGAACACCCAACTGGTGCGGAGGATCAAATGCCGAGGCGCGGCGGCGCGCACCGCCTCCTCGCCCTCCCATTTGCTTTGGCCGTAGACCGAGCGCGGCCGGGCCGGGTCATCCTCGCGCCAAGGCCGTTCGCCGGCGCCGTCGAACACGTAGTCGGTGGAGTAATGCAGCAGCAGCGCTTGTCGCCTCGCCGCCCATTGCGCCAGCAACGCCGGCGCGGCGGCGTTGACCGAGCGGGCCTGCTCCACTTCGCTTTCTGCGCGGTCCACGGCGGTGTAAGCGGCGGGGTTGACGATGATGTCGGGCTGGTGGCGCTCCAGTGCCTGGAGGATGCTGTCGGTCTGGCTCAGGTCCAGTTCGGTCCGGTTCAACGCGACGATATTGCTCAGCGACGCCAGCGCGGTCCGCAGCTGATGACCGAGCTGGCCGTTGACTCCGGTCAGCAATATGGTGGGTTCGCGCTCAGCCATAGTGCCGGTTCACCCAGTCGCGATAGGCGCCGCTGCTGACGTTGGCCACCCAGTCTTGATGTTGCAGATACCAGGCCACGGTTTTGCGGATGCCGCTATCGAAGGTTTCCTGTGGTTTCCAGCCCAAGTCGCGCTCCAGCTTGCGCGCGTCTATCGCGTAGCGGCGGTCATGGCCGGGCCGGTCGGCGACGAAGGCGATCTGATCGGCATAGCGGCGAGCCGGGTCGGCGTGCGGCGCCAGTTCGTCCAACAGCGCGCAGATGGTCTTCACCACGTCCAGATTGGTTTTTTCGTTCCAGCCGCCGACGTTATAGGTTTCGCCGGGCACGCCGGCTTCCAGTACGCGGCGGATGGCGGAGCAATGGTCTTTGACGTAGAGCCAGTCGCGCACCTGACTGCCGTCGCCATAGATGGGCAGCGGCTTGCCGGCCAGCGCGTTGAGAATGACCAGAGGAATCAACTTTTCCGGGAAATGATAAGGGCCGTAATTATTGCTGCAATTGGTGGTCAGCACCGGCAGGCCGTAGGTGTGGTGCCACGCGCGTATCAGGTGGTCGGACGCGGCCTTGGAAGCTGAGTAGGGGCTGTTGGGCTCATAACGGTGGCGTTCGGAGAACGGCGCGTCGTCGGGCCCCAGCGTGCCGTAGACCTCGTCGGTGGATACGTGCAGCAGGCGGAAGCCCCGTCGCTCCTCGGCGGGCAGCTGGTTCCAGTAACCGCGCACGCTTTCCAGCAGATTGAAGGTGCCCACCACATTGGTCTGGATGAAGTCGCCCGGCCCGTGGATGGAGCGGTCGACGTGGCTTTCCGCGGCGAAATTGATCACCGCTCGCGGCTGGTGCTCGGCCAGCAGGGCGCTGACCAGAGCGTGGTCGCCGATGTCTCCGCGCACGAAAACGTGGCGCGTGTCCTGTTCAAGCGTTTTCAGCGTGTCGAGATTGCCGGCGTAGGTCAGCGCGTCGAGGTTGATGATGCGCTCATCGCTCTGCGCCAGCCAGTCCAGCACGAAATTGCCGCCGATGAAGCCGGCGCCGCCGGTTACCAAAATGCTCATAACGTTCGTTCTTTCAATGGCCTGAATCAAGAAATGGGGTCATTGCCGCCTCAGGAAGGTAGGACGGCAAGAGGGTGGCAAAAATATTCAATACGCTGCTTATGGACTTCAATGAATGATATCGACAGCTTGGCTAGGTTCCAACTGCTTAAAAATATCGGTGCAGACCGGGGGAGGGAAAGAGGCGGATTTATAGCATTTTTGCAGCTGTCGTCGAAAATTCGACATTGGCTTAATGCGGCTTCTCCTAGATTTGGAAGCGACAGATGAAGGCCGGCCTGCTGCTGGCCGGAGACTGAGCCTGATGTCGAGGAGAATAGATGATGACCGACAATCACATCGCGCCGGCGGCAGCGCTGGAAGCAGGAAGCTGGCGGCGCAGGATGATGCATTTCCTGCGTCATGAGCGCCGCTGTTGGTGCCGGCTGGCGTACTGGTTGAAGCAGTTCGGCGAGGAACAGCCGTCCTGGCGCTGCTACGCCTGGCGGCCGGCGCCGGAGGATATCGACGACCGGGCATCGAAGCGCTAGGTCGCCGCCGCGGACAGCGGTACAATGCGGCTTTACTTTCGCATCGCCGTCCATCATGAAGTTCACGCCAGGCCGGGTGCGGCCCTTGCCCCGTCTGCCCGGCCGCGCCCTGCAACAGCAGGCCCGCGCGGCCTTGAAGCAAGGCGAGGTCATCGCCTATTCCACTGAGTCCTGCTACGGCTTAGGCTGCAATCCGTTGGATGTGCGCGCCATCCGCAAAATTCTGGCGATCAAGGCCAGGCCCAATCACAAAGGGCTGATCGTGATCGCGGCCGACGTGTCCCAGATCCGCCACCTGATCCGTCCTTTGACCGCCGCCCAATACGCGGAACTGGCGCGCTATTGGCCCGGTCCATATACTTTTTTGCTGCCGGCTTCGCGTCGAGTGCCGCCGGCCTTGCGCGGCAAACACGACAAGATCGCCGTGCGCGTCACAGCGCATGGGGAGGCTGCGGCCTTGTGTCGCACCTTGGGTTCCGCGCTGGTGTCCACTTCGGCCAACCGCGCCGGCCAGCAATCGTTGAAGAGCGCGCGCGCCTGTCGCGAGGCGTTCCGCCAACGGGTGTTGACCCTGCCGGGGCGTATCGGCAAGCGGCGCAAACCGTCCACCATCATTGATTTGGAAACAGGCCGCGTATTGCGCTGAGCCTGGCGATTACAAGAGGAGTTGCCGTGCAACAGATTTCCTTCCTGAGCCTGATCCTGGACGCCAGCCTGATGGTGCAACTGGTGATGGCCGGCCTGGCCTTGATGTCGGTGCTGTCCTGGGCCCTGATCTTCAACAAGATCTCGGTGCTGCGCGCGGCGCGGCGCAATAGCGACGAGTTCGAGCGCAATTTCTGGAGCGGCGCGGACCTGAACCGACTGTACGAAGACGCCAGCCGCCGCAGCGACACGGTGGGCATGGAGCGCATCTTTCAGTCCGGCTTCGCCGAGTTTTTGAAGCTTCGCGGCCGCAACGGCACCGAGCTGTCGGACATCATGGCCGGCTCGCGCCGCGCGATGAAGGCGGCGGCGCAGCGCGAGCTGGACGCCCTGGACAGCCATACCTCCTTCCTCGCCACAGTGGGCTCGGTTAGCCCCTATATCGGCCTGTTCGGCACGGTGTGGGGCATAATGCATGCCTTCATCGGCCTGGGCAACGCTGGTCAGGCCACCTTGTCCACCGTGGCGCCGGGCATCGCCGAGGCGCTGGTGGCCACGGCTATCGGCCTGTTCGCGGCCATTCCGGCGGTGGTGGCCTACAACCGCTTCGCCACCGACGTTGATCGGCTGGCCACCCGTTTCGACAGCTATATGGAAGAGTTTTCCAACATCCTGCAGCGCCTGGCCACACGCTAAGTGGGGCCGCGTCCGTGGCAAAATTGGGCTTGCCACGGACATTCCCATACGGGATGGTATTCGGTTCCACTTTCTTGAGCCGCACCATGCCGTTTTCGCGCATTCCCCCGCTGACCCTAGCCGCTTTCTTCGCCCTGTACGTGATCTGGGGCTCCACTTACCTGGGCATACGCATAGGAGTGGAGTCCTGGCCGCCGATGATGATGGCCGGCTTGCGCTTTTCCTTGGCCGGTTGGCTGATGCTGGCTTATTTGTGCGTGCGCAAATACCCGATGCCTAACGCGCGCGAACTGGGCGGCGCCGCCTTGCTGGGCGTATTGATGCCGGCAGTGGGCAACGGCCTGGTCACGGTGGCGGAGAAAGATGTGTCCTCCGGCGTGGCCGCATTGGTGATCGCCACCGTTCCCCTGTTCACCTTGCTGTTCGCGCGCATGTTCGGCCAGAAGGCGCGCAAGGTGGAGTGGGCCGGCATCGGCCTGGGGGTGTGCGGCATGGTGCTGTTGAACATGGGGGCCAATCTGAAGGCCAGCCCCAGCGGCGCGGCCTTGCTGTTGCTGGCTTCCGCCGGCTGGGCGCTGGGTTCGGCCTGGAGCCGCCATTTGGCTCAGCCAAAGGGACCAATGGGCAGCGCCTGGATGATGATCTTCGGTGGTGCGGCTTTGCTGCTGGCCAGCCAGATCTACGGCGAGAAACTGCTGGCGACGCCGTCACTGTCCGGCTGGCTGGCTCTGCTCTACCTGGCGGTATTTGGCTCCATCATCGCTTACAGCGCCTATCTGCTCCTGCTGAAGACCGTGTCGCCGGCCGCCGCCACCAGCTACGCCTACGTCAACCCGGTGATCGCGGTTCTGCTGGGGGTGGTCTTTCTTGGCGAGCACATTGGCCTGCACGAGATGTTGGCGATGAGCGTGATTGTGGCGGCTGTGGTGTTGATCAGCTGGCGGCGCTAGCAGCGCTTGCATGTCCGCCGCGCTTCGTGAGACGTGGCGTGGCGAGCACCGCTTCGACTGCATGCACCGCCGGCACATTGCGCTTTCTCAGCGGTTTTCGCCTTGTCTCGCTCTTGCTCGCGAGATCGTGAACACGTTCTTAGCCAGCCAGCAGCGACATGCGCCGTAACAGGCGGCGTCCGTTGCGCTGATGCTGGATTACCGCGCCGATATGGGCGCTCAGCAGCAGAGCCAGCAGAATATTGCTGACGAAGTGCAGCTTGGGCAGCGCGCGCGTGGCCGCGCCTGGTTCCAGGCTGGGTTGCAGAGTGAGCAGGCCGAATAAATCGACCGGCCGTTCCATCATCAGCCAGCCGCTGGCCAGCGACAGGCTGCTCAGCAGATAGAGCAGCGCGTGCGCGCGGCGCGCCAGCCGGTGTTTGGCCGGCGGGATGCCGGTGGGCGGCGGCATGCGGAAGCTGGCGCGGTAGACAATGCGCAGCAGGAAGACGGGTATTAGCAGGGTGGTCAGCGCGACGTTGAACGGCGGAATCGCCGCGGCGACGGCGGGCGGCAGCGCGCCGGAGGCGAGAGCGAAGCCGCTGATCATCGCCCACAGGATCACGACGGCGCAAATCCAGTGCAGCCAGGCTGCGAGGGGCGGGTAGGTCTGGGTCGAGGTTTCCATCGGAACCGGCTTTCTAGCGAATCCCGGCAGGCGACGCGCGGCAGCTATCCTGCCTGCGTTGCGGGCATGGGATGGCCGCCATCCAAAGAATGGCCTGCGACAGGAGTGGTGGGGGAAGCCGGCCTGCCCAGAGGGGGAAGGCCGGCGGTTCAGCGCGTCACGCTCTTAGAACCTGTTTACGATCTGCTGCGCGTTGGCGGGACTGTTAGACAAGGGCGTTGGAAACGTCTTCGAAATGTTCATGTACCACTTGACCATTCCGCTTTCTCAACGACTTTCGCCTTGTCTCGCCTTAGCTCGCGAGATCGTAAACACGTTCTTAGCCCGCGCGCCGAGCGGTACGGCTTAAGCCGGCGCCCACAAGGCGGGTTGGGTGGACGGGGTCCAGCCCGCGCCGGCCCAGGCGGTGTGCGGCTGCAGGCAGCGGTACTTCTTGCCCTGATAGCTTACGATCTGGCCAGCGGTGTAGGACAGGCCTTCTTTCCAGGTGTCGCCCACCGGCGGCGGGTTGATGCCGCCGTCGCCCTTCTTCAGGTCGATCTGGTAGGTGTAGCCCTTGTAGTTGTCGTTCAGATACACGCGGTTGGCGGTGGCGCTATGTTCCGGGGTGATGCCTACCGTGCGTTGCTTCTGATTCATCACGCCGATGCGAATCGCCTTGGAAGTTGCGTTCACTTTCACGCCCAGCTCATACGGCCAGTTGGTCATTTGCCCGCTGACGGCGTCCAGTTTGACCGGGATGGTTTCGGCGTCGCGGCCGCTGGCGTCGAACACGCGCAAGGTGGCGGTGCTGTTGTTCGGCAGGTTTTCATAAGCGGTCACCTTGCCGATTTCCTTCCACGGATTGGTCACCGGCGGCGGTTCCGGCGGGTTGGTGCCGTCGCCGAAGATCACGTCGGAGCACGAGTAGAAGGCTTCTTCGCTGTCCGCGCGCTTCCAGACATTGAAAATGATGTGCGGGCCGCTCTTGCCGGCCGGCAGCTTGGCCACCATGTGGTAGCGCTTGTTGGCGTCCAGCGGCGGATTGCCGGTCACGGTGTGGAAGGGCTGCGGATCCAGGTCAGACCACTTCAGCGGCTTGGTTTGATCCCAGCCGTTCTTGGTGACGTAGAACTTGAAGTACTTGGTCGAGTGCGGCGCGGTGGCGTGATAAACGAACTCGTAGTTGCCGCTGGCGTCCGGCACCAGCTTGGTTTTCGGCCAGTCGGTGCGGCCCAGGTTGAAGCCCTTGAACTTGTCTTGGCCGCCGGCGCAGAGTTTGCCGTCCGGCACCACCGCGGCGTGGTTGTCGCCCTGAGGATTTTGGTTGATGCCGTTCCAGTCGTACATGGCCTGGGTGCCGCCTACGAGTTTGGCCTGCTGGCAAGCGGCGGATTTCGGCGATTCCGCGCCCTCCTTGAAGCAGTTGTAGGTGCGGTTGATCGGCACTTCCATGGTGCCGTGGGCCCATAGCGGCGCACTGAGGCAAGCCAGGGCGAGGGCGGCGGGAAGGCGCAGTTGTGGTTTCATTCTGACTCCTTTGAGCTACGAGTGGTATGCAAGCGCCCAGCAGTTCGCCGGGCAGTCCAATCATCATATGAATGACATATGATTTAAAATAAGACGACTATTTTTAATCTAAGTTTGGCAAAAGGTACTATTGCCATGCTTACTGTGTGGTCTTGCATCTGCTTGATTCTTGCAAAAAACGCTCATTCCCTGACCTGTCCCGCGGGTCAATGCGCAGTGATCCTGCAATTTTCCCAGCCAAATCATTTGTTTGTCGTTTTGCTGCCATGCAGCAAGCGCACAAGAATGCGAACAAATAAAATGGTATTGACGTGGTATTAATGTGGTATTAACGTTCGCGGTAAGCCGTAAGGCCGGAATCGACACGCGCCAGCGCGGAAGATGCCAGCCGGGGAGACAGGTTATACACTGGGGTTTTCAGACCACTTGCAGACAACCCATGGAAAATCGCTGGCTTGCATTGAAACCGGATGAAACCCTGACCACGCCGCTGTATCTGCAGCTGTCGCGGAAACTGGCCGACGCCATCAACGCCGGTTGGTGGCAGGCGGACGAAGCGCTGCCGTCGGAGCGCACGTTTTCGGAAGAACTGGGCATTTCGCGCGTCACCGCGCGCAAGGCGATGGATGTGCTGCTGGAGCAGGGCCTGATTCGCCGGCGCCAGGGCTCGGGCACCTTCATCACGCCAAGACTGGAGCAGCCCTTGTCGAGGCTGACCGGCTTTACCGAACAATTGCGCCAACGCGGCTTCGTGCCGTCGTCGGTGTGGCTGGAGCGCGGCGTGTTCGCGCCCAGCAATGAAGAAGTGATCAAGCTGGGACTGTCGCCCACCTCGCAGGTGTCGCGGCTGAAGCGTCAGCGCCTGGCCGACGGGGTGGTGATGGCGATAGAGATGACGACGCTGCCGGTGGCTTATCTGCCGGAGCCGCAGCAAGTGGGCACCTCGCTGTACGCCCACCTGGACGCCAGCGGCCACTCGGTGGTGCGCGCGTTGCAGCATATCCGCGCGGTGAACGCCTCCGGCGACATCGCCACGTTGGCCGGCATCCGCCCCGGAGAGGCGATGCTGTTGATTACCCGCATCGGCTTCAACGCTGAGAACATCGCGATTGAATTGACCGATACCTATTGCCGTAACGACTACTACGATTTTGTTGCCGAACTGAGACGATGACCCAACACCGAGTGCTGCAAGGACGCATCCTGACCGAATCCGGCTGGATGGACGGCGAATTGAAACTGGCTGCCGATGGCCGCATCGAGTCTATAGACGCGCGCTTGGCCTCCGGGCGCGCGGTGGAGCGCTATCTGCTGCCGGGCTTCATCGATCTTCACGTCCACGGCGGCGGCGGCGTCGACATCATGGAGGGCGGCCGCGCCGCCGAGCGCGTGGCCAGGCTGCACGCCCGCTTCGGCACCACCTCCTTGCTGGCCACCACCATGACCGCGCCGCCGATCGACATTGAGCAGGTGCTGCGCGCGCTCGGTTCCTCCTGTCGCGAACGCCAGCCCGGCGGCGCCCGCATTCTGGGCGTGCATCTGGAAGGCCCTTACATCAACCCCGGCAAACTGGGCGCTCAGCCAGACGACGCCTGCCGCGCGGTGATGGAGCAGGTGGACTGGTATCGTTCGCTGGCGCCGGTGTCGCTGATCACGCTGGCGCCGGAAATCGCGGGCCACATGGACATCATCCGCCAACTGGCGGAGCAGGGCGTCAAGGTGCAACTGGGCCACACTCTGGGAAGTTACGAAGACGGCGTGCAGGCCCTGGAGCAGGGCGCGTCCGGCTTCACCCATCTGTTCAACGCGATGAGCGGGCTGCACCACCGCGAGCCCGGCATGGTGGGCGCGGCGCTGGCCCACGCCGAATACGCGGAACTGATCCCGGATCTGCTCCACGTCCATCCGGGCGCGATCCGCGCCGCTCTGCGCTCGATTCCGCGCCTGTACTGCGTCACGGATTCCACCGCCGCCGCCGGCATGCCGGACGGCGAATACAAGTTGGGTTCGCACTCGGTGACCAAATGCATGGGCGGCGTGCGTCTGGCCGACGGCACTCTGGCAGGCAGCACGCTGACCATGGACCAGGCGCTGCGCAACCTGGTGTCCATCGGCCTGCCGCTGGCGGACGCTTCGCACAGGCTGTCGCTTTACCCGGCCGACTATCTGGGCCTGGCCGACCGCGGCCGGCTCGCCGCCGGCGCCTGGGCCGACATTGTGGCGATGGATGCGGATTTGAATTTGCAGCAAGTCTACGTAGAGGGAGAACAAATTGGCCTCGTTGATGCTTGAAGAAGCGCTGTACGCCGCCGAGGCGGTGGCCGCGCAACACATGTACGCCGATGAAGCGCTGGCCGCGCTGGGGCGCGCGCTGGCGGTGGAGCGCCCCAGCCTGGCGCTGACCGTTGCACGCGGCAGTTCCGATCACGCCGCCAATTACTTCGCCTATCTGGCGATGCAACGGCTGGGCGTGCCGGTGGTGTCCCTGCCGATGTCGCTGGTGACGCTGCACCGCGCGCCGCTGGCGGTGAAAGGCCAACTGGCGGTGGCTTTGTCCCAGTCCGGCCAGAGCCCGGACCTGATCGACACTATGAAGGCGCTGGGTGCCGCCGGGGCGCGCACCGCGGCCTTGGTCAACAAGCATCAATCGCCGCTGGCCGCCGCCTGCGAATGGGTAGTGCCCTTGTGCGCCGGCGACGAAAAAAGCGTGGCCGCCACCAAGAGTTACATCACCTCCTTGTCCGCGGTGGCGCGCCTGGTGGCCCACTGGCAGGCGGACGACGCCCTGTTGGCCGCGCTGGCCAACCTGCCGCAGCGTTTGACCGAAGCCACGCGCCAGGACTGGACGCCGGCGGTGGACGCTTTGCGCGACGCCGAACGCATCATGGTGGTGGGCCGCGGGTTGGGCTTCGCCGTGGCGTTGGAAGCCGCGCTCAAATTCAAGGAAACCTGCGCGATTCAGGCCGAGGCCTTCTCCGGGGCCGAGATCAAGCACGGTCCGATGGCTTTGATCGACGACGGCTATCCCTTGCTGATCTTCGCGCCGCGCGGGCCGGAGCAACAAGGCTTGATCGATCTGGCCGAGGAAATGCGCGGCCGCGGCGCCAAGGTGTTGCTGGCCGCGCCGGAAAATATCGTCAGCCGGGATCTGACCCTGGCGTTGGCCGACGACGAAGCGTTGGATCCTTTGCTGGCGATTCAGAGCTTCTATCTGATGGCGGCGCGCTTGTCCGAGGCGCGCGGCCTGAATCCGGACGTGCCGCGTCATCTGTCCAAGGTGACTTGCACGCGCTGAGTCCGGCAACGCTTGAAACCGCGCCCTGATCGGCCATCGAATCGGGGCGCGTCGCGAACGGCGCCCAGCGGAACCGGCGCCGGCCGCGGAGACGATACATAAGTAAGAATGGAGACGCTCCCCTCATGTCCGCTACGCTCGAACTCCTGGCCCCGTTTGACGGGCCGTCCGTGCCGCTGAGCCGTGCGCCCGATCCGGTATTCGCCGGTTTGATGATGGGTGACGGCCTGGCGATCGAGCCGATGTCCGGCACCCTGCTGGCGCCCTGTGACGGCGTGGTGGCGCAATTGGCGCGCACCGGCCACGCCTTGACCTTGCGCGCGGCCAACGGCGCTGAAGTGCTGATCCACATCGGCATCGATACCGTCAAGCTGGAGGGCGAGGGCTTCAAGCCGTTGATCAAGGCCGGCGACGCAGTCAGTCAGGGCCAGCCCCTGATCGAAGTGGACCTGGACGCAGTGGCGCGGCGCGCGCCGTCCTTGCTGACCATGGTGGTGATCGCCAACGGCGAGGCTTACGCATTGGAAAGCCGGGCCGAGGGCTGGCAGCAGGCCGGGCAAAGCGTGTTTCTGACACTGTCGGGCGGCGCGGCCGTAGACGATCTTCCCAGCGCCAGTGGCGCGGAAAGCCGCGGTCAGGCCACGGTGCGCCACGCCGGCGGCCTGCACGCGCGGCCGGCGGCGCTGGTGCAGAACGCGGCGCGTCAATACCGTTCCAGCGTACGGGTGGAATTCAAAGGTCAGGCCGCCAATGCCCGCAGCGTAGTGGCGCTGATGGGGCTGGGGGTGGCCGAGGACGACGATGTGGCGGTGTTGGCGCAGGGCGAGGACGCCGCTGCGGCCGCCGCGGCGGTGATCGCCGCGCTGCAAACCCGCACAGAGTCCGGCCATGGCGCGCCCGCGCCCTTGGCCAGCGCCTCGGCGCGTTCGCTGCCGGCCGGCTGGATAGGCGGCGTTTGCGCGGCGCCGGGCCTGGCCATCGGCCAGGTGGTGCGCCTCGACGCCTTCGAACCGCAAGTGGCGGAGTTCGCGGTCAATGCGGATAGCGAGCGCGATCAGCTGAACCGCGCGCTGACCGAGGTCAGCGCCGGCATCGCCGCCGCCATCGACGACGCGCTGCGGCGCGGCCAAACCTCGCAGAGCGACATTTTCTCCGCCCATCTGGCGCTGGTGGACGATCCGGAATTACGGGGCGCGGCGGAACGAGACATCGCCGCCGGCCACAGCGCCGGCTACGCCTTCCGCCAAGCGGTGCGGGCGCAGTGCCGGGTATTGTCCAGCCTGGGCAGCCCCTTGCTGGCCGAACGGGTGGCCGATCTCAAAGACATTGAACGTCAGGTGCTGAAAGCCTTGTTGGGCGATGCGCAGAGCGAGCCTGAATTGTATCCCGCCTCCATCCTGGTGGCCGAAGATCTGGCGCCCTCCGAACTGACCCGGCTGCCGCGAGAGCGGGTGGCCGGCATACTGTCCGCCGCCGGCGGCGCCACCGGTCATGTGGCCATTCTGGCGCGCGCGCTAGGCATTCCGGCCCTGGTGGCTTGCGGGCCGCAGGTGTTGCGTCTGGACGCCGGCAGCGAAGTGCTGCTGGATGCGAGCCAAGGCGGCTGTGATCCGGCGCCGGCCGCCGCCTCGCTAGCCGCCGCCAGGCAGGCGATGGCGGAGCGAGAGCGCCGCCGCGCCGATATGCGGGCCGACGCCGACGGCGCCGCGGTGACACTGGATGGCGTGCGCGTTGAAGTCGCCGCCAATATCGCCAACGAAGAGGACGCGCGCGAAGCGGTGCGCCACGGCGCCGACAGCGTGGGTCTGTTGCGCACCGAGTTCCTGTTCATTGATCGTCGGGACGCGCCGGACCGCTACGAGCAGGCCAACGCCTATCAGGCGGTGCTGGACGAATTGCAGGGCCGCGTCGCCATCATCCGCACGCTGGACGTGGGCGGAGACAAGGAAGTGCCCTATCTGACCTTGCCGCCGGAACCTAACCCGGCGCTGGGCCTGCGCGGCATCCGCACCGGCTTCGCCCATCCGGAGATGCTGGATGAACAACTGCGCGCGCTGCTGATGTTGCGCCCGTTATCCCTGCTGCGCATCTTGGTGCCGATGATCGCCGACGTTGGCGAACTGCGGCGTTTGCGTCGGCGCATAGACTCGCTGGCCGAGGAAATGGGGCTGAGCGAACGGCCGCAGCTGGGCGTGATGGTGGAAGTGCCGTCCGCCGCTCTGCTGGCCGACCAACTCGCCGCCGAGGCGGACTTCTTGTCCATCGGCACCAATGATCTGACTCAATACACGCTGGCGATGGACCGTTGCAACGCCTCGCTGGCGGCCAGCCTGGACGCAATGCATCCAGCGCTGCTGCGGCTGATAGAACGCACGGTGGCCGGCGCCAGCCTGCACGGCAAATGGGTGGGCGTGTGCGGCGCCTTGGCGTCGGACCCGCTGGCCACGCCGGTGCTGATCGGCCTCGGCGTGGCCGAACTATCGGTCAGCCCTGGCCTGGTGCCGGAGATCAAGGCCAGGGTGAGGGCGCTGGATCAGCAGGCTTGCCTCAAGCGCGTCGAGCAGCTGTTGAGGCTGGATTCCGCCGCCGAAGTGCGCGCGCAAGCCGCCGAATGGTGGCCGGAGGCCTGACCGGTCCGGCGCGCAAGGCCGTTCAAGGTTTTTGAGGTGATTTTGAAGTAATCGCATGCCGCGGGGACACGCGGCAGCGAGCGGCACAGACACACAAGAAGGTAGCAGCCTGGAGCGCCATGCCCCCATCGGCGTCCATACACTGGGAGACGAGACGTGAGTACCTCTGACAATAAATTCGCTGGCATTCAGCAGCTGGGCCGAGCCCTGATGCTGCCGATCGCCGTTTTGCCCGTGGCCGGCCTGCTGCTGCGCCTGGGCCAGCCGGACCTGCTCAACATCAAGATGATGGCTCAGGCAGGCGACGCCATCTTCGGCAATCTGGCGTTGATCTTCGCCATCGGCGTGGCCGTGGGCTTCGCCAAAGACAACAACGGCACCTCCGGCCTGGCCGGCGCCATTGGCTATCTGGTGATCACCGCGGTACTCAAGGTGATAGACGAGAAGCTCAATATGGGCGTCCTGTCCGGCATTCTGTCCGGCCTGGTGGCCGGCGCGCTGTACAACCGTTACAAGGACATCAAGCTGCCCAGCTACCTGGCCTTCTTTGGCGGCAAGCGTTTTGTGCCCATTGTCACCGGCTTCTCCATGCTGCTGTTGGGCGCGGTGCTGGGCTATGTCTGGATGCCGGTGCAGGTCGGCATCGATAGCGTTGGGCGCTGGCTGATCGGCGCCGGCGAGATCGGCGTCTTCGTCTACGGCGTGCTCAACCGCGTGCTCATCGTCACCGGCCTGCACCACATTCTCAACACCATCGTCTGGTTCCAGGTGGGCGATTTCGCCGCCGCCGCCGGCAAGGTGGTGCACGGGGATCTGACCCGCTTCTTCGCCGGCGACAAGACGGCCGGCATGTTCATGTCCGGTTTCTTCCCGGTGATGATGTTCGGCCTGCCGGCCGCCTGCCTGGCGATGTACCGCACCGCCAAGCCGGAGAACAAGCAAGCCGTCGGCGGTCTGCTGTTCTCGATGGCGCTGACCGCGATGCTGACCGGCGTCACCGAGCCGGTGGAGTTCGCCTTCATGTTCCTGGCGCCGGCGCTGTACGCCATCCACGCGGTGCTGACGGGCTTGGCCATGGCTTTGATGCACGCGCTCAACATCAAGCTGGGTTTCGGCTTCTCCGCCGGTCTGTTCGACTACATGCTGAACTTCGGCTTGTCCACCAACCCCTTGCTGTTGGTCCCGGTGGGCATCGGCTACTTCGCGCTCTACTACGTGTTGTTCGTGTTCTTCATCAAGAAATTCGATCTGAAGACCCCTGGCCGCGAAGACGCGATGGTGACTGTGGCTGCGGTGGCGGCCGGCAGTGAACGCGCGCGCGCCTTTATCGCCGCGCTGGGCGGCGCCGCCAACCTGAAATCGGTGGATGCCTGCACCACCCGTTTGCGCTTGCAAGTGGCCAGCAACGACAAAGTGAGCGAGGCCGCGCTGAAGGCGTTGGGCTCGCGCGGCCTGATCAAGCCGGCCGCCGGCAGCGTGCAAGTCGTGCTGGGGCCGGAGGCGGATCTGATTGCCGACGAAATCCGCGTTGCGCTGGGCGCCGCTGAAACCGCGGCCGCCGTTCAAACGAGCGAGGCGGCGCCGGCGCGGGCCTTGGGCGAAGTGGTGGGCATTGATCGTGAACGCTGGCTGACGGCGCTGGGCGGGGCGGACAATGTGCGCAAGGTGGAAGCCGTGGCCGGCAGCCGCTTGCGGGTGGAAGTGGCCGACGCGGCCCTGGTTGATCAGGCGGCCTTGCAGCAGTTGGGCGCCAGCGGCGTTACCGCCTTTTCCGGCACGCTATTGCATATAGTATTGAATAGCGACGCCGGCGATTACGCCGCCGTATTGCAGGGCTGAGGCGCTGCTCGATGCCGGGCGACGGCCGGCGGAATTTGACGCACGGCAAGTTTGGTCGGAATTTCCGCACTGGCGATGTTGGTAATTCGCCCACTACTTATGTAGCGAGTTGATTACAAGCCGAATCAGGCGGACAGTGGTGGCGCAGGGCACGGGAAGATGACCTTGCGCCATTTCAACTTGGAGGATGCATCATGACGTTGCGAGTTGCTATCAATGGTTACGGCCGCATCGGCCGCATGATTGTGCGTGCATGGCAAGAGCGCTATGCCGATCAGGACATCGAGATTGTCGCCATCAACGATCTGGCCTCGCCGGAGCTGCATGAACACCTGACCCGCTACGACAGCGTGCACGGCCCGTTCGCCGCGTCCGTGGCGTTGGACGGCGACCACCTGGTGGTCAACGGCAAGAAGATCAAGCTGCTGGCCATCCGCAACCCGGCCGAGCTGCCGTGGAAAGAATTGAACGTGGACGTGGTGATGGAATGCACTGGTTTGTTCACCACTCGCGAAAAAGCCGGCGCCCACCTGCAGGCGGGCGCTAAAAAAGTGCTGATCTCCGCCCCGGGCGGCGAAGGCGTGGACGCCACCGTGGTGTACGGCGTCAACCATCAGCAGTTGAGCAGCGCGATGACCATCGTGTCCAACGCCTCCTGCACCACCAACTGTCTGGCTCCGATGGTGCAGCCCTTGATCGACACCATCGGCATCGAGCGCGGCCTGATGACCACGGTGCACGCCTACACCAACGACCAAGTGTTGCTGGACACCGATCACAAGGATTTGCGTCGCGCCCGCTCCGCCGCCGTGTCCATGATCCCGACCAAAACCGGCGCCGCCGCCGCGGTGGGCCTGGTGTTGCCTCAGTTGAAAGGCAAGCTGGACGGTTTCGCCGTGCGCGTGCCGGTGAGCAATGTCTCGCTGGTGGATCTGACCTTCACCGCCGGCCGTGACACCACCAAGGAAGAAGTGAACCAGCTGATCAGCGACGCCGCCAAGGGGCCGCTCAAGGGCGTGCTTGGCGTGAACACGCTGCCGCTGGTGTCCTGCGACTTCCTGCATAACCCGGCGTCCAGCACCTTCGACGCCACGCTGACCCGCGTCATCGGCGGCCGCGAAGTCAAAGTGCTGGCCTGGTACGACAATGAGTGGGGCTTCTCCAACCGCATGATCGATACGGCAGTGGCCTGGCAGGCCGCCAAGTAAGCGCCGACAGGCGTTCCGCTCTTTCAAACGGACAGGCTCGCCTGTCCGTTTTTCATTGTCAGGCCCAAAGCCGCGCCGGATTATTCGTCCTGTTGCAAATCCGGCAGCCGCGGCGGCACTGGAACCTCGATCACGATCGAAGTCTTGGTATCGCCAAACTGCATCAGCCGCGCGATCAGCGCCTGCAGGGTGGGCATATTGTCCACTACCACCTTCATCATCAGTCCGCTGGTGCCGGTCACCGACATGCATTCGATGATCTCCGGCATGGTGCGGATTTCCTCTATCACCGCGAAGTACTCCAGGTGTTTGACCGTCAGCTCTATCATGCAGCAGATGGGCATGCCCACCTTGTTGGGATCGATGGTGGCGCGGTAGCCGGTGATCACGCCGCCGCGCTCCAATTTGTTCACCCGATCCGCCACCGCCGGCGGCGACAGATTCACCCTTCGGGCCAGCTCCGCGAAGCTGATGCGGGCGTTTTCGTGCAGCGCGGCGATGATTTTTCTATCAAATTTATCCATGTTTCGATTATAAGGAAATATGACGAAACAAACATATAAAATAAGGTGAAATGGCTGAAAATCCAATCAACCATCTAATCAAAACGCCTGTTTGCTACGTAAAATGCTGGCCGTATCAGGGTTGGCCGCACTGTCCCGCGGCTCGCCTGTCCAGATCCGTTGCGGATGAGAATTGTCCCAAAACGCTCTCATTTGAAACTGTCCTGGTGATCTCTTTGTCCCTGGTCTCTAGTCAGATCAAATCTGTATTGACGACGACCATTCCGGGCCTGTTCACAGCAACAGGCCCGTTTTTTTTGGTTTCAGCGGCGTCTACGGCTGGCGCGTTAAAATAATCTGCGCCAAAGTGGGAAAGTTTGACGAAATGTCATATTTTTGTAATCACCCGTTTTTATCCTTGCCACACACTCAAACGGGAATGGATCAACCATGCCAGCCAATATCTTGCTTGTTGAAGACGAACCGGCAATCCAGGAGCTGATTGCCTTCAACCTGGCGCAGGCCGGCCACCATGTGCTGCGAGCCAGCACCGCCGAAGCGGCGCTGACGCTGGTGCGCAACGCGCTGCCGGATCTGGTGTTGCTGGACTGGATGCTGCCGGGCGCCAGCGGGGTGGACATCGCCAAGCGCTTGCGCGCGGACGAGCGTACCCGCCACGTGCCCATCATCATGTTGACCGCTCGCTCGGACGAGCAGGACAAGATCACCGGCCTGGAAACCGGCGCGGACGACTACATCACCAAGCCGTTCTCGCCGCGAGAATTGCTGGCGCGCATCAAAGCGGTGCTGCGCCGTCGCGCGCCGCAGATGACCGACGACGCGGTGGACGTGCAAGGCCTGCGGCTGGATCCGGTCACCCACCGCGTCACCGGCAACGGCGGCGTCATCGATCTGGGCCCCACCGAATTCCGCCTGCTGCACTTCTTCATGACCCATCCCGAGCGCGTGCATTCGCGCTCCCAGCTATTGGACCAGGTGTGGGGAGACCATGTATTCGTGGAAGAGCGCACCGTGGACGTGCACATCCGTCGGCTGCGCAGCGCGTTGGAGGGCACCGGCCACGATGCGCTGATCCAGACTGTGCGCGGCACTGGTTACCGCTTCTCCACCCAGCAGTGAGGCCTGATGCCTGAATTTCTGAAACGCACGCTGGCCTCGCTGCTGGCGACCGCCGTCATTGGCCTGGGCTTCTGGCTGGGATCGTCGGCGGAAGACGGACTGATCGCGGTGGCCATCTGCCTGGGCGGCTGGCTGGCCTTCAATCTCTACCATGTCGCGTTGTTGTTGCGTTGGCTGCAGCGGCCGACCCCGGAGCGGGTGCCGGACGGTTTCGGCGTCTGGCACACCATCTTCATGACTCTGTACCGCACCACCCGCACCCAGAGCCAGAGCCAGAAAAAGCTCACCCACGCGCTGGAGCGTTTCATCAACGCCGGCGAGGCGATGCCGGACGGGGTAGTGGTGCTGGACGAGCATGACCGCATCGAATGGATCAACCCGATGGCGGTGGAGCATCTGGGTCTGGACCGCAAGCGGGATGTCGGCAATCAGATCCTCAACCTGATTCGCCAGCCTGCCTTTCACGCCTATATGAACGAGGCGCGCTTCAGCCAACCGCTGGTGCTCAATTTCGTGCAGCCGCGCGAACTGGTGATCTCGCTGCAGATGGTCCCTTTCGATTCCACCCGCAAATTGCTGCTGACCCGCGACATCACCCAGCTGGAACGGGTGCAAACCGTGCACAAGGATTTCGTCGCCAACGTCTCGCACGAGCTGCGCACGCCGCTGACCGTGGTGGGCGGCTTTCTGGAGACGCTGGGCGATCTGCCGCAGGTGGACGACGCCACCTTCCGCCAGTTTCTGCCGATGATGCTGGAGCAATCGCGGCGCATGCAAAGCCTGGTTGAAGACCTGTTGACCCTGTCCAAGCTGGAGAACAGCCCCAAGGCGACGGTATCGGAAAAAGTGGACATGCAGGACATGTTGGACACGCTGATGGTGGAAGCCGAAGGCCTGTCCCACGGCCGCCATCAGGTCAAGCTGGACCGGCACAGCGACGCCTGGCTGTGGGGCAGTCCGCAAGAGCTGCATTCGGCCTTTGGCAATCTGGTATCCAATGCGGTGCGCTACACGCCGGAAGGCGGCTGCATCACGCTGAGCTGGAGGGAAGAGGGCGAGCAGCTGCGCTTCTCCGTGGCGGATACCGGCATCGGTATTCCGCGCGAGCATATTCCGCGGTTGACGGAGCGCTTCTACCGGGTGGACCGCGGCCGTTCGCGCGGCAGCGGCGGCACTGGTCTTGGGCTCGCCATCGTCAAGCATGTGCTGGCCCGCCATCACGCCCGGCTGGAGATCAAAAGCGAGCCGGACAAGGGCAGCGTGTTCTCCGCGGTGTTCCCGCGCGACCGCCGCAGCGGCTCGCAAGCGGCCTGAGCGCCGCGCCGCTGGGGCCGCATGCGGCGTATTCTTGCAAGCTTGGGCCGGCGCTCTTGGCGCGCCGCTCCAAGCGGGTTAGGATGTCCTTTTCAGCCCGCCGATTTTAGAACCTGTTCAAAGTCTGCCGCGCTTCGGCGATACGACGTTGAAATCCGCTTCGAAATGCTCATGTACCGTATGTGCATTTCGCTTCCTCGGCTGTTTTCGTCTTGTCTCGCCCCTGTGCGCGAGACTCTGAACAGGCTCTATGGCGCGGCGGCCACCGGCCGGCTCGGCGATGCCGGGCCCGTCCCGACTTTATTCTGGATCGTTCCACCATGAATCGACTGCAATCCATCCGTCCGTTCGGCCAGCGCGTCTGGCTGGACAATTTGTCCCGCGAATTGATCGCCTCCGGCGAACTGGCGCGCCTGCTGGCCGACGACGGCATCGCCGGCGTGACGTCCAATCCGGCGATCTTCTACAAGGCGATCAGCGGCGACGCCAGCTATCAGGCCGATCTGGCCCGCCTGAAGGCGGACGCCGGCCTATCCGCCGAGGCGCGCTACGAAGCGCTGGTGGTGCCGGACATCCAGGCCGCCTGCGACTTGCTGCGCGGCCAATACGACGCCAGCCAGGGCAACGACGGCTATGTCAGCCTGGAAGTGTCGCCGGAGTTGTCCAACGACGAGGCCGGGACTCTTGCCGCGGCGCGGCGCTTGTGGGCGGAAATCGCCCGGCCCAACGCCATGATCAAGATTCCGGCCACCGCCGCCGGCATCCGCGCCTTTCAGGCGCTGACCCGCGAAGGCGTCAACGTCAACATCACCCTGCTGTTCTCGCTGCCGCAAGTGGAAGCGGTGTGGGACGCCTACATCGCCGGCTTGTCCGCTCGTCACGCCGACGGCAAGGACGTGTCCGGCGTCAAGGCGGTGGCCAGCTTCTTCCTGTCCCGCGTCGACAGCCTGCTGGACCCGCAAGTGGCGGAGGCCCACAAGGGCAAAGTGGCCATCGCGCTGTCCAAGGCTGCTTACGCTCGCTATCTCGAGCGCTTCCACGGCGCCGAGTTCGCCGCGTTGAAAGCCGCCGGCGCCCGTCCGCAATATCTGCTGTGGGCGTCCACAGGCACCAAGAACGCCGCCTACTCCGACGTGCTTTACGTGGAGAGCCTGATTGGCGATGAAACCGTCAATACCGTGCCGGACGGCACGCTGGCGGCCTTCCGCGACCACGGCCAGGCGGCGTTGACGCTGCCGGAAGGCATGGACGAGGCGCAGACCCTGTTGCACGCGGTGGGCGCGGCTGGCGTGGATCTGGCCGCCGCCGGCGAGAAGCTGCAGCAGGATGGCTTGAAGCTGTTCGAGGACGCGTTCGAGCAGTTGCTGAAGCTGACCGCCTGAGATCGTAAACAGGTTCTGAGAACCGGATTACGATCTGCTGCGCGTCGGCGATACAGCGTTGAAAGCGGCTTCAAAATGCTCATGTACGGTGTGTACACTCCGCTTTTTCAGCCGTTTTCGCCTTGTCTCGCTCTTGCTCGCGAGATCGTAAACAGGTTCTGAGTGCGCAAAGATAAAAAGGCTGACCGCGCTGGTCAGCCTTTTTTTTGCGTTTGTGGCCGGGCGGCGGCAGCCGTTCAGGCGGCTTGCTGCATCCGGCGCGCCGCCATGCGCTGTCCGGCGGCGCTCATCTCCTCGGCGCTGATGGCGGAGGCGGCGGTGGGAAACAGCCAGCTTTCCTCGGCGGCGGCGTGTTCGCGGTACTGGCGAGCGAACTCCTCCAACTCGTTGCGGCTGATGCTGTGAATCTTGCCGTCGCGCAGCGCCAGAAGATCGTCGCGAATGGCGTTCCAGCAGGAATGCAGATAGCCGTGTTCTGCGCTCAGTTGCTCCAGCCGGGAGGCGGCGGTGGGCACCCGCTCCAGAATCAGCGGGAACAATTCGTCCTCCTCGTCGCTGTGATGAGCGGGGCCGGCCAGATCGAAGTAGCGGACCAAGCCGTCTATCGTGTTGCGCGCGGCCTCGTCGACGCCGTGTTGCTCAATGTAAGAAGGCAGTTGATCCAGTTGGTCGCAGAAGCGGCGAATCTTGTCGTGGCAGGCCTGCAGCATTTCCAGCGGCTGTTCGAAGCTGGGCGCGGCGGCGCTGCTCAAGGTGTCCAGGGTCAGCATCGGCGTTCTCCTGTAGTGGGTGACGGGCTGCATTCTGCGGCATGGCGCGGGCGGCGGCCATGATCCGGCTCAAGGCAACGCGCGCCGGCGGCTCCGCGGGAGCGGTAGAATGCCGAGGTTTGGTTGCCCCGGTTGTTCTTGATACCCCGCTGCCGGGCAGAAAACAAGAGAGATATTGGACTGTTCCGATGACTAGAATGTTGCGCGCGCCAGCGCAGCGCCGCAGGAGGTTGGATGCAAGCCCCGTTTGAAGTGAAACGCCTGGATTTGAGCGACGCGGCGTTGGCCGCTCGCGCCTTGAGCCTGCAGTTGGCTGCTCACCGTTTGGAGGCGGAATGGCTGTCTTATCCGCATCTGCCTGTGATGTGGACCGACCTTGCCGCTGCGCAGGCCTGCGCCGACGCGGTTTGGGGCGCGTTCGAGGGCGAGAGCCTGCGCGGGGTGCTGGTGGCCTCGCGCCGCGAGGATGGCGGGCTGCATATCGAAAGAGTCGTGGTGGATCCGCAACAGTTGCGCGCCGGCTGGGGCTACCGCTTGCTGAACCGGGCGCTGGTGGGCGAGAGCGAGGTCAGCGTCGATACCGCCGAGGTCAATATCGCCGCGTTGTCTTTGTATCGCAAGGCCGGCTTCGTCGCCGAGCAGCGCTGGTCCACGCCGGACGGCTTGATGCTGTGGCGTCTGAATTATCAGCCGGCCCCGCCGCCGGCTTTCCAGCTATTGGAGGACGGCTGGCTGGACGGCGCGCGCTGGATACCGTCGCCCAATCACGACGAACGCGGCGAGGACATGGCGCCGGAACTGCTGGTGATCCACAACATCAGCCTCCCTCCGTATCGCTACGGCGGGTTGGGCGTGGAGCAGTTGTTCCAGAATAAGCTGAACCCGGACGAGCACCCGTTCTACGCCGAAATCCAGCATTTGCGCGTGTCTTCCCATTTCTTCATCCGCCGTTCCGGCGAGCTGCAGCAGTTTGTGCCTGTGACGCGGCGCGCTTGGCATGCCGGCGTGTCCAATTGGCGAGGGCGTGAACGCTGCAACGATTTTTCCATTGGAGTGGAGCTGGAAGGCTGCGATTTCGAGCCGTTCAGCGAGGCGCAATACCAGACGCTGCAAGCCTTGGCGCTGGAGTTGCGGCGCAGGCTGCCGCTTAGCGCCATCATCGGTCACGAGCACATCGCGCCGGGACGCAAGACGGATCCCGGACCGTTTTTCGATTGGGCGAGGGCGGAGGCCGACAGCGGTCTGTCGCGTTAGAGTCAAGCCAGCCGCGAAAAAGCCGGACGGGCAAGGCCGGTCCGGCTTGAGAGCGAGGCGAGGAGGCTTCGCGTCTGTTCAAAGTCTGGCGAGCTAGAGCTCGACTTGCGCGCCCAACTCCACCACCCGGTTGGTGGGCACCTGGAAGAAGTCGGTGGCGCGCATCGCGTTCTTGCTCATCCACACAAACAGCTTTTCGCGCAGGCGCGACATGCCCGGACGCTCGGTGGACACGATGGTCTCGCGCGACAGGAAGAAGGAGGTGTCCATCAGCTCGAAAGCCAGACCCTGGGCAGTGCAATCTTCCAGCACCTGCAGTACGTTCGGATCTTCCTTGAAGCCGTAGCGAGCCACCACGCGCCAGAACGAGGTCGACATCTGCACGATTTCCAGCCGTTCCTCCGCCGCTACATAGGGCACGTCCTCGGTGCGCACCGTCATCAACACCACTCGCTCATGCAGCACCTTGTTGTGCTTGAGGTTGTGCAGCAGCGCGTGCGGCACGCCGTGCAGGGTGCTGGTCAGGAACACCGCGGTGCCCTGCACCCGCGTCGGCGGGTAGGCTTCCAGGTTTTCGATGAAGCTGTCCAGCGGCAGCGCCTGGTCGCGCAGGCGGGTGAACAGCAGCTCGCGGCCCTGCTTCCAGGTGCTCATCAGCGTGAAGATCACCATGCCCAGCACCAGCGGCAACCAGCCGCCGTCGGCCACTTTGTGGATGTTGGCGCTAAAGAAGCCCAGATCTATGGTGGCGAACATCAGGGTAACGCCCAGCGCCAGCGGCAGGGGCCAGCGCCAGTTGACCCTGGCCACCACGAAGAACAGGCAAGTGGTGATCAGCATGGTGCCGGTGACGGCGATGCCGTAGGCGGCGGCCAGGCTGGACGAGGTCTTGAAGGTCAGTACCACCACCATCACCGCGATCAGCAAAGCCCAGTTGATGAAGGGCATGTATATCTGGCCGATCTCTTTTTCCGAGGTGTGTTGCACCTCCAGCCGCGGGCAGTAGCCCAGCTGGATGGCTTGGCGGGTCAGCGAGTAGGCGCCGGAAATCACCGCTTGCGACGCGATCACCGTGGCCAGCGTCGCCATGACGATCAAGGGCAGCAGCGCCCAGTCCGGCGCCAGCAGGAAGAAGGGGTTTTTGATGGCGGCCGGGTTTTGCATCAGCAGCGCGCCCTGGCCGAAATAATTCAGCGCCAGGCCAGGCAGCACCAGGCTGAACCAGGCGCGGCGGATCGGCGAGCTGCCGAAATGGCCCATGTCGGCGTATAGCGCCTCGGCGCCGGTCAGCGCCAGCACCACCGAGCCCAGGGTCAGGAAGGAGCCCCAGCCGTTGTGGCCGATGAAGTGCAGCGCGTGATAGGGATTGAGCGCCTGCAGCACCTGCGGAGCTTGCACGATCTGATGCAGGCCCAGCAGGCCCAGAACGGAAAACCAGATCAGCATGATGGGGCCGAACAGCAGGCCGACGCTGGCGGTGCCGAAGCGCTGAAGCAGGAAGAGACCGGTCAGCACGCCGATGGCCATCGGCAGCACATAGCTTTCCATCGCCGGCGAAATCAGCTCCATGCCTTCCGCCGCGGACAAGACCGACACCGCCGGGGTGATGATGGCGTCGCCGTAGAACAGCGCCGCGCCGAACAAGCCCAGCAGAACGATCTTCCAACGCGCGGCGTGGGTGGTGTAATGGCGGGCCAGCGCCATCAGCGCCATGATGCCGCCTTCGCCGCGGTTGTCGGCGCGAAGCACGAAAGCCACGTATTTGATGGAAACCACGAAAATCAGCGACCAGAAGATCAGCGACAAAATGCCGAAGATGTTTTCAGGCGTGGTGGGGATGCCCTGGCCGGTGAAGCATTCGCGCAGGGTATACAGCGGGCTGGTGCCGATGTCGCCGTATACCACGCCCAAGGCGGCCAGGGTCAGGCCTGCCATGGCCTGTTTGTTGTGATCCTGCATATGCATCCAATGGAATTGTTCGTCACCGTATATTGCTGCACAGCAATATCGATGGTTCTTGAGCGCGCAGATTACTCCAGAGGTCAGGGTAAGCCAAGCAAAGGCCGCGCAAGAGCCGAGATGTGTTCTCGTAAAACGACAGAATCCGGGCTGTCCGCTTGCGCGGCGGCCGCATCTGGAGTAGCCGACGGGTGGCGGGGCACGCATCTTTATAGCGCAAAACGGCGATGCCGGCGCAAGGCTTGGCCGCGAGGCGCGGCAAACGCTACAATCAAGCCCTCATTACACCGTATTACCAAGGACGCATCATGCGCGCATCGCAGTTTTTCATTTCCACCCTGAAGGAAGCCCCCGCCGACGCGGACATCGCCAGCCAGAAGCTGATGATGCGCGCCGGCTTCATCCGCAAAGTGGCCGCCGGCATTTACTCCTGGATGCCGATGGGCCTGCGCAGCGTGCGCAAGGTGGAAAACATCGTGCGCGAAGAGATGAACCGCGCGGGCGCGATTGAAGTCAGCCTGCCGGTGGTGCAGCCGGCCGGCTTGTGGCAGGAAACCGGCCGCTGGGACAAAATGGGCGAGGAGCTGCTGCGCTTCAAGGACCGTCACGAGCGCGACTTCGCCTTGCAGCCCACCGCGGAGGAGCTGATCACCGACATCGCCCGCAACGAGCTGCGCAGCTACCGCGCGCTGCCCAAGAATTTCTTCCAGATCCAAACCAAGTTTCGCGACGAGCGCCGCCCGCGCTTCGGCGTGATGCGCGGCCGCGAGTTCACCATGAAGGACGCTTACTCCTTCGATCGCAGCGCGGAAGCCGCCGGCGTCAGCTACGACAATATGTATGCCGCTTACTGCCGCATCTTCGACCGCTTGGGCCTGAGCTACCGCGCCGTTGCCGCCGACACCGGCGCGATCGGCGGCGACCGTTCGCATGAATTCCAGGTGATCGCCGACACCGGCGAGGACGCCATCGTCTATTGTCCGGACTCCGACTACGCCGCCAACATCGAACTGGCCGAAGCCGTGGCGCCGGCCGGCGAGCGCGCGGCCGCCGGCGCGGCCATGACCAAGGTGCATACGCCCAAGGTCAAGACCATCGCCGACTTGGTGGACTTCCTGAAGGTCGACATCAAGCAAACCGTCAAAGCGGTAGTGGTGGACGGCGACGACGATCAGCCTGTGCTGCTGCTGGTGCGCGGCGATCATGAGCTAAACGAGGTCAAGGCCGAGAAAATCGCCGGCATCAAGGCGCCGCTGACCTTCGCCGCCCCCGGCGCGATCAAGGCCGCCTTCGGCGCCAATCCGGGTTCGCTGGGTCCGGTGGGCTTCAAGGGCCGCGTCATAGCCGACCGCACCGTCGCCAAGATGGCCGACATGATTACCGGCGCCAACGAGGACGACCAGCACTATACCGGCGTCAACTTCGGCCGCGATTGCGCGGAGCCGGAAGTGATGGATATCCGCAATGTGGTGGCCGGCGACGCCTCGCCGGACGGCAAGGGCGAGCTGGCGATCCAGCGCGGCATCGAAGTGGGCCATGTCTTCTATTTGGGCACCAAGTATTCGGAAGCGATGAACGCCACCTTCCTGGACGAGGACGGCAAACCCAAGCCGTTCGAAATGGGCTGCTACGGCATCGGCGTCACCCGCATCCTGGGCGCGGCCATCGAGCAGAACTTCGACGACAAGGGCATGATCTGGCCGGACGCCATCGCGCCGTTCACCGTGGTGATCTGCCCGGTGGGCTATGACCGCTCCGCCGAGGTGAAGGCCGCCGCCGACGCTTTGTACCAAGGCCTGCTGGCCAAGGGCGTGGACGTGATTCTGGACGACCGCGGCGAACGTCCGGGCGCGATGTTCGCCGATTGGGAGCTGATCGGCGCGCCGCATCGCGTCACCATTGGCGACCGCGGCCTGAAGGAAGGCAAGGTCGAGTACCAGCACCGTCGCGACACGGAGGCCAGCGCCCTGGCCGCGGATGCTATGCTGGAACAAGTGCTAGCCAAACTGGGGCTGTGACCGTCTTATGATCCGATCCGGCATCGTCGTATTGTTGGCCGCGCTGGCAGCGATGCCGGCGTGGGCCGGCGCGCAGAAGGAAGAGGCATTGGCCGCCAACGTCGCTTCCACCATGCGCCGTTCGGTGTCCGACGCCAACGCGCCGCGGCTGGTGTTTGACGACCAGCGCGAAGCCGACGCCTGGCTGGGTGAAATGTCCAGCCGGCTGGCCAAGCGGATTCCGGATAAATGGACGCGGGAGCGCCTGCTCACCGCCATCCATTACGAGGCCACCCGGGCCGGCCTGGACCCGCAACTGGTGCTGGGCCTGATCCAGGTGGAAAGCGGCTTCAACAAGTACGCGATCTCCGGCGCCGGCGCGCGCGGGCTGATGCAGGTGATGCCGTTCTGGGTGCGCAGCATAGGAAACGCGCAGCACAACTTGTTCGATCTCACCACCAATCTGCGCTACGGCTGCACCATTCTGCGTTACTACCTGGATATCGAGCGCGGCAATCTGTTTCGCGCGCTGGGCCGTTACAACGGCAGTCTGGGCCGGGCTGAATATCCCAACCTGGTGATGGGGGCCTGGAAAGGCCGCTGGCATTGGGTGGCGCCGCTGCCGGTGAAAACGGCGGCAGCGGGCGCGGCACCGCCACTGGTGCGCTGAAGCGCGGTTGTAAAAAACCGGCTCTGGAATCCAGGCCGGTTTTTTTTGTCCGCTCAGCGCGGCAAGCTACAGGAGGGCGCGTGCATCTCAATCCTCCTGGGTCTGCAGCATTTTCTTCAACAAGCGCGCCAGCGTGGCGCGTTCTTCCGCATCCAGCATCTCGATCAGTTCGGCCTCGGCCGACAGATGATTGCCGACGGCGTCCTCGATCACCTCGAAGCCCTTGGGCGTTAGCGTCACGATCACGCCGCGGCGGTCGGCCGGATCCGGCGAACGGGTCACCAAGCCGGCTTCTTCCAGCCGGTTGATGCGGTTGGTCAGCGCGCCGGAGGAGATCAGCACCATGCCCTGCAGTTGGTTGGGGGACAGCTGGAACGGTTCGCCGCCGCGGCGCAGCGCGGCGAGCACGTCGAACTCGCCGACATTCAGATTGTGGCGCGCCAAATCGTGCAGCACGCGGCGGGTGACGAAGTACTCCATCCGCACAATGCGGCCGACCACTTCGGTGGAGGACGGGTCCAAGTCCGGGCGAACCTCGCGCCACAGGGCGACGATACGGTCAATCTGGTCTGGTGCTTGTTGCATCACTGACGGTTCCTGATGTGTGGGTGACAACTGGATGACTACCGGGCGCAGAGATTAGCACGGCTTGAAGTTAGTTTATCTTCATGTGAAAGAATAGTCCTCAGTCATCACTCGCACCAGCGGGAATCGCGCTTACTGACGCATGCTGACCGCCAGCCGGTTGAAGGCGTTCATCAGGGCGATGGCGAAGCTCAGATCCGCCACTTGCTCCGGACTGAAGTGTTCCTGCAAGGGCAGGTAATGCTGGTCCGGAGCCTGAGTGGTGGCGATGTCGGTCAACGATTCCGCCCATTCCAGCGCCGCGCGCTCGCGGGCGCTGTACAGCTCGCTGACGCGCCAGCCGGCCAGGGAGTCGATGCGCTCATCGCTTTCCCCCCTGGCGCGCAGGGCCGACGCATGCATTTTCAGGCAAAAGGCGCAGCCGTTGATCTGGGACACACGCAGATAAACCAGCTCAATCAAAGGCAGGCCCAGGCTGCTGTGTTGCAGACTGGACTTGACGCTGGCCAGCCCCTGGTAGGCGGCGGGAGACAGTTGGGTGTAGGGCAGGCGCAGAGACATGGCAATTCCTTTCAAGAGAGAGATCATCGCAGCGGAGAGCTGCAAGGCCAGTCTAGGCAAGAATCATTTATGTAAATAGACTTAAAATATCGAACTCAAATTCCAAAAATGAAATCATGCTGGATGATCTGCAGTTATTCGTGAGCATTGTCGATGCCGGGAGCTTGAATGCCGCCGCTCGGCGGCTGGGCGTGCCCACCGCCACCCTGTCGCGTCGCTTGCAGGCGCTGGAGCGTGAGCTGGGCTGTCGTCTATTGCACCGCAGCGCGCGGAGGATGGAGCTGACGGCGGAAGGCGGGCAGTACTACGAACAATGCCGGCCCTTACTGCAATCCCTGAGCCAGGCCGCCGCGTCGCTGGCGGACTCGCTGCATCAGGTTAAGGGTGTGCTGCGGGTGCTGTCGCCGCTGAGCCTGGGCAACGATGTCCTGGTGCCGGTATGGCGGCGGATGCTGAAGGATTACCCGGACTTGCGCCTGGAACTGCATCTGAACAACGCTATCGACGATTTGCTCAGCGGCATGGCGGATATGGCTTTGAGGGTGGGGGAGCAGCCGGACTCCAGTTTGAACCAGCGGAGACTAGGTTGGGTGCGCACCCTGCTGGTGGCCGCGCCCGCCTATCTGGCGACACAAGGCGAACCGCGGACGCCGGAGGATCTGGCGCGTCACGCTTTGCTGGTGGCTGAGCCGTTTGAGCGCTGGCATTTGCAGCGGCGGGACGACGGCGCGGCCTGGGAGTTGCCGCCGCCGCGGCTGCGGGTCAACGATATGCTGCTACCGCGTCGCTTGGCGGAGGCTGGAATGGGCATTGCCGTCTGCCCTCATAGCCTGTGTCATCGCCAGCTGGCGGAAGGCGGTTTGCGGCAGGTTTTGGCCGGCTGGGAAATGCCGGCTAAACCGGTTTACGCGGTGTGGCCGCAACGGCGCTATCCTCCGGCGCGGGTGCGCGTCTTGCTGGATGTTTTGGCGGAGTTTGCCAAGACAGAGCCTTTGCTGTCCCGGCCCGCCGGGATTTAGGGATCAGCCCGGCGTGGGTTCTCCGCGCCGTTTCTTGCCCGGGTGGGGCGGCTTGGGCAGCACGACCTGGCGGGTGCCCGCCAGCCTGTCGTGCAGGAATAGCTTGTCGCGGTCGTAGAACTTCGCCAGGAAGGGAATCAGGCACCAGCTCAGCGCCAGCCACAGAGCCTGCGGCTGGTGGCCGTAGGCCTTGGCCCAGCCGAGATAGGATACCGCCGGCATGCCGACGAACAAGACCAGGCCGATCACGTAGCGCGCCGCCGCCTGTTTCCAGACGATGCCGCCGCCATGAGCGTTGACCAGTTTGATGCGCCAGGTTTTCATTGCCACGGTTTGACCGCCGCGCACCCAGCAGTAGCCGAAATAAGCAAACAGGGCAAGGACCAGGACCGTTTTGAGCAGAGTTTTGAACAGCGTGCCTTGGCCTATCAGCATCTGCAGCGGCGTCAGCACCGCGGTGACGGTGAGCAAGAGCGCGGCGACCAGGAGCAATTCATAGAACAAGCTGGCCAGGCTGCGTTTCAGTGTGGGCGGGGTCAGGGCGGTGGCGTCAGCGGGAGGCATCTTGGGCTTCATGTTGTTGCCGCAGGCGCTGGATGGCCTGCCGGCGTTGTTCGGGCGGCATCTGTTGCAACGTCTTCCAGTTGGCGCGGATCTCGTCCCGCTGCTGCTGGCTCAGTTCGGACCAGGCTTTCAGCTTTTGCTGCACGCGTTGGCGCTGCGCCTCCGGCAACTGTTGGAATTGCGGCACGATGGCCAGCAGGTTTTGTTTTTTATACGGAGCGTAGCGGTCCCACTCCGTGGCCAGCGGCGCCAGAACCTGCTGCTGTTCCGCGCTCAATTGCGCCCAGCGGGGGTTGGCAGGCGGGCTGGCCTTGGTCGCCGGCGCCAGCAGTCCGCTTAGGCACAGGGCGAGCAAGAGGCGGCGGCCGCTATTCATGCAAGCCTCGGCTGAAGTGGGGCTCCAGCAGGGCTTCGAACGGCAGATCCTGCGCCAGCACCGCGGCGTCCACCGCTTCTTCTTCCAGCTGCAAATCTTCCGCCAGCATCATGCCGGCGCCGGTCAACAGCGCGAAGCCCAAAGCCAAGCCGCCGCGGCGGAGCGCCAGCACGTGACGCTGCCCCCATAGGCCCAGCCGCTCGCGTTGCGTAACGGCTCCTGGGGAACTGGCCTCGAAGCGGACCAGCGCGCGCTGGCGCGCCTGGCGCAGCCTGCGTTCCAGCGCGGGGTCGAGATCGGCGCTGGCGTGGTCCAGCACGCGCGATACATGGCCGGGCAGGGGATTGGAAGGTTTCATAGCGTCACTCCCTTTTGCGCGAGGATGGCCGCCAGCGTGTGATTGGCGCGCGAGCAATGGGTTTTCACGCTGCCTTCCGAGCAGCCCATCACGCGCGCGGTGGCGGCAACATCCAGACCTTCCCAATAACGCAGCAGAAACGCCTCGCGTTGACGGGCCGGCAACAGTTGCAGCGAGGACTCGATCAGCACGGCGGTTTCCTTGCGCGCGCACCATTGTTCGGGATTGCTGTGCGCCTCGTCCGCGGCGACGTCCAGCGTTTCAAGCGGATCGAGGCTATCGTCTTCCTCCCGGGTGGGGATCAACGAGGACAGCAGCGTGCTGACGAAACGGCGAGCCTTGCTACGGCGGTAGAAGTCGCGGATGGTGTTTTGCAGGATGCGCTGGAAGATCAGCGGCAGTTCCGCCGCCGGGGCGTGCGGATAGCGATCCGCCAGTTTCATCATCGAGTCCTGCACGATATCCAATGCGCTGTCTTCATTCTGGACCGCATACCACGCCTGCTTGAAAGCGCGTTTCTCCGCCGACTCCAGAAAGTCGGCCATTTCCTCGCGGCTAGCCATCGGATGAGAGTTTGAGTAGATGCCAACAGAAGATGGTAGCAGAGCGCCGCCGATTCGGCCAAGCCTGATTTTTTTCCTGAATTTACCGAGGCTTAGGGGCATATTGCACCTGCACAAAAGCACTTGACCGGTTTCAAAGCAATACGATAAGGTCGTCCGATACGGGATGAAACTAACGCAAAGACAAAGAGGCGATATGCAGATATCGGGCGCGGAAGCGGTTGTCCGCTGCCTGCAGGAAGAAGGTGTCGAGTTTGTTTTCGGCTACCCCGGCGGCGCGGTGCTGGAAATTTACGATGCCATTTTCCGGCAGGACAAATTCAAACATGTGCTGGTGAGGCATGAGCAGGCGGCGGTGCATGCCGCCGACGCCTACTCCCGTTCCAGCGACAAGGTGGGCGTGGCCCTGGTCACTTCCGGCCCCGGCGCGACCAATGCCGTGACCGGCATTGCCACCGCCTATATGGACTCCATCCCCATGGTGGTGCTGTCCGGCCAGGTGCCGTCCCCGGCCATCGGCCTGGACGCATTTCAGGAAGTGGACATGGTGGGCATTACCCGCCCGTGCGTGAAGCACAACTTCCTGGTCAAGGATGTGAACGAGATCGCCGCCACCATCAAGAAGGCGTTCTACATCGCCAAGAGCGGCCGTCCCGGCCCGGTGGTGGTGGACATCCCCAAGGACATCACTCAGCACCGCACGGATTTCCAATACCCGGAAAGCGTGCATATCCGTTCCTATGTGCCGGCTACTCGCGGCCACCCGGGGCAGATCAAGAAAGCGGTGAACCTGCTGTTGGAAGCCAAACGCCCCTTTGTTTACGTGGGCGGCGGCGCGGTGCAGGGCAATGCCGCCGGCGAAGTCACCGAACTGGTCAAATCGCTGGGTCTGCCGTGTACCAACACCCTGATGGGCCTGGGCGCCTATCCGGGGTCAGATCCGCAGTTCCTCGGCATGCTGGGCATGCACGGCACCTATGAAGCCAATATGGCGATGCAGTACTGCGACGTGTTGGTGGCCATAGGCGCGCGTTTTGACGACCGCGTGATCAGCGTGCCGTCGCATTTCCTCAGCCAGCCCAAGAAGATCATCCACATCGACGTGGATCCGTCCTCCATCTCCAAGCGGGTGAAGGCGGACATCCCCATCGTCGGCGACGTCAAGCATGTGCTGAAAGACATGCTGGACCTCCTTAAGCAATCCGGCCAGAAGCCGGACGCTCAAGCCCTGGCCGGCTGGTGGAAGCAAATCGGAGAATGGCGCAGCCACAACAGTTTGCTGTACACACCGTCCAGCGAGCTGATCAAGCCGCAGTTCGTGGTGGAGAAGCTGTACGAAATCACCGGCGGCAAGGCTATCGTCACTTCCGATGTGGGCCAGCACCAGATGTGGGCGGCGCAGTACTACAAGTTCGACAATCCCAAGCAGTGGCTGAACTCCGGCGGCCTAGGCACCATGGGCTTCGGCCTGCCGGCCGCGATGGGCGCGCAACTGGCCAATCCGGACGCCACCGTCGCCTGCATCACCGGCGAAGGCTCGATCCAGATGAATATTCAGGAACTGTCCACCTGCAAGCAATACCATACCCCGGTGAAGGTAGTGGCCTTGAATAACCGCTACCTGGGCATGGTGCGCCAGTGGCAGCAGTTCTTCTACGGCACGCGCTATTCCGAATCCTATATGGACGCGCTGCCGGACTTCGTCAAAATCGCCGAGGCTTACGGTCATATCGGCTTCAAGGTGGAAGACCCCGCCGACGTGGAGCCGGTATTGAAGGAGGCGTTCAGCCAGAAGCTGAAGGAGCGCCTGGTATTCCTGGATTTCCGTACCGACCAGTCCGAGAACGTGTTCCCGATGGTGCAGAACGGCAAGGGTCTGGACCAGATGGACCTGCCCGCGCACATGAGCGAGGTGCAGAGCGTGCCTTTCGAGAACAACCGTGACTACGGCAATATGTGTTGAGGCCAGCCGGTATGCGACATATCCTATCCATTCTTCTGGAAAACGAAGCGGGCGCATTGTCCCGCGTGGTGGGCCTGTTTTCGGCCCGTGCCTACAACATTGATTCGCTGACAGTGTCCACGACCGAGGACCCGACGCTGTCGCGCATGACTATCGTCACTCACGGTTCCGACGAAGTCATCGAGCAGATCACCAAGCAGCTCAACAAGCTGATCGAGGTGGTCAAGGTGATAGACCTCAATGAATCCGAACACATCGAGCGCGAGCTGATGCTGATCAAGGTCCGCGCCACTGGCAAGGACCGCGAGGAGATGAAGCGCATGGCCGACATCTTCCGCGGACGCATCATCGACGTGACGGAAAAGACTTACACCATCGAGCTGACCGGTACGAGCGAAAAGCTCGGCGCCTTCATCGAGGCGGTGGACCGCACAGTGATCCTGGAAACGGTCCGTACCGGCGCATCCGGCATTGGTCGGGGTGAGCGGGTTCTGAAAATCTGAAGCAGGCGGGCGCCGGCCGGAGGCCGGACCGCCCAAACAAACGATATCAAGGATTGCAAATGAAAGTTTTCTACGACAAAGACGCTGACCTCTCCATCATCAAGGGCAAGAAAGTCGCCATCATCGGCTACGGTTCCCAGGGCCACGCCCATGCGCAGAACCTGAAAGACTCCGGCGTGGACGTCGTGGTGGGCCTGCGCAAGGACGGCGCTTCCTGGAAGAAGGCGGAAGCGGCCGGCCACAAGGTCAAGGAAGTGGCCGAGGCGGTGAAGAAAGCCGACGTGGTGATGATTCTGCTGCCGGACGAGTCGCAGCCGGACGTCTACAGCAAGGACATCGCGCCCAACCTGAAGAAGGGCGCGGCGCTGGCCTTCGCTCACGGTTTCAATATCCATTACAACCAGATCGTGCCGCCGGCTGACGTCGACGTGATCATGGTGGCGCCGAAAGGCCCGGGCCACACCGTGCGCTCCGAATACCTGAAGGGCGGCGGCGTGCCGACCCTGATCGCGGTTTATCAGGACAAATCCGGCAAGGCCCGCGACGTGGCGTTGTCCTATGCGGCGGCCAACGGCGGCACCAAGGGCGGCGTGATCGAGACCAATTTCCGCGAGGAAACCGAGACCGACCTGTTTGGCGAGCAGGCCGTGCTGTGTGGTGGCGCGGTGGAACTGGTCAAGGCCGGTTTCGAAACGCTGGTGGAAGCCGGCTACGCGCCGGAAATGGCCTACTTCGAGTGCTTGCACGAGCTGAAGCTGATTGTCGACCTGATGTACGAGGGCGGCATCGCCAATATGAACTACTCGATCTCCAATAATGCGGAGTACGGCGAGTATGTGACCGGCCCGGAAGTGGTGACTTCCGCCACCAAGGACGCGATGAAGAAGGCGCTGTACCGCATCCAGTCCGGCGAATACGCCAAGATGTTCATCCTGGAAGGGAAGACCAACTATCCGAGCATGACCGCGCGTCGCCGTTTGACCGCCGATCACCCGATCGAGAAAGTCGGCGCCGAACTGCGCGCGATGATGCCGTGGATCGCCAAGAACAAGCTGGTGGACCAGTCCAAGAACTGATCTGTCGGTTTGATCTGGCGGCATGGAAAAGCCGGGCGTCGCGCCCGGCTTTTCTCATGCTGTCTCCACATCCGGCTCAGTGGCTGGGAAACGCCGGCGTTGCGCCGGCTTGCCAAACGGCGGTGATCAGGCTCTGCAAGTTGAACATGCTGCTGTAGAAGCTGCCCGGCATCTGCTGATTGGCTTGTGCGGTGTTGAAGCCGGTTTGCAACTCGGACATGAAGGCGCGAAAGCCGTCCTGAAGCTGGCGCTGGGCCATTGCCTGCTCAGCCAGCTGCTGTTTGTCGGGGTGGGGAATCAGCGGATAGGTAGCGGGAATCCAGGGGTTGGACCCCAGGCGCAGCAGGTCGAGGATCAGGTTGAATTTCAAAAAGTGGCTTTGCGACGGGTCGAAGTCGCTGGGATCGTAAGCTGTTGGACTCTCCGCCGGCGCTTGATCGCATGGAGGGATTTCCTCGGTGGAGCGGTTGCCTTCACCTTGCTTGACGATGGCCTGCATCGCCGCCAGTGCTTGGTCCAGGGTGTTGATGGTCTGGCTGAAGCCGTGGCCTTGTTGGTTTTTCTGCGTGTAGTCTGTGAAATTGGCCTGCTGTTTGGTATTGGCGGCGGCACCGACATAGAGGTCTTTCCACTGCAAGGGTACGGCAATTTCCAGCGCCTGATACAGCTCGCCTATCGAGTTGTATCGTGTTTGTTTGTTCCAGTCCGGTTTGCCGGGGGGCTCTGGTAGCTCGATCACACAGAACAGCTTCAGCTGGTTGATGTCCAGCGGCCCTAGTTTGACTTGGTAGCCCGCGTATTTCGGCGGCACATCGGGTTTGAGGAAGGGGATGCCCTCAGCCGCTTCATAGGTGGGGAAGGGGTATTGGGGCGAATAGCCCAGCGCATTGCACAGATTGGAAATCAGTTCCAAGTGCAGCATTTCCTGGATTACCACGCTTTCAATCAGTTTGGCGGTGGTGGGATAAGCCTGCTGATTGCCGGAGTTCAAGCCCTGAATCGAATACAGGGTGGTCAGGTAGAGCGGAATGGTCCACAGCTCCACATCCACTGCGGCCTGCAGGTTGTCGTAAAGCTCTTGCTTGCTCCAGGTTGCCGGATTGTGGATGGTTTTGCGCAAAACATCGGTGATATGCATCGTTGCCTTCTCCGTAGGATGAATGCCGGTTCGGCGCTGAATGCCGAGGGCATCTTTTCATTTTTGGATAGGCAATCGATGATTCCTACGCGATAGTTATTTTTACGTAGGAAAGGGTTTGGGCGGACAAAAATAAAACGCGGCGTCGAGCTAATGCCGTTCACTTAAGAGAAAAGCACCGTCTCCATGCATGGAAAACGGTGCTTTTTTTTGTGGATTCCTGTGTTCACAAGGCCAGAAAAGTCGCCCGGAAATCCTTAAATGAACGGCATTACGGCGTCGAGCCGCGTTTTTTATGGGAGGGCGAGCTCGGTTCAGTCCGCCATTGCCTCGCCCATGCGCACCGCGCCGGCGGCTTGCCAGGCGGAGTTGAAGCTCAGCGGGCCTTGAGGGAACAGCAAGACCACGGTGGAACCCAGCAGGAAGCGACCCATCTCCTCCCCCTTGGCCAGGCGGATGTCTTGATCGCTGTAATCCCAGTGGCGGATTTGTCCCGGCCGCGGAGGGTTGATCACGCCGTGCCAGACGGTGGCCATGCTGCCGACGATGGTGGCGCCCACCAGCACCAGGGCGAAGGGCTGGCCGTCTTGTCCCTCGAACAGGCAGACCACGCGCTCATTGCGAGCGAACAAGCGGTCCACGCCGCGGGCGGTGGCCGGGTTGACCGAATACAGCTCGCCCGGCACATAGCTCATCCGCAACAGGCGGCCGGCGCAAGGCATATGGATGCGATGGTAGTCGCGCGGGCTCAGGTAGATGGTGGCGAAATGGCCGTCGTCGAAACGGCGCGCCCACTCGGCGTCGCCGGCCAGTAGCGCTTGGGCCGAGTAGCTGCGGCCCTTGGCCTGGAAGATCTGTCCCTGTTCTACGCGGCCGAACTGGCTGATCGCGCCGTCCACCGGGCAGACCAGCCGTTCGCTCGCCAGCGGGCGGGCGTCGGCGCGCAAGGCGCGAGTGAAGAAGGCGTTGAAACTGGCGTAGGCCGCGGGGTCGCTGGCGGCGGCTTCGCTCATATCCACTTTATAGCGGGCAATGAAGCGACGGATGATCCATTGCGTCAGGCTGCCGCCTTCCCAGTTGGCGATGCAGCCCGCGAACCGGGTCATGGCCAGCTTGGGCATCAGATGTTGCAACAGCACGAACAGTCGTTCGGACACTGGTTTGTCCTCGATCAATCAGACTAAACCCAAGATTATAACCGATCTATCGGTGTCTGATCGCCTGTGCATCGCTTAAACAATAATCAGTTTTCAAATGAAAATGGACATAATGTCCGATTTATGGCGCTTGGACATGGCGTGTGACGTTTTAATCACAGATTTCAACATGCAGATTTGACTTTATGTCTTGGTTGCCGGTAGGCTGAATCAAAATTTGCTGCGGGAGCACATGATGCAATTGGACATTGAACGCTTGATTGCGGATTTCGGCGGGCCGGGACAGCTGGCCGAAGATCTGAATCGCTTGTTCGCCGATGAGCCGGTGACTCGGGCGGCGATATACAAATGGAGAGAACGCGGCAGCCTGCCATTGGCCCAGCTCAACAAGCTGGCGGTGATGGCGGCCAGCCAGGGTAAACGCTTCGATTTCAACGATTATCTGATCGGCGTCGGGACAGGCGCGGAAATTGCAATGCAGGGACCAGGGAGAAACAGCCAGATGGGCAATCGTCTGTATATATTCGACACCACCTTGCGCGACGGCGAGCAATCGCCGGGCGCATCGATGACCAAGGAAGAAAAGATCCGGATTGCCCGCCAGCTGGAACGTCTGGGCGTGGATATCATCGAAGCGGGTTTCGCCGCCGCCAGCCCAGGCGACGCCGACGCCATCCACGCCATCGCGGAAGTGATCAAGGATTCCACCGTCTGTAGCCTGGCCCGCGCCAACGAGCGCGACGTCCGCGCCGCGGGCGAAGCGATCAAGCCGGCGGCGCGCGGCCGCATCCACACCTTCATCGCCACCAGCCCCATCCATATGGAGAAGAAGCTGCGCATGAGTCCGGACGAAGTGGTGGCGGCGGCGGTGGCGGCGGTGAAGATCGCCCGCGAATACACCGACGACGTGGAATTTTCCGCCGAAGACGCGCTGCGCTCGGACATCAATTTCCTGGCGCGCATCTTCGGCGAAGTGATCAAGGCCGGCGCCACCACGTTGAACGTGCCGGACACCGTCGGCTATGCGGTGCCCTTCATCACCGAAGCCTTCTTCCGCGAACTGATCGCTAAAACGCCGGGCGGCGACACGGTGATCTGGTCCACCCATTGCCATAACGATCTGGGCATGGCGGTGGCCAATAGCCTGGCCGCGGTGCTGGGTGGCGCGCGTCAGGTTGAGTGCACCATCAACGGCCTGGGCGAGCGCGCCGGCAATGCCAGCCTGGAAGAGGTGGTGATGGCGGTGCGCACACGCAAGGATATCTTCGCGCTGGAAACCGGCATCGACGCCACCCAGATCGTGCCGGCATCCAAGCTGGTGTCCACGGTGACCGGCTACCCTGTACAGCCCAACAAGGCCATTGTCGGCGCTAACGCCTTCGCCCACGAGTCCGGCATCCATCAGGACGGCGTGCTCAAACATCGCGAAACTTACGAGATCATGTCCGCCGAATCGGTGGGCTGGAGCACCAACCGCCTGACTCTGGGCAAGTTGTCCGGCCGCAACGCCTTCAAGACCAAGTTGATCGAACTGGGCATTGTGCTGGACAGCGAGGAAGCGCTGAACGCCGCCTTCGCGCGTTTTAAAGAGCTGGCGGACCGCAAGCGCGAGATTTTCGACGAAGACCTGCACGCGCTGGTGTCGGATGAATTCAGCACCGGCCGCGAAGAGGATTACAAGCTGGTGTCCTTGAAAATCGCCACCGAAACCGGCGAAGCGCCGGTGGCCTCCATCGTGTTTCTGGCCCACGGCGAAGAGCGTCGCGCCCAGTCCAGCGGTTCCGGCCCGGTGGATGCCGCCTTCAAGGCGATTGAAAGCGTGGCCGCCAGCGGCGCGGAGTTGGAGCTGTACTCGGTGAACGCCATCACCAAGGGCACTGAATCCCAGGGCGAGGTGACGGTACGCCTGGCGCGCGACGGCCGCATCGTCAGCGGCCAGGGCGCGGACACCGACATTATCGTGTCTTCGGCCAAGGCCTACCTGTCCGCATTGAACAAATTGATGAACCAGGAGCAAAAGCTGAACGCGCAAGCGCTGGTATGAGGTTTTCCGGCCGAGGCGGTCAGCGCGACACGTCGTCGACAAGGTTTTCCATCCCGTCCTTGTCGGCGCGCAGTCAGCGCTAGACCGCCCGGCCCAGGGAGTTCACTTTATCGAGTGTGAAGTCCATAAGGCCCACAAGGCCGCCCCATTTGGCCCCGGCTCACAAGGCCGCGCGGCGGACTGCCGACCCATGAGGTCGGCGTCGTTGCGCGGCAGAGCCGGGGTTTTTTGCGTTTTACGAGTGGACGGGCCGGCGCTAGACTGCCAACTCTCTACTATCCACTACGGAAAGCGTCCATGTCCGCAGCCTACTTCATCACCGGCACCGACACCGAAATCGGCAAGACCCATGTCGCCGTGCAATTGATCCGTCAATGGCAGGCCGAAGGCAAGCGCGTGCTGGCGATGAAGCCGGTGGCCTCCGGCTGCGAACTGCTGGCCGACGGCAGCTGGTGGAACGATGATGTGGCGAGGCTGACCACGGCCACCGGGCAGTCTGATCTG
This sequence comes from Chromobacterium haemolyticum DSM 19808, assembly GCF_000711885.1. GTDB lineage: Bacteria > Pseudomonadota > Gammaproteobacteria > Burkholderiales > Chromobacteriaceae > Chromobacterium > Chromobacterium haemolyticum. Next base: position 98,849 of record NZ_JONK01000015.1, read on the forward strand.
GATCTGATGAATCCTTATCGATTCTTGCCGCCGGTGTCGCCGCATATCGCCGCGAGCGAGGCCGGCGTCGAGATCCGGCTGGACGTGATCGTCGACCATTACCAGCAATTGGCCGCCTGCGCCGACGTGGTGGTGGTGGAGGCGGCGGGCGGCTGGCTGGCCCCGCTGTCGGACCGACTGTTCATGGCCGATATGGCCAAAGCCCTTCAATTGCCGGTGATTCTGGTGGTGGGGATGCGGCTGGGCTGCATCAACCACGCCCTGCTGACCGCGCGCGCGGTACTGGACGCCGGCCTGCCGCTAGCCGGCTGGGTGGCCAATCGAGTGGTGCCGCAACAACAGGCTTACGAGCAGAACCTGGAAACCCTGCAAAGGCACATGCCGGCGCCGTTATTGCTGGAAGTGCCCTATCTGGCGGGCGAATCCAACTGAGCCGCCGCGCTCGGAGCGGGGCGGATCGGGGGTTGCATACGTAATATTTTATTGCGTTGCCGCAAGACATTTTCTTGTTTTCCTTGACCTTTTTTTCTAGCATGCCATTAACCGGTCATGAAAATAGACCGGACCAGTCAGCACCACTTCATGTCAGTTGAGGATTTCTAGGGGGGCTCCATGTCCTGTATGCGCATCCTTTGCTGTTGGCTGCCGATATCCTGCGCGTCAGCGGCCGAGTTGAATCTGCAAGCCCCCGTCACTCCCATTGCCCGCCAGCAATATGATCTGCACACCATGCTGCTGGTGATTACCTGCGTTATTTTCGCGCTGGTGTTCCTGGTGATGATGTACGCCATCGTTCGCCATCGCAAAGCCGCCGGCCACCAGGCCAAGCACTTCCATGAAAACACCACGGTGGAAATCATCTGGACGGTGATCCCGCTGCTGATCCTGATTGGCATGGCCTGGCCGGCGACCAAGGCGGTGCTATCGCAGAAAAGCACGCGCGGCGAGGACATGACGGTCAAGGTCACCGGCTACCAATGGAAGTGGCGCTACGACTACCTGGACGATAATTTTGGCTTCATGAGCCATTTGTCCACGCCGCGCGAGGCCATCGCCAACACGGCGGCCAAACCCGTCAACTACCTGCTGGAAGTGGACGAGCCGCTGGTGGTGCCTACCGGAAAGAAAGTGCGGCTGCTATTGACCGCCAACGACGTGATCCACTCCTGGTGGGTGCCGCAATTGGGCGTCAAGCAGGATGCGATCCCCGGTTTTCTGCGCGATAGCTGGTTCCGCATAGACAAACCCGGCACGTATCGCGGCCAATGTTCCGAGTTGTGCGGCAAGGACCACGGCTACATGCCCATCGTGGTGGAGGCCAAGACGCCGGATGACTACGCCAAGTGGCTTGAAGCCAAGAAAAAGCAGATGGCGGCGGCGGCGGACGATCCCAACAAAGTGTGGACGCTGGCCGATCTGAAAGCCCGCGGCGAAAAAGTCTATGCCCAAAACTGCGTCGCCTGTCACCAGGCCAACGGCAAGGGCTTGCCTGGCGCTTTCCCGGCGCTGGACGGTTCCAGGATAGCCACCGCCGACAAGCCGGCGCACATCCACATCGTCTTGTTCGGCAGCCAGAAAAACCCGGCGATGCAAGCCTGGGGCAAGCAGCTGTCCGATACCGACATAGCCGCGGTGATCACCTATGAGCGCAACGCCTGGGGCAATCACACCGGCGAATTGGTGCAGCCCAAAGAGATCAAGGCGGCCCGCGGCGCCACCGGCTGAGCCCGGGACCGGCGGCGAACCCATGCAAGGAGAGCGATATGGCAATTGTCGATGACGCCGGCCATGCCGGGCACGCGCCGGGGCATCATGAGCGCCCGAGTGGGATCATGCGCTGGCTGGCCGCCACCAACCACAAGGACATCGGCTCGATGTATCTGTGGTTCTCCTTCATCATGTTTCTGTCCGGCGGAGTGATGGCGCTGTGCATCCGCGCAGAGCTGTTTCAGCCCGGTCTGCAGTTTTTCCAGCCTGAGCTGTTCAATCAGTTCACAACCTTGCACGGCCTGATCATGGTGTTCGGCGCCATCATGCCGGCCTTCACCGGCCTGGCCAACTGGATGCTGCCGCTGATGATAGGGGCGCCGGACATGGCCTTCGCCCGGATGAACAACTGGAGCTTCTGGCTGCTGCCGCCGGCGGCGCTGCTGCTTTTGCTCTCGTTTATTGTACCCGGCGGGGCGGCGGCGGCCGGCTGGACGCTGTACGCGCCCTTGTCCACCCAGATGGGCATGGGCATGGATATGACCATTTTCGCCATCCACATCATGGGCGTCAGCTCCATCATGGGCTCGATCAACATCATCGTGACCATTCTCAACCTGCGCGCGCCGGGCATGACCATGATGAGGATGCCTATGTTCGCCTGGGCTTCGCTGATCACCGCCTACCTGATCATCGCGGTAATGCCGGTGCTGGCGGGCGTGGTCACCATGGTGTTGACCGATCGCCACTTCGGCACTCATTTCTTCAACGCCGCCGGCGGCGGCGACCCCATTCTCTATCAGCACGTGTTCTGGTTCTTCGGCCACCCCGAGGTCTACATCATGGCGTTGCCGGCTTTCGGCATCGTCAGCCAGGTGATCCCCACTTTCGCCCGCAAGCCCTTGTTTGGCTACGCCTCCATGGTCTACGCCACCTCCAGCATCGGCGTCCTGTCCTTCATGGTATGGGCGCACCATATGTTCGCCACCGGCATGCCGGCCACCGCCCAACTGTTCTTCATGTACGCGACCATGCTGATCGCCGTGCCCACCGGGGTCAAAGTCTTCAACTGGGTGGCCACCATGTGGGAGGGAAGCATGAGCTTCGAAACGCCCATGCTGTTCGCCATCGGCTTCATTCTGCTGTTCACCATCGGCGGTTTGTCCGGCGTCACCCTCAGCGTGGCGGCGGTGGATATCCAACTGCACGCCAGCTACTACGTGGTCGCTCATTTCCATTACGTGCTGGTGGCCGGGGCGTTGTTCAGCCTGTTCTCCGCCATCTATTACTGGTTCCCCAAGATGACGGGCAAGATGTACCACGAGGGTCTGGGCAAGCTGCACTTCTGGTGGTCCTTGCTGTGGTTCAACGTCACCTTCTTTCCCATGCATTTCCTCGGCCTCGCCGGCATGCCGCGGCGGATTCCCGACTACGCGCTGCAATTCACCGAATTCAACCAGCTGGCCAGCATCGGCGCTTTCATGTTCGGCTTCGGCCAATTGATCTTCCTGTTCAACATTTTGCGCTCGCTGCGCCACGGCAAGCCCGCGCCTCAGCATCCGTGGGAAGGCGCCAACACGCTGGAGTGGGCGATTCCGACTCCGGCTCCCTACCACAGTTTCGCCGAGGCGCCGCAGCTGGAAGTGATCGAGAACGGCGTGGTGGTGTCCAGCACCGGCGGCAAGCATCACTGAGAACGATGCCATGGAAGCCGCCGCCAAGCAGGGACGCAGCAATCGCCAACTGATGAAGAAGCTGGCGGTGGTGGCCTTGCTGATGTTCGTTTTCGCCTGGGGGTTGATCCCGCTGTACAAGGTCGTGTGCGAAGTCACGGGTCTTAACGATGTGGTCAAGGCGGACAGCCTGGATGATGCGGCGAGCGGCGGCGCGTCGGCCCACGAGGTGGAGATGACTTTCGACGCCACGGTCCAGGCCGGCCTGCCGTGGCAGGTGCGGCCGCTGCAAACCCGGCTCAAGGTGAAGCCCGGCCAGTTTGTGCAGGTGGAGTACGAAATCACCAACGCCAGCGGCCAGCGGGTGGTGGGGCAGGCGATTCCGCGTTATCTGCCCGCCGCCGCCGGCGAGTACGTCAAGAAGCTGGAGTGCTTCTGTTTCCGTCAGCAGGCTTTCGCGCCGGGCGAAACCAGACGCTTTCCAGTGGTGTTCGTTGTCGACAAGCGTTTGCCGGCCTCAATAGACAGCATCACGCTGGCCTATACCGTGTTTGACGTGCCGGGCAATACGGGAGCGGGCTCATGAGAGCATGGCAAGGAGTGCAGGCGGTGTTGTCCGCCTTTTTCGGCGTGCGCCGCAAAGCGGACGCGCGCGAGGACAGCAAGCTGTCGCCGTTGCAGTTGATACTGACCGCGCTGTTTCTGGCGGCCACGTTTATTGGAGTGTTGCTATTGGTGGTGCGGCTGGCCACGTCCTAATCAGGTTGCAGGGAGCATGCAATGACGACAGCGAACGAACGGGAACAGACGCATTACTTCGTGCCGCAGCCATCGCGCTGGCCGGCGGTGGGCGCGGTGGCGCTGTTCTGCTTGGGACTGGGCGCGGCCTTTGCCGTCAACGGCCAGCCCTTGGGCAAGCTGTCGCTGGGCGTGGGCGCGCTGATCCTGATTTATATGTTGTTCGGCTGGTTTGGCGACGTGATTCGAGAAAGCCGGCACGGCGATTACCAGGGCAAGGAGGATATGTCCTTCCGCTGGGGCATGGGTTGGTTCATCTTCTCCGAGGTGATGTTCTTCGGCGCCTTCTTCGGCGCCTTGTACTGGGTGCGGGTGGTGTCGGTGCCCACCTTGGGCGAGATGGACTACAAGATCTTGTACCCGGATTTCGAAGCGTCCTGGCCCTTGCTCACGGGGCCGGGCATCACCAAGCCCTATCAAGCGATGAGCGCTTGGGGGCTGCCGGCGCTGAATACCTTGATCCTGCTCAGCTCCGGCGCGATGGTGACCTGGGCGCATTGGGCGCTGCTGCAAGGCCGGCGCGCGCAATTGAAGCTGGGCCTGCTGCTGACCGTGTTGCTGGGAACCCTGTTCCTGTGTTTGCAGATGTATGAATACGGCCACGCGATGAGCGAGTTGAACCTGAGCCTGGCCTCCGGCGCTTACGGCATGACTTTCTTCATGCTGACCGGTTTTCACGGCATGCACGTTCTGTTGGGCACTATTATTCTGGCGGTGGTGTGGCTGAGGGTGATGCGCGGACATTTCGATGGCCAGCACCACTTTGCCTTTGAAGCGGCGGCCTGGTACTGGCACTTCGTCGACGTGGTGTGGTTGTTGCTGTTCGTCTTCGTCTACTGGCTGTGAGCGGCGCGGCCAGACCAAAGGTCAGGGGCGGGGTGGGGACGTGGGCGGGTGGCTCGGCTAAGCTTGATGTGGGCGCCACCAGCCGAACAGCGCGCCCAGTAGCAGCAGCAGAAACAGGCCGATGGACAGGCCGATGCGTAAAGTGAGGGAGCGAACCAGACGTTGAGAGCCTTGATCGGATTTCAGCAGGCCGGTCAGGCCCCAGAACAGGGCAAGCACGATGCAGGCGAGCAAGAACAGGATGACAAGTTTCATTGCGGAATCCCCCGGTCGACGTCGATCTTCAGCTTTGAAGTCTAGCGGCAAACGGCTGGTTTGGCTGTGTTTATTGGCCATGGCGGTGTTGCCTTTCTTCCTGGCCGCCTGGCAATGGCAGCGCGCGCAGGAAAAGACCGAACTGTTGCGCTCGTTGACCAGCGCCATCGGAGTGCCGCCGGTCAGCCTGATTTACCGGGAGGCCAGCCCTCAGCCGGAGTTCAGCCGGGTGGCCTTGCCGGGCGCTCATCCCGCCGGGCCGGTTTTGCAACTGGAAAACAGCTATCTGGGCGAGGTCAAGGGCCGACGCATGCTACAGCCGTGGCGGCTGGAGGACGGCGCGATGGCCTTGGTGGACTTGGGCTGGCTGGCCGACGGCGTGCCGCTGCCCGATATCGATTCGCAAGCCTTGACCTTGCGCGGTCACTGGATGCCCTTGCCGCGCCACTTTGTGCTGCCAGGCGCGGTGGCCGGCGTTGAGGGCCGCGTCGACGCCATCGACATGGCCGCGTTGCGTCAGCGTTATCCCGGCCATTGGCATCAAGGCGTGGTGGTGCTGGAGCATTCGCCGGATCCGTTGCGGCATTGGCCGGTCCTGCCGGAATTCATGCCGGAGCGCCATTACGCCTATGCGGCGCAATGGCTGCTGTTGGGCCTGCTCTTGCTGCTGTCCTTGCATACGTTGAGGAGACGTTCCCATGAGCCGCGTCGATGAGCTGTCCCAGCAGGCGTCGCCCGCCGAGCCGTCCCGCCGCCGCGGCCGGTTCAAGCTGCTGTTAATGGCGGCCATCTGCCTGGCGCCGGTGCTCGCCTCATGGGCCGCTTACCGGCTGATGCCGCCGCAGGGCGGCAAGAGCTACGGTCAACTGCTGCCGACGCGCCCGTTCGCCTTGATCGGCGCACAGGGGTGGCCGCGAGGCAAGTGGGTGCTGGCGGCCAGGATAGAGCCCGGCTGCCAGACGCGCTGCCAGCAGCGCTTTTTCGCGATGCGCCAGATTCAGCGGGCTCAGGGCGAGGCCGCCGGCCGTCTGACCCGGCTGGGCTGGCAAGAGGAGGCCGCGCATGAGGAGGTGGACGCCACTCACATCGTGCAGTCCGCGCAGGCCGGCGTTGACGACGGCGGCTACTACCTCGTGGACCCGCTGGGCAACCAGGTGCTGTTTTATCCCGACGCCGCTGACCCCAAGAAAGTGATCCAGGAAATAGGCCGCGTGCTGAAAACCAATAACGGCATCGGTTGAGTCCATTTGGCCGCTGGCCGCCACGGCCCGCGGCTTTCGCAGTTTGTTGGCCGCTCGACAAGGGGAGCGCAGCATGAGGCGACTGATCTGGCTGGCATTCATCCTGGCATGCGTGGTCGTGCCTTTCGGTGCCTATGTGCGCCTGTCCGACGCCGGGCTCGGCTGTCCGGATTGGCCGGGTTGTTACGGCCAGATATCCCCGCACCACGCGGCGGAGAGCATCCAGCGGCAACATGCCCAGAGCCCGGACGGGCCGGTCAGTCTGGGCAAAGCCTGGAAGGAAATGAGCCATCGCTATCTGGCCGGCGCGCTTGGGGCATTGATTGTCGCCGTTGCCTGGCAAGCCTGGCGTGCGCGGCGGCATCGCCGCGCGGCCGGCGCATTGCTGACGGTGGTGGCGGCCCAGGGCCTGTTGGGCATGTGGACGGTGACTCTGTTGCTCAAACCGGCCATCGTCACCCTTCATCTGCTTGGCGGCATGTCGGTGCTGCTGCTGTTGGCCTGGCTGGCCTTGTCCCCGCGGCTGCGGCCGGTGGAGGCGCCGGCGGCGCTTAACTGGCTGGCGCGCGGCTTGGTCCTGGCGGTGGTCCTGCAAGTGGCGCTAGGCGGCTGGGTGTCCACCAACTACGCCGCTCTGGCCTGTCAGGGCTTCCCCGCCTGCAATGGCGAATGGTGGCCGCAGATGCGCTTTGAGCACGCTTTTCATCTGTTCCGGGCGTTGGGCGAGGCGCCGGACGGCAGCCCGTTGGCGGTGGGCAACTTGGTGGCGGTGCATTGGCTGCACCGGCTCGGGGCCGCGTTGGTGGCCGTCTTGTGCCTGGCGACGGCGCGCGCCGGTTGGAGGCTGCCGGCGCTGCGGAGCCATCTGGCTTGTTTGCTGGCGCTGCTGGGCTGCCAGCTAGCCCTGGGCGTCGCCAATGTGCTGCTGGCGCTGCCCTTGCCGGCGGCGGTGTCGCACAATGCCGGCGCTGCTAGTTTGCTGCTGGCGTCCAGCTTGTTGGCGCTGCGCTTGCGCCCGGCGCGAGCTGTTCAGCCTCGGGCCGCGGCCGGACCATTGCCGGGTCTTTCGAAAAATCATCGCGAGTGGGTTTGAGCGCCGCATCCTGAAGGGGGAAAACATGAACGCAGCGGAGCTTCAGCAGGCGCGCCAGCACGCGGTCGCCTTGATGCAATTGGCCAAACCCCGGGTAGTGGGGCTGATCGTGTTCTGCGCGGTGATCGGCATGTTCCTGGCGGGGCCGGGCTGGCCGGATCCGGCGCGTTTGCTGCCGGCCACCGCCGGCATCGCCCTGGTGGCCGGCGCGGCGGCGATGATCAACTGTCTGGTGGAGCGCACGGTGGACGCCAATATGCGTCGCACCGCCTGGCGCGCCACCGCGCGCGGCGAGGCCGGCGCGGGCGAGACCCTGGTCATCGCTCTGACCGCCGGCGGCATCGGCATGGCCTTGCTTGCCGGCCTGGTCAACGCCTTGACCGCCTGGCTGACGCTGGCCACTTTCGTTGGCTACGCCATCGTCTACACCTTGCTGCTCAAGCCCAATACGCCGCAGAACATCGTGATCGGCGGCGCCAGCGGCGCGATGCCGCCGGTGCTGGGCTGGGCGGCGATGACCGGGGAGGTGCACGCGTTCGCCTTAGTGTTGTTCCTGATCATCTACGCTTGGACGCCGCCGCATTTCTGGGCGTTGGCCTTGTATCGCCGCGACGATTACGCCCGCGCCGGGCTGCCGATGCTGCCGGTGACTCACGGCCAGCGTTTCACCACGCTGTCCATCTTGCTGTACGCCTTGCTGTTGTCGGCCATCACCTTGCTGCCGGTGGCGATGGGCGCGGCCGGCTGGCTCTATCTGCTGGCGGCGCTGGCGTTGGACGCGCGTTTGCTCTTCCTTGCCGTGCGCCTGCATCGCCAGTATGCTGACGCTCTGGCCCGCCGCGCCTTTGCCTGGTCGATCTGGTATCTGACCTGGCTGTTCGCGGCCCTGCTGATAGACCACTACTGGCTGATACCCGTTTCCTGATGCGCAAATTGATAAAACTCGCCGGCTGGCTGTTGCTGCCGTTGTGGCTGGCCGCGTGCTCGCCGAATGAACCCAAGCTGGATTTGAAAGGCACCGATGTCGCCGGAGCATCGATAGGCGGCGATTTCACCTTGACCGACCATCAAGGCCAGCGCCGCAGCCTGTCTCAATACCAAGGCAAAGTGGTGGCGCTGTTCTTCGGCTACACCCATTGCCCGGATGTCTGCCCGACCACCATGCTGGAATACGCGGCCGCGGTGAAGCAACTGGGCGATAAGGCCGGACAGGTGCAGGTGCTGTTCGTCAGCATCGATCCGGAACGCGACACGCCGCAGGTGCTGGCCGGTTACGTGCCGCACTTCAACCGCGGCTTCGTTGGCCTGACCGGCACGGCCGGCGAGGTCGAGCAGATAAAGAATCAGTACAAGATTGTCGCCCAGCGGGTGAACCAGCCGGGCGGCGGTTATAGCGTGGACCACAGCGCCGGCTCCTATCTGTTGGATAAACAGGGCCGTTTGCGGGTGTTTGAGGCCTACGGCACGCCGTCGGCGAGCTTGGCTCATGATATTGAACAGTTGTTACGCTAAACTTGGCGTATCGGAAACTGACGCAGACATGAAAGTCGGATCAAAGTGAGTAACGACCATAACGCTGGCGCAACATCCGGCTCGCAGCCATCGTTGGATCTCGCCAAATACACGCTGTCCACGTCGGTGGAGATCGCCCATCACCTGGCCGGCATCGCCAAGAACGGCCACATGGTGACGGTGTTTTCCAACAAGGGTAAAACCTTCATCCTGACCCGCTTCCTGGAAGTGGATCACAAGGCGGGCACGCTGGTGTTCGACTGGGGCGCGGACCCGGAGACCAATGAGCATTTACTGGCCAGCGAGCGCAATGTCTTTGTCTGCTCGCCGGAGGGCGTCAAGACCCAATTCGTCACCGGTCAGGTGCGGCGAGTCGAGTGGGAGGGCCAGCCGGCCTTCCAGGCGGATCTGCCCGAGCAGGTGATCAAGCTGCAGCGCCGTGAGTTCTTCCGCATCCAGACCCCGGTGGCCAGCCCAGTGATGTGCCATGTGGCCGATTATCCGCACAAGCCCGTCGACCTGGCCTTGTTCGACGTCAGCCTGGGCGGCGTCAGCATGTGGCTGCCGCAGCCGGGAACGCCCGGCTTCGACATCGGCCAGCAATACCAGCGCTGCACGCTGGATTTGAAACCGCTGGGCGCGCTGCATATCGGGTTGGAAGTCCGCCACCGGCTGGCCGCTAAATTGCGCAACGGCAACGAAGCCGTGCGCATAGGCTGCTCCTATCTGGGGCTGACGCCGGCGATGGAGACGTTGATCCAGCGCTATGTCGGCCTGCTGGAGCGCGAACGCCGCGCTCTGGTGGGCTGAGCCCGGGTCGCTCCGCCTTAACTTCGATTTCGTTATCCTTGCCGCAATACATCATGAAGCTGACTATTGCCCTGTCCAAAGGGCGCATCTTTGAAGAAACTCTGCCTTTGCTGGCCGCAGCCGGCATTTTGCCGGCGGAGGACCCTGAAGCCTCGCGCAAACTGATTATCGGCACCAACCATCCGGGGGTGCGGCTGGTGATCGTGCGCGCGTCCGACGTGCCGACCTACGTCCAGTACGGCGCGGCCGATCTGGGCATCGCCGGCCGCGACGTGCTGATCGAGCACGGCGGCGCCGGCTTGTACCAGCCGCTGGATCTCAATATCGCCAAGTGCAATATGATGGTGGCGGTGCAAAACGGCTTCGATTACGAGGCCGCGGTGCGTCGCGGCGCGAGGCTGAAGATCGCCACCAAGTATCCGCAGATCGCGCGCGAGCACTTCGCCCGCAAAGGCGTGCACGTGGACATCATCAAGCTCTACGGCTCGATGGAGCTGGCGCCGCTGGTCGGCTTGGCCGACGCCATCGTCGACTTGGTCTCCACCGGCGGGACGTTGCGCGCCAACAATCTGATCGCGGTCGAGCACATCGTCGACATCAGTTCGCGGCTGGTGGTCAACCAGGCCGCGCTCAAACTCAAACACGACGTGATCCAGCCGGTGCTGGACGCATTCGCCGGCGCCGTGCCGGCCTGAGGTCCGCTCCATGCTGAAACTGTCTTCTTCCCAAGCCGATTTCACCGACCGCCTGCAGGCGCTGCTGGCCTTTGAAACCGCGCAAGATCCGGCCGTCGACGCGGCCGTCGCCGCCATCTGCGACGATGTCAAAGCGCGGGGCGACGCCGCGGTGATCGAATACACCAACCGCTTCGATCGCATGCGCGCCGTCTCCATGGCCGATCTGACGCTGTCGCGAGAGCAACTGGAGGCCGCCTTCCAGCGGTTGAGCGATCCAGTGCGCCATGCGCTCAGCACCGCCGCGGAGCGGGTGCGCCGCTATCATGAGAAGCAGCTGGCGCATTCCTGGAGCTACCAGGACGAGGACGGCACCCTGTTGGGGCAGCAAGTGACGCCGCTGGACCGCGTCGGCATCTACGTGCCGGGCGGCAAGGCCGCCTATCCCAGCTCGGTGCTGATGAACGCGCTGCCGGCCAAAGTGGCCGGCGTGGGCGAAATCATCATGGTGGTGCCGACGCCGGACGGCGAGCGCAACGATCTGGTGTTGGCGGCAGCCTATATCGCCGGCGTCGACAAGGTGTTCACCTGTGGCGGCGCGCAGGCGGTGGCCGCGCTGGCCTACGGCACCGAAACCGTGCCTCAGGTCGACAAGATCACCGGCCCGGGCAATGCTTACGTCGCCGCGGCCAAGCGCCGGGTATTCGGCGTGGTGGGCATCGACATGGTGGCCGGCCCGTCCGAGATTCTGGTGATCTGCGATGGCGACACTCCGCCGGACTGGGTGGCGATGGACTTGTTCAGTCAGGCCGAGCACGATGAAATCGCCCAGGCCATCCTGCTGTGCCCGTCGGCGGAATACATTGCCCAAGTCGAGGCCAGCGTCGCCAGGTTGCTGCCGCAGATGTCGCGCCGCGCAATCATCGAGGCCAGCCTGGGCAACCGCGGCGCGCTGATTCAGGTCAGCGACTTGGCGCAAGCCTGCGAGATCGCCAACTACATCGCGCCCGAGCATCTGGAACTGTCGGTGGCCAACCCGGACAAATTGTTGCCGCGGATTCGCCACGCCGGCGCCATCTTCATGGGCCGCTTCACCTCGGAAAGCCTGGGCGATTATTGCGCCGGCCCCAATCACGTGCTGCCCACCAGCCGCACCGCGCGTTTCGCCAGCCCGCTGGGCGTGTACGATTTCCAGAAGCGCAGCAGCCTGATCCGAGTGTCCCAGGCCGGCGCGCGGGCGCTGGGCCAGGTTGCCAGCCTGCTGGCTCACGGCGAAGGGCTGAGCGCGCACGCGCGCGCCGCGGAACTGCGCTTGGACGCATAGCGTCAAGAGCAAAATGCCGCGTCATCGCTTAATCTGGATAAGTAACCGGAGAAGGCGATGGCTGGGCTGCTACGCATCATGGCCGGACTCTGTCTGGCCTTTTTCTTGTCCGCGGCGGCTTGGGCGCAGCCGCGAGTGCTGGTGGTGGAGAGCTATCATAGCGACTACCCCTGGGATCGGGATTACCGCCGCGCGCTGCAGGAGCGTCTGGGCAAGCGCGCGCAATTGAGCTATTACGCGATGGACACCAAGCGCCTGCCGCCGGCCCAGCATCAGGCGCGCGCCGACGAGGCGCTGGCCATGGCGGCTAAAATAAAGCCGGATCTTGTCATCGTCGGCGACGATGCCGCGTTACAGAGAGTGGGCAGCAAGCTGGCTCAGCAAGGCGTGCCGGTGATTTATCTGGGCATCAACAACAATCCGCGCAATTACTTCCCGGGCGCGGCGACGAACGTCAGCGGCGTGCTGGAGCGGCCCTTGATCCTGCGCAGCGTCTTCGAACTGGGTAAAACCGTCAAAGGCTTGCGCAACGCCCTGGTGTTGTTCGACGACGACCTGACCTCGCGGATCATCCGCGACGAGACCTTCGTCGGCCGAGACACCATGTTGTTGGCCAATATCCATGTCGACCTGTTCTTGACCGGCTCCTACGCCGAGTGGCAGCGGCGAGTGCTGAGCGCAGCCGACCGTTACCAGGCGATCTGGGTGGGCCTCTACTTCACCCTGCGCGATGCCGGGGGCAGGGTAGTGCCCGGCGATGAAGCGCTGCGTTGGACCGCCGCTCACGCCAAGCTGCCGCTATTTGCGTTTTGGGACTTCGCCGTGGGCAAGGACAAAGCCGCGGGCGGCTTGGTGCTGTCCGGCTACGAGCAAGGCCGAGAGGCGGCCAAGTTGGCCGAACAGGTGCTGTTCCAAGGTCAGTCGGTGGCCAGTTTGTTCCCGGTGACGCCTTCGGAAGGCCGTTATGTTTTCAGCCGCGAAGGGATGGCGCGCGACCACGTCCAGCTGCCGGCGCGGCTGCGGGAACGGGCTGACTGGGTTGAGTAGCTGAAAGCGAATGAACACGCTACTATAGCTTTTCGCCGTTTCCGATAACACGGCTCCGTCCACGGGGCTCTTGTTGGCCGCGAGGCCGATTGCGATGTCATGAAAAAGTCCGTCCGACAATTGGTGCGCGATGAGATCGCCGCCATCAGCGCCTACCCGGTAGCCTCCGCCGACGGCTACATCAAGCTGGACGCCATGGAGAATCCGTGGCCCTTGCCGGCCGAGCTTCGCCAAGAACTGGCGCGGGTCTTGGCCGACGTCGCGGTCAACCGTTATCCGGATCCGTCCGGCGGCACCTTGAAAGCCCAACTGAAGCAGGCGTTTGCTATCCCCGAGCCGGCCGATGTGTTGCTGGGCAACGGCTCAGACGAGCTGATCACTTTGGTGGCTCAGGCATTGGCCCGCCCCGGCGCCAAGTTGCTGGCGCTAGAGCCGTCGTTCGTGATGTACAAGATGAACGCGTTGTTCTCCGGCCTCGATTACGTCGGCGTGCCGCTGCGCTCCGATTTCAGCCTGGATCTGCCGGCGACGCTGGCGGCCATCGCCGAGCATCAGCCGGCGGTGGTGTTCGTGTCTTACCCCAATAATCCGACTGGTCCCCGCTTCGCCCGCGCCGAGGTGGAGGCGATCTGCGAGGCCGCGCCCGGCCTAGTGGTGGTGGACGAAGCCTACCAGGCTTTCGCCAGCGACAGCTTCATGAACCTGGCCGGCCTGCGCGACAATCTGATCGTGATGCGCACGCTGTCCAAGCTGGGCCTGGCCGGCATCCGGCTGGGCTACGCCGCCGGCCCCGCCGCCTGGATCCGCGAGCTGGACAAGGTGCGCCCTCCGTACAACATCAATGTGCTGACCCAGGCCGCCGCGCGCTTCTCGCTGCGCCATATCGAGGTGTTCAACCGTCAGGCCGCGGAGCTGTGCGAGGAACGCGGCCGGCTGGCGGCGGGGCTGGCGCGCTACGCCGCCGTGGAAGCCTTCCCTTCCGAAGCCAATTTCATCACCATCCGGGTGCCGGACGCGCCGGCCTTGTACCAGCATTTCAAGGCCAGCGGCATCCTGATCAAGCAACTGCACGGCAGCCATCCGCTGCTGGAGCGATGCCTGCGGCTGACCGTGGGCACGCCGCAGGAAAACGACGCCATGCTGGCAGCCCTGGACGCTTACTTCGCCTAAGTCATGAGAACCGCAACCGTTACCCGCAATACCCTGGAAACCCAGATCACCGTCAGCCTGAACCTGGACGGCGCCGGGGTCGGCCGCTTTGAAACCGGCGTGCCCTTTCTCGACCACATGATGGACCAGGTCGTCCGCCACGGCTTGATCGATCTGGACGTGGTTGCCCACGGCGATCTGCACATTGACGCCCACCACACGGTGGAAGACATCGGCATCACTCTGGGCCAGGCTTTCGCCAAGGCGATAGGCGACAAGAAGGGCATCCGCCGCTACGGTCACGCCTATGTGCCCTTGGACGAGGCGCTGAGCCGGGTGGTGATTGATCTGTCCGGTCGGCCGGGCCTGGTGTACAACGTCGAATACACCCGCGCCAGCATCGGCCAGTTCGACGTCGACCTGTTTTCCGAATTCTTTCATGGCTTCGTCAATCACAGCATGGTCACGCTGCACATAGACAATCTGCGCGGCGTCAACAGTCATCACCAGGCCGAGACCATCTTCAAGGCGTTTGGTCGCGCTCTGCGCATGGCCTGTGAGGTGGACGAGCGCATGGCGGGGCAGACGCCGTCCACCAAGGGCACGCTGAGCGTATGAGCCGGGTCGACTCCGGCATCGCCGGCCTCAACCACCTGTGTTTGTCGGTGCCCGACCTAGCGGCGGCGCTAACGTTCTATGACCAGGTGATGCCGGCGATGGGCTGGCGGGGGCGCAGTAGCGCGGATGCGCGCGCCTATGTCGCCGGCAACTACGAAATCTACCTGCAGCAGAGCAAAACCATGGATGCGGGCTTTGTCCGCCATGGCGTCGGCTTGCAGCATCTGGCCTTCAATGCGCCCAGCCGACAGGCGGTGGACGCGTTGCATGCGCTTTTGCTGCGAATCGGCGCGCGGGTTACCGATGCGCCGGCCGAGTACGAGCATTACAGCGACGGTTACTACGCCGTCTTTTTCCAGGATCCAGGCGGCATTGCGCTGGAGTTCTGCCACACCCCGAACATGAGCTTGTAGCAAGATGAAAGTCGCAGTAGTGGATTACGGCATGGGCAACTTGCATTCGGTGCTCAAGTCGGCGCAGGCGGTCAATGACATCGGCGCGGACATCTTTCTTACCCGCGAGCCGGAGGCCGTGCTCAGGGCGGACAAGGTGATCTTTCCCGGGCAGGGCGCGATGCCGGATTGCATGCGGGAACTGAATCAACACGGTTTGGCCGATGCGATAAGGGAAAGCACCAAGAGCAAGCCGTTTTTTGGCATCTGCGTCGGCGCCCAGCTATTGTTCGAGGAAAGCGAGGAGGGGCCGACCCAAGGCCTGGGCCTGTTTCCCGGCAAGGTGGCGCGCTTTGCCCCCGGGCTGCGCGACGCCGAGGGCGAGCGTTTGAAAGTGCCGCACATGGGGTGGAACCAGGTGTTCCAGAAAACAGTCCACCCCTTGTTCGCCGGCATCGCCGACGGCGAGCGTTTCTATTTTGTGCATAGTTACCACTTTGCGCCGGCCGATGCGGGCCTGACGCTGGCGGAAAGTGAATATCCCGAGCGGTTTTCCTGTATTGTCGGTCGTGGGAACATCTTCGCAAGCCAGTTCCACACCGAAAAGAGCCACCGGGCCGGTCTTCAGATGATGAAGAACTTCCTGGCCTGGGATGGCAGTGTTTAACTCACGTTTGATTTAGCACCATGCTGCTCATACCCGCGATAGACCTGAAAGACGGTCAATGCGTACGCCTGAAACAGGGCGTGATGGACGATGCCACCGTTTTCTCCGACGACCCCGTGCAAGTCGCCGCCCATTGGCGCGATCAGGGCGCTCGCCGCTTGCATCTGGTCGACCTCAACGGCGCCTTCGCCGGCAAGCCCAAGAATCTGGCGGTGATCCGCGACATCCTGGGCGAGGTCGGCGATGAATTGCCGGTGCAGTTGGGCGGAGGCATCCGCGACCTGGACACCATAGAGAAGTATCTGGACATGGGCTTGTCCTACGTGATCATAGGGACAGCCGCGGTCAAGACCCCCGGCTTCCTGCATGATGCCTGCGACGCCTTCCCGGGCCAGGTCATCGTCGGCCTGGACGCCAAGGACGGCATGGTGGCGGTAGACGGCTGGGCCAAGATCACCAACCACAAGGTGGTCGATCTGGCCAAGCGCTTCCAGGATTACGGCGTCAATTCGGTGATCTACACCGACATCGGCCGCGACGGCATGATGAACGGCGTCAACATCGACGCCACCGTCAAGCTGGCGCAGGCGTTGACCATCCCGGTAATCGCTTCCGGCGGTCTGAGCAATCTCGACGACATCCGCGCGCTGTGCGCGGTGGAGGACGAGGGCATCGAAGGCGCGATCACCGGTCGCGCCATCTACGAAGGCGGCATTGATTTCGCCGCCGCGCAGACGCTGGCCGACGAATTGTCGGACTGAGAGGCTGCTCAAAGTCGCGCGAGCAAGAGCGAGACCAGGCGTTTTCAACGCCGTGCCGCTGAAGCGCAGCAGACTATGAGCAGGTTCTGAGAGCCTGTATCTCGACTCATCAAGCCTTGCCGGCCCGTACTCACTGTCCGGGCCGTTTGGCTGTTTGCCGGACCCCATATGCTTGCCAAACGCATCATCCCCTGTCTGGACGTGACCGCCGGCCGCGTCGTCAAAGGCGTCAACTTCCTGGGCCTGCGCGACGCCGGCGACCCGGTGGAAATCGCCCGTCGCTACAACGAACAGGGCGCGGACGAGTTGACCTTTCTGGACATCACCGCCAGCTCGGACCAGCGCGACATCATCCTGCACGTGATTGAATCGGTGGCGGAGCAGGTGTTCATTCCCTTGACCGTGGGCGGCGGGGTGCGGGAGGTGGCGGACATCCGCCGCCTGCTGAGCGCCGGCGCGGACAAGGTCAGCATCAATACCGCGGCGGTGACCCGCCCGCAGTTGGTCAGCGAGGCGGCCGACCGCTTCGGCAGTCAGTGCGTGGTGGTGGCGGTGGATGCCAAGGCTGTGACGCCGGAGAACGACCGCTGGGAGGTGTTCACCCATGGCGGCCGCACGCGCACCGGCATCGACGCGGTGGCGTGGGCGCGCCAGATGCAGCAACTAGGGGCGGGAGAAATCCTGCTGACCAGCATGGACCGCGACGGCACCAAGATCGGCTTTAATCTGGAGCTGACGCGCGCGGTGTCGGAGGCGGTGGATATCCCGGTGATCGCCTCCGGCGGCGTGGGCACGCTGCAACACTTGGTGGACGGGGTCAAGCTGGGCAAGGCCGACGCGGTGCTGGCCGCCAGTATTTTCCATTTTGGCGAGCACACGGTGGCGGAGGCCAAGCAGGCGATGCGGGACGCCGGCATTGAGGTGCGGCTGTGATAGCCGGTTCCATGCCCGTTGCGCTTGCCGCCGAGCACGGCCTCTAAACGCTCCCGCCTTGTTTGCGTCAACGTCCTGTCTCGCGCTTGCGCGTAGGGCTTTAGAGCCTGTTCAAAGTTTCGCGAGCTAGGGCGAGACAAGGCGAAAAGCAGCGAAAAAGCGGAATGGTCGAGGGGATATGAGCATGTTGAGCTTGTACTCACCGCGCAACGCTTCACGAAGCGCAGCAGACTATGAACAGGTTCTTAGAACCTGTTTACGATCTTTTTGTGAGCGATAATGGGCTGGTGAAGAGAAAATCCTACCCAAGCGACATTAGTCGAGAAAAGTTTGCCCAGATAGAGCCGCTACTACGTGGCGTACGGCGTAACACCAAACCGGTACAGCTGGATCTGTATGAAGTGTTCTGCGCAGTGCTCTATGTTCTACGCACAGGTTGTCAGTGGCGCTATCTACCGCCTGACTTTCCCAAGTGGCAGAACGTCTATGCGTATTGGCGCAAATGGACCGAACCTGACTTGCACGGCGTAAGCGTGTTGGAGCTGGCAT
>NZ_JONK01000016.1 GCF_000711885.1 Chromobacterium haemolyticum DSM 19808
TGACCTCCTCCCGGAAAAACGTAGCGGCGAAAAGTAGAGATTTCTGACAAATTTAAGCCCATCCGGGCAGGAGGTTTGTCATGAAAAAATCGAAGTTCACCGAAGAACAGATCGCCTTCGCATTGCGCCAGGCGGAATCCGGCACCACCGTCGCCGAGGTCTGCCGCAAGATGGGTGTCTCTGAAGCCACCTTCTACATCTGAAGAAGAAATACGGCGGCCTGGGTGTCAGCGAGCTGCGCCGCCTGAAACAACTGGAAGAAGAGAACGCCCCAAGCGCATGGTCGCTGACCTGAGCCTGGACAAGCAGATGCTGCAGGAAGTCATCCAAAAAAAGCTGTGAGGCCGGCCCGCAAACGCGAGTTGGCCAACTTCCTGATTGACGCGTACCGCGTCAGCATCCGTCGCGCCACCGCAGTCATTCAACTGCGGCAAGCTAGCTATTTTTATCGCCCTCACCCTCGAGACGATCGCGCGGAGCGGCAGCGGATCCGCGAGATCGCCGCCACGCGTATTCGTTATGGCGCGCGCCGCATCCACGTCCTGCTACGACGTGAGAGCTGGCAGATCAATCACAAGAAGACCTACCGGATCTACTGCGAGGAAGGTCTGAACCTGCGGCGCAAACGGCCCAAGCGGCGAGTGGCGGCCGCGCACCGGCAAGCCCGGCCGGCGGTCTCCAGTTTGAATGCCTGCTGGAGCATGGATTTCGTCGCCGATCAGCTGTTCAACGGCCAGAAAATCTGGGCCTTAACTGTAGTGGATAATTTTAGCCGGGAGAGCCTGGCGATCACGGTGGATTTCGCGCTGAAAGCCGCGGACGTGGTTGCTACGATGCGGCATGTTCAAGTCTTGCGCGGGACACCACAACGGATTCAGGTCGACAATGGCAGCGAGTTTATATCGATGGCGCTGGATCAATGGGCATACCAACAAGGTGTCACGCTGGACTTCTCGCGGCCAGGAAAACCGACGGATAATGCTTTTATCGAGTCGTTTAACGGCAGTCTGCGGGATGAGTGCCTGAATGTGCATTGGTTTCTGTCGCTGGATGACGCACGTGACAAAATCGAGCGTTGGCGACAGGATTACAACGAATTCAGGCCTCACAGTTCGCTGGGCGACCATATCCCAAGCGAGCTCCGACTTGCTCACCTTGAAGCCGGAAACCTCTAGACTAGACCGCTCGGTTAGTCGAGAGGAGGTCACCCAGTACCAAAAGGATTACCCTAATTTTTAGTAAGCACCATCCTTGCGCAAAACAACCAACACTGTTTTAAATAGAATAACAACATCATTCATAAATGACCAATTCTTTGCGTAGTTAACATCAAATTCAACACGCTGATTATAACTGACATCATTTCGGCCGGAAACCTGCCAGAGCCCTGTCAGACCCGGCTTGGCTGCTAAGTAGAAGCCAACATTTTCACCGTATCTATCCAGTTCGTTGGTGACAATAGGACGCGGTCCAACGAGGCTCATCTCACCTTTAACGACGTTCCACAGTTGAGGCAATTCATCCAGGCTAGTCTTTCGGATAAAGTGACCAATCGTTGTGATACGTGGGTCATTTCGCAGCTTAAAGTCCTTATCCCACTCAGCTCGGGCCTGGGGGTCTGACTCCAAAAGTTGCTTCAAAACTTCATTCGAATTAATAATCATACTTCGAAATTTCAGGCATTTGAATTTCTTACCGGCCTGGCCAACTCGTTCATGTCCATACACTGCAGGGCCGCCATCCTTCCGAACCAGCAGTGTAATCCAGAGCATCAACGGGGATAATAGTAACAGGAGGATCAAAGAAACTACCATATCGAAGCCACGTTTGACATAGCGGTATGCCAAACCAGCCAGATTGTTAGGCAGATAGAGAGTCAATTTATCCTGTTCTTCCAGATATTGGGCGCGAGTTCTTCTATATTGAATGATTGGGGAATCTGACAATAGGATAAGGCTGCGGCAACTGAGTAAGAGTTCATCAACTAGCCCCTCCACTTCCGTCAAGTTCTGATTGCTGAATACTAGTGCAACAGTAGGGTAATTCAGCTCGTGCAGCGCAACAGTCAGCGCACTGCGCTGGAGCGAGACCACCGGGACATTTACTTTTTCTTTTCTGATCCAATTATCGTTTTGCACTGGCACATTAGAGTTATAAACATGAATGATGTTATCAACATCATAATTGGCAATGGCATCCATTTGTCGCTTGACTAGTCGTGACACACATCCATCAATAAAGATGACCGTAACCCCCCGCCCCCAAAGACCTAATCGATTCAAACAATGCTTGGCCAGTTGTTGTGCGCAAGGCGCCAAAAACAGTACCAACAGCCATGTAGTCGCCCATGTACTTTTGAATGGGGTTTGACCAGAGAAAAACAATATCAATCCCTGCGAGGCAGCTCCGACAAATACAAACCTCAACTCTTGACCAAGGTTAATCTTGCATGGCGAGCTTGCGTGGTATTTTAACTTCAATATTTTTATGGTTAATACAACCATAGCAGCCAACATCATAGAAAGAAAAAGAAAATGACGGGCACTACCCACGTCCTTTTCGAAGCCCGCGCTGACTGCAATCAACATACACGCTGCCATTATAAAAAGATCCAGAGCAACCAAAGCTATTGCTATTAGCATCCTGTTTGCCTTCGCGCCACTCTTACTTTTTGCGAGTACTAATCCAGTCAGTGCTTCTATTGAAGACATACCTATAACCTTTTATTGTTGATTGGCGCTTCTTGTGCCTGCCCTAAAGTTTAGATAAGTGGTTGTGCGTAACAAAGTTTGAATTCAACACCAACCTTGTCAAGCATCTTTCGTTACCTTGATTTTCAGCTCATGGGCACCTCAGATATTGAATCGCCACCAAAGATACTTAGACTACTTCCACAACAACTCTACTAAGCTCAGCTCTGGACTTACGGTGAGAGCCATGATCAAGCAACCAAACATTGTTTTACAGGCTGCTGGTCGTATGCATCCTGCTGTTATCCAAAATAAGTAGAGCTCTTATTTTTCTCGACCGACCTCTTTAAAGTCCTTAACTTCCTATCTACGTACCGAATTTTCAAGCGCAACCTAAAGCGAACATTAACTAGCACAAATACATTACAAATATTATTGTGTCGCCGTAGCTCCCGCTCATGTGTGCATATGGGTGGCCAACTCCGTTACACGTTCGGCAAGCTCGAAAAGCTTTTTTATCTATGAAAAGCAAATTGTTTTCCTGTGCCTGCCAATTGCTCGGCACATACTAAGCCTTACGAAAATCAGTCAAATACTGGCTAGCCCCTTTTATTAAGCGAATAGCGCACTTGCTTGTAGCTTAAACCCCACTCCTGTAATCTCGCTCTAGGCAATCCAGGGCAAGCACCGATGCATTTGGACGTTTTTGCCACATGCAAGCCCACATTATACCAAAGACATAACCATCTTCCGGGCTGCCTCTACTACAGCTTAGATTATCCGACAGTTTCTCAGGTCGTTTACCTGCAAGGCAAGGGCATTTAGACTGCCTGCCAAGTCTCTTTGCTTCCTTCCGAGACGTACCAGCCGTTCACAAGCAGTAAAGCAACGGTAGTTGCCCTGCTCCGCTCCTAGCGGTCTTGCCACTCATGCGTGATACCCTTCGGATACACATTTGCTATGTACTCAAGGGCACAGCATCTACTTCGGCTTGAGGTTGCGCACTCAACCAAAGGCGGCAAAGATGCTATTCCCTAGCAGAAAAAACTGAGTTTAGTTGCGTAACACTACTTATTCAAGACACCCTTCACTATCTCCTCTAAAATCATGGAAATCGGCCCAGCGCTGTTCAACATAACGAGCAAACTCAGCTCGAAAACGCTCGGCGGAAAATCTCTCAGCATTCGCACGACAAACGTGTGCGTCAATCTGCACTGGTAAAGACTCGAAGCGCTGGACAGCATGCACGATCGAATCTACATTCTGATGGTGGAACCAAATACCTGTTGCCTTATCGCTCTTGCCGCAGTCCATTACGGTTTCGAGCGAACCACCTTTTCCATAGGCGATCACCGGCGTTCCACAGGCCTGCGCCTCGACAGGGGTTATTCCAAAGTCTTCCTCCGCGGCAAAAATAAATGCCCTTGCATTTTGCATGTATCGCTTAAGCTCGGAAAACGGTTGGTAGCCTAGCAGAGTCACGTTCGGCGTCGCCAAAGTACGCAGTTTGGGAAAGTCTGGACCATCACCGATAACCACTAGCTTCCTGGTAGGCATCTGCGCAAATGCTTTGACAATGAGATCCATACGTTTGTAAGGCACCACCCGTGAGGCGGTAAGGTAATAATCTTGCTTGTCAGCACAGTATTCGAAGCTATTAACATCAACCGGGGGATAGATCACATCAGAGTTACGGCCATATATCTTGTGAATACGACGCCCAATGAAACGAGAATTGGCGACAAAATGATTCACGCCAGCGGCAGTTCTGTAGTCCCAAATCCTAACTTTATGCAGTAACCACTTAGCTAGCCAACCTTTTAGACCATGATCAAGCCCAGACTCACGTAGGTACTGGTGCTGCAAATCCCAAGCATAACGAATCGGCGAATGCACATAGCTGATATGCAATTGATCCGGTCCCGTCAAAACACCTTTGGCTACTGCGTGCGAGCTCGAGATAACCACATCATAAGCAGACAAGTCTAACTGCTCAATAGCTAACGGCATAAGCGGAAGGAAAGAGCGGTAACGCTTGCTTACTCCTGGCAGGCGTTGAATAAAACTTGTCGTCAACTTTCGATCACGCAAATAGTCTGCTTTCGCCACAGTTTGAGGATCAGCATAAACACAAAAAAGATCCGCATCCGGAAATACCATCAGCATCTGCTCCACAACCTTTTCTGATCCCGCAAGTGTGGTAAACCATTCGTGTACAACCGCAATTTTCATTGAATTAAGGTCTTTCGTTTGGTTGCAAACCGAGCATTTCGTTACAAATAAAATCAGCCAAAGCCTCGGAGCTTTTGTCCCAGTTAAACTTTTTAACTTGTTCAGAACCGCGAGCCTTCAACTCTATCTGCAAAAAATTATCACTGACTACACGATCGATGCACCCAGCAATCTCAGCAGGAGAAAAGGGGTTGAAATACAATGCCGCATCACCACATACTTCTGGTAGCGATGCTGTATTCGAGCACACGATAGGGGCACCCAACGCCATGGCTTCAAGCGCAGGTAAGCCAAAGCCTTCATACACGGAAGGTTGTGCAAACACAGCCGCGTTGCGATAAAGCGCACTCAACTCTACATCCGACACATAGCCCGCCAAAATAGTGCGCCCACTGGGCAAGACCACCCCACTTTTAAAGACCACGTTGTCGCCCCCCCCCACAATCACTAGACGAACTCCAGTTGTCACTTGGTCCATCGCCAGAAGCAAACTCTTGAAGTTTTTCCCTTCTTGCAGGCTACCTACTGCTAGAACATATGGTTTTCCACGTAAGTCCAGTCGATCAAGAATGCGGTCATCATCGCTCGGAGCGATGACATGATTGGCTCCATTTTGAAAGACACAAATGGAGCCCTCATCTATATGTAATGCCCTAGCGATTCGATTCCGTGAAAAATAAGACACCGTACCGAGTCTATCACCCCTCCACTTAATCATACTCATGATGAGCTTAGAGAAAGCACGGTACTTACCTGAGTAATTTCCAGGCATATCGTATACAGCAGCATCGTGAACCAAAACAAACTGCCTGCTCAGGGCAAGCACTGGCGCAGTGTTACACAGGTTTATTATCAGTGAATGACGAGCCCGAATAGGGAGAACGAGCTGTTCCCAAAGCGTTGCCCACAACGCACGCAATTTAGAAAAGCGCAAATTTTTCGGCGGGGCCAGAGTTGTGCATTGAACACCTCGTTCTTCCAGCCTGCGAATCAAACGCTCCGAGAGCTCGAAGCCAACCCGTTGCACCCCTGTTAGCTTCGCGGAGACAAATTTGTTATTAATTACTACCTTTTTCAAAGCGCCCCCTACTACGGACTTGTTGCAACGGGAATATCTAAACGTCGTTTTTCAGAGAAACCTGCCCCCAGAAAAACACCCAAACCAATTGAAAAGTAGAAGAACGATATAATATCAGGAACTGAAATCGAGAATGCAACCAGCCACCCAAATAGCATTGCCGCCACTGCCTGCTTCCCAACGGAGAGCTCAACTTCTTCCCGTCCAAAAATACGCCTTAAGACCAAAGCAATAATAACTAGAAAAAGAGAAGCCCCGAAAAGCCCCATTGTCGCGGCCACATTAATAAATGCTGAACTTGCACGAATAGAGCCAACACCAACGCCAAGCCCCCAACTTTCAAAGAATGCTCTAAGTGCAGTTACGTCCCAATAAAGGCGCTCAGCACCACTTGAAAAATTTCCAGACTCAAATCCATCTGTATCAGAAAACTTCCCAAAAACATAAGATGAAAGGGTTTGCGAACTTACAAGCAAGCCTACGACAAGTGCACTTAAAAGGAGAACGCTAAGGAAAGCAACACCACGCCCCCCTCTGCTAACTCTATCCCGCCTCGTCATTGGAGCGAAGGCCACAACGATCAATACAATTGCAGCGCTAATATACGCTGTCGTAGAAAAAGAAAGCAACAGTGAAGAAAAAATAATTAAAAATATTAATTTATCTTTGATTTTACGAGTACTTCGCATATAAATAAAGCTTGCTGCAGCAGTACCACTCATGAATGCAGAAAAATATGATGGTTCTCCAAACACCCCTTGTGCACGACGCAGAGGAAACCCGAAAATCCCTTCAAGAGCATACCTGTCAGGTCTATACTCACCAAGTACCTCCCCCATTAAGAACCCGAAAATATCTACTCTTCCCAAAATGAGGTTTAGACCAAGATCTACAATAATTACAACCCCAATCCAACAAGAAATAGTCACTAGTTTTCTTGAATACCCTTCAGAAAACATTCCATCTATTTTTGTTGCATGCACAGCAACAAATACCAATCCCGTTGCTACCGCAAGATAGGCTAACTGAGCAATGTTCGAAATTGAAAAATCAAGAGGAACAGCAAAACGGAAACCTTCACTCAAGAGTCCCGGACGAACAACCTCAATGGCTCCACCCATTAGCCAAGGGACTGTAAGAGTTATCAATGCGGCATAAGAGAAAAGGCTTACTAACCAAACCCTTCCAGGAAATTGACCAACACCAGGCTCAACCCTAACTAAACGTCTGAATAAATACCGAGCAATAAATGCAGTTGCAACTATCGGCCCCGGAAGCAATGAACGCCCCAAATCTTCATTCAATACATACGTTCCAATGAGACTTGAAAATGCCACAACAAGCAAAGCCACTTGAATTCGACTAAACAGAGCAAGCCAGATGCAGAAAATTGTTACAGGTAAAGCTATGCCAAAGTTCATCTCGATTATGTACGCTTTGGGTTAAACCAGTCATGCATGACACGGACAATACTTTCAGGAATCATGCAAAAAATTAACGGAACGACAGTTTTGTAACCAAGTAGTTGTCTTACCTCAGTAGATTGAACAACTTTCCATGGCGTTCTCTGCCTGTACTTCTCTGATAAGACTCTTCGTACAACTTCCTTAAAGAGTCGTATCTTGAAATATTTTTCTATTTCTGCCGATGAGAAGCCAATACTCTGTAGATGGCACGGCAAAAAGGCACAATATTTGACGCAAACATGAATCCAATAGTCATGCTGCAAATATCCATTATCAGCTGTTTGAATCAAAGGCTGTCCTGCCAAATATTGAATGGCGCGACCGGACGCAATTGCTTTATACATCAACAGGGCGTGAGCCAACTCGCCGATTTGATCAAGCTCGACAAACTCATCAGGTGAGATTTGATCGACAAATGTGCGATCGACGATGTTTGCGGAAATAAAACCGACAAGAGGGTCTAACAGCTGAACTATTCCTGAATCTTTTCCGAAGAATATAGTTCTGTCATCACCACCAATAGTGACGTCGTTGATCTTGACACCATCCGGTCGAACTCGCGAGTAACTCAAAAGCACAGCTGCTGGTTGGCGCTGGAGAGCCTGAATCACTTTCCTGAAACCACCTTCAGCAAAATAGTCATCGTCGCCCATGACCCACAAGTACTTCCCTACACCGGCGAGATGGGCCTTGTGGATATTTGCAATGGGACCAATATTTTCAGTGTTACATTCGTAGTTGACACAGGCGTATCGTTGACAAAGGTTTTTGGCGACGGTGCTTGTTTCATCGGAACTACAATTATCGATGATATTAATTTCAATCAACTCGACGAATTCACGTATTTCCTGATCCATAGAATCAAATAGCACTTGGAGATACCCTGCTCGATTAAAGGTAGGAATGTTAATCGACAGTAACTTTTTCATGATTTCCTCGCTAGCCACATTTTCTTCATGATTGCAGCAGGCAGCAAATAGAATCCTATGCATTTGACTTTGGCTTTTGGGCCGTTCAACTTCCAAAGTTGGCCTAAAATACCCGTACCCTGCTTCCAACCTGTCATTTTTCTAGTTTTTATTTCACCAAGAACAATAGCATTGTTCTGGCCTTTGATAAGCCGGTCAACTAATCTCAGGGAATAGTCATTCTCGATAAGATAATTTCGTAAAATTGAGAGTCCCGCCCGCACTCGTGAAGAGTCAAGCCCTCTTGGCGACAATTCAATCCGGATCACCACTATCTGTTCATCCAACTCGAGCAAGTCAGCAAAGTCGGTGCGTAACCCTTCATAGATCCAAGCGAGTTGCGAGTATCCCGAAGCAAAAAGCACGGGATTAACTTCACGGTAGTACTTTCGAATAAACTCTCTAGAAAATATTGTTTTTGTAAAGTTTCCAAGACCCAATCCATATGCAGAAAGAATTTCATCATGGCTTGAGTAGCATTTTTTAACGGGTTCAGCGAAAAGACTGTCCGGTATAACCGCTGGAGCCAGCGGCATTCCCTCAAGATAGCGCTCTTCCAAGCCCTGCATTCTTAAGAAAGCTGGACGATGATCACACAAGGCTTCGCATACAAACTTCAGAGCCCCCTCACGTACATAGTCATCGTCTCCAAATACCCAAACATAGTCGCCAGTACTGCTGCGTAGCGCTTGATGGATATTGGGATCACCACCGATATTTGTGCTATGCCGTATAAGTTTAATAAGCGGAAATTCTTTGATGAGCTCGGCACAAATTTCAGGCGTTGAGTCTGTGCTTGCATTGTCGTAGATAGTAAGATCAACCTTTATATCAGTTGGTAGTATTGCCATTTGCAAGGCAACTGATCTAACGGCCCGCCTCAAATAATTCGCACGGTTGTGCGTCGGGAAGATAATGTTTAAGATGATCATACAAGCCTACATAGGTACTGAGCGCAAAAAGTACCGTTCTCTAACAATGAAAAGTGTCCAAGGTACGCTGAGAAAAATGCAGAGGGCAGAATAGCTCCACATAATCTCCCCTATCCCATACGGCACAGACAACAAAACCGCAACAAGCACTACACATGCCATTACAACAGATTGAAGCAACATCGGTTCCTCTTTGTGCGCACGCATGAACAATGCACAAGAAATAACGAAACAATTTGCCACCGATGCGCAAGCAAGAGCGATCATAACACTCAATTCAGGCAACCTATCATGGATACGAGTGCTCCATGTACTCGCCAATTCCGCCCCCAACACAACTGCCACAGCCGCTACAAGAGAGAAGCTGACAGATACCTGAGCTAGCCTCTTAAACATCCTGCTTGCCTCATGGCGAGCACCAAGCGCCAATAACCGCGCTATAGCGGGGACTTTTGCTGACACCCAAGCAATCGAAACAGTCGTGACAGAGTTGAATACTGTAATGGCCAACCCGACTCTTCCCGATTCGACTGCACCGTAGTTCTTAAAAATAATTGGAGTGAAAAGTTGAAAGATGAAAAAGCCACTGATCCAGCTAACAGCAATTTTCCACTGGAACGGAAGTATCTCTTTGAACCAAATACCAGGCACCCTGGCGACTCCTTTTGCGTTTTCGATCGTTCCCAGTATCTTAGCAATCTCTGAACGTGCCAGCCATATCGTGGTGCAAAATGCGGCTATGGTAGGTACTGCAGCTACAATCCACAGTTGGAATCCTGTAACCAACAGCACCCACATCAGTACAAATCCGATCGATGATTGACAAAGCCGCAAAATACCAATTTCTTTAACTAGCCCGAAACCCTCAAGAAATGATAGCCTCCAACTTAACCCCAGATTGTACGCCGTAGACAGACAAAGCAACATCCAGGGGAAAAGCCAGTTGTGCCACCGTAGCTCACTATCTTGAAAAAAACAAACACCGACAACATTTACACATAAAAAAAATAGAATACTCGCTATCCAATACCATTTTTTGAGCGTATTTGCCAGTGTGTGCAATCGATAAAAAGCCTGTCCGGACGGTGTGACCATGCCACCTTCCCGCTCAATCACAGCCTCCTCATGTGCAACAAACTGGATGATCACCTGCCCGAAACCTAGTTCAAAGAATACTTGAAGTGCGAGAATACTTGCGAAGGTAAAGTAATATCCCTGCTCCACTGGTCCCATAAAAAGCGGGATCAAGATAAGGGTAACTCCTCCCGAAAGCACCCCCCAGAATCTAAAAATAAGCGTTGTGATAATTTGAGCATCTACGTGCAGCACCACCATCGCACGTTCCATGAATGTAGTTTTTTTCATCTTAAGTAGTTTCACATGAGCCAGTAGCTCCAACAGTCCCAACACTTTAGCATCTAAATAATTTTTATGCGGGTGTTATTAACCCTGCAAGCACCTCGATAATCTGCCTCCCTTTAACAGCCCTATACTCGGAACGAAAATCAAAAAAGGTCAAAAGGATTACTTCAATATATTTTTCGTGAAATTTAATGAAGATTAAGAAAAAATGGCAAGGAAAACAGTAGAAATGCAACCATTTAGCTCATTGCCTTGACAACAAGACTCTCATTCACAAGCTTACAACACAGCCGACGGGCCGGCTGATTCGAAAAGGTCGCGGCAATACTTTAGGAAAATTAAAGTACACTTTGACCTTGCCACCAGCTGGTAGGGGCGATGATGCAACACAGTCAGCCACCTCCGTGGATTCTATCCAATTCAAATTGGTCACTTTTTGTCAGCTCCGAAGGCTCCATGCTGAATTCTCAGTTCAGTCCATCAAATCTCGAAGTCAAGCAGCCAATCTCATTGTGTTAATGACGCAGTCGACGAATCACCCCCAAACGACGGGCATGCCACAGCATCGCACGCTCAAGGGCCTCCTCTACATCGAAAGCCTCCTTCAAACCCAGTTTCGCTTGCACGTGACCTAAGTCAGGAAAGAAGTCGTGACAGCGGGCATTAGCAGTGGGTTGGCTCTTGTAAACAAGTGACGGAGTTGGCACAGTACGAGCGGCCACCATCTCCGCAACTACAGCGTGACTGGTAGGCCGAGCAGCACCGAGGTTGTAGATCTCTCCATCTTGGCCATCAACTAACATCCGCAAAAGCCAACATGCTGCGTCGCTTCCATAAAGATAGCTACGACGAGTGGCCCCATCCCCATGAAGACGAATATCATTACCAGAAAGCGCATCGCGTATGAAATTATTGACCGCCCAAGGCGCATCTAATGACTGATACGGGCCAAGGAAGGTAAAAGCACGGGCAGTGCTAACGGGAATACGATACTGACTAGCGTAGATGCTCACCAAATTTTCGGCGGCGCGCCTCACCTCCGCATATACGTTATGTGCGCGGGTGAAATCCAAAACCCCGATATTTTCCTCACTCATGGCGAGATTCTGCATCTGTGTACCCAACACCAAGCCAGAGCTGATGTTCACGAAGCGCTGCAATAGCTCCAAGCGCGCGGAGGCAGCCAATGAGTATGCCATGCCATGTAGCGCAGTCTCGTGGACCCGTAGCGGTTCGGATGCATGTACGCGAGGATCGGCAATACCAGCCGCAAACAGCACCAACGTCGTATCCCGAGGAAGCTCAAAGGAGGAGCGCACATCTATGGCCTGTACTCGCACATCCTTTCGGCTGGCCAAGTGGGGATGATCTAGCTTCCAGGCTGTCGCCGAACGGCCAAGCAAATCTACACGAATTCGGTCACCCAACTTGTCGTTCAATGCAGCCACGGTCTCAGCGATCCACGTGCCAATAAAGCCAGTCCCTCCTATAACGGCAATTCTATGCTCGGCCAAGCGCGCAGCCAAGCCCTCCTGGAGCTGCAGAGATACCAAGCAATCCTCACGTATACTCTGTTGTAAAACATCGTCATTCATCGCCATTCTCCTGCATGCTCGACTGCACTTCTTTGAGCGCCAGCGCCACTTCAAGAATCAAGCTCTCTTGGCCGGCCACGGCTTTGCGGCGGCCCAACTCGAAAAAGATGTCACGCGGATCGACACCATGCTCGGCTCCGATACTGTTGACCTGTTTAATGAACCCCGAGAAGACGCCCGACATACCACTGGCAATGCTGGTCGATGAAATGTAAGGCATCGACTTCACCATCGTCTTCTCGGCTAGATCCGCTGCATCAAGCATTTTATATAGATCGATGCCTGTCTCGAATCCCATTTTCTGGAACACTGCCACAAGCACTTCAAGTTGGGCATTACCGGCCCCCGCTCCAAAACCACGTGCACTACCGTCGATAATGGTTGCCCCGGCCTCCACAGCAGCGACCGAATTCGCGATGCCCATACCTAGGTTATTGTGCGCATGGAAGCCTACCGGAATGTTTAAAGCATCCACCAATGTTGAAATACGGCGTGTCACGTCACCAGGGAGGTACGCTCCTGCTGAATCCATAATAATTAGCCCTTCTGCACCATAGGCTTCCATTTTTCGGGCCTCATCCGCCAAGGTTTCTGGCGAAGCCATGTGACTCATCATCAGCACACCGTAGACTTCCTTACCGTGCTTACGCACATATTCAATGTGACGCTGGGTGATGTCCGCCTCGGTGCAATGAGAGGCAATACGGAAGACATCCACACCCAAATCCATCGCCATGGTTACATGGCGATGGATCGTGCAAAAGCCAGGGATCGCGTGAACAGCCATCTTGGAGCGTGTAAGATGCTCACGTGCGGTTTTCAGAATGATTTCATCGCTCAGAGCACACTCACCAACCAGCATTGATGAGGCTCCGAGTCCGTTGCCGTGCCCGACCTCGACAATTGGAACACCGGCGGCATTGGCTGCAGAGCAATATGTCGCAAACTGTTCTTGTGAGATCTGGTGACGTACAGCGTGGTTGCCATCGCGCAACGTCGGGTCGCTGATCAATATTTTCTTACTCATGCTACTTACTCCCAGCGTTGGCGCGCGATACGTTCAGCAATACCAATAGCCGCGCAGTTGATAATGTCCAGGTTACCTGCATAACGAGGTAAATAATCACCATTACCCAGCACTTTGACCGTGGTCATGATCTTGCCACCCTCAAGCGTGGGAGGGACAATCAACTGGTAACCGGGCACATACTGCGTAATACGTTTCATCATCTCATCAACCGAAGCCCGGATTGCAGTCAAATCAGGGTTAGATATTTTCGCATAAATCGTGGTCTGCATATCGATGGGAGGATGCGCCGGATTCAGGATCAAAATTGCCTTGGTCTGACGTGCACGGCTAAACTTGACCAGAGCTTGTTCTGTTGTCTCGATATACTCGTCCAAATTGGCACGTGTAGCAGGACCTGCACTGCGAGAAGCAATGCTGGAGACGACCTCAATGTACTCGATATCATCCTGCACTGCTGCAATCGCATTAGCTATCGGCACCGACGCCTGCCCACCACAAGTGATCATATTGATATTCTGCGCGCGGCTGTCGATGATCTGCTCGGCATTAATCGCTGGCACACACAGCTCACCTAACTTGGCTGGCGTCATATCCATGACGACCTTCCCGAGTTTTTTTAACACGGGCCAATGCTCCATATGTGCTGCTGCCGAGGTTGCATCGAACACGATGTCAATATCGTCAGCACGCTGGATAATAGCATCCAGGCCTCGATCTGAAATCGCCACCCCCAACTGACTCGCCTTTTGCATTCCATCGGAACGTAGATTACGTCCAACAAAGAGTACGCATTCCAATGCGTCCGAACGCATTGCCTTGATCAGCAAATCTGTGCCGATGTTGCCGGTGCCCAAGATGGCGACCCGGAGTTTTTGTTTTGCCATTGTAGTTTCCGTTACAAAAGAATGAGCTCAGGCAAGTAACGCGGCTGCCTCTTCGAGCACACCGGAAAGTGAGCAGTACGCTGGAACATATCCAAAAATTTCAGCCTTCCGGCTCAATGAGTAGTAATGAGGTTTCGCTCCGGTAGCGTTGATCGCCACACCACTAGACGGAGGTGCGATTTCGTAGCGCAGCCCGAAACGCTCGTTCAGCGCCTGAAGCAGCGCTGGTTTGTCCACTGGCGCAGCAGTGTAACAGTCAATCCCAGTATTGGCAGGCGGAGCCTCTAGCACACGTTCAACCAGTTGATGGAAGTCTGCCGGGTGCAAATAATCACGCACCATGAAGTCAGAGGTCACGCGAACCGTTTCACCGGTACGGATTGCGCGCAACAGGTCAGTGACGAAGAATCGCGCGGACAAATCCTGTGTACGGCTGAAATAATTAAAGACACGTAGGTCAACAATCGCCTGATTGGTCAGCGCACGATGGCGCACTTCCGCATGCAACTTGGCCGTCGCATAGTACTCCTGTGGTGTGATCTGATTGATCGAAATGTGCGCCTCTGTGGAGTCACGGACCGGCTCGGCGAAGCTATTACCGTAAACAGCACCACTTGAGAGGAACAGGTAGCGACGTTGTGGATGCTTTTCCAATCCAGCCAAAATCATGTCGTCGAACTGACTGGTGATTCCGAAAATTGACGCCCCCATCTCGGCGGCACGACGCGGGTCACCAACACCAACGAAATTAATGACAACATCGTGCGGCACCTCGCCATAACGGTCATAAGTGTGCAGGGAACAAGCATCCTCCACCCCCTGAGCCTTCATCCATGCTGCCGTATCCGACAGATTGCGGGCGTACAGTAATAGACTGGTGCGCCCCTGCTTTACGAACGATAGGATCAGATCCTTGGCAATCTGACTGCTCGCTCCGATGATGGCGATTGAACTCATAGGATGCCCCTTTTTCCGCACAATGCCACTCCTTCAGCAGTAGCGCGAGCAAGCTCTTGTTGCAGAGCTTCTTCTGAGAGATGCGGGAACATATTATGCAGTGGCGAGGAACGCATACGACCGTCTGGCAACTTAACCGAGACGACGGTAGGGATTATTTTCTGGTTACGCATCGCTACGATCTCACAGACCACAGGACCATCGATCGCAAGGGTCTTGCGGACCTGTTCATGAAGATCATCAGAGGTCTCGCAGCACACATAGGGCAGTTCGAAGGACTCCGTCAGCGCGCGTATCGAAGGAATAAACACACCACTATCCGAATCCGCGCCAACGTAATGGCCAGCGCAGAACTCACGTTGCGTGTTACGCATCGAGACATAGCCATCGTTGTTGACAACGAACAGCTTGAGATCCAGATTGTACTCTTTCATCGTCGCAAGCTCGTGAAGATTGGTCATAAGTGAGCCGTCGCCGGTGACGCAAACCGTGGTGCCTGGCAACCCAGTCGCAGCCGCACCATTGGCTGCGGGTAGGGCGAAGCCCATCGCGCCCAGTGAACCTGAGGAGATGAACCGCTGTCCCTGCTTCAGCCTCAGTGCCTGGCCCATGACATAGAATGCAGAGCCTGCATCGGTTACGACGCAGGCTCCTTCACCGAGATGCTGGCTAAGTACTTCGACAAACTCATAAAAATTTATCGCTCGCTCAGCCTTTTCATGCGGTTCGTTGGCTACTGAAAAACGCTCCTTCCACGACGCACAACATTTACGCCACTCCTTATTCACCTTGAGCTGCAGCGGCTGCATATACAGCGCATCAATAAACTCTCTTGCGCCAGCCTGGATCTTCAAGTTTACGCCCACTTGCTCACGAGCCAATATTGCCGCATCCAGTTCAACCTGAACCTTAACCGCACTGGGTGCGAACAGTTCGAGTTCCCATCCTGTGGTCTGCGCGTGCAAGCTGCTACCGATACTCAGGATCAGGTCCGCCGTCTGGATCGCAAAGTTGCCAGGGCGGTCACCCTTAGGTCCAGGGTGGCCAACAAAGCAAGAATGCTCATAGGGCAATATGTCCTTGCCTAGCTGGGTAGTTACCACCGGAATATCTAGTCGATCCACTAAACGTCGAAATGTACCAACGGCACCAGCACAACGGACACCATGTCCCGCGAGAATCAGTGGTCTCTTTGCTCTCCCGAGCAAGAGTAACAGTTCTGCCATCTGATCTGGCGTTACCGTTGCTGCAACTTCCTTCTCAGGAACGAAGCTCTCCAGTTCGTCTGGTTCAATCTGCGCACCCTGGATGTCTAATGGTAGATCCAGTAATACCGGCCCTGGCCGACCACTAGTAGCCAAGAACAAAGCCTTCTCAAGGTGGTATCGGATGGTTTTGGGATCCTGCACCATCACGGCATACTTGGTTAGGGATCGGACAATCGGCACAATATCCACCTCAAAAGTTCCGAACTGGCGCAAGTCGTCGATACTGGAATGCTGGATAGTCTGGGTGCTCTTGCTCTGACCGGTCAGGAACAGTATCGGGGTACTGTCCTGCCACGCACCAGCAATGCCGGTGACGAGGTTAGTCGCGCCCGGCCCGCTGGTGGCATAGCAGACACCCAAATGACCACTCCGCCGCGCATAACCGTCGGCGGCCATCGCACTAGCTTGCTCATGGTGCTGAGCCATATACTCAAGTCCGCCCGGTCGTCCAAGGGTATCCACCAAATGCATCATCATGCCACCATTGAGCATGAAAACCTTGTGCACACCCTGCTGAAGCAGATAATCAGCGATGTAATCAGCAACTCGTATTGTCATGTTGGGTCTCTCAGGGAAATACTCGCAGCAGATGCCTCCCGGTTGCGGATAGCTCGAACTAAGGAAGCTGCCCCCTCCTCAATAGCTTGTCGGATGAGAAAGGTATCAACGCCGTAAACTAGGACATTAGCCCCCAAGCTCAGGGCACGCTCGATGTCAGCCTCACTGCGTACCATCATCCCTGCTGCCTTGCCGGCCGCACGTATGCGCGCGATAGCCTCTTCAACAATCTGTACAACTTTAGGATGTCGGGTATCCCCATCGCACCCCAACGTGACAGCCAAGTCGTAGATACCCATATAGACAACATCAATGCCCGGAGTCGCGCAAATTTCTTCAAGGTCCATGAGGGCGCTACAAGACTCGATGATCACGGTAGTCAACGAAAAACCGTTATCGAGCTTGCCCGAACGATTGTCGGCTGGATTTGCATAATTCGCAGCGCGCGTAAATGGGTTGTACCCTCGTACCCCAGCTGGGGCGTACTTCGCCATACCCACGACAGCCTCTGCATCTTTAACATCACGAATCTGTGGCACAACAATCCCATGCGAACCAAGATCCAATGCCCATTGCGCTGCGGACGCATTCAACCCCGGAATCCGCACCAGTGGTGCGGACCCAGCACCTTCGACAGCACGCACACACGCATCTAACGAGGTCAGATCGAAGATCCCGTGTTCCATGTCCAAGATCACAAAATCAAGACCACTCAAGCCCATGATCTCTGCCACAACCGGCGAGGGGATGATCGACCAGATCCCGATTATCGGCTTGCCATCGGCCAGCTTAGCCTTTAGCGGATTCGTCATCTGTAAACGCAGGCTCATGTTATCCCCGTGTCTTCAAAAATTCAGCCCAAAAAACTCTTCCAACTTGCCCACAATGTAATCCAGCTGCTCCTGGCCCAATCCAGGGAAAGTACCCAGCCAAAAAGTTTGATTCATCACAACATCGGTATTAGTCAAATCACCACTGACACGGAAATTACGGCCTGACATATAAGGTTGCTTCGTCAGATTGCCTGCAAACAGCAAACGCGTACCGATTTTGTTTTCCTCTAGGAAGTTGATCAAATCGGCTCGCTTTACACCAGCACTATCCTTAACAATCAATGGAAAGCCAAACCAAGACGGCTCACTATTTGGAGTCGCTTCCGGCAGGTGCAGAAACTGCTCGACACTGGCCAGACGGCTCTTCAGATAAGTAAAGTTGGCGCGGCGCTTGGCAATGAATTCCTCGACACGATCCATCTGCGCCAAAGCGCAGGCTGCCTGCATGTCTGAGATCTTCAGGTTGTAGCCCAGGTGACTGTAGGTGTACTTGTGGTCATAGCCGTCCGGCAGATCGCCTCCCAAGTCTTTTTTCGTCCAGCAGAATCGCTTATCGCAGGTATTGTCTTTGCCAGGAGCGCAGTAGCAGTCTCGACCCCAATCGCGGAAAGACTCTGCAATCAGCTTGAGATCGGCGTTGTTGGTAAAAACGGCACCACCCTCACCCATCGTGATATGGTGCGCCGGGTAGAAGCTCAGTGTCGCGATGTCACCAAAGGTGCCGACCAACTGGCCATTGTAGGTTGCGCCCAAGGCATCACAGCAATCTTCCACCAGCCAGAGATTGTATTTCTTGCACAGTGC
Source organism: Chromobacterium haemolyticum DSM 19808 (assembly GCF_000711885.1). Classification (GTDB taxonomy): domain Bacteria; phylum Pseudomonadota; class Gammaproteobacteria; order Burkholderiales; family Chromobacteriaceae; genus Chromobacterium; species Chromobacterium haemolyticum. The sequence continues at coordinate 18,658 of NZ_JONK01000016.1, forward strand.
TGTCACCACTTCCAGATTGAATGGGTTGCCCAAGCTATGGGCCAGCATAATGGCTTTGGTCTTTGGAGTGATAGCAGCTTCAATCTTGCTAGCGTCGATGTTATGCGTGGCGAGATCCACATCAACGAACACCGGGACGGCGCCAAACTGGAGGATGGGGTTAACCGTCGTAGGGAAACCGGCTGCCACACCGATGACTTCATCTCCCTGTTTGATGGCGCGATCACCCAACTTGGGGCTGGTCAGTGTAGAGAATGCCACCAGGTTAGCAGAGGAACCGGAGTTCACGGTAATCAGATACTTCACTCCCAGAAACTTCGCCAGCCGCTCTTCAAACATGGCATTGAAGCGGCCCGTCGTCAGCCAGCCATCAAGTGAGGCATCCACCATCAACTGTAGTTCTTTAACACCGATGACCTTACCCGAAACCGGAACTACACTTTCGCCGGCTACAAAGGGCTTGGGCGCGTGGGCGATTTCAGCGTACTGCTGCACTAGTTCGCTAATTTGCGAGCGGAGTTTATCGAGTTGCGGCTGGAAATTAACGGCAGAAACTGTACTCATTTTTGACTCTGATATTGTGTAATTTGTTCAAGGCAACAAGCGCGCATATCTGCGCCGGACAACCAGGCCTGATGCCAGTCAGTAATGCGGGAAAGCGCTGTTTGCAACGACCATCGTGGCGACCAACTCAGGCGTTGCCGTGCTTTGGAAATATCCAACTTAAGGTAGCTGGCCTCATGTGGGTGATCCCCCTCCTGTAAAGACCATGTCGCGCCCTGTCCCCAAGTTTCGCAGAGTTGCTCTACGATCCATTGAACGGGGCGTGCATCTTCATCGCAGGGACCGAAGTTCCAGCCCTCTGCATCGGCTTGACCATTTTCGTACAGCCGCTCCGCCAGCAGGAGGTAGCCCGACAGCGGCTCCAGCACATGCTGCCAAGGACGGATAGCGTGCGGATTGCGAATTTGAACGGGTTGCTGTTTTTCCAAAGCACGAAGAATGTCAGGCACAAGTCTATCCAGTGCCCAATCACCGCCGCCAATGACATTACCTGCTCGCGCCGTTGCCATGGCAATGCCTTCATTCTTGAGAAAGGACTTGCGATACGCACTACTCACCAGTTCCGCACAACCCTTGCTATTCGAATACGGGTCATACCCCCCCATCGGCTCATCTTCTCGATAGCCCCAGAGCCATTCCTTATTCTCGTAGCATTTGTCAGTGGTGACATTGACGATTGCGCGAACACTGCCTGCCTTGCGTGCGGCCTCTAAAACATGCACGGTACCCATGACATTTGTGGCATAGGTTTCAACAGGTAGTTGATACGATAGACGAACCAAAGGCTGTGCTGCCATATGGATCAGAATTTCGGGTTGAAAGTCTACAACTAACGCACAGATTTTTTCATAGTCGCGGATATCTGCGACCTGATGATTCATACCCTCAGCCACTCGGGCTACATCAAACAGTGCGGGTGTCGTGGGCGGCTGAAGCGCGATGCCTCGCAATTCAGCTCCCATATCCTGAAGCCAGAGAGAGAGCCAGCTTCCTTTAAAGCCGGTATGTCCCGTCAACAGTACGCGTTTGTTACGCCAAAACTCCGGCCTGGTCTGCTGCGGTATCACTTCGAACCCCATTTTTTCCAGGGAGCCTTGCCACTCATCCACAGCTCTTCCAGCAAGTGCTTGTCTCTCAACGTATCCATAGGCTGCCAGAAACCTTGGTGCTCATAGGCCATCAGTTGCCCATCCTCAGCCAGCCGCATCAACGGCTCCTGTTCCCAGACGGTGCTATCGCCTTTGATATATTCCAGCACTTTAGGACTCAGAACAAAGAATCCCCCATTAATCATTGCACCATCACCCTTCGGCTTTTCCTTGAAGCTCATGACTTGATGACTCTGAATATCCAGCGCACCAAACCGTCCCGGCGGATAGGTGGCCGTTAATGTTGCGGCTTTTCCATGCTGGCGATGGAATTCAATGGTTGCTGAAATATCAATATCGCTGACGCCATCACCATAAGTTAAGCAGAAAGCTTCTTCATTTTTAACATAATCCGCGACCCGACCGAGGCGACCACCTGTCATAGAGTCATCCCCGGTATCAACCAGTGTCACCTTCCAGGGTTCGGCACGCTTTTCATGAACATCCATACTGTTAGCTTGCATATCGAACGTCACATCCGACATGTGCAAGAAGTAGTTCGCAAAATACTCCTTGATGAAATAGCCTTTATAACCACAACAAATAATGAAATCGTTAATTCCGTGGTAAGAGTACATCTTCATGATGTGCCAAAGAATCGGCTTGCCCCCTACTTCTACCATCGGCTTGGGACGAACTGACGTCTCTTCACTCAGTCGCGTACCGAGTCCCCCTGCAAGAATCACTGCTTTCATTTCGATCCTTTCTATTCGATATTCAATCAATTGCTTGCCGAGCACACAAAAGCATCGGAGTAGAACTGCTTGGCAGGCAAGCCAGCTTCTGTGAGTATTTTTCTTGCGCTATGAATCATGGCATCCGATCCACAGGCGTAGACAAACGCATTTTTCCAATCAGACACCAAATTGAGCATCACATGCTGTACATAGCCCGTCTCACCTGCCCAGTTTTTATGCGCACGAGACTGAACCGGGATATAGTTGTACCCGGGCACAATGTTGGACACATCAAGATAAAAGTCACCAGGCTGGCGACCACCCCACAGTACGGTTACCGAACTGGGTTTTTTCTCAACCGGCAAGTGCGCGATGGATTCCAACATAGACTTGACCGGGGCAATCCCAGTACCCGTTGCGAGGAAGAACAAGTCAATATTCGCGGTGTCTCGTAACCAAAAAGTACCAAGCGGACCATTGATACGCAGAAGATCGTCAACTTTGGCCTTATTGAACCAGTACTCACTCATCGCCCCTCCACCAACCTTGCGAATATGGAGCTCAAGTGTCTTTTCAGCACAGTGGGAATTCGCCAAGGAATAACTCCGACGCACGCCACCAACACCAATGACATCAATATACTGACCGGGAATAAATTCAAAATTAGCTGTCGGCGGAAGACGTAACACTACCTTGATTACATCTATGGCAATGTGTTCCAGAAAAGATATGCGACAAGGCAGGGTCTTGGGTATGGGGATCGCAACATTACCAAGATCTTCCACGTCGAGTTCAACGTCCGATTGAATGGATCGTGAGCAGGTTAAAACCCACCCTTCATTCAGCTCCGTAGAGGTCAGCCCCACCTCATCCAACAGTGGGTATGTCGACCCATTCAGCACCTTTGCCTTACAAGTGCTACAACGCCCCGTCCGACAACTGTAAGGAAGCTTGATTCCAGAAGCTGCTGCCGCATCCAATATGGAGGCATTCTCATTTACTTGAAATTGACGCCCGTCTGCTAGTTTAGCAATTGCCACGGCTTTAGCTTGCTCCACCAATACATTTTTGGGTTTTCATTTAAATAACTCTCCCATAACTATCTTCAAATCGAACAATGTCATCCTCCCCCAAATACCCCCCCGACTGCACTTCAATAATCTCTAACGGAACCGTCCCAGGATTGGACAACCGGTGGATCTCACCAAGAGGAATGTAAGTTGACTGATTTTCGGTCAAGAGGGTTATTTTTTCGCCATTAGTTATCTCAGCAGTCCCTTTAACAACGATCCAGTGCTCTGCCCTGTGGTGGTGTTTTTGCAAGCTCAGACTAGCTTTTGGCTTGACCTGAATCCGTTTGACCTTAAAGCGGACACCTTCGTCGATACTGTCGTACCACCCCCAAGGGCGGTGGACTTTGCGATGGAGGGTATGCTCTTCGCGGCTTTGCTTCTGAAGTCCATTTACGATGTGCTTAACATCCTGGCTGCATGATTTGTTCACAACCAGAACAGCGTCGGGGGTTTCTATGACGATAATATCCTCTACACCAACCAGACTCACCAGTCGGCTGGTGGCATGGACAAGCGTATTGCGGCTGCCTGTGGTCAACACATCACCAATGTATGCATTGCCTCTTTCATCTTTTGGCAGCACCTTCCAAACGGCATCCCAGGCCCCCAGGTCACTCCAGCCGGCATCCAGCGGCACCATCTTGATAGAAAAGCGACTACCCGGGCAGTGCTCTATCACTGCGTAATCAACAGATTCGGCGGGAATAGCCGCGAACTCGCTTTTATCGGGCCTAACGAATTGCTCATCAATTGATCGTTTAGCCCAGGCTGAGCGTGTCACGGCCAAGATATCTGGACGGAATGTTTCAAGTGCTTGCAACCATGTGGAGGCTTTCAGCACAAACATGCCCGCATTCCAGAAATACCCTCCCTCTTCTAGGTAGATCTTGGCGGTGTTTTCATCAGGCTTTTCGACAAATCGCCGGACCGTCTGAGTCTTGATACCAACAGTTGCACTGTCGGTCTGGATATAGCCATAGCCCGTTTCTGGACGGTCAGGTGTCACCCCCAAGATCACAATCGTACCGTTTGCCGCTTCTTTAATCGCTGCATGCGTCGCCACGGCGAACGCTCCAGAATCGCTTACTGTCTGATCGGCAGAAGTCACCACAAGAACTGGGTCACGCCCCTCTTCCGTTGCCGCCAGTGCCGCCAAGGTGAGCGCAGGTGCGGTATTGCGGCCGGTCGGCTCTAGCAAAGCGCAGCCCAACTCAATACCAATTTCTCGCAATTGCTCCGCGGCCAGAAAGCGATGATCCTCGCCAGTCACGATCAACGGTGAGGCAAACTGCATATCAGCATTACCCAAACCTGATAAGCGTTGAGCAGCTTGCTGAAACAGGCTTTCGTTACCTGTCAGACACAGAAATTGTTTGGGGAAGCCGGTTCGAGACAACGGCCACAAGCGCGTCCCGGAGCCGCCACAAAGAATTACAGGAGTAACACTAATCATGCGCTTTTGAATTCCTTCTCAACCAAGACTTTTTATTTATAACCTGAGCACCTGAATTTCAGATTTTGGCGCCTCATAGTTCATCCATTTTTGTCACAAAATTACTGCAAAATGGCAGACCTATACTACCATTTGGCTCATTGCAAGCCCATACGATGCACCCGAACTTGTCTTTAGGAGTGGGAGAAGGTTTTCGTATTTACCCCCTCTCAGCCTACACTTTAAGGCAGTAATTCAAGCCACTAGTACCCTGCTCCCAAAGAGTTCGCACTGAGTGACATCCGGATATTTTTGCAAGATATGCGTCATCCAGAAATAGGCATACTCCTGCAGCCGTGTTTAGTGGCTGGCCACAACACCCAGAGCACCACCTCGACATAACATATTATGGAGAAACATTCTAAACACACCACAACAAAAATTATAAAACCGAATACAATAACATTAATCGCGACTCAAAATCACTTTATTTCGATAATAATTAGTACTTTGCACCTAATACCATGACAAGTGGTCTGCATCGTTAGGCTTACCTCTCAAATCTGCCAACTTCTACACCCATTAATCACTCACGTTCCTACACACTCTCTCAAAATTCACCTACAACACAAGGCAAGAGTGACTGGAAGCTAAGCTTATGGTAAAAGCAGTGCCTATCCCAAACACTCTGTTCTCGCCATCTAAAGACAGAGACAACCCAAGAGCCCCTCAGCAGCTTCCCTCCCCTCAAACACCGCCCGCACCACCAAATCTGCACCACGAACCATGTCTCCACCGGCAAATACTTTGGGGTTGCTGGTCTGATATTTGTGCTCTCCATACTCGGCCGCTAGGGTGCGACCGTTCGCTGCAACCGCTATGCCTTGCCTCTCCGACCATGAAGCTGCTTCGGCCTGGAAGCCGAAGGCTATGATGACATGGTCGCATTCTACGATTTCTTCACTACCCGGTACAATCTCTGCGTTGCGGCGGCCTTTCGCATCGGACTCTCCAAGGTAGGTTTCGGCCAATTTCACGGCCAGGATACCGTTTTTCATCGGCTCTATAGAGAGGGGCTGGCGATTCCAGAGGAAGTCAACACCCTCTTCCTTCGCATTCGCCACCTCACGCTTGGAACCCGGCATATTCGCTTCATCGCGGCGGTAGGCACAGATCACACTTTTGGCGCCCTGACGTATCGCGGTACGGTTGCAATCCATCGCCGTGTCGCCACCACCCAGCACCAATACTCGCTTACCTTGCATAGAGATTACGGACTCGCCTACCGGCAGCGTCCCCAAGCCTTGGCGCACATTATTGATCAAATAAGGCAAAGCCTCCAACACTCCAGGCAAATCCTCTCCAGGAAAGCCGCCTTTCATATACTTATAAGCGCCCATACCCATGAAGATAGCGTCGTATTGTTCCAGCAACTCTTCAATCTGGATATCTTTGCCGATCTCGGTATTGAGCACGAACTCCACTCCCATACCTTCCATGATCTCGCGGCGCCGCTTGATCACGGACTTTTCCAGCTTGAATTCAGGAATACCAAAGGTCAACAACCCGCCGATTTCTTCGTAACGGTCATAAACAACGGCCTTGACGCCATTGCGAACCAGTACGTCAGCACAGGCCAAGCCTGCAGGACCGGCCCCGATAATAGCAACTTTCTTATCCGTCCACACCACCTTGGACATGTCCGGACGCCACCCTGCCTTGAAGGCCTCATCAGTGATATATTTTTCGATGCTGCCGATGGAGACCGCGCCGAAGCCGCCTTGGTTCAAGGTACATGCGCCTTCGCACAGACGGTCTTGCGGGCAAACCCTACCGCAGATTTCCGGCAGGCTATTGGTTTTGTGCGACATTTCCGCCGCCTCGAACAAGCGTCCTTCCTCCACCAGCTTCAGCCAGTTGGGGATGTAGTTGTGCACCGGGCACTCCCATTCGCAATATGGGTTGCCACAGGATAAGCAGCGGCCAGCCTGCTCAGCCGCATCCACGCTATGCAGGGGCTGGTAGATTTCTTTGAATTCGATCTTGCGCACCGAAGCGTCGACCTTGTCGCCGGGGTTGCGTGCAAGCTTCATGAATTGGAAAACATCGCTCATGGTTGTTTCCTGTCTTGCTGGGCCCGCCGCTCACAGGCGGCCGGGCTTTTAATGAGGTGATTTGACTAGGCCGCGCTCGCGCGGCTCAGTCGTGCCGTCTTCTTAGTCCTTGAGCAGGCTGTCGAGCTTGGCCGCCTTGGGTTTGATCAGCCAGAAGTAATCGACGTAATCGTCGAAGTTCTCCAGCATCGCCTTGGCCGTCTCGGAGCCGGTCAATTCAACGTGCTTGGCGATCTTTTCCAATAGATAAGCGCGGTACATGCCCATGGCCTCGCCGTTGATCAGGTGGATATCGATCAGCTCGTTGTTGTAGCGATAAGCGAATTTCTCATTCGGGTCGTAGACGAAGGCGAAGCCGCCTGTCATGCCGGCGCCAAAGTTGTAGCCGGTTTCGCCGAGCACGATGACCGTGCCGCCGGTCATGTATTCGCAGCAATGGTCGCCGGCGCCTTCGATGACGGCCAGCGCGCCGGAGTTGCGCACCCCGAAACGCTCTCCCGCCACGCCTGCGGCGAACAATTGCCCACCGGTAGCCCCGTAGAGACAGGTATTGCCAATGATGATGGACTCGCCTGCCCGATATCCCGCGCCCTTGGGCGGATAGATGGTCACTCGGCCGCCGGCCATGCCTTTGCCTACATAGTCGTTGGCGTCGCCTTCCAGCTCCAGGTGCAAGCCGGATGCGTTCCACACGCCGAAGCTTTGCCCGGCACTGCCGCTGAACTTGATCTTGAGGCAGCCGAACGGCAAGCCAGCGGCTCCGTGAACGCGGGCGATCTCGCCGGACAAGCGCGCGCCGATGGAACGGTGGGTGTTCTCGATGGGGTAGCTCAGTTCCAGCATCTGCTTATTGTGGATGGCGGATATGGCGTCCTGCAGAATGGCTTCCGCCAATTCGCCCTTGTCAAAGGAAGGGTTGCTGGCGCTGACGCAGAAACGCGGCTCGCTGTCCGGCACCCGGCCTTGCGACAACAAGGGCGACAGGTCCAGCTTCTGCTGCTTGTCGGTATCTCCGGCCGCCAGGCTCAGCAAGTCCATCCGACCGATCAGCTCTTCCATATTGCGCACGCCCAGCTTGGCCATCCACTCGCGGGTTTCACGCGCGATGAACAGGAAATAGTTCATCACCATTTCCGGCAAGCCGGTGAAGTATTTGGAGCGCAGCTTGATTTCCTGGGTAGCCACGCCGGTGGCGCAGTTGTTCAGATGGCAGATGCGCAAGTATTTGCAGCCCAGCGCCACCATCGGGCCGGTGCCGAAGCCAAAGCTTTCCGCGCCCATCATCGCCGCCTTGATCACATCCAGGCCGGTCTTCAAGCCGCCGTCGGTCTGTACCCGCACCCGGCCCCGCAGGCCATTGGCGCGCAGCACTTGCTGCGCCTCAGACAAGCCCAGCTCCCATGGGGAGCCTGCGTATTTGACCGAGGTCAGCGGCGAGGCGCCGGTGCCGCCGTCGTAGCCGGAAATAGTGATCAGGTCAGCGTAGGCCTTGGCCACGCCGGCGGCGATGGTTCCGACGCCGGGCTCGGCCACCAGCTTGACCGACACCAGCGCGGACGGATTGACCTGCTTGAGGTCGAAAATCAGTTGCGCCAAGTCTTCGATAGAGTAGATGTCATGATGCGGCGGCGGCGAGATCAGGCTGATGCCTTCCTTGGCATGGCGCAGCCGCGCAATCAGGCCGGACACCTTGTCGCCCGGCAGCTGGCCGCCCTCGCCCGGCTTGGCGCCTTGCGCCACTTTGATCTGCAGCACTTCGGCATTGACCAGGTAATGCGGCGTAACGCCGAAGCGCCCCGAAGCCACCTGCTTGATCTTGGACATTTTCTCTGTGCCGTAACGCGCGGCGTCCTCGCCCCCTTCGCCAGAGTTGGAGCGGCCGCCCAGGCGGTTCATCGCGATCCCCAGCGCTTCATGCGCCTCCGGCGACAAAGCGCCCAGGGACATGCCCGCGGAGTCGAAACGCTTGAGGATGGCTTCCACCGGCTCCACTTCGTCGATAGAGATGGGCTCGCCCAATGGCTGCACCTGCATCAGATCTCGCAGCATCGCCACCGGGCGTTGGTTCACCGCCTCGGCGTACTGCTGATAGGCCTGGTAGTCGTCGTTCTGCACCGCCTTTTGCAGCAAGGTCACCACATCGGGGTTGTAAGCGTGGTATTCCTCGCCGTGCACGTACTTGAGCAAGCCGCCCTGTGAGATCGGCCGCATCGGGTTGAAGGCGAAACGCGCCAGCTTTCGTTGATCGTCCTCGAAGTCGGCAAAACCCGCGCCGGACACTCGCGACACCGTGCCCTTCAGGCACAGCTCCACCACCTCTTCATGGATGCCCACTGCTTCGAACAGCTGTGCGCCGCGATAGGAGGCGATGGTGGAGATACCCATCTTGGACAGTACTTTGAGCAAACCTTTGTTGATGCCCTTGCGATAGTGCTGCAAGGCTTCGTTGAGCTTGAGTTTGACCTCGCCGCTCTGTACCAACTCGATGATGCTCTGGTAAGCCAGATAGGGATAGACCGCGGTGGCCCCGTAGCCGATGATGCAGGCCATCTGGTGCGCGTCGCGCACTGTGCCGGTTTCCACCAGAATATTGGTCTTGCAGCGCAAACCACTGTCGATCAATGCGTGATGCACCGCGCCGGTGGCGAACAAGGCCGGGATGGGCAGGCGTTGCGCCGTCACATGGCGGTCGGACAGCACCACGATGACCGTGCCCTCCCGGACCGCATCCACAACATGCCGGGTCAGCGTTTCCAATGCCTGGCGCAAATCGGTTTCGGTGGGGTCGTAGCACAGGTCGAAAGTCGTCGCCTTCAGATAAGGCTCCGGCCGCGTGGTCACGCGGGTGAATTTCTCGTGCGACAGCACCGGAGAGCGCACTTCCAGCCGCTTGGCGTGCTCGGCGCTCTCTTCGAACATATTGCGTTCCGGCCCAAACACCGTATTCAGCGACATCACCACCGCTTCGCGGATGGGGTCGATAGGCGGGTTGGTCACCTGGGCGAATTGCTGGCGCAGATAATCAAACGGCGAGCGCACTTTCCGGCTCAACACCGCCATCGGGGTGTCGTCTCCCATTGAGCCCACCGCCTCCTGGCCGTCTTCGGCCAGTACACGCAGGATTTGGTCTCGCTCTTCAAAGCTGATATTGAACAGCTTCTGCAAACGCGCCAGTTCGTCCTTGGACAAAGGCTCGACTCCGGCATCGTCCTCGATCGACAGCTCCAGGTATTTGGCGCTGTCCTTAATCCATTGCCGATACGGCTTGGCGCTCTTGAGCTGGGCGTCGATCTCCTCCGGCAACAACAGCTCGCCGGTGGCCAGGTCCGCGGCGAACAGCTGGCCCGGCTTGACCCGGCCCTTGCGCACCACATTTTCGGGCTGGTAGTCCCACACCCCCACTTCGGAGGCGATGGTCAGGATATTGTCGCGTGTCAGCACCCAACGCGCCGGCCGCAGGCCATTGCGATCCAACATACAGGCGGCGTAGCGACCGTCGGTGAGCACGATGCCGGCCGGGCCGTCCCACGGTTCCATATGCATGGAGTTGAATTCGTAAAAGGCGCGCAAATCCTTATCGGTCGAATCGACATTCTGCCAAGCCGGCGGCACCAGCAGGCGCAGCGCGCGGAACAGCGGAATGCCCCCCATCAGCAGGCCTTCCAGCATATTGTCCAGCGACATCGAGTCGGAGCCGTCGGTCTGCACGATGGGACGCACCGCGTCCATGTCCAGATGCGGAGATGCCATGATGCGCTCGCGCGCTCGCGCCCAATGACGATTGCCCTGCACAGTGTTGATTTCGCCGTTGTGAGCGAGAAAACGGAAAGGCTGCGCCAGCTTCCATTGCGGCCAGGTATTCGTGGAGAAGCGCTGGTGGAACACGGCCAGGCTGGACTCGAAACGGGAGTCGTTCAAATCCAGGAAAAATTTGGGCAGGTTCTCCGGCGTGACCAAGCCTTTGTAGGACAGGGTGTGCGGCGACAAAGTCGGCAGATAAAAAAACGGGTCGTCTGCCTTATTGGCTTTCTCAGCCTGGCGACGACCCATATACAAACGGCGCTGGAACATTAATTCGTCCATGCCGAATGGACAGTTAACAAAGACCTGGACCATGGCGGGCAGAGATGCCAAGGCCGCCTCCCCACAGGCGCTGTTGTCGGTGGGAACCTGTCGGAAACCCGCCACCTCCAAGCCTTGAGACTCCAGAAACTCGCGCAGACGCCGCAAGCTGCGCTCCCCCTGCTCCGGATCGGGATGGTGGAACACCAGCCCTGCGGCGTACACTGGCTTCAGCGTCAAGCCGGCCTCCGCGGCGACTTCGCGCAAAAACCCGTCCGGCTTGCGAAACAGCAGACCACAGCCGTCGCCGGACTTGCCGTCGGCGGCCACAGCCCCGCGATGAGTCAGCTTGGCCAGCGAGGAAATGGCGGTATTCACCAGCCAGTGACTGGGTTTATCGTCAAGCTGGGCGATCAAGCCGAAACCGCAGCTGTCTTGTTCGAAGTCCGGATGGTACAGGGTGCCCTGTAGCCAGCGTTGTCTGTCCATAGCTTTGTCCTGCTTATAATGTGAAACGAATGTTTCGATTCTAAGGGCAAGGAGCTTGACCCTGCAACCGGTTTTTGTGCACCGCATTAGACTATAAAAATCATTATGTTACATCGTGTTTTTTAATTTTTCGATGTCGAAAAATCGTATTTTTACGACGGATTAATTGTGATTTTGTGACGCGGACGTTCAATAAAACGACTGTCAAGCTACCTTGTCAAGGACATCCAAAATGGCCATTTCAATCAAAACAAGTATATTGTCAAACAATAGCCAATAATAATGCCCATCCTGTCTCCCCATCCCGCCAATCAGGAGCTGATCCGCCACTTGGCCGAGCAGGCGTTTTCACGTTCCGCCGGCGCCCCGCTGGTGGGCGGCAATCACCTGGAACTGCTCTACGACAGCGTGGAAAATTTCCCGGCATGGGAACAAGCCATCGCCGATAGCCGGGAATCGGTATTCATAGAGATGTATATCTTCGCCAACGACGCATTTGGCCTGCGAATCCGGGATCTACTGACTGAACAGGCCCGCGCCGGAGTGAAGGTCTGCGTGCTGTACGACTGGCTGGGCAGCTGGAAAACGCATCTGGGCAGTTTCTTCACCCCGCTGCAGGCCGCGGGAGCGGAACTACGCGCCTACAATCCGCCATCGCTGACCGCAGGCCTCAGCATGCTGGGCCGCAATCATCGCAAATTGATCGTGATTGATCGCCGAACCGTCTTTGTGTCCGGCCTGTGTATCAGTTCCAGTTGGGAAGGTCGCCCGGAGCGCGGCCAAGAGCCCTGGCGCGATACCGGCGTCAAATTCAGCGGACCGCTGGCGGCCGACGCTCTGGCCGCCTTCGCCGACAGCTGGGCCAGCTGCGGCAGCCCGCTGCCCGCGGAATGGCTAACCCCGCCGCCGGCGGAGAACTGCGGCGGGGTAGCGGCGCGTCTGATCGCCACCACGCCGGCTACCGCGCAAATGATGCGGCTGGATTTGCTGATCGCCTGCTTCGCCCGGCGCACCTTGTGGCTGACCGACGCCTATTTCATGGGCACCAGCATGTATCTGACCGCGCTGAAACAGGCCGCGCGCGACGGCGTCGATGTCCGCTTGCTGGTGCCGCGTTCCAGCGACATCGGCTGGATCGCCACTGTATCGCGCACCCAATACCGCCCGCTGCTTGAAGCCGGCGTTCGCGTTTTCGAATGGGACGGCCCGATGATCCACGCCAAGACCGCGGTGGCGGATGGACGTTGGGCGCGTATCGGCTCCACCAATCTCAACCTCTCCAGTTGGCTCGCCAACCGAGAACTGGACGTGGCGGTGGAAGACCAGACTTTGGCGGAAAAGCTGGCCGAGCAATTCCTGCGGGATCTGGACCACGCCACCGAGGTGATTCTGGCCGGGCAACGCCGCCGACCGACGCTGACCAAGCCCCGCCCCAAGGACTATCACGGCCTGCAGCTGCCGCCGCATACCGCCGCCCTCAGCGGCGCTAGCGCCGCCGCGCGGCAGGCGGCGCGGATTGGCGACGCGCTGGACGTGGTGGTGCGCGGCACCCGCAATGTCGACGCCAGCGAAGCGTCCGCCTTCCTGACCATAGGCATGGCCCTGCTGATCTTCGCCAGCCTGATCGCTTTCTTTCCCTGGCTGGTGGCGGCACCCTTGCTCTTTTTGCTACTGCTCAGCGGCGGGGCCATCGTCGCCAAGGCCTTGGGCTTGTACTGGGCCAGACGTGGCAAAAAACAACAGCCGCCGCCGGCTGCGCCGGCAAGCGCTCAAGATGGCGCGCCCCAGGACAAATGCGATTAAAAACAAATCCTTGACCTAGGTCGAGGTCTTCAATACATCCCCGCCGCCCCACGAGAGGCCGCCGCCAGCCGCTTTTTTCTGGGAAAAGTTTTTGCTGCGCAACAACATGACAAGCAAAAGGTCTAAAATGCGCGCTTTCTTGGGATGTTCTCCAGGCCGGCAGACGTGAAGCGCGCGCAAACTGAATGAGATGCGTGCCAGCTACGGACCGCGGCGCAAAGCGCCCTGTTTTTATTCGCGCCTCAAGGCCAGCCTCCATGGCGGCGGCGGACCTCGCGTCTGCCCGTGCGTACAGAACTGCGCCCCAACGCGCACCGAGTGACACCGCAAAGGGTTACAGGTGCCCGCGGCCCCGGATCCGCCTACGGCGAACCGGCGGCCTCCCCGCGTCCCGCCCGCCGCGCGTGTCCGAGTTACAGCAACTGAGGGCTCAGGTATGCGTTTTCATTTCCCCATCGTAATCATCGACGAGGACTTCCGCTCGGAAAACACCAGCGGCTCCGGCATCCGCGAACTCGCCGCCGCCATGGAGGCGGAAGGCATGAGCGTGATCGGCTACACCAGCTACGGCGATCTGACCTCCTTCGCCCAGCAACAAAGCCGCGCGGCCGGCTTCATCCTGTCGATAGACGACGAGGAATTCCACACCGAAGACGCGGCGCAGGAAGCGCTGGGCAAACTCTACGGCTTCGTCGCGGAAATCCGCCGCCGCAACCCGGACATCCCTGTCTACCTGTACGGCGAAACCCGCACCGCGCGCCATATCCCCAACGATATCCTGCGCGAGCTGCACGGCTTCATCCACATGCACGAGGACACGCCGGAGTTTGTCGCCCGCCACATCATCCGCGAAGCCAAAAGCTATCTGGATAGCCTGGCTCCACCATTCTTCCGCGCGCTGGTGGACTACGCCCACGACGGCTCTTACTCCTGGCACTGCCCCGGCCACTCTGGCGGCGTCGCCTTCCTGAAGAGCCCAGTGGGCCAAATGTTCCACCAATTCTTCGGCGAAAACATGCTGCGCGCCGACGTCTGCAACGCGGTGGACGAACTGGGCCAGTTGCTGGACCACACCGGCCCCATCGCCGCCTCCGAGCGCAACGCCGCGCGCATCTTCAACGCCGACCACCTGTTCTTCGTCACCAACGGCACCTCTACCTCCAACAAGATCGTCTGGCACAGCTGCGTGGCGGCCGGGGACATCGTGCTGGTGGACCGCAACTGCCACAAATCCAATCTGCACGCCATCATGATGACCGGGGCGATTCCGGTGTTCCTGATGCCGACTCGCAACCACTACGGCATCATCGGCCCGATTCCGAAATCCGAATTTCAGCTCGACAATATCAAGAAGAAAATTCAGGCCAATCCCTTCGCCCGCGACGCGCTGGCCAAGAACCCGCAGACCAAGCCGCGTATCCTGACGCTGACTCAGTCCACCTACGACGGCATTCTCTACAATGTCGAGGAGATCAAGCACCTGCTGGACGGCGAGGTCGACACCCTGCACTTCGACGAGGCCTGGCTGCCGCACGCCGGCTTCCATGATTTCTACGGAGACTTCCACGCCATCGGCGAAGGGCGGCCGCGCTGCAAGGACAGCCTGATCTTCTCCACCCAGTCCACGCACAAGCTGCTGGCCGGCATCAGCCAGGCCTCGCAGATTCTGGTGCAAGACCCGGAACAACGTCAGCTGGACACCGCCTGGTTCAACGAGGCCTATCTGATGCACACCTCCACCAGCCCGCAATACTCCATCATCGCCAGTTGCGATGTGGCGGCGGCGATGATGGAACAGCCGGGCGGACAGGCGCTGGTGGAAGAATCGCTGGTGGAGGCGCTGGACTTCCGCCGCGCCATGCGCAAAGTGGACGAAGAATACGGCCGCGACTGGTGGTTCAGCGTCTGGGGACCGGACGACCTATCCGACGACGGCATCTGCGACCCGGCCGAGTGGCAACTGCGGCCGGATGAGCGCTGGCACGGCTTCGCCGGCATCGAGGACAGCTTCAATATGCTGGACCCGATCAAGGCCACGGTACTGACGCCGGGCCTGGATGTGGACGGCAGCTTCGAAGAGATGGGCATTCCCGCCGCCATCGTCACCAAGTATCTGACCGAGCACGGCGTGGTGGTGGAAAAAACCGGCTTGTACAGCTTCTTCATCATGTTCACCATCGGCATCACCAAAGGCCGCTGGAATACGCTGATCTCCCTACTGCAGCAGTTCAAGGACGACTTCGACAAGAACCAGCCGATGTGGCGGGTCATGCCGGAGTTCATCGCCAAATACCCGCAATACGAGCGCGTCGGCCTGCGCGATCTGTGCCAGCGCGTCCACCTGCTCTACAGCAAGCACGACGTGGCCCGCATCACCACCGAGATCTACCTGTCGGAAATGGAGCCGGCCATGCGCCCTGCCGATGCCTTCGCCAAGATGGCCCACCGCGAGATCGAACGCGTGCCGGTGGAACAGTTGGAGGGCCGCGTCACCGCGGTGCTGCTGACACCCTATCCGCCGGGCATCCCCTTGCTGATTCCCGGCGAGCGTTTCAACAAAACCATCGTTGACTACTTGCGCTTCGCTCAGGACTTCAACCGCGAGCTGCCCGGTTTCGAGACCGATGTGCATGGGTTGGTGGCGACGGACCTTAACGGCCGCAAGGTCTACTGTGTCGACTGCGTGAAATGAGGCACGGCGGCGGTGCTCCGCCAGCGCGCCGCCGCCACAATTTCTACACAATAATCTTTAACACACCAGGCTGGCGCGCTCGCGGCAGCGTGCGATAATCGCCGTCATGATGTCATTGGACCGCCGTTACGCCCTCATCGCCTGGCTCTTGCTCAGCCTGGCCGGCTGCCTATGGCTGGGCTGGCGCCAGTTTGGCGAATTGGAGCAGCGCTTCCGCCAGGAATCCTTTATCGCCCTGCGTCTGCTAAGCCAGAAAGCCTCGCAACACGACGCGGTTCTGGCCACCTTGGCCGCCTCGGAACAAAGCCGTTTGCCGGCCGACATGCTCAAGCGCCTGCAAACCGCCATGCCTCAGCTCAGCGCGGTGGGTTACTGGCGGCAACAACAATGGCATGGCGACCCCGGCGGTCTCCGCCCGCCGCTGGCCTTGTTATGGCAGGCCCAGCAACAAGGCCAGACCGTCCTCGGCTTCGACGCTCAACAGCGCTACTGGCTGCAAAGTCCCGACGGCTGGGCGCTGCTGATCGACCCGCTGCGCATGCTGGTCCAAGCCGAACTGCCTGAACCGCTGGAAAACATCTCCCTGCAATTGCGCGGCCACCGTATCGAATTGCTGCAACGCAAGGCCGGCGCGCCGGTCAATGACTGGGACCTGAGCCTGGACCGCAAACTGCCCAGCGCCAGCCAGCCCTTCCGTCTATCCAGCCGCACAGCCTTGAGTTGGAACAGTTTGCCCTGGATGGAAATCCTGCTATGGAACGCGCTGCTCGCAGCCGTTGCCGTCGCCTTGTACGCCAGACATCGCCAACGCGCCTCTCAACAGCGCCAGCAGCAGCAGGACCGGCTGGCCGCTCAAGCCCGGCTCAACACCCTGAATGAAATGATGGCCGGGCTGGCGCAGGAGTTGAACCCGCCGCTCACCGCCATCATCGCCAACACCCGCCAGCTGGAGCGGACGCTGGACGAACCCTCTCAGCGCGAAACCGTGCGCGACACGCTGCTGGCCACCGGCGCGCAAGCGCGTCGCGCCGCCGCCTTGATCAGTCGGCTCAGCCGCCTGCTGGCCCATCCCAAAGCCACTGAAACCACGCCGCTGGACCCAGACGCCCTGGTGAATTCCCTGCTGTTCCTACGTCAGGCCGAACTGGCCAACCAAAACATCACCCTGGAATGGCATAACTTAAGCCCAGACGAATGGCCCCGCGCGGAACGCACCGCGCTGGAACAGATCCTGCACAATCTGGTGCAAAACGCCTGCGACGCGCTACAAGAACAAGGCGGCCGCATCGTGATCAGCGGCGAAAGCGACGGGCACAACTATCGCTTCAAGGTCATAGACAACGGCCCAGGGATTCCCGACGCCATCCTGCCCAAGATCTTCCTCCCCTTCTTCACCACTCGCTCCCGCGGCATGGGCCTGGGTTTACCGCTATGCGAAACCCTGGCTCGGGCACAAGGCGGCAAGCTGCACGTGCAAAACGCCGCCAACGGCGGCGTCATCGCCCAGCTGATATTGCCCTGGGCCAAACGCGGCGCCTAGAGCGGCTGACAAGCCCCTGATGCCGCGTTGCGCCGACTTGCCGTATACAAGTACTGCCTGCGTCGGTGCGCCTTGCCTCAGAACCTGTTTACGATCTGCTGCGCATCGGCGATACAGCGTTGAAAACCGCGTCGAAATGCTCATGTACCGTGTGTACACTCCGCTTTCTCAGCGGTTTTCGCCTTGTTTCACCTTAGCTCGCGAGATCGTAAGCACGTTCTCAGGCGTGAAACTGATTTTTGTCAGTCGCTCGTAACGCCTCAGTCCTTGCTCGCCAGCGCCAGCCGCAAAGCCAGCCCGCCAAACACAGACGCCAGCAGCCATTGCGGCAGCCGGCTGCTTCCCAGTTTGTCGCCAAGCGCGCGCCCGAAACGGCTGGCCGCCAAGATGATCGCGCCGTTGATCAGCAGGCCGATCGCGTTCAACACAGTTGCCAACACCATGATCTGCAGGGAAACCGGCCCAGCTGACGGGTGAACGAATTGGGGGAACAAAGCCAACACGAAAAGCGCCATCTTGGGGTTGAGCAAGTTGGTGATCAGACCTTGGGCCACGATGCGCGGCATCGACTGCGCGTCCGCCGCGCCGGGGACGCTCAACACACTGCCGCTACGCAGCGTGGTCCAAGCGAGGTAGAACAGGTAGGCGGCGCCGGCGATGCGCACCGCATCGTAGGCCATCGGCGCATGCGCGAACAACTGCGCCAAGCCGAAGGCCGCCGCCAGAGCATGGCAGTAAGTCCCCATCTGAATACCCGCCAAGGTGGCGAAACCGGCCTTGCAACCCTGGCTGGCGCTGCGGCTGGCGATCAACAGCATATCCGGGCCCGGCGTCGCCGCGAGCGCAACGCAGGCGAGACTGAACAACAATAGCGTAGACAAATCAGGCATGGCGGACATTCCGAATAGATACAAATTGCCATGATACAAGCCGGCCCGACGGAATCAAAGCCTCAATCCAGCGCCGCGCCGCGTTCCCGCAGCAAAGCTCGCAGCACCGAACGGTGGCAGCGCGCCTCGTCCTGACAGTAACAGCCGATGGAAAAGTGGCTGCCGTGCGACAGCGCCGCCAGCAAATCCAGCTCGCGGCTTTGCGCCGGCGCCTTCATCTCCGCGCGATACGCCCGCTCGAAAGCCTGCCATTCAGCGGGACCCTGCGCGGCCTGCGCCTGTTTTACCAGCTCCGCGCTAGGCGCCAGGTTGGGAAACCACACGTCGTACCAATCACCGCTGGCAAACGCCTCCTTGGGTACACCGCGCGGCGGCCTCCGCACCGTACCGATGCGCGTGCCCTCCTGCGGGTGACGCGGACTGCCCAATTGCACGACGCGTATCGTCATAGCTCGCTCTCCGAAACAGCGCAGCCGGTGCGCCGCGCGGAACAACATTGTCATCGATGGCGAACCCTGCGTAGACTAAGGGCCTGCCCCCAACCAGAACAATCCTCATGCAACACTATCCGCTTTATCTACTGATGGCGGCGGCCACCGTGCTCAGCCCCGGCCCCGGCATTTTGATGACCCTGACCAATTCTCTGCGCTTCGGCCTGCGCGGCACCATGGGCGGCATTCTCGGCACCGCCTGCGGCTCCTTCATCGTCGCCGGCGTGTCGGCTACCAGCCTGGGCCTATTGCTGGCGGCCTCGGCGCTAGCCTTCACCGTGATGAAATGGATAGGCGCCGCTTATCTGTTTTATCTGGGCGTCAAACTACTGCGCGCGCCGGCTTTCCGCTTCGATGAGATTCAAACCCAGCCGCGCGGTTTTGCCCGACGCTTTGGAGAAGGCATGGCGGTACAGCTGACCAACCCCAAGTCCATCTTCTTCTTTCTATCCATTTTCCCGCAGTTCATCGACACTCAAGGCGCTTACGCGCCGCAATTTCTGCTACTGGTCGGCACTTTCAGCAGCCTGATCATCCTGATTCACACCGTGTACGCGTTGACCGCCCAGCGCGCGCGGCGCTGGCTGGCCAGCGAGCGCGGAGGCAAATGGGTGAACAAGGCCGGCGGCATGACATTTCTGCTATTCGGCGCTCTGCTCGCCAACGCCAACAAGTAAAAACGCCATGAATCTGCAATTGGAATCTCCGCGGCAACACGATGTGTTAGAGCTAATCCGCCAACTGGACGAATATCAGGCCGCCCTCTACCCGGCGGAAAGCAACCACTTGATGGACCCCTCTGCGCTGGAGCGGCCCCAGGTGCGCTTCATTGTTGCCCGCGACGAGAAGGGTGCCGCCGCCGGCTGTGCCGCACTGGTGCGGCATGAGGATTACGGCGAGATCAAACGCATGTTCGTGGCGCCGTCCCAACGCGGCAAGGGGGTAGCGCAGGCACTACTGGGGCGCTTAGAGGAAGAAGCCCGCGCCGCCGGCCTACCCGCGCTGAAACTGGAAACCGGCGTGTCCCAGCCAGAAGCCATCGGCCTGTACCAACGCGCCGGCTTCAGCCCCTGCCCTCCATTCGGCGCCTACGCCCCCGATCCGCTCAGCCTGTTCATGAGCAAAGCATTGTAGGCCTGTTGGAGCGTAACGACTACCAGCCGTTCTCCAATACCAGGTGGCCGGGCGCGCTTTGCCGGCTCATCCGGTAGCCCATCTTCATCAATTGCCTATGGGTGTCCTCCACCATGGCCGGGTTGCCACAGATCATGAAACGCGAGTCTTCCGGCGACATCGACAGCCCAGCCGCCCGCTCCAAACGTCCATTGGCCAGCAAGGCCGGTATACGTTCGTCCAACAGGCCGTCCGGCGCGTCGCGCGTCACGATGGGCAGGTATTGCAGTTTATGGCCGTGCTCTTCCCACAACGGATGCTCGCATAAAGCAGCGATGAAATCCTGGTAGCTGAGCTCCTCGGCGCGTCGCACGCAGTGCGCCAGCACGATGTGCTCGAAACGCCGCCACTGCCCCGGATCCTGCAGAATCGACAAATACGGCGCCAAGCCGGTGCCAGTAGCCAGCAGCCACAGATCCTTACCCGCCGGCAGCCGGTCCGCCAAGAAGAAGCCCATCGCCTTCTTGTCCAACATCACTTCTGCGCCCACTTGCAACTGCGCCAGGCGCGAACTGAACTGGCCTTCCGGCACCACGATGGAATAGAACTCCAGATACTCGTCGGTCACCGCCGAACACATCGAGTACGCCCGCCAAACTTGGCCGCCATGATCGCCCAGCGGCAGGCCCAAGCGCGCAAACTGCCCTGGCTCAAAACGATAGGCGTCCGGCCGCCGCAAGCGGAAGCTGAGCAGATTGTCCGCCCAACGCCGCAACCATAAAATGGGTTGAACCGTGTATTTCTCTTCGATCGCTGTATCCATTGCTCGCCAATACCCAAGTAAATCACTCAAGTATTGTCCTCCAGATCGGCTACGGCTTCAAGCCGGCGTCACAGAGGCGCTCAACGATAGGCGGCCAGCCATTCCTCATGCAGCGTGGCGACTAGTTGCCCCGCCGGCAGCTCCCGGCCGGCGGCCACGTTTTCGCCAGCCCACAAGGATAGAAAATCAGACAGTTCTGCCTTGGCCGCCGCGGCTCGCAAGGGCCCGGTCAAGGCGTTCATCACAGGATAAGCCGGCACCAGGTCTTCCTTGTCGGCCATCAATTCCATATAACGGTTGCTCAGGCCGCGCGCGTGGCGCCCGGAAAACGCGCGGGTCAAACGGGTGCCGCCGGGCGCGGCCTTGGCCAGCTCGCTTTTCCACAAGGCGGAAATACCGGACTCCGGGCAACGCAAGAACGCGGTGCCCAGCTGGCACGCCTGGGCGCCGTGACGCATCGCGGCGGCGATGTCGCGCCCATGCATGATGCCGCCGGCGGCGATCACCGGCAGCGGTTGGTTCTGCGCCAATTCGTAAACCAGCGACAGCGTCGGCCGCAGGCTGTCCTGCGGCCGGCCTATGAAAGTGCCGCGATGGCCACCCGCTTCCCGGCCCTGCGCGCAGATCGCGTCAGCGCCCAGTTCGGCCCAGGCCAACCCTTCCGCCATATTGGTGGCGGTGCCGATCACGTCTATCTTGGCCTGCTTCAACAATTTGAGCTGATTGCGGTTGAGGATGCCGAAGGTGAAGCTGGCCACCGCCGGCTTAGCCTCCAGCAACGCTTCGAACTGACGTGCGAACGGCTCACAGAAGCGCTCCGGGATTTGCGGCGCCGGCAGTCCCAGCTCACGGTGCAGCGGCGCCAGCCACTCCAGCGCCTGTTCCAAGGCTTCCCTGCCGGGAACGGGATCCTCCTGCACAAATAGATTGATGCCGAAAGGCTTGTCCGTGAGGCGGCGCACCGCAGCGGCTTCGCTGAGTAGGCGTTCCGGCGGCAGCAGCGCCGCCGCCAGGAAACCCAGGCCGCCGGCCTGGCTGACCGAGGCCACCAAGGTAGGGGTAGTGGCGCCGCCCGCCATCGGCGCCTGAATCAAAGGGGTGTGCAACTGCCAGCGACGACACAAAGCGGAAGCCATATTTATCCTCAGATTACGCCCGCGCGGGCGTCGGTTGAAAGACTGCGCTATCAGACGCGCTCTTCAATCAGTCCGCCAAAGCCTGCTCCAGATCAGCCAGGATGTCCTCGATGTCTTCTATGCCTATCGACAGTCTCACCCCTCCTTCGCGGATCCCCAACCGGGCCTTCTGCTCGGGCGGCATGCCGCCGTGCGACATCGTATAGCTGTGATTGATCAACGACTCGACTCCACCCAGCGACTCCGCCAACGCGAACAAGCGCAGCCGCTCCGCCAATCTGCTGGCCGCCTCGCGGCTATCGTCCTTAAGCCAGATGCTGACGATGCCGCCGAAGCGACGCATCTGTCGGCGGGCCAAATCATGCCCCGGATGCTCAGGCAGCCCCGGGAAGAACACCCGCTCCACCTTGGGGTGCGATTGCAGGTAATTCGCCACCCGCTCCGCGTTATCGCAATGGCGATCCATGCGCAGATGCAGGGTCTTGATGCCGCGCAGGGTCAGGAAGCAATCCTGAGGTCCCGGCACCGCGCCGGCCGCGTTCTGGATGAATTTGATTTCGCGATGCAAGGCATCGTCGTTGACCGCCGCCAGGCCCAGCAAGACGTCGGAGTGACCGGCCAGATACTTGGTGGCGGAATGCACAACGATGTCGGCGCCCAAATCGAGCGGATTCTGTAAATAAGGCGTGGCGAAAGTGCTGTCCACCGCCACTCGCGAGCCATGAGCATGCGCGATCTTGGACAACGCCGCGATGTCCACCATGCCCAACAACGGATTAGTGGGCGACTCCAGCCACAGAAGCTTGGTCCGCGTGCTTATTAGCGCAGACAGGCTCCGACTATCGCCCAAATCCGCGAAAGTGACTTTGACGCCAGCCGGCTCCATCACCTTGCTCAGCAAGCGGTAAGCGCCGCCATAAAGATCCGCCACCGCGATCACCTCGTCGCCCGGCTTCAGGCAAGCGCGCAGCACCGCGTCTATGGCCGCCATGCCGCTGGCAAAGGCCAGGCCGTGGCGGGCGTTTTCCAGGCTGGCCAGGCAAGCCTCCAGCGCCGCCCGCGTGGGATTGCCGGTGCGGGCATAAACAAAGGGCATGGCTTCACCGACATGCCCGTATTCGAACACCGAAGTCTGGTACACCGGCGGCATCACTGCCTTGCCATGATCTGCGTTGTCATAGCCGGCATGAATGGATCTGGTTGCAAATTTCACGGGTTTTCCTCAAAAAATCATTTACTTGCCTACATTGTCCGACAAACAGACCGCAATCAAGCTCCTAGCGCGCCGCGTCCATGACTCTTTCATCATTTTTCGAAAACTTCAAGGAAACCACCACAAAAATGGCGGCAACTCCCTTGATCTTGACTAAATTTTTAGCAGCTTTGGCTTTACATCCACGCGCTTTAGGACTATTTTGCAGCGTTTCGCATTCAAACAATTGTACGAATGAAGCTAGAACGCGTATTTGACATCCTGCCCCGCCAACTCGAACGCCACCCACGCACTGACTGTCTCGCCGCGAAGTCCGGCAAGGAATGGCGCAGGCTGTCCACCGAGGAAGTTGCGGACAGCGTCAACCGCTTCAGTTTGGGTCTCTTGGAGTTGGGCATCGCCAGCGGCGACAAAGTCGCCATCGCCGCCGATAACTCCATCGAATGGGTGCTAGCCGATCTGGCGTTGCAACAAATCGGCGCCGTCAGCGTGCCGCTCTATCCCACCATGACCCTTGATGATGCACGCTATATCCTGACTCATGCCGAGGTCAAGCTCGCTTTCGTCGGCAATGCCGCATTGCAACGCAAATTGCATGAGGCGCTGGGCAAATTCAGCTGTCCGATCTATGGTCTGGCACAGATCGAAGGCTGCCCATCCTGGACCGAGATCCTGGCCCTTGCCAATCCGGAGCGGCAAGCCGAGCTGGAGCGCCGCCGTGACGCAATCCAACCGGACGATGTCTACACCATCATTTACACCTCCGGCACCACTGGACGCTCCAAAGGCGTGATGCTGTCGCACCGCAACGTGCTCAGCACCGTCATCGCCACCGCGGAGTTCACTCGTCTGCCGCACGGAGAGTGTCGCGCGCTGAGCTTTTTGCCGCTGTCGCACATCTTCGAGCGCGCCGGGGTGTTCTACTATATGTACAGCAGCGCCGGGATCTATTTCTCCAGCGTGGAATGCCTGTCCTCCGCCCTTGCCGACATTCGTCCGCATACCTTCAGTGCAGTGCCTCGCGTGCTGGAGAAAGTGCACGACAAGCTGGTGGGCAAGGCGCGCGAATTCAGCGGCCTCAAACGTCGCCTATATCTGTGGGCGGTGGAACGGGCAGAGCGCTTCGACCCCAATGCGCGGCGCTCCCCCCTGGAAGCCGCCAAACACGCGCTGGCCGACAAGCTGGTTTACCGCAAATGGCGGGCGGCCATGGGCGGCGAACTCAAATGGATCAATGTCGGATCCGCCGCGCTGCAGCCGCGTCTGGCGCGCCTGTTCTGGGCCTGCGGCGTTTCTGTGGCGGAAGGTTACGGCATGACCGAGTCCGCCCCGGTGATCTCCGCTAACCCATTCAATGCCCGGGACACCCGGATCGGCAGCGTGGGCCTGCCCCTGCCCGGCGTGGAGGTGCGCCTGGCCGACGATGGCGAAATCCTGGTGCGCGGCGACAATGTCATGCTCGGCTATTACAAGGAACCCGAACTCACCGCCGAAGCGCTGAAAAACGGCTGGCTGCACACGGGCGACATCGGCGTGCTGGAACATGGCTACCTGCGCATCACCGATCGCAAAAAAGAAATGTTCAAGACCAGCAACGGCAAATACATTGCGCCGCAAGCGCTGGAGAACAAACTGAAGGAATCCGCCTTTATCGATCAGATCATGGTAGTGGGCGATGGTCAGAAATACGCGGCGGCGCTGATTGTCCCGCTCTTCGAGAAACTGAAGGAGTGGTGCGCCGAGCACGGCATCGCCTACACCACCGACAGCGAGATGAGCAGCCACCCCAAGATCGTCGAGTTGATAGACCGCGAGATCAAACGCTTCAACCGCTACTTCGGCAACTGGGAACACATCAAGAAATTCACGCTGATCGACAAGCCCTGGTGCGTTGACGCCGGCGAATTGGCGCCCACGCTGAAGCTGCGCCGCAAGGTCATTGCCGAACGCTGCCGCGCAATGATAGAAAGCCTCTACGCCCCGGCCTGAGCGCTACGCGAAAAGCCCCGCAACGCGGGGTTTTTTATTGCGAGACGGTCAGCGCTTATGCGCTAACTCCAAGCGCCGCTCCACATAGCGCTGCACTCGCTCGAAGCTGGCGCTCAACACCCAGTAGATCCCCGCCGCAGCCAGATACAGCGGCAAGGGCTGGAAAGTCTGGGCAATCACTTCCTTGGTCGCCAGCATCAGCTCGGTCACCGTGATCACCGACACCAGCGAAGTGTCCTTGATCAGGCTGATCAGCGAATTGGACAAGCTGGGCACCGACAAGCGCAGCGCCTGCGGGACGATGATGTGACACATGGTCTGCCACCAGCTCAAGCCCAAGGACAAGCCGGCGTCCCACTGTCCCCGGTGCACGCCGGCAATGCCGCCGCGCAGGCTTTCCGACAAGTAGGCGGCCACGTTCAGGGTCAAGGCCAGAATGCCCGCCGTCACCGGCCCCAATTCAATCCCCACGCCGGGCAGACCGTAATAAATGACGAAAATCTGCACCAAAAGCGGGGTGCCGCGCATTGCGCTGACATAGAAAGCCGCCGCCTGCGCCAGCAAAGGCACCCTGGCTACGCGCAGGAAGGCCACGATAAAGCCCAGCGCCAGCCCCAGCACCATCGCGACCACAGCGAACATCAAGGTATAGCCCGCGCCTTGCAATAACACCGGCAGCGCCGATTCGAACAGGACAATCCAGTCAGTCATTCACGTTTTTCCAAAAACCGACGCCCCCGCTCAAGCAGGGGCGTCTTGCCCTATTCACTCAAAAAGGAGCGCCGCTTATTTCTTGGCCGCCGGCACTTTCGACACGTCGATGCCGAACCACTTGACTGAGATCTTCTTGAAGCTGCCGTCGGTCTTCATATCGCCCAGAGCTTTGTCAATCGCCGCCTTGAACTGCGGATTGTTCTTGGCGAACGGGATAGCCATCGTTGCCACGTCGCCCACCGGGGCGCCGGCCTTCAACGGCAGCTTCGCCTGCTTGATGGCAAAGGGAATCAGTAAACTGTCGTTCAGCGCCGCGTCCACACGGCCGCTGGCCAGATCCTGCAGATATTCAGGCGCGCCGGGATACGTTTTCACCTCGATGCCGGGCACGGCCTTGGCCATATCGGCGTAATTGCTGCCCTGTCCCACGCCCAACTTCTTGCCTTTCAGATCCGCCAGGCTCTTGAATACGCGGGCCTCGTTCTTGCGTACAATCAATTGCGCGCTGGAGTAAGTATAAGGCTGGGAAAAGTCGAACACTTCCTTGCGCTTGTCGGTTACGCCCACTTGGTTAACCACGATGTCGAACTTGCCGGCCTGCAAACCCGCCAGCAGACCGCTCCACTCTGCGGTGGTGAACTCCGGCTTTACTTTCAGGCGCTTGGCGATTTCGGTGGCAATCTCGACATCAAAACCAGTCAATTGCTGCTTGGCGTCCTTGAAGTTGAACGGCGGATACGTGCCTTCCAAAGCGATTTTCAAACTGCCGCGCTGCTTGACCGTATCCAGCAAGTCCGCCGCAAACGCTTGGCCAGCCAAGCCTGCCACTACAAGAACCGTCATCAGCTTGCGCATATCAATATAACCTTTTGGAATTTTGAATTCATAATGTGCAAAAATTCAGAATATCATTGCACACAGCTACTGACAAGTTCCAGATAGAACAAAGGCCGCTAGAGCGGCCTTATCATCAAGCAAGTTGTTGCAGCCGCCTCAGCGAAGAGCTAAGCACATTGCGTCCTATGCCAATCAATATCGCTAAGCCCAATCCCAACAAACCAGCCAACCCCACCACTAACGCACGCCTCGGGCCCGCCTTTTCCAAAGGGGGGCTGGCCGGCAATACCACTTGCACTTCTTGCGACACTAATGCCTTGCCCACCAAAGCCTGTTTTTGCAACTCCTCCAGGGCCGCCCGATAGAAGAAAAAATTCCTCAACATCGCCAACTGCTGCGAAGAGATCGACTTGGCCTGCGGATTCGACCGTTCCAGTTCCGCTCGCAATTGCAGCAAAGACGATTGCAGCGGACTACTCCCCTCCATCTGCTGCGTATTCATTTGCACTTCAAGCCGGGCAAATCCATCGACGATCCGCGCCAACTCACTGTTCAACAACGCCTCTCCGCCGCCCTGCTGGTTCAACTGACCTTGTGCCACAGACAGTTGTTGCTGTGTCGCCTTGATCTTTTCTTGCAGTACCAGATACTTTTTACTTTGCTCAGTGACATGCAGATCCAAAATTCTCTGCCTGGCCTGCTCCACCAGATAATTAGCCAGCTTTGCAGCGAATAAGGCATCCCCATCACTGACCGAGACCTCAAGCAAGCCATCCTTGCCCGCACCCACCTTCAGATTATCCAACAAATTCAACTTAGTCTTATCTGCTGAGCTTAGTTCATAATGCTTGGCCAATTCAAAATCAGTAACGACGCGGTCCAGCATCGCACTGTCCTTCAACACACTTGCGCCCCCCTGGGGGCCAAGCGGTGCCGGCACCAATAGCAAGGAAGTCGCCGTATAACGGGGTGGCATATTCATCACAATGACAACCGCCAATATCACCGCGACCACAGGCAACATCACCATCAAGCGCCACTGCTTTCTACAGAACAAAATAATATCGACCAAGCTGATCTCATCTGAAACTTCGCGCTGCTGTTCCAACTGTCATTTTCCTTTTGCCGATTTTTGTCCATGAATGATGCGCCATCCCTACTCATTTTACTTACAAAAAAAAGGCATGCGCCAGAGCCACATGCCTTTTCTTCAGTTAATTATTATTATGATTAAACATTAAATAAGAAGTTCATAACATCGCCGTCTTGCACCACATAATCCTTGCCTTCGGCCCGCATCTTGCCGGCCTCCTTGGCCTTGGCCTCGCCGCCCAGCGCAATGAAGTCAGTATAGGCAATGGTCTGCGCACGGATGAAGCCGCGCTCGAAATCGGTGTGAATCACGCCGGCCGCCTGCGGCGCGGTGTCGCCGATGTGAATGGTCCAAGCGCGCACTTCCTTAACGCCGGCGGTAAAGTACGTTTGCAGGCCCAACAGCTTGTAGCCGGCGCGAATCAGGCGATCCAGACCCGGCTCTTCCAAGCCCAAGGTTTCCAGGAACTCGGCCTTGTCGGCATCCTCCAGCTCCGCGATTTCGGACTCGATCGCCGCGCATAGCGCCACTACCGGCGCGCCTTCTTTATCCGCCAGCTGCTGCACTCGCTCCAGCAACGGATTGTTGCTGAAGCCGTCTTCCGCCACATTGGCCACATACATCGCCGGCTTGATCGTCAGCAGACACAACGGCTTGACCAAGACCCTCTCCTCCGGGCTCAGGTCCAGCGAGCGCGCCGGCAAGCCTTGATCCAGATGCGGCACCAGCTTTTCCAGCACCGCGATCAAGGCGCGCGCATCCTTGTCGCCGGATTTCGCCTTCTTGCCCTCGCGGTTCATCGCCTTTTCCACCGCGGACAGATCGGCCAACGCCAGCTCAGTGCCTATGGTTTCGATATCGGCGATAGGGTCCACCTTGCCGGCGACGTGAACGATATTCTCATCCTCGAAGCAGCGCACCACGTTGACGATGGCGTCGGTCTCGCGAATATTGGCCAGGAACTGGTTGCCCAGGCCTTCACCCTTGGAAGCGCCCGCCACCAGGCCGGCGATGTCGACGAATTCGACGATGGCCGGCTGGATACGTTGCGGGTTGATGATCTTGGCCAGCTCGGCCAGACGCTGGTCCGGTACTTCCACGATGCCGACATTGGGCTCGATGGTGCAGAACGGATAGTTGGCGGCCTCGATGCCAGCCTTGGTCAGCGCATTGAACAGGGTGGACTTGCCCACATTGGGCAGGCCGACGATACCGCATTTCAGACTCATGTCCGCATTCCTTCGAATTCTTGAAAAATCTTGTTCTGCCGCAGCATAGCCGCAAGCCGGCGGTTTGCCCAGCCGCTCATTTGGCCGCGGTGTGCAATTCCTTCATCGCCGCCGCCATCTTGCCGCCGATGGCCGCAGGCAATTGTCGTAAAGCCTGTTCGATCGCCTCGTCCAGCCCCTGCTGTTCCTCGGCGCGCGGCTTTTTCAACACGAAATTGGCGACTTCGTTGCGGTCTCCCGGATGGCCAATGCCCAAACGCAAGCGCCAGAAAGCCGGCGAGCCCAAGCGGGCGGCTATGTCCTTCAAGCCATTGTGGCCGCCATGGCCGCCGCCCTGCTTGAAGCGGGCCGCGCCCGGAGGCAGATCCAGTTCGTCGTGCACGACGAGAATCTGATCCGGCAGAATCTTGTAAAAATGAGCCAGCGCCAACACCGCCTGCCCGGACAGATTCATATAGGTCATCGGTTTGAGCAGCCAGACGTCCTGTCCCTCGATATCCACGCGGGCGATATCGCCGTGAAACTTGCCGTCCGTGCGCCAATTTCCCTTATAGCGCCAGCACAACTCATCCAACAGCCAGAAACCGGCGTTATGGCGCGTTCTATCGTATTCAGGGCCGGGGTTGCCCAAGCCCACTATCAGGCGAATGCCGGACATATTCTCTTGTTCCAAATGAAAAAGCTCGTTGCGGGCCGACGGCTAGCAACGAGCTTTTCAACCGTTACCGTCAGACGGCACGGCAGCTAGATTACACGCGAGCGAAGTCGATGTGCATTACTTGCTGTTTGTACGGGTGCATTTGGAACGCAGCCACTTTAACTTGTTCTTTCTGGCCGTCGATCACCAGATCCAGAACGGAAGTGTGGAACGCTTCATTCTTCAGCGCGTAGTACATGGTGTTGTGGTCCAGAACGATGGATACGGCTTCTTTGGAAGCGCCGTAAACAACGGCCGGAACCTGGCCGGCGTGACGCAGGCGGCGGCTCGCACTCGTACCCGACTCTTCACGCTTGCTGGCGGTATATTCAAAAGACATGGCAAAACTCCAGTTTCAGATTAAAAGCACCCGGCCCGCCGCGACCAGCGGGCCCGATGTTCACGGCAGGCAGGCGCCCGCCGCAACCAGTTCCTCATTGAAGAGGTAAGACACCGATTCTTCGTTGTTGATCCGGCGCAGCGTCTCGGCCAGCAGGCCGGCGATGGAGGCCACCCGGATGTTCGGGCAGGCTTTGGCCTCGGCGGTCAACGGGATGGTGTCGGTCACCACCACCATATCGATGTCGGAATTCTTGATGCGATCAATCGCCTGACCGGAGAAGATCGGGTGAGTCGCATAAGCCAGCACGCGCTGGGCGCCGCGCTCCTTGAGAGCGCTGGCCGCCTTGCACAGGGTGTTGGCGGTGTCGATCATGTCGTCGACGATCAGGCAAGTGCGGCCGGACACGTCGCCGATGATATTCATCACCTCGGCCACATTGGCTTTGGGGCGACGCTTGTCGATGATGGCCAGATCGGTGTTCAAGGCCTTGGCCATCGCGCGGGCGCGCACCACGCCGCCCACGTCGGGGCTGACCACGATCAGGTCTTCGATGCGCTGGGAGCGGATGTCCTTCAGCAACACCGGCGTCGCGTAAACGTTGTCCACCGGGATATCGAAGAAGCCCTGAATCTGGTCGGCGTGCAGGTCCACGGTCAGCACGCGGTCGATGCCGGCGCTGGTCAGCATATTGGCCACCAGCTTGGCGGAGATCGGTACGCGAGCGGAACGCGGACGGCGGTCCTGGCGCGCATAGCCGAAGTACGGGATCGCCGCGGTAATACGACCGGCCGAAGCGCGTTTCAGCGCATCGGCCATAGTCAGGATTTCCATCAGATTGTCATTGGTCGGCGCACAGGTCGACTGCAGAATGAACACGTCGCGTCCACGGACGTTTTCCAGCAGCTCCACCGCCACTTCGCCGTCGCTGAACTTGCCGACGTCGGCGCGTCCCAACGAGATATCCAGATGTTTGACTACGTTTTGGGCCAGTTCCGGGTTCGCGGTCCCGGTGAATACCATCAAACTGTCGTATGCCGCCATGATTCGTGTGCCTTAGCTAGATAAAGAAAAAGCGTGTAAGGGATTCTTACACGCTTTTTTCATGCTCTCTCTTATTGAGAGAAAGTCTTGGCTGGGGAGGTAGGGATCGAACCTACGAATGCCGGAATCAAAATCCGGTGCCTTACCACTTGGCGACTCCCCAGTAACCTTTATTCAGCGTTGTCGATCAAGGGATGGACATCGAGTCCTTTTGCTAAAAATCCCTTATATTTTATCGACACCGCCTGATAAACTTTATCGGCTTCGTCTTTAGACTGGCACTCCAGAAACACACAGGAACCGGAACCAGTCATCAGCGGCGAACCATATTTTCTTAATTCGGTCAGCACTTCATTCACCGCTGGGTACATATTCGAAACAACGTTTTGCAGATCGTTTCGTCGTTGCTGCGTTGTTTCGAGGATTCGCATTATGCCGACGCCCCCTACCTCTGTCAACACCTCTTGCGAGAAATTTTGAAATATTTTGCTGGTGGGCACATGCACCTGAGGGTGAATTACCACATACCATGCCGGCTTCAATTTGATTTCATTCAGGTTTTCGCCAACGCCGGTAGCCAGCGCGCTGCGACCAAAAATAAACACCGGAACGTCCGCGCCCAGCTTCAAGCCCAGTTCCTGCAACACCGCCCGTGGCAGATTCAGTCCCCACATGCGGTTAAGGGCCAGCAAAACGGTGGCGGCGTCGGAGCTGCCGCCGCCCAAACCGCCGCCCATCGGTATCTTTTTATCCAGGCGAATGGACACGCCCAGCCCACACGCAGTATGGGCTTGCAATAGACGCGCCGCGCGCACGGTCAGGTCCTGCTCCGGATCCACGCCGGCAATCGGCGTCTCCAGCACGACACGGCCGTCGTCGCGCAGGGCCAACGACACGGTGTCGCTCAAGTCGACAAAACGGAACACCGTCTCAAGCAAATGGTAGCCGTCCGGACGCTTGCCGACGACGTGCAACAAGAGGTTGAGTTTGGCCGGAGCCGGGAAGTCTTGGAATACGGGAGAACTCATCAACAGAACACCATGGCAATCATTGAAATAACACGTATGTGGCGATGCGGTCAGCGCCAATCGCGGGCCACCACCCTTACCGTCAATCCATCTCGGACCAGGTCCACGCGCTTGGGGTAGCGCTCGCCGGACTCAGCCTCGCGCACGAAGCGGATACGCCACCCCTGCTGCAAAAGCTCACCGTCGGGACGGATCTCTTTAGCCTCGCCCGGCACCGGCATGCCGCGGATCCACCAGGCCAAACCGGACAGAGGCAGCGGCCACCCCAGGGTTTTCTCGGTCAGACTTTCCACATCCGGCGCCTGCCAGGCCTTGCCGTCCGCCAGCAAGGTGACGCCGCCTGCGTCCCGGATCACTTCGGCCACGGTATTGCCCAACGGTGAATTGATCGCCAGCTGGTCGCGCTCGGGCTGGTGCCGCCAATCGAAGTTGGCGACATGCCCCTTGCCGTCCAGATTGATAGACAAGCGCCCGCTGACCGCGAACGGTTGGTCCGCGGACTGCGTCGCGGAGGGCATGAACACCGCATCCCTCGTCGCGCAGCCTGTCACAACAAGAGACAAAGCCAGAATCAGACCGCCCCACCTCATCAATGCGCCCCCAGACGGCGCATGGTATCGCGCAGCACGTCATGTTCCGGGCTAGCCTCCAGCGCCTTGTTCCACACCGCCAGCGCCTCCTCTTTCTTGCCCAGCTTCCATAGCACTTCGCCCAGATGGGCCGCCAGCTCCGCGTCCGGCAACAAGGCGTAGGCCTTCTGCAGCGTTTTCAAAGCCGCGTCCAGGCGGCCCAGCTTGTATTGCGCCCAACCCAGGCTGTCCAGAATGGTGGGGTTGTCCGGCTCGCTCTTCAGCGCCTTCTCGATATAGCCGAGCGCCTCCTGATGCCGGTTGGTGCGGTTGGTCAGGGTATACCCCAGCGCGTTGAGCGCTTGAGCGTCACCCGGCTTTTCCTTCAGTACTTGCTTGAGATCCCGCTCCGCGTTGCCGACATTGCCCAGGCTGTCCGACACCAGCGCCCGCTCGTACAACAGCTCCGGCGCCTTGGGCATGCGCAGCAGCGCCTTGCTCAACAAATCGTGAGCCTTGCCCGGCTGCTTAGCCTCGCGCGCCAATTGCGACTGCAGCAAAGCCAAGGTGATTTTCTCCTGGTCGTTGCCGCCCAAGGGCGCGAGACGCGCCAGGGCCAGTTCCAGCTTGCCGTCGCCCGCCTCCATCACCGCCAGCCGGCCTTGCGCCGGCAGGAATTGCGGCCCGGCGCCCACCATCTCGTACCAGCCCTTGGCCGCGCCGACGTCCTGGCGCTCCTCTGCGATCTGCCCCAGGGTGTAACGAATGAAATTAGTCTCCGGATGACCGGCTGCCAGCGCTTGGCGCAAATGCCGCTCCGCAGCAGACAGATCGCGCATCTGGTAAGCCATCAAGCCGGAAGCGTAGAGCAGGTCCGGATTATTGGGATTGCCGGGCAGGAGTTGATCGAAAGCCTGGCGCGCCTCGGCGAAGCGCTTGGCGCCCACCAGCAAGCGCGGCTTGGCCAGCTTCAGCTCCAGGCCGGCGTTCGGCCGCCGCGCCAACTCTCGCTGCAGAAAGTCGATCGCCTGATCCAACTGCTCACGGCGAAGCCGGTCGACTTGCCAGGCTACCGGCAAATCCCAGGCGGGCGCGATCTGAGCCAGCCTGTCGAACTCGCGATTCATGGTAGCCTGATCGCCGGCTTCGGCCGCCACGGCCAAGAGCGCGAAGCGGGCCTCGGCCAGGTCCGGATAACGGGAGGCGAACTGCTTGACCAAGTCGTAAGCGGCCTGTTTGTCGCTCTGACGCGAGGTCAGCCTCGCCAATTGGACGAAGATGGCCGGCGCCCGTTCCGGCTCTTTCTGCAGCAACGCCTCGATCAGCGGCTTGCTTTCCGCCAGTTTGCCGGCGCGCAGCAGGGTGATGAACAACTGCTCTCTCGCCGGCACCGAATCCGGCGCCAGCTCCATCCACAGGGTCAAGGCTTCCGAGGTTTCCTTAAGCAGCCCTGCGAACATAGAAAACTCGGCGGCTCGTTGCGCCAGCCGCGGATCCCGCGTTTGTCGCGCCAGTTCCAGATAGGTCACGGCGGACGCACCCACCGAGCCGCGCTGGGCGGCGATTTCGCCAGCCACCACGCCATAGAGAATTTCCGGCGTCAGCTCCGCCTTGGGCAGTTGGCTTTCGTCCTCTTTCTGCGTTATCGCCGCCTCGTCGCCGGCCGGTTTACCGGCATCGACCGGCTTTGCCGCGCCCGGGTGCTTGAAATTGGCGCATGCCGACAGCAGCGCGACCATCAGCAAAGGGAGTGTTTTTTTCAGCCGTTGCATTCGCATGGAGTCAGAGACCTGCTTATAAACCTATGAATGCGTAGAATAGCATGACCTGTTTTTATCTTCGCGCCATTCTACCCATGCCTGAACTGCCAGAAGTCGAAACCACCCGCCGCGGGATTCTGCCCCATCTATTGAACGCCAAACTGGATGGCGCCGTGGTCCGCCACGCCGGCCTGCGCTGGCCGGTGCCGCCGGAGCTGCATGCCACCCTGCGCGGGCTGACGATACGTTCCGTCGACCGCCGCGCCAAATATCTGCTGCTGGGCACCGACGCCGGCACCCTGATCATCCATCTGGGCATGTCCGGCAGCCTGCGTTTCCTGCCTGCGGACACTCCGCCGGAGAAACACGACCACGTCGATCTGCTGTTGGGCTCCAATGTGCTGCGCTACCGCGATCCGCGCCGCTTCGGCGCGGTGCTGTGGCATGTCGGCGCCATCGAGCACCACCCCTTGCTGCAAGCGCTGGGGCCCGAGCCGCTGTCCGACGGCTTTGACGGCGACACGCTGATCCGGGCCGCGCAACGCCGCGGCAGCGCGGTCAAGCTGATGCTGATGGACAACCACGTGGTGGTCGGAGTCGGCAACATCTACGCCAACGAAGCGCTGTTTCACGCAGGCATCCATCCCGCACGCGCAGCCAACACGGTGCGCGACGGCGAATACCGTCGGCTGGCCGAGGAAATCCGCGGCGTGCTGAACCGCGCCATACAGGCCGGAGGCAGCACGCTGCGCGACTTCGTGCACAGTGACGGCAAGCCCGGCTATTTCCAGCAAACTTATATGGTGTACGGCCGGCAGGACCAGCCCTGCCGACAATGCGGCACGCCGATCCGGCATTTGCGCCAGGGCCAACGCAGTTCCTACTATTGTCCGCTATGCCAGCCATGCTAGAGTTACGGCCTCAACCTTGCGTACCGAGCCTCAAAGCATCTTGAAGTCAACCGCCACAACCTCTTCGCTCACCCGGATAGGACGCATCGTGCGCCTGTTCGGCCACTTGGCCATCGGTGTCTTCATCCTGGCCACTCGTTATTCTCGGCTAGCCCACGCCGAACGCGCCGTCGTCACCCGGCGCTGGGCCGCCCACGCGCTGAAAATTCTGGGCATCAGCGTGCGGATCAACGGCGTCAATCCCGGCTTTTACCCGCCCAACACCTTGCTGGTGGCCAACCACATTTCCTGGCTGGACATCTTCGTGCTCAATAGCTGCACAGTGTCCCGCTTCGTCGCCAAACGAGAGATTCGCTCCTGGCCGGTGCTGGGCTGGCTGGCGCACCTGGGCGGCACTCTGTTCATCGATCGCAGCAAGCGCAAGGACGCCAGCCGCGTCTACAAGGCGTTGGCGCATGCGATGGAGCACGGCGCGTGCATGGCGGTGTTTCCCGAGTCCACCACCTCGGACGGCCTGAATCTCCTGCCGTTCAAGGCCTCGTTGTTCGAAGCCGCCTTGCTGTCGCGCGGCACCGTGCAGCCGGTGGGCTTGCGCTATTACGGCGCGGACGGACAACAAACGCTGGAGCCCGCCTTTATCGGCGATCTGACTTTTCTGCAAAGCGTGCGCAAAGTGCTGGCGATGCCGGCGATGGAGGTGGAAGTCAGCTACGGCCAGCCGCTGAAAGCCTGGGAAAACGGACTGGAAACCCGCTTTGCGCTGGCAGAGCGGGCACAGCAGGAAGTGGCGCGCGCGCTGCGTCTGAGCCCGCCCCCGGCCACGGAGAGCGTGCCGGAGCCGGACACGGCACGACAGGTTTAAGAACCTGTTTACGATCTGCTCCGCGTCGTGAAACGTGGCTCGGTGAGTGCACCTTCAAAATGCTCATGTACCGTGTGTACACTCCGCTTTTTCAGCCGTTTTCGCCTTGCCTCGCCCTTGCTCGCGAGATCGTAAACAGCTTCTAAATATCTGAGCAAAACCTCTTCAACGCAAAGCCCCCGTCAGGGGGCTTTTCTTAATCCATCGCCGGCCACGCTCACAGGCTGAGCCGCGCCATCAGGTTATCGAATAAATCGTCGGCCAACTTGGCATAGCCTTGCTGCGAGAAGTGCACCATGTCCGGCCGCGCTAGCTGCTGCGCTTGCCAACGCTTCATGCTGCAAGGGCCGCCCATCGCCTGCTCCCAATCCCAATACAGCACATGGCTGTCGCGCGCGACTTTCTGTTGAATCCGCTTGACCGCGGCCAGTTGCAAGGGACGACCCGGCGCGCACTCCTTGCTGGCCGCGCCACGCTTGCGCGCGGCATCCTGCGCGCCCAGCATCAGGATAGCCGCCTGCGGCAGATCCCGGCGTATGGTGTTGATAGCCGCCTGCAGATTGAGCTGATACTCGATCAGGTCCAGACGATCGTCAAAGGCTTCGTTGACGCCGTAGGCCAAGATCACCAGATCGCTGCCGCGCTCCGCCAGCTGCGCGCTCCAGCTCTTGCCCCAGCGCTGCCAGATAGAAAGCTGAGCGCCGTTGCTGCCGATGCTGTCCAGCACCACGCCGGGCGCCAGCCGCTCCAGCTCTATCCCGCCCAGCTCTACCGCCGGCAGCGCGCCGGCACGCACCACGAAGGGGAAATACAGCTTCTGCTCCACCGTCTGCCAGCCTCTACCCGGTTCTGGCGGATTCAATTTGCGGCTGCCGTGACCATCGTCCACGTCCAGCGCGCCGGCCCCGTCCTGGGCCGCTCGTACGCGGAAACGCACCCGCCACAAGCCTTCCAGCGGATTACGCGGCAACAGGCTGATGGCAGCGCCCGGCCTCTGGGCTTGGGCAATATAGCCGCCCAGCGGGAAGTCCGGATCGCCGTCCTTGCGGCTATTGGTCAAGGCCCAACCCTCGCTGCGCTCGATCACCAGGGCGTGGCGCTGGCCGGGCACGGCCATCGGCGGCGTCCAGCCGATACCGGCGTCGCCGAATTTGGCCTGGAAACGCTCGCGCAACGTGCCGGTCAGATAATCCGCCGCGGTGTGCGAATCCCCCAGTTGGGTGACTCGCACCGGTTGCACTGCTGTGGAGATCGCCTTCAACCGCGACGCCAGCCTCGGCAGGTTGATCTCGCCGAAATCCTGCACCGGCGCGGCCAACGCCGATGCCGCCGCCAGCCAGCCGACCCATGCCGCGCTGATTCTCAACTTCATTCAAACCTCAATTCTGCCAACACGCGCCGCGCCAGCAATACCTGGCCCTGGCGAGTGAAATGAATGCCATCGGCGGTGCGTACCGCCACTTCGCCCTGATCGGGCAGCGTCATGAACTTGGTGAACGCCTCGTCCACGCTCCCCAGGGCTTCGCGGGTGGACAAATAACGCTGGCCTGCGCCTTCAACTTCCTCCCGGAAGATGCCGTTGATGTAATGCACCCCGCGATTGAGCTTGTCCTTGCCCATGTTCGGCGCGCCCAACCACAGCAGTTGCGTCCGGTGCTTGCGAGCCGAAGCCAGGATGGCGCGGATGCGCTCGCGGTAGCGCTGCTCCCACTCCTCGGAGGCAAAGCGGATGTAGCGGCTGCCGCCCACCATGTCCCAAGTATCGTTGGCGCCCAAGAAAACCACCACGAGGCCGGTGTCCGGATTCGCCGCCAACTGTCGTTCTATCGTATCCGGCCAATTGAAAAAGTCGGGATAGGTCAGCCCCGTGCTCTGCTTGCTGAGGTCCAGCGCCTTGATCTGGTGCAGCTTGAACAAGGGCCGCAGCAAATGCGGCGCCACCCCCTGCATCATGGAATCGCCGGCCAGCAACACCTTGCTCCCCGGCCGCAGCAAGATGCGGGGATCTTTGGCCGCCGCTTGCGGCGGCGGAGCCGACGGCGACGGCAATGGCTGCAGCGGGCGCGCGCTGGGCACTACCGCCGTTGTCCGCGCCGCGGCGGGCTCCGCCGGCGCCGCTTCCGGCGACAAAGCCGGTCGCAGGCAGCAGGCGTTGAAATAGGCGATCATCTCGTCGTCCCACCGATCCAGCCTGGTCAACAGCCCTCGGCTCTGATCCCGGAACTCCCGCCCCAACTCCGCTCCTAGACGCCAGACGCTCAACTCGGACAAGGCCTCCAGCTGGCTGGGGCGGTGAAAGGTCTGCCGCCAATAGGCGTTGATTGAGGTCTGCTCAATCCAGCACAGCAGCAACATGCTGCTGCCGAGGATGGCCAGGGCCTGACGGATGGCGGAACGGGCGATCATTTGACGCTTGCCTCAATGCGGTAAGAAACGAAAAGCGCGACAGCGGAGATGCCATCGCGCCGATACGGCTAAAACTGGTAATAAATAAAGCCCGGAATGCCCGGCGGCGACACCACGATGATCAGCAAGGCGCAGCCGGCCAGCAAGCTGGGCTTGCCCCACCACGGCAGGCGGCCCAATTGGGCGATGCCGCGTTCGCAAGCCGCGCCCAGATAGGGCAGCGCGGCAAACGCCGCGGCGCTCAGCGCCAGGAAGCCCGGCGCGTTCAGCGTCAGTTCCTGATCGGTGCCGGCCATGGCTTCCAAGAAACTCCAGGCGTCTTCCAGCGACGCGGCGCGGAAAAACACCCAGGCCAGACAAACGTAATGGAAGGTCAGTAGGCGCGCCAGCCAGGTCAGCCGCCGCGACACAGCCTCCTTGCCAAGCAGCTTGTCTCCCAGATTCAAACCCACCACGCCCAAACCGTGCATGCCGCCCCACGCCAGGTATTTCAGGCTGGCGCCGTGCCACAGGCCGGACAACACCATGGCAAGCAGTAAATTGAGCTGGGCGCGGGCAAAGCCCAGCCTGTTGCCGCCCAAGGGAATATAGATGTAATCGCGAATCCAACTGGACAGCGACATATGCCAGCGCCGCCAGAAATCGCGTAGATTGTGGGCCAGATACGGCGCGTCGAAATTGCGTGGCAACTGGATGCCCAGCAACAACGCCAAGGCGGTGACCAGATCGGTATAGCCGGAGAAATCCAGATAGATCTGGAAGGCGTAGGCGTAGAACGCCGCCCAGACCTCCAGCGCGTGGTAGGTTTCCGGCGCGCTGAACACCGGGTCCACCCAGGCGCTGGCCAGCCAGCCGGCCAGCCACAGTTTTTTGGCCAGGGCCAGCACGATCAGCCCCAACGCGCGGTCCAGTTGCAAGATGTGGCGGCGTTCGCCGCTGCGCAACTGCTCCAGCAGACCGGTGGCCCGGCAGATAGGCCCGGCCAACAAAGTGGGGAAGAAAGCCAGGAACAGCCCCAGTTCCCTGGCCCGGGCGAAACGCAACTCGCCGCGGTACAAGGACACCAGATAACTGACCGATTGAAAAGTGTAAAAGGAGATGCCCACCGGCATCAGGAAATCCACCGCCGGCAATATCGCCGCAATACCCAGCGCATGCAAAGCCGCTTGCGCGCTTTCACGGAAGAAGTCGAAATATTTGAATACCGCCAGATTGCCCACCGCCATCAGCAGCCCCATGCGCAACCAGCGCTTGGGACGGACGGAATCAAGCATCCGCGACGATATCAGGGTCAATAACAGGGTATAAACGGCCAGAATCAGCGCAAAACGCCAATCTAGCTTGGCATAAAAGGCGTAACTGCCCAATAACAGCAAACCATTCTGCCAATCCGTGCGCTTGCGGCACAGCCAATACAGGGCGAAAAAGGCGAGGAATGCCAGTGCGAACTCAATCGAAAGGTAACTCATACAAATAAAAAACGGCTCTGGCAAGAGCCGAGATTATGACAGCCATAGGGCCCGGCTGACTATGGCTTGCCAATATTTTATTTACAGCGCCGCCGCCAATATTCTTTACGCGGTTATTTCGCGATATGCGGAACACGGCAAGGAAAATAAAGCTTGGTCGCCCAAACGCATCGCGGTCAGGCTGCCGCCCCACAAACAACCGGAGTCGATAGCCGCCACATCGTCGGTGATATGCACGCCCAGCGCAGACCAATGGCCGCAGATAATGGGCATCTCGCCTTGCCAGCGTCCCGGCGCCTCGAACCAGGGCGTCAGGCCGGCCGGTGCGTTCTCCAGCTCGCCCTTATAATTAAGATCGATCTCTCCGTCGCGGTTCAAGAAACGCATCCGGGTCATCGCGTTGACGATCACGCGCAAACGGTCCGAACCGCGCAGCTCCTCGTTCCAGCGCGTCGGCCGGTTGCCGTACAAACGCGACAGGAATTCACGATGCCTGGGACCGGACAGCCCGGCTTCCACTTCCTCCGCCAGGTCCAGCGCGCGATCTATGCTCCACTCCGGCAGCAGCCCAGCGTGCACCATCGCGTAGCCCTGGCCGGCTATCATCATTGGCTGACAGCGCAGCCAATCCAGCAGGACCTTGCCATCGGCGGCGTTGAGGATGTCCAGCACCGTATCGCTGCGGTGCAGTTTGCCGAAGCCCTCGGACACCGCCAGCAAATGCAGATCGTGGTTGCCCAACACGATCTCGACATGATCCTGATGCTGGAACACCCAGCGCAGGACTTCCAGCGACTGCGGCCCGCGATTGACCAAATCTCCCGTCAACCACAAAGTATCCTTGCCGGGATTGAAATCGATTTGCCGCAGCAACTGCTGAAACGGCTGGAAACACCCTTGAATGTCGCCAATAGCGTAGATGGCCATATGCACCCCATAAGTGGCGGATCGATCTGAGATGTCATCCGCGGATAGCGCCATGATACCGCATGCTACAATGCACTGGCTGAGTTACCGATTTACTGCGCCCTGCCGGGCCCCTTCCCCCATACCGCCATGTCCGCTCCCTTGCTCAATCCGCCGCAACGCGCGGCGATCCAGTATCTTGACGGCGCCTTGCTGGTGCTTGCCGGCGCAGGTTCCGGCAAAACCCGAGTCATCACCTTCAAGATTTCGCACCTGATCCGCGAAGGCGGCATCAATGCGCGCAATATCGCCGCCATCACCTTCACCAACAAGGCCGCGCGCGAGATGCTGGAACGGGTGGGCAAACTGATGACGCCGGCGGAAATCCGCGGCATCACCGTATCCACTTTCCACTCTCTGGGCATGCAAATGCTGCGCCAGGAAGCGCCGCACCTGGGCTATAAACCGCAATTCTCCATTCTCGACGCCTTTGACGCCGGCAAGATCATCTCCGACATTCTGAAAACCACCTCAAAGGATGAGGTGCGCAAGGTGCAGAGCCAGATCTCACTATGGAAGAACGATCTGAAAACACCGGACCAGATGCTGCTGGAGGCTCAGGGCGAATGGGAAAGCATATGCGCCACCACGTATGTGGCCTATCAAGACACTTTGAGCGCCTACCAGGCGATGGACTTCGACGACCTGATCCGCCTGCCGGTGCAACTGTTCCAGAGTAATGAAGAAGTGCTGCAGAAGTGGCAGCACAAGCTGCGCTACCTGCTGATAGACGAATACCAGGACACCAACACCTGCCAATACCAGCTGGTCAAGCTGCTGACCGGCCTGCGCGGCATGTTCACCGCGGTGGGCGACGACGACCAGTCCATCTACGCTTGGCGCGGCGCCAATATGGAAAACCTGAGGCTGCTGCAAAGCGACTTCCCCAAGCTCAAGGTCATCAAGCTGGAGCAGAACTACCGCTCCACCGCCCGGATCCTGCGCGCGGCCAACTCGGTGATCTCCAACAACCCCAAGCTGTTCGAGAAACAACTGTGGAGCGAACTGGGCCTGGGCGAACCCATCCACGTGGTTCAATGCAAGGACGAAGAGCACGAGGCTGAGACCGTGGTGCAAAGGCTGTTGGCGCATAAATTCGAATACCGCACCGAGTTCAAGGACTACGCCATCCTCTATCGCGGCAACTACCAGGCGCGCATCTTCGAACAAGCCTTGCGCAACCAACGCATTCCTTACCAGATGGCCGGCGGCCAGAGTTTTTTCGACAAGCCGGAAATCAAAGACATGCTGGCTTATATGCGCTTGATCGCCAATCCCAACGACGACCCGGCCTTCATCCGCGCGCTGACCACGCCCAAGCGCGGCGTAGGCGCCACCACGCTGGAACGTCTGGGCGCCTGGGCCGGCGAACGCGGCAAGAGCCTGTTCGCCTGCGCCCATGAAGAGGGTTTCCGCCTGCAAGTGCAAAAAGCCCAACTCGAGCCGTTGGAACAGTTCTGCGACTTCATCGCCAACCTGCAATACCGCGCCACCCGAGAGGACGGCGGCCCGCTGGCGATGGAGATGATGCAGGCCATAGGCTACGAAGCCTGGCTTTACGATAGCGAGGACAGCCCGCGCATCGCCGAAACCAAGTGGAAAAACATCCTGGAAATGGTGAGCTGGCTCAGCCGCAAAGGCGAGGACAGCGGCAAGAATCTGGTGGAGCTGACCCAGACCATCGCGCTGATCACCATGCTGGAAGGCCGCGAGGAAGGCGAGGTGGACGCGGTGAAGATGTCCACGCTGCACGCGTCCAAGGGCCTGGAATACCCTTACGTGTTCCTGGTAGGCACCGAGGAAGGCATCCTGCCCCACAGCGAATCGGTGGACAACGGCATGGTGGAGGAAGAGCGCCGGCTGATGTACGTCGGCATCACCCGCGCACAGCGCATGCTGACGCTCACCTATTGCGTCAAGCGCAAACGCGCCGGCGAATGGCAGTTTGTCGAGCCGTCGCGCTTTATCTCCGAGATCAACGGCGATGATCTGCGCCACTTCGGCAAACCCGGCGCCGAACCCATCGTCAGCAAAACCGAGGGCAAATCGCGGTTGGCCAGCCTCAGCGCCATGCTGGCCAACAAGGAGAAACCGGCGGATTCATGAAGGCGCCGGCGACGCAGGCGAGAACTTGCTTCCGCGCCGACGGTCTATACCGGCCGCCAAAAAGAAAATGGCGCCAGCGGCGCCATATGAAGAATGAGGAACATCTCTGGGTGAAGCGAAAGTGGAAGCCCACTGAATCCCCACACCAAGCCGCGAAGCGCCTGACGCTTCACGACCTAAACAGATGAAGCCATCATGCACTATGCGCCTCCGAAGGGCACCTGTCCCTTCTTACAGCGGGGTTTTGTTGACATAGCACATTGCCATTTCATCCGGCAGAAATTTCCCAAAAAACATAGAAATCCTCGCTTTTAGGCGATAAAAAACGCCTTGCGGTATTGCAAGGCGTTTTTTGCTGCGCTGATCAGCCGATTATTTGGAATTATTCACCATGTACTCGACAGCAGAGCGGAACTCGGCGTCGCTGCCGGTGTAACCGCCTTTGGCCGGCATCGCGTTCAAGCCCTTGATGCCGATCTTGACCACTTCGTCCAGGCCCGGCTTCAGACGCACGGCCCAGGCCGCCTTGTCGCCGAACTTAGGCGCGCCGGCGATGCCTGCCGCGTGGCAGGCCATGCACACGCTGTCGTAGATCTTCTTGCCCACCACGGCCGGATCGGCCGCCGCGGCCGCGCCGCCAGCGCCGCCCACCGGCGGCTCAGTGAACTTTCCGCCCGCGGAGTTGCCCATATAGGCTACCGCGCGCTTCACTTCGTCATCGCTCAAGTCGGTTGCGCCGCCCTTGGCCGGCATCGCGTTGAAGCCCTGCAGCGCGTGCTGGGTCAACATGTCCCAGCCTTTGGCGATGCGCGAGCCCCAAGCGGCGGTGTCGCCAAACTTGGGCGAGCCGGCGAGGCCGGTGCCGTGACAGGAGATACAGATGCCTTTATATACCTGTTCGCCAGTGCGCATTCCCGGAGGCGCGTCGCTGGCCTTGGCTTCGCCGACCGGTTTCAGGCGAGACGCGACGGCCTCCTTGGTCATTACTTCGGCATCCACGTTGTAACCGCTGGTGGCCAGCTTGGCCAGAAGCCAAATTGCCACCACAAGAAAGACAACGACGCCAACCAGCACTTTGATGACCTGGCCGGGAGCCATTCCGTTCTCATTACTCATTACGAGCCTCGCCTGGAATTAATGACATTTAAAATAGGATAATTATACGGTAAGCCTGAAGGCAAGGCAAAACCATACACTGGACTCGGGTAAGGAAGTTGCGCTATGATGCGGGCCTGCCTCAAAGCAAGCACAGCGCACCCGTAGCTCAGTTGGATAGAGTGTCAGTTTCCGAAGCTGAAGGTCACAGGTTCGATCCCTGTCGGGTGCGCCACAACTCCTCGAATTTTTCTGTTTTTCCCGCTTTTCCCTAT
The DNA here is from genome assembly GCF_000711885.1 of Chromobacterium haemolyticum DSM 19808. Lineage (GTDB taxonomy): Bacteria > Pseudomonadota > Gammaproteobacteria > Burkholderiales > Chromobacteriaceae > Chromobacterium > Chromobacterium haemolyticum. Next base: position 63,308 of record NZ_JONK01000016.1, read on the forward strand.
TATTTCCCACGCTTAACGTCAAAACCATGTTTTCGTCGAAACACGTCCTGCGCGGCCATGCTGCTCTAGCGTCGCCGCAATGAAAAAGCGGGCCGCCCACGCGTCCCGCTTCGCTCCATTCGTCTAGCCTCAGGCCAACGTGGCCATCGGCTCGGCGGCATCGTCGTCCTCTTCGCCGAGAAAGCCTCCGCTCTGGTGCGCCCACAGCCTCGAATACAACCCGCCCTTGGCCAACAGGCTGCGGTGATCGCCCTCTTCCACGATGCGCCCCTTGTCCAGCACGATCAGCCGGTCCATCGCCGCGATGGTGGACAAGCGGTGAGCGATAGCCACCACGGTTTTGCCTTCCATCAGCCGGTACAAGCTGCGCTGGATCGCAGCCTCCACTTCCGAATCCAGCGCGCTGGTGGCTTCATCCAGCAACAGGATGGGCGCATCCTTCAACATCACCCTGGCGATGGCGATGCGCTGGCGCTGCCCGCCGGACAGCTTGACCCCCCGCTCTCCTACATGGGCATCGTAAGCGCTGCGACCTTTCGGATCGGTCAAGGTCAGGATGAAGTCATGCGCCTCGGCGCGGCGCGCGGCCGCCTCCATCTCGGCGTCGCCGGCGTCCGGCCTGCCGTAGAGCAGGTTGTCGCGCACAGAGCGGTGCAACAAGGAAGTATCCTGCGTCACCATCCCCACCTGGGCGCGCAGGCTGTCCTGCGTCACATGAGCGATGTCCTGGCCGTCAATCAAAATGCGGCCGCCGTCCAAATCATAGAAACGCAACAGCAAGTTGACGATGGTGGACTTGCCCGCGCCCGAACGGCCGACCAGGCCGATCTTCTCGCCCGGGCGTATCGTTAGCGACAATTGCTCGATCACGGTCTTGCTGCCGCCGTAACTGAAGTCCACTTGGTCGAAGCGGATTTCTCCCTGCTTCACTTCCAAGGGCTTGGCGTCGGCCCGGTCATTGATCGACACCGGCCGCGACAAGGTGGCGATGCCGTCCTGCACCGTGCCCACTTGTTCGAACAGCGAAGCCATCTCCCACATGATCCAGTGCGAAATGCCGTTCAACCTCAAGGCCATCGCGGTGGCCGCCGCCACCGCGCCGACGCCGACTTCGCCCATGCTCCACAGCCACAAGGTAGCGCCGGCGGTACTGGCGATCAGCAACATGCTCAGGCTGTGGTTGATGATTTCGAAGCCGCTGATCAAACGCATCTGACGATAGGCCGTGGCCAGGAATTCCTGCATCGCGCCGCGGGCGAAGCCGGCCTCCCGCTGGGCGTGCGAGAACAGCTTCACCGTGGCGATATTGGTATAGGCGTCGGTGATGCGGCCGGTCATCAGGCTGCGCGCGTCGGCCTGGGCGGTGGCGGCCAGACCCAGGCGCGGCACAAAGAAATACAGCGTGGCCACGTACAAGGCCAGCCAGGCCAGGAAGGGCCACAGCAAACGGCTGTCGAAACTGCCGACCACGGCGATCATGGTGATGAAGTAAATCACCACGAACACCAGAATGTCGGCGACGATCATCACCGTTTCGCGCACCGCGATCGCGGTTTGCATCACCTTGGCGGATACCCTGCCGGCGAACTCGTCTTGATAAAAGTTCATGCTCTGCCGCAGCAGGTGGCGATGGAAATTCCAGCGCAGCAGCATCGGAAAATTGGCGGAAATGCCCTGATACTTGATCAAGGCCTGCAGGGCGATCAGCAACGGGCTGGCCAGCAGAATGCCCGCCAGCAGCAACAGATTATGGCGCTGCGTGTCCCACAACAGCGCGGGCTTGACCAAGCTTAGCCAGTCCACGACGGAACCGAGCATGGAGAACAGCAAAGCCTCAAAGGCGCCGATGCCGGCGGTCAACAGAATGACGGCCGCAATCAGACCGCGCAAGCCGCGGGTGCAGAACCACAAAAATGGGAAAAAGCCCTTGGGGGGTTGGGCGGGAGACGTGTCGGGATACGGATTGATCCGCTTTTCGAACCAGTTGAACAAAGATCGCTCCAGTGCAGAGGCCGCCGCTTGGGCCGCGCCTGCTTTGGGTTTAATAGGAAGTAGGACAATAGCCAAGGGCTGGAAATCACGCAATGGAAAATTAGCGTCGACCACGACCCCATTTGTCATATTCAGCCAATGAACACGAACGTAGTTTATTTGTCGTCAACTACATTGGCTAAAACGCGACAGTCAGCAAAACTCCTCAAGCTTTTCCGTCTTGCGGCTGCGCAGGTCCACCACTCTGTGAATCTCGATGCGCAGTTGGCCGCGGTAGACGTTCCACATCACCAGTGCGGCCCGCCGCGCCTGCTCCTGGCTGGGATGCAGCGGCCCGCTGTCGTCGACGCCGAACTGCTCCGAGATCAGTTTCAAACGATACATCCCCCTTGAGCCCCCCAAGGCCGCGGCGGCTTCCATCGCCGCCGACAAAAAGTGAGAAATTCGCCATGCCGCCGTTTCGTTAATCCTGCCAAAATGAACCCAATGGCATAAATCAATACAAGCCAAGCGCCGTTTCGTAGATGACGGCGTGTGGTGGCTCGGTGTTTGGCGTGGGAAAACGGCGCGGGCCTTTAGCCCATGGCATTTATTGACGGCTTTTGCCGCTCTTGTGAATGATTCTACCCATTACTAGCAGTATCAGGCAAAGATTCCTGAATTAATTCACGCAGTTGTAACATAAACCAAGGGGAGTTATTCCAATGCCGCGCCGGGCCAGGCGGAACCGCCGCTGAGGCGGCCCGGCGCTTTCGAAACCGGCTAGTGAGCCAGTGCGTGCACGTCGTGCAGCTGCGGACGGCGGATGCGCGCCAAGGCGGCGTCTATCGTCGGGGTGTGCTCTCCCCAATAGCCGTGGCGCGCCAGGCAGTCGGTAGCCACCAGCGCCGCATCTATCATGAAACGCTCTTCCAGCAGCAAACGCTCGACTTCGGCAAACGGCGTCAGGATGTGCTCGGCCACCTCGCCGTCCTGATTACAGGGGATTTCGCCGGACTCCAACCACAGGTCGAAAGCGTAAATCCATTCGCGATGCAGACCTCGCTGCACAGGACGCTCGGCCAGCAGCAAGCTGGATTGCGGCAAGCCCAGCACCTGATCGCGGCGCACGCCGGCTTCCTCCCAGCCCTCGCGCTCCAGAGCCAGTTCAATGGTCTCTCCGGCGGCCACCCCGCCGCCAACCAGATTGTCCATGCGATTGGGGTCCACCGCCTTGTGCGGACTGCGGCGCCCCACCCACATCCGCACTTCGCCGGACGGCAGCCGGGTCAGCCCGTTCAGGTGCACGGCGCGGCTGGTCAGGCCCAGCGGACGGAAGGCGGCCCGCTCCAGCTCAAAATACGGGGATCCATCGTGACGGAAGGCGGTGAAGTTTTCATTGCGCCAGCCATTGAGCCAGCCTGCCTGCTGCCAGCGCCGCGCCGCTTGGGCCAGCGCGTGACTGATGCTGCGGTAACTGCCGTCTAGACGGCAATGCAGTTTCTGGTATTGCTCCTCGAACAGCTGGGATTCGCTGTTCAGCAAACGTTCCTTCCACGCCGCGTTGACCCAACCCAAACGCTCCTTGCCGATATACAAGGGCGTGAATTGCTGACGATCAAAACGGGTGATCTTGTCGAGATAGGCCAGAACCGCATCCACTTGCATTGCCGACTCCGCTGCGATGTGTTTCGGGAAGGCTGCATCTTAGGATGCTTCTTCGGCTTTGACTATATCTGGCGTAACAGCCGGCAAATAAACAGATTATTTTGCGGTAGGATGTTGCGGAATTGTCTCGGTGGCCAATACGAAAACCGCGTCGCCCATTCAATTTAACAACAACGTCATTTCAGTTTGTCGGCCAGCCCGGAGTAACGTTGCGGCGCCGCCTCTGCCGCCTGTTCCCACACCGGCTGCGCGCCGGACACGACGAAGCGCTCCCGCGCCCGGGTGATCGCGGTATACACCAGCGCCCGGTTTAGCAGCGGCCCCGCCGCCTCCGGCAGCTGCAAACAGACTTCGCCGAACTCGGACCCCTGGCTCTTGTGCACCGTCATCGCGTACACGGTATCGTGCTGCGGCAGGCGGCCGGGAGCGAACTCGCGCCAGCCGCCGTCGTCTCCGGGAAAAGCCACCCTCAAACCGGCCTCGCCTTGCACCGTGAAGCCGATGTCGCCGTTGAACAGGCCCAGGCCGTAATCGTTCTCGCTGATCATCACCGGACGCCCCGGATACCAGTCTCGGCCGGCCGGCTTGTCCCCATCGGCTTCCAGTTGTCGCTCAATGCGCAGATTGAAGGCCTCTACCTGCCGCCGCTCCGCCGCCAGCAACATGAAACCGGCGAAGGCTCGCTGGCGCTCGGCCAGGGGCTCGCCGGCGCGCACCGCCCGCCAATACGGCCGCCAGCGCGCCAGCACTTCCGCCGCGTCCAGCGTCGGCACCGCCTCCACATCGCGCCAAGCCGGATCTTGCAACACCGCCCAACTGCCGGTGCCATCGCCGGCGTTCACCCTTCTCGCCAGTTCGCCGATGCCGGAGTCGGCGCCAAAACGATGGCTGTGAGTGAGCAGCGCCACGCAATCGGTGAGTTTGCCTCCCGCGCCCGGCGTGGGCGGCAAAGTTTCGCCGCAGTTCACCCGCAGCCACTCCAGCGTGTCCGGCCGGTAATGGATGTTGGCGCACAGATCGCCCAGCACCGCGCCGGCGTCCACCGAGGCCAACTGATCGCGATCGCCCAGCAGAATCAGCCGCGCTTGGGACGGCAGGGCCTCCACCATGCGCGCCATCAAGGACAGATCTATCATCGACGCCTCGTCCACCACCAGCACGTCCAGCGGCAAAGGGTTGCCTGCGTGGTGGCGCGGCGCCGCCGCGCCCGGACGCAAGCCCAGCAGGCGGTGCAGAGTCTGCGCCTGCTGCGGCAATTGCCGCAGTGTTTCCTCGGCCAAGTCCAGCCGCTCGCGCGCGCCGCGGACCGATTCCGACAGCCGCGCGGCGGCCTTGCCGGTGGGCGCTGCCATCGCCATGACCAGCGGCCGCGGCGACAGTCCGGCCAGCAAGGCCAGCAACTTGAGCACGGTGGTGGTCTTGCCGGTGCCCGGACCGCCGGAAATGACCATCAAGCGCTGGCGCGCCGCCAGAGCCGCCGCCAGCTTCTGCCGGTCCGGCCCCGTCGCGGATGCCGAACCGAACAAGGCCTCCAGCAGCGGACGCAAGCGCGCGCCGTCCAGCGCCGGTCCCGGCTCGGCCAGGGCGGCCAGGCGCTCGGCAAGTCGTGCTTCGTCGAACCAGTGACGGGCAAAATACAAGCGGCCGGCCGCGTCCAGAATCAAGGGAGCGTAATCGCCGGGGCGGCCAACCAGCGCGCTGGCCTGCAAGGCTTTGCGCTCCGGACGCTGCGCCAGCGGCAGGCAGACATGGCCGGCCTGATTGGCGCTGGCCAGTTCATGAATCAGCGCCAACGCGGCCTCGTCCACGCCGGGATCAAGGCGGGCGAACAAGTGAGCCAGTTCGGCGGGCAACAGGGCTTGCTGGACAGACATGGGCGGGAATCCGGATGCTTTGCGCTCCGCGCGGCGCGGAGCCTGAATGGAAAGACTGGAAGCGCTTCAGCGCAATTTGCCGTTATCTTGCAACTGCTGAATCGCCTTGTCCAATTGCGGCAACAGTTGCCGGTATTGCGGATGCAGACGCAACATCACCGGCACGCTGCCCACGGCGTCGCCGGCCGCGCAGGGCTGCGCCTCCGGCGCGCGGTTCAGCAGCGCGTCCAGCTGACGCTGGCTCAGGACGATGGCCTGCATGCTGCCCTGACGCAGGCCGCTGAGCAGATCGCTCTCGCTGGCGGCCTCCATCCGCTTGAGCTGACCGCTTGCGAAACCAGGCTCCAGCACAGGGTAGGTCCTCCCCTGCAGCACGCCCAGACTCAGGCCGTTGAGGCTGGCCGGCGTCGCCCCCTTGCGCCGCTTGCCGGCGGCGAAGCACAGCCGCAGCGTCTGTACGTCGATGGGCCGAGTGTAGAAGCCGGCCACCGGGGACAAGGCGCGCCAGGCCGGATTGACCCCCACCTCCACATCCACCTTGCCCACCTCGAACAATTGCTGCAGCCGCGACGACGGGTAGTACTCCAGTTCGAAGCGGACGCCGCTGTGCCGGCCGATCAGCTCCAGCGCGGCACGGTACTGGGTGGCCAGCGCGCCGTCCTGCGCGCTGTACAGCGGGCCGAAGCTGTCATTGGCCACACCGGCGCGCAGGCTGGGCGCCGCCGCGGGCGCGGCCTGCGCCGCCAGCAGCAAGGCAATCAGGCTGACGCCGCGCTCAAGCAAGCCGGGCTTCCAGCGCATCGCAAATGGTTTTGAGAATTTTGATGCGTGCATAGTATTTATTATTGGCCTCCACCAGCGTCCAGGGCACTTTGCTGGTGCTGGTGCGGTCCACCATATCGCTGACGGCCAGCTTGTAGGCGTCCCACTTGTCGCGATTGCGCCAGTCTTCCTCCGTGATCTTGAAGCGTTTGAAACCGGTTTCCTCGCGTCCTTTGAAGCGCGCCATCTGCTCTTCCTTGCTGATGGCCAGCCAGAATTTAACGATGACGGCGCCGTTTTCGCTCAGTTGATGCTCAAAGTCGTTGATTTCGTAATAGGCGCGCATCCAGTCCGCCTCTTTGGCGAAGCCTTCCACCCGCTCCACCAGCACCCGGCCGTACCAGGTACGGTCGAAAATGGTGATGCCGCCCTTGCCCGGCACATGACGCCAGAAGCGCCACAACCAGGGCTTGGCCTTTTCTTCCTGGGTGGGCGCGGCGATGGGCACCACTCGGTAGCGGCGCGCGTCCAGCGCCTGGGTGATGCGGCGTATGCTCCCGCCCTTGCCGGCGGCGTCGTTGCCTTCGAAAGCCAGGACCAACGAATGCTGGGCGAAGCGCGGATGTCGGGTCAGCCGGTGCAGCCGGCCCTGCAATTGCTCCAGTTCGGCCTTGTACTTGACCTTGTCCATGGATTGGTCCAGTTGCAGGGTGTCCAGCAACAGCTTGTTGTCTATCGGCGCCAGCAACGGCGGCGCGTCTATCAGCTCGGCCTTAGAACCCTGCGCCTGCGCCAGCCGGTTGCGAATGGCGTTGAGCAGGGTGTTGCCCACCGTCAGGCTGCGGTAATTGGCGTCCTCGCCGTCCACCACCACCCAGGGCGCGGCGGCGGTATTGGTCAGCCGCAAAATGTGCTCGGCGGACTTGCGTATCTTGTCGTAGCGCTCGTAATGCTCCCAATCGGTCTTGGTCACGCGCCAACTGCTGGCTGGATCTTTTTCCATCTGCTTGAGCCGCTTGTGCTGCTGCTCCCGAGTCAGATGGAACCAGAATTTCAGCACTAACGCGCCGTCCATGGTCAGCATGCGTTCAAAGCGCAGGATGTCGAATATCTGCTTGTCCAGCGCGTCGCGGTCGCTGCGGGCGAACACCCGGTCGAACAAGGCGTCGGAGTAATAGGAGCCGAAGAACATGCCGATGCGGCCCTTGGCCGGCAATTGCATCCAGTAGCGCCACATCCAGGGACGAGCGCGGGCGTCGTCGTTGGCCTCGGCGAAAGCCACGGTGTCGATCAGGCGCGGGTCCAGCCATTCGTTGATCAGATTCATGGTTTCGCCGCGACCGGCGCCGTCGAAGCCGTGAATCAGGATCAGCACTGGAAAGTCGGCCTTTTCCTTTAAATCGTATTGCAGGTCCAGCAAGGCCTCGCGCAATTTGGGCATGGCTTCGCGGAATGTCTTTTTATCGATGCTGTGGCCGATTTCGGCGGATTCAAACATGATGCGTCCTTGGTTTTAACCTGCTCCAAAGTCTCGCGAGCAAGAACGAGACAAGGCGAAAACAGCTGAGAAAGCGGAATGCACAGGTGGTACATGAGCATTCCGAAGCTGTACTCACCGTGTGACGTCTCACGACGCTCAGCGGACTTTGAACAGGTTCTTATTGTCGGCCCGCGCCCGGTGCCACTTTCCCCTTCCGGCCGCGTTCCACTCCAGATAGTTCAGCTTAGTCCTATGACCGCGGCTTGCGCACTCCGCATTCCTACGCATGCCCGGCGAACCATTGGTCCAGCGCCTCCAGCAGGGCCGGCGCGGGTTGGTCGCTCCATATCCCGCAAGCCTCGACGCCGACGCCGCGCAGATAAAGATAACGCACGCCGCCGAAGCGGGCGGCGAAGTCCACGCCGCGGACGCTGAAATAGCGCCGCAGTGCCACGCAGTAAATCAGGTATTGCAGGTAATAATGTTCTTGGGCGATGGATTCCGCCAGCCGCTCGGCGCGATAGTCTTCGTGCCGCCCTCCCAGGTGGTTGGATTTATAGTCCACTAAATAGATGCGGCCGCCGGACTCGAACACCAAGTCCATGAAGCCCTTGAGAAAACCGCGCACGGTGGAAAAATCCAACTGCGCCGCCGCCGCGCGCAAAGGGGCGGCCAAGCCGTGCTCCGGCGCGGACAGGATGGCGGCCAGCTTCGCCACTTCCAACCTGGGCGCCGGCAACATGAACTCCATTTCCACCAGCCGCTTGCCGTCCGGCACTTCAGCCAGCCTCACGCCCGGGTCCAGTTCCGCGTTCAGCGTCGCCGTCACCATTTCGCAAGCGGCGTCGCCCCACTCCGGCGCGAAGCCGTGCTTGGCCAGAGCCAGTTCCACCGCCTGCCGCAGCCCGGCCGCATCGACGCCGAAGCTGATGGTTTCAAAAATCTCGTGCAGGCAGGTACCGGCCTTGGCGCCGCGCGGAAAACCGAAACGATCCAAGACCGGGGGCGCTTGCAGTTCCGCCGCCACCGCCGACTGACCCGCGTCGTGGTCCGGGCTTTCCTGCCATTTGCCCGCCGCCTGCGCATGGGTCAACGAGGTGAAACTGGCTACCCGCCACGGCGCGGCCAGCCGGCGCGAGAATGTCTGGGCCAGATAATTCCGTCCTGTTTCGCGCCGCGCGGCCAAGGCCGGCCCCACGCCGCTCTCCTCCAGCACCGCGCACGCGCCCGACGCCTGGGCGTTGGCCGCGGCCGCGAAAGCGCCCAGCTCTCGCCTTAGCACCTCGGCGTCCAACTCCAGCGCCTCCAGTTCCGGCAGCGCGCGCGCGCCGCGGCCATGCAGCAGCCAGCTCAAAGCCGCCGTCTCCATGCCCCGCACCCAGCCCCAGCACAGGTATTGGCGATACTGCGCCCGAGTCAGCGCCACATAGAGCAGGCGCAGCTTCTCCGCCAACAACTCGCTGCGCGCCGCCAGTTTCACCCCGGCGTCGGCCGCGGCGTCCGGCGCCAGCCAGGATTGATCTTCAGCGTGGTAGCGCCAGAACGCGGCGTCGCACCGTTCCAGCGCCCCGCCCCACAGAAAGGGACAGAAGGCCACTGGATACTGAAGGCCCTTGGCGGTGTGGATGGTGACGATCTTGACCAGGGCCGCGTCGCTCTCCAACCTCAACACCGCCTCCTCTCCGCCCGGCGGCTGCGCCACTCGCGTTTCCAGCCAGCCCAGCAGCGGCGCCATGCCCTGACGCTGGTCGCTCTCTTGTTGCAACAATTCAGCCAGGTGCGACAAGTTGGTCAACCGTCGCTCGCCGTCCGGCAGCGGCAACAAGCGTTCCGCCACCCGTTCCCGAGCGAAGAAATGCCGCCAAGCCGCCATGAATCCGCGCTCGCGCCAAAGCAGATGGTCTGCGGCGTTGGCCTGCAGTTGCGCTTCCCAGCGCGTCTCGTCCTCCACCCTGGCCAGCAATTCGCCGGCGTCGACCCCGGCCAGTTCCGTCACCAGCGCCGCGCGCAGACGCGCCTCGCTGGCCGGCTCCGCCCAAGCGCGCAGCAAGGCCAGCATCTCGCCGGCCTCGCGGCTGGCGAACACGCTTTCCTGGGTCAGCGCCACGCTGGCCACGCCGCGCTCCGCCAAGGCCTGGCGCACCCGGTCACCCTGACGGTGGGTGGACACCAGTACCGCGATATCGCCGCCGGCCAAAGGCCGTCGGGCATCGCCGGCGACGATGGCGGCGCGGCCGTCGGCGGCCAGCGCCAGCAAGCGCGCGATCTCGTCGGCGCTGGCGTTGGCCGCCAGTTCGGCGGCGTTCTCGCCGCTGGCGGCCTTGTCCGCCTTCTCCGGCTGCAGCCATTGGAAGCAGAACGGCGGCCTGTCGTCGTCGACCTCCAGCCGGCCGCCGGAGGCCGGTTGCGCCGCCACCGGCTGATAGGCGATGCCTTCGATCAGAAACGGCAGCTCGCGCGCGAACAAGGCGTTGACGGTGCTCACCAGCGGCGCCTCGGACCGACGGTTGGTGTCCAGCGTGTAATGATGTTGCGCGTCTCCGCGCGCCGCCAGGTAGGCGAAGATGTCTGCGCCGCGAAAGCTGTAGATGGCCTGTTTCGGGTCGCCCACCAAGAAGACAGGCCGCTGCTGCGCGACGAAGCAATGTCGGAAGATCGAGTACTGGATGGGGTCCGTGTCCTGAAACTCGTCGATCAGCGCCACCTGAAAGCTGCGGGCCACGTGAGCAGCCAGCAGCGGGCCGCTGATCGGATCGGCCAGGGCCGCCCCCAGGTCGGTCAGCAAATCGTCGAAGCTGCGGCTGCGCTCGCCCGCCCGGCGCGCGCTCAGTTGCTGGTTGGTCCAGGCGATCAGTTCCAACTTGAGCTGGGCCACGGACAGCGCCACTTCGTCCAGATAGGCGTCCCAGGCCCCCAGCCAGGCCTCCGCCAGCCCGAACAAGGGATGTTCCGGCGCGGCGTGGCCTTTTTTCATTCCCTTGGCCAGCGAAGCCGGCAGCAGCTTGTCCAACTGGCGACGGCTTTCCTTATCCAGCACCGGCGTGGTTTCCGGCGCCGCCAGCAGGCCGTCCAAAGCGCCTATGGCGCGCTCGATGATGGCGGGGCTGTAGCTGCGCGCGTTGAAACCGGCGGCGGAGCGCAGCAAATCGGCCGCCTCCGCCGCGTATTCCGGCCGCGCCGCCAGCGCCCGCCAGCCTTGCTCCACCGCGAGCAAGGCGCGCTCCAGGCCGGCGGTGTGCGGCGCGCGCATGCGCAGATAAGGTTTGGACAGATAGGGCCGGATGTCGGCCAACCAACCGTCCGGGGTCTCCCCGTTGTCCACCAGCACTTGGGCAAGCAAGGGGTCGTCCACCACCCGTCGACGCCAAAAATCGTCGACGATTTCGATCAGGCGATCCTCGTCGTCGCTGACCAGTTCGGCGTCGAAGGTCTGGCTGCTTTCAAAAGCGGCGTCGGTCAGCACCCGCTGGCAGAAGCCGTGGATGGTGTAGATGGCGGCGGCGTCGAAGCCGGTGATCGCGGCGTTAAGCCGCTGCGACGCCTGCTCCCGCGCCGAGCCGGGCGGAAAGCGCGCCGCCAGCGCCGACAGGAAGGGATCTCCGCCAACCTCGCCGTCTCCCGCCAGCGTCTGGGCCAGCTCGCTCAGCCGTCGGCGCAGGCGCTCGCGCAGCTCGGCGGTGGCGGCCTTGGTATAGGTAACCACCAGCACTTGATCGACAGTGGGCGGCGGCTGGCCGTCGCGCTCTTCCAGCAATAGCCGGGCGAACAGGGCCGCGATGGTCCACGTCTTGCCGGTGCCGGCCGAAGCCTCGATCAGGTTGATGCCGGTCAGCGGGCAGTTCAGCGCATCCAGCGCTTGGGGAAGCAGGCTCATAATGGCGACACTTTAATGCGATTTGAGCATTTAAACGACCCGGAAAACGAGATTAGATGCGCTTGTCCACACCGCGCGCCCACGTTCAGAAGCGCTCGTCCAAGATCGCGGGCAGGACGATTTCCCGCGCGAAGGAAGCATCGGACAAATTCAGCAAAGCCCGCGTCAAGCTCACTACGTCATGCAGCGGGATCAGATGACCGGCTCCTCGTTCGGCGGCTTGCTCGCGGGACACGGACAAATCGTCCTCCGTGTTAAGGTAGCCCAATTGCAGGCACGTCACGGCCAGCCGCTGTTCGCGGTACTCCTCTCGCAGCGCGTCGGCCATGCCGCTCAAGGCGAACTTGCTAGCGGCGAAAGCCACTTCGGGGCGGCCGCTGCGCGGAAGGCCCGATGTCGACCCGGTCAGGAACAACTGCGGTTTGGCCGCGCCCGACATGCGCGGCAACACATGCTTGAGCAAGAGAATGGTCGAAGCGATATTGACCTGGACCACTTCCATCAGCTCCAGATCCGAACAACGGGAAAACGCATAAGACGGCTCGAACGCCTCCCGCTCCCAAATGCCCACATTGCACATCACCACGTCCAAGTGTTCCGGAAGCGCGCTAATGACCTGTTGCACGGCCAGGGCCGGATTGGACAAGTCGGCTTCGATCCAGTCCACGCCAACGCCGGTTGGCGGCTTCAAGCCCTCCGGCCTGCGCCTGGAAACGCCGATCACCCGGTCCCCTTTTGTCCCCAGCCCTTCGACAAAAGCCTTGCCAAGCCCCCGGCTCGCTCCAATGATCAGTATATTCACGGCTTCTCCAAAATGAATCCGCGCGGCGGTCCCGCGGCAGTACCAAACGAGAAGGATACTCGATTCGTCGAATTTGTCGGCTGCGCCGACAAAGGGGATAATCGCCGCCCGACCACCCGCACTCAAGGCCAGACACAATGAGCGACGCCGCAATCCGACTTTCAAAACGCATGGTCGAGCTGGGCCTGTGCACGCGGCGCGAAGCCGACGCCTGTATCGAACAAGGACTGGTGAAAGTGGACGGCCAGACCGTGACCGCGCTGGGCAGCCGGGTGGAACCGCAACAGCGCGTCGAACTCATGGGCCGGCCCGACGCACAGCGCGAAGCGGCGGTCACCCTGCTGCTGCACAAGCCCGCCGGCGCCGAGCCGCTGGCGCTGCTGGGGCCGGACAGCCAGTTGCCGGGCGACATCAGCGGGCTGAACTGGCTGCCGCGGCATCGCCAGCATCTGCAAGGTTTCGGCGCCATCGCCGACCACGCTCACGGCCTGGTGGCGCTGACCCAGGACCGCAAGCTGGCGCAGCGGCTGGCCGATTGCCAGCTGGAGTTCCTGATCAATGTCGACGCCGCGCCCGCCGCCGGCGACCTGCAGCAGCGTCAAAAAGGCTTGCGCCCCGGCGGCAAGCCGCCGCGCGACCTCAAGGTTTCGCGCCAAAGCGACCGTCAGCTGCGCCTGGTGCTCGCGGCGCGCGACGCGCGCTGGCTGGACGATATCTGCGCCGGCCTGGGCGTCAGCCCTCTGGCGCTGCGCTGCATCCGCATCGGCCGGCTGGCCATTGGCCAGTTGACCGCGGGGCAGTGGCGTTATGTGCCGGACTTCGAGCGTTTCTGAGAGCTTAGTTTCATGCCCAGGGCCAATGCCGCCGCCGCGTTGCGCGCGGCGCGGCTCACATTGTCCGCGGCCTCGGCCAAAGCCTGTTCCTGACTGCACGGGCGGCTGACCGCGGCGAACACGGCGTCCAGCCCGTGTGCGTGGGTCAGTTCGCTGCCCGCGCCCAAACACCCCCCTATCGCCAGCACCGGCACGCCATATCGCTGAGCGACGCGGGCGACGCCAATCGGCGTCTTGCCTTGCACGCTCTGGCTATCGATGCGGCCTTCGCCGGTCAGCGCCAGATCGGCGTCGGCCAGCGCCGCGTCCAGGCCGACGGCCTCCGCGACGATGGCGCTGCCGGAACGCAGACGGCCGCCCAGGCAAACCAGCAGCGCGGCGCCCATGCCGCCGGCCGCGCCAGCGCCGGCCTCCCCTGCCGCGGCCACTCCCGACGCGGCCTCCATCAACACCGCGAAATGCGCCAGCGCCGCGTCCAGTTCCGCCACCATCTCCGGCGTCGCGCCCTTCTGCGGCCCGAAAACCGCCGACGCGCCGCGTGGGCCAATCAGGGGGTTGTCGACATCGCAAGCCACATCGATGCGGCAGGCGGCCAAACGCGGGTCCAGTCCGGACAGGTCCAGCCGCGCCAGTCTCGCCAAGGCCGCGCCGCCGGCCGGCAGGTCTCGTCCTTCCGCGTCCAGCAGCCTGGCGCCCAAGGCCTGCAACATGCCGGCGCCGCCGTCGTTGGTGGCGCTGCCGCCTATGCCCAACACGAAGCGACGCGCCCCCGCGTCCAGCGCGTCGCGAATCATGTCGCCGGTGCCGTGGCTGCCAGTCAGCAAGGGGTTGCGTCGCGCCGGCGGCAACAGCGCCAGACCGCTGGCGGCGGCCATTTCAATCACCGCCACGCCGTCCGCGGTCAAACCGTAGCTCGCGGACAGCGTCTCGCCCAGCGGGCCTCGCGCCGTGGCCTCGCGCCGCTGGCCGCCCAGCGCGTCCAACATGGCCTGCACCGTGCCCTCGCCTCCGTCCGCCATCGGCAGCTTGTGGTAGAGAGCGGCGGGGAATACCTGGCGGAAGCCGTCCTCTATCGCCTGAGCCACCTGCAGCGCGCTCAGGCTTTCCTTGTAGGAGTCCGGGGCAATCACGATTTTCATGCGGTTTTCAATCACAAAAGATGACAAGAGCAAGATATTAGCGATTGACCAGCCGCGGCGGAATCCTCAGCACCAGCAGCGCGCCGGCCAGCATCACTCCGGACAGAATGTACAGCGCCGGGTCCGTGCTATGGGTCAGGTCCTTGATCCAGCCCACCAGGAAGGGGCTGACGAAACCGGCCACCTGTCCCAGCGAATTGATCAAGGCCAGCCCGCCGGCGGCGGCGGCGCTGCCAAGAAAGGCGGTGGGCAGCGGCCAGAACATGGACAGGCCGGCCAACGCGCCCATGGTGGCCAGGGTCAGACCCAGCATGGACAGCCAGACCGCGCCGCCGCTATTGGCCGCCAACAGCAGGCCAAGCACGCCCATCAGCAGCGGCAGCACCACGTGCCAGCGGCGCTCCCCGCGCCGGTCGCCGGAACGGCCGACCCAGACCATGAAGAAACAAGCGGCCAAGTAGGGCAAGGCGCTAAGCCAGCCGATAACGCCTGCACTCTGGAACCCCAGGCCCTTGATGATGGACGGCAGCCAGAAGTTGATGGCGTACACCCCCATCTGGATGGCGAAGTAAATCGCGCCCAGCATCCAGACGTTGGCGTTGCGCAACACGCTGGCGAAAGACTGCTCCATTGGACGCTGCGCCGCGCGCCGCGCCTCATCGTCGATCAGAGCCTGTTGCATCGCCGCCTTTTCTTCCGCGCTCAGCCAGCGCGCCTGGGCGATGCCGTCGTTCAGATAGAAATACACGCCCAGGCCCAACAGCACCGTGGGCAGGCCCTGTAACAGAAACAGCCATTGCCAGCCGGCCAGGCCGCCTTGTCCGGCGGCGAAATGTTGCAGCATCCAGCCGGACAAAGGCCCGCCCAGCACGCCGGACACCGGGATCGCCGACATGAACAACGCCATCACCTGACCGCGTTTGTCGGCCGGGAACCAACGGGTGAAGTACAGCACGATGCCGGGGAAGAAACCGGCCTCGGCCACGCCGGTGAAAAAACGCAGCACATAAAAAGATTGCGGCGTGGAAACAAACATCAGGCAGGCGGACAGCGTGCCCCACACCAGCATCAGCAGCGCGATCCAGCGCCGCGCGCCCACCTTGTGCAGCATCAGGTTGCTGGGCACGCCGCACAACACATAGCCGATGAAGAAAATGCCGGCGCCCAAGCCGTAGACGGTTTCGCTCAAACCCAACGCGTCCAGCATCTCCAGCTTGGCGAAGCCGACGTTGACGCGGTCCAGGTAGTTGAACAGGTAACAGACAAAAATAAAGGGAATCAGCCGCCACACGGCTTTCTTGTAAGCGCCGGCCAGAATGTCTTGCCGCAGCGCGCTCAGGGTGTCGCTAGGGTTCAAATCCATCTCCTCTGCGCACGGGGGCCGTCCCTCCGGCGCGTCTCCTTGGTTCTGATGAATATTGTTTTTGTATTGTGCCGCCCATTCTGGTCAGCGCGCTCGGAAAATGCTTCATGCAAACGCACTATTTATATCGGATCAATCCACGGATATATTGGGCAAAAGCACATCAACAGGAGTGTTCATGTCCATTCTGACCACGGAACTGGCGCAAGACATCGTCAGCCGCACCATGCGCATCATCCCTTTCAACGTGAATGTAATGGATGCCCAAGGCGCAATCCTGGGCAGCGGCGACTCCGACAGGCTGGGGCAATTGCACGATGGCGCGCTGCTGGCGCTGGCGCAGCGGCGCACGGTGGAAATCGACGACGTCACCGCCGGCAAACTGCACGGTTCCCGCCCCGGCATCAACCTGCCCTTGCATGTGGACGGTCGTATCGCGGGCGTGGTCGGCCTTACCGGCCAGCCGGAGCAGGTGCGCCAGTTTGGCGAATTGGTACGGCTCACCGCCGAGATGATTCTGGAGCAGGCCCAGTTGCAGCGGGCGCTGCAACACGATGCGCGCCAGCGCGAAGCCTTTGTGCTGGAATGGATACGAGGCGAACCCGGCCCGGCGCTGGACGCTTGGGCGCAGCGGCTGGGGCTGAGGCTGGAACAACCTCATGTGGTGCTGAGCCTGCAACTGGACGAAGATAACTTGGCCGCCGATCAGGCCCAGGCAACGCTGCAGCAGTTGCAATCAGCGTTGGCCACACGCTGGCCGCGACTGCTTAGCGCGGCCACCGGCCCTTACGAACTGGTGCTGGTGGAGGCCTGCGAGGAAGACGGCGAAGCCGAGCGCGAAGCGCTGCTGCAACGCCGGCTGAGCGCGCTGGCAGGCTGGCTGGAGGAGATGGACACTCCCGGCTTCCGCCTGGGCATGGGCATTGCGCTACCCGGCCGGGACGGCGCGGCCCAATCCTGCCTCAGCGCGCGCGCCGCCGTGCGCATCGGCCGGCAACGGCAGCCCAAAAAGCGGGCTCACAGCTATTACGAACTGGCGCTGCCCGTGTTGCTGTCCGGCCTCGACCACGGCTGGCAGGCCCAACAATTGCGCCAGCCGCTGCAACGGCTGGAGCAAGCCGGCAAGAGCGGGCTGCGCCGCACCGCCGAAGCCTGGTTCGCCCATCAATCGCATCCCGGCGCCACCGCGCGGGCGCTGCACATCCACCGCAACACGCTGGACTACCGGCTGGACCGCATCGCCGAAATCACCGGCCTGGATCTGGAGCGCCACGAGGACCGTTTCCGGCTCTACGTCGCGCTGCTGCTGGGCTGAAACTCACTCGCCGCCGGCATCGGCTTCAGGCTGCCGGCCTATGCGCTTGAGCCGCGCCGGCTTGGCCCCCTGCTGCGCCAGCGCGATTTCCAGCAGAGTCTCCAAGCGGATCACGCGCTCGGTCAGGCTTTCAATCTTAGCCTGCTGGCTTTTCATCGCGCCGGCCATGCGCTCCACCTTGTCGTTCATCTTGATCACGGTGGTCAGCGCGTCCCACATCTTGTCGCCCACGCCCATCACGCCACCCGCTTGCCGCTGGCGCGCGCTTCCATCGCGGCGATGCGGCGGTTGGAAGCTTCTACATAGTTCAAGGCCTCATCGATGGCAGCACCGGCCTGGGCGGTGGTTTTCTCCATCTGCGCCATCATGCCGGCCAGCAAGGCGTCGTCGTCCCCGGGCCGGAAGGCATCTGCGGCGCGACGCATGAATTCGCCCACCGGCAGGCCTGCGGCCTCGGCCAGCGCCTTGTAGCGCTTCTTGTCCTCCGCGGTGACCAGCACCGGAATCCGCTCCATTGTCATTGCCCAAGCTCCCTGATAGATGGTCATGTGCAGCACATGACCATGGTAGGCATCCTGCTGTGACGAAACAAGACCAAGGCTGCATATGGACACTTTTTGAGAGGCGGGCTTCCAGCCTGTCTCTAATATTGCCCCTGTCGCGATGCCCAAGATCGCCCTCATTGCTCAGGACTGCCATATGCCTTCCATTCCCTTTTTCTCAAGTCGCCCCTCCCAACAGCCAAGCCCGATTGAAGCTCAACTGCTCGCCAACGCGAAAACCCTGGCGGAACGCCGTGAAGCGGAAAATCTGTTTGCTCAGGTGAAACAGATACGCAATACATCCGATTCGTCAGCATCCATGCCGCCGCCCGCCGCCTTTCCACTCACCTTGAAAAACGTTCTGCTGAGCAGCCTGTATGTCCAGGCCGGGGTCCAGCCGCTGCTCAACCGAGAATCAGGGTTGCTTCCAGCGTCTTCCGCGCCGTCCGCCTTCCCCTCGGCGCTGGTCCAGGCCCACAGCCAGCCCTCTCCCCTTTCCGCGCCTCCGCAGCCGGAAACGCCGCTGCTCCGCCAAGCGCGCCATGTCGTTCCCAAACCCAAGACCACGACCACAACCGCCGCGCCTGACGACGTCAAGATCGTGAAGATGTTTGATTTTTCCTGCATGAACGAAGGCGAGAATCTGTCCTTCGCCCAAGTTCTGCGCCAAATCGGCAAAACCTTGCGCAATCCCATCACCGCGCTGGCCACGGAAAGCAAGCATGTCGACAGCTGGAGACACGGCCGCAGCTGCGCCACGTCCGAGGAGATCTCGGCCATCACCGACATCACAGAGAAAGTCGATGCCATCACCTCTCAAGTCCTGACTCTGCTGCCAGGCAGCCAGCCCTTGGCCATAGCCCAATACATCGTCGGTCCTCTGCTAGAGCATGCCGCCAATGACCTGGAGGGCAAACCCACCTCGCGGGAAGAAGAGCTTAACCTGCTGCAGCAAGTGACCCAACAAGCCCGCTTCAGCATTGAAGGGATGAGCCATGCCGAGCGGCAGCGCTTGCAAACCGCGCCTCAGCCTGCCAACAAGGCGTCAGGAATAAACCTGCCGGTATTTCATCTCAAAAATGGTCGTAACCACATCAAACTCAAAGCCAACGGCAAGCACCATGACGTGGCCTTGTTGGAGAAAGATGGCCGCAGCTTTGCGCAAATCCCGGCCAAGCAGCAGGGCAAGTTCGCAAACCGCGAAGTCTACTTCAACCATCTCGCACAGGAATGGCGCTTGCTGGGTGATGGCAAATTCCGGCATTTCAGCAAACAGGAACAATTAGCCGCCCATACACTGGCACTGGGTCCGCATCACTTGCATCGCTCCAGCAGTGCGGGCACGCCTCACGTCTATAACGTTCACAACTCCTTAGGGGCGCAACCGGCGCGGCTAGAAGCCATTGAGCTGTTTGGCCGCCTGGTGCCCTACCGTCACGAGCTCGCCACCGGCAAGGAGTACATCTACGATGCCCGCCGACCGGACGCCGCGCCCCAGGAAGTGGAAAACCGCCTAGGCGAGTGGCATCTCAAGCACGAGCTCACTCGACAGGCCACCCCCGAACTGCGCGCGGCCATCGCCAAGCACGATATCGCGCCGCTCGCCCTGGACGAGCGCCAACTCTCCACACCCAATCACTTTGGCATCCAGCGCACCGGCGATGGCCAATATGTCCTGGCCATCGACCAGCGGTACTACCCCGTTCAACGACACGGCAAGCACATTCAGCTTGGGGGCGCCCGCAATCTGCACATAGAGCTGAGCGCCCACGGTAAGCGCATCGAGGTGGGGCTGACCAAATCAGCCAACCTGGACAATCCCGCATTCAAACTGGTTGATATGCCCATCATCGGCAAGCCGCTTAAAATCCGGGCCGCGCGTAAAGCCATAAACAAAGCGCTGCCGATTGCGCAAACCAAAATCGCCAATGCGATCCAAGCTTTGAACCGCTCCGACCTTCGCCCCCAGGTCCAGTTGGCGGAAGAGGCCTATTTTGGCAAAACCTTCCATCAGGAGCCGAAACGCTTGGCTCAGCTGACCAAGTATCTGGACCAGATCCGGAACGATCTGGCACGCATCGACACCGCCAACTTCAATTTCGATAGCCGGGTCGGCTCTCCCACCACGGTGGCGGAACTATCCAGGGAGCAATACCAGATGCTGGGCCGCAAACCCAATTCAAAAATCATCAATGTTGGCCGCGATGGCTTCTACGCCTATTACGAACGGATGGGCAAAAACCCGAGCGCGGTCGCTGATGTACTGATCCATGAACTGTCACATGGCGGCCCCAACACGCTGGACTTCGCTTATGTCGGCACACAAAAACAGGCCCGGGTCGGTGATGTCGATGTATTCGAACTGATCAATCTGGCGAATAAGCATATCGAGAAGGATAGCCGCTACGGCGGCGCCGATCTGGCGCAGATCAACAACATCAACATTGAGTTCAAAGGACTCAAGAACGCCGACTCCATCGCCCAGTTCGTCTCCTTTCTGGGCAAGGCGGATAGCGACCCTGAGGGTTTCGAGCGCGACTACCAAACGCTGAAGGACGCCGCCGAGCGCTCTGACCATTTTCAGCAACGCCTGCCTGAAGGCGTGCCGGTAAGCCGCAACCGCCGCGCCATCGATACCTCGGCCCCGTCACTACCCCCGCTGCTGCTGTTGGCGGAACGGCAAAGCGGCCGTTATCACTTGTATCGTCCGCTAGCAGGCTGATTCACGTGGCCCGCCGCCGGGCATGGTCTGATGTCCCTGCCCGGCCCGCCGATACGCTAAACTGCTCGGTTTAGACTTCTGGCGTAATCCCACATGGGCCAGCCCTCTGCTCCCCTCTCTCTCTCCCGCCGGCTGGCCTGGACCGCCGCCGCAGGCTGCCTCGGCTACTATTTGCTGCTGGCGCTGCGCCCGTCCTGGCTCGGCGCCAAGTTCGCCGGCTGGCCGGCGTCCGTTCTGCTGGCGCTAGCCATGTTCCTGCTGTTCTTCCTGCTGGCCGCCGGTTACGCGCTGGCCGCCGGCCGCGCCGACGACTCGGAGCGCCGATGAACCACGCCTCCGCCTTTTTCCTTTTTTTTGTGTTGCTGACCCTGGCCATCACCGCCGCCGCCGCGCGGCGCACCGCATCGGCCGGCGATTTCTACACCGCAGGCGGCCGTATCCGCGGCTGGCAGAACGGGCTGGCGCTGGCCGGAGACTATCTATCCGCGGCGGCCTTTCTTGGCGCCGCCGGCATGTATCTGTCCCAGGGCTACGATTCGCTGGCCTACGCCGTCGGCACCCTGGCCGGCTGGCCGCTCTTGCTGTTATTGCTGGCAGAAAAACTGCGCGGCAGCGGCTGCTACACCGCCGCCGCGGTGCTGGGCCGACGCTTCGACCACGACGGGGTGCGGCTGGCCGCCAGCGTCAACTCGCTGACGGTGACGCTGTTTTATCTGATCGTGCAGATGGTGGGCGCAGGCAAGCTGATCGAACTGCTGTTCGGCCTGCCCTATCTGGCCGCCGTGAGCCTGGTGGGGGCGCTGATGGTGCTTTACGTGGCGCTGGGCGGCATGCTGGCCACCACTTGGGTACAAATGGTCAAAGCGGTGCTGATGTTCGGCTGCGCGCTGCTGCTGGCCGGCGGCGTGCTGGCGCGCTTCGGCGGCGACCCGGCGCGGCTGTTCGCCGCCGCCGAGGCGCTGCGCGGACCGCAAGTCTTCCTGCCCAGCCCGGCGCTGAGCGATCCGCTGGAAGTGCTGTCGCTGGGCCTGGGCCTGTGTCTGGGCCTGCTGGGCTTGCCCCATGTGCTGATGCGCTTCTTCACCGTGCCGGACCACCGCGCCGCGCGGCAGTCCGCCTGCTTCGCCACCGGCCTGATCGCGCTGTTCTTCGCCGTCAACATCGTCATTGGCTACGGCGCCCTGGCCTTGGTGACGCCGGAGCCCGGCTTCCACGACGCCGCCGGCAAGCTGCTGGGCGGCGGCAATATGGCCGCCATCCATCTGGCCACCCTGCTGGGCGGGCCGGCCTGGCAGGGCCTGGTGGCGGCGGTGGCTTTCGCCACCATCCTGGCGGTGGTGGCCGGCCTGGCCATGGCCGGCGCCAGCGCCATCAGTCACGACCTCTACGCCGCCTGGTGGCGGCGCGGCCGCGCCGATGCCAACGCCGAACTACGGGTATCGCGATGGGCCACCGTCGGCCTGGGTCTGCTGGCGCTGCTGCTGTCCACGCTGTTCCAGCAGCAAAACATCGCTTTCCTGATGGGCCTGGCCTTCGCCATCGCCGCCTCCGCCAATTTCCCGGTGCTGCTGCTCGCCCTGCACTGGCCCGGCCTCAGCGCGCGCGGCGCGCTGTGGGGCAGCCTGGGCGGGCTTGTCGCTGCGGCGGCGCTGATCGTGGCCGGCCCGGCTGTGTGGGTGGGCGCGCTGGGCCACGCCAAGCCGCTATTCCCTTACGCCAACCCGGCGCTGTTCTCGGTGCCGCTGGCCTTTGCGCTGGCTTGGCTGGGTTCGCGCCGCGGCGCAACGGCGGTATCATCGGCTAGCCAAACTTCGAATCGATCCCAACGCTCATGACCACACTGACTCTTTACGGCAACCGCCTGTCCGGCCACAGTTACAAGGTGCGCCTGGCGCTAATGCTGGCCGATGTTTCCCATGATTACGTTCACGTGGACCTGACCGTGCCGCGCGAGCAGCGGCCAGAGGATTTTCGCGCCGCCAGCCGCTTCGGCGAAGTCCCTGTATTGGTGGCCGACGGCACCGCGCTGTGCCAGTCCAACGCCATTCTGCAATGGCTGGCCAATAATTTCGGCCAGCTCAGCGGCGAGCACGGCAGCCGGGAAACCGTGCGCGAATGGCTAAGCTGGGAAGCCAACCGCATTGGCCTGTCGGTGCCCAATCTGCGCTGGTCGCGGCTGAATCGCCTCCCGCAGCCGGAGGTGGAGGCCTGGCTGGAACAGCGCGCGCGCGCCGATCTGGACACTCTGGACGCCGCGCTGGCCGAACAACCCTATCTCGCCGGCCAGCGGCCGAGCATCGCCGACCTGTCCGCCAGCGCCTATCTATGGTGGCTGGCCGACGCCGGCCTCGACATCGCCGGCTGGCCGCGGGTCCAGGCCTGGCTGGAACGCATCGCCCAACAGCCTGGCTGGCAGCACCCAGACGTGCTGATGGCCCCGGATATTCCCGACTGAGCGCCCACGGAGCCCCGCCATGTCCCCCCGTCCCGATTGCATCCGACACTGGAGCGAGTTGATCGAAGCCGACTCCCAAAGCTACCCCGACAGCCGGGAGCCGCTGGCGCGGGGTGCGGCGCTGGGCAAGCATTACGGTTTCGCCCGGCTGGGCATCCATCACGAACTCTTGGCACCGGGCCAGCGCACCAGTTGGCCGCACGCCGAAAAAACCGAGGATGAATTCGTCCATGTGCTGGAGGGCGAGCCCGACGTCTGGCTGGACGGCGCGCTGCACCGGCTGCGGCCGGGCGATTCAGTCGGCTTCAAGGCCGGCACCGGCCTGGCTCACACCTTCATCAACAACACCGCGCAGCCCGTGCGCCTGCTCTGCGTCGGCGACGTCAACCGCGCCGACAACCAGGTGCACTACCCGCTGCACCCGGCGCGCAACGCCGCCATCGGCCCTCTGCACTGGAGCGACGCGCCGGAGCGGCCCTTGGGCGACCACGACGGCTTGCCCGACCTGCTGCGCGCAGCCGGAGGCCCTTTCTGACATGCACGATTTTCTCCAGGCCGTCGCGGCTCTGATCGGCCCGGCCCATCTGCTGACCGACGCCGCCGACACCGCGCCTTATACCCTGGACTGGCGCCGCCGCTACCAGGGCCTCCCGCTGGCGGTGGCGCTGCCCGGCAGCACAGCCGAGGCCGCCGAGCTGGTCAAGCTCTGCCGCCGCCATCAGGTGGCCATCGTGCCGCAAGGCGGCAACACCTCCACCTGCGGCGCGGCCACGCCTGACGCCAGCGGCCGCCAATTGGTGGTGGCGATGCGGCGCCTGCGCGCCGTGCGCAGGCTGGACGCGGACAACAACGCCATCACCGTGGAGGCCGGCACCACCCTACGCGAAGTGCAACTGGCGGCGGAGCAGGCCGGCCGGCTGTTTCCTCTGTCGCTGGCCTCGGAAGGCAGTTGCCAGATCGGCGGCAACCTGTCCACCAACGCCGGCGGCGTGGCCGTGCTGCGCTACGGCACCATGCGCGAACTGACGCTGGGCCTGGAAGTGGTACTGCCGGACGGCAGAGTGCTGGACGCGCTGGCCGGCCTGCGCAAAGACACCACCGGCCTGGATCTGAAGCAATGGTTCATCGGCGCAGAGGGACAACTGGGCCTGATCACCGCCGCCACGCTCAAGCTGTTCCCGCTGCCCAGCGCCCGCGCCACGGCGCTGATCGGCGTCGACGACATCGAAACCGCCATTCGCTGGCTCAACGGCCTGCGCCAACGCTTCGACGACCGCCTTACCGCCTTCGAGGTGATCGAGGCCGATTGCCAACAAGCGATAGCACGCCACCGGCCCGGCCAGTTGCCGTTCACCGCGCCGTGGCTACTGTTGATCGAGTTGTCCGACGGCGGCGACGACGCCGCGCTGAACGAGGCGCTGCTGGACTGGCTGGCCGGGCAGACCCCGCGCGATGGGGTGGTGGCGCAAAGCGAGGCCGAGCGACGCAAGCTGTGGCTGCTGCGCGAGGAGATTTCGGAAATCCAAAAACAGGACGGCCCCAGCATCAAGCACGACATCGCAGTGCCCACCTCGGCCTTGCCGCAACTGGTGCGCGACTGCGGCGCCGCCCTGCGCCAGGCTTACCCCGGCGTGCGCATCGTCGCCTTTGGTCACGCCGGCGACGGCAATCTGCATTACAACATCAGCTACACCCGGCCCGGCAACGTCGATCTGTTCGACGACGAGCCCGCGGTCAACGCCATCGTCTACGACCACGTCTACCGGCTGGGCGGCACGCTGGCGGCCGAACACGGCATAGGCCAGCTCAAACCGCAATGGCTGGAACGCTACAAGGACCCGCTGGCGCTGGAGTTGATGCGCACGCTCAAAGCCGCGCTGGACCCGGAGCGCTTGATGAATCCGGGCAAATGGCTGTAAGCCGCCGGCTCAGGCGCTAGCGCCGAAGCCCGCCGACAGAACCCGCGCCAACGGCTCGGTCCAATCGCCCGGCTCGCTTTGGCGGAACAAGCGATGCTCCGGATACCAGGGCGTGGTTTCGCTGTCCAGCCCCCAGCGCCAGTCGGTGTGATCAGCCGACAGCAACAAGGCGCAGGGCAGTCCCAAGGCGCCAGCCAGGTGGCCGAAGGCGGTGTCCACCGTCACCAGCCCGTCCAATTCCGCCAGCAAGGCGGCGCTGGCGGCGAAGTCCGTCAGTTCATCTCCCAGTGCCTCCACGCCGCGCGCGCGCAGCCAGTCGCGCTCCTTCTCGTTCAACTCCGGCTGCAAGGCCAGCCAGGTGATCCCTGGCGCTGTCAGCAAGGGATTCAGCGTTTCCAGATCCGGTAAAGAGCGGCAATGGTCGAATTCATGCTCCGGTCTGCCGCGCCACACCAGCCCCACTTTGCGTCCGCCGGCCGGCAAGCGCGCGCGCCAGGCGGCGCGGCCGGCGGCGTCGGCGCGCAGATACGCCGGCTCCGGCATCGGCTCCGGTTGCAACAAGCCGGGCAAGCTCATCGAAAATACATGACAATCGTGCTCGGGCCACGGCCCGTCCAGGTCGGATATCGGCAAGCACTCCACCGGCCAGCCCTGAGCCGCCAACAAGGGCAGCAAGGCCGGCCGGCAGGCGGCGACCACGCACCCTGGCGAACGCTGCAACAGCTGCGGCAAGTAACGCGCCATCTGCAAGGCGTCGCCGTAGCCCTGCTCGAACCACAGCAGCAGACGACGTCCGGTCAATGCCTCGCCGCGCCAGCGCGGCGACGTCAAAGCCGGAGACGGCGCGTTTTCCAGCCGGGCCTCGTGCAAGGGCCAGCCTTCTCCCCAGCGCCGCAGGGTCAGCAGCAGATAGCCCAGATTGCGACGCAGCCCGGCGTGCAGCGGCTGAGCGTCCAAACCGGCTCGCAACGTCGCCTCGGCCTCATCCCAAGCGCCTTGCTGCGCCAGAGCCAGCGCCAATTGCTGATGCGCTTCCGCGCCGGCCGGTTCCAGCGCCAAGGCCCGGCGCGCCAGCGGCTCCGCCTCAGCGCTGCGCCCTTGGCGCCACAGGCACAAGGCCAGATTGCCCAGCACCTGCGCCTGTTCCGGTGTTCGCTCCGCCGCCGCGCTCAAGCAGGCTTCCGCCTCGGCCCAACGCCGCTGAGCCTGTAACAGCAAACCCAGATTGGTCAGCGCCCCGGCATGGCTCGCCTCCAGCGCCAACGCCCGGCGCAACAGCGTTTCCGCCTCGCCCCGCTCGCCGCGCTCCGCCAGCAGCTGTCCCAGCAGATTGAGCGCGTCGACATCGTCCGGCGCGCAGGCCAATGCCCGGCGCAAGCAGTCCTCGGCCTCTTCCGGTTGCTGCCGGTACAATAAACGGCCCAGGTTGAAACAATGAGCGGCGGACTGCGGCCGCAAGCGCAAGGCCTGCCGATATTGGGCCTCGGCCTCATCCAGCCGCCCCGCCTCCTCCAACAACACCCCCAGATTGCCTTGGCAGGCGGCGTGCTCCGGGCGCTGCGCCAGTTCCGCGCGGTAATGCGCCTCCGCCTGCGCCAGCTGGCCTTGCGCCATCAGACAACGGCCCAGATTGTAATGGGCGTCCGGGGTCCACGGGTCGCATTGCAACGCTTGGCGCCAACACTGCTCCGCCATCGCCAGTTGCTCCAGCCGCGCTGCGCACACACCCAGCAGGTTCCACAATTCGGCGTTGTCCGCCTGTGCCTGTAAACCGCTTTGCGCGGCCAGCAGCGCGCCGTTCAGGTCGCCGGCCGCCAGCAAGGCGCCGGCGCGCAAGGCATAGGAAGTCGATTCGGTCATAAGTTTTCAGCGCCCGAAACACAACCGTCCGGCCCCGTTTCGATAAGCGCTTTTTGAAATCCGCTGAATATCGTCTCCCGCATAGTAACCAGCATCTCTTCTTGATGAAATGTCCTTTATCATGCTCCGCCTGAATTTCCTCCAAGCACTACGCCCCTCTCACTGGATGCACGGCAATAACGCTCAAGCCGCCACCCAAACCCAGACCGGTCCCGTTGCCGGCAATGCGCCGGCGCCGCGCAAACTCAGCGCCGCCGACATCCAACGCGTGGAACCCGCCGGCGGCTGGCTCAGCCACCTGAGCCAGCATGCGCAAACCGCGCAGGCATCCTCCCGTTCCTTGCATGGTTTGTACGCGCTACAAAGTCACAAACTGGAAGCCGCCCACCTGGCCCTGCATGGATTCGGCCTGGGCGACAGCACCGAGGCCAAGACCTTGCACGCGATGGCAGAGCAATTGCAAGCCGCCCGCTTCAAAACCGACCGCGCGGTGCAGCCGCGGGAAATGACCGCCAATGCTAAGCTGAGCCACGATGTGAGGACGGTGATCGCCACGGCCCTGACTCGCGCCGGCCTGCCGGCAAAGCTGGCGCAGCGCGAAGCCAAAGCCTCATTGCAGCAGGCCAGCACCCGCTTATTGAACCAACGTCCATGGCAGACGGTGGAAACCCGACTGCAACACAATGGGCGCGAATACAGCTGCACTCTGATTCCTGCCGGACAGATGAAACTGGGCGCCGCCGACATCTTCCCGCAAGGCTATGACAATAACGGCGTCTGCTCCGCGTCCACGACTGAAACCCGCCACGCGGCCAACCTGTGGTTGTCCGAGCTGAAGGACGAAGCAGACCAGACGCGGTTCAAAGGCATCCGCCACGGCATTCTGTCGCCTTACGGCGTGGAAGACGCACAGCAACGCCAAGCCGGCGCGCTGCTGCGCGCCACCGAAGTCGCCACCGCCGCGCTGTTCTCGCAGCCGGGCACACTGCAACAAGCGCTGGCCGGCGACACCGTCACCCTGCGGCTGACCTCCACCGCGCTGGTGACGCCGGGTCTGGGCGGTGAAAGCGGCATGCTGCGCGACCAGATCGGCGCCTGGCGCGCTTTGACATCGGCGCCGCAACCGCTGACGCTGCACATCAAAAACGCCGATGGCGAGCTGCAATCCGTCAGGGTGAACCTGGAGGTGGCCGCCTTCAATTTCGGCGTCAACGAACTGGCACTCAAGCTGGGCATGGGCCACAAAGAATCCGACAAGCTCAACCTCGAAGCCTTGCATCAATTGTTGGGTCCGGATCTGAAGCCGGGTACAGCCCCCGGCGGCTGGGTGGGCGACTACCTGGCGCAAAACCCGGCCAATAAGAAGCAGGTCGAAATCATGGCCATGCAGCTTCAGGAAATCTGGGCAAAGCAATCCCACCGCAGCGACGGCGGTGAGCCTTACAAGGCTGCGCAACGGGTAGCGATGCTGGCTTTCGAGATCGGCGCGGTGCCGTGCTGGAACTGCAAGAGCGGCAAGGATCGCACCGGCATGCTGGACGCCGAGATCAAGCGCGAAGCGATTGCCCAGCATCAGAGACACGTGCCTAGCCAACCCGAGGCAGCGCTGGACGAGGACATGCGTAAATTGTTCGGCAAGGTGCTGACTCAGGGCGGCAACCTGGAGGTGCAGGCCTACAACACCGGCGCGCCCGGCAACAAGGTAATGAAACAGTTGCCCTTTGGCTCGCTGCTCAATTTGTCCTACAGCCAACGCATCGGCGACGCAAACGCCTGGCTACAGGCGCAGGGCTTGTCCACCCTGCTCAAATCGTGAGGGCTCACACGATGAACACACTCTTGCTCAGCTTGTACGATACCTTGGGGCTGGTTCTGGACGACGAGGCACCGGTGCTATTCTTCGGCGACGAGTTCGCGGTGCACTTCGAGGAAAGCGCCGCCGGACTGGAAATGGCTTGCCCGCTTGGCGTGCTGCCCAGCGACGCCGCCACGCTGCAGCGCCTGCTACAGCACAATTTCGCCAGCCCGGTGACACTGGCGGCGGACGCCGATGGCGAGTTGCTGCTGGCCTTGCTGCGGCTGCCGGACAGCAGCAGCGGCGCCGAACTACAGGCCGGGCTGGAATGTCTGCTTGGCGTCGCCCGCGGCCTGCAAACCGAGCTGGGGCTGGGCGGCCGGCTGGATGCTGAGGCCTACTGAGCCGCCACGCGTGACAACGGCCGGGGAGCATGCTCTCCGGCCGTGTTTTGTTTCCCACGCAACCTTAGAATCTGTTTACGATCTGCTGCGCGTCGTGAGGCACCCCACGGTGGGTAAGGCTTCCAAATGCTCATGCACCACACGTACATCCGGCTTTCTCAGCCGTTTTCGCCTTGTCTCGCTCTTGCTCGCGAGGCTTTGAACAAACTCTTACAGGCGGAACTTGTTGAACTCCGCATTCATCTTGCTGGCATTGAGCGACAAGCCGGTCAGCGTGCTGCTGACATTCTGCAAGGCATCGTCGTTTTCCAGCACATGGCCGTTGATCGCCTCCGAGCTTTGCGCAATCAAGGTCGTCGCCTTGTGCTGTTCGCTGGTGGAATCGGAAATCTCGTTCATCTTGGCCACCACGTCCAGCATAGAAGCGCGGATGTCCTCTATCTTGGCCACGGCCTCGCGGGTCAGTTCCACGCCCTCGTCCACCGCGGCCACGGTCTGGTTGACGTCGTTGACCGCGCGGCCGGTTTCGTCGCGGATCGCGCTGACCATATTGGAGATTTCAAGCGTGGCCTGGGCGGTGCGCTCGGCCAGTTTGCGCACTTCGTCGGCCACCACGGCGAAGCCGCGGCCCTGCTCGCCGGCGCGCGCCGCCTCGATCGCCGCGTTCAAGGCCAACAGGTTGGTCTGGTCCGCGATGTCGCGAATTACATTGGTGATGCCGGAGATTTCCTGAGAGCGCTTGTCCAGCGAGGACAACATGGACTCCAGGCCGCGCACCGACTGCACCGTGCCCTCCATGCCGCTGGACAGGCGCTGCATATTGCTGGCGCTGGCCTCCAGGCTGGCGCCGGTCAGACTGGTCAGTTCATCCGCCTGACGCGCGCTGTCCGCGATGTGAGAGATCGACACCGTGATCTGTTCCAGCGTGGCGGCGTTGGACGAGGACACGTCGGAAATATGGCGCGAGCTGTCCGCCACGCCGGCCACCAATTGACTGGCGTCCTGCACCCCGTTGACCACTCCTGCGGCGTCCTGCTTCAGGCCGCGGAACAACTGTGCCAACTGGGCGACGAAGGTGTTGAAGGCGCGCGCGGTGGCGGCTATCTCATCCTGGCCGTCGTCCTTCAACCGCAAGGTCAGATCGCCTTCGCCGTGGGAAATGTCCTCCATCGCGTTTTTCAGGCGCACCAAACCAGCCAACATGCGGCCGATCACCAGGCTCGCCAACGGAATCATCAGCACAAACACCAGCGCGGAAAGGCCGGCGATGGTGTACAGCAAGGTGGTCAACGGCGCCAGCACGGTGGCGCGGTCCGCAGCCAAGGCCATCACCCAGTTGGTGCCGGGGATTTCCTGCGCGGACAACAGCATGGCCTGGTCGCCGATCTGCACTTCCGACGCCTGGTTGTGGCTAACGATATCGGCCAAGCGCTCCGGCGTCAGTTCCGGCGCCACGCTGGTGATGGACTTCAAGGCCAGGTCGGTTTGCGGGTGGGCGATCACCGTGCCCTTCTTGTCCATGATGAAGGCGTAGCCGTTGCCGCGCACTTTCAAGCCCAGCACCGATTTCACCAGCGCGTCCACCATCACGTCGCCGCCCACCACGCCGGCGAAAGCGCCGTTGTGGTTGAAGGGAGCGGAAATCGTCACCGTCAGTTTCTTGGTGGCTTCGTCCAGGTACGGGTCGGTCACCACGGCCTGGCCGCTATCCTTCGCGCGCTTGTACCAATCGCGGTCGGCTACCTTGTAGTCGGCCGGCGCGGTCCAGTCATCGGAAAACAGCGAGCGGCCGTCGGCGTAACCGGCGTAGTTGACATTGAATCCGCCGGCCTTGGCGCCGGTTTTCAGAAAACGAATGGCGTCGGACTCGGACGCCATTGTGCTTTGCGCGACGATTTGCTGCTTCTTCTCTCCCAGCCAGGTGGTCACCACCGAGCTTTGCCCCTTGAGGCTGGCCTCGAATTCCTGGTCCAGGCCCTGCAGTATTTCTGTGCGCATCTGCACGAAGACGATGACGACGAGCACCAGCCCGAACAAAGCCATCAATAGCGCGTTCAAGGCGATCAGCCGGCTACGAAGAGATTTCATGAACAGTCCTTTTTTTCTCGCGTGATTGACAACCATGGCTCCGATGCCGCGCATTGCCGGCGACACTCCCCATACCGTTGGCAGCCAATTGTTATTGTTGATTTATATCCAGGCAGTTTAACGGAAGTCACCCGTTATAAATATCAAATATGGGTACTGTTGTGACAGATTATGATTTTGTTTGATCAAACACAGGAGGATAGGGACATGGCCAGCCGGTACGACGGGCAAAAAAAACCCCCTGCGGTTTGACAACGGCAGGGGCCAACACGAGGAAGAAACGTCGCCCGGCGGACCGGCCGACATTTCGAGGGGCTAACACCTCAAAACCATACGGTTTTCAGTGCAGCCGCCACTGTAGCGTAATTACTCTATTCAGTCCAGCCTATTCCGCCGCCTGCGTCAGGAACGCCAGCGATAATCGCGGAACTGCTCGCGCAGCCGCACTTTCTGCAATTTGCCGGTGGCGGTGTGCGGCAGTTCCTCAACAAAGACCACATCGTCCGGCGTCCACCATTTGGCTATCTTGCCTTCATAGAAGCCCAGCAATTCTTCCACCGTGGCGCTGGCCTCGGGCTTAAGCACCACCACCATCAACGGCCGCTCGTCCCACTTGGGATGCGGAATGCCGATGGCCGCCGCCTCCGCCACCGCCGGGTGGCCCACCAGAATGTTCTCCAGTTCGATGGAGCTGATCCACTCGCCGCCGGACTTGATCACGTCCTTGGTGCGGTCGGTGATGCGCATAAAACCGTCGGCGTCTATGGTCACCACGTCGCCGGTGTTGAACCAGCCGTCGGCGCTGTGGCTGGCATCCAGTTCGCGGCGGAAATATTGCGACAATACCCACAGGCCGCGCACTTGCAGATTACCGAAAGCCACGCCGTCGTGCGGCAGCGGTTTGCCGGCGTCGTCGACAATGCGAAGCTCGATGCCGTAGATCGGCCGCCCTTGCTTGCTGAGCAAGGCGTTGAGTCCGGCCTGGTCCAGGCCTTCATGCTTGAGCTTGGGCGTGCCGGTGGTGCCGCATGGCGACAGCTCGGTCATGCCCCATAGTTGACGCATTTCCACGCCGTGCTCGGCCAGTTGTTCGATCATGCTTTCCGGCACCGCCGAGCCGCCCGCGATCACCCGCTTCAGGGAATGCAGTTTCAGATGATTCTTCTGACAATGCTGCAACAGCATCATCCACACCGTCGGTACCCCGGCTGTCACGGTCACCTGCTCGCTTTCGATCAGTTCGTACAGATTGACCCCGTCCAACTTGGGCCCCGGCAGCACCAACTTGCTGCCGTTCATGGTGCAACTGTAAGGCAGGCCCCAGGCGTTGACATGGAACATCGGCACCACCGGCATCACGCAGGCGCGCGCCGAGATGTCGAAGCTGTCCGGCAAGGCGCTGCCGTAGGCGTGCAGCACAGTGGAGCGATGCGAGAACAGCACGCCCTTGGGATTGCCGGTGGTGCCTGAGGTGTAGCACAGGCTGGATGCTGCGTTTTCGTCCAGCAACGGCCACTGGTACTGGTCGCTGTGGCTGTTGACCAGGTCTTCGTAGCACAGCAAGTTGGCCAGCGGCGTCTGCGTCGGCATATGCGCCTTGTCCGTCATCAGCACAAAGGTTTCCACCGTGCCCAGCTGCGACGCGATCTGCTCCACCAGCGGCAGGAAGCTCAGGTCGAACATCAGCACCTTGTCTTCCGCGTGGTTGACGATCCAAGCGATCTGCTCCGCGAACAGCCGCGGATTCACCGTGTGGCACACCGCTCCGTAACCGGACACGGCGAAATAGGTTTCGTAATGGCGGTAGCCGTTCCAGGCCAGGGTGCCCACGCAATCGCCCTGGCGCACGCCCAGCGCCGCCAGCGCGTTGGCCAGCTGGCGCGCGCGCCGCGCCGCTTCGCGATAGGTATAGCGATGGATGGGGCCCTCAACGGTACGCGATACGATGGGCGTGTCGCCGTGATAGGTTTCGGCGTGGCGCAGCAAATCGGAAATCAGCAAAGGCCGGTCCATCATCTGTCCGTGAAGCATGGTTATCCCCTCCATTGGCATGGTTATGGACATTCACCATACGGCGGCTAGAGTGGACGCTCCAATCAATTTTTCTGATGGCGCGGCCAAGCCGGATTTATACCCTTGTCATTGATAGGTAATTGAGAAACAAAGACCGCTACAGTCCGCATCCAGCCAATTGCCGGCAGCCGGGCGAGGCTGTAGCAATACAACAGGCCTGTCTTCAACTCTTCACCGGCTTTTTCGCCAGCATCCGTTGTAAAGTGCGCCGGTGCATGTTCAAGGCCCGCGCGGTGGCGGAGATATTGCCGTCGTTCTCGCTAAGCACCCGTTGCAGATGCTCCCAGGTCACCCGTCGCAATGACATAGGCTGCGGCGTAAGAGGCAGTTCCGGATTGGCCTGCTGTTGTTCGAAAGCGGCCAGGATTTCATCCACCGTCGCCGGCTTGGCCAGGTATTGCACCGCGCCCAGCTTGGTGGCCTCCACCGCGGTGGCGATGCTGGCGTAGCCGGTCAGGATCAGAATGGCGCTGCGCGGACAGGCGGCATGCAGCGCCGGCAGCAAGCGCAGCCCGCTGTCGCCGTCCAGATTCAGGTCCAGCACGATGCGCGCCGGGGCTTCGCCGGCCAGCTCCAGAGCCTGCGAGGCGGTTTGCGCCGCTGCCACCTGAAAACCGCGCCGGCTAAGCGAGCGCGCCAAAATGGCGACAAAGGCCTCGTCGTCGTCCACCAAAAGAAAGTCCAACATCAGGCTCCGTCCTTATCATTCACCAGCAAGGGCAGGCGCACCTGTGCGTGCACGCCGCCCTCCGGCCGGTTCAGCAAGCGCAGCGAACCGCCCAGCCGCGCCAGCGTGGCGTGGCTCAGCATCACACCCAGCCCCATGCCCACCGGCTTGTCGGACGGCAACGGGGTCAGACCGGCGCGCTCCAGCTGCTGGTCTGTCAAACAGCCCTGATGGTTGACGATGTCCAGGAGCAAGGCCCCCTGCTCCAGCCGCGCCGCCACCGTCAGTTCGCCGCCGCCGGCCTCGGCCGCGTTGTTGATCAGATTGAAAAACGCCGGCCAGAACGCCGGGTCCAACGCCACCAGCGGGTCCGGTCCCCGTGGCGCCTGCCAATCCAGCCGTACGTCCGGCCGCAGCGAACGCCAGCCGGCCAGCTGCTCGGCCAGCGCGGCAAACAGCCCGCTCTCCCCCGGCGCGGACTCAGACCCCAACTTCAAGCGCGCCAACGCGCTGCCGCAATTGGCCAGCTGCGCCTTCATCAGCCGCAAGTCCTCCATCAGCTCAGCGTCCTGCTGCCGGGTGGCCAGCAACTCGTCCACCAGCAGGGTCATGGTGTTCAACGGCGTGGACAGCGAGTGGGCGGCTCCGGCCGCCTGCATGCCCACCGCCAATAGTTGCTCGTCGCGCAACTGGGTTTCCCGCGCCGTCGCCAGCGCCGCTTCCCGCAGCGCCAGCTGCCGCGCCAGCCAGGATACGAAGCCGGCGATCAACAGCGCAGACAGCGCAAAGCTCAACCACATCCCGGTCAGATGCATGGAAAAGATATGCAGGGCATTGCCGTGGTCCACCGGCCAGGACAGATGCCACTCGAACAACAGGCCGTAGGCCGCGACGCTGACCAGCGCCAGGGCCCAGGCGAACAGGCCCGGCGACAGCAAGGCGGCGAATAGCACCGGCGGCAGAAACAGCGAAGCCAGCGGATTGGCCGCGCCGCCCGTGAAGGCCAACAGCTCGGTCAACACCAACACGTCGGCGGCCAGTCCCAAGCGCAAAGCCAGCAAAGGATCGCCGCCGTGGCGCAGCCACCACGGCAGGCAGACGTTGACCGCGGCCAGCGTCAGCAGCGCCTGGGAGAGCAAAGGCCAGGGCAGATAGACCTGCTGCCACCAGCAGGCCAAGGCCACCGTAGAGCCCAGCAGCAACATCAGCCAGCGCAGCCAGCCTATCAGCCGCGCCGAGCGCGCGATGTCCGCAGTCAGGCCCAGACGGGGGGAAGAAACAGGGAATCCGGCAATCATGGCCAACACTTTATCACCATGGAACGCCCAGGGGCGCTGCGACACTTTGCCGCATTGGGGCGGGACATCATGCAATTTAGAATTGTCATTCTCAAATTTGTTAATGTTAGTTTCTAAAAAATGTCTAAAAAACACTATTTGCTGCCTATCCCGCTGGCGCTCGCCGTCGGCCACGCCTTTGCCCAGGAGCTGCCGGAATTCCGCGGCGAGGAAGTCCTCGTCGCCGCCGCCAAGGAGGAACAGCCGCTGAAAATGTCGGTGGACCCGCGCGCGCCGCGCCAGCCGCTGCCGTCCGCCGACGGCGCCGGCTTGCTCAAAGGCCTGCCCGGTTTCAACGTCATCCGCAAGGGCGGCGCCTCCGGCGATCCGCTGCTGCGCGGCCTGGGCGGTTCGCGACTGGCCATCCTCGCCGACGGCAATTTCGTGTTCGGCGGCTGCGGCGGCCGCATGGACCCGCCCACCGCCTATCTTTACCCGGACGCCTATGACGAAGTGAACGTGGTCAAGGGTCCGCAAAGCGTCAAACTCGGGCCCGGCCTGATCAGCGGCGGCGTCAACTTCGAACGCAAGACCAAGCGCTTTGACGAGGCCGGCGTGCGCTTCAACGGCAGCCTGACCGGCGGCAACGCCGACCGCAACGACGTCTACGCCGATGCCGCCTTCGGCTCCAGCCTGGGCTATGTGCGAGCCATCGCCAGCCGCAATCACGGCGGCGACTACAAGGACGGCAACGGCGCCAAGGTCCACTCCAGCTTCGACCGCGACAGCCAGACCCTGATCGCCGGCCTGACCCCGGACCGGGACACCACGCTGGAACTGGCGCTGGACCGAAGCCGCGGCCAGGCCGCCTACGCGGACCGAGGCATGGACGGCAGCAAGTTCGACCGCGACGCCTGGAGCTTCAAAGCCGAGCGCCGCAACCTCAGCGGCTGGCTGGACGCGCTGCGGCTGCAACTGGGTCATAGCTATGTCGACCACGTGATGGACAACTACTCCCTGCGCCCGCAGACCGCCCCGGCGAGCCGTTCCGCGATGAACCCGGACCGCAGCGCCGACACCGGCCGCCTGGCCGCCGACATGGCGTTTGGCGACTGGGAAGTGAGCGCCGGGTTCGACTGGCTCAGCGACCGCCACCGCAGCCGCATGGGCAAAGGCGTCAATGCCGGCCAATACGTGGACCAGCCGCGCGCGCCCAACCAAAGCTTCGACAATCACGGCGTCTACGCCGAAGCCAGCCACCCGCTGGGCGCCGGCGGCAAGCTGATTGCCGGTCTGCGCCGCGACCAGACCCAGGCGGTTTACGAGGCCAAGGCCGCCACGCACATGATGCCGGCCCAAGCGCGCCAGGAAACCCAGTACCAGCTCAACGCCGGCTTCCTTCGCTATGAGCACACGGCGGGCAATTGGACCCGCTACGTCGGCCTGGGCCAAGCCGAACGCGCGCCTGACTTCTGGGAGCGCAACAAGAGCTCGACGCTGAACAGCGAAACCAACCGTCAGCTGGACGCCGGCCTGCTCTACCGCGACGACAAACTGCAAGGTTCGCTATCCGCCTACGCCAGCCGCGTGCAGAACTTTATCCTGGTGGAAGGCGAGCCCGGCGCAATCGGCGGCAAGGCTCGCAATATCGATGCCCGCCGCTACGGCTTCGAAGGCGACCTCAGCTGGCGCTTCGCGCCGGAATGGACGCTGTCCGGCAGCCTGGCCTGGGTTTGGGCCGCCAACCTCGATGAGAACCGCCCGCTGGGCCAGACTCCGCCGCTGGACGCCAAGGCGGCGCTGAAATGGGACAACGGCAAATACGCGGCCGGCCTGACCGTGCGCGGCGTGCAGCGTCAGGACCGCGTGGCTCCGGGCCAGGGCAATATCGTCGGCACCGACATCGGCGCGACGCCGGGCTTCGGCGTGGTGTCGCTGGACGGCGGCCTGCGGCTGAACAAACACGCCAAACTGCTGGTTGGCGTGGACAACCTGTTCAACAAAGCCTACGCCGAAAGCGTCAGCAAGGGAGGCGCGATGGTGGCCGGTTACGAACGCACCCTGCAGGTCAACGAGCCGGGCCGCACCGTGTGGGGCCGCGTGCAATTACAGTTCTGATTCCTCGCCCTCTCGCCGCCGTGCCTCCAGTCTGCTAGGCTGGAGGCCTTTTGCCACCGCCCTCTCCCCGCCGGATGAAAACGCCCTATCTGAAAATCCTCGCTTGCGGCCTGACCCTGTTCATCCTGCTCGGCCCGCTGGTGGCCTTGCTGGCCAGCGGCGTGGTGCCGATGATGGCTTATTTGATGGGTGCGATCCCGGCACTGGGATTCGGTCTGCTGCTCTGCCTGCTGCGCATGTTGCTGGCCCGTCCCATCGCTGGCTGGCAGCAGGGATGGCCGCGCTGGCTGTTGGCCTTGGTCGCCTTCCTGCCCGGCGCTTTCAGCGGCAGCGCGGTCACCTTCGTTTACGCCAGACTGGCCGAACCGCTGCTGTACAACGACCTGATGAACCTCTACCTTGGCGCCATGGCAGGCGGCGTCTGCAACGCGCTGTTCTGGCTGATGCGCTTTGGCGCGCCTTCCCGACCCGACTAGGCAAAAAGAAAGCCCGCCGAAACCGGCGAGCTGCAACCAAATGTAGAACGCTGGCTGCGTCAGGGCCAGCGCAGCCAGCATAGCCGGATTCCCCCGGCGTTCCCATGCGGCGAATTGCCGCAGCCTCAGCGCCGACGCAAACTGGCTTCCAGCCCGCCGCCGTCGCGGTTGGCCAGGCTCAGCCTCAGGCCGTGCAGCTCCGCCACCCGCTCGACGATGGACAGCCCCAGCCCGCTGCCGGCCACGTCCTGGCCCGGCGGGCGGAAGAAGCGCTCGCGTATCCGTGCCAGCCATTCCGCCGCTACGCCCGGACCACGGTCCAGCACGCTAACCGCGTCCTCGGCCAGCACCAGCCGCGCCTCGCCGCCCTCGGCGCCGTAGCGGATGGCGTTCTCCAGCAGATTGCGCAGCATCAGCCCCACCAGGGTTTCATCGCCGCTCAAAGGCAAGGCCCGCTCCGGTACGCAACGCCATTCCGTCTCCAGCTTCACCCCCTTGAGCGCAGCCTCCGCCGCCATCTCCGCCAGCAAGCGCTCCGCCAGCGTCGCCCAGGCGATGGGCTGCCCCTGTCCCGGCCGGCTAAGCGGGTCCAGCCGCGACAGAGCCAGCAACTGCTCCACCAGCCGCGTGGCGCGGTCTATGCCCAGCATCAGCTGCCGCAACGCGTGCTTGCGCCGTTCCTCGTCCGGCAACAGCTCCAACACCTCGGCCTGCACTTTCAGCGCCGCCAGCGGCGTGCGCAGTTCATGCGCGGCGTCGGCGGTGAAGCGGCGCTCATGTTCCAGCGTGGAGGCAATGCGGGCGAACAAGGCGTTGAGCGCGTCCACCAACGGCATCACCTCCCGCGGCACCTCGCGCGACACCGGCTCGCTGTCGTCCGGCGCGCGCTGGGCAATGCCGGCGGCCAGACGCTTGAGCGGCCCCAGTTCGCGACGCACCGCCAGCAGGATCAGCAACAGCATCACCGGCAGACCCAACAGCCACGGCAGCAGCTGGGCGGACACCACCTTC
Source organism: Chromobacterium haemolyticum DSM 19808 (assembly GCF_000711885.1). GTDB lineage: Bacteria > Pseudomonadota > Gammaproteobacteria > Burkholderiales > Chromobacteriaceae > Chromobacterium > Chromobacterium haemolyticum. The sequence goes on from NZ_JONK01000016.1 coordinate 101,796, forward strand.
AGCACCATGTCGTGCCGCAAGCCCTGCTTCTGCCCCACCGCCACCAGCCGCGAACCGTCCGGCGCGGCCAGATAGATCAGTCGCCAGTTGTGATCGCTGTCCTTGCCGCGATAATCGTGGAAGCCGCGCCGTTCCGGCTCGAAATCGAAGCGACGGCCGCGGCCGTCGCTGAGCAGCAACCGGCCGTGGCGGTCCCATACCGCCAAGCCGAAATCGTCGTTGTCCAACTGCCCCTTGTCCGCGTGTTTGAGCAGATGCTTGAGCTTGGGCAGATCAATCACCTCTTCGTCGCCGACATCCACCAGCAGCAGCTGCCGAGCAAACTGGCCCATCTGGGTGTCGAACAGCTCGTCCACCTCCTCGTGCGCCAGCCAGGCCGCGGCGGCGGAAGCCACCAGCCAGATCGCCGGCACAATCAACAACAGCAGCAGCAATAGCCGCGCCTGCAGGCTGCGCGGTCCTCTCATGCCGGATCTCCCAAGGTATAGCCGACGCCGCGCAGCGTGCGGATGAAGGCGCTGCCCAGCTTCTTGCGCAAATGATGCACATGTACCTCCACCGCATTGCTTTCCAGCTCCTGTCCCCAACCGTAGAGCTTGTCCTCGATCAGCTCGCGCGGCAGCACTCGTCCCTTGTGGCTGAGCAGCAGCTCAAGCAGCGCCAGCTCGCGCGCGGTCAACTCAAGCGGTGCGCCGTCCAGCGTGGCCGCGCGCGCCACCGGGTCCAGACAGAGACGGCCATGCCGCCATTCCGGATGGCTCTGGCCGTGGCGGCGACGATGGAGCGCGCGCAGCCGCGCCGCCACCTCCGTCAGCGCGAACGGCTTGACCAAATAATCGTCGGCGCCGGCGTCCAGGCCGCCCACGCGGTCTGCCAGCGCGTCGCGCGCGGTCAACACCAGCACCGGCACATCCTGACCGCCGCGCCGCCAGGCGGACAAGATATCCATGCCGTCCATGCCCGGCAGCCCCAGGTCCAGCACCACCGCGTCGTAAGGCGCGGCGCCAAGCGCCGCCAGGCCCTGCTTGCCGTCGCGAAACCAATCCGCGACGAAACCCAGCTGCTCCAGGCCCATCTTCAACCCGTCGCCGATCTGAGCGTCGTCCTCCACCACCAAAACCCGCATATCCGTCTCCCCGCCGCCGGGCGTTCAAGGTCCCGGCAGCCTAGCGCGCTCTCGCCGCCGTAACAAGCGCCGCCGCAAAACCGGATTGCAGCAGCCTGCGCTTAAGACAATCTTAAAGGCTGCGCTCAAGAAATTTCATCGCCTCGTCACTGAAATCTCACGCGACTGTCACCTGCCGCTGGCAGCATCGCCAGCAGTCCACAGGCCGACGGAGCCGCCATGCAGCCAGACCCCGCCCCCGACAGCGCCCGACAACTGCGCGCGATCTGGATTTCCGACGTCCACCTCGGCACCTCCGGCTGCCGCGCCGACCACCTGCTGGATTTCCTTCGCTTTCACGAATCCGAATACCTGTACCTGGTCGGCGACATCGTCGACGGCTGGCAACTGAAAAAATCCTGGTACTGGAAACAAAGCCATAACGACGTGGTGCAGAAAGTGCTGCGCAAGGCTCGCAAGGGCACCAAGGTGATCTACGTGCCCGGCAACCACGACGAGGCGGCGCGCCAATACGCCGGGCTGGACTTCGGCGGCATCGCCATCCGCCAGGAGGCCGAGCACCGCACCGCCGACGGCAAGCGGCTGCTGATCCTGCACGGCGACGAGTTCGACGGCGTGATCCAATACGCCAAATGGCTGGCCTACGTCGGCGACACCCTATACACCCTGATCCTGGAACTGAACCGCGGCTTCAACTGGGCGCGGCTGAAACTGGGCCTGCCGTACTGGTCTCTGTCGCAATATCTGAAACACCGAGTCAAAAACGCGGTCAACTTCATCAGCAACTTCGAAACCATTCTCGCCGGAGAAGCGCGCCGGCGCGGCTTCGACGGCGTGATCTGCGGCCATATCCACAAGGCCGAGGTGCGCGATATCGACGGCATCCTCTACGGCAACAGCGGCGACTGGGTGGAAAGCCTGTCCGCGCTGGTGGAACACCCCGACGGACGGCTGGAAGTGCTGTACTGGACCCAACTGGGCCAGCCGGCCGCCGCGCCGCAACCCCAAGCGGCGCAAGCCGACCACAAGGAACCGACATGCGCATCCTGATCGTCACCGACGCCTGGCTGCCCCAGGTCAACGGCGTGGTCCGCTCGCTGACCGAAACCGCCCGCGAACTGGCCGGCTTCGGACACCAGGTGGAAATGATCACCCCGCAGGCCTTTCGCACTCTGCCCTGCCCCACTTACCCCGACATCCGGCTGTCGCTGTTCCCCTACCGCACAGTAGCCGCGCGCATCTCCGCCTTCGCCCCGGACGCCGTCCACATCGCCACCGAGGGACCGCTGGGCCTGGCCGCGCGCCGCTATTGCCTGCGCCACGGCCTGGCCTTCTCCACCGCCTACCACACCCGCTTTCCGGAATACGTGCACGCCCGCTGCCGGCTGCCGCTGGCGGTCAGTTACGCCTGGATGCGCCGCTTCCACAACGCCGCCCATTGCGTGATGGTGCCCACTCAATCCATCGCCGACGATTTGACCGCCCGCGGCTTCCGCAACGTCAAGCTGTGGAGCCGCGGCGTGGACACCGCGCTATTCAGCCCCGGCCCGCGCGACCGGCTGGACGGCACCGCGCCGCCGCGCTTCGTCTACATCGGCCGGGTGGCGGTGGAAAAAAACATCGAAGCCTTCCTCAAGCTGGAGCTGCCGGGCAGCAAATGGGTGGTGGGCGACGGCCCGCAACTGGCCCGGCTGAAACAGCAATATCAGGACGTTCACTTCGCCGGCATCTTTCCCCAGCATGAACTGGCGCGTTTCTACCGCGCAGCCGACGTCTTCGTGTTCCCCAGCCTGACCGACACCTTCGGCCTGGTGCTGCTGGAGGCGATGGCCTGCGGCACGCCGGTGGCCGCCTATCCAGTGGCAGGCCCGCTGGACGTGGTGGGCGACAGCGGCGCCGGCGTGCTGGACGCGGACCTGCGGGCCGCCTGCCTCAAAGCCCTGGAATTGGACCGCGGCCATGTGCGCGCCGTCGCGGAACGCTATTCCTGGCAAGCGGCCAGCCGCCAGTTCGAACAACATTTGCGCCCCGCGCGGCTGGCGCTGGCCGCCCCGCTGCCAGACCCAAAGGCCGGCTGAGCCCCTCTTGCATTGGGCGCGGCGGAGTCTTATAGTGGAATAGTCAACACGACAGGGAGGGTTCCGAATGCTTTCACGGCAGAATGCCGGCGGCCATCCAGTGATACACGCGTTGAGCATCGGCCAATAACCACGGCCAGCCAAATCGGCACAGTCCGCAACGCCAAGCCAGCCTCCAAGACGGAGCACAAGCAGCCCAGGCCCGGCCGGTCCGCCAAATTCAGAGTTAGCAAACTTGAGATTACCGTTTGTCGATTTGCCAAGTAAGAAAGACGCGGTTGGTCTTTCTGTGATGTCCATCAAGGACACATGCGCGGCAGCCCGTCATGATGATGGCTCCGCCTCAACACGGCAACGTCATTGAGCTGTCTTGGACAGCCCGCTCTTTGGTAACGGCCTTGCGGCAGTAGTAGTGGTAGTGAAGCCAGCAAGGGGAAAGCGCACAGTATTTCTCCGTATGTTGTCTGAGAGGGCGTCCCGCCATGGTGACGCCCTCTTTCGTTGCGCCGCCCACAAATAACGCGCAGCGATAAACACATCAGAAAACAATCGTTCGGCTGTAACGGCAATGTCGGTTAACATGCTGTTCCAATTGAATTTAACGCCGCTCGCGCCGGGTTTGCCCAGCAAGAGCGAGCGGCGAAGCGCCAAACCGGTTAAAATCGGCCCCAATACTTTTCGAGCTTCTACTTCATAAATTAGCGAGCAGCAAACCTTATGTCCTCTCCCAACCTGACCTCCGAAAAGGTCCTGTCCGTCCATCACTGGAACGACACCCTGTTCAGCTTCACCTGCACCCGCGACGCCGGCCTGCGCTTCATCAACGGCCAGTTCGTGATGATAGGTCTGGAAGTCAACGGCAAGCCGCTGATGCGCGCCTACTCCATCGTTAGCTCCAACTACGAAGAGCACATGGAGTTCTACAGCATCAAGGTTCAGGACGGTCCGCTGACCTCCCGCCTGCAGCACCTGAAGGTGGGCGACACCGTGATGATCAGCAAGAAGCCCACCGGCACCCTGGTGCAGGACAATCTGCTGCCCGGCAAGAACCTCTACCTGCTGTCCACCGGCACCGGCCTCGCCCCCTTCATGTCCATCATCAAAGATCCGGACGTGTACGAGCGTTACGACAAGGTGATTTTGACCCACGGCGTGCGCTGGGTCAGCGAGCTGGGCTACCACGACTACATCACCAAAGAACTGCCGGAAAACGAATTCTTCGGCGAGATGGTGCGCGAAAAACTGATCTACTACCCGACCGTGACCCGCGAGCCGTTCCGCAATCAGGGCCGGCTGACCGATCTGATCACCAGCGGCAAACTGTGCGCCGACATCGGCCTGCCGCAAATGAACCCGGAACACGACCGCGCGCTGATCTGCGGCAGCCCGTCCATGCTGCACGACCTGTGCGAGATCCTGAACGGCATGGGCTTCAAGGAATCGCCGCGCATGGGCGAACCGGCCGACTACGCGATCGAACGCGCCTTTGTCGAAAAATAAGCCGTCGCCTGGCTTCCGCCGCAACAAAAACGCCATCCTTCACGGATGGCGTTTTTCCATTCCAACGGCTGACGCGCGGTCTCACCGCGCCCGCTGGGCAGAGAGCGAACGCTTATTTCAGCACGCTCTCCAGCGCTTTCAGACACAAGGCCACGTTCTCGCGGCGCGCGCCGTAACCCATCAGGCCGATGCGCCAGGCCTTGCCGGCCAAATCGCCCAGCCCGCCGCCTATCTCCAAGTTGTACTCCTGCAACAGACGATTGCGCGTGGCGGCATCGTCTATGCCCTCGGGAATATAGACGGCGTTCAACTGCGGCAGCCGCGCGGCGGCGTCCACCACAAACTTCAGCCCCAGCTTTTCCAGGCCGTCGCGCAGAATCAGATGCATGTCGCGATGGCGCTGCCAGGCCGTCTCCAGTCCCTCGACGGCTAGCTGACGCAACGACTCATGCAGCGCGTACAAAGCGTTCACCGGCGCGGTGTGATGGTAGCTGCGCTTGCCGCCGCCCCAATAGGCCATCACCAGAGTCTGATCAAGAAACCAACTGGGCACCAGACTTTGCCGCGCCTGCAACTTATCCACCGCAGCCGGTGAGAACGACAACGGCGACAGGCCGGGCACGCAGGACAGACACTTCTGGCTGCCGGAATACACCGCGTCCACACCCCATTCGTCCACCCGCAGCTCCACCCCGCCCAGCGAAGTCACTGCGTCGACGATGCTCAGGCAGCCGTGACGTTTGGCCAGCGCGCACAGCGTCTTGGCGTCGGACAGCGCGCCAGTGGAGGTTTCGGCGTGGACAAAAGCCAGGAAACGCGCGTCCGGATTGGCTTTCAGCGCGCTCTCCACCGCGTCCGGGTCCACCGGCTGACCCCATGGGCTATCCACCAACACCGGCACCGCGCCCAGCCGCACCACATTCTGGCGCATGCGCTCGCCGAACACGCCGTTGCGGCAGACGATGACTTTCTCCCCCGGCTCAACCAGGTTGACGAAGCAGGCCTCCATGCCGGCGGAGCCTGGCGCCGACAGCGCCACCGTCATCGGGTTTGTAGTTTGGAACGCGTATTGCAGCAGGCTTTTCACCTCGTCCATCATGCCGACGAACAACGGGTCCAGGTGGCCGACAGTGGGACGGGCCTGAGCGGCCAGCACTTCCGGATAAACGTCGGACGGGCCCGGTCCCATCAGAATGCGGCGCGGCGGCAGGAAGGCGGAAACTTGCGGGGCGGCTAACATGGAAGCTCCTTATGCGCAAAATGAACGAAAGCGGTTTCAACGCCGAAGCATGCGGCCGGCATCGAACCACTCGAGTGTAACAGCATACGGTCGCCGGGCTCGCCTGTCCTAGCGGCGGCGGTCGCGCGCCAAGAACCTGTTCAAAGTCTGCTGCGCTTCAGCGACACCCCGCTGAACCCCTCTTCGAAATACTCATCTTCCCTATGTACATTCCGCTTTCTCAGCGGTTTTCGCCTTGTCTCGCTCTCGCTCGCGCGACGTTGAACAGGCTCTTAAGAAGCCATTCAAAAAGAAAAAGGAGGCCGAGGCCTCCTTTGAGTCTTGGCCTCCCTGAGGGGCCTATTTTTTTAGCGAGCCAGACGCGGGGTCCGGTTTATTTGGCAGCCGATGCAGCGGCCTTTTTGGCCTTGCCGGCGTGCTTCTTGTGTTGAGCGGGCTTTTTCTCCGCTTTCTTGGCCGGAGCGGAGGCTTCGGCTTTAGCGGCCTGGGCTTTTTGCGCCGGAGCGGAAGCTACCTTTTTAGCGTGCTTGGCGTGCGGCTTTTTAGCGGCGTGCTTCTTGGCCGGAGCGGAAGCTTCAGCCTTGGCGGCCTGGGCTTTCTGAGCGACGGCGGAAGCGGCCTTCTTCGCATGCGGCTTCTTAGCGGCGTGCTTGGCCTTGGCCGGAGCGGAAGCTTCAGCCTTGGCGGCTTGGGCTTTCTGAGCGGCGGCGGAGGCGGGCTTCTTCGCATGCGGCTTCTTAGCGGCGTGCTTCTTGGCCGGAGCGGAGGCTTCAGCCTTGGCGGCCTGGGCTTTTTGCGCCGGAGCGGAAGCGGCTACCTTTTCGCCTTTCTTGGCGTGGTGGATCTTGGCCGGGTGCTTTTCAGCTTTCTTGGCGGCCGGAGCCATTTTGGCTACCGGAGCGGAAGCGGTCGGCTTGGCGGTTTCGGCGGCGAAACCAGCAGCGGAGCTCAGGCCGAAAGCGGCGGTCAGGGCAAGCAGAGTCAGTTTGTTCATGATGCATCTCCAGTTTCAGGCTTGGGAACCTTGGGCTCCCGTTCACCGATCACATCGCGCCGGATTCGGCGCTTCCTTGAGACGTATCCTAGCCCTGCCCCCGCCCCGGGTCTGTTAGTCGCTTGTAAGCCCGTGTAACGTCAAGTACGGCATGCTCTCACCGCTTCCTCTTCGCGGTCGTCACCTGATACACCCCGCCAAACAAGGTGCGCTTGCTCCAGTCGAAACCATCAGCCTCTTGCGCGTAGTCGCGGATCTCATGATTCCACAACGCCTCGGCGAACGGCTCCAGCACGCGGTTCACCCATTTGAGCAGCCAGCCTATCGGCTGCCACGGCTTGGGCCTATGGTAATCGACGAAGACCGCGCGGCCGCCGGGCGGCACTTGCGACAGCATATTGTCGACGATGGCGCGCTTCAGATGATCCGGCACCTCGTGCAGCAGGAAGAAGCTGCAAATCAAGTTGAAATCGTCGGATTCCAGCCGGTAATTGCCGGCGTTGGCGCGCACCACCGCGGCTTGAGGACGATCTCGCAGCTTGCGCTCGGCGTGTTCTATCTGCACCGGGGTGATGTCGGTAAGCACAAAGCGCCCGTCCCGGCCCGCCCGGTCCGCGGCCCGCTGCACCAGGTCGCCGTAGACATGAGCCACCTGCCACACCTTGTCGCCGGGCCGGATCTGCTCCAGATAGGCGCGCATCAGTCTTTGATCGTTGAAGAACAGCAACACGCGCACAACCAGGTTGCGATCCAGCCAGCCGGCCTTGCGCGGGTTGACGTAAGCCCAGTCGTATACCTGGGTCATATATTCCGGCACGCCCTCGTAATACGGGTCTACCGGCAGCTTGGGGTGGTTTTGGGTCATCGCGCAGCCATCTGAAAGCAAGAAAGCTCCAGACTAGCAAAACCGGCCGGCGATATTTTTGAGGCAAGCCAAGAAAGCTGGCGGATAGGCCGGCTGCCGCCGGCCTTTAGAATGGCGGAGACGCTCAATCCGCCAGCGTCAGCACCACCGGAGTATGGTCCGACGGCCGCTCCCACTTACGCGGCGCCTTGTCGATCACGCAGTCCAGCGCCCGCGGCTTCAACGCGTCGCTGACCAGGATATGGTCGATGCGCACGCCCTTGTTGCGGCGGAACATCATCGCGCGGTAATCCCACCAGCTGTATTGCTTCTCCTCCTGATTGAACAGTCGGAAGCTGTCGCTCAGGCCCAACGCGATCAGACTGCGGAAGGATTCTCGCTCCGGCGTGCTGCACAGCACTTGCTCGTGCCAGCTTTCCGGGTCGTACACATCGCGGTCTTCCGGAGCGATATTGTAGTCGCCCAACAGCAGCAGCTGCGGGTGGCGCTGCAACTCGGCGGCGACATAGCGCTCCAGATTGGCCAGCCATTCCAGCTTGTACGGATACTTGGGCGAATCCACCGCCTCGCCGTTGACGAAATAGCCGCAGATCACCCGAATGCCGTTCACCGTGGCGGCAATCACTCGGCGCTGCTCGTCACCGTAATCCGGGATGCCGCACACCACGTCCTCCAGCTCCAGCGGCGCACGGGCCAGAATGGCCACGCCGTTGTAGGTTTTCTGGCCGAACCAGGCGGCGCGATAGCCGGCCGCTTCGATCTCGGCCAGCGGAAACACATCCTGATCCATTTTCAGTTCTTGCAGGCAGAGCACATCCACCGGGCTGTCGGACAGCCATTGGATCACCTGCGGCAGGCGGACCTTGAGGGAATTGACGTTCCAGGTGGCAAAACGCATCGGCGGGCTCTCCAAATGTTTTTCATGCAAAGGCCGACACCATAACCGCAGCGCGCGGCACTGCCAAGCTTTGGGCGGCGACAGTCGTTGACGTCGATTATTTAATGGTTGATTAAACAAAAGTGTTTAAAAAAATAAACAACAGCCGGACGACGGTAATTTGCCAAGGCCCGGAATGCCGGCCTATGATCGAAAGCGTCGTTGTAACCGGAGCAAGTTCTTGACTATCAAGCACAAGCAGCACGACGCGCAACAAGCATTATGCCCGACGCGCAATCCCAACCGTCCTCGTCTGGCGCCGTTGACGCCGCCCTTCTCGATGCGAACTCCCACCTTCCAGCGCCGCCACATCTTGCAGCCGCTGACGCCGTCCGCCAAACCAGAGCGAGATAGCTGAATCTTTTAGCCGCGCGATCCGCGGCAAAAAAAAGGCGCCTCCGTCTACACGGAGGCGCGCAATAGACACTATATCAATCTACCCTGATATGCGTCTGGCTCGCTTGCTGCTCTGGAGATAACCCACTGAGCAAAAAATTAGAGCCGCGACGCTTCACAAGAGTTCCGGCAAAGACCGGAATATTTTTCCCCCGGCATAAAACGACCGTTTCAAACCGTCTCCACCATGCCGGAATGGCGCAGCAAGGCGTCGATCTGCGGATCGCGGCCACGGAAAGCGCGGAAGGACTCCAGCGCCGGACGGCTGCCGCCCACCGCCAGAATCTCGTCCCAGAAGCGCTTGCCGGTGTCCGGATTGGCGCCGCCTGCCTCCTCGAAAGCCGCATAGGCGTCCGCGGACAGCACTTCCGCCCATTTGTAGCTGTAATAGCCGGCCGAATAGCCGCCGGCGAAGATGTGGCTGAAGCTATTGGGGAAGCGGTTATAGGCCGGCGGGAAGTTCACCGCCACCTCGCGGCGCACCTCGTCCAGCAAGGCCAGCCAGTCGCCCTTGTCGGCGTCGAATACGCTGTACAGCTGCAGGTCGAACAGCGCGAACTCCAGCTGGCGCACCGTAGCCATGCCGCTCTGGAAGTTCTTTGCCGCCAGCATCTTGTCGAACAGCTCGCGCGGTAAAGTCGCCCCGCTGTCCACATGGCTAGTCATACCCTGCACCACGTCCCATTCCCAGGCGAAGTTTTCCAGGAACTGGCTGGGCAACTCCACCGCGTCCCACTCCACGCCGTTGATGCCCGCCACGCCCAGTTCATCGACGCGGGTCAGCATATGGTGCAGACCGTGGCCGAACTCGTGGAACAAGGTGATCACTTCGTCGTGGGTGAACAGCGCCGGCTTGTCGCCCACCGGACGGGTAAAGTTGCAGGTCAGATAGGCGATAGGCGTCTGCACCTGGCCGCTCTTGCTTCGGCGGCCGCGCGCGTCGTCCATCCAGGCGCCGGAACGCTTGCCGTCGCGGGCGTACAAATCGAAATAGAAGCTGCCGATCAGTTGGCCGTCTTTGTGGATGTCGAAGAAGCGCACGTCCGGATGCCAGACCGGCGCGCTGCTTGGACGCACTTCCACGCCAAACAGCGTGGACACCACGCCGAACAGGCCGGGCAGCACCTTGCTTTCCGGGAAGTATTGCTTCACTTCTTGCTCGGAGAAGGCGTAACGCGCCACGCGCAGCTTTTCCGCGGCGTAGGCCAGATCCCAGGCTTCCAGCTTGGCCAGGCCCAGTTCGGCGGCGGCGAAGGCTTCCAGTTCCTGGCGGTCCTTGACCGCGAACGGCTTGGCGCGCGCGGCCAGATCGCGCAGGAAGGCGATCACCTGTTCCGGGCTTTCCGCCATCTTGGTGAACAAGGACAGTTCGGCGAAGTTGGCGAAGCCCAGCAGCTGGGCTTCCTCGCGCGCCAGTTGCAGCTTTTCGCGGATGATGGGGCTGTTGTCGCGTTCGGCCGGGCCGAACTCCGAGGCGCGCTGCACATTGGCCTGATACAGCTTTTCGCGCAGCGCGCGGTTGTCCGCGTACTGCAACACCGGGAAATAGAACGGGAACTGCAGGGTGATCTTGTAGCCGCTCTTATCATCGCCGGCCGCGGCGGCGGCGAACAGTTCCAGCGAATCCTCGGGCACGCCGGACAGCTCGGCCTTGTCCTCGATGTACAGGCTGAAGGCGTCGGTGGCGTCCAGCACGTTCTGCTCGAACTTGGCGGACAGCTCGGCCAGCCGCGTCTGAATGGCGGCAAAACGCTCTTTCTCCGCCTGCGGCAGTTCCGCGCCGGACAGGCGGAAATCACGCAGATCGTTGGAAACGATTTTCTTGCGCGCCGCGCTGTAGCCGTCATGCTCGGGACTGGCCGCCAGCGCCTTGAAGCGAGCGTACAAATCCAGGTTCTGGCCCATCTCGGTCCAGAACTCGGAAATGCGAGGAATATTGGCGTTGTAAGCCTCGCGCAGCTCCGGCGTGTTCACCACCGCGTTCAGATGGCCCACCACGCCCCAGGCGCGGCTGAGATGCTCGGTGGCGTCGGTCAGCGGATCGACGAAGCTTTCCCAGCAGGGCGCGCCCTGCTCCGCGGTCAGCCGCGCCACCGCGGCGCGCGCGGCGGACAGCAATTCGTCGATGGCGGGGGAAATGTGCTCCGGTTTGATCTCCGCGAAACGGGTCAGTCCGGAAAAGTCCAGCAAGGGGTTCTGGCTCATATTGGCATCCTGTGGGGGTATGATGGGAACTTTACCCGATTTCAGATGAGGACAGACCGATGAAAAGCAATATCCGCCCTTATGACGGGCATCAGCCGCAAATCCACGACAGCTGCTACATCGACCCGGCGGCGGTGGTCATCGGCGAAGTCTCGTTGGCGGAAGGCGCGTCGGTCTGGCCCTGTGCCGTGATCCGCGGCGACGTCAACGCCATCAGCATAGGCGAGAACTCCAACATCCAGGACTTCGCCATGCTGCACGTCAGCCACAGAAGCGCCGCGGACCCGGCCGGCGCGCCGCTGGTGATAGGCCGCAACGTCACCATCGGCCACCACGTCACCCTGCACGGCTGCACCATAGGCGACGAAGTGTTGGTCGGCATCGGCAGCATCGTGCTGGACCGCGCGGTGATCGAACCGCGGGTGCTGATCGGCGCCGGCAGCCTGGTGCCGCCGGGCAAGCGGCTGGAGTCCGGCTATCTTTATCTGGGCAACCCGGTCAAACAGGCGCGGCCGCTGACCGAAAAAGAACTGGCCTACTTCCAATACTCCGCCGAACACTACCTGCGCGTGGCGGCCAAGCACAAACCCAATCTGGAGGACTGAAGATGCAAGAGGGCGCGGAAGAACTGGAATACGTCGGCTTCTGGCTGCGGGTGCTGGCCAGCCTGGTCGACACCCTGCTGCTCTGCCTGGCACTGGCGCCGGCGATCTGGCTGCTGGCCGGCGTCAGCGGCGAAACCAACCGCGTGGCGGAAAGCGGCGACGGTTGGATGATGCAGGCCGCCATGATGCAAGGCCGCTTTGAATTGAGCCCGCTGGCCAGCCTGATGATCAACTGGGTGCTGCCCGCGGCGGCGGTGCTGGCCTTCTGGTGGTTCAAGAGCAGCACGCCGGGCAAGATGCTGCTGGGCGCTCGTATCGTGGATGCCAAAACCGGCGCGCCGATGACGCCGGGACAGGCGGCGCTGCGTTATCTAGGCTACTTCGTATCCTGCTTCCCTTTCTTGCTGGGCCTGATCTGGGTGGGCCTGGACGCCCGCAAGCAGGGCTGGCACGACAAGATCGCCGGCACCGTGGTGGTGCGGGCCAAGCGCCTGGGCAAACAGCCTGTGCGCTTTGAGCAACAAGCCTGACTTTCCCTCGCGCCGCCAGCCCTGGCGGCGCGCTTTTCTTCCCCTTCCTTCCCTAGCCCCGCGCGCAAGCCCCACCCCCACTTTATTTCCAACTGCCATTAAGTACGGCTGAAAATAAAATCAAAGGTTATATAACTACAGGGCAGCAGCGGTTACCTCCGCGGCTAGCACATCGCCATTGGGCCTGGACGTCCCACCAGACGCTCCAACTTCTCATCTGATGTTATTGATCTCAAGGAGTCCAAACATGACTATCGATCGCGATCAAAAATCCGGCCTGTTCATCGTCAGCTACAACGTCAACAAACCCGGCCAGGCGGGCGGCCTGAACCTGCGGCTGGACCTGACCGTATACACCCCGTCGCGCCACATCACCGGCCGCGCCACCATCACCCACGCCACGCTGCAGCCGCTGGTGTTCGAGCATCCGATCCAAGGGCGCTACGAAGAGCAGGGCCGCGACATCGAACTGCACCTGATAGGCGCGCCGCGCATGCACGATCAGCACGCGCAAAACCAGGCCCACGCCGCCGGCCACGCGCTGCTGGAACAGTTCTTCTTCGACGGTCAACTGAAAGACGGCTGGCAAGCCGGCAACAACTCCAAGGCGCGCTATGCCTTCTTCCAAAATCAGCAATGGCATGAGCAGCTGGGTCAGGAAGTGCGTCTGGCGGATGAAATCAACAACGCGATCAAAGCGCTGAACCTGCGCTAAGAACCTGTTTACGATCTTTTTGTGAGCGATAATGGGCTGGTGAAGAGAAAATCCTACCCAAGCGACATTAGTCGAGAAAAGTTTGCCCAGATAGAGCCGCTACTACGTGGCGTACGGCGTAACACCAAACCGGTACAGCTGGATCTGTATGAAGTGTTCTGCGCAGTGCTCTATGTTCTACGCACAGGTTGTCAGTGGCGCTATCTACCGCCTGACTTTCCCAAGTGGCAGAACGTCTATGCGTATTGGCGCAAATGGACCGAACCTGACTTGCACGGCGTAAGCGTGTTGGAGCTGGCATTAAAAAAATCAGGTTGGCG
>NZ_JONK01000017.1 GCF_000711885.1 Chromobacterium haemolyticum DSM 19808
TGGAGTGGTAGTTCAGTTGGTTAGAATACCGGCCTGTCACGCCGGGGGTCGCGGGTTCGAGTCCCGTCCACTCCGCCAAGCATTGCGAAGAAGCAGCCTTTAGGCTGCTTTTTTGCATTTTGCGTCGCAGATTTCAAGCAATCATTCGCTTATCTCCCAATTTAAGACAAACAGCTACCATTCTATTGCTTATCAGCTTGCAATGCGTCTAGGCTACGGTGATACTTTTGGTTGACTTTCGGTATTCCATATAAAGAGATTCAACTATGCGCAATTTAATCCTGGCGACTGGCTGCTTTGCTAGCACGCTGGCCTTGGCAGGCGACCCCGCCGACAAAGCCATCTGGGAATATACGGTCAAAAACGGCGACAACCTGTGGTCGCTGGCGGCCGAGCATTTGTCGTCTCCTGCTTATGTGCCGAAGCTGCAAACCAGAAATCGCATCGCCAACCCTTATCGGCTGATTCCCGGCAGCATCTTGCGGGTCCCCTACCCCTGGATCAAGCAGACCCAATCCGACGCCACACTGGAAGAAATGTCCGGGGAGTCGGCCGCGGCCGACGCCAAAGGCAAGCCGTTGGAACTGGCGGTGGGCAAAAAATATCCCAAAGGCACTCGTTTCACGACCGGAAACGACGCCATGATCAAACTGCGCTTCGTCGACGGCTCTTCCCTGATCGTCAACGCCAACACGGACCTAAGCCTGCAAACCCAGGTCTACTATCCCAGCACCGGGGCAATCCAGTCTCAGATCAAGCTGAACAACGGCAGCACCGGCAATTCTGTGATTCCCAACATCCTGATGCCCAGCCGCTACGAGATCCGCACCCCGTCGGCGGTGACCACCGTGCGCGGCACCGAATTCCGCGTCAACGCCGCCGGCGGAGAGGAGACCTTGGCGGAAGTGCTCAAAGGCAGCGTGGAAGTCAAAGGCCGCCGCAGCAAGGTGGACGTGCCCGCCGGTTTCGGCACCCTGTCCAACCGCAAAAGCGGCCCCAGCAAACCCGAGGAGCTGCCTTCGCCGCCCGACCTCTCCACCGTGGCGGACAACAGCCAATTCAACCCTCCGCCTTTGGAATGGCAGCGCGACGAACGCGCAGCATCCTATCGCGTCACGCTGAGCGGCAAGAAACGCTTGGCTGAGCGCCAGTTGCAAACCCCGCGCTACTATCCGCGCCTGCCGGGCAACGGCGATTACGTGCTGAAAGTCCGCGCCAAGAACCGCTCTGGACTGGAAGGCTACGACAGCACGCGCAGCTTCAAGCTGCAAGCCTACCCGCTGCCGCCGCTGCTGTTCACGCGCGCGGACGGCACCCAGTTGCGGGGCAAATCCCTGCCCCTGCGGGTGGACGCCAGCCCGGAACGGCCGCTGCGGCTGCAGATTTCGCGTCAACCGGATTTCGCCCAGCCGCTACTGGAACAGACCTTGACCGAGGCCGAGTTTAAAGCCGAGTTGCCTGAATCCGGCATCTGGTACTGGAGGCTTGCGCGGCTGGACGCGCAAGGCCAGCCGGGACCTTTCTCCGCCGCGCAAAAAGTGGAATCCAAAGGGTGGCTTAGCCGCCTGGACAACACCACGCCGGTGCTGGCGGCCCGCCCCTATCCCATCGCGCGCGCGCGCTACACGCTAACGCTGACCGCGGTTCAGGCCGCCAACGCAAACACGTCCCCGTTCTCGCTGAGCAGCGATCGCCCGCAATGGGAGCTGAAAGCGCTGGAAGCCTTGCCTGCCGGGCAATACAAAGCGACAGTCAAGGTAGAAGGAGAACACGGCTACTTGGCGACTGAGGAGCAAGAAATGCTCACTCTCCCCGGAAAACTTCCCTAGAATGACAAAATGCTAACTCACTATCGCGACAAGATTTTGCGCTTGTTGCCGTTTTTGCTGGCCCTGCTGGCGGCCCTGCTGACTCTCTCCGGCCTTTTGCTTCGGCTGGACTTCTGGCTGTACGACGGGCTGATCCGGCTCAAGTCCAACCATAACCAGACCAGCGACATCGTTGTCGTCGCGGTGGACGAGCGCAGCCTGTCTGAACTGGGGCGCTGGCCTTGGCCGCGCGAGTATCACGCCCAGCTAGTGGACAAGCTGGCGCAGGCTAAAGCCGTGGGCCTGGACATCGTCTTGGCCGAGCCCTCGCACAATATGCCGGAGTCGGATCAAGCGCTGGCCGACGCCATTCGCCGCAACGGGAAAGTCATCAGTCCGGTGTTTCCCGAAATGCAGGGCAACCGTCTGACCGAAACCCGTCCCTTGCCCGGCATCGCCGCCGCAAGCGCCGGCCTGGGTCATACAGACTACGAGCTGGACAGCGATGGCGTGATACGCCGCGTCTACCTGAAAGCGGGACTGGGCTCGCCCCATCACCCCAATTTCGCGCAGGCCGTACTGGACCTGGCTAATGGCCGGCGCCAATCCGACCAGCAAAAGCTGGGGATGCCTCACGGCAATCCTGACAGCTGGCTGCGCGAAGACCCGGTAATGGTGCCCTATCTGACAGGCTCCCCGCCATTCCAGCAGGTATCTTATATCGACGCGCTCAATCAACTGCCTCCGTCCTTCTTTGCCGGCAAAATCGTCTTGGTGGGCGCCACCGCCACCGGCCTGGGCGACATCCACGCCACGCCGCTGTCGGCCAACAATCGCGGCATGCCCGGCGTGGAGATCAACGCCTTCCTGCTCTACGGTTTACAACAAGACAACACTCCTGTGCCGCTGCCTCTGGGATGGAAGGCCCTTATCAACGCGCTGGCCATCCTGCTGCTGGACCTGCTGCTCTGCCGCTACAAGCACCGCCAAGGCATTTTGCCGGCTTATCTGCTGGCCTCCTGTGGCGTGCTGGTGCTCAGCGTCTTGCTGCTGACGCTGGCCTCGGTGTTCTGGAGCGGCGTCACCACCGCCATACTGCTGTTTCTGGCCGGCAGCGTCCGCTTCGTATCGCGGCAATCCAAGCTTTTGTTGCAGGCCAACACCGACGGCCTCACCGGACTTTACAACCGCCGGCACTTCGACGAGATCCTGGCGCCGACGCTGGACAAGCACCGCGCAGCCGGGAAAACTCTGGCGCTTTTGATCCTGGACGTGGACAACTTCAAAGGTTACAACGACCACTACGGGCATTACGCCGGCGATCTGATCCTGCAACGGCTGGCGCAGGAGCTGAACGCCTACTTCAGCCCCCGTCGCCACATCGTGGCGCGCTTGGGCGGGGAAGAGTTCGGCGTGCTACTGGAAGAATGCGGCCAGGACCAGGCTGTGGCCGCCGCGGAAGGCTTTCGCGCACGACTGGAAGAGCTGGAGCTGCCTCATTTGAAAAGCCCTCTACGCAAAGTCACCTGCAGCATTGGCGTCGCCGCACGGGTGCCGGAAACGGACGACAATGGCCGCACTTTCTATGAAGACGCCGACAGCGCGCTCTACATCGCCAAGCGCTCCGGCCGCAACGCGGTCAGCCCCGCTCCCGACACCTTGACGCCGCAGCACTAGCGCGGACCTTGCTCCGGACGGCGCGGCCCCTCGCCAAACACAATGCAGCGAAAAGCAGGCCGCTCGTCCGGCACTCCCAAGAAGCCGTTCAGAGCTTAACGAGCACGGGCGCGGCAACGAGCAGCCGCCGCAACCGGCTTTGAACAGGTTTCAAGCGGCGCTCGCATAGCAAGCTTATCTACCACAAAGGGAAAGGCTGCCCGGCCGGTCACCCGCCCCAACCGCACCGCCCAATGAAAAAGGCCGCTCAAGGCGGCCTTGTCAATGCTCGGGTCTAGACGTCACGCCGATTTGCGCGCCAGCAGCCAGCCGGCAAAGCCGATCACGCCGACAAAGAACACGGCTACCCAGAACGGCATTGCCATCCCCAGGAAGGTCCAGTCCACGGCGGCGCACTCGCCGCTGCCCTTCAGCACTTTGGAGATCACCTCCATCAACGGAGAGGATTCCATCAGAAACTCCAGGCCCGGACCGCAGGCCGGCACCTGATCCGCCGGCAGGTGTTGCAGCCACAGTTGGCGCAGCGACACCGACAGGCCGCCCAAAGCCGCTAGAATCGTCAAACCGCCCCAGGCTCTGACGCCGCAACGGCCGGGGTTGACCATGGCCGCCAACAAGGCGACCACGCCGGTGGCGATCACGCCGATGCGCTGGAAAATGCACAACGGGCAAGGCTCCAGACCCAGTTGGTACTGCGCGAATAGTGCAAAGCCCATCGCGCCGGCGCAGGCGGCGGCGATCAGCAGAAAACCTTGTCGGTTGCTCAAGCCCATATCTTCCTCAATGTTTGGCGGTAAAACGTCATGGCGCATGATTGTGCCATACAACATGGAGGATTCAGAACCGCGCCGCGCCTTAAAGTTCCAGGAAGCGGCGGATAGCCTCTTTCTGGTGCAAGGCGTCCTTATAGCCCAAGGCGATCAACTCGCGGGTATAGCCTGGCTCAAACAGTAGATACGTGGCCAAGGCCGTGCCCCGGTGGCGGGTGGCGCCGGTGCCCTTCATCAGGAAGCGCAGCAAGGGCGGAAACAGGCGAGTGTGCTTGTAGGCGATGCCCTCCAGCGATTTGCTGGGGTTGAGCATGAAGATGTCCACCTTGCGCAACTGGGTCTGGCGCGCCAGTTCCTCGTGGCTTTGCAATAGCGACACGGTATGGTTGACCCGGGTCAGCCGCTCCATGTCCACCGACATGCTGTCGATGAACACGCTGTTGAGCAGATGCCCGAATATCTGCGCCGGCGACGGATAAAAACCGCTATGGCGGCGTTCTATGGTGTCCGGCCGCTTACTGGCCAGACCAACCACAAACAGCTTTTCCGCCCCCAGGTGCAATGCCGGCGACAAGGGCGACAACTGACGCACCGCGCCGTCGCAGTAAAACTTCTCCCCTATGCACACCGAGGGAAAAATCAAGGGGATGGCCGAGGTGGCCATCATGTGCTCGATACCGATGCGCTCGCGCATGCCCAGCCGCTGATAGCGCTCCCACTCCTCCAGGCTGTCCGCGCCCTGGAAAAAGGTGACCGACATCCCCGTGGTGTAACACGAGGCCGTCAGCGCCAGCGCCTTGAGCGCGCCGTGGCGAACGGAATGGTCTATGCCCTCGAACACCATGACCTTGGTCAGCAGCTCGCGCAGCGGGGCGTTGTCTAGAAAGCTTTTGGGGTTGCGCCACAGCCGGCCGCCGGACATCACGGACAGGCCAAAGTGCAAAAAGGTCTTCAGGAAATAGCCGGAACTGGCGTCGTAGACATCCTGAATGTGCAGTTGCTTCCACATCTGCGCCAGCGTGGATACCGCCAGGTGGAAGTTGCCGGCGCCGGAGGCCAGCGCCACCGCGTTGATTGCCCCGGCCGACGTGCCGCAGATGATGGGAAAGGGGTTGACGCGCGCATCCGGCAGCAGCCGGGAGATCCCCAGCAACACCCCCACTTGGTAAGCCGCGCGCGCGCCCCCCCCCGACAACACCAGTCCGATATCGGATTGCCTCCCCATCCCGCACCTCGCGTGGCTATGTTGGCGGCGGACCGGTCGCCGGACGCCGCACGGCTTCTTGTACTATTTAGGGTAGTCAAACGCCGCGGCCAGCGCCAACTTCGCGCGGAGGAAAGCCCTTGGACGCGCCCGGAAGCGGCTCAAAGCCTAACGAGCCAGAGCGAGGCCAGACGCAAATCGCCGAGAAAGCGGCATGAACTAGAGGCTCATGGGCGTTTCGAAGGGGCACCCGTCGCGCCACGTCCCACGAAGCGCAGCGGACTTTTACAAGCCATTAATAGCCGGCCGCCGTCTGCATCGCCCACAGATGCGCCCCCACCAGCGCGCGCCACGGCGCGAAGCCTTGCAGCCACTGTTCGGTTTCGCGCGGCGACACCGCCTCGGCCTTCCCCAGCAGACGCTGCAGGCCTCGCCGCACCGCCACGTCCCCGTGCAGAGAGCCGTCCAGCCAGCCATAGCCGCGTAGCAGCGCATAGCTGACCGTCCACGGACCGATGCCGGGCATGGCCAGCAGCCGCGCGGCGATCTCCTCTGGCGCGCCGCCGTCCAGCCAACCCTGCAACGGCAAGCTCCCGTCGGCCGTCTGCCGGCTCAGCTCCAGCAAGGTCCGGGTTTTGGCGCGCGAGAAGCCGGCCAGGCCCAGTTGATCCGGCTCCAGCGCCGCCACCTGATACGGCGACGGATGACATAGCAGACCGCCGCTGTGGCGGTTGCCGACCAACTGCATCAGCCGGCGCCGCAGCGAGATCGCGGCATGCACGCTAATCTGCTGGCCCGTGACCGCCCAGACCAGCGCCTCAAACGGGGTGGCCGTCTGCGGCACGCGCAAACCGGGGCGAGCGGCGAGCAGCGCCGCCAGTTGGGGATGGCCGCGATGCGCGCGTTCGAAATCCGCCACCGGCTGCTCCAGTCCCAACATGCGGCGCGCCATGCCTATCAACACGGCCTCGTCGCCGTCCCGCGGCGGCGCATCCGCATCCAGGCCCACCCGAACCGCATCCGCATCGAAATCCATGCTGAGGCAGGCCGGCGCGCCGCGCCACAACAAACCCTTGCGCAAGCTCTGGGCCGTCACCCGCTCGGAAAGCTCCTGCGCGTCGCGACGATGGAAAGCCATGAAATCCTCCCGGCGGAAATCCGCGGGCAAGGATAGGGATAAAGACAGCGAAGTGGAATCGGCCGGTTCAGCCATGGATCAGCGCGCCTTGCGAAAAGTCAGATTGATGCGGCGGCGCCCCAGCAAAGGGTGCTCGCCCTCCGCCACCGGCAACACCCCGTGGAAACGCATGCGGTCCGGCCCGCCCCACACCAGCACGTCGCCGTGGCGCAGCTCGACGCGGCCGGGACGCTCGGAGCGGCTAAGCCCGCCGAACAGGAAGGTAGCCGGCAAGCCCAGCGACACGGACACGATGGGCGCGCCAAAATCGCGCTCGTCCTTGTCCTGATGCAAGGACATCTTGGCGCCCGGCGCATAGCAATTGATCAAACAGGCATCCGGCGCGAAGCCGGGGAAGCCGGCTTCGGCCGCGGCCTCCTCGGCCAGAACGCGCAACAAGGCCGGCATCGCCGGCCAAGGCTGCCCGCTGCCGGGATCGCGCTCGGCGTAGCGGTAGCCGCGCGCATCGGACACCCAGCCGTAAGCGCCGCAGCTGGTTGTGGCGACCGACATCGCCCGTCCGCCCGGCGTCTGCATGCCGCGCGGAGGCGCTTGCCGCAGCACCGTCTCCACTTCCGCCAGCAAGGCCGCGTCGATCTCGCAGACGCGGCGATGCAATAAGGCCGCGCCAGGCGATAGGCGCTCCAGCCAGCCGCCCTCTTCGGGCGCGAACAAATCCGCCATCGCCTGCCTTAGAGCCTGTCCAAAGTCTCGCGGGCAAGAGCGAGACAAGGCGAAAACCGCTGAGAAAGCGGAATGGTCAAGGGGGACATGAGCGTTTCGAAGCGGTTATTAACGCCGTATCGCCGATGCGCAGCAGACATTGAGCAGGTTCTCAGGCCTCGCCGGCCACCATCATGCTGCGCAACAGCACCGAGCCCATCTGTCGGCCGCCGCGCTCCAGCACGTCGTTGCCCACCGCGTCTATCTGCATGAACATCTCTCGCAGATTTCCCGCAATGGTGATTTCCTCCACCGGATGCATGATCACGCCGCGCTCCACCCAGAAGCCGGCCGCGCCGCGCGAGTAATCGCCGGTTACCGTGTTGACGCCTTGGCCCAGTAGTTCGGTCACCAACAGGCCGGTGCCCATAGTCCGCAGCAACTCCTCCAGGCTTTCGCCGGTGGAATGCACAACCAGATTATGCGCGCCGCCGGCGTTGCCGGTGGTCTGCATGCCCAGCTTGCGCGCCGAATAGCTCCCCAGCATATAACCCTGCAGCACGCCCTTGTCCACCAGCCGGCGCGCCACCGTGGCCACGCCCTCGTTGTCGAAGGCGCCGCTGGCCATGCCGCGCAGCAAGAAGGGGTCTTCGTCTATGGTGACATTGGCCGACATCACCGGCTTGCCCAGCGAGTCCAGCAGGAAGGACGATTTGCGGTACAGACTGCCGCCGCTGATGGCGGCCACCAGATGACTGAGCAACGAGGCGGCTATCGGCGCCTCGAATACCACCGGATACTGCCCGGTCTTCACCTTGCGCGCGCCCAGTCGCCGCGCCGCTCGCTGACCGGCCTTGGCGCCGATGGCTTCCGGCGCGTCCAGATCCTCGCGCCGGCGCGCCGACGAATACCAGTAATCGCGCTGCATCGCGCCGCCGTCCTCGGCCACCACCGCAGCGGAAATGCTGTGGCGGCTGCTGGCGTAGCCGGCGATGAATCCATGGCTGTTGGCGTAAGCGAAGTGGCTGGACTGCGACGAGACGGTGCCGCCCTCGGAGTTGCGGATGCGCGGATCGGCGGCCAGCGCCGCGGCCTCGCAGGACTTGGCCAGTTCGATGGCCTCCTCCACCGGCAGCGACCACGGATGGTACAGGCTGAGGTCCGGAAACTCCGTGGCCATCAACTGGGAATCCGCCAAGCCGGCGCACGGATCCTCGGCGGTGTAGCGCGCGATGTCCAACGCGGCGCGCACGGTGTCGGCCAAGGCCTCTTCGGAAAAATCGGAAGTGCTGGCGTGGCCTTTCTTCTGGCCCAGGTAGACGGTTACGCCCACGCCCTTGTCCTGGTTGTATTCGATGGTTTCCACCTCGGACAGGCGCACGCTCACGGTCTGGCCCAGTCCTTCGGAAACATCGGCTTCGGCGGCGCTGGCGCCTTCGGCCTTTGCCAGTTCGATGACGCGGGAGGCGATGTCCTCCAGCGCGGCCTGGCTGAAACTGAATGTCTTGTCTTCCATCTAGTGTCTTTCGCAATGGTCGAAACGGCCGGAGGCCTTTTCCGGTATCATACCAGCCTTGAGAAAACCGATTGAGAATTGCCAACGATGACCCATTACCAGAACGACAGCCCGGACGACGGCTACGTCAGCAAATCCCAGCGCAAGCGCGACATGGATGCGCTGCAAGACCTGGGCCGCGAACTGGTGGAGCTGTCCAAGGACACGCTGAAGAAAATGCAGCTGCCGGAAGACCTCCTCACCGCTATTCTGGACTATAAACGCTTTACCGCGCACGGCGCGCTGCGCCGCCAACTGCAATACATCGGCAAGCTGATGCGCGACGTGGACCCGGAACCGATCCAGCAATACCTGCAAATTCTCAAAGGCGAATCGTCCGAGCACATCGCCTGGCAGCACCTGCTGGAACGCTGGCGCGAGCGCTTGATGGAAGACGACAAGATGCTGGCCAGCTTTGTCACCGACTTCCCCGCCGCGGATCCGCAGCAGCTGCGCACGCTGATCCGCAACGCGCGCAAGGAAAAACAGGACAACAAACCGCCCAAGTCCTTCCGCCTGCTCTATCAGGCCGTCAAGGACGTGATTCCGGAACCGGGCAAGCCGCGCCTGCATCAGCAGGACCAAGAGGACGACGAGTGATGCTGAAAGTAGGCCTGGTCTCGATCTCCGACCGCGCCAGCAGCGGCGTGTACGAAGACAAGGGCATTCCGGCGCTGCAGGACTGGCTGACCGCCGCGCTGGCCAGCCCCTTCGTCGTCGTCGCCCGCCTGATCCCGGACGAGCAGCCGCAAATCGAAGCCGCGCTCAAGACGCTGGTGGACGAGGAAGGCTGCCAACTGGTGCTGACCACCGGCGGCACCGGCCCGGCCGCCCGCGACGTCACCCCCGAGGCCACGCTGGCGGTGGCGGACCGCGAGATGCCCGGCTTCGGCGAGCAGATGCGTCAGATCAGCCTGCGCTTCGTGCCCACCGCCATCCTCTCCCGCCAGGTGGGCGTGATCCGCAAGCAAGCGCTGATTCTCAACCTGCCCGGCCAGCCCAAGGCGATCAAGGAAACGCTGGAAGGCCTGCGCGGCGCCGACGGCCAAGTGGACACTCCCGGCATCTTCGCCGCCGTCCCCTACTGCATCGACCTGCTGGACGGTCCCTATATCGAAACCCATGAGGCGGTGGTCAAAGCCTTCCGCCCCAAATCGGCTCAGAAAAAGCCGGCCTGAGCCATGGCTTACCAGTCTCCCGCCTGGCTGCGCGGCGGCCATGCCCAAACCATCTGGCCGGCGCTGGCGATCAAGACCCCGCGCCCCGACTACCGCCGCGAGCTGTGGGACACGCCGGATGGCGCCCGTATCGCGCTGGACTTTATCGCCGGGCGGCCCGGCGCGCCGCTGGTCGTGTTGTTTCACGGACTGGAAGGCAGCAGCGACAGCCACTACGCGCGCGCGCTCATGCTGGCGGTTCAGCGGCGCGGCTGGCATGGCGTGGTGCCGCATTTTCGCGGCTGCGGCGGCGTGGACAATCCTCTGCCGCGCGCCTATCACGCCGGCGACAGTGCCGAAGTGCGCTGGATTCTGAGCCGGCTGGCTCAACGCTTCCCGACCTTGGCCGCCGCCGCGGTATCGCTTGGCGGCAGCATGCTGCTCAACTACCTGGCGGATGAAGGCGCGCTGGCGCTGCCGCGCGCGGCGGCGGCAGTGTCCGCGCCGCTGGATCTGGTGGCGGCCAGCACTCAGCTGGACAGGGGCTTGGGCAAACTGCTGTACACCCGCATGTTCATGGGCACGCTCAAGCCCAAAGCGCTGGAATCGCTACAGCGCCACCCCGGCCTGTTCGACGGGGGCAAACTCCGCCGCGCACGCACCTTCATTGAATTCGACGACCTGGTCACCGCGCCGATTCACGGCTTCGGCACCGCCCTCAACTACTGGCGCAGCGCCAGCGCCAAGCCTCGGCTGGGTCAGATCGCCCGCCCCACTCTGGTGTTGAACGCGCGCAACGATCCCTTCCTGCCGGAACAGGCGCTGCCGCGTCAGGCCGACGTGGCCGACAGCGTCACGCTGGAATTCCCTCTCCACGGCGGCCACGTGGGCTTCGCCTCCGGCGCTTTCCCCGGCACGCTGGATTGGCTGCCGTCCCGCTTGCTGGAATTCTTCGAGCCGCATCTGGATTGACTGCGCGGCGCTTTCTGCGCATCTTGACGGCATCCACCCCTTAAGCGAGGGCGCCGCATGAGCCCAGATTCCGTCAAAACTTCCGTTCTGCGCAAAACCTATTTGCGCATTCTCGCTCCGCTGTTCATCGCCTCCGTGCTGGCCTTTCTGGATCGGGTCAACGTCAGCTACGCGGCCCTGACCATGAACGCCGACCTCGGCTTCGACGCCAAGGTATACGGCCTGGCCTCCGGCATTTTCTTCGCCGGCTACGTGCTGTTCGAAGTACCCGGAGCGATTCTGGCTGAGCGCTGGAGCCCTAGCCGCTGGATCGCGCGCATCCTGTTCTCCTGGGGAGCGGTCAGCATATTGCTGAGCCTGGTGCAGAACGAATGGCAGTTCTACCTGCTGCGCTTTATGCTGGGCGTGTGCGAAGCCAGCTTCTACCCGGTGATCTACGCCTCGGTGATCCCGCGCTGGTTCGTCGCGGAAACCCGCGCCCGCGCCATTTCCATCACCTTGAGCTCCCTGCTGGTATCCGCCATCGTCGGCGCGCCGCTTGCCGGCTGGTTGGTGGGTCTTCAGCCCTTCGGCCTGAAAGGTTGGCAAAGCCTGTTCCTGCTGGAGGGCGGCGTCACCATGCTCTACGGCGGCGCTGTCTTGCTGTGGCTGCAGGACGATCCAGCCAAGGCCGCCTGGCTGAATGTGGAGGAAAAGCGCTATTTGATCGACACGCTGCAAGCGGAAAAAGCCGCCACCCGTCAACAACAGCCGGCCACGCTGCGTCAGGCCCTGGCGCAGCCGGCGGTGCTGCGGCTATGTCTGATCTATTTTCTATGGATCACCGGTTTCTGGGGCTTCAGCTTCTGGATGCCCACGGTGATCAAGAACGCCTCCGGTTGGTCGCCGCTGGCCATCGGCCTGGCCTCCGCCGTGCCCATGCTGGCGGCGCTGGCCGCCATGCTGTGGCTGGGTCATTCCTCGTCGCGCCGGGCGGAGAAATGCTGGCACGTGGCGCTGCCGCTCTTGCTCGCCGCAGCCGGTTTCCTGATTGGCGCGCTCAGCGACCATCTCGCCGTGGCGCTGCTCTCCGTCACCGTCGTCGCCATCGGCGTCTACAGTCCGATGGGCGTGTGGTGGTCCATTCCCACTACTTTTCTCACCGGCACGCTGGCCGCGGGCGCCATCGGCCTGATCAATTCGGTGGGCAATATCGGCGGCTTCATCGGCCCCTATGCGCTGGGTTTGATTGAGGCCGCCACCGGCAGCCACACCCTGGCTTACCTCTGGCTCAGCGCTTCATTGCTGCTCAGCGCCCTGCTGGTGCTGGGCTTGAAGCCGCAAGCGCAAACAGCGGACAATGCAAGCCAAGCCGCCGCTTCCGGCGGACGATAGGACGCACCATGTTGACTCGACTCTTCACTCTCGCCTTCTGCTCTCTGCTGCTCACCGGCTGCGCCGGCATAGCCGAGCGTCTGAACGGCTCGCTGGAGCCGCCGGCCGAACGCGGCTACGCCATTCTGTCGCTGACCGGCAAATCCTCCAACCCGGACAGCGCGACGCTGGGCCTGGATGTCGCCAACGCCGCTGGTCGCGTCGTGGCCGTCGACCGCGCCAGCCTGCTGACCGACACCGTATTCGGCGAGCCGGGCAAATCCATGGCGGAGGGCAAATTGATGCTGTTCACGCTGGAGCCGGGCCGGTACCGGGTGGAACAGGTCTGGGCCAACTGGCTGGAGGACGGCGCTTGGGGCATGAGCCGCAAAATGCGCAGCTTCCGCCTGGCCGCTCCGTTTGAAGTGAAGCGCGGCGAGGCGGTCTATTTGGGCAATGTGGACGTGGAAATGAGTTTTTTGCCGGAAGCGCGGCTGCGCGACGAGTCCGAACGCGATCTCGCGCATATCCGTCGCATCTGGAAAATCAAGGATGTATCCGGCATTCAACTGCGACCGCTGGGCGAGGCTCTACCCTGAACCCGCTCACTTCTGCCACAGCTTGGACAGATAAGCCGGCTTCACCACCGCCGCCGACAACGGCGCAGCTTCCAGCACCCGGTAAGCGTTCTGCCGGGTGTCACGGAGCAACGCGTCGGCGTAGGGCGCGCCGTCTAGCTTGCGCAAGGCCGCCACTCGCGGCGCGTTGGCTTTGTCGCTGCGGTGGGTCACCACGCCGATCTCGTTGCTGGCCAGCTTGACGAAACTGCCGGGCGGGTACACGCCCAGCTCCTTGACCAACAAGGCGGCGTGCTGCGGATCGAAATCGCCCAGCTCGCCGCGATACAAGCTGCCGATCACCAAAGCCGGCAGAGCCGGCTGCGGCTGATGTATACAGGAACACAACACGTCCACCATGTGCAGCAAGGCCGCATCCGGATGGATATCCTCGCCGCGCAGCCCCTGCGGGTAGCCGTCGCCGCCGCGCTGTTCCTGATGGGTCTGCACCAGTAGATGCCAATGTTCGTCCACCACGCCGGCTTCGCGCAAAATGGCGGAACCAACAATGGGATGAGCATAGAGTTCGTCGCGCTGGGCGGCATCCGGGGGCGTTTGCTGCCGCGATAGTTGATTCAACAAGCCGGTGATCGCCAAATTCATGCTCAAAGCCGCGCCCACCACCGCGCGCAAACGCGCCTCCGCCATGCCCAGGCGCCGTCCCAGCACCGCCATGATCGCTGCTACGTGCACGCTATGGGCGCTGCCGATGTCGCGGTAGGGCGTCAGCAGCACGCTGGCCAGCACCCCGTCCGGCTGTTTGCAAGCCAACCGGATCAACGCGTCCGCCATGTCCGCCAGCCTACCGGCCAGGCCCGGCACCGCCAGGCCATGCAAAAGCAGGCCCTCGGCGCGACGAGTCAGGAAACCCAGCTCCATGATGGGATTGGGCTGCACTTGCGCCGCGGCTTCCTTCTCGCGCTGCGCCGCGCGCTCCAGCTGCTCGCGCTCCAAGCGCGCCGCCACCTCCTCGCTGTCGCCGTGCGCCAGCGTCACCAGCCGCTCGCGCTGCTCGGGCGTCAGCACGTAATGGCCTTTTTTCAGCAGCAGCAAGCCGTTCTTGGCATACACGTCAACCGGCAGTTGCTGGCCGATGCGCAAGAAGCTGGTGGGCAGCTTCACTTTGGAGGAGTCCGACATAATCTATATACGTTTCGTTAAGTCATGCTTCAATGGCTGTGAATAATGCCGCATTCCCTCGTCCTAAGGAAGCCCCCGCAAACCGGCGCGCGCACCGGCTTGCCAGACGATGTCATCGGCATTAATCTGATTAACCCAATCCAATCACCTCGTTGGAGAATGCCCTTATGACAAGCAATCGATATATCGACGCCTCGCGCCGGGACTTTCTGAACAGCGCGGTGGGCGTGGGCTTCGCGCTGGCAGTGCAGCCCATAGCCGCCAGCGCCATTCTCACCGATGGCGACGGCCTCAACGCCGGGGCGGTGGAAATCCCGACGGGGCCCGCCATCATGCCAGGCTACATGGCAAAGCCCTCCACGGCCGGCGGCCCTCTGCCGGTGGTGCTGGTGGTGCAGGAAATCTTCGGCGTGCACGAACACATCCGCGACTTGTGCCGACGACTGGCCAAATCCGGCTACCTGGCCGTGGCCCCCGAGCTCTATTTCCGACAGGGCGACCCCAGCAAGGTGGCCAGCATCAGCGAGTTGGTCAGCGGCCTGGTCAGCAAGGTGCCGGACAACCAGGTAATGGCGGACCTGGACGCCACCCTGACCTGGGCAAGCGGCCACGGCGGCGACGTCAAACGCGCGGCCATCACCGGCTTTTGCTGGGGCGGACGCCAGGTATGGCTGTACGCCGCGCATAATCCCGCGCTCAAAGCCGGCGCCGCCTGGTACGGACGGCTGCAAGGAGAGGCCGGAACGAATACACCGCGCCAGCCGCTGGACATCGTCGCGCAGTTGCATGCGCCGGTGCTCGGGCTTTACGGCGGGCTGGACAAGGGTATTCCTCTGGAGTCGGTGGACAAGATGAAAGCCGCGCTGCGCGCCGCCGGCAAGCCCTCTGAAATCGTGGTTTACCCTGACGCCGACCACGGTTTCAACGCCGACTACCGTCCAACTTACAACGCGGCCGCCGCCAACGACGGCTGGCGCCGCATGCTGCAATGGTTCAAACAACACGGCGTCTGACACCGGCTAATCTCCCGGCGGCCGTCTGGCGCAAGCCGCCAGACGCACGCGGATCACCTGATTGAAACGCGCCAGCCAAAAGGGATCGAACTGACGCTCCGAGGCGTTGATCTCTGCGATGGCGCGCATCATCGAATGCCGCAAACCGCGATGCGAGTGCTTCAAAGTCACCGCCTCGAAGGCATCAACCAGAGCCAGAATAAGCGCGCCGCTGCAAATCTCATCACCGTGCAGGCCATGCGGATAGCCCCTGCCGTCCGGCATCTCGTGATGCTGGGCCACCATGCGCGCCGCGTCGGCCCAGGCCGGCATCCGTTCCAACAGGCCCGCCGCCCAGCCCGGGTGTTCCGCCATCTGATGGCGCTCGGACTCGCTCATCCGCCCCACTTTCAACCAGAACGACTCAGGCAGCAGCATCATGCCGATATCGTGCATATACACCGCCGCCTCCAGCTGCCTGTCGTCCACCAGCCCCGGCGCTTGGCGACTAGTCTCCAGCGCCAGTTCCAGATTGCGCTCGGTACGGCCTTGGAACTGCGGCAAGCGATGTTCAAACTGCAGGGCCAATATCCGGAAAAACGCCAAATCGCCCTGGCTGAGCTGCGCGGCGGCATCCGTCGGCGCATCCGATTCAATCACATGCAAGGGAATCCCGGTAATCTGCTCCACCAGTTGCTGACAACGCTGCAACAGCTCGCCAACCGGGCATTCCGCCACCTGATTCAGCGCCCGCATCAGCAGGGGCAACTGCAAATCATCCAGCAATTCGTGGTTTTCCAGGGCCTCAAGCGCCAGGCCCAAACGGTCCATCACCAACAGCATCACATCGCCGATCGAATCCTCATAGTTCACCTCGCCGCTGCGCAGCCTCTCCAGCAGGCTTTCCAGCGAATGGACGAAAGGCACCACAAAGCGCACCTGGCACATGCTGGCGTCGCCCTTGATGCTATGCAGCAAGCGAAACAGCTGATCGATCTGCGCGGCGTCGGTATCGCCAAAACCCAGTTGGCAAACCAGATGCTCAACCTGCGGCGCGTAATCGCTCATCACCTCCATGAAATCGTGGAACGCCTCCGGCTCCACAATCTCCAGCTTCAGCTCCTGCTTGCCCATGCCCTCTCCCATTTTCAATGACCCTTCATTCCAGTATATGCAGCATGTGGCAAAGCGTGCGACAGCGCCCTTTCCAAACCATCACACGCCGCGCATAATTTGCGCCCTCGGCGCATCGCCCGCCTATCCGCCTTAATATTCCCATGCAAAACCAACTGCAAACGCTGCAACAGCACATCGCCTTCATTATTGAAGTGGACAAACTCAAAACGGTGCTGCGCAAAACCAAGGCCGCATATGTGGACCGCTACGAGAATTCGGCGGAACACAGCTGGCAGATCGCCCTCTTCGCTCTCAATCTGCGCGACTTCGCCGCAGAGCCGGTGGACATCGACAAAGTCGTGCGCATGTTGTTGATTCACGACTTGGGCGAGATCGACACCGGAGACACCCTCGTCTACGCCGCGGACGGCGCCGCGGAACGCGAAGCGGAAGAACTGGCCGCGATGCGCCGCATCCTGGGCCTATTGCCCCAGCCCATCGCAACGGACTTGCTGGCCTTGTGGCAAGAGTTCGAGGCTCGCAAAACCCCTGAAGCGCGCTTCGCCCGCGCGATAGACCGTTTGATGCCCATCTTGCTCAATCTGCAATCCGGTGGCCAGAGTTGGCGTGAAAACGGGGTCAGCAAGCAACAAGTGCTAAGCATGGCGGTGGGCAAAGTGGAGGACGGCTGTCCGCTGGCGGCGGACTGGTTGCGCGCGGAATTGGACCGCGCGGAGCAAGCCGGTTGCTTCGGAGCCTGACTCCAAACCATTAAAAACCGGCAGAAATACCAGGGTATCCTGAAAAAACAGGATAAAAACCCTTTCGGCCATGCAGAAAACGCTTGCCATGTCCCGGAACTATAGGCACTATTCCTGCCGCAGGATGCTCAAGTTGTGGATGTGTTGTTGTCGTAGTGGCATTAAGTCCGTACCTCAGTCGCCATTTCCCTTGAACTTCGTGCCTTTTATTTCAACTGCTCGTTTTGAGGAATTAACAAAATGGCAACCGGTACCGTTAAGTGGTTCAACGACTCCAAAGGTTTTGGCTTTATCACCCCGGATGAAGGCGGCGACGACGTGTTCGCTCACTTCTCCCAGATCAATGCCAAAGGCTTCCGCACCCTGGCTGAAAACCAGCGCGTTAGCTTTGACGTCGTAGACGGCCCGAAAGGCAAACAAGCCTCCAACATCCAGCCCATCTAATCCACGCGATTAGTCAGCTTGATGAAAACCCGGCCTCGTGCCGGGTTTTTTGCATTCACGCTTCAACGCAAGGAATCCCATGCCCGCCTCCGACGATCACGAACACATCATCGCCGCCACCCGCGACTGGCTGGAAAAAGCGGTGATCGGGCTCAATCTGTGCCCGTTCGCCAAGAGCGTCTACGTGAAAAACCAGGTGCGCTACGTGGTCAGCGACGCAGCCCAGCCGGATCAGTTGGCGCAAGAGCTCGCCTCCGAACTGCGTCTGCTGGCCGACAGCAGCCCGGACGAGATCGACACCACCTTGCTGATCCACCCGCGCGCGCTGCAGCGCTTCCTGGATTTCAACGACTTTCTCGACATCGCCGACGCCATCGTGGAAGACATGGGGCTGGACGGCGAACTGCAAGTGGCCAGTTTCCACCCCAAGTTCCAGTTTGAAGGCACCGGCGTCAACGATATAGAGAATTTCACCAACCGCGCGCCCTATCCGACCTTGCACCTGCTGCGCGAAGCCAGCATCGGCCGGGCGGTGGAAGCCTTCCCGCAAGCGGAAGCCATCTATGAGAAAAATATCGAAACGCTGAAACAGCTGGGGCTGGACGGCTGGAAGGCGCTGTTCGCCGGCAAAACACCGTAAGCGGATACGCGCCGCGCATTGCCAAGCACGGCGCGGGCATGGTACACCAACGGGCATTCCACTTCTGGAGCTCCATTTCCATGTCGCCCAGGCCCTTGCTGCCGCTCGCCGCTTTACTTCTGAGCGCCTGCGCTTACACTCCAGTGCAAAAACCCGTCGCCGGCGACGACTTCCGCGGCAACGAGCTGGGACAGAGCAGCGCCAACCGCACGGCCAATCTGGCCATGCGCGACAATCTGGCCAGCTTGCAAACCCTGCTGGAAAAGCTGTATAAGCGCAACCCCAAGGAATGGCGAAAGACCGGCGCGGCGGACTACCCGGCCGCAATGCGACAAGTCATGGGCGCAATCCGCAATAACGCCCCGCTGCCGGCCTTGGCCGGGCAGCGCTCCATCGCGGCGATGAGCGCGGCTTTCGACCCGGGTTTTGGCGGCGACCGCGCAGGCGCGCTGATCTACGGCATGGGCTCGATGCTGGTGGACGCCTACGGCGGCCGCACCGAGCTGTTTCTGGTGCACGGACTGGACGCGCAGCAACTGGCCAACGCCTCGCACAATCTGGAAGTGGCGGCCTGGATGCTGAACAACCGCCAGATCAGCGGCGCGCCGGCCTTGCTGTCCAACGAGATCGGCAACGTGCGCAATCTGTCCTTCGAGCGGGAATTCGGCAAGATGATGGCCAGGCTGGACCTGCTGGCGGAATTGTCGGACGAGAAACTGCGCCGCAGCGCCATCGACTTCGGCCAATCCCTGATTGCCGGCCCTTTCCTCCAGTTCCTGCCGGTGAGTGCCGCCGCCCAGGCCGCGGCCCCCTGAAAACCTGTTAAATGTCTGCTGCGCGTCAGCGAGAGGCATGGAGAGGGCTGACTTAGCCTTGATTCGGGCGCTTACCCACCTTGTCGCGGTAAAAGGCGCGAATGCGAGGCATATCGGCGTCGATATCGCCGCTGGGCGTGAAGATGGGACCGAAACCGGCCTCCTTGCGGCTGTAGTCCAGATACGCCAAAGCCACCGGCACCTCCGCGCCGCAGGCAATGTGATAAAAGCCCGTCTTCCATTCGGACACCGCCTTGCGCGTGCCCTCCGGCGGAATCGCCACCACTAGCCGGTCCGAACGCCGGTACACCTCCACCATTTGTTGCACCAGCGAATTATTCTGATGCCGCTTGACCGGAATACCGCCCAACCAACGCATCACCGGTCCGATCGGCCCGGCAAACAGTGTGTGCTTGCCCATCCAGTAAATCTTGGCCCGCGCGGCGAAACACACCGCCAGCGTCAACGGAAAATCCCAGTTGCTGGTATGCGGCGCGCCGATCAGCACGTATTTATCCAGCTTGGGAAACTCCCCTCGCAGCTTCCAGCCGCTCAGTTTGAGCATGACGATGGACAAGCAGCGGAACAAAGGCCGGATCACGGGCGTGTCGAAAATGGTGAAATGCATGACTGTCCTGAGCAAGGGCCTTGCCGCAGAACGGAGAACAACAACCAAGGAGGCGCTGCCCAGCGTCGGAGCAAGCGCCAACCACGTGGAAAAACGCCGGAATGTACCTGATAAAACCATCCCGGTAAATCCGGATTGCGAAATACAATCAGCTCACGCAAGTCCATGAATTCAAAAAGCAAGCGCCGCGTCGTCTCACTCCGTCAAGGGCACGATGCGATATACGCAGCGCCGCCCGCCCTCGGCCAGCGCGTGCTCCAGCCGCCGCACCTCCGCCCTCTGCCCCAACACCCGCGCAAACAACGCCAGCTCGGATCGGCACAAGCCCTGGCATTGACGCGCCGCCGCGCAGATCGGGCAATGATTTTCCAGCAACAGCCAACCGTCCCCGTCTTGACGCGCCTCCGCCATATAACCTTCCTGGCTGCGTATTCGCGCCAGCGCGGCCACCCGGTCCGCCAGCGCGCTGGCGCCGGACATAGCCTGCCTGTATTCCTCCTCCGACTGTGCTTCTCGCCGTTGAATCAAAGTCTCCAGGCCAGCCTCGCCAAACAGCTCTCGCACTTGCGCCAACAACTGCAGCGTCAAATCCGCGTGCCGATCCGGAAAACGGCCATGGCCGCGTTCGGTCAAACTCCAGAGCTGAGCCGGCCGGCCAACGCCCTGGGCCAAGGTTTCCATCCTTGCCAGCCCTTTTTCCTCCAGAACCAGCAAATGCTTGCGCGCGCCCATGCTGGTCAGACCCAACTCCGCCGCCAGCGCCTGCGCCGTCAAGGGCCCCCGCGTTTTCAGCAGATACAGCAACCGATCCGCGCTATTCATCGTCGCCGCCATCAGACGTCCTCCGCTTCGCGGATCACCCCTTGCAGCCAGACGGCGGCCAGGCCGCACGTCAAAGCGCCCAGGACCAGCACCAGCCGGGTGTCCAGAATGGTCAACACGCTGCCCAGCAAAGCCACCAACACATTGGCCACGCAGAAGATCGTGGTCAACAAACCCATCACGCTGCCCTGCCCCAGGCTGGCGAAACGCTCCGAACACCAACTGGGCAGAATGGCGTTGTAAATCGCCAGCGGCACGCCCAACAACACGATCAAGCCTATGCCCGGCCAGGGCAGATCCGCCAGCAGGCTCAGCCCCAGCAGGCCCAGAGCCACCCAGGCCGCATTGATGCGCGCCAGTTCCAGCGGCGCCCGCTTATGCCCAAGCTTGCCCAGCAAAACGCTGGCCGATGTCATCAACACGCACATCAACGCCGTCACCACCGCGATGCCGCGGCTGTCCAGCCGCGCGTACTCCACCAGCCACAAAGGGTAGAACTCGTAAAAAGCGTTGACCCCGATAGCGAACGCCAGTTGCATCCAGAACAACCGGGCCAACAAGGGGTCCGCCGACAACAGCCGGAAGGAGTGCTGGCCGCGCATCACCTGCAGCAAGGTCTGATCCTGATGCATGCGCTCGCCGGTTTCCGGCAGGAAGACCAGCAGCACCGCCAAGCACAGCAAGATGGCGCCGGCGGCCAGCAGGAAAGGCACTGCCTCTCCCAATGGCAAGGTCAACCCGCCGATCAGCGGCCCCACCAGCCAGCCGGTATACAGCACCGCATTGAGAATGGCGAAGGAGCGCGTGCGATCCAGCTGCGGATGCAGATCCGCGACGATGGCGCGCGCCACCGCCACATTGCCCTCGGTCAGGCCGGTGACAAAACGCGCCAGCACGAACAGCAGATACCAGCGGCTCCATAAAGCGTACGCCGTCAACAGATAGCCGGCGAAGGTAAGCAACAAGGTGCCTGTCAACACCCGCCGCCGCCCCAGCCGGTCCGACAACGCTCCAATCAAGGTGCTGCCCAACAAAATGCCCAGCGGGTTGGCGGCCAAGGCCAGGCCCAGCAACAGCTTGGGCGGCAGCCCCAGGAAGTGGTTGAACGCATCCGGCGCGGAGTTCACGAAGATGGGCGCCAGGATGGGATAAGGCATGGCTACCCCGGCCGTGCTCATCAGCGCCACCAGACAGACGGTTAGCAGAATTAATTTTGGATGGGAAACATTCATGACGCATACCAACGGAACAATGGCCCATACTAATCCTGCCCCCATAATAAGTAAACAAATTAGTTTACTTAATGGCGCGCCGCGTACTGGAAATCATCAATTCAGCATATAGAATGCTGTACGTATGGTTACGAAAAGGCGTGTAAAAATAGGAACCAGATAGCATTCAAAGCGTCTCAGACTACACAAGACCTACTTCATGTTTTTGGAGACTTCGATGACCTCGATTACCAGCAAACCCGCCGTTAAAGTCATTGCCGCCAGCCTGCTCGCCGTGAGCCTGCTGTCCGGTTGCGCCAACATGTCCAAGCGCCAGCAAAACACCGCCATCGGCGCGGCCGCCGGCGCCGTGCTCGGCTCCGTGCTCACCGGCGGCGACGCCATCGGCACTGTCGGCGGCGCGGCGGTGGGCGGCGTGGTCGGCAATCAGACCGGTAAACGCTAAACCCGCGACCCCATTCCAAGAGCCAGCCCCGCGCTGGCTCTTTTGTTTTGCCCGCCGCGCCCATATCATCAAGACAACAGCACCACGGGCTATGCCATGACCTCCTCCGCACGCATGAATTGGGAACGACTCCTCTCCACCAAACGCTTCAAGGTCATTCAGGGCCACGTCAAGGAAACCCGCACCCCGGCCACCGAAGAAGGCAGCCCGGGCTTGCGCACGGACTTCCACATCGACCACGACCGCGTGGTGTTTTCCAGCGCCTTCCGCCGGCTGGGACGCAAGACCCAAGTGCACCCGCTAGCGCGCCACGACCACACTCACAACCGGCTCACCCACAGCGTGGAGGTGGCCAGCGTCGGCCGCAGCCTGGGCAACCGCGTCGGCATGATGATGCAGCACGCTCATCTGCTGCCGGACAACTACACTCCACACGACATCGGCGCCGTGGTGCAAGTGGCCTGCTTGGCCCACGACATCGGCAACCCGCCCTTCGGCCACACCGGTGAATACGCGCTGCGCAACTGGTTTCGCGCCGAACGCAACGCGCACTGGCTGCACGGCCTGGCGCCCGAGGAAATCCGCGATGTGCAGACCTACGAAGGCAACGCCCATGGCCTGCGTATGCTGGCCACGCTGGAAATGTACACCGGCGAAGGCGGCATGCGCCTCACCGCCGCCGCCTTGGGCGCCTTGATCAAATACCCGTGGACCTCGGACGCCGAAGCCGCCCAGGCCCGCGACAAATTCAACATCTACCGCACCGAGCTGCCCTATTTCCAGCGCGTGGCCGCGGAGCTGGGCCTGCTGCCCAAGGGCATCCAGCAATGGAGCCGCCACCCGCTGTCCTACCTGATGGAAGCCGCCGACGACATCTGCTACGCGATTCTGGACCTGGAAGACGCGGTGGAGATCGGCATCCTTGACTTCAAGGAGTTCGAAACCCTGTTCTCCGGCTTTACCGAATACGAACGCATCTGGGACATGCAAGACGTGCGGCAGAAATGCGGCACCTTGCGCGGCATCGCCATCGGCCGCTGCGTCAGCGAAGTGGCGGAGAAATTCATGCTGCACCACGACGGCCTGCTACGCGGCGAATTCCCGGCCAAGGACCTGATCAATCTGTGCGGCGCCCAGGTACAGGACGCTTTGATCCACGCCAAGGAACTGGCCAGCACCCGCGTCTACCGCCACCGAACCAAGCTGGTGACCGAACTGGCCTCCTACCCGTGCATGGCGGGCATTCTGGACGCGCTGATCCCCGCCGCTCACGCCTACGTCAACAAGGGCGCCGAGTGCCTGAGCCCGCGAGAACACCTGGCCATGGGCCTGCTGGAACAGCATATCCGCAGTGACGACAGCCTGTATCAGGCCTATATGAAAGTATTGGATTTCGTCGGCGGCATGACCGACAACTACGCCGCCAACCTGGCGCGCGACATCTCCGGCGTGGGCATTTTGTAAGGCCGCCTCGCCGCATTTTCGGCAGTTAAAAATCAGAAAGACAGGAATGCAGCACACCACCCGTTTTTGCGTCGTCCGCCATGGCGAAACCGACTGGAACCGCGAATATCGATTGCAAGGCCATACCGACATCCCCCTCAACCCCACCGGCCAGGAGCAGGCGGCAAGCCTCAGCCGCGCGCTATGGCCGGGGCGCTACGCCTTTGACGCGCTCTACGTCAGCGACCTGACCCGCACCCGCCAAACCGCCGCGCCGTTGCAAGCGCGGCTAAGCCTGACCCCCACCTACAGCGCCGAATTGCGCGAGCGCCACATGGGCGTGTTCCAGGGCCTGACCTACGCCGAGGCGGAGCAAACCATTCGCGACGACTATCTGCAACTGAAATCCCGCGATCCGGACTACGACCTCAAGGGCGGGGAAAGCCTCAATGTCTTCATGCGACGCATCCGCGATGGCTTCACCAGCATCGCCCGCAGCCATCTGGGCCAAACCCTGCTGGTAGTCACTCATGGCGGCGTGCTGGAAATGATGTACCGACTGGCCACCGGCAAACCGATGTCCGAAGCCCGCGATTTCCCCATCCCCAACGCGGCGCTGAACTGGCTGAGCTATTGCGACGGCCGCTGGCAGGTCGAACAATGGGCCGACGAATCCCACTTGCCCGCCGCGCTGGACGAAATCCAATAGCAAAACCGGCCGCGGCCGGCACAATCCGCCGCGGCCAGCGACAAGCTAAGCCAAGGCCGACAGGGTGCGCGCGATGGTTTCCGCCGACGGCAGCTCCGTCGATCGCCACGCCAGCCGGTGCTTGGCATCCACCAGCAAGACTTCCGTATGGTGCGCGCCCAAATCCGTCCGGCGCTGATTGAACGTAGCCAGCACCAAGTCCAGGGAGGCCAGCTCGGGGCTGGCAGCCCGCCAGCCTGGCTTGGGACGAAACGGCGCCAGCCATCGCCGCAGCTGCTCGGGCGTATCGTTCAATGGGTCAAGACTTAGCGACAATAGCTGCGTCCTCGCGCGCTTCGACTCCGGAATCAAATCCTGCACCTGCCTGAATGTCGCGCCCTGAATCGGGCAAACATTGGAACAGCGGGTAAAAATCAGCTGGATAGCCGTCAAGCGACGCTGCAATAAAGCGTAAAACGAACGTCGCTGACCATCGCTGTCCCTCAGCAGGAAATCCGGCAGCGGCAACGGCGGGGAAATCTCCCCATGCGCCAAGGCCAGGTCCCTCGGCGACACGGCGTCGGCAAACGCGGCCGGCCCCGCCAGCCATAAGGGCGCCAGCCCCGCCAAACCCATCGCAAACCGCCTCCGCCCTTGATCCAACGGCTCGACATCTTTCCGCTGCATGCTAATGCTCCTGCAAAAAAAGCCATAAAGCCCGGCACTCCACCGCGCTCAAGCGGTAGCGCGGCATATCCGTGCTGATCAAGATCGCGGTCGGGTCTTTTCCGGTTCGCAACATCTCGCAAAAACTCTGCTCGGTATAAGCCCGCTCCGGTCCTCCGCGCCTGGCGCTGGGCTCCGTCAAAAATTTCGCGCCCAAATCAGGACCGAAGCGGCCTTCCGCCCGCGCCTGATCCTGTAGGCGATGGCAGTTGGCGCAACGCACGTACTCGGCGCCCAAGGGACGGTTATGGACATATAGCTGGCCGATCAAAGCGACCTGACCGTAGAACAGCCGGCCGCCGGCCGGCGCCTCCTCGCCGCCGGCCGCGCACGGGATCCCCAACAGGGCAAGCGCGCAGGCGAGCCCTCCCAAGCGCTGTTTAATTGATGGTGATGATCCGGGCCACACTGGGCACCCCCTGCGGGCTCATGGCAAACAGCATGTAGTTGCCGGGCAAAACCACGCCGCTATCCGCCGGAATCTGCAGGGAATAACTAGTTTCCCCCCCAGTCGGCGCAAGCTTCGACACCGACAGCGCAATGCGGCGCTGATCATTGTTGACAGAGTGAGTTACCGCGGACAAGCGCACCAAGGAAAAATGGCTCGCCGCCTGCTGCGTTTTGACTTCGATCACGCTCCCCGGCCTCGCCTGCGCTGGCGCGGCGCTGATCACCGGCCGGGCAGCCAGGCTGCCGTCGGCGTTCAGCAGATACGGAGGCGTCAATATTTCCGCGTTCAAGTGGTTTTGCGGGCAATTCGCACCGCACAAGCCGCCGCCTCCGACAAACACGCGCCCATCCTGCAGCAAGATCGCCGTGCTATGGTAGGTGCGCGGCACCTGCATCGGTTTCAAGGGCGAAAATGTCTGCTTCGCCGCGCTCCATAACTCAGGCGTCAACACCGCGTAGGAATCCGTGAACGGCTGCGGTATCGTCTGCCCGCCCACCACCACGACATCGCCGTCCGGCAAAACCACCGAATTGGCGAATGCGCGGCGATAGCTCATCCCCGGCAGTGGCTTGACCTTCACTGGAGCCTTGGGGCCGCCACGGATATCGATCAGATAAGCCGAGTTGCTCGCGTAAGTCGTGCCTGTGTTCTGCTGATAAGCCGGCGCGCCGCCCAGCTTCAGGATCTGGCCGGCGTCCACCATCACCGCATTGCCGTTGATGCTGTAGGGGTCGTTGCCGCGCGTTCCCGCCGAGACGATGCTCCCGGAACCGCTGGTGCCAATCCAGTTCATCTGCGCGCTGGGTCCGGCATGAAATACCATCCCGCCGCTGCTGGCGAACAGCCATAAATGATTATCGCCGCGGTACACGCTGCCATTGGTGTCCTGCGGATCGGGGCCGATCACATTATTTTCAGGCACACCGGCAAGAACTTTCCAATGGCCGCCTTCCCACACCTCTCCGGTACGATTGGGCCGGCTCTTGCTGTTGTAGCCGCCGCTCCAGGAACCGCCCAAAGTCAGCACCCGTCCATCCGACAGCACGGTATTGGCCTCATAGCCCCGCGGGATATTCATATTGCCGCTGGCGCTCCAACGCTTGGCAGCCCAATCGTATATCTGTGTTTTAGGGCTGCTGGAGCCGCCGTTGATCAACAGATTGCCGTTGGACAGCATCGACGTGCCCGGGCAGAACAAATTCGAGCCGGTGGTAACCACCGTCAGCGGGAGCGGCGCGTTCTTCGCCGCGTCGAACAGCGCGGTATAGGTCTTGCTGTTGCCATTGCCGCTGTCTCCGCTGAAAGCGTCGGGGAAATCCGCGGACCACATCATCAGCTTGTTGTCCGGCAGATTGGCGACGCCCACGGGAGTTACCGGCAAGGGAATCACTCCGCTCCAGGCGGAGGGAAGAACCGTACTTTTGGAACCAGGGTAATCGAACATGAACTGGTCGTTCACCTGCGCCTTGCCCTGGCAGGGCCATTGCACCACTTTGGTTCCCTGAGTCGCGACGCCGGAAAAGATGTTCACGCACTGGCCGCTGGATGCGGACACGATATGGTAAGTGCCGACATCCACCGGCTGGATTTTCCACTGGTCATTGGTCGCCGCAGCGCCTTGGCATGGCCACTGAATCAGCTGGACACCCTGATTGCGACTGGAAGCCGGCACATTCAGGCACATCTGCGATTTCTGCGAGACGATGTGATAGAAACCGTTGGCCAAGGGCACGAACGTCCATTGCTCATTGCTCCCCGCCGAGCAGGGCCACTGAATGATGCCGGCCCCGGACTGGGTCGAACCGCCCCCGACATTCAAGCACTGGCCGCTATTGACCGCCACGATGCCGGTGGTGGCGGCAGCGCCCGCCTCAGAGCAAACCAGCCCTAGCAGCCCGAGCACGCCGCTCGCCAACGTCAGCAAATTGATTCGAAGCCTCAACATATGTCCCCTTTGGAGTCAGTCACGCGATCAAAACTCTCCCGATTCACCCGACGGCCCTCCCGCCTTTCCCACGGCATGAACGGCAGCAACAGGCACTGCCGCCACTCTGATGCCCGCTTCGAACAAACACAACAAAAATTTACAACTGATAATTTATTTTGTATCAAATGCAGCACACAGTGCTGTGGGAAAACCCTGGGGTCGGCATAATGTTGAAAATAGAAAGGCTATTTGGAAGTATTTTTTTATTTTTAATAAATATATTAATTAATTCAGGCAACGTACTCCACATCGTTACAAACTCCCGCTCCGAATCCGTCATCCACGGGCGGCCGGCACGACTAATGAATCTGAGGCCAAGTTGGGTGACAAGAAGGCCAACACAGCATCAGGGGTTTTGTTAGCAGGTCAAATATTGAGATAAGAGCCCGCACCCTTCCCCCGTCAACCCTGTCCCCGGTAAAACCTTAACGCCAGATATACCGGCAACCAGGACTCGCCCTAAAATAGGGCTAACCCACTGCACAGGAGCGCACCATGACCATGCAAAAAACCGATCAAGAATGGCAACGGCAGCTGACGCCGGAACAATACCGCGTCACCCGTCAGGCCGGCACCGAGCGTCCGTTCAGCGGTGAACACTATACCCGCACAGAGAACGGCGACTATCACTGCGTCTGCTGCGGCACCTTGCTATTCCATAGCGACGCCAAGTACGACCCCGGCTGCGGCTGGCCCAGTTTTTGGGCCGAAGCCGCCGGCGCGCGCATCGCCCGCATCGTCGACCACTCCCACGGCATGACCCGCATCGAAGTGCGCTGCTCGGAATGCGACGCCCACCTGGGCCACGTCTTCCCGGACGGCCCCGAACCCAGCGGCGAGCGCTACTGCATCAACTCGGTGGCGCTGGCGTTCACGCCCAAGGCGTGAGCCCTGCTGTAGGGAGGCAAAATTATTGACAACTCAAGGCAAATAAATTGCAACTCGCTCCAAGTCGATAAAAAAGCATTCCATCAAAACCCCAACGGCAAATTCAATGGCATGCCGTATCAAAAATACAACACAGAATAGATTTCATCTGTTCTGTGTTTTTCATTTCAACTCAACAGCAGAATAAAAAGCAAAGCCTGCCGACTACCCCGATATCCGATCTCCGATTTACTCCTCAGTAACCCATTGAAAATTACCTATTATCCTTTCGCAAATCCGGAATCACTTTCAGATAAAAATTCCGAAATCTAGAAAAGCATCCATGGCAAAAATTGGCTCAAGCTCATCCTGGAGCCATCTTTTTCATCCACTCACCAAAATTCCATAATCATAATTTTTCGTAGAATATAGTTTCTACGGAAAAACAGAAGCTTAGGAAGGATTTAAACTAAAAAATTACTATCACCTCGCTAGGTCGGAGGCTAGAATTTAGAGGACATGCAGAAAAAACATGAAAGGAGAACTTGCGTCTAGATAGCAAAAAGGACACCCCTTAAGAAAGAAGTGCCCCTCTTAGCCAGTGTAGGGTGACCCACACGATGCTTATATATAAACCGTCGCTGGTTTCAGTATCGTTGAACGCCCCCCCACTGGTCAAGCTCCCCGCACGTCTTTTTTCCCTGTCTCGAGCCTCGAGATGGAAACGTGCGCCCTAAAAATCTTAGGAGATCGACATGGCCAGTCAAATCTATGAAGTTTTAGTTGCCGCTGTTTGCAAACTACTTAATTCCACTCACCCTGTCCGTGATGCATTCCACAAGCACGGAAATGGCTCCTATCGCGGTATGTGCCCGTCAAACAAAGGGATTGATGGCTGCATACCCTATGAGTCCGGGCTAGCCCGCGACGCGATCAGGCTTTACAACTTAGCGCCCGAGGTCATGCTCATCATTCCGGAGCCGTTCGTTCTGGACTACGAGCTCGATGGTGAGGCCCGTAGCTATACACCAGATTTTTTGTTGCACCTACGCGACGGTAGACGCGCTGTTGTAGAGATCAAGTATCAAGCGGAAGCCAACACCCCTGAGAACCAACGCCGTTTCCAAGTGATCGCGTCACTGATCGAATCCGCAGGTGGACTTTTCGCAGTCTTGTCCGAAAAAACGCTGCGAGACAAGGTCTTGCTGCACAACCTTGGGTTGGTTGAAAGCCAGCGTCATCGACATATCCCACTAACAGCCAAGGCCGCAATGCTTCAAATCCTCAGAGAGGGCCCCGCCTCACTGGAAGCCCTCAGTAGCGCAGCGGCAGATGTCCAACTGGTCTATGCCGCCATTGCTCAGGAATGGCTTGCAGTTAATCTCAGCAAACCGCTGCGTCCCAGCACCTTGATCCGGGGGATATGATCATGTCACTCCAGATCATTCTGAAAAGCCCGAAAGGGCTTTCCGACCAAGAACCACCGGTCAGTGCTCAACAGCGCCCATTCGACAGCCATTCCCCTCTCGCCCAAACCTCAGCTTTACGGCGGCAGGCCTATACTGATGCCTTCAATGCCCAGCATAACCCTTGCTACACCAAACATAAGCTGGAAGCATTCATACAAGACATTGCCCAACACATCGGGGATCGCAACCCACCCTCTAGCAGCACGCTATATCGATGGCATACGCGCCTGCAGAGCAGCGGAGGCAACCCCTTGGCGCTCGTGCCTAACTTTGACCGCCGCGGAGGAAAAGGCCCACGAATGGAAGGCGAGTTACTCCTCTTGGCAGAGGCCGTAATTCAAACAGCCTATTTGACGTTGAAGCGCCCATCCATCCGCATCACCTATGAAAAGCTGCTTATCCAGATTGCTGCTCACAACGATCAAGCGCCTGCGGATAGACAACTCAAGGCCCCCTGCTACGATACCTTCCGACGGCTGATTCGCAATCAACCCCAGTATGAGGTCGATCTTGCCCGCTACGGACGCGAGTACGCCCGCAAAAAGTACCGGCATAGCAGCATCACACCTGCCACGATGTATCTGCTGGAACGCGTCGAAATTGACCATACGCCGTTCAACATCTTCGTCATCGATGAGGAGTCGATGCTGGTACTGGGGCGCCCGTACATCACGGTGATCAT
The DNA here is from genome assembly GCF_000711885.1 of Chromobacterium haemolyticum DSM 19808. Lineage (GTDB taxonomy): Bacteria > Pseudomonadota > Gammaproteobacteria > Burkholderiales > Chromobacteriaceae > Chromobacterium > Chromobacterium haemolyticum. The sequence goes on from NZ_JONK01000017.1 coordinate 30,302, forward strand.
CGATTGCCACACTCGTATGATCCTGGGCTTCTACTTGTCGTTCTCACCGCCCAGCATCGAGGCGGTGCTGCGTTGCTTGCAGCACGCCATCGGCAGCAAAGACTATGTGAAGGAGCGGTATCCCGACATCCAGCATGACTGGCCATGCCATGGTATACCCACCACCGCTGTCGTCGACAACGGATTGGAGTTTCACTCCCAGGACCTGCTGCGCGCCACTTTCGAACTGGGCATCAACTATCAGTTCTGCCCGCCCCGCACACCCTGGTTCAAGCCCATGGTAGAGCGATCGCTACGGACGCTGGCGGAACAGTTCGCCCATCAGTTGCCTGGCACCAGCTTTGCCAACTGGTTCGACCGCTACGGCTATGACCCATTGAAGGAGTCCATCGTCACCTTGTCAGAGATGGTCCACGCTCTGCACATCTGGATCATCGACATCTACTCCCAGACCTACCATCGAGGTCTGAAGCAGACGCCGTATGCCGCCTGGCAACGCGCGGCGGAAATCGTCACGCCTCGCACCATCGATCCAGATCGCTTACGACTGATACTCTCCAAGCAGGCTGAACGGGTACTAGGTCATGCCGGCATTGAGCTGCACGGACTGCGCTACAACAGCAAAGATCTGCTCCCTTGGCGCAAACAACTCGGCGACCGCATCAAAGTGCAGGTCCGTTTCGATCCAGACAACCTGGGCTCGATATTCGCCCTCCACCCGCAGACCAAAGAGGCCATGCTCGTTCCCTGCCTCACCCCAGACTACGCCGAGGGACTGCAACTGCACCAGCACAAGCTGATTCTGGCCGCGATGCGCAAGGAAGGCCTGGCATCCGCCGATCCGCTATCGCTGGCTCGGGCCAAGGTGCACATGCAGGAGGTGGTCGGCCAATTGCTGCAAAGCCGTAAGCTGGCCGATCGCAAACGCGCTGCTCGGGCCAAAGGTGCGCACTCAAGCAAGGTGATGACCACCGGCAAGCTGCCTCCTACGATTTCAGAGGACGCGGAACTCCCCCCGACAGACAGCTGGTCACCTCCCAGTACGTTGCCCGTGCTCACGCACGATCCGGAAGGAGATGACCATGAGTGAGCGTTATACGCTGGCAGACCTTCGACGGGCGGAGCGGATCCAGATCCTGCATCCACAATTCAGCACCGCGCTGGAAAGGCTGTCGCACAGCCATGCCCTGTCGCGCCAAGGCGCCGCTGCCAGGCATCTGCTGCTGATTGGCGCATCCGGCACCGGCAAGACCTCGGTGCTGCACAGCTTTGCCAAACAGCACCCCAGCTACGAAACGGAGGAAGCAACGATACGCCCGGTGGTGTATGTCCAAGTGCCTGCCCACCCGACCATCCGAGGCCTGGCGGAGGCCATTCTGATCGCGCTAGGGGCCGGCGTTCAGGTCCGGGGCAGCACCGCGGAGAAGACCAACCAGATCGTGCAGCTGATCCGCGGCGGTAAAACCGAGGCCTTGCTGCTGGATGAGTTCCATCACTTCGTCGACGCCGGCCGTAGAACCTTCGAGGAGGTCACCGAGTGGCTGAAGACCCTGATCGATCAGATCGCCATTCCCACGGTACTGTCCGGCCTGCCAGAGTGCGAGTGGATCCTGCGCTCCAACGAGCAGTTGCGCCGTCGCTTCGCCGCCCGCGTGGCGCTGACGCCGATCGGTTTCTCCTGCAACGAGGACAAGTCCTTGTTCCGCGACGTCGTCCATGCCTGGGACACGCAGATCAACCAAGGACGCCCAACCTGGGGACTCGCCGAGTGGGAGTGCGTCAAGCGCCTGCACTATGCCAGCAATGGCCTGCTCGGCTATCTCTCCAAGGTGATTCTGGGGGGATTGGAATGCTTAATTGAACAGGATCAGCACAATCTCAACCAAAGTATTTTGGCCATGGCTTTCTCCAACTATGTCTGGCGAGACAGCCCGCCTGAGCTGAATCCCTTCGATACCAACTTTGTATTCCGACGCCTGAACCAGCCTGACGAGCCATTCGAGCCCACCCGGTTCTCCCGCCGGAACGCGCCCAAAGCCGCCATCCCCGCGTTGTAACCCCATGAGGATCGCCTTTATGGCGATCCTCCAACGGAACACATCATGACCTCCCCATTACTGCAGATCCGCCCCAAGCCGCAGGCGGGCGAAAGTCTGCTGGGTTATTGCCTGCGCCTCGGGCACGCCAACGGCTACCCAGGTCAGACCTGGCTACCACTATTTGTCAAAAAACACGATGCCGCCTGGCAGAATCTAACCCGGCTGACAGGCCATGATCAGACTAGCCTAGCATGCCTGACAGGCCCGGCGCCGGCCAGCCTGGGCCGTCACAGCTACCATCGGCTCGGTCTCAAGGTGACGTACTGGAATCACCATCACCGACGCTGGTGCCCCGTCTGCTTGGCCGAGCACGGCATCTGGCAAACGGAATGGCTGCTAACCCTGCAAATAGCCTGCCCCACCCACCGCCTGCTGCTACGAGAAAAATGCCCCGGCTGCGACAAACTCATCCGCTGGCATCAAGGCACCATGTTTACTTGCAGCTGCGGCGCCGACTTGCGCCATGCAGCCACACGCCCAGGCACCGCTGCCGAGCTGGCACTCGCCAAACTGATTACTCAGACCATACGGCCGCTGGTCGGCCTGCCCGACCTCGCTGTCAGCAACATCCCCACCCCGCCGGAATTAGATCATCTACACCCGGCGCAACTATGCGACCTGCTTTGGTTCTTTGGCGCCTATGCATCGCACCGTCCCAACACCCGGCCACAGAAAATAGCCGATCATGGCCGGATCGAAATCATTCAGCCCTATTTGCAGTTGGCCATGCAGATCGCCCAGCACTGGCCGCAACGCTTCCATCAACTGTTGGAGGAGTACACACTGCCCATATCCGGCAACACGGCATCGCTGCGGGTGTACTTGCGAGAAATACATCAGGCCCTCTATCGGCTGCTGATCCATCCAGAGTTGCTATTTGTACGGGAAGAATTCGAGCGTTATGTCCATGAGCGATGGCCGGATAAACTGATCCTGCAGCAGGATCTGCGTCAGGCCCATCCCATCATTAGCTTGGCCAAGGCCGCGGAACAGCTCAATCTCTCAAGAGGCGCGGTACACAAGCTGATAGAAAGCGGCACAATCAAAGGCTGCCAATCCTCATCGGCGAAAGGGAAAACGACTTGGATGGTAGAACGCAGTTCGCTGGATGCCTACGCCCGCAGTGAGCATGGCACGCTGACTATTTCGGAGGTGGAACGCATGCTGCGCATCACCCCCAAACGGATCCGTTTGCTGATCGAAAGTGGTCTGCTGCAGCCACTGCCTCACGATAAGAAACGCACCCGGTGGTGCTTTCAGCTAGAAACCATTAACACTTTTCTGAAGCAGCTGAACCATGGCCTGATCAGCCCAGAACCGGACAATCCAGAACTGCTATCGGTGTGGGAAATCACCAAACGGTGGATGCAAGGCAGCGAGCCCTTCTTGGCGGTCATCCACGCCCTGCAGGATGGCTCGCTGGAAGTGGTAGGCCGCAACCCGGCCGACCATGGCCTCCGCGCGTTGCTGGTTTCCCGACAGCAATTCACGCTCTGGCATAAGCAATACCGCCGCTCCCACGGTTTCTTCACGGTCAGGGAGGCGGCAACATCCATCCGGATGGACGTCAACCTGCTCTATCACCTGATTGGGACTGGGCATGCCCACGCCAGCCGGCAACAATATGGTTATGAGAAGCGGATGCTCCTGGGGCTGGAAGCCAAAGAGCTGGAACGGCTGACCAACGACTACATCTGGGGCGAACGCTTGGCGGAACAGATCGTTAAACCTGTACACAAGGCCGCCGGGCACTTGATCAAACAAGGACTACACCCCCTCTGCGGGCCAACGGTAGACGACGGGAAAGAGTATGTGTTCAGGCGTACCGATGTCGCAGCAAAAGTGACTTGATCGCCAGCCTTTCGTCGGATTGCAATATTTCCAATTGGTACAGTGTCTAGAGTCTTACCCCCTTGTTTGACACAGAGTTTTTACCGTACCGATCAACTATGATGTTTTTTTATCAATAGCTTTTGTTAAAAATCCGATTTTGCTAAGGAAATCATGATGCCTGACTACCCGGTAATAGAAATCTCTGTTCATGTTCCGGCTCAAATGGCGGATAGAATCGCCCAAATGGCAAGTCACCTGGGACGCTCTCAAGACTGGATCATGCAACAGGCGCTATCTGCCTGGATAGAACGAGAGGAAGAACGCGAACGTCTTACTCAAGAAGCACTTACCGATGTCGATCTTGGTCAGGTAGTCAGCGACCAAGCTATAAATACCTGGGCGGAAAGCCTAGGAACAGAAAGTTCAATTCCATTACCAAGGAAAGTGGGGCAGTAGAACCCCTTCCAAATTTATTGGGCAATACAAGCTGTGTGCACAGGTACATGGAAAGTCTGTCACTTGAGCCGAACTGACCTTTACTCTTTATGAAAGCTGCACCTGACCTTCCGGTCTCCGTGGCATTACAAGAGAGAAAATTCGTTTAACATGCCGTAGCATAGCAAAATTTTATTTAAATTGTATCATTTATATGATACAATAATAATTATTGTATCATTATTGCGAGACATTTATTGTGAATAAATTCTGCGTGAGCAATAAAGAAATTAGTAATTTAGTTACATTGGAGCTCAAAAAAAGACACTGGAGCATTCGCAACTGCGTTTCATTTTACAATGCCAAAAGGAAGCTAGACTCTTCTTACACAAGCCTCCCCAATTTAAACAAAGACTTCCTACTTAGAGTAAAAAACAATAAGTTTGACGTAATGAACGAGCGCATCGTCAAACTTTGCATTTTCTTAGGCATTGACTTAGAGCAAGCACCTAATAATTCTTCACCATTACGAGAAGAGTTTGATAGAGTTGAAGCCCTACTAAAAGGACAGCCACATCTAGAAAGGCAGCTTAGCGCTATGCTGAATAGCATAGCAGACCTAGCGACTTGCGCGAGGGGTAAATAGAAATGCGTAGCTATAAAATAGTTGAGCTATTTTCAGGAGCTGGTTTAATGGGGGGGGGATTTAAAGAAACTGGGTTTCAAAGTATATTTGCAGCAGAACTAGACCCCAGAGCTGTCTCAACTTACAATTACAATATTGAACCGGTAGCAGAAGTTTGGGATGTGAACATTGTAAAAGAAAATTTAGAATATGACGTCTTAGTTGCAGGTCCGCCTTGTCAAGGGTTTAGCACCTTGGGAAGAAGAGACCCCAAGGACAAAAGAAATTCTCTATCCCTTTGCGTATATAAGTGGGCTGAAAAGCATGCGCCGAAAGTAGTTCTCATAGAGAATGTACCTCAATTTTTAGATTCGAAATACTTCACACTGCTGAAGAAGAAATTCTCAAAATTAGGGTACGCTTGCGTAACTTGGATTTTAAACTCAGAGCACTATGGTGTTGCCCAAAAGAGAATTCGAAGTTTCACAATTTTTTCCACTATTGGTTTACCAAAAAAACCTGAAGCGAGTGAAGTTCGTCTAACCCTACGAGATGCGTTCCATGGACTAAGCGATAAAACCACAGGCAGTGACTATCATATTTCTCCAGAACCAACCGACATTGCCCTTGCCAGAATGAAATTAATACCTCCCCTAGGTGACAAGAGAGATATACTAAGCAAAGCTCCTGAGCTTTGCCCTCCAAGTTGGTTTAAAATGGGTAATCAAGCTGTTGATGTATGGGGGCGAATGGACTGGGAGCGACCCGCAAATACGTTAAGATGCTCTTTTCAGTCCGCATCTAAAGGTAGATATATCCATCCTCGTGAAAATAGAGTAATTTCTTTACGAGAGGGTGCCAGAATACAAGGCATTCCAGACACATGGATATTTAGTGGAGATAGAACTGCCATTGCTAGGCAAATCGGAAATGGCGTTCCCGTACCCCTTGCCAGCGCAGTTGCCAAATCAATAATGCATTTACTTATTTCATCGTGACTCTGTCGATTGAAATAAAAATAAAAATTCCCATATAGCTACCTAGCCACAAAAAACTAGGTAGCTATTTAAAAACAGCACAACCCTAGCTTAACTCTTCATTCAATCTTTTCTCCTCAGCCTCAAATATTTCAATCCCATTTTTGTGTACTTGCTGAGCTCTAGTTATTAAATCTAACACATCAAATATATGTATTGGTGAATTTGGTCCCATCTCTGAAATCTTCTTCAAAAGATGTCGTTTCCCCGTACTCTTTGTATCTTGCGCCGGCTTTGTTCCTATTAAAAATCCTCGAACTCTTACGGCCCTGCCTAATTTAGCGTTTAAATACTCTTCAGTTTTAAAAATATACTCTTCCAACTGAGTCAGATGATCAAATTCCAGCTCAATCCCTGGCGATTTTAGTTCTACAATAACAACATCATCAGGACTGGGTTGATTTGCTGCCAAGAAAACTAGATCCGGCCGTGTTCTATCATCATCTGAAATAGCATTACTTACCTCACTATCAATTTCTAAAACTGCATTTAGAGTCCGGCACAACTCACCCATAGGTTTGTCACTTGTCAAATATGAAGCAAATTCCGGCTGAATTAACCACGGAGATTCCTTAAAAAGACCATGAAGTTCGTTTTCATAACCCTTGCCCTTTCTATTTGACATAGAATCAAGATGTAATTTATGCAGCGCCCCAATCGCTTTAGATCTTCCTCTGTATAGCTTTAACAAATCACTTGTTTCCATCCTAGTCAATTCAACCATTGAATGCGCAAGAACTGGAATACTCTGAGGATCAATTTCCAACTCAATTAATTTAGTTAAAACCTCACTAGCATTTACCGCTTGTAAAATTATAGGCGCCATCTCCCTATATGTTTCACTACTAATTCCATGCTCACGGCCGATCACATTCAAAATTTGCTTTGCAGCACGCTGTGATTTTTTATTGACATGGCTAAGCGGGCTCAAAATACCCCTGCTATAATCATCATTATCAATCGCAATGTCTATCTCTTTATCTCTATATTTATAATGTTCAGCCAACCCCTTTTTCATTAACTCAGTCACAACATCAAACAGAGAATCCACAACTGGATTATCTTTATTAAGCCCCTCTCGACTTGTAACCACAAAATCATTATCAAACTCATCTATCGCATCTGCAATTACAATACACTCCATATAATCTTGACCGTGAAAATTATGAACCCCCGAGTGAAGCTTTAGAAGACTTGGCCCATGAGTTATACGGCCATGAGAATATATTCTTGCACCTCTCCTCTCCGCAGGAAGACTTGATCTTCTTTTCTTTTCTTCTTCAGTCGCGCCATGGTCATTAGGCCTGGCTCTAAATCTTATAATATAATCTATGCTAAAAGTACTATCCTCATCCACTTTGACATTGGCAGAAGCTAAATTATCAATAGAATGTCCAGCTGGATAGTTGTATTCCCAATCCATCTCCTCCTCTTCCACCTTAGCACCATTAAGATTTATAGAGAAATCTTCATCGAGTATGCAAAAAGTCCTTGAGAGAACGTCATTTATTCTCTTTTTACTAGCTTTCATTGAATCGCAGCGAAGCTGACTCAATGATATTATTGTAAAATGATCTTCTAAACTTAATCCATCCCTGTACTCTGCCTTAAACCTGGCATTTGCAAGGTCATTGTACTTCTTAATATTAATATAATCCATTTCAAAGGTTGTCGAATAACTCTCTCCAGCTCTTTTACTTGTTACTTTGATATGCTCTGCCGCACCAAATCCTGCAAGCTTTCCGACACCTTTTCTTCCCATAACACGGCGCCTACCCGACTCTGTATATATTTTGGTTGGCCTACCATTCTCATCATCTCTTCTATTTCTGGTAATCGAAAGAAAATAATCTTGAATCTCCCTCGCAGTCATACCATGTCCATCATCAAATATCTCTATCGTTATATCAGACGGAAGTGGATCATACACTGCAGATATATCCTGTCTCCTCCCCTCTTTTTTCTCTTTTTTTGCATTTTCTCTAACTATCTTTTTTGCGCTATCAATTCTGTCAAAATCCATGTGTATCGAGACATTTTTTGCATCTGCATCATAAGCATTCGCCACAAACTCGGCCAAACACTTTGCTACCGATGAGTACATATTATGTCCCATAGTTTCCAACATACCAGAGTGTATTTTCATATAAAAATCTTCTGGCTTTTCTATGACTGATTGACTCTCACCATCACTTTGAGAAACAGAATATAAATTGCCCACTACATTAACCTCTCACGGGATTATTAACTTAATCAGAAGGTAAATACCTGCTCGATAAATACTTATATTCCACCAATTCTAATTACTATTCCTACTGGCACCCCATAAAATAGACTGAATTATAACATGCCAAATAACCACAATTATGCCACAATAATATTTCGATTGCAAAACAAGAAATTTAGTATAAAATCATTTTACCTAAAGCAACTGAATTTTCTATTATTAACGTCAAACGAGGAAAGAGTGAATCGAACCTGTTTTCATAGAATTAAGCAGAAAATCAAATGAAATCAGATAATCTAGAGCCGTTTGTAGTGGATGAGCCTGCAGCACGGAGCCACATCCATAGCAAGTGTGCGGCATCGACAGCAACGGGAGTTATCACGAATGTTTCGCTGTTTTAAATCAAGAAGAAAAACGACGGAGCCACGACAGGCGACGACTGCCTCCAAGCAGCCCCCTTCCACCGGAACTGCCAACGCCACGATCACTCCTCCATCGAAGCAGTTTGTATCTGACGAGCCGATTTCCGGCGCAGACCAGGATCGCTTTAATCGGGCACCATTCGCCTCACGAATTGCCCACACTATTGCTCTCAGACCCGACCCATCAAGCTTGGTGGTCGGCGTTTTCGGGCCATGGGGTGATGGCAAAACCTCAGTCCTGAAGATGATGGAAGAAGAACTTCAACGCCATGACTATGTAGTAGTCCTGCATTTCAATCCATGGCATTTCCAGTCTGAGGAGCAGTTGATCCGTGGCTTCTTTGCTACTCTGGCAGATGGCCTCGACAGAAAGCTGAACAATGCCAAAGAGAAAATTGGCAAGGTCCTGAAGGACTACGGCTCGCTCCTATCAATCGGTTCTGTCGTCTTGGGAGGAGCGGTTACCCTTCGACCAGGGGACGCCGCAAAGGGTGTTGGAGAAGCCATGTCCAACGTCGGTTTGGACGAACTCAGATCTCGCATCGAGACATTCCTTGCGGAGAGTGGAAAGCGTGTCGTTGTTCTTGTCGACGATATCGACCGCCTCGACAGGACCGAGACCCACTCGATGTTCAAACTAGTAAAGCTATCCGCCGGCTTCAATCACACGTCTTATGTACTGGCTTTCGATGATGAGGTGGTCGCTGCCGCGCTCGGCGAGCGCTACGGCGCGGGCGGCCAGCAAGCCGGTCGCGCATTCTTGGAAAAAATCATACAGGTACCTCTGCATCTGCCACCGGTTGATACCGTTAGTCTTCGTTTGGTGGCCTTCGAAGGAGTGGAGGCAGCGTTGTCCATGGCGGGCATCGAGCTCAAGCAGACACAGGTCGACGCCTTCATCCGCCATTTTGTTGACGGCCTGGAACCGAGACTAAGCACCCCGCGCGTCGCAAAACTGTATACCAATGCGCTGATGTTCGCGTTGCCCTTACTAAAGGGCGAGGTCAACATTATGAACTTGATGCTGGTTGAAGGCATTCGGGTTCTTTATCCAGGTCTCTACGCAGCGATCCGAGACAACCCTTCGATGTTTCTTGAGTCTCATCGCGAGAACCGCAGTAACGGCTTTAATCAAGCACCTACCCCGTTTGATCAGTTAGTGGATGGGGCTCTGCCCAGTTTCACAACTACTGAACGCGAAACGATCAAGGACCGCCTGCTTCGCCCGCTGTTCCCGAGGACCGGCAACATGCAGTACGGTCACGAATGGGACAACATTTGGGCCCAAGAGCAACGTATCTGTGCAGCGGGGTACTTCAAGAGGTACTTCTCATACTGCGTTCCAGACGGGGATGTCTCGGACGCCAGCGTGATTGCGCTCATGGAAGGGGTGGTCGATGCCGATGACGAGGGAAAGCGCGCGCTGATCGAAACGTTCGGCAGGAGACGGTCGATTGACAGGCTTGTTAGCGTGTTGCGACAGCGGTCGGAGCAGCTGCCGCCAGAGTGTGCTGGTCCACTTGCGCGAGCTATTGTACTCAGCGGAGGCCTTTTCCCTCAGGAGCGCGGCATGTCCATGCTAACGACTCGGATGCAGGCAGGTATCCTTGTAAAACAGCTCATGAAGAGGCTTCCTGCAGGGCCAGTCCGTTGGGCAGAAATTAAAAGCGTTCTCGAGGACGCTACTCCTCTCCCCTTCGCTGCTGAGTGCATCCGCTGGCTGCGTCACGACGCTGAGGGCGAAGACGACCGGAACGTCGTAGAAGCGGATGACAACCCTCGCATGGAGAGCATCATTGGGCAGCGGATTGCACGGGCGCACGATGAGCAGCCCGTATACGTTCAGTTCGGACGTGATGCGCCGTCGTTGCTATGGTTGTGGAACAGGAATGACGCGGAGGGCTCGCGAGTCGCGCTGCGACACCGCTTCGATCTGCATCAGGAAGAGGTTGATGCCTACCTAGATTGCTATGTCGGCGAAGGCTGGGAAATCGAAAGTGGCCTGCCGGTTCGAGGTAGGTTCGAACGACGACACTTCGATGAAGTTGACCGGATTGTCGGAGCGGAATACGTGATGGAGAACTTGGCCAGACGTTATGGCGACGATCTCGACAGCCCCCAGGAGTACCCTCCACAGGAGTGGCCGTTCGCTCGAAAAGTTGCACACCAATTCGTCCTGATCTATCGACATGTCCGGCAGTCATAGCCGGCCGCCGCACAAGAAGCTGGCGCAGCCTCTCCAGACTAAAGGCAGTACGGTCAACCAATTCAGTACAAGTGGCAACCTACGTGCAAGAACTGCCGAAGCACAGTGACGACGCACCTGCAACAGGCAAGGGCAACGAACGAACCCGCCAGATGTAGCCACTACCGCAGATTTTTTCAACAACTTTGCAGAAAAGTCAGATTTTTTCAGAAATTCTGCGTCTGTTCGGCTTCGTTGCAAGCACACAAAAATGAAAAAGCCTTGCAAGGCAAGGCAGGATGTTTTCACTAACTCTGCGTCCCTACACCTGCAGGGAGGGGCGTATCAAGAGAGGCTGGCTAGCGAGCCGGATCGCCGTCGGTTCCACTGCGATATGGACCCGCAATCAAAATCCGTTGCGGGTTCATGCTTGGCGTCCTTCCGTGATTTCGCTTAATGCTAGGTGCTGCAAGAGCATGATTGTCTTGCCGTCGACGATTTCGCCGCTTTTGACCAACTGTAAAGCGGTCCGCAGCGGCATTTCGAGCACCTCAAGATCCTCTCCCTCGTCTTCGAGGCCACCGCCATCATTTACGCGCATGGACGCGTCGTAGTCCCCCAAATAGAAATAGAGCTTCTCGGTCACTGACCCCGGACTCATGTAAGCCTCAAATACCTTGCGGATATTGCTTACGCGGTACCCAGTCTCCTCTTCCGCCTCTAGGCGTATGCGCTCTTCCGGTGTGGCGTTGTCGAGCAAGCCCGCGGCCGCCTCGATCAACATGCCGTCGTGTCCATTGACGAACACGGGCATCCGAAACTGGCGCGTGAGCACGACATTTCCCGTGTGCCGGCAATGCAACAGGATGGTTGCGCCGTTGCCGCGATCGTATGTTTCCCTGCTTTGACGCTGCCACCTGCCGTCTCGGCGCAGAAAATCGAACGTCACCTTCTTCAGCGTGTACCAATTGTCGGAGAGTACGGTGGACTCGACGATGCGAACCCGGTCTTTCGTTGCAGCCATGGCGCCTCCAGTCGACAGCTAAATATAGATAATGGTATCGTGCACATTCGTGCAATATCAAGATATTTCGTGCAAACATATGCTAACGTCACGCAGAAAGAAAGCCATCCTGGACGCGCTCGCTCGCGATGGCCAAGTGCTCGCCGGCGAGTTGAGCGTGGAGTTCGGCGTATCGGAAGACACGATTCGCCGGGACTTGCGTGAACTCGCTTCGGAGGGGTTATTGCAACGCGTTCACGGCGGCGCGTTGCCCGTTTCTCCTGCGCTCGCGCCGTTCGAGCTGCGCCGGGACATTGAATCGGCTGCCAAGCAGAGGATTGCACGGCAAGCGGCCACGATGATCGCCCCCGGGCAGACAGCAATCATTGATGGCGGCACCACGTCGGCATTGTTGGTCAAGGCACTGCCCGCTGATCTGCGGGCGACGATCGTCACGCATAGCCCAAGCGTCGCCACGGCGCTCGCCGAGCACCCTTCGGTCGAAGTCATTCTGATAGGAGGACGGCTGTACAAGCATTCGATCGTCGCCGTCGGCGCCGCTGCGATAGAGGGCATCTCGCGCATCCATGCGGATTGGTACTTCATGGGCGTGACCGGTGTTCACCCAACGGCGGGCCTGAGTACCGGAGATTTTGAGGAGGCCGCTATCAAGCGCGCGCTCGCTGCGCGCGCGGCGGAGACGGTTGTTCTGGCGTCGTCGTCGAAACTCAATGCGGCGTCGCCGTTCATCATCGGTGAGATCACGCTCGCACAAACCATCGTCGCCGAGAAGGCCGCCGACCGGGAATTGATGAAACAGATCGAAGCAGCGGGAGTGTCGGTTGTGCGTGCGTAGTGCTGCCAATCAAAGCTTGCAGCCAAGGTTGCGGCAACCCGGACGGCATCTGTGCGTCGGCACATCCCTGCTCCCAAACGCCCAAATGCCGATTGAGCCTCATGCCGGCACAAGGCCGTCCATCGAGTGATGACCAACGATCTGGCAGGTAACAGCGACTGTCTCAAACTGGCCGACTGCCGCTATCGGACTGACCCAACCCAAGCCTATCCGGCCCCGTGCGCAAGGCCGATGCGCAAGCAACACGCAACTAGTGTGCAGTGAGGATGCCATCTCGCAACCGGGTTGCCAGGCATCGGTTTCTTTGATGTCTTCCGCATCCATCGGCATGCAGAATACAAGGACATCGCACGTGCATTTCAAAGCTGTTTTCAACGCCGCGTTGCTGAAGCGCCGTAGGCTTTGCATCACTTAGAACCTGATCACGATCTGCTACGCGTCGGCGAGACGAGGCGAAAACGGCTGAAAAAGCGGAGTGTACACACGGTATATGAGCATTTTGAATGCCGCTTTCAACGCCGTATCGCCGACGCGTAGCAGATCGTGAACAGGTTCTTAGACGAACGCAACAAATGCCGGCAGGCTTGAACTACAGCGCTAGCCGGCCTTCGATGCAGGTCACGGCATGCCCCCCTATCCACACCTCATCGCCCACCTGCTCCACTTCAATGCACCCGGCGCGCCCCATGCTCAGACCCTGGCTGACGCGGTAGCGCGCCGGAGCCAGTCCAGCCCCCAGCAACCACTGGGCAATACCGGCGTTCAGGCTGCCAGTGGCCGGGTCTTCGGGCATGCCGTCGCCGGAGATGAAAGCTCTCACTTCGAACTGCGCGTCGGTATCGTCGTGCCGCGGGTCGCAGGGTGCGATCACTCCCACCGCCAGCCCGCTCAGCGCCGGATAGTCCGGTTGCAGGTCCAGCACCCGCTGGCGCTTGGCCAGCATCACCGCCAGCCAGCCCGCGCCGTTGTCCACCCACTGGGCCGCGACGATCTCCCCGGGCGCCAGGCGCAAGCCCAGGCGCACCCGCTCCAGCATTTCGTCTTCCACCGGCCCGAAACGCAGCAAGGGCGGCGCCAGAAACGCCAACTGCCGCCCCTGGCGGCGGATCCGCACCAGCCCCACCGCGCATTCCTGAATGATCTCCTCCCCCTGGGGCGCACCTCCGGACTCCAGCCAGGCGTGGCAGCTGCCCAGGGTCGGATGACCGGCAAACGGCAGTTCGTTCAGGGTGGTGAAGATCCGCAGACGATAGTCCGCCCGCGGGTCGCTGGGCTGGAGGATGAAAGTGGTCTCACTGAGGTTGGTCCAGTTGGCGAAGGTCGCCATCTGCCGGTCATCGAGCCCGTCGGCGTCGAACACCACGGCCACTGGATTACCCTTGAGGGGTATGGAACTGAAGACATCGACCTGCTTGAAGCCCAGGGAGCTCATGAAATGTCCTATTGGTATTTTGCTGGGCCGGCTAGTCTACCTCCAAACCCGCCTCGTGACCCATCAAGCCAACTCGGCCCGAATCAAACGAATGCCGTCTTGGTAGCGGGTCACCGCGAAATCGGGGAAGCGGCGTTTGAATTTGCTGGAATCGAACAGATTGTCGCTTTCATAGCGGGGCAGCAGTTCCCGGATTTCCCGCGCCGGCTTGGAAAACAGACCCAAGGCGGTCAACATCCATTTGCCGACCAGCGCGTACGAGGCCTCTCTGCCGAACGCCTCGCACGCCATGGCGGCGAATTGCTTGTAGGTCGGCCGGTCTTCGCAGCAGGGCAAGTGCCAAGTCTGGCCAAACGCGTCCGGCGTGTTGCCCAGCGCCGCCAGCGCCCGGCTCGCGTCCGGCGTCCAGATCAGGGTTCTTCTTGTGTCATCGCGCACCGGCACGCGCGGCTTGCGGCCCTGTTTGAGCGGGTCGAAGACCAGCGCATTGGTGATGCTTTGCGTATTAGCCGGCCCGTAGAACTCGGGGGCCCGTCCGATCAGCACGGGTATCTCGCCACGGGCCATCTCCTGCAAGACCATGGCGGCCATGGTCGCCCTGACCCGGCCTTTGCGGCCCACCGGCGCGAAAGGCGTCTCCTCCGTCAGTATCCTGCCATCCTGCGGATACATATAAGTGTTGTCGAAATAGGCGAACTTGGCGCCCTCCGCCCGACACGCGTCCAGCGCGTTTTTCAACATCAATGGGAACTGCGTCTCCCACAGCGTACTGTCCGGCGGCAGCCCTGCGGTGAAGTAGACCAGTTCGCTGCCCCTGACCGCCTCGCGCGTCTGCCCGGCATCCAGCAAGTTTGCGGGCAGCAGCGCATCGCTGGCGTTGACTTTACGCGGCTTGCGGCTGACCAGCCGCAAATCGCTGTGATAGTTATCGTGAAGCTCGCGGGCGAGTTCCACCGCGATCTGGCCATTGGCTCCAAGTATGGTTTGCATAGTGCTTCGTGGAATCTTGAGTGGGAAATGAGATGCGTGGATTCAGCGGCCAGGCCGCACGCTATTTGTCGACGGCAAAGCCCAGGCCGGCCATCACCTGGGCGGCATTGACCTTGCAGTCCATGCCTTCCGGCTTGGATTCGATCAGCTGAACCAGGGATTGGATCTGCGCCTTGCTTTGCGCCAAGCGCGCCTCCACCGCATCAATATCCGCCACTTTGCGCTTGAGCGTGCCGATCAGCTCATCATGCCGCCAGGACGAAACATCCACCGGCAGCAGACGCTTGATTTCCTCCAGCGAGAAACCGGCCTGCTGGGCATCATTGATGATGGTCAGCAGCGTCAGCGCTTCCGGCGGGTAATCTCGGTAGCCGTTTGCCTGCCGGCTGGCGATCTTCAGCAAGCCCTTGGCTTCGTAGAAGCGGATCGCCGACGCCGCCATACCGGCGCGCTTGGCCAACTCACCGATTTTCATGCGCGTCCTGACCCAGGCTTGGCAGGCCCTCAGCTTGCCGCGGGTGAGCGGCCGGCAAGGCGGCCAGCAAGGCCCGCGCCACTTCCTTGCTGGAGCCGGGGTTCTGGCCGGTGACAATGCGGCCATCGATCAACACAAAGCTGCCGAAGGGCACCCATGACTTTTCGTAGCGCGCGCCTCGGGCCTCCAGCTCGCTCTGCAGCCAATAGGGCACTTGGTCCTTGACCCCGGACAGCGTTTCTTCGAGATTGGAAAACCCGGTCACGCGGCGGCCTTCAATCAATGGCCGGCCGTCGTCCGCCTCAAGCTCCAGCAGCCCGGCAGCGCCATGGCAGACCGAGGCCACAATGCCGCCATGACGGTAGATGCTTTCCGCCGCTCGCTTGAGAGCCGGATTGTCGCGGAAGTCCCACATCGTGCCGTGGCCTCCGGTGTAGAAGATGGCCAGATAGGCATCCGGATCAATGTCCGCCGCCGCCCTTGTCGATTGCAGCCGCGCCATGAAGGCCGGATCGCGCAGACGGGCTTTCGCCGCGGCGTCGGCATGGGGCCACCCCAGGCTGCGAGGGTCCAGCGGCACGGCGCCGCCCTTGGGGCTGACAAAATCCACCGCGTAGCCGGCGGCCGTCAACACATCGTAGACATGGGTCAACTCGGCGAGCCACAACCCGGTGCCATCGTTTCTGCCCGGATAACGGTCGTGGCTGGTCATGACCAGCAGCACCCTGCCGAGGCGGGCGGCTGACGCCGGCGCCGATTCGGCCGCAGCGGTTTTCATCATCAATAGCGACATGGCGAATCAGACAAGCCTCTTGAAAGTCAGCATGGGGACACCCTGTGAAGAATAGAACATTCCGCCACGCCTTCCGCTTCGGCTGGTGATGGCAAGGACCATGCTAAGCTTGAAGTTCGCTTTAATGTCAACCACGGGTTTTCCGGCCGCAACGCCGGCGCGGCAGCCAAACAAAAAGGCAGCGCCGCCGTTCCGGCGACACTGCCTTTGATGATTGCCACTAACAGCCTGTCCAAAGGCTCGCGAGCATGGGCGAGACAAGGCTAAAACTAGCGAAGAAGCGGAATGGTCGAGGGGTACATGAGCATTTTGAGCCTGTACTCACCGTGCAACGCCTCACGAAGCGCAGCAGACTTTGAACAGGCTCCAAGGCCCCTTTCAGCTTAACGCTTGCCCGCCGCTTCTTCGCGCCGGCGCTTCGCTTCTTCCAGCAAATACACTTGGTAGTCGTCCAGATCACCGTCAAAATCGCTGACGCCGCCGCGCGACACCATCCAGAACTCGTCGCAGACCGCGCGCAGCAGGGCTCGGTCATGGCTGACCAGCATCACCGAACCCTCGAACTCGTTCAACGCCACGCTCAAGGCCTCGCGCGTGGCCAGGTCCAGATGGTTGGTCGGCTCGTCCAGCAGCAATAGATTGGGACGCAGCCAAACAATCATGCACAACACCAGCCGCGCCTTCTCTCCGCCGCTCATGCTGCCCACCGCCTGCTTGACCATGTCGCCGCTGAAATTGAAGGTGCCCAGGAAGTTGCGCAGGCCCTGTTCTCGGCAATCATTGGCCGGCGGACGCAGCTGCGCCGGCGTTTCGCGCGCCAATCGCAGCATGTGCTGCAGCGGGTCGTCTTCCGGCCGCAGCACGTCCAACTCCTGCTGCGAGAAATAGCCGATGTTCAAACCCTTGCCGCGGATGATCTCGCCGCCGGTGGCCGCCAGCGCCTCGGCCACTGTTTTCACCAGCGTGGACTTGCCCTGGCCGTTGGCGCCCAGGATGCCGATGCGCTGGCCGGCCAGCACCGAGCGGTTGACGTCCTTGACGATCACGATGGGCGGCGCGCCGTCCCCCGCGCCCTCAGCCGCCGGATAGCCGAACGAAGCCTGCGACATGGTCAGCATCGGGTTGGGCAGGCTGCTGGGTTCTTTGAACTCGAACTGGAAGTCGGCTTCGGTCAGCACCGGCGCGATCTTCTCCATCCGCTCCAACGCCTTGACGCGGCTTTGCGCCTGCTTGGCCTTGCTGGCCTTGGCCTTGAAGCGGTCGATGAATTTCTGCAGATGCGCCATCTTCTCCTGCTGCTTGGCCAGCACGGCCTGTTGCAGAATCAGCTGCTCGGCGCGCATATCCTCGAACTTGCTGTAATTGCCGCCGTAACGCACCAGCTTGCCGTGATCGATGTGCAGGGTGACATTGGTCACCGCGTCCAGAAATTCACGATCATGGCTGATCACCACCATGGTGCCGGCGTATTGCTTGAGCCAGGCCTCCAGCCAGACCAGCGCGTCCAAATCCAGGTGGTTGGTGGGTTCGTCCAGCAGCAACAGGTCGGACGGGCACATCAGCGCGCGCGCCAGTTGCAGGCGCATGCGCCAGCCGCCGGAAAAACTGTTCACCGGCCGCTGCAGCTCGGCCACGCTAAAGCCCAGGCCCAGAATCAGCGCCTGCGCCCGCGCGGGAGCGTCGTGCTCGCCGGCGTCGTTCAGCGCGGTGTAGGCATGCGCCATGCGCATGTAGTCTTCGCCCGCCTCAGCTTCGGCCACTTCGCGCCGTGCCGCCAGCAGCGCGGTATCGCCCTCCACCACGAACTCGGTGGCGGTCTGCGAGGTTTCCGGCATGTCCTGCGCCACCTGCGCCATCCTCCACTGGCTGGGGATGGAGAAATCGCCGCTGTCTTCGTGCAGGCTGCCGTTCAATACCGCAAACAGAGAAGACTTGCCCGCGCCGTTGCGCCCTACCAGGCCCACCTTTTCACCGGGATTGATATTGACTGTCGCGCCGTCCAGCAAAACTTTAGTGCCGCGACGCAAAGCCACGTTTTTCAGAATGATCATTGGGAATAGCAGTGTTGCAGAATTTTTAGGAAGCAAGAAAACAGCAGCCCGGCGACCACTTGCGCCCCGGCGGAATGCCATGAATTAACCATGCCGGCGGACAAAGCCCGCCGGCACGAGGGGGATTATACAGATGCGCTCTGTCAGCGAAACGCCTGGCGACGGACGCGCTCTCCGAAAACAGCCGAACGGCCTAGCGCCGCCTCAACGGAGTCATTGGCTCTCAAAGCCTGCTCAAAGTGCCGCGAACTAAAGCAAAACAAGGTGAAAATCACTGAGAAAGCGGAGCGCGGGCCTGAAGCATGAGTGTTTCAAAGCGTTGCTCAATACGCCGCTTCGCACGAAACACAACAGACTTTGAGCAGGTTCAGACTTCCCAGTATTCCTTCTCTCGCCCCTGCGAGCCCGGGTTCAACTGCTCGCGCAGGCTGCGCAGCTTTTCCGGCTCGCCGCGCACGCGGAACCAGCTGCCCTCTTCGTCCGCGCGCTCTTCCAGCACTTGGCAGTGGCTGTAGATGTCGCCGCGCAACTGCTGCGCCGACCACGGCAACAGCAGCTCGCCTTCCTCCAGGTCGCGCTGGAAGAAGGCGACGATGAGGCCGCGCAATTGGGCCACTTCCTCGGGCCGGCGCGCGCTCATCACCACGCAGTCCGGGTAGCGCTGCCGCAGCTCGGCCGTCCAGGCGGCCTGCGCCGCCTCGTCGCCGACATGGTCGATCTTGTTGAACACCCGGATGCGCGGCACCTCGTCGGCGCCGATTTCTCCCAACACCTCGTCGGTGACCTCCAGCTGACGCTGGAAACCTGGATCGCTGGCGTCGATCACATGCAACAGCAAAGCGGCGTCCAGCGCCTCTTCCAAGGTGGATTTGAACGAAGCCACCAATCCGTGAGGCAGGTTCTTGATGAAACCCACGGTATCGCTGACCAGCACCCGCGGCACGCTTTCCGGGTAGATCGCGCGCACCGTGGTGTCGAGGGTGGCGAACAATTTATTGGCCACCAGCACCTCGCTGCCGGTCAAGGCGCGCATCAGCGTGGACTTGCCGGCGTTGGTATAACCCACCAAGGATACCCCGCCCAGGCCCTGGCCCTGACGCTCCAGCCGGCGCGCGCGCTGGGTCTTGCGTTCCAGTTCCATCGCGACGATTTCGCGTTGCAGTTCGGCGATGCGGTCGCGCACCTTGCGCCGGTCCAGCTCGGTATGCGATTCGCCGGCACCGCGCCCGCCCATGCCGCTGCGCTGCCGGCCTTGCGGACCGGCCAGCTTGGCCGCCTCGCGCAAGCGCGGCGCCATATAGCCAAGACGGGCGATTTCCACTTGGGCGCGCGCCGCGCGCGAGCGGGCGTTGCGGTGGAATATCTCCAGGATGACCATGGTGCGGTCCATCACTTCGCAACCGACCGCCAACTCCAGATTGCGCGCCTGCGACGGCGATATCTCGTGGTCCACCAGCAAGGCATCGATCTCCACCGTGCTAGCATCCAGCACCGGCGGCGCGTCTTCCAGCTCGTCGTTGCGAAGGCCGCGGTTGACGAACTGGCTGATTTCCTCCAGCTTGCCCACCCCCATATAGGCGGTGCGGTCGAAGCTGTTACGCTTTTGCACAAAGGTCCGCACCACTTGGAAGCCCAGGGTCTTGGCCAATTCGCTCAGTTCGGTGAGCGAGGCCTCGAACTCGACATCGCTGACATCGGGCAACTGGACCGAGGCCACCAGGGCGTAGCGGGGTTTCTCTTTGACTTCTGTTTGCATGTGCGTATGACTTTAACTTGATAGCGAGCCCAGATAGTACTCGCAAACGGAACTTCCCGCTGCGCCACGCGCGTTGCGGCGACGCCACGCCCCGCTTGACCCGGCCGCGGTCAGCGCCGATACTCCTGCCGCTTCAAGCACCATCGCCGTCAACGCCACCCATGCCATTCACCTCACTGGGCCTGTCGCCCGCCCTGGCCCAGGCTGCAAGCGATCAAGGCTACCCGGCCCCCACCGCCGTTCAGCTCGCCGCCGTCCCCACCATTCTGCAAGGCCACGACGTGCTGGCCACCGCGCAAACCGGCTCCGGCAAAACCGCGGCTTACTGCCTGCCGCTGTTGCAGCAATGGCTGGCGGGCCGCCAGGCCTCGCCGCGCCAGGCGCAAACGCTGATCCTGCTCCCCACGCGAGAGCTGGCGGCGCAAGTGGGCGACGTCCTGCGCCAACTGTCGCAGGGCCTGCCGCGCCGGCCCAAGATCGCCGTGGTCTTCGGCGGCGTTTCCATCAACCCGCAAATGATGGCCCTGCGCGGCGGCGCCGACATCGTGGCGGCCACGCCCGGCCGGCTGCTGGACTTGCTGGCGCATAAGGCGCTGCGGCTTTCCTCCGTCGACACCCTGGTGCTGGACGAGGCCGACCGCCTGCTCGATCTCGGCTTTGCCGACGAGCTGGCCGGCGTGCTGGAGCAACTTCCGCCCTACCGGCAGAACCTGCTGTTTTCCGCCACCTTCCCGCCCGCCGTGCGCGCGCTGGCGGAACGACTGCTAAACCAGCCGCAGCGCATCGACATCGCGCCCGACGACACCGCCGCGCCGGACATCCGCCAGCGCGCCATCGAAGTGGACGCCGGCCGGCGCACCATGCTGCTGCGCCATCTGCTGCAAACCCATGGCTGGGAACGGGCGCTGGTCTTCGTGGCCAGCCGGCACAGCGCCGACCGGGTGGCCGGCAAACTGCAGGCCGCCGGCATCCGCGCCGCCGCGCTGCATGGGGACTGCAGCCAGGGACAACGCGGCCAAGTGCTGGCCGATCTCAAGTCCGGCCGCCTGCAAGTGCTGGTGGCCACCGACGTGGCCGCGCGCGGCATCGACATCGCCCGCCTGCCGGTGGTGATCAACTACGACCTGCCCCGCTCGCCGGTGGACTACACCCACCGCATCGGCCGCACCGGCCGCGCCGGCGCCAGCGGCGAAGCCGTCAGCTTCATCAGCGCCGACTGCGCCGCGCATTTCCAATTGATAGAAAAACGCCAGCGCTTGCGGCTGCCGCGCGAGCGGATCGCCGGCTTCGAGCCCGTTGCCGTCAACCCCGCCGCCAGCCCAAACGCGGCAATCGACAACGGCGGCGTCAAGGGCAAACGAAAGAGCAAGAAAGACAAGCTGCGGGAAGCCGCCGCCCAAGCGCAGGCCGAACCACGCTAAGGCGCCGAGCCCAACGGAGAACTCAAACAACAGGGCCGTTCCAGCTGGAACGGCCCTGTTTTCGCCTGCGGCCTAACTTTACAAAGCTTGCGGATCAATCTCCGCCACGCTCTCGAACACATAGTCCGGCTGATAGGGGAACTGCTCCATGGACTCGCGAGACGACACCCCGGACAACACCAGCGCGGTGCCCATGCCGGCTTCAATGCCGCCGACGATATCGGTGTCCATGCGGTCGCCTATCATCACCGCCTCTTCGGGATGCACGCCCAGCTTGCGGGTGGCCAGCATCATCATCAGAGAATTGGGCTTGCCCACGATGTAAGGCTTCTTGCCGGTGGCGGCCTCGATGGCGGCCAGCAGCGTGCCGGCGGCCGGCTCGTAGCCGCCGCCCTCTATCGGGTCGATCATGTCCGGGTTGGTGCCGATGAATTTGGCGCCCTGGTCGATAAAGCGCACCGCCTTCTTGATCTGCTCGAAGCTGAAGGTCTGGGACTTCGCCACCACCACGTAATCCGGGCGGGATTCGGAAATGGAAAAACCAACGTTGTACAACTCGTTGATTAGACCCGCGCCTCCCACCACGTAGGCAGTGGGCATCGCTTTGCGCGTCTGGCTGCGCAGGAACATCGCCGTGGCCATCGCGCTGGTGATGAAGTTGTCCTCCGTCACCCCGTTGATGCCCAGGCTCTCCAGCTTCAGCCTCAGGTCCAGCGGTGTCTGTTCCGCGTTATTGGTCAGGAACAGAAAAGGCGTGCCGGCCTGCGTCAGGCGGTTGACGAAATCACGCGCGCCCGGAATCAGTTGCTTGCCCCGATAGATCACTCCATCCATGTCGGAAATGATGCTTTTGCTCATACGGTATATCCAAAACACAGGTGCCGATTCCGCCGGCACGGAGGCGGGCCGCGGCTTCATTCGCCGCAACCGCGACAGCATAGCACGGCGGCTCTATCGAGCTTGTTGAAAGTCTAGCGAGCAAGGTCGGACGTTGCGGCAGAAAAGGCCTCGCCTACGAAATCACAATCTCGCAGCGCGCGGCGGGCTTTGAACAGGTTCTTAGAGCCTGTTCACGATCTCGCGAGCAAGAGCGAGACAAGGCGAAAACGAGCGAAAAAGCGGAATGTACACGTGGTACATGAGCATTTTGAGCTTGTTTTTAACGCCGTATCGCCACAGCGCAGCAGATCGTGAACAGGTTCTTAGGTCGGCCTCCCGCGCCAATCCATCCTAACGGACAGGTGACATGGAACCAAGCTACCGCTATCGGGCTCTTTAGCTGTACCATCGACGCCAGATGCACGCCTGCCCGCCGCGCCGATTTTTCCCGGCGGGCTCCTATCGCAGCAGCGGCCGCTCCCCACAGGTGCGACCTTTTGCCACCCAGGGAGCGCAGCACGTATGAACATCGACGCCATCCGCGAGCAGGCCTTCGCCATGCCGCTAACCAACCCCGCCTTCCCCCGCGGCCCCTACCGCTTCACCAACCGCGAATTCTTCATCATCACCTACCGCACCGATCCGGCCAAACTGCGCGAGGTGGTGCCGGAGCCGCTGCAACCGGCCTCGGACCTGGTGAATTTCGAATTCATCCGCATGCCGGACTCCACCGGCTTCGGCGACTACACCGAAAGCGGCCAGGTGATACCCGTGCGGCTGGGCGGCGTGGCCGGCAACTACACCCATGCGATGTATCTGAACGATCACCCGCCCATCGCCGGCGGCCGCGAGCTGTGGGGCTTTCCCAAAAAACTAGCTTGCCCGCGGCTGCAAGTGCGCACCGACACCCTGGTGGGCGAACTGGACTACGGCCCGGTTCGGGTGGCCACCGCCACCATGGGCTATAAGCACCAGACGCTGGACGCCAGCGCGCTGCAGCGCTCCATGGTCAACACCCCCAACTTCCTGCTGAAGATCATTCCGCACGTGGACGGCAGCGCCCGCATTTGCGAACTGGTGCGCTTCTACTTGAAGGACGTGACCGTGCACGGCGCCTGGAGCGGGCCTGCGGCGCTGGCGCTGTTCCCGCACGCGCTGGCGCCGGTGGCGGAACTGCCGGTGCTGGAGATCGTGGAAGCGCGCCATATCATCGCCGACCTGACCCTGGGCCTAGGTGAAGTGGAATTCGATTACCTCAACTAAGAACCTGTCCAATATCTGCTGCGCATCGGCGATACGGCGTTAAAAACAAGCTCAAAATGCTCATGTACCACGTGTACATTCCGCTTTTTCGCTCGTTTTCGCCTTGTCTCGCCCTTGCTCGCGAGACTTTGAACAGGCTCTAAGAACCTATTTACGATCTGCTGCGCGGCGGCGACACGGCGTTGAAAACCCCTTAGAAAGGGTCATGTACCGCTTGACCATTTCGCTTTTTCAGCCGTTCTCGCCTTGACTCGCGAGATCGTAAACACGTTTAAGAGCCGCTTCGCGGCCCGTCCCCACGCGACAACTCACCACAACAAGGAGAGCAGCATGCAATTGAACGGCAAAGTGGCCTTGATCACCGGCGCGGCCAGCGGCATAGGCAAAGCCATTGCGGAAACCTACGCCCGGGCCGGCGCGGCGGTGGCTATCGCCGACATCAATCTGGCCGCCGCGCAGGCAACGGCGGAGGAGATCAAAGCCGCCGGCGGCAAGGCGGTGGGCGTGGCGATGGATGTGACCAACGAGGAATCCGTCAACGCCGGCACCCAAGCGGCGGTGGACGCGCTGGGCGGGCTGGACATCCTGATTTCCAACGCCGGCATCCAGATCGTCAACCCGCTGGTGGACTACAAGTTTTCCGACTGGAAGAAAATGCAGGCCATCCACGTGGACGGCGCTTTTCTCACCACCAAGGCCGCGCTGCCGCATATGTACAAAGACAAGCGCGGCGGCACGGTGATCTATATGGGGTCGGTCCACTCTCACGAGGCGTCCAAACTCAAATCCGCCTACGTCACCGCCAAGCATGCCTTGCTGGGCTTGTGCCGGGTGCTGGCCAAGGAAGGCGCGGAATACAATGTGCGCGCCCACGTGATCTGCCCCGGCTTCGTGCGCACGCCGTTGGTGGAGAAACAGATTCCGGAGCAGGCCAAAGAACTGGGCATCAGCGAGGAGGAAGTGGTCAAGCGCGTAATGCTGGGCAATACCGTGGACGGCGTATTCACCACGGTGGACGACGTGGCCCAAACCGCGCTGTTTCTGGCCGCCTTCCCCAGCGCTGCGCTGACCGGCCAATCCGTCATCGTCAGCCACGGCTGGTATATGCAATGACGCCGCCGCACAATCCGGCCTGCCCTCAGGCCGGCGGCCTGTACCAAAGCCGCAGCCTGCCGCCCGGCCATCGCTACCAGGTGCTGGCGCTGGTGCTTCAGGGCGGCGGCGCGCTGGGCTCCTACCAGCCCGGCGTCTATCAAGGCCTGGCCGAAGCCGACCTGCATCCTAACTGGGTGGCCGGCATCTCCATAGGCGCGCTCAACGCCGCCATCATCGCCGGCAATCCGCCGGAACGGCGGGTGGAGCAACTGCGCGCCTTCTGGGACACCATCTGCCGGCCGCCGTTTCTGCCACCCAGCCCGTTCAGCCAACTGGACACCCACCACTGGCCCGCGAGCCTCAACGGGCTGATGGCAAGCTGGGAAGCCTGGCGCGCGCTGACCGAGGGCCAGAACGGTTTCTTCCTGCCGCGCTCTCCCTGGCCGGCCGGCGCGCCCTCTCCCGCCAACTGCAGTTTCTACGACACCGCGCCGCTGAAAAGCACGCTGGAGCGCTTCGCTGATTTCGACCGCATCAACGACAGCGATCAGATGCGGGTATCGGTGGGCGCGGTCAATCTACGCAGCGGCAACTTCGTCTATTTCGACAACACCCGTCAACGTCTGCGCCCCGAGCATTTCATGGCCTCCGGCGCGCTGCCCCCCGGTTTCCCGGCGGTGGAGATAGACGGCGAGTACTACTGGGACGGCGGCCTGGTGTCCAATACGCCGCTGAAGCAGATACTGAGCACCGAACCCCGCAAGAACTCCTTGGTGTTCCAGGTGGACCTGTGGAGCGCCAAGGGAAAGCCGCCCACGGACATGAAGGCGATCGCCATGCGGCAGAAGGACATCCAGTACTCCAGCCGCACCCGCCAAATCACCGATACGATGAAGCGGGAGCAGAACTACCGCGGCTTGCTGCGGCAGTTGATGGAGCTGGTGCCGGAAGCGCAGCGCGAGCACCCGGCTTACCGTCGCGCCCATGAGCTGGCCTGCGGCCGGCTGCTGAAGGTGATCCACCTGATCTACCAGGACAAGGAGTACGAGGACCACCACAAGGATTATCAGTTCGGCGCCCAGACCATGCGCGCGCACTGGGCCAGCGGCTACCAGGACATCTGCCGCACGCTGGGCCACCCGGATTGGCTGGAGATGCCGTCGCCGGACCGGCCCTTCGTCACCCACGACGTGCATCGCTGAGAACGTGTTTACGATCTCGCGAGCAAGGGTGAGACAAGGCGAAAGCGGCTGAGAAAGCGGAATGTACGCGTGGTACATGAGCATTTCGAAGCGGGTTTCAACGCCTTACCGCCGACGCGCGGCAGATCGTCAACAGGTGCTGAGACGGCGGAAGCCGGCGCGCGCCCGGCCTTTCAAACCAATGCCGCCCGCCGTCCCAACTCCAGCCAGTCCAGCACCGCAGGCCGTTGCCACTGACGTTCGACATAGGCGGCCAAGCGCGGCGGCAAGATGTCGTCGTATTGCAGCCGCTTCAACATCAACGCCAGATCGGTGTCGGCCAGACACCAAGCGCCGAACAAATCGCCGTCGCCGGCCGGCAGCAATTGCTCCGCCGCCGCGATCAGCTTGTTGGCCGCCTGGCGCGCTTCCGGCGCCAGGGTGCCGGCCGCCGGCCGCAGAAACACGACCTCGGTGTTGCGGTCCTCCCGCAAGGCCATCAGGTCGCTGCGCAGCCAGGCTTGCAATTGGCGCGCGCGGGCGCGTTGACGCAGGTCCAGCGGATAAAGCCGGGGACGCTCGGGGTAAGCGTCTTCAAGATACTCGGCGATGGCAGAGGATTCGCTGAGTTGAAACTCGCCGTCCTCCAGCATGGGCACGCGGGCGGTCAGCGATTGACGTTGATAGGCCGGGGCCAGATTGGCTTGCGCGGCAAGGCTCAAGGTCGCCAGTTCGAAGGTCAGCCCTTTTTCTTTCAAGGCGACGAAGGCGGACAAGGCGTAGGGGCTGAGGAAACGGGAATCGACATGCAGCAGCATAAGGGCCTCCGGGACGGGAACATAGGATCTCAGATGCTAAAGACATGCGGCGCCCGGCGCCAGCGCCAAAACGCGAACACTGCGTTTCCCGGCGCGCCGTCCGTCCTGGCCGCCGACCGACACCCAGCGGACGTTGAACGGACTCTCAGAGCCTGTTCACGATCTTGCAAGCCAAGGCGAAACAAGGCGAAAACCGCTGAGAAAGCGGAGTGTACAAGTGGTACATGAGCATTTCGAAGCGGTAGCCACCGTGTCACGCCTCACAACGCGCAGCAGATCGTGAACCGGTTCTCAACCAAACAGGCCGGTGGACAGGTAGCGATCGCCGCGGTCGCAGACAATGGAGACAATGACCGCGTTTTCCAGCTGGCTCGACAGGCGCAAGGCCACCGCCAGCGCGCCGCCGGACGAAGGCCCGGCCAGAATGCCCTCCTCGCGCGCCAGCAGCCGCGCCATATCCTCCGCCTCCTGCTGGCTGACATGCTGCAAATCGTCCAGCTGCGAGAAATCGCAGATCTTGGGCACGTAGGGGTCTTCCCATTTACGGATGCCGGCAATCTGACTGCCTGGCTCCGGATGCACGCCCACAATCTGGATGGCCGGGTTTTGCCGCTTCAGGTAGCTGCCGGTGCCCATGATGGTGCCGGTGGTGCCCATGCTGGACACGAAGTGAGTGATGCCGCCCCGGGTGTCCTGCCAGATTTCCGGCCCGGTGCTTTCATAGTGGGCCAGCGGATTGTCCGGATTGGAGAACTGGTCCAGGATGCGGCCCTGGCCGGCGGCTTCCATCTTGCGCGCCAGGTCGATGGAACCCGGCATCGAGGCCTCCTTGGGCGTCAGGACCACTTCCGCGCCGTAGGCGCGCATCGCCTGCACCCGCTCGGCGCTGGAGTTCTCCGGCATGATGAGGATCATCTTGTACCCCATCATCGCCGCCGCCATCGCCAGCGCAATGCCGGTATTGCCGCTGGTGGGTTCGATCAGAGTATCACCCGACTTGATCTCGCCGCGTTCTTCGGCGCGACGGATCATGGACAGGGCCGGCCGGTCCTTGACCGAGCCCGCCGGGTTGTTGCCTTCCAGCTTGACCAGCACGGTGTTGCTGGTGACGCCGGGCAGGCGCTTGAGTCTGACCAGCGGGGTGTGGCCGACGAAATCTTCCAGATGCTTGTACACGACGCGTTCTCCAACGGGGAACGGTCATTATACCGATTGGCTATCAGCAAAGACGGAATCCTTATGTCTAAGCAAATAACCGTTACGCTCCCTCGCGGCGGCGAGGGAGCGGGTCTTGCGCCAGAGGGAGGCCGCCCTCCGGCGCGCGGCGGAGCCTGGGCGGTTGATCAAACCATGGGCGGCTCGATTCTG
Source organism: Chromobacterium haemolyticum DSM 19808 (assembly GCF_000711885.1). Taxonomy (GTDB): domain Bacteria; phylum Pseudomonadota; class Gammaproteobacteria; order Burkholderiales; family Chromobacteriaceae; genus Chromobacterium; species Chromobacterium haemolyticum. Next base: position 58,546 of record NZ_JONK01000017.1, read on the forward strand.
GTGAGCTCCAGGAACACATTGCGCAAGCGCAACAAGGGCTGAGCTTGTTCAGTCAAATTGGAGCTGACGGTCAGGTCGAACCACAAGCTGCCGCCTTTTTGCTCCGGTTCGTGCGCGGCGAACCAGTCCACGCAACCCCGGGCTTGCTGGACAACGACGTCGGCCAGCGGCAGACCGCCGCCGCCCTCTTGCAAGGCCACCTCGGTAGGCGGCATCAGGTAGACCGGCAAGCGCACCTTGCTCAACGCATCGTTCAGCCGGTACTCGTAATATACCGTCAGGCTGAGGATGGCGCTGTCGCTGCCGGCATGGCCGAACAAAGCCTGATAGAACAAGCCAAGCTGGCACTCCAGCGACCGGCTCACCGGCTGGTCCGCGCCCTGGGCGTAGATGACAGCCATGTTCACCGGCTGATCCGAATCCACGGTGGGACGCAGCGGCGCGGACAGGGACACCGTCGGCGTCTGATAGACGAACGGCTCCGCCGTCGGCTTGCCCGGCACCAACTCCTCGTTGCGCCGCAGGAAGACCTGAGCGTTGGCGTCCTGCCGCTCCAGGATATCCAGGTCCGGCAATACCACCATGCGCGCGGCGATGCCCTTGCCTTCGGACGCGGCCAGATAGGCGCCGGTGCTCCGATCAAGATAAGTGAAGGAACGGCTCAGGCCTTCTCCCTCCTCCGGCTCGCACTCGTATCGCTCCGGCTCCACCTGCACGAAAGGTTGGCCGGCGCGCTCGGGCAGCGGCTGCGCCAGCGTCAGCGTCACTCGCAGCGCGCTCACCTTGCCTCCATCCGGGTTGACGCGCTCCACCGCGTCCTCCTCAATGACGAAGCGTATCGGTTCCGCCTGCGCCAGCAGCCGGCTGTTCGCTTGCAACAAGCCCCCGCCGCCGGCGCTGTCCGCCAGCCACTGCACCATCTCGCCGGCGGACAGCAGCGCCGCCTCGGCGTTCTGGATCTGAGCCGGGTCCTTGCTGTTGATGTCCAGCGGCAGCAAGAAGCGGTTCAGATCCTCCACCACCTTGGGAAAGACCTGGGTCATTTCCGCCAGGTTGTCGAACAGATCCCGGCTGAGCGCCATCGCCCTCAAACCGGATTGTCCGCCCAGATTGAAATCAATCTGGCCGTTGATCGCGTCCTGCTCGAAATGGCGTTGCAGCGCATAGCGCAGCCGATAATTCCAACGACTCAGCGCGGCCAGCGGATTGTAGTCGCCGGGCCGGCTGCAAGCCGGGTCCCCGGCGGCCGTAAGCCGCGCCGCCATGACTTCATCCGCAGGCAGACGGCACGGGCAAGCGATGTCGGCGTTGGCCGCCGCCTCCTGCAGGGTCAGGGTCGGCGTTTCCGGGAAGGCGCGCAGCACGATGGGGGTGCTGAAAGCGCCCAACGCCTGGCGCAGCGGCCAGCTCTCGCCGGCGGTGTCCGCCACGAAACTGAGCCAGGACGACGGCTGGTAGCCGCGGATGCCGGCCAGCGCGCCGATCTGGTGTTCAATGTTCTGTCCTTCGAACACCAGGTCCAGGTCCACTTTCTTGGCCTCCAGGCCCGCGCTGGAGAGCAGGAAGCTCAGCAGGCGAGTATTGCCGCCGCCGTCGCCGGCCAGCTTCAATCCCAGCTTGGGCGCGGTCAGAGACAGGTTGCCGCGGCCCATGATGCCGCTGCCGCCCGGCTGGCTCACAATATTGCCGTATAGCCGCGGCGTCAGTTCCGCGCCCGAGGGTTGGATCGCGGCATTGACCTCGGCCTGGAACTGCAGACCGGCGCGCACCGCGTAGAACTCGCTCAGCGTGCCCAGCATCCTCTGGAAGAAGGCTTCGCGGATCGCGTCCAGTTCCCTCTGGTCCGCGCTCTCGTCGCGGAACACCGGAATCATCGCGCTCTTCAAGGCTTGGGCCAGCGCTTCTTTCGCGTCCAGCAGTCCCTGCATCGCGTTGTTGCCGGTCAGGCTGCGCAAGATCTGCGCCGGCGCGACATAGGCCGGCGACAGCAATTGGTCAATGCGAGCCAACGAGGATTGCAGCCATTGATCCAGATCCACGTCGGTGAAAGCGCGCGGCTCGGCCGGGTCCTGCAGGCTGATCACCTTGCCCGTGCGGTAGGGAATGATGGCCGCGTCCATCTTGGACGCCAATTGATTGGATACCGGCCTGGGCGCGAACTGCTTGGGTTGGCCCGGATTGAGCAGACGGTAGGAGATGCCCTGCGCGGCGTCCCGTCCCAACTGCACCGCCCACAAGGTCATGCCGGAGCCGCCGGTGAAGGCGTTGCGATCGCTGCCGGTGGCCACTTGGTAGCGCGGCCCCTGCGGAGTGGACAGCGCTTGCTCGAAGCGGGCCGCAAACTGCTTGAGATCGCGCTGGGCGCTCGCCGCGGCCTGGTCGCCTTGCAGCGGGCCGGTGGACGGCGACAACAGCGTGCCCGCTTCGGCCACGCCGGACACCGCCGCCAGCGCGCCGCTCACCAACTGCGGTTTGCGGCTCAAGGTCAGGCTGGCGTCCAAGCGGAAGATCTGGTCGTCGTTGATCTGGCCAGCCTGCAGCGGCGCGCTCAACTCCAACAGCGGCTGGAAGCCGGCGGCTCGCTCTTGATGGCTGCCGCTGCTGTTGGGCAGCAAGCTGTTGAGCCAGGCGTAGATGTCCACCGCCCAATTGACCAGCGCCGCCTGCTGCGAGGGCTCCAACAGCGCGGTCTCCGGGCAGACGCTGCTGCTCAGCTCGATGCCGAGGCCGTTGGGGTCTTGCAACTGATACAAGACCTTGGCGTAGATGGCGATGGCCTGTTCGATGCGCTGCCGACCACCGGCGTCCAGCGCCTTGGCCGCGTCCAAATAGGGCTGCTGGTCAAAGGCCAGCGACACCTTGAGCCCCGCCTTGCCGTCTTGCAAGGTGGCGAACAGGTAGTCGTTGGCCACAGACGGCCATTGACCGATGCCCAACACGCTGTCGGTATAGCCGGTCAGCTGCGGCGGGAAGTTGTATACGCGCGCCTCGGCCGGCGGCGCGTCCAGGTCGCTGAGGATGCGGTTGCCGAACAAATCCAGCCAGGCCAGTTCAATTTGCAACAAACCGCCCACGCCCAGGTATGGGCTGCCGCTCACCGCAGGCGAGGCCTGGCGCTGCACCGGCGGATGCCGGTACAAACCGGGATACGGCACGGTGCGGACATAACGCCACGGCTCGTCCTCGTTCGCGGCGCGCGGCGCGCGCACTTTGTCGGCAGGGCCGTTGCCGTCGATATTGCCCGGACCGGTGGCCACGCCGAAATTGCTCTCTTTGAAATCGTCGGTCAGGCTGTTGCGGTAGCCGAGCAGATTGAACAGATTGGCCAGATAGATCCAGCCCCAATCGGCGCCGTCGGCCCTGTCCGGCACGGGCGGGGCGGCCTTGCGCTCCAGTTCGATGCCGGCCACGCCGGCCTGAGTCGTGGCCGACACATCGAACGGCCCCAACTCGACCTCCAGCGCGGTTTGGGCCGGGAACAGGCCGGGCGTGCGCGCATTGGCTGCGGCCAGGCCGGCCAAGGGCGCCTGGAAATAGGCCGAGACATCGTCCAGCGTGGAGAACACAGCGCCGTTGGCGTAGCGCCGGCCCACGGTCACATCGACCTCGGGCAGACGCAAAGCGGTATAGCTGACCAACGGGCCGCTCCAGCTGGCGCGATACGGGTTGGCCTGCTTGATCGCGTCTTCGGTGGTGAAGAAATGCTCGGCGATGCGCGTCAGGTCGCCGCCAGGGGCCGCGCCAGTCGGCGCGACTTGATAAACGCCGCCATGCACTCGCAACACGGCGCCGTCGCGCAACGGCCGCCCGGCGTTAAGCCGGGCCAGACTATCGACCCGGCTGTAATAGCCGGCGGCGACGCCGTCCAGCGTGGCCGCGTCAGCCAACGGCGCGGTCTGTTCCCGCCGCAGCACCGCGGTCGCCACCAGCGCCGCGGCGCTGGCGTCGAAGGACTCATTGGTGGCCAGCACGTTCATCCAGTTGCCCACCGCCTGCCCTTCGCCCTCGTCCGCGGCGAACAGCGCCAGCACCGCCAGTTCGGCTTCGCCGCTGTCGTTGAACACATGGTCCGGCAAACCGGACAGCGTGCCGCCGGCTTGCAAGCCCTGGCTGTAGCTGAGGAAAAAGCCCCCCTGACGGGTGATGCTGGCTTCCCACAACAGCCGCAGAAAATCGTCCGGCGCGCCGATCAGATTGGGGAAGGCGTTCTCGGTCAGCGCCAGCGCGCGCAAGCCGTTCTGCGCCGGAGGACGGGTCTCGGTGGACAGATTGACCTTGGCGATGCCGGCCAGGCTGGCGGCCGGGTTTTCCATCTGCCAACCGGCCACCTCGCTGCCGGTGGCGGCCGGCCGGTACAGCACCAGCAGTTGGCTCAAGCCCGCGCCCGGCCCCTGCAATTGGCTGAGCACGCGCTCCAGCAACACGATTTCCTTGTCCGGCGCGCCGATGATTTCATACAGCCGCTGACTGCTGGGATTGTTCGCCAGCGGCTGAGTACGACGCACACCGAAGGGGATCAGCATGCCAAAGCCGTAATTGAGCAAGGGCTGCTCGCTGACGCTGCCGGTGGCGGCGTCGGTGCGCGCCAGCTGCGGCGCGAAACGCGGCAACACGCCTTGCTCCAGCGGGGTGTTGATCAGCGAATCCGGCAGGCTCCACAAACGCGGTTCGGCCACCTCCGGCGCGCGGGCCTGGCGCGGCAGCGCCACCGGCGCCGCGCACTGCCAGGGCTGGGAGCTGGACAGCGGGAAGCGCGAGGCCTGGGCCTCGGCGTCCAGCAAGGGCCGGATCGCCCGCGTATCCGTGCGCAAAGGCTGCCCGGTGGCTGTGGCGCGCACTTTCACATAGCGCAGGTAATCGTCCTGGCTCACTTCGAAACTGGCGCTGGCGCTGCCCGGCGCGCCCAGGCTGAGCCAGGTTTCGGCAGCGCCGCGGCTCAGCGTGAAGCTGAACTTCGCCCCCTGCGCCGGGTCTTGCAGCGCGGGCAGCGGGAAGGCCTGCCCAGTCAGCGCGAACAGACCCAGCTGCGCCGGGTAGTCGTAGCCGCCCTGGCCGTTGGGCTTGACGAACAAGCCGGGCGATTTCGCCGTCAGGCCGGCGGTGGGCAGCCGCAAACCGTTGAGGTAGTAACGCGAAGCCATCGCGCCCAGGTTCTGGAACGCCAGCGTGCGCAGCGCTTCGTCGATCAACTCGCCCACCTGGAACTGCGCCAGTTCCGGGATATTCAGATTGGGATCGCTGTCATGATCGAACAAACCGGCGGCCGCGCCGTTGGCGCCGGCCAGCAGATCCAGGCTCACGCCCAAGCGCGCGGAAATGCCGGCCAGGGTGTCTCCAGCGGCCACCGGCTGCGAGAAGGCCGGCAACGCCAGTATCGCCAGCGACGACAACAGGTCCGCGCGCCGCAGCACGTCGCTGCCTTGCAGTAGCGTGTCCAGCGATACGCCCAGCCCGGCGACAATGCCGGTCAGCGAATCGCCGTCCTGAGTCAGGTAGACCTTATCGCCCAACACGATGCGTTGATTGGCGGCCAGGATGCGCGCCTCGTCGGCGTTGGCCCGCGCCAGTTGCTCGCCGTTGAAGCCGCCGCCAAACAAGGACTGCGCGGCTACTTGTTCGAAACTGAGGCCTCCCGGGGTTTGCCAGCGCATGCCCTCCACCGTCAACGGCTGGGCTCCCGCCGCCAGCGGATGCTCCTGGTTGGCGACGAACAGTTGTCCGGCGCTGAAAGCGTCGTCGCCGGACAGTTGGCCGGTGGCGTTGACCCAGTCGACGATCTCGGCCACCGTCTGCGCCGGCTGAATCACCAGCTTGAAGTTGCCCAGGCCATCGCGCAGCGCCTGCAAGGCCTGGCGCGCCAGCAGGCAGAAGTAGTCGCCAAAGATGTAGCTGGCGATGGAGGCGCCGGTGCCGGACTGCATCCGGACGGCACCGGCCGTCGGCGCGCCGCCGCCTTCCACTTGTACCTGCAGTTGCTGGAAATACTGGCGCAGCAACAGCAGATAGTCGGTCTGGCTGCTGTTGTATTGGCCGAACGCATAATCGTAGCCGGGCGCGCCGGCATAACTCGGCACGTTCAGGCGCACGCCGGGAGGCGCCGGGAAGAACACGCCGTGGGCGTTGGCCGCCGCCGTGGCGGCGAAGCAGATCGTCGCCTGCCGCGCCAGGAAGGCCTCCACCTGATCGGCCGGAATCGGCAGCGGTTGATCCGGATTGGAAAAGTACTGCAGCGCCTGGTTCAGGAAATCGGCGCTGACCACTTGCTGGTTGAGCTGGTCCGGGCTCATCGCGCCGCTCATGCCGGCGGCCAATACCCATTGCAGCACCCGCACGGCCAGGTCTTCAAAACCGTCCTCGCCGCCATTGGCGGCCAACCGGGCGTTCAGCGCCGGGCGCTGGCGCGCGCGCGCCAGCGCGGCATGCGCCAGCCGGCCTTGCTCGGAGCCGCCGTTGCGGGCGGCCGCCAAGGCGCCGCCGGCCTTGACCGGCTCCGGCGTGGCGAGGAAGAAAGCCGCCACATAGCATGGCAATTGCTCGGCCGCGGTCTTGGCCTGATCGCCTGCCACGGTCAGCACCGGCACGGTCCAACCCGTCAGTTGCAAGAGCTGCCCCGCTTGCAGATTGCCCCAGGCCGGCTGATAGCCGGCGGCGTTGGCGGCCAGCCGCGGGCCGGCTCCGCCGCTCTGCCCCAGCGCGCGGCGCAGCCGGCGCGCTTCCAGTTCAGCCGCCGCATGACGCGCGGGCAAGCCGCCGGCCAAGGCCAGCGTCCGCATGCCGTTGCCAGGCAAGGTGCGGCCCCAGGGCGGATTGTTGCCGGCCGGGTTTTTCAGCACAAAAGTGGCTTGCACCGAGGCCGAGAACGACAGGCCTATGGTGATGGTGAACAGACCCAGATTGATCTTGACGTCTACGCTGACCTCCACCGAGGCATTGGCGCTGATGGGGATGTCCTGATAGGCGATGTAGCTGAGCCGCACGTAGATCTTGATGGCGATATTGACGTCGGCGCGGATGATGGCGAAGTCTATGCTGCCGTACAGGCGGCCCTGCACCCCGGCGGTGCCGATCAGCGAGAAATAATAGCCGTCCTGCAATTGGTCGCGGCCCTGGCTGGGCGTGGCCTCGCGGTAAGGCAGCCAGCGCGCCAGCACGCCTTCGATCACGCCGAACACCGTCAGGCTGAACCCGGCGCGCAAAATCCCCAGCTCTATGGATTTGCCCAGACCAAGTTGAGCGCCGAAGCCGAACACCAGCACCGGATTGAACCACCCCCGTTCCGATACCGGCACCAGATTGGTGGTGGCGCTGCTGAGCTTGCCGAAATAAAAACCGGCCGAACCCAGCACCGGGATGCCCGGCGCCACGATCAGCTCTATGGTGAAGGAACGGGCGAAGTCCTGCCGCCACGGGAAACCGATGTCCACCTGGAAATCGCCGTTGGTGTACAGATTGATGCCAAACTCCGGCAGGGTGATCGTGGCCACCCCGATCTGGAATTTGCGCATCAGATTGGGCAAGGCGATATTGGCGGAATAGCAACCCACGGTTTCCGATACCTGGCGATAAAGTATCTGGAAATCCAGGCCGGCGAAAATCTTGGCCATCGGCCCGGCCAGCGCCACGCGCAGCGCGTACAGCGTGGGGTCGTTGAACACCATGGACAGCTGCAACAGGTATTCGTCGGCCTCCTCGTCGGCCGCGGCCGCCTCGCGGGCGGTGATCAACTGCTGGCTGCCCTTGGCCGCTGGCGCTTCCTTGTCTTTCTGGGTTTTCAACACGCCGAAGTCGAAGGCGATGAACCAGGAGTTGTCGGGAGCGAACACCGGCTGCCCTTTGCCTCCCACCGGCACCTCCGGCGGGTTCGGCACTTCCAGGCTGCGCAGCTTGGCGATCACGCCCTGCACCGAGGTCTCCTCCACCAGGCCCGGCACGGTGACGTGCTGTCCCAGCGCCAGCAGGCGCAGGTCCAGATATTTGTTGCCGCCGCCCGGAGGCGCCGGCGTGGTTTCCGGCTTGGAGGGGTCCCAGCTGAGGGCGTCGCCGGATTGCCAGACGAAACTGCCCTGCACGGTGATTTCCACCTTGGCGTCCTTGACCTGCGGATCGTATTTCAACGCCACGCCCTTGAGCGTGAAGAAGCCGAAATCCACCGGACCGATGCCGATATTGAAGCCCACCTGTTTCTTGCTGAAGTTGTACACCAGCTCAAGACCGCTCAGGCTGAAGGAGTTGAGCACGTTCCAGGGCGCGGCCAGGCCGAACTCGGCGCCGGTGGCCCAAGACACGAAGGTCTCCACCATTTCGCCGATGGACTTGTTGTCCAGTTTGAAGGTGGCGACGGTATCGCCCTGTTTGTCGGTCGTTACGGTGGCGAGCAGGGTCAGCCAGCGCAAGCTCAATTCCTGTTTGCCGGGAGCGAAGTTATAACTGACCCCCAGCTTGATGTTCCACAGGGTCAGGTCGGCGCCGATCTCGCCATAGGTGCCCGGCACCTGCGGCGGATCGTCGCCCTCGGTGTTCAGCGGAGCCAGCCCCAGCCGCTCGGCGGCCTTCTTGCCCAGATAGCCCAGCTTCAGCCGGCCGGTGACGCTGACGTCGGGCAAGGCGGAAATCGGCACCCAGGCGCTTGCGGTGGCGGCGCTGAATTCAAAGGAAGTGGCTTTCTGCTTACCCCAGTCCAGTTGCAGCGTCAGCTTGCTCACGTCCGGGAACGACAAAACGGTGCGCCAATCCCGGCCCAGATACTGTTCCAGCAATTCATTAATGCTGAAAACGGTGTCGTCCTGCTGCTGGATGGAAAATGCCCAATCTCCGCCGCCGGCGTAGCTCGCGCCTATGCCCACCACCAAGGGATGGGCCATGTCCGGCAGCAAGGTGGTGTTGGCGGTGATATTGCCCTGGTTTTCCAGCTTGGCGCGGCTGACCGAGAAGCCGACGTTGTCCAGCTTGAACAGCGGCTTGCCGAAAAACTCGAAAGTCCAGGCCGGCTGGAACACAAGGTTCAGCGACACTTGCAGATTGTCGGCGGCCTGGGCGTAGTTGAACACGAAGCTGTCTATCACCGGCAACGACGGCAAGGTCAGGTCAACGCCGGGCAGGAACAGCGACAGCAGGTCCTCCATGCGGATCACGCCGGACTCCAACGTGCCGCGGAACTGCCAATCCGGATATTGCACGCCCACCGCCACCACGCCGGCCTGCTCGCCGCTGCCAATGATGAAATTGCCGTTGGCGCTGGCCCGTACCTGGCGCGTTTTGACCGGGTCGATCAACGCCACTTGGGCCTCCACGTTGCTCAAGGCCACTTTGCCGACCAGCGGCACCGGCTTGGCGCTGTTGGAGCGGATGATGAAGCCGAGCGCGGAGGCGTCCTCTTCCTTGCTGAGGTAGTACAGGTCCAGCTGGCTGAGGCCGAGGTCCGCCAGCACGTTCAGCGGCGGCGGCAGCACCGCCACCAGGTTGACCGCCGCCGCCATCTGGAAGGCGCGGTCTATGCCGGGATAGGGCGCGTCGAACTTGACGGTGAGCAAGGCCTGCTCGCCGGCCGACGGCGCCAGCAATTGCAGCTCCGCGCCCAGCGGCTGATAGCGGCCGCCCAACGCGGCGGTGACGGGTATTTGGCCATCGGAGCTGGACAGGCGCAGGAAGGGGCCGCTCATCTGTATCCAGGGCACGCCGGGCAGCGACCAAGTGCCCTCGGCGGATAGCTCCAGGTTCATCCGCAACTGCTGTTCCGGCGCATCGAAGATCACCGCGATGCGGTTGCTGATTTGCAGACTGGCGAAGATGCCGGTCATGCCCTCCAAGCGGATGGAGGCGATGTCGTCTTCCTCTCCCTCGTGCTTGAACTGGGACACCTCCAGCCACAGGCTGGCGCTGAAGCCCTGCAACAGGGCCAGCACCGCCTCGTTGATATTGCCGCCAGCCAGGATGCCCGGCACCAAGTCCAGCCGTTTGGGCGGCTGGATCTCGCCGTCCTCGCCCAGCTTTTCCTTAAGCTCCAGATAAAGCGCGTTCAGCGGATTCTCGGCCGGTTCGTCTTCGCCCTCCTCGCCATCGGCGCGACGCGCCCGCCGCGCGGCCGCGGCTTGCAAGGCGTGCTCGGCCTGGAAAACGTTCATCAGATAGGCGACGGCGACATTGAGCTTGTCTGCGCTGGACGTGGCGTAGAACGCCTTCAGCTCACGGAAATAACGCGGAATCGGATCGTCCGTCGCGGTCTGGGCGCACAGACTTTGGATGAAGGCGCCGAGTTGCCGGCAGGGGTTGCCGCTCTGGTTGCCGGTGGGCCAGCTGTCCAGCGAGAAATTGAGCTGGTTGGCGGCGGCCGCCAGCTCGTTGATCGGCGGCGAGGCGCTGAACAGGCCTCGGTTGACGCTGGGGTACAAGGCCGGCTGCACGCCCAGGCCCTTGCGCGGCAAGGCCAGGAACGGACACCCCATATTGATCGCCGCCATCATGCTGTTGGCGCCCTCGAACAAGGACAGGGTATTGGTCTTGAACAGGGCGTAGTAGAACAAGGGCTGCGGCACCGGCCCCAACTGGATGAACAGAACCTGGTTGGGTTTGCCGACAATCGCGTTGACCGCGGCATCCACCGCCGCCGTCGAAGTGGGATAGTTGAGCCAGCTGAAACGTTGCACCGCGTTCAGCGAAGCCATATAGCGGCGGCGCGCCTCATGCACCTGCCGCGCAGCCTGCCGCCGGCTGGCGTTTTTCGGGTCCGTGCCGGTCAGCACCACCACCTCGTCGCGGGTCATGTCCCCGCGCAGCAAGCCCGCCACCGCCTGCAACGGCGCCTCGCTCTCCATACTGCCGAAGCGATTGAGGTTCAACACCACCACCGGCGCGGCCAGCCTGTGGTCGCCGTTGTCCTGGTAATCAAGCAGGCCCCCGCACAGAACCGCCGCAGCGGCTTCCGGGCTGCTGTTCACCACGTTTTGAGCGCTGGGCATGATGGCGTAGGACACCACCAGCCGCACTTGCTTGAGCAAGGCGTCGCCGGTCAGATAACGCAGGATCGCCGCGCGCGGATTATCCGCGTAATCCGCCCAGTCCGGCGCCGCATAGCTGGATTCCGGCACATAGGACACCCGGCGTCGGAAACTGGGATTGTTCAGCTCCGGCACTTGCAGCAAATCAATGGCCGGCCGCCTGGCGCCGACGAAATCTATTTTTTCCGCGTAATTGTAGTTATAGGGCTGCAACTGCAGAAAATACTCGACGTTCAGCCCGGTGGCGTAGTTGCCTGCGCTGTCGTCCACCGCTCCGGTGAAGCCGAACAGCGCCTTGTCCGCCGGCGGCGCTTGCGGATAAGCCTTCAGCTCCACCGTGGCCTGGTTCAGCTTGCCGCTGGGCTGATGCTCCAGTTCCGGCAGCAACTCGTACAGCTTGGCCAGCGTGTCCTCGCCGCCCTGGTAATAGACTTCGGCCTTGCCGGCGTAGGCGTAAGTCAGCCCCGCCGCGGTCAAGGGATCGGTCAAGCGCCGCAACAGATTGACCGTGGCGGACTGGTTGCCGAAGCTGCCCCCGGTGCCCACCAATAGACGGATCGCGGCCTGCTGTTCCAGCAGGCTCCGGAACGCGGCGATCTGTTCCTTGTTGATCCGGGCGGAAGTATTGCGGCTGGCCGAGTTGGCGTTGTCGAACAGGGAGAAAGGCCACGTCATGATCGCGCCGTCCTTCAAGATTGAGACTGGTGGGTAAGCGCCGTCGGGTCGGCATCGGGGGCGGCGGCCGGAGGCGGCTGGTCCTGGTTGTAAATCGCGTACCATCCCAGACCGGTGGGCGTCTCCGCACCGGGGTTGCCGAAAAGAAAGAACGAGGTGGCCCCGTTGGGCGGAATGCGCAGCAAACCGAGGAACTTGAGCGCGATCTCGTTGAGCAGCAACAAATAGCCTTTCTGCTCGGCGTTGTACAACAGACGGATCGCGCCGATGGACAGCTTGATCACGGTTTGCAGGCTGAACAGTTCGCCGCCGGGCCCCGCGCCCGGCAAGGCCATCCCGACATGAGCCTGATAGCCGGAGCCGTCGTCCGCCGCGCCGCTGTCGTCGGCCCAGGCCAGCAACAAGGTGGTGTTGAGATTGACCTTGGACGCCAGCGCGCCCAAGGTGCCCAGGTTGACGCGCAGCGACAGGCCGTGCCAGGCGCGGTCGGCCACGCCTTGCAGGCCATAGCTGGTCGCCACCGCCAAAAACCCCTTGGCCGCCGGCGTGCTGTTTGCGGCGCCGGACAAGAGGCCATTTAATTCCAGTTGGAAATCGCGATACAGACCCTGCGCTCGCGAGCGGCTAGCCGCCGGATTGAAGGACAGCTCGTTTTCCAGCATGGAGATCACGGTGGGCCCGCTGTCCGGACCGCTCAGCGGGAAGGCGATGCGCAGGCCCAGGCCGCTGAAACGCAAGCCTTGGCCGGCCACGGGCTCATCACCGTCGGCGCCGAAGGAAAACAGATCGAAAGGCGGCAGTTCCCCCGCCTCGTCCTTGAGCACGGCGAACTGCATGAAACCGGACATGTCCAGCCAGGACACCGCGCTGCCGCCCGCACCGTCATCACGCGTGGACAAGGCCGCCGTGGCGATCTCCACGCTGGTGAGCACATTGTTGCGCAGCTTGAACAAGGCCGGCTGGGCGGAAGACAAGGAGTACACCGGCGCGCCGCCGTTGGTCTGGAAACCGCCTTGCAGCAACACGGCGTTGTAGATATTGGCCTGCCCCTGATCCTCGACCATGCTATCCACCCGGCTGCCGAACAATTGATTCAGCACCACCTGGGCCACGCTTTCAAAACGCTGCACCGCGGTGTTCTGGAACAAGGCCTTCAAGGTCAGCAGGCGGAATTCATAGGTGGCGTCGGCGTCCTGCGGCGGAATCGCATGCGCCTGCGGCTCGTCTTCGTAGTCCGGATCCAGGTAGTAGATCAACCCGAACAAGGAGCTGGAGTCGCTCTGGGTCACGGTCTTGCCGTCGATCTGGCTCAGTTCGACGCCGATATGATGTGCGGCGAAGGCCTCCGGCTGAGTCACCCCCGCCAACAAACCCAGCAACTCCGCCGGCACTTTCTCGATATCCACCCGCAGCAGCAAAACGCCCTGCCAGTTAGGATCCCGGATGATGCGGCAGAAGTTCTGGAAATAGGGATTGTCCTGCTGCTTCAGCGCGCTGGCGAAGTATGCGCTCAGCCAATCGGCCAGCGGGGTCAACTGCGACGCGTCCGGCAGTCCATCCGGCCCCAGCGGCGCGGCGAACAGATTCTTCTGCGTCCATTGCGTCGGCCGGGTCACCAATTCAAGCAGGCTGCCGGGCACGCCCTTGACCACCATTACATTGCGATAGTCGCCGTAGCGGTTGCCCTTGCCCACCGCCGCCTTGAAGCGCCAGCGATCGATCTCCAACTGGTTGTAGAAGCGGGACGGGCTGGCCGGCGGATCCTCAGGCATCACGCCGCTGGCCTCAACCCCCAACTGGAGGGGATTGGCCACCGGCAGAAACAGGTTGTCGGTCTGGAACGCCGCCTGCAAGGCGCTGGACGGCGCGGTAAAGCCCAGCTGCCATTGCGGCTGCCCGCCCGCCATGATCTGCGCCAGCAGCAGACGGCTCCAGCCCCGCTCCGCGACGCGGGCGATGAAGCCTGCCGGCGTGGCCGCGTTGTAGCCGGCGACGTTGCGCGCCAAGTCCAGGCCCAGGCTGGCGCGCGCCGAGCGCGACGCCTGAGCGGAGGCGGCGTTGATGCGATTGCGCCGAGTGGGGCTGACGATCTGGCTCTCCAGCAACTCCATCTGGCCTGCCTGCAAATCTTGGTCCCCGGCGCCGGAGCGAAACGCCGCGAACGGCAACAGGGGGAAGCTCAGTTCGCCGCTGTTGGGCAAGGCCAAGCCGGGGTCTTTGGGTTCCAGCAGATCGCCGCCGTCCGCTTTGGCGGCGTCCGGCAGGCCAAACAGATCGGCGCCCTTGGGCGCGGCCGCGTAGTGAGCGCTGGCGCCTTCGCCCTTGGCCGTCACCGTGCACCAAGAGGTGCGGAAGTCCCGATTCAGCAACAAGGCCAGCGGGTCCAAGGGCGGCCCCACCGGCGAGCTGGGCTCCAGGGGAAAAACCGGCGCATAGGCCGGCTGCCCGCCGCTGGCGCGCAAGTACGCAGCGCCGCTGACGAAGCCGATGTTTTCCGAACCGGACAAACCGGCCAGCAATTGCTGCGGCTGACCGTCCTCCGCTCCCACCACCCGTAGTTCGAAGTCCCCTACCGGCGCAAAGCTGTAACCCAGATACAGCGGCGTCCTGCCGGAGCCGGGATTGACCACCAGGCCCGCTGGCCGTCCAGCCGCCGCGTCCAGCACCGGCCGCAGAGTCACTGTCATGCCGTAGACGGTGCGGTAGTAAGACACCAGATCCTGGCTGGCGCCGGCGGCAAACCAAAACACGGTGGGCGTCGCCGGCAAGATATTGTTGGGATTGACAGGGTTGAACTCGGCGGTGAAAGCGAACAGGTCGGTGGGGTTAGGCTCGCCGCCGTTCACCAGCGGCAGATAAGCGCTCAAGTTCTTCACCGGCTGGTCCGAGCCGGCGCTGTCCGCCACCGTATTGGGCACCAGCAATTGGAAGCCGCAGGCGAAGTTGCGCGCCAAGGCCTGGCGCGCGGTCTTGAAGCCAAAGCGCCAGCTGCCCAGCGCCGTGCCGTCAAACGCCAAGCTGGCGCTGTAATCATCCTGATACAAAATGGGCGCCATGCCGCCGCTCAAGGTGGCCGCCGGCGCATTGCGACCGGTCAGCGTCAGCGCGTCGCCGGATTCCGCGACGCTCAGTACCGCGCCGGAGGCGATGGCGACGCCGATGCTGCCGTCGCCGGTCAGGCTCAGATCCAGCCCATTGCTGGTGCGCAAAACGCCGGCAACAGAGGCGAAGGACAAGACCCAGCCCTGTTCCAGCGCTTGCTGCGGCCGCTCCGCCTGCCGCAGCCACAGCAGCGCGCGCCCGCCGATGACCGTGGCCAGAATCGCATCCAGCGCCGCGATGAAGACGGCGGCCTTGTCGCCGCTCAGATCCGGCGCGACGGCGCAGTAGACAAAGCTGCCGGCCCAATCCGCATTCTCCAGCGCTTCCGTCAAGGGCACCGGGCCGGCCGGCGCTTGAGCGCCGGCGGCCAGCAGCCAGCCCCACCAGCCGGCACCCTCCTGGTTTGCCTGATCGATATACAGCCGGCTACCCGCCAGGCGCTCGAATGCGATCATGTTTTTTCTCCTTGATAAGCGCCTATCGTGAACGTCGTCGTCGCGGCCAGCGAGGTACGCCCCTGCGGCAGCGCCTGCATGAAATAGCCGACCGCGTAGCTGGTGTTGATGGTCAGTTTCAGACCGTCGATAGCCAGGTAGCCTGAGTCGTCGTCGCGCGGCACGGGCAGGCTGCGGATAGGATCGCCGCTGTAAGGCACGGTGGAGCCCTGCCAGATGCCCACCCAGTTGCCGGCGGCTTTCGGCTGATACGCCGTCAGCACCTTGTACTTGAGCTGCAATACATTGCTGTCCACGTAGACCGTCTGCAGCGACACGCTGTCATAGGCCCAGGCTTGCGGATTGTCCTGCTCGCCGGCGGGCAGGTAGACGCTGGAACACACCGCCTGCGCCGCGCCCGCCACCGCGTAGGCGATGACATAGCCCTTGGGCTCGTAATCGAAATTCAGCACCCGAGTGGACGTGGAACTATCGCTCAGCAAAGCGGCCTGCCCGACCGGCGCCTTGTCCCATGGCACCTGATTGGCGCTGCTCTCCCAGGCGTACAAGCGGTTGTCGAATGTTTGCGGCTGATTGGCGGTATTGGTGATGTAGTTGGCCAGCACGCCATCCGGCATCGGCACGCCCACCACAGTGATGAAGACCTGGCGACCGGCATCGTTGCTCAGCAGCAGCAAATTCGACATGAGGCCCTGGATGGTGGTTGACCGGAAAAGCCTTCATCGGCCGGCGCGCCCTCTACTCGACAGGCGCGACGGCCGCTTCAAGCGCGGGCGGATCAGGCCTTGCCGACGGTGAAAGTGGAGGTGGCGGCCAACGAGGTGCGGCCGGATATCTGGTCCACCATGAAGTAGCCGATCGAATAGGTGGTGTTGATGGTCAGCTTGACGCCGGTGAAGTTCACTGTGCCGCTGTCACCGCCCTGGGTGACGCTGACTTTTTTCAGCGGATCGCCGCTATAAGGCACGGTGGAGCCCTGCCACAAGCCCAGCCAGTTTTTATTCGCCACCGCGTCATAGGACTGCAGCACCTGGTAGCGCGCCTGCACCAGGTTGGTGCCGACATACAGCGTTTTCACCGAGTTGTTGGCGTACTGCCAGGCCTGCGGGTTATCTAGCGAACCTTGCGGCACATAGATGGTGGAGCACACCGCATTGGGCGTGGCGGCCACGGCATATCCCAGGATGTAGCCTTTGTCCTCGAAGGGAAAATCGACGGGTTGGGTGCTGGTGGAGCTGTCGGTGTCAATGGCGGTGTAGCCGTCCGGAGACTTGGCCCAAGGCACGATATTGCTGGTGGTCTGCCAAACATAGATGTGGTTGCCATATTTCTTCGGCTGATTGGCGGTATTGGTCACGTAATTGACAATCGCACCGATGGCCGACGGCTCGCCTACGAAATGGATGGTCACGGTGGAGCCATCGTTTGCGGTCAGCAGCAGTTTGGTTTCAGCGTCCTTGAGATCCTTGAGATCGCCCATGTTTTTCAACTCTCTATGGTGCAAGGCAGCCAATGCGGCGCTTGCGATTGATCGGAACCTTAGCTCGCGACCGGACCGCCGTGCGATTGGATCGCGGGCGGTCCGGTCTGCTTCTTTTGATAGCATCCGACTCAATCCGACTCAAAAAATAAATTATTTGTCATTCTTGATGTTTTTGATCTAGAACTAAGCTGTTCTTGCCTTATCCACTGATGACATTAAATCTAAAAACGCATAAAAATCATTGCCTTAAAAAACAATAAGCAGGCACCTTCGCAACATCGGCCGCCCAAAACAAAACAGCCTCCCGTCAAAAATGACAGGAGGCTGTTTAAGTATCAAATTACATCAAGAAGTCCGGCCGCTCCACGGCGGACCCGCAGCGTCATTGCTGGATCAGCCAATCCACGTAACGGTCCACGCCCTGCTCAACGCTAAACAGTTCGGCGTCGTAGCCGGCGCTGCGCAGCTTGGCGATATCGGCCTGGGTGAAGCTCTGGTACTTGCCCTTGAGCGCGTCCGGGAAGTCCACGTATTCGACGATGCCCTGAGCCACCATCTCGTCCAGGCTCAGCCCCGGCTGGCCCTCATGGCGGCGGCAGGCGTTGACGGTGGCCACGGCCACGTCGTTGAACGGCTGCGAGCGGCCGGAGCCCAGGTTGAAGATGCCGCTCTTTTCCGGGTGATCCAGGAAATAAAGATTGATCTTGGCCACATCCTCCACCGACACGAAATCGCGGCTTTGCATGCCGTTGCCCCAACCGTCCCAGCCGCCGAACAGCTTGACCTTGCCATGCTCGCGGTACTGATTGAAATGGTGGAAGGCCACAGAGGCCATGCGGCCCTTGTGTTGTTCGCGCGGGCCGTAGACGTTGAAATAACGGAAACCCACCGCCTGCGCGCTCAGTCCTTCCTTCATACGTTGGCGCAGCACTTGGTCGAACAGGAATTTGGAGTAGCCGTAGACATTGAGCGGGCCTTCGTACTGGCGCTCTTCCTTGAACACGGTGCCCTTGCCGTAGGTGGCCGCGCTGGAGGCGTAGAGGAACTGGATTTCCTCGTGCTGACAGTAGTCGAACAGGGCCAGCGTGTACTGATAGTTGTTGTCCATCATGTACTTGCCGTCGTGATTCATGGTGTCGGAACACGCGCCCTGGTGCAGGATGGCGGACAGTTCGCCTTCGAACTCGCCCTCCAGCAACAGGGCCAGGAAGTCGTGCTTGTCCATGTAATGGGCGATTTCGCAATCCACCAGATTGCGGAATTTGTCGCCGCTGGACAGATTATCCACGGCGATGATGTCGGTGACGCCGCGCTCGTTCAGCGCTTTGACCAGGTTGGAACCGATAAAACCGGCTGCGCCGGTAACGACGATAGTCATGTTTTCCTTTCCGCCGCCGGCCATCGCCCACGGCGCGAGAATAGGGGTGCGCGTTTAAAAACCGGCGCCGGGCTCTGCCAGATAGGTCCGCTCGTCCGGCGTATCCACCCGACCCAGCGCGGCGTTGCGATGCGGGAAGCGCCCGAAGCGGACGATCACGTCCCGGTGACGATGCGCGTAATCAATGAAACGGGCCATGGCGGCATCCTCCGCCATGGTTTCAAACAAACGCACGGCTTCGTCCTGATCCGCCAGCGACTCGCTGTGCTCAAACGGCAGATAAACAAAGGTGCGGGCGATATGGGGCAGTTGCCGGTCCAGGCCCAGCTCCACCATGCGGCGGGCCCAAGCCAGCGCCAAGCCATCGGTGGCGAAGGCCTCGGCGGAGCCGCGGAACAGGTTGCGCGGGAATTGATCGGTCAGAATCAGCCAGGCCAGGCCGCGCCGGGCGTCATCGGCGTCCGGCGGCAGTTCGCCTGCGCGCGCCTGCCGCCATGTCTCCAGAAAGCGTTCACGGATGACGCCGTCGAACACGTCGTCCTTCTTGAACCAGGCGCTGCGCGGCACCGACAGGAAGCTGTCGTCGGCGCCGCCGAACCAAAACTCCAGAATCGCGTCGGTGTAATGCTGCATGCGGTCTCCTCAGGATTCAGTTCACACGGCGAAAAGTTCGCGCTGGCTGCACACCGCGGTGCCCAGCTTGCCCACCACCACGCCGGCGGCGGCGTTGGCCAGGCTCATCGCCACCGGCAGCGGCTGGCCGGCGGCCAACCCCAGCCCCAGCGTGCCGATCACGGTGTCGCCTGCGCCGGACACATCGTACACCTCGCGCGCGAAGGTGGGCTGATGCACCACGCCCTCGTCGCGGAACAAGGTCATGCCCTCCTCGCTGCGCGTCACCAGCAAGGCGTCCAGCGACAAAGTCGCGCGCAAGGCCTGCGCCTTGGCGGTCAACTCGCTCTCGGAAGCCCAGCGGCCGGCCACTTGGCGGAATTCGCTGCGGTTCGGCGTCAGCAGCGTGGCGCCGGCGTATTTGCTGTAGTCGTCGCCCTTGGGGTCGATCAACACCGGCTTGCCGGCCTGACGCGCCAGCTCGATCATCTTGCTGACGTGAGTCAGGCCGCCCTTGCCGTAGTCGGACAGAATCACCACATCATGACTGGCCAGGATCTGCTGATACTCTTCCAGCTTGCCCGCCAGAATCTCATGGCTGGGCGAGTCCTCGAAATCAAGGCGGATCAGCTGCTGCTGCCTTGCCACCACGCGCAACTTGATGGTGGTGGCGATGCCGGGATCGCGTTTCAGCGAGGTGGCGATGCCGTCCGCCGCCAGCAGGCGTTCCAGCGCCGAGGCGGCTTCATCGTCGCCCACCACCGACAACAGGGTGGCCTGGCCGCCCAAGCCGGCGATGTTGCGCGCCACGTTGGCGGCGCCGCCGGCGCGTTCTTCAATGCGCTCGATCTTAGCCACCGGCACCGGCGCTTCCGGCGAAATACGGGTGGCGTCGCCAAACCAGTAACGGTCCAGCATCACATCGCCCACCACCAGAACTTTCGCTTTCGCCAGTTCGGCGGCCAGTTTGGAGCTATCCAGCCCCAGGTCTTGCATCAGGCCCATGGCAATCCTCAGCGGCCGATCGCGAAGTAGTCGAAACCCTGCTCGCGCATCCAGGCCGGGTCGTACATATTGCGGCCGTCAAACACCAGCGGCAGCTTCAGCGCCCGCTTGACCGCGCCCAGGTCCGGCGCGCGGAACATTTTCCATTCGGTGACAATCAACAAGGCGTCCGCCTGCTGCAGCGCCGCCATCATGTCGTCGGCGAAACTCAGGCCGGCGATGTCGCCCATCACCCGCTGCGCTTCATGGGTCGCCACCGGATCGAAAGCCACCACTTCCGCGCCGCGGCGGCTCAGTTCCGCCGCGATCACGCGGCTGGGCGCTTCGCGCATATCGTCGGTATTGGGCTTGAAGGCCAGGCCCCACATCGCGAAACGGCGGCCGCTCAGATCCTGGCCGAAACGCGCCAGCACCTTGTCCACCAAACGCAGCTTCTGCAGATCGTTGGCCTCCTCCACCGCCGTCAGCACCCGCAGTTCATGGCCGTTTTCCTTGGCGGTCTGCACCAGAGCCTTGACGTCCTTGGGGAAGCAGGAGCCGCCGTAGCCCACGCCCGGATACAGGAAGTGGTAGCCGATGCGCGGATCGGAGCCCATGCCCAGGCGCACCTGCTCGATGTCCGCGCCCAGGCTCTCGGCCAGATTGGCCAGCTCGTTCATAAAGGAGATGCGCGTCGCCAGCATGGCGTTGGCCGCGTACTTGGTCAGCTCCGCGGAGCGCACGTCCATCAGCAACACGCGTTCGTGATTGCGCTGAAACGGCGCGTATAGCCGGCGCATCATCGCAGCCGCGCGCTCGTCGTCCACGCCGATCACCACGCGGTCCGGACGCATGAAGTCGTCTATGGCCGCGCCTTCCTTCAGGAACTCCGGGTTGGACACCACGCTGAATTCCAGGGCTTCGCCGCGCTCGGCCAGGGTGTCCGCCACCGCGGCCTTGACCAGGTCCGCGGTGCCCACCGGCACGGTGGACTTGTCGACAATGACTTTGTAGTCCGTCATGTGACGGCCGATATTGCGAGCGGCGGCCAGCACGTATTGCAGATCAGCCGAGCCGTCCTCGTCCGGCGGGGTGCCGACGGCGATGAACTGCACGTCGCCAAAGGCCACAGACTCGGCGATGTCGGTGGTGAAACTGAGCCGGCCGGCGGCCACATTGCGCCGCACCATGTCCTCAAGGCCGGGCTCGAAAATCGGAATGCCGCCCTGCTTCAGGATGGCGATCTTATTGGGATCCACATCCAGGCAGCACACGTGATAGCCGGTTTCCGCCAGACAAGTGCCGGTCACCAAACCGACATACCCCGTACCGATAACTGTGATTTTCATATTTTATTGAGCCTGATAGTGCTGAATGTCTTGGTTGATGGCGCGCAACACGGCCAGCGGGTCGGCGGCGCGGGTGATGGGCCGGCCGATCACAAGATAGTCGGAGCCCGCCGCCAACGCGGTCGTCGGGGTCATCACCCGGCGCTGATCGTCGGCTTCGCTATCCGCGAGGCGAATGCCCGGCGTCACCAATTTGAAGTCGCGGCCCAGCGCGGCTTTCAGTTCGCCGGCCTCCTGAGCCGAGCACACCACGCCGTCCAGGCCGCAATCGCGGGTCAGCGCCGCCAGCCGCAGCACATGCTCTTGCGGCGAGACGGCGATGCCGATTTCGGCCAGATCGGCGGCTTCCATGCTGGTCAGCACCGTCACCGCGATCAGCAGCGGCCGTTGGCTGTACGGCGCCAGCGCCTCGCGCGCCGCTTCCATCATCCGGCGGCCGCCGGAGGCGTGCACATTGACCATCCAGACCCCGGCTTCCGCCGCCGCCTTGCACGCATGGGCCACGGTGTTGGGAATATCATGGAACTTCAAGTCCAGGAACACCTGAAATCCCCTGGCCACCAGGCTTTCCACCAAGCTGCGGCCGGAGGACGTGAACAACTCCTTGCCCACCTTGAGCCGGCACTCGCTTGGGTCCAGACGGCTGGCGAAGCGCAAGGCGCTATCCGCGTCGGCAAAGTCCAAGGCCACGACAACAGGCGAAGTCGGCCGAGCCGCGTCGGCTGCGATCAAAGGGTTCATGCTTGCTCCATTCTTGCCGCCGGAAGCTGCCGGCGGCCTGTATTCAAATCAGCGCAGCCGCTCAGGGCGGCTGCACAACTATCTCGATGTCCAAGCCGGCGACACAACCGCGCGGCGAACCTAAGAACCCGTTGACGATCTGTTGCGCGTCGGCGATACGGCGCTGAAAACACCGTCAAAATGCTCATGCACCACTTGACCATTCCGCTTTTTCGCTCGATTTCGCCTTGTCTCGCCTTAGCTCACGAGATCGTGAACAGGTCATCAGTTCTAACTAAAACAGAAGTTACTGCGATTCCGTGCGGTTGGCGGTGAACCCCTCCCACTCGCCGCAAGCCGGGCAATGCCAGAAGAAGGCGCGCGAGCGGAAATTGCAGCATTTGCAGCGATGCACGCTCAGGCGCTGCGCGTGCTTGAGCACCAGCGCGCGCGCCACTTCCGCGTCCATCCGCCCTTCCGGGCTCAACTCGTCCATCTGCGCCTCGATCAGCCGGTACACGCCGGAGAGGCTGGGACGAGCGTGCACGCCCTCTCGCGCCACTTCCAGCGCCTTCTCCTCGCCCTCGTAGGTGGCGATCTTCTGGTACAGCAGATCGGTCAGCTCCAATTGCGGGAAGGTCTTCTGATAGCCGCGCAGCAAGGCGATGCCTTCCAGCGGCTTGTCCATCCGTTCGTAAGCGTCGAACAAGCGCTCGGCAGCCATCGACAGGTATTCGTAGTTCTGTTTCTCGATGTTCTGCCAAGCCGAGATCGCCGCTTCCACATGGCCTCCGGCAAACTCGATGTCGCCCAGGATCAGGCTGGCGCGCACGCATTTGCGGTTGGCGGCGAACGCCTCCTCCACGTAGCGGCGGGCCTGCTCGCTATTGGATTTATACAGCTCGCCCTGAGCCAGTTCGCAGTAGAACTGCGCCACTTCATGCTGGAAGGAGTGCGCGTCGCTGCGCAACTCCTTGGCGGTGGCGATGGCCTTGTGCCAATCGCGGTCCTGCTGGTAGATGTCCAGCAGCTGGCGGCGCGCCGCCAGGCCCATATTGCCGTCTTGCAGCTTGATCAATATTTCTTCCGCCCGGTCCACTAGGCCGGCCTTGCGAAAATCCTGGGCCAGCTCGAAACGCACCGCGTCGCGGTGCTCGGCCGGCAGATCCGGCGCGTCCAGCATGCGCTGATGCAGGCGGATGGCGCGGTCGTTCTCGCCGCGCTTGCGGTACAGTTTGCCCAAGGTATGCTGCAACTCCAGCGCCGACCCTTGCTGGCGGGCCACTTCGGCCAGGGCCGAGGCCGCGATATCGGTCTTGTCCTCCACCAGCGCGTCCAGGCCGCGGAAAAAGCCGGTCGGCACCGCTTTCGCCTGTTTCAGCACCGTGCGCATGTCCACGCGCGCGGCAAACCAACCCAGGCCGAAAAAGGCCGGAAACAATAGCAACCACCACAAATCCAGTTCCAACAGCAATCCTTTCCGGACAAACAACAACAGCCGCTCCCGGGCGGCATCATCAAGAACGGCGAATGGAATCACAGCGGCGCCTAAACGCGGCGCCGGCTCGCTCCGCCGCTCGCGCTAGGCTTAATCGGCGATCGCGTCGCTGGGGTCGCTGATCACCTTGCTGGCGGGGGGACGGTTGCGTAATTCTTTTTTCAATTGAGACAGCTCTTTTCGGCTACGCAGATAATAGCCGAGCGTGGCGAGCAGACCCACCAGGGCGCCAACCACGAAAAACAACAGCAGAAACACAATCAGCGGCGCGGACCAGGACTGGCCGAAGAACAATTTGAATTCAACCGCATGGCTGTTTTGCACGGTGACCGCGATCAGGAATACCAACAGGGCCAATTCAACGATACGAAGCAGGTAACGCATGATCTCGCTCGATTTGTTTGCCGGAGTGCAAGTTTAAACGATAGCCCGGCGCAACCCAAGCTGGAATTTCAGCCGCGCAAAGAAAAAGCGCCGCAAAAAGCGGCGCTTTGGATTCGCTAGACAGGGCTCATACGCCTAGGCTTCGCTCTGCTCCAACAGGGACAGGTCGACGCGTTCGCGCAATTCTTTGCCCGCCTTGAAATGCGGCACATATTTCTCAGGAACCGAGACGCTGGTGCCCGACTTGGGGTTGCGGCCAATCCGCGGCGGACGGTAGTTCAAATCGAAACTGCCGAAACCGCGGATTTCAATCCGGTTTCCCTGCGCCAGGTTATTGGCCATCGCATCCAAAATGGTTTTGACGGCCAACTCAGCGTCTTTGTAGACCAACTGAGAATTGCGCTCGGCGAGTCGTTCCGACAGCCTAGCGATCAGCTCAGATTTGGTCATGTCTCAATTACTCGTTGGAGCCGGACAGTTTTGCCTTCAGCAGGGCACCCAGATTGGTGGTGCCAGCGGAAGCGCTGTCAACGGACAGGCTCTTCAGAGCAACGTTGTCTTCCTGAGCGTCTTTAGCCTTGATGGACAGGCTGATATTGCGGGACTTGCGGTCCACGGCAATGATCACGGCTTCCACTTCCTCGCCGTCCTTCAGAACGGAGCGAGCGTCTTCCACGCGGTCGCGGGACAGTTCGGAAGCGCGCAGGTAGCCTTCAACATCGGTGTCCAGAGTCACGACGGCGCCTTTGGCGTCAACGGACTTCACGGTGCCCTTAACCAGAGCGCCCTTGTCGTTCATCGCAACGAAGTTGTTGAACGGATCGCCTTCCATCTGCTTGATGCCCAGGGAGATGCGTTCTTTTTCAACGTCGATGGACAGAACAACGGCTTCAACCTCGTCGCCCTTCTTGAACTTGCGCACGGCTTCTTCGCCGGCTTCGTTCCAAGACAGGTCGGACAGGTGAACCAGGCCGTCGATGCCGCCCGGCAGGCCAACGAACACGCCGAAGTCGGTGATGGACTTGATCGCGCCCTTCAGCTTGTCGCCTTTGTGGAAGTTGTCGGCAAACTCGTTCCACGGGTTGGCCAGGCACTGCTTCATGCCCAGGGAGATACGACGACGGTCTTCGTCGATTTCCAGGATCATGACTTCCACTTCGTCGCCAACCTGAACAACCTTGGACGGGTGTACGTTCTTGTTGGTCCAGTCCATTTCGGACACGTGCACCAGGCCTTCGATGCCTTGTTCGATTTCCACGAACGCGCCGTAGTCGGTCAGGTTGGTCACCTTGCCGAACAGACGGGTGCCGGACGGGTAGCGGCGGGACAGGCCCACCCACGGATCTTCGCCCAGTTGCTTCAGACCCAGGGATACGCGGTTCTTCTCTTGGTCGAACTTCAGTACCTTGGCTTCCACTTCGTCGCCCACGGCCAGAACTTCGGACGGGTGCTTCACGCGGCGCCATGCCAGGTCGGTGATGTGCAGCAGGCCATCGATGCCGCCCAGGTCAACGAACGCACCGTAGTCGGTGATGTTCTTGACGATACCCTTGATGATGGCGCCCTCTTTCAGGGTTTCCAGCAGAGCTTTGCGCTCTTCGCCCAGGGTTTCTTCCAGCACGGAGCGACGGGACACAACCACGTTGTTGCGCTTGCGATCCAGCTTGATGACCTTGAATTCGATCTGTTTGTTTTCGTACGGGGTGGTGTCTTTCACCGGACGCACGTCAACCAGAGAACCCGGCAGGAAGGCGCGGATGCCGTTGACCATAACGGTCAGGCCGCCTTTGACCTTGCCGCTGATCAGACCGGACAGGATCTTGCCGGTTTCCAGAGCCTCTTCCAGCTCCACCCAAGCGGCCAGGCGCTTGGCTTTTTCGCGGGACAGCTTGGTTTCGCCAAAGCCGTTTTCCAGCGCATCAATGGCAACGGTAACGAAGTCGCCGATGGCTACTTCGACCACGCCTTGGTCGTTCTTGAATTCTTCAGCCGGGATCAGGGACTCGGACTTGAGGCCTGCGTTCACGGTTACAAAGTTGGAATCAACTGCCACCACTTCGGCAGTGATCACCTCGCCCACGCGCATGTCGTGAAGGGTCAGGCTTTCCTCAAACAGCTGAGCGAAGTTTTCCATGGAGAGGGTAGTCATCAAGCGTACTCTCGGTGCGCGCCTTGCGGCGTGCGGGTTAGGGTTGCACAACCGGGTTTATTGCCTTGCAGCATTTTCACCCGACAAAAAAATCATAGGCCGGAGACCTGTTTTTCCTCGAACCAGCGCAGAACCTGTGCGACCACCTGGTCGATGGTCAGCTCCGTGGTGTCGAGCAAAAAGGCGTCCGGCTCCTGGCGCAGCGGCGCTACCGGCCGGGCGGCATCGCGCGCGTCCCGATCGATAATGTCCTGCAGAATCCGTGGGAGATTAGCAGAATCTCCCTTGCCGATCAACTGCTTATAGCGGCGATCAGCCCGTTCCTCGGCGCTGGCCGTCAAAAACACCTTCAAGGTGGCGGCGGGAAACACCACCGAACCCATGTCGCGGCCGTCCGTCACCAGGCCGGGCAATTGACAGAAATCACGCTGGCGCTGCAACAGCGCGGCGCGCACCGCCGGCAGCGCGCCCACCTTGGACGCGCCGATGCCAATTTCCTCGCTGCGGATCGCCGCGCTGGCGTCGTTGCTCTCCAGCCACACCGCCCCGTCGGCGAACTCCACCGGCAGCCCCGCGGCGGCGGCGGCCAGGCCAGGCTCGTCGTCCCAGGCTATGTTGTGGCGCTGCGCGAACAAGGCCAGCAGGCGGTAGAGCGAGCCCGAATCCAGATAATGAAAACCCAGCCGCGCGGCGACCAGGGCGGCGACGGTGCCCTTGCCCGAGGCGGACGGGCCGTCGATGGCGATGACAGGTGCGGTCATGTACAGACAATGTCCTTGCAGAAATTCTCGCAGGCCGCCGCGACGGGCAACCAGCCAAACTGGCGATTTTATCTCAAGCCGCGGGCCGGCACAGCAAGATTCTACGGCTTGCGCGCCGTAGCCGCGCGGCAACGCGGGGTTTGCGCAAAGGCCTTGCTGGCGGTTACATTGTCCGACGGGCGCCGCGGCGCCCTCCGCCAATCCCAAGAACACAAGATCCCGAACCGCCATGGAACAACTGCACCTCGCCCCCGTCCGACGCCTGTCCGGCGCCATCAAGCTGCCCGGCTCCAAAAGCATCTCCAACCGCACCCTACTGCTGGCCGCGCTGGGCAGCGGGAGCACCTTGGTGCGCGACCTGCTGGATTCGGACGATATCCGTCACATGCTGGCGGCGCTGAAACTGCTGGGGGTGGAGATCGAGCAAATAGGCGACAGCCGCGATTTCCGCGTACAGGGCGTGGGCGGCGAATTTCCGGTCAAAAGCGCGGACCTGTTCCTCGGCAACGCCGGCACCGCTTTCCGCCCCCTGACCGCCGCGCTGGCGCTGATGCAGGGGAATTATCAACTCAGCGGCGTGCCGCGCATGCATGAGCGGCCGATCGGCGACTTGGTGGACGCGCTGTGCGTGGCCGGCGCCCAGATCCAATATCAGGGCCAGCCCGGCTATCCGCCGCTGGCCATCGCTCCGGCGCGGCTGGAAGCCGGCCGCCCGATTCCGGTCAAGGGCAATGTGTCCAGCCAGTTCCTCACCGCCCTGTTGATGGCGCTGCCGCTGACCGGGGAAACCGCGGTCATCGAAGTCAGCGGCGAACTGATCTCCAAGCCTTATATCGAAATCACCCTCAACCTGATGGCGCGCTTCGGCGTGCGGGTTGAGCGCGACGGCTGGCGGCGCTTCACCATCCCCGGCGGACAGACTTACATCTCCCCGGGCGAAGTTCACGTGGAAGGCGACGCTTCCAGCGCGTCCTACTTCCTCGCCGCTGGCGCGCTGGCGGGCGGCCCGGTACGAGTGGAGGGCGTGGGCGCGGACAGCATTCAGGGCGACGTCAAGTTCGCCGACGCGCTGCGTCTGATGGGCGCAGAAGTCAACATGGGGCCCAACTGGATAGAGGCCAGCGCCAGTCTCCCGCTCAAGGCGATAGACGCCGACTTCAACCACATTCCGGACGCGGCGATGACCTTGGCGGTGGCCGCGCTGGCCGCCGACGGCACCAGCACGCTGCGCAATATCGAGAGCTGGCGCGTCAAGGAAACCGACCGTCTGAGCGCGATGGCCGCCGAGCTACGCAAAGTGGGCGCCGTGGTGGAGGAAGGGCAGGACTACATCCGCATCACCCCGCCTGCTTCCTTGACGCCGAACGCCGAAATCGACACTTACGACGATCACCGGATGGCGATGTGCTTCTCGCTGATTTCGCTGTTGGGCGCCCCCGTAACCATCAACGACCCCAAGTGCGTGGCCAAGACCTTCCCTGATTATTTTGACGCGCTGGCCGCGCTGCGCGGCCAGGAATAAACGCCGCAGCGCCCTGACCCAGCCCCGCCCCAGCGGGGCTTTGTTTTGTTCGTCGCTTGCGTCTTGCCCACCGATAAAACACAATATATAGATCAAAAACACACAAATTATCTACATAATGGAAAATTTCTTCGCTCTTCGCCGCCACTTCATGAGCCAGTTCGACATTCCCAGCCCGCAGCGACCGCAATGGCAGCCGCAACAATTGGCAATGTGGGAAACCATGCTGGACGAAGAACTGGCGGAGTTCCAACAGGCGCTGGCCGATTACAAACGCCAGGACGGCGACGAAGCGGAGCGCGCTCGGCGAATGGCGGAGTTGCTGGCCGAAGGCGTGGACGTGCTCAATGTGCTCAGCGGCCTATTGATGTCGCAAGGCCTGCCGCTGGAGGACATGGCACGGGAAATCCACGCCGCCAATATGCGCAAATGCGTGGACGGCAAGATTGTGCGCCGCGAGGACGGCAAGGTGCTGAAGCCAGACGGCTGGCGGCCGGCCGACAAGGAGGGGGTGATACGCCGAGCGCTGGAGTCCTGAGAACTGGCTCAAAGTCACGCGAGCAAGAGCGAGACCAGGCGAAACCGGCTGAGAAAACGGAATGGTCGAGTGGTACATCAGTATTTCGAAGGGGTTTTCAACGTGGTATCGCCGACGCGCAGCAGACAATGAACAGGTTCTGAGAACCTGCTTACGATCCGCTGCGCCTCAGCGCTACCACGTTCAGCAATCGCGGCGCGCGAACAGCCTGGCGATGCCGTGGTAATGCGGCTGGCCATGACCGACGTCCAGCGCATACTCCTCCTGATAAGCCAACAGGCTCAGCGCGGAAAACTGACGGCGCAGCTCTCCCGATTGGTAGTAATGCTTGACGTAGGAAGCCGTCTCGCTGGCCACCCGGCCCTGGGCGTCACAGCCCGGATCGTCCACCATGAACACCGACACGAACAGATAGCCGCCCGGCTCCAACGCGGCGGTCATCTGGCGCGCCAACGCCTCGCCCTCGTCCGCGCTCAGGTGATCCAGCGAGGTATTGGCCACGATCAGCCGGTAACGCCCCGGCTCCAATTCCAGCCCGGCCAGATCCGCCACTCGCCCCCCTACGTTCAGCCTGCGCCCGTCCGCCGCCTCGCCCAGACTCGCTATCGCTTCCGCGGAACCATCCACCGCCGTCATCGCGAAGCCTCGCTGGGCCAGATACAAGGCGTTGCGGCCCTGACCGCAGCCTAGGTCCAAGCCCTCGCCGCCGCCCGTCACATGATATTTATCCAGATACTGGACCAAGGACGGAGACGGCTTGTCCCCGTAAAAAGACGTGCTCGAACGATACACGCCGTCGAATCCCGCTGCTGTCATGATGCTGCCCCCGCTCTCGGCTGCCCGCCTGATCAGCCCATCGCGGCCGAATCTGTCGTTCGGACTGCCTGTACGATAGGCCACCTATCCTTTTGGACAGCATAGACAATGTCCGCAGCAAGAACATCGCTATCGATTTAGTTATTCATCAGATCATTTGCGGCAGCGCATGCAACGATTGCGCCGGCAGCATTTCCAGCAGCAGCCAGATCGCCGTCACCGCCAGCATCGCCGCCATGCTGCAATTGAAAGCCCGCAAGCGACGGGGCGAAGCCAGGAAGCGGCGGGCAGCCACGCCGGAGCCCGCCCACAAGGCAATGCACGGCAGGCCGATGATGAAAGTCAGAGCCGCAAACAGCAGGCCGGCATGCCAGGCGTTCATCTTGGCCGGCAAAAACACCATCGCGATATTGAAGCCCATCAGCCACACCTTGGGATTCAACCAGTTGAACAGCACCCCACCCCAAAAGCCCATCGGCGCGCCGCCAGCCTCCCCGCTGGCTGGCGCCGAGCGCGCCATGCCCCAAGACAGCCACAACAGGTAGAGACAACCGGCCATCGCCAGGTAAAGCTGCACCGAGGCGATAACGGAGATCAAGCTGCCCAGGAACACCGTCAACAAGCCCACCTGCACCGACAAGCCCAACGACATGCCCAGCAATGCCGGCACCGTGCGGGAAAAGCCATGATTGACCCCGGACGAGGCCAATACCAGATTGTTTGGCCCCGGCGTGATCGACATCACCAACAGATAAGTCACCAACGCAACAAAGTTCATTACGGCTCCAAGCCATAACCAGCAGCCGGACAATCCGGACGCGGTTTGTTTTCAATGGTGGCCATGATAACGCCGGGCCGGCGCTGAATACAGATTCAGAAAAATTGAATTGGAACCATAACAGTTTTACAATTTCAAAACTGTTATGGTCGTTTTTACGGAAAATTGTACCGATGGCGATCTTCACATCTGTCAGCGAGGCCTCTGCATGAGCGACGAACCCCTATATCAGCAGCTAGTCAACGAGTGGATCACCCTGATCCAGACCGGCGTGGTGCAGCCCGGCGAACGGCTGCCCTCGGTACGCAAGGCCTGTGAAATGCACAAGGTCAGCCCGTCCACCATCCTGCTGACTTACCGCACCCTGGAGGACCGCGGTCTGATTGAGGCGCGGCCGCAATCCGGCTTCTACGTCAAATCCGCCGCCACCCTGCCCTTGCCGCGCATGCGCCGGCAAAGCGCCGCCCATCACGCCGGCGAAGTGGTGGATCAAATCGAAGCGGTGATGACGGCGCAAACCCGGGAAGACTTCATCGACCTGTCGCTGGCCAGCCCGCGCGGCAGCGATTTCTACCCCACCACCCGCTTCAAGCACATCATGGGACGGCTGCTGCGCCAGCATCCGGAACTGACCACCGATTACCCCTTCCCGCCCGGCTCGGAACGCTTGCGCCGCCAGATCGCCCAGCGCGCGGTCAGTTGGGGCTGCGTGCTGGCGGCCGAGGACCTGGTGATCACCAATGGCTGCACCGAGGCGCTGCAACTGGCGCTACGCGCCTGCTGCAAGTCGGGCGATACCGTGGGGCTGGAATCGCCCACCTATTTCGCGCTGCTTCCCACGCTGAAAAACCTGGGCTTGAGCGTGATCGAGATTCCCACCCATCCGGCCACCGGCCTGTCGCTGGACGCGCTGGAATTGCTGTTATCGGAGAAACGGCTGAACGCCGTCGTGGCCATGCCCACCGTGCACAACCCGCTGGGCTGCACCATGCCGGCCGAGGCCAAACAAAGGCTGGCGGCGCTGGTCAATGAACATCAAGTGCCCTTGATCGAGGACGTGCCGCACGCCGACCTGCACTACGACGGCGCCACCCCGGACGCGGTCAAGGCCTACGACCGCGACGGCTGGGTGTTGCTGTGCTCCAGCTACAGCAAGACTCTGGCGCCGGGCTTTCGCATCGGCTGGATCGCCCCCGGGCGCTTTTTGCGCGAAGTGACGCGGCTGAAGTTCGCCAGTTCGCTGGCCCAGCCGCGGCTATTGGAGGAAACGCTGGCGGAATACCTGGAAACCGGCGGCTACGACCACCACCTGCGGCTGATCCGTCGCCATTTCATGAGCCAGATGGAGCGGCTGCGCGGCACCGTCGCCAGCTGTTTTCCGGCCCAGACAAGAGCCACCTCACCGTCCGGCGGCTGCCTGCTGTGGGTGGAGTTGCCCAGCGGAGTGGACACCATGGAGCTGTTCCAGACGGCGCTGGCCGAACGCATCACCGTCGCGCCCGGCACGCTGTACTCGGCCAAGGGCCGTTACCGCAACTGCGTGCGCCTGTCCTGCTGCTATCCGTGGAACCCGGCATACGAACGCGCCTTGCGGCGCGTGGGGGAATTGGCGGGAGAGATGGCCGATTAATCAAGCTGGGCGGCCGCTCCGCGGCGGCTGGCCCCGCACGGCGGCGCGCGAGGAGGACGGCGCCGAGGACGGAGCGACCGCCGGCGCATGCAGCGGCGAGGACGCCGGCGGCGCGGCCTGCGTCGGCAGCGGGCCGCCCGGCTCTCGGCCGGCCGGTTCACGCGCAAACTGGGTGTCGTCGGTCTTGCCCGGCGATAACCAGCGCACCGCGGTCAAGTCTCCGTCCACCTTGGCCTTGGCCTGATCCTTGCAAGTCAGGCACACCGGCACGCCCTTGCGCGCCTTCAAGGCCTGATCCACCCGCGCGCCGTACACCACCGAGGATTTCTGCTTCTGCCAGGCCAGCAGGGTTTCGGCCAGCATCGGGAAAGAAGGATCGTCCTGCTTGTAGTGGTTGCGGTAAGCAGTCAGCCACAGTTCGCCGGCGGCGTCCTGATTCAGCAATACGGTCTGATAAGCCACCGTGACCGCGTCGCCTCGGGTAACGGTTTTGGACAAGGACAAGGCGTCATCGTTTTTCATGCGCACGCAGCCATGGCTGCGAAAACCCGGCACCGAACCGGGCGCGTTGGTGCCGTGAAATCCCAGGCCCAACTTGGCCTCGCCAAAACGAATGAAAACCGGCCCCAGCGGGTTATTGGGCCCCGGCGGCACCACGGTCTGCACTTCCTTGCCGTTGCGGCGCATTTCTTCCTGAATGGAACGCGGCACATGCCAGGCCGGCGCCTTGTAAATGCCGGTAATGTCGAAGCTGCCGGTGGGGGTCTGAGTCAGCATCTTGCCCACCGCCACCGGATAGATTTTGGACAGCCTGCCGTCCTGATACTGGAACAACCTGGCTTGCGGCAAATTGAGCACCAAATGCAGACCGGTGGGGCTGACTTGCACATCAGGCTCGGGAATCACCGCCGCGCCGACACCCGTCGCCGCGCTCAATCCCAACACACCCAACAGCCCAAAACATCGCTTCAACATACCGCACCATATTTGAAATCACTATTGTTCGATTCTAACAGAAAGCGGGGAAAAGCAAGATTCTGACTATTACCAAGCGCCTAGCGCCACCCGGGCCGTCGCTGATATTGCCGGTGTTACGCCAGCATAGTCGGCTTTGGCTCAAAGTTCCGGCCAATACGCCAAGGTCCAGGCCGCCGCGTACAGACCAAAACCAAAACTCGCATGCGCCACAAGGCTGCGACGCCCCCCGCCCTAGGCGATGGCCGCCTTGCGAGCTCGCGGCCTGGGAACCTGTTTACGATCTGCTGCGCGCCGATTGAGGCATTGTGTGGTGGTGCCGTCTTCGACATGCTCATGCCACATGGACATTCCGCTTTCCCAGCCGCTTTCCGCAATGGAAGGCCGCCGGGCTGGAGGTGGAAACCGGCGCGACGGCCGGCGCCGACAAAAAACCCCTGCGCGCGGCCGGATAATTTGAGAAAATCGCCGCTTTCCGTTTGATTTTCCAAGCAACACCATGACGCACAAACAGACTATCGCTCAGGTCGAATCGCTGGACCACGAAGGCCGGGGAGTCGCCCACGTCGACGGCAAGACCATCTTCATCGATGGCGCGCTGCCGTATGAAACCGTGGTCTACAGCGCCTATCGCAAGAAGTCGTCCTACGAAAACGCCAACACCAGCCAAGTGCTGAAGGAAAGCTTCCTGCGCACGCAGCCGCGCTGTCCGCATTACGGCACCTGCGGCGGCTGTTCGATGCAACATGTGGAGTTCTCCGCCCAAGTGGCGGTCAAACAAAGGGTGCTGGAAGACAATCTGGCCCGCATCGGCCGGGTCAAGCCGCAACAGGTGCTGACGCCCATCGCCGGCCCCGCCTGGCATTACCGCCACCGCGCGCGGATGTCGGCGCGGCTGGTGGAGAAAAAGGGCGGCGTGCTGGTGGGCTTCCACGAGAAGCGCTCCACCTACATCACCGACATGAGCGAATGCCACATCCTGCCGCGTCATATCTCGGACCTGATCGTGCCGCTGCGCGAGATGATCTACAAGCTGTCGATCAACAACCGCATGCCTCAGGTGGAGCTAGCGGTGGGCGACAGGGTGGATATCCTGGTGTTCCGCAATATGGAAGCCATCAACGACGCCGATCACGCGCTGCTGCGCGCCTTCTCCGACACCCACGGCAGCAAGGAGCGTCCGCTGCAGATGTGGCTGCAGCCCAAGGGCCCGGATACCTGCTACCCGGTCTACCCGCTGGACGCGCCCAAGCTGACTTACAGCCTGCCGGAATACCGCGTGGAAATGCCCTACTATCCCACCGAGTTCACCCAGGTGAACCCGGATATCAACGCGGTGATGGTGGCGCGCGCGCTGAAATTCCTGGACCCGCAGCCGGACGAACGCATCGCCGACATGTTCTGCGGCATCGGCAACTTCACCCTGCCCATCGCCCGCTCCGGCGCCCAGGTGCACGGCATGGAAGGCAGCCAGGCCCTGGTCAAGCGCGCGGTGGAAAACGCCACCCACAACGGCCTGCAGGACAAGGTCAGCTATGAAATGGCCAATTTGTTCGAAGTCACCGAGGAATCCTTCGCCGCGCTCGGCAAGTTCGACAAGATGCTGGTGGACCCGCCGCGCGACGGCGCGGTGCAGTTGCTGAAAGCCATCACAGAGGACACCGCGCCCAAGCGCATCGTCTACGTGTCCTGTAACCCGGCCACGCTGGCGCGCGACGCCAATGTGCTGGTGCACACCAAGGGCTACACGCTGAAAGCCGCCGGCATCATCAATATGTTCCCGCACACCGCCCATGTGGAATCCGTGGCCTGGTTCGAAAAAACCGGTCCGTGCAAGAGCCGCAGCGAAATCGCCGCGATCGAGGCCGCCGAGGAAGCCGAGCGCGAAGCGGTGAAGGCCGCCCAGCGCGCGGAGGCGGCGGCGGAAGCCGCCAAGAAAGAGCGCGAACTGGCGGAAAAGGCGGCGGCCAAGCAAGCTCGCCGCGATTATTATTTTGCCGAGCAAGCTCGTCGCGAAGCGGAACAGCAAGCGCAGTAGCGTGGCATGAAACAAGCCTCCGGCCATGGCCGGGGGCTTTATTTTTGCCGTCGCCGCGCAGCTTGTTTGATCAAACCGGCTGGTTTGCGACGACGGATAAGCGCACAGTGGCGGACGAATGCTTTTTACATGGAAGCGAAAATGGCTTCATGTCAAAATTCATCGTTCGCCTAGTCGTTAACACCAAGCACACACAGCGGGCGCGCCCGCCAAACGTCGCCGTTCCTGCCTGAAGGACGGCCCATCAAGGCAATAAATATGCACATACTTCAATTCGTCTTCGGACTGCTGGTTGTCTTCCTGCTGACCCAAGTGGTGGCGCGCGATCGCAAAAACATCAAGATCCGCTACGTGCTGCAACTGATCGTGGTGGAGCTGGCGCTGGCCTACTTCCTGTTGCACTCCAGCTATGGCCTGAGCCTGGTGGGCGGCGTGGCCGGCGTGTTCGACAAATTGATGAGCTACGCAGGCGAAGGCACCAACTTCGTGTTTGGCGGCCTGCTCAATCAGGGCGAATTCAGCTTCTTCCTCAAGGTGCTGATGCCCATCGTCTACATCTCGGTGCTGATCGGCATCCTGCAGCACATCCGCGTGCTGCCCTGGGTGATACGCGGCATCGGCTGGGTGCTGGCCAAGATCAGCGGCATGGGCAAGATCGAATCCTTCAACGCCGTGGGTTCCATGATCGTGGGTCAATCCGAGAACTTCATCGCCTACAAGAACATCATCGGCAGCTTCTCGGAAAAGCGCATGTACACGCTGGCCGCCACCGCGATGTCCACGGTGTCGATGTCCATCGTCGGCTCCTATATGCAGATCATCCAACCGCGCTTCGTGGTTACCGCGCTGATCCTCAACCTGTTCAGCACCTTCGTCATCCTGTCGCTGATCAACCCCTACGACGCCAGCCGCGACGACGACGAACTGATCAGCGCGGAAGCCGCCCACCGCATGTCCTTCTTCGAAATGCTGGGCGACTACATCATGGCCGGCTTCAAGATCGCCGTGATCGTCGGCGCGATGCTGATCGGCTTCATCGCGCTGATCACCACCGTCAACCACATCTTCGATGCTGTGTTCGGCGTGAACTTCCAATACGTGCTGGGCTATGTGTTCTACCCCTTCGCCTGGCTGATGGGCATCCCGGCCGCCGACATCATGCCGGCCAGCAGCATCATGGCCACCAAATTGGTGACCAATGAATTCGTGGCGATGATGGAATTGAAAAAGCTCACCGCCCAGCTGTCGGAATACACCATCGGCGTGATTTCCATCTTCCTGGTGT
Organism: Chromobacterium haemolyticum DSM 19808; assembly: GCF_000711885.1. Lineage (GTDB taxonomy): Bacteria > Pseudomonadota > Gammaproteobacteria > Burkholderiales > Chromobacteriaceae > Chromobacterium > Chromobacterium haemolyticum. Next base: position 94,672 of record NZ_JONK01000017.1, read on the forward strand.
CCTTCGCCAACTTCAGCTCCATCGGCATCATCGCCGGCGCGGTCAAGGGCCTGGACGAGGAGCGCGGCAATATGGTGTCCCGCTTTGGCCTGAAACTGGTGTACGGCTCCACCCTGGTCAGCATTCTGTCCGCGCTGATCGGCGGCCTGGTACTGTAAGCCCAACCGTACTCCGCCAGCAGGCCCGGCCAATGCCGGGCCTTTTTCATGCAAGCGCCGCGCGAATGCAGTCCATCATGCGCTCGGCCGCCCGGCTCATGATCGCCCCCTCCCGCTCCAAAAGCATCAAGGTCAAGCCCGGCGGGCTCACCTCCAAATTCAGCTCCGAGAAGCGCTGAGCGGTCAAGGTGGCGCGCATGCCCAGGGAAGACATCGGCACTACCATGTCCATCCCCATCAGCAAACCGCAAAAAAGCACATTGGACGTGCAGCAAGTGATGCGCTCCGGCGGCGGCAGCCCCGCCTGCGCAAACAGCGACTGGACAAAACGCGGATACATTCCGCTGGCGTCGGCGTGCATCCATTCCGCGCCTTGCAGCTCCGACAGGCTGCGCGCCTGGCTCAGCGGGCTTTCGCTGCGCACCGCGAAGGTGGTGGCAAACTCGTAAAGCGAGGTGCTCAGCACATGGGCGCTCTCCGGCGGATCGACAAAAGCCCCCAACGCGAAATCCAACTGGCCGCTGCGCAGGCCGTCCAACATTTGCACGGTGTCCAGCTCCAGGAAGCTCACCTGCACATCCGGATGGAAGCGGCGAAAAGCGAGGAAGGCCGCCGGCAACAGCTCCAGCCCCGCCAATGGCGTCATCCCTATCCGCAAACTTCTCTCACGCCCAAAACGCAAGCGCTCCATCTCCTGCTGCGCCCGTTCCAGCTCTCGAATCACCAGCCGCGCATACCCCAGCAACAACTGGCCGGCGTCGGTCAGCGCCGCGCCTTGAGCGCTGCGCAGCAACAAGGGCACCCCTTGCTCCATTTCCAGCTCGCGCAAGGCCTTGGTGATGGCGGGCTGGCTGACGCACAAAGCCCGCGCCGCCGCGTTGATGCTGCCCTGGTCCGCCACGGCGGCCAAAGCTCGCAATTGATGTTGCTTCAACAGACTCATGGCAATAACCCCTATTTATAACCATCAAGATTCGTGCTTATACACGCGAGAAAGTTTTGCTTAGGATCGAGTGCGTTCCCACTCAGGAGTTCGTCATGGCTCACGCATCCTCCCGTTTCATCCTCCCGGAAATCCTGCAACACAAAGATGCCTTCATCGACATCCGCCGTCAGATCCACGCCCATCCCGAGCTGGGCTTTGAGGAGCAACGAACCAGCGAACTGGTCGCCGCGCGGCTACGCGAGTGGGGTTACCAAGTCACAAGCGGCATCGGCAAGACCGGCGTCGTTGGGCAATTGCGCGTTGGCGACGGCCCGCGCTCGCTGGGCATACGCGCGGACATGGATGCGTTGCCCATCCAGGAGGCCACGGGCTTGAGCTACGCCAGCCTCCATGCCGGCAAAATGCACGCCTGTGGCCACGACGGCCATACCGCCATCCTGCTGGCCGCGGCCCATTACCTGGCGCGCAGCCGCAAGTTCAACGGCACGCTAAACCTGATTTTCCAGCCGGCGGAAGAAGGCTTGGGCGGAGCGCTGGGCATGCTGGAGGACGGCCTGTTCCAACGCTTTCCCTGCGACGCCATCTTCGCGCTCCATAACGCTCCGGGCTTGCCCGTGGGCTGCTTCGCGCTGAAAGAAGGCCCCATGGCCGCGTCCTCCGACAGCGTGGACATCCGTCTTTCCGGCAAAGGCGCCCACGGCGCCATGCCTCATTTCGGCCGCGACCCCATCATTGCCGCCGCCGCCATCGCCATGGCCTTGCAAACACTGGTATCACGCGACATACCCGCCTCCGAAGCCGGGGTGGTCAGCATCGGCGCCCTGCATGCCGGCCATGCTCACAACGTGATTCCAGAGTATGCCGACCTGAAACTAAGCGTGCGGGCGCTCAGCCATGACACACGGCACATCTTGCAGCAACGCCTGCACGAGCTGGTTCAGTTGCAAGCCCAGAGTCTGGGGGTTCGCGCCGACATCGACTATCGCCGCATCTCTCCGGTGCTGGTGAACACGCCGCGTGAAACCGAGATGCTGGCGGATTTGATTCGCGAGCAGGCCGGCGCGGCGAGCCTGCACCAACCGCCGCAAGGCATGATGGGCAGCGAAGACTTTGCCTGGATGCTGGAAAGAGCGCCCGGCTGCTACGTGCTGCTGGGCAACGGCGTCGACAGCCGCGGCGGCTGCATGGTGCACAACCCCGGCTATGACTTCAACGATGAAGCCTTGCCTATCGGCGCCTCGCTGTGGGCGCGGCTGACCGAAAGTTATCTGCGGGCCGGATAACAGCCCCGCCGCCGGCGCCGGGGTCCCTATCGTTCCCGACCGAGGCCGCCGTAGCACACCCTAACCAGGGAGAAACGCGATGCCAAGACTTCCTCTGCTGCCAGGCCTGGCGGCAAGCTTGTTCCTGCCCGTTGCCTGCGCGGAGCCCTTCCTGATGTCTCGTCTCTACGGCCTGCCTCAATATAACGGCATGCTGAAAAACGGCGGCGTGGCCATGTACGGCTCCATGGATCTGGGCATCAACTATCAGCAGGCCGGCGGCCATCGCAAGTGGCAAGTGCAAAGCGGCGGCGAATGGACCTCCAAGATCGGCATCTTCGGTCGCGAATTGCTGGGCAATGGCTGGAAGGCGGAATTCAACCTGGAGGCCGGCTTCAATGCCGGCACCGGCGAACCGCAATTGCCCGGCGTCGCCTTCAACCGCGAATCCTGGCTGGGCCTGGAGGTTCCCGGCCTGGGCGCAGTGCGGCTAGGCCGGCAACTGGCCGCCGGCCTGCCGCTATTCGTCGATGTGTTTGGAGCGGTGGGCACCAATTCCGCCTACTCCTGGGCCGGCATGGGCGCGGTGCAAACCCCCGGCGGCTTGCGGTTCAACGGCGACCTTGGCGCCGGCTCCACCCAAGCGGAGCCCCGGGTCGGCAACGCCATTAAATGGATATCGCCGCGCTGGCGCGGTTTCAACATCGACGTACTGCACGCCGCCGCCGAACGCAGCGACCGCCCCGCGCTCTCCAGCCGCGGCATGGTGCTGTCGCACATAAGCGGCCCCCGCTATCTGGCCGCCAGTTACAACCAGACCTGGCAGCCGCTGGACCGCGGCGGCCCGGACAACGTGCGCAACGACTTCTACGGCCTAGGCGCGGTCTACGACAGCGGCAGCCTGGTGCTGTCCAGTTCGTTCAAGCTGGACCTGCCGCGCCGCCGGGAAAACGGCATCGCCAGGGTCTACACCTTGGGCGCCATCGTGCCGTCCCAGCGTCACGTCTACCGCCTCTCCATCGTCTACCGCGACACCTCCGGCGCGCTCAACGCGCAGCGGCAAGCGATGGACAGCTCCGCCCTAGGCCTGATGCTGGGCTACGACTACGACCTGTCCAAGCGCAGCGCGCTTTACCTGCGCGCCGGCGGCATTCGCAATTACGGCGGCTCCACCCTCGTGCTCAACGGCCAGCCGCTGCCCGCCGATCCGGCCGGCAATCCAGCCACCGGTGCCAGCCCTATGGGCCTCTCCATCGGGATGTTTCACAACTACTTTTAGACGCGACGCCGCCAGCACGGCCATGCATAAGCGAATCGCACGGCTTGAAAATAAAACACCAGAGGAGAGCAATAGATGAATAAAGCCGCAACCACTCACGGCGCGCCCCCAGACTCCGCCGTTTCAACGCACGAACGCGGCCATTCACCGCGCCGCGCCATCGTTGCCGTCTCGCTGGGCAACTGGCTGGAGTTGTACGACTTCACCGTCTTCAGCTTCTTCGCCGTGCTGATCGGCAAACTGTTTTTTCCATCCAGCAGCCAGTACGGCTCCTTGTTGATGGCGCTGGCCACCTTTGGCATCGGCTTCGTAATGCGGCCGCTGGGCAGCGTGGTGATTGGCAGGCTGGCGGACCGAAAAGGCCGCAAGCCGGCGTTGACATTGACCATCTGGCTCATGGCGGCCGGCACCTCGCTGATAGGCCTGGCTCCCACCTACGCCGACATCGGACCCACCGCCCCACTGCTGATCGTCGTCGGCCGCCTGCTGCAGGGCTTTTCCGCCGGCGGCGAAGTCGGCGCCGCCACCAGTTTCTTGATGGAATCCGGCCCCAGCCGGCGGCGCGGCTTTATGGTGAGTTGGCAAATGGCCAGCCAGGGCGCGGCCGTGCTGGCCGGCGCGCTCAGCGGCGCACTGCTGAACCACTTTCTCAGCCAGGAGGCGTTGGAAAGCTGGGGCTGGCGCTTGCCCTTTCTGTTAGGGCTGTTGATTGCCCCGGTCGGTCTGTACATCCGTCGCCATCTGGATGAAACCCATCACCAGGACGCGGCGCCGCAACAAAGCCTGGGTTCCTTGATCCGCGCCCAGCGCCGCACGCTGCTGCTGGGCGGCCTGCTCATCCTGGGCGGAACCGCCAATATGTATATCGTGGCGCACTATATGCCGTCCTACATGATCAAGGTGCTGGGCCTGCCGCCGGCCAACGCGCTGATCACCGGCTGCAGCGCCGGCTTGGCCCTCATGCTGCTGTCCCCTCTGGCCGGCCGCTTGGCCGACCGCTTGCGCCGCCGCAAACCGCTGCTGCTTGGCTTCAACCTGCTCAGCCTGCTAGCGGTGTGGCCCTGCTTCGCCTTGATCCAGGCCCAACCCGGCCTACCCAGCGCTCTGCTCACCGTCGTCCTGCTCACCAGCTTGCTGACACTCAGCGGCCCGGCCGGCCTCCTGTTGATCATGGAAGCCTTTCCGCGCCGCAATCGGGCCACGGGGCTAGCCATCATCTACGCCAGCGGCGTCACCCTGTTCGGCGGCTTCGCCCAATTCATCGTCACCTGGCTGATCAGCGTCAGCGGCAGCGCGCTGGCCCCTTCCTGGTATCTGATGTTTTGCACCAGTATCAGCCTGTTGGCTCTGCTCGCCTTCCACGAGCATGAGCAACCAGACTGAACGTGACGCTGACGCATGAGCATTTCAAAGCGGTTTTAATGCCACGCTCCGCCAAGTTTGAACCGCTCAACTCTCCGGCCGCTGCCCGCACGCTCCCCATCAAGAAACCGCTGGGGCAACAAAGATTCGGTAAACAACACCCACGCCGTTCAGGCAGCTGGTCTAAGGCGAACAGGCGCGCGACGACGGCGTCCCGGCAATAAAAAACCCGGCTTCCGCCGGGTTTTTCTCAATCACGCTCACACCTTGGGCCAGGCAATGGGCCGGTAGTCCGGCAATCCGTCCTTGAACGGTGGAATCCGCTCTCCCTCCATCAAGGGGCGCACATAATCGAGAAAGGCGGGCGTCACGCTGAAACCGTCGGCGCCGATGAACTCCGGCGGCAGCCGCTTCTCCTGATCCCCCACCACCGCCAGCGGCACCTCCTCCACATCCCAGCAATAGGGATGGTTCTGGATGCGCTTGATGCCGGCCATCACCCCGCTTTTGCCGGCCAGCAGCCACTCCACCGCCCGCTCGCCCATGATGTAGGCCTGGCGCACATCCATGCTGGACCCCAAATGGCCGCCGGCTCGCTGCAGATAATCCACCTGCGCCACATGCGCGGAAATGCCGCGTTCGCGCAACAGCAGCTGGGCGATCCAGTGACCGGCGCCGCCCAATTGCTCATGGCCGTAGACCTCTGATTTCTTGGCTTCGGCGACAAAGCGGCCGTCGGCGTCGGTGATGCCCTCCGCCACAGCGATCGCGCATTGACCGAAGCGCGCCAACCTGTCGTCCACCGCGGCGAGGAAACGCTCGGCGTCGAAAGCCACTTCCGGCAGCAGCAGCAAATGCGGCGCTTCGCGTTCGTTGCGCGCCGCCGCCGCGCAGGCCGCCGCCAGCCAGCCAGTGTGACGGCCCATGGTTTCCATGATGAACACCCGGCCCCAGCCCATGCTGGTCATATCCAGGCCCACTTCACGCATCGCGCTGGCCAGGAATTTGGCGGAGGAGCCGTAGCCGGGACTGTTGTCTGTGCCCACCAGGTCGTTGTCTATGGTTTTGGGAATGCCCACCACCTTGAGCGGGTAGCCCATGTGGCGTTCAAATTCCGCCAGCCGTTCGGCGCAGCCCAACGAGCCGTTGCCGCCGTTGACCAGCAGATAATGGATGTCGTGCCGGGCCAGAACCTCGCGCAGCCGTCTCCAGTCGTCGCCGGCCTCGGCGAAGCTCCCTATCATCCGCCGGCTGACGCCGAAGCTGCCGCCGGGCATGAAGGCCAGTTGGGCGATGGCCTCGTCCGATACCGCGTCGGTATCGCACAAACGGTCCTCCAGCAAGCCGGCCAGACCGTCGAAAGCGCCGTACATCGACAGGCCGCGCTTGCGCGCGGTTTCAATCGCGCCCTGCGCGGAAGCGTTCAACACCGCAGTCGGACCGCCCGACTGCAAATATACGGCACGGGGTTTGGACATCATCGCCACCTGGAGAAATGGAGAATCAAACGGCGCGGCGCGCGGCCGGGCCGGGAATACCACAAACATACCACTGGCCGGAAAGCCGCCTCAAGCGGGACGGCGCCGCCATTCTCCATTTCCTTGACCAACGGCAAATCCGCGCGCAAGTTGCCGCCACGCTACAGACGGCGGGCGGGCTCCGCTTCCTTTGGCGCCGGAAAATTCGATTCCATAATGACTTTCAGGAACTGAATTAATTTTTCACTTACAAAAACAATTGGATAGACTATTTTTCGGCGACCGCCGCCGGCTTGCACCATGACCACCCTGCCCCCAAAGCTCATCGCCGCCATCGACGGCGTCGCCATGGAGTACATCGCCGTCGGCGACGCGACGCCGCCCATCGTGTTGATCAACGATGCCGGCGCGCCGATGGAAAGCTGGTACAAAGTGCTGCCGGGGCTGGAAGCGCTCAGCGGCGTGTTCGCCTACAACCGCTGCGGCATCGGCAACAGCGGCAACACTCGCGAAGCTCAGACCAGCGCCGCGATGATGGAAACCTTGCGCGCGCTGCTGTTCAAGGCCGGCCTGACCCCGCCCTATGTGCTGGTGGCCCATGCGCTGGGCAGCCTGATCGCCAATCTGTTCGCCCGCAGCTACGCCGGCGAAGTGGCCGCCGCCGTATTGCTGGACGCCGCGGCGCCGGAAGACATCAGCGCGCTGGACGCGCGCCGGGGGCGGCTGGGCCAGTTGATGCGCCGGGCCTTGGACTTGGCTCAGGACCGCGATACCCTGAACGAAACCGGGCACCTCAGACGCAGCGCGGAGCAGATCGCCGAAGCGCCGCCCTTCCCCGACATCCCCCTGTGCGTGATCAGCGGCGGCGCGCCAAGCTTGTCCTGGCTAACCCCCAGAGCGGTGCTGGACGCGCGCGCCGAAGGCCAGCGCCGGCTGGCGGCATTGTCGCCGCGCGGCCGCCACGTCATCGCCGCCCGCAGCGGCCATTTTCCGCAGCTCTCCGAGCCAGAGCGGGTTGTCTCCGCGGTGCACGACGCGCTGGCCGCCATCGCCGCAAGCTGAAAAACCGCACCGTGGCCGCCTCTGCGAGCGGTCCGTCAACGCGTCACAAGCACTTGAAGTAATAAGCGGTGGGATGCAGACGCCCGTCCGGGCTGACGGCGTAATCCGGGATCTCCCCGCTCTTGCTCCAGCCCAGTTTGCGGTAGACCTCTTCCGCGCCGGAGCCGGCCTCGGTATCCAATACCAACAGGCGGATGCCCTGTTTGTGTGCATGATCTTCCAGCGTCGCCATCAATTGGCGCGCCACGCCGCGGCCGCGGCATGCGGAATGCACCAGCAGTTTCTGCACCTCGGCGCGGTGACGGCCGTTGCCGCGCTGACAAGGCGCCAGCTGCACACAGCCCAACAACGCCTCGTCCTCCTCCGCCAGCCATAATTGCAAGCCCGCGCCCAGCAGCGCGTCCACCTGCGCCCAATAGGCGGCGGCCTCCGATACCCGCAAGGGCGCGAGAAAACCCACTGAAGCGCCGCCGGCCACGCTGTCCGCCAACAAAGCGCTTAAGCGCGAGTAATCGCCGGCCGCCAGCGCCGGTGCGAGTCTGATACGCATCATTTCTGTCTCCCATTGGATCATGGGCATGGACAAGCAGCTTTCATGCCGGCTGCGGCGGACCGTTCACATACGCTGGAATAGATGGGCGTAGCTGCGACTGACTTCCAGCGGCTCCGCATAGCCGCGCAATTGCAGCAACAGGCCGCGCTGGCCGTCGTCGCGCTTGATCTGTTCGATGGCGTCCACCCGCACCAGGGTGGAGCGGTGAATCTGCCAGAATTCGTCCGGGTCCAGCGCCTGCAACAGCTCCTTGATCGGCATGCGGATCAAGGCCTCGCAACCGGCGGTCTGCACCCGGGTATATTTTTCGTCGGACTGAAAGAATAACACCTCGCTGGTGCTGATCATGCGCAGGCTGTTGCCCACCGAGGCTTTGATCCAGCGGAGGTAGTCCGGCCGCGCCAACTGGCGGCTCAGTTGCTGCAAGGAGGCCTGCCAGTGCGACGGCAGCGCCAATTGCCGCTGCTCCCAGCGCTGACGCGTGCGTAGCAGCCGCTCGTCCTCCACCGGCTTGAGCAGATAGTCCACCGCGCCTTCCTCGAAGGCCTTGATCGCGTACTGATCGTAGGCGGTGACAAACACCACCGGACACAGTCCGTCGATCTCCATCGCGGCGGCGATGCCGTTCTGCACCGGCATGGTGATATCCAGGAAGGCGAGGTCGGGCCGGTGCTCGCGCACCCGTTCCACCGCCTCGGCGCCGTCATGGGCCTCCGCCACTATCCTCAACTCCGGCCACACTCTCTGCAAGGCCATGCGCAGTTGCTCTCGCATCAGGCGCTCGTCGTCGGCGATCACCGCGCTTAGTTTCGTCATCAATCGCTGTCCTCCGCCAGGCTAGCCGCTCACACCAGCGCGAACGGCAGGGCTATGGTGGCGCGGGTGCCGCCCTCCGGCAACACTTCCAACTGCAATTGCGCGCGCTCGCCGTGCAGCATGGCCAGCCGTTCACGGATATTGCTCAAACCCATGCCCTGCCCAGGCTGCTCCGGAAAACCGACGCCGCTGTCGCTCACCGTCACTAATAATTCGCCGGTCAGCACCTTGGCCCCAATGACGATGTCGCCGCCCTCGGCCTTGGGCTCCAGGCCGTGCTTGATGGCGTTTTCCACCAAAGTTTGCAGCATCATCACCGGAAAGCGCGCATCCAGCAGCGACTCCGGCACCTCCAGCCTCACCCGCAGCCGGTCCTCCATGCGCAACTGCATGATGTCCAGGTAAGCGCGCGACAACTCCAGTTGCTGGCCAAGGCTGGTTTCCGCTGGAGAATCCCGCCATTCCGGCAGCGAGGAGCGCAGGTAGCGGATCAGCGCCTTCTGCATCAGCAAGGCGCGCTCCGGCGCGGTTTCCATCAATTGGCACACCGAGGACAAAGTGTTGAACAGGAAGTGCGGCTCGATCTGCGCCTGCAGCGCTCCCATCCGCGCTTCCGCCAACTGGCGTTGCAGCGCCTCCACCTCGGCCAGTTCCTCCGCTTGCTGGCTGCGAACCACCGCCTCGTCCGCGCGCAGCTCCGCCCGACGCTTGCCGCCGGCCACGATCTTGACAACGCAGACAGCCACGCCCAGGAAAAAGGCCAGCACCGGCACTCCGATGATGCCGCCCATGATCAGTCCCAAGAAGCAGATCAACAGCAGCCGCCCCCAGCCGACGATGGCCAGCCAATCGAAAAACAGCCACCAGTAGATGGAGGCCTTGTGGCTGACGAGGTCAATGCCCGCCAGCGCCTCCGCATGTCTTTGCCTATCCATGATACGCCCCCCGGTCTTGCTTCATTTCTTCCTCGGTCCTCTCCGTCAGCGCCGCCGGCTTCGACGGTTTCGGCGCAACGCAGGCCTTGACCAGGAAGGACATCAGTATCAAAAAAACCACGGCACCGCTCAGCGCCAGCACGCCGCTCAAAATCAAGGCCAGCAGGGAGATCAGCGCCAGCCGCCCCCAGCCAAGCCCGGCCAGCCAGTCTACATAAAGCCGCCAGTAAATGGTGATCTTGTGCTTGACGCCGCTCAGTCCATCCAAAGCTTCCGCGTGTTTTTCCCGGTCCATGTCTAGCTCCTAGTGATGCGTTGTGGTTAACGCTGCTCACTGTAGCCAGCGCCAAACGCGGCCGATAGCGGCTTGCGACGAAACGCCCGGGGCGATGGACGAAACGGCCGAACGGGCGACGAACGGGCGGCGTTTTTAACGCCGCCCTTCGCGTTACAAGCCTAGCTCCCGTTCCAAGGCGCCCATCTCCCGCCGCCATTGCTGCTGCAATTGCGGCTTCTGATGCTTGGGCTTGCGCGCCAGGTCCGCGCTCAACAGCGCCTCCAGCTGATACAAGCGCTCCAACTGCCGCTCCGCTCCGCTTGGGGCGGGCGCTTCTCCCACTGTCGGCGGCGGCTCGGTCGCGGCCGCGACAGCCGGCGGGCTGAACAGCTGGGCGTAGGCGCCGGCGGCGTCCGGCCACTCTCGCAGCCGGCCGTCGCTGACCACCCAGAAGCGGTTGCACGATTGCTCGATCAGCTCGCGGTCGTGCGACACCAAGAGGAAACCGCCGGCAAAACCAGCCAGCTCCTCGGCCAGCTCGCGCTTGCCGTCCAGATCAAGATGGTTGGTCGGCTCGTCCAGCCACAACAGGTGGTAGCTGGCCAGCGACAGCGCCAGGAACAACAGCCGCGCGCGCTCCCCGCCGCTGAGGGTGGCCACGGTCTGGCCGTGGCGCGCATAGGCGAAACCGGCGGAAATCAGCGCCTGCCTCCGCTCCGCGTCGCTCAGCGGCGCGAACGAATACAGCGCGTCCGGCAGCGTAGCCGCGTCGTCCAGCCGGCGCAGCGACTGGTCGTAATAAGCGATGCGCGCCGCCGGGTGCGGCCTCCAACCAGCGCCGGCCTCGCCTTGCAGCCAGTCCCGCCAACACTGGCGCAGCAAAGACGACTTGCCCGCGCCGTTGGCGCCGAGCAGGGCGACTTTGTCACCGCTGCGCAAGCTCAACTCGTCGGCCTCGAGCAGCGCTGGAAGGCCCGGCGCGGCGCGCACCCGCAGGCCTTCGAAGACCTGCAAGCGGTCCGCCGCCAAGGGCAGGCCTTGCAGCCGCAAGCGCCATGGGCTGCCGCGGCTGACGAAGGCTTGCTCCTCCTTCAGCCTCTCCACCCGCTTCTGCATGGACTTGGCCTTGCGCACCAGTTTTTCATTGTCGTGCTCGCGGCCCCAGACCGCCAGGCGCTTGCTGCTGACGGTCAGGCGGTCGATTTCTTTTTGCTCGCCGGCGCGCCGCGCGCGAGCGGCGTCGTCGGCCTCCGCCAGCGCGGCCCGCGCCTGGCTGCACGGCAGTTCAAAGCGGTACAAGCGCTGGTCGCGAAGAATCCAGCTGTGCGAAGTCACGGCGTCCAGCAGCCGCGCGTCGTGGGACACCAAGATGAAGCCGCCCTGCCAGCGGCGCAGAAAGTCTTCCAGCCACAGCAGCGACGGCAGGTCCAGGTGGTTGCTGGGCTCGTCCAGCAGCAATAGATTGGGCTGGCGCAGCACCGCGCGCCCCAGCAGCAGCCGGGTGTGCTGACCACCGCTGAGGCTGGCGGCCGGGGTATCGGCCGCGGCCGACAACTCCAGTTCGTCCAGCAGGCTGTCCACCCGCCAATGCTGCTCCGGCTGGCGATCCACCGCCTCCAGCAGCGCCGCGCGCGCGCTTAAGGCCGCCAGCCGCGCCGGCAGGTGTTGCTCCACATATTGCAGCCGGCACAGGCCGGCGTATTGCACCATGCCGGCATTGGCTTCTCGCTGGCCGGCCAACACGCCGAGCAAGCTGCTCTTGCCGCAGCCGTTATGGCCCAGCAGGCCGATGCGGTCGCCCAGTTTTACGGTAAAGGAAAGGTCCTGGAACAGCGGGCCGTGGCCGGCGTCCAGTTGCAAGGATTGCGCGGAAATCAGGGTTGTCATGCTCTTGCTCTCGTTTCTTTGGGACGTGAAAGTCCCTGTCAACAGGAGCGCTGGCGACAACATGAGAGTCGGAAAAGACTCGGCGAGTAAAACTCGAAATGAAGAGTGGCTTTGCTCCGACCCGGTTATCGCAGCGCGATGGAACTCGGGCAAGAGCCGGCAAATGTGCCATACAAGCGAGCCAACATTTCTGGGCGCGCAAACTGAACCATATTTACCTCCTTTCTTTAATGATGGCGCGGAACCGTTCCACAGTCGGCGCGTTCCGCGTCGTCGCCGCTTCGCCTAGAGGGAACGGCTTCTCTTTCATCCATAGCGGATATAGGCCGGCAGTGTAAACCATGGCCGCCAGTCCGCGCCAGCCGTCCCCGCCCTCCGTCCAAAGCCGCATTTCCCGCAATACGGGAATGAAAAACAAAAATCTCCAGGCAATTACCGCCACATGAGAAACCAGGCTTCTTCGCGACAGTCGCAATAGATAAGGTTAGAAAATCCTAATAAGGACCAGACATGCCCACCCTCAGTTCTTCCTCCGATCGTCTGCTGCAAACCCTGCAACTGGTGGCGGCCTCGCCCCAGCCGCTGAGCGCCAAGGAAATGGCGCGGAGACTGGCCTTGCCGCCGTCCACGCTATACCGCCAGCTAACCCATTTGAGCCAGTGGGGACTGCTGCAGCCCGGCGAGGACGGCGCCTACCACGCCGGCCCGCTGGGCCTGCAGTTGGCGATGGGGTTTCAGCAGCACAACACGCTGGCGGCGCAAGCGCGTCCGGAAATGCAGCGTCTGGCGCGGCTAAGCAATGAAACAGTGGCCTTGATGGTGGCCACCCGCCAGCAGGTGATTTGCATCGAGATGATGGAAAGCCAGCAGACGCTGCGTTGCGCCTTCGCCGCCGGCAAGGGGCAGCCGCTGGCGCGCGGAGCGTCGGCGCTGACCTTGTTGGCCTTCATGCCGGCAGCGCAAAGCCAGGCCTCCCTGGACAGCATGCTGCCGCCGGAGGAACACGAAACCTTGCGCCAGACGCTGGCCGAGGTGCGCCGCCAAGGCTACGCCACCAGCGACAGCGCCATCGACCCCGGCATCTGGGGCGTCAGCGCCCCCTTGCTGCAGGGCCGCCGCAAGCTGCTGGGCGCCTTGACGCTGATGGCGCCCTCCGGACGCGCCCAACGCCGCGCCCAATTGGTGGAGCAAACCCGGCAGGCCGCGCGCAACATCAGCGCTTATCTGGGCTGCGACTGAGCGGCCCCAAACCGAAAGACCGAGCATGACGCAATACACTCCTCCCGCGGCCTGGAGCGGCCGCATCGACGCCGAAGGCGAACTGGCTCGCCGCTGGCATCAACGCGTGCGCCCATGGCAGCCCGGCGCCGCCGCCGGCTTCGCCCTGCTGGGCTTTGCCTGCGATGCCGGCGTGCGCCGCAACCAGGGCCGTCCGGGCGCGGCCGCCGCGCCGCGCGCCATCCGCCGGGCGCTGGCCAACCTGGCCTGGCATCAGCAGCAAACCGCCTACGACGCCGGCGACGTCCATTGCTTGAACGACGAACTGGAAGCCGCTCAGGCCGAATTGGGCCGACAGGTGGCCGGCCTCTTGGACGCCGGCCAGTTCCCCATCGTGCTCGGCGGCGGCCACGAGGTGGCTTACGGCAGCTTTCTTGGGCTAGCCCGTCACCTGGAAACCGCCGGCCGTGCGCCCCGCATTGGCATCGTCAACATCGACGCTCACTTGGACCTGCGCCAAAGCCCGCGCGCCTCCTCCGGCACCCCCTTCGCCCAGATCGCCGCCGACTGCGAGCAACGCGGCTGGTCCTTTCATTACTTGTGCGCCGGCGTGGCGGAAACCGCCAATACCGCCGCGCTGTTCGCCACCGCCCAACAATTGGACGCCCAACTGCTGTTCGACGAAGAGCTGCAACCGTGGCGGCTGGAACAGCCGCTGCAAACGCTGCGGGACTTCATCGCGCCCTGCGACGACCTGTACCTGACCATAGACCTGGACGCGCTGCCGGCGGCGCAAGCGCCCGGCGTCAGCGCGCCGGCGGCGCTGGGCGTGCCCTTGGCCACGCTGGAAACGCTGATCGACGTCATCCGCGCCAGCGGCAAATTGCGGCTGGCCGATATCGCCGAACTCAACCCGGAGCTGGACCAGGACCAACTGACCGCGCGGACCGCCGCGCGGCTTATACACCGGCTGACGAGGCCCCTCTAAGAACCTGTTCACGATCTGCTGCGCTTCGTGAAGCGTTGCACGGTGAGTACAAGCTCAAATTGCTCATGTACCACTCGACCATTCCGCTTTTTTGCTCGTTTTCATCTTGTCCCGCTCTTGCTCGCGAGATCGTGAACAGGCTCTAAAAGATCCGCCAGGCCCAAGGCTTGGCGCAACAAGCCGCGGCACAGCGGCAAACCGCACCTTTGCAAAGGAGAAACCATGCAGCAATGGAAACTGGATTTGATCGCCACCACCGCGCTGGCGGTGACGGCCCTGCTGGCCGGCTACTGGCTCAAGCGCCATGTGCGCTTTTTCGAACGCTTCTGCATCCCGGCTCCGGTGATAGGCGGATTCGCCGTCTCCATCGCCGTCTTGCTGCTGCGCGAGAGCGGCATCGCCGCCGTCAGCTTTGACACCACCTTGCAAACGCCCTTCATGGTGGCCTTCTTCACCACGGTGGGCATAGGCGGCAGCCTGGCGCTGCTGCGCACCGGCGGCAGCGCCCTGCTGATCTATCTGGGCATCTGTTGGGCGCTGGCGGTGTTTCAGAACGTGTTCGGCGCCGGAGCGGCGGCCATGTTCGGCCTGGACCCCACGCTGGGCGTGATGGCGGGCGGGGTGTCGCTGGAAGGCGGCCACGGCGCGGCGGCGGCCTTCGGCCCGATGGCGGAACAACTCGGCACCCAGGGCGCCACCGCGGTGGCGCTGGCCTCCGCCACCTTCGGCCTGATCGCCGGCGGCGTGTTGGGCGGACCGCTGGCCAGCTGGCTGATCCGCCGTCACCAATTGCCGATACAAGCCGAGGCCAGCGCCATGCAAGCGCCGGCTTATCACGATCACGAAGCCAACATTACCGTCAACAGCGACTCCCTGATCTCCTCCATGGGCCTGATACTGGTTTTGATGACCGCCGGCACGCTGATCGCCAGCCAGGTGCAGCAGCGCTGGGACTTCGTGCTGCCCGCCTATGTAGGCGCCATGTTCGCCGCCATCGTGTTTCGCAATCTGAACGACCGCGTGCGGCTGGTCCGGCTCAATGCCGCCGCCATTGACGCCATCGCGGACATTTCTCTGGGCGTCTTCCTGACCATGGCGATGATGAGTTTGAAGATCTGGGAGCTGTACGACCTGGCCCTGCCGCTCCTGGGCGTGCTGTCCTTGCAGGTGGTCGCGCTGACGGCGATCAGCGTCTTCATCGCCTTCCGCCTGCTGGGCAAGAACTACGACGCGGCGGTGATGTGCGCCGGCCTGATGGGGCACGGCCTGGGCGCCACGCCCAACGCGGTGGCCAATATGAGCGCGGTGTGCCAAAGGCACGGCGCCACCTCGTACAAGGCTTTCCTGATCATCCCGCTGTGCGGCGCGGTGCTGATAGACTTGGTGGCGATTCCCTTCCACGCCTGGATCATCAACTACCTGCATTGAGGCCCGCCATGACGCTCATCCGCCTGCAAGACTGCCCGCCCAGCCCATGGAAAAACGGCGGCGGCAGCACTCGGCAATTATTGATCTCCCCCGCCGGGGCCGGCCTGGACGATTTCGACTACCGCGTCAGCCTGGCCAGCGTGGCCAGCGACGGGCCGTTCTCGCGCTTCGACGGGGTGGACCGCCAGCTGTTGATCCTGCAAGGCGCGGGGCTGGAACTGAAACTGGACGGGCGGGACAGCCTGCGGCTTACGCCCGGCGACGCGCCGCTGGCCTTCGCAGGGGAAACTCCGGCGCAAAGCCGGCTGCTGGACGGCCCGCTGACTGATTTCAACGTGATGACGCGGCGCGGTCGCTACCAATCGCGACTGGACTATCTGACAGTGGACGACGCGTTGGAGCTGCGAGCCGATGCCGAGCTGATTTTGCTGCTGGCGCTTGAGGATGGCGCGCAAATCCTGCAAAACGGCCATCTGATGCCGCTGGCGGCCTGGGACGCCGCCGTCGCCCGCCGCGGCGAAACGCTGCGGCTGCACGCCGCGCGGCCGCTCGCGCTATTGCAAGTGGAGTTGGAAGCCATCGCCCCAAGCTGATGCGATCTATAATCATTTAGGTTGTTGAAATAGGCCGATAGGCTTTTTAACTCCTAAGGAGATTCTTATGGCATCACCTGTTTCCTACATTGAGATCGGCGCCGCAGACGCCAGCTCTGTCGGGGTCTTCTTCGCCGAACTCTTCGGCTGGAGCTTCCACCCCATGGGCACGGAGGGCGATGGCTGGTTTCAAGCCGGCTCGATCAAAGCCGGCCTGCATGGAGGCGAAGCCGCGCCACGGATCGATCTCTTTTTTCAGGTGCCGGACCTGGCTGCGGCCGTTGAGCGGGTGCGGGCCTTGGGCGGCCAAGTCGACGGGGGCATAGCGGAAGAGCCGGGCTTCGGCAAGTTCGCACAATGCCATGCGCCGGGCGGCCTGAGCTTTGGCCTGCATCAGCCCGAGGCCTCCTCCACGGCGTCCAGTTCAAGCTAAGAACCTGTTTACGATCTGCTGCGCTTCGTGAAACTTGCCACGGTGAGTACCACTTCGAAATGCTCATGTACCACGCGTACATTCCGCTTTCTCAGCCGTTTTCGCCTTGTCTCGCTCTTGCTCGCGAGATCGTAAAAACGTTCTGAAACGGGGCCGTTCCCGGCAGCCTTCAATCCCGTTGGCACACCCGGATCTGATGCCCGTCCGGGTCCAGCGCCACAAAGGTGCGGCCAAAGACTTCGGTGCTCGGCGGCTGCGCGATGCGCAAATCGGGATCGTCGCGCCAGGCTTGATAGAGCTGGTCCACCTCCGCGCCGGATGCCAGCATGATACCGGTTTCAACAAATCTCGGGACATCGGCATCCGGCTCGCCTGCGCCGCTCCACAACGCGAACAAGGCCTCGCCGCCGGCATCAAAGGCGACGTAACGCGGACTAACAAACACCGGCTCGGCAGCGAACAGGCGTCGGTACAGCGCGGTGGAGCGCAGGATGTCGGCAACATAGATCAATTGCAGATTGGGCTTGGGGGCCAGGCTCATGTCTTTCTCCTGAAATGGGTGCCGGCCGCGGTCCTCGCCGCCGGACCACGCCAGTCTAAAACCCCCCTGCTGACAACGTGCCGTCAGCAGGGCGCGGTCTTTCCGCGCCCGCGCGCCGACGCCAACAACGCGGCCAGCATCAGTGCCGCCGCCAGGCCGAAGGCGGCGCGCGTGCCGGCGGTCACTTGCGGCGGCGCGGCGGCGGCGATGTCCGCAGCTCCGCAAGCCGCGGCAAACACCGCCCCCATCAAGGACGCGCCGGTAATCAGACCCAAATTGCGCGACAGATTGAGCAAGCCGGACACCAGGCCGCGCTGCCGCGCCGCCGCGCCGGTCAACGCCTGGGTATTGTTGGCGGCCTGGAATACGGCGTAGGCCGCGGTCATCAGCATCAGCGGCAATAAATAACCGGCCAGGCCCAGGCCGGACGGTTGCAGAGCCAGCGCCAACGCGCCGGCGCCCATGCCCGCCAAACCGCAGCGCGCCGCGGTGCCCGAGCCATATCGATCCACCATCCGTCCGGCCGGCACACCGCTCAAGGCCGCCACCATCGGCCCCGCCGACATCGCCAAACCGACGCCTGCGGTGTCCAACCCCAGGCCGCGCGTCAAATAGAAGGGGCCCACCACCAGAGAGGCCATCATCACCGTGGACACCAAGGCGTTGCTAAACAAGCCGGCGGCCAACGCCGGATCGCGCAGCAGGGCCAGGTTCAGCAAGGGTGCGGCGGCCTTGGACTCGGCCCGGACAAAGCCCCCGCAACCGACGGCGGCAGCCAGCAACAAGGCGATATTGAACACGCCGAAATGCCCGAGCCCCTGGCCGAACTTCAGAGTCATGGCCAGCGCGCAAGCGGCCAGGGTCAGCGCCAGCCAGCCGCTGCCGGCAATGTCGAAACCGGCGCGCTCGGCAACGGAGCCGCGCTCCGACGGCAGCGCGCGCCAGGCCAGCGCGAAAGCCAGCGCTCCCAGCGGAAGCATGAGCCAGAACATCGCGCGCCAGCCAAAACCCGCGATCAGCGCGCCGCCCAGCGACGGCCCCAGCGCGGTGCCGACGGCGGACATGGCGCCCAATAGCCCCATCGCCCGTCCCACTTTGTCGCCAGGCGCGATGTCCGCGACAAAAGCCATGCCTAGAGCCAACATCAACGCCGCGCCGACGCCCTGCAAGGCCCGCCCGGCGATCAGCGCCCAAAACGCCGTGGCCGCGCCGCAGCCGGCCGAAGCCGCGACGAACAGGCAGATGCCCGCCAACAACGCGCGTCGACGACCGAATTGATCACCCAGCCGGCCTGCGTTGACGCTGGCCAGCGTGATCAGCAACAGATACGCCAGCACCACCCATTGCGCCTGCTGGAAACTGACCCGGAAAGCAGCGGCCAGCGCCGGCAGGCCGACATTGGCGACGCTGCCGCCCAGAGACGCCAGCAGAATCGCCAGCGCCAGGCCGGCCAGCGCGGCGGAAGATGTGGAAGATGTGGAAACAGGCATGACGACGACTCCCCGCCGCGTCCGGCCCCGAAACGCCGGGGCCGTCAACACGGACTCGACACAGGCTACGCCGCCGCCATAGCGGGCGGAAGACGCATGGTTTGCACTGAATAGTTGCGTTTGACGCCATATATCCTTGTGCTAAGGTGAGGCCATGTCCATGCCCGACCTCAATCTGCTGATCACCCTGGACGCGCTGCTGAGCGAAGGCAGCGTGGCCCGCGCCGCGCAACGCCTGCGGCTCAGCCCCTCCGCGATGAGCCGGGCGCTGGCGCGGCTGCGCGACGTCACCGGCGACCCGCTGCTGGTGCGCGCCGGGCGGGGCCTGACGCCGACGCCGCGCGCGCTGGAGCTGCGCGAGCGGGTGCATGCCCTGGTGCTGGACGCCGAAAGCGCGCTGCGCCCGGCCGGGACGCTGCGGCTGGACAGTTTGCAACGCAGCTTCACGCTGCGCTGCAGCGACGGTTTCGCCGAGAACTTCGGACCGCGGCTATTGGAGCGGCTGCAAGGCGAGGCGCCGGGCGTGCGGCTGCACTTTCTGCCCAAGCGCGACAAGGACAACGCGCCGCTGCGCGACGGCGCGGTGGATCTGGACACTGGAGTGGTGGGCCACGAAGCCGGGCCGGAGTTGCGGGTACGCATGCTGTTCCGCGACCGCTTCGTCGGCGCGGTACGCGCCGGCCACCCGCTGGCGACCGGCGCCATCGACGCCGCCCGCTACGCCGCCGGCCGCCATGTGATGGTGGCCCGCCGCGGCGGACTGCTTGGGCCGGTGGACGAAGCGCTGAGCGCGCAAGGTCTGAGCCGCGATGTCGCGGTTACCGTGGGCGGCTTCGCCACCGCGCTGGCGCTGGCCAGCGCCAGCGACCTGATCGCCACCGTGCCGGAACGTCATACCGGCCGTCTGCGCGCCGGCCTACACAGTTTCGCGTTGCCGCTGACGGTGGCGGAGATCACCATCTCCATGATCTGGCATCCGCGTCTGGACGCGGACCCTGCGCAGCAATGGCTGCGCGCCTGCGTCAAGGCAGTGTGCGATGAGCAGCTGGCGGCGGAAGCCGCCGTTTGAAGCCCGCCGCTCTAAGAACCTGTTTACGATCTCCGGAGCAATAGAGCCAGGAAAGCCAAGTGGATGAACTGCAAGCTGGTATTGAGTTTCCGCTCACAGTTCTTCCACAGCCTTCTGCTCTTTTCCAACCAAGCGAAGCTGCGCTCCACAATCCATCGTTTTGGCATCACCTTGAACGTATGCAGCTCGCTTCTCTTCGCGATCTGTACCGTCACATACCCGCCCAGAATCTCCCGCACTCCCTGCGCGAAGGGCTGGCCCACGTAACCGCTGTCGCACAGCAGGCTTTGCACCCGCTTGA
>NZ_JONK01000018.1 GCF_000711885.1 Chromobacterium haemolyticum DSM 19808
ATCCTATCATTTGAGTGGCTTGGGAGACTGAGCGACGAAGTGTGGATGTGCGACACAATTGAATACCGAATATATGTGGGCTGATCAAAGATCAGCCCAGGCTTCTTCTAGTTTGTACCAGTTTATGTCTGGTGGCCATAGCGAGGTGGTCCCACGCCTTCCCATCCCGAACAGGACCGTGAAACGCCTTAGCGCCGATGATAGTGTGGCATTCGCCATGTGAAAGTAGGACACCGCCAGACGCCCGATTGCGAAGCCCAGCTCAGACGAGCTGGGCTTTTGCATTGGTGTTCAGATCTTGCCAAGCCTCCCCATGGGAGGCTTTCGCGCGTCTGGGACGGTCCGCCTTGCGGTTCAGTGTTGGTTGGGAGGGAAGCGGATGGTGAAGCTGGCGCCTTGTCCCGGTGCGCTGTCTAGCCGAATCTCGCCTTTCAGTATGGTGTGCACGATGTTGTGCACCATGGCGAGTCCCAGCCCCACGCCGCTCTGTCCCATTTGCGTGGTGAAGAAGGGGTCGAAAACCTTGTGTTGCAGCTCTGGCGCAATACCCTTGCCGTCGTCTGAATAGCGCAGCAGCAGCGTTTCTTGCTGCGCTTGCAACTGGATGTCTATGCGGCCGTGGTCGTGCTCGTTGAAGCCGTGGGCAAGACTGTTGGCGATGAGATGGGACAGCAGCTGTTCCAAAGCGCCCGGATAATTCTCGATCTGTAGATCATGAGGCGCGTCCAGTGTTAGCTGGATATCGGGATAGTGCTCCGGCGGAAGCAGGGCGCGGGTCAATTGGGCAATGGTTTGAGCGGGCTTGAACGCGCGCTTGGGTTGCTTGAGTTGATCGGAGGCAATCAGCTTGAAGCGGCTGATCAGATCCCCGGCCAGCTCGCTGTTTCTTTGCAACAATTCGCTGGTTTCGACCGCCTTGCGCAGAAAGGCTTGCAGATTGCCGCGCGAGAGTTGCTTGGCTTCGTCTGCGTGGATGATGGACGTGAGGTCCGCGTGCAATACGGAAGCGCTAAGCAGAATATTTCCTATCGGCGTGTTCAATTCATGCGCCATGCCGGCGACCATGCGGGCGAGCGCCGTCTGTTTTTCCGCAATGCTGATTTGCTGCATGGCCTGTTTGAGCTCGGCGCTTCGCTTGGCGACGCGGTCTTCCAAGTGGCTATTGAGCTGTTGCAGCTCGGATTCCGCCTGCTTGCGCTGGCTGATGTCAGAGTAGGTGCCTATCATGCGCGACGGCCGCCCCTGCTCGTCGCGGCTCACCACCATGCCGCGGCTCAACAGCCAGATCCAGCCGTGTTGTGTGCGGAAACGGTGCTCCGAGGTGAATGAGCCTTCTGCTTGGCGCCGATAGGCTGTGATGTCGGCCTTTACCGTCGGCAGGTCGTCGGGGTGGATGCCGGTGTGCCAGAGCTTGAACGCGCCGGTGTCTTTATCGTCCAGTCCCAGCAGTTGCCGACAGCGGGGGGAGAGAAAGACGGCGTCGCCGGCGATGTCCCAATCCCATACGCCGTCGCCGGCGCCTTCCAGTGCGAAGTGCCAGCGTTCCTCGCTTTCGCGCAAAGCCTGTAACGCTTTCCGCTCTCCGGCTCGCAGCGATTCGAATTCCCGCCTAACGCGTTCGGCCTCGTCCGCGCGCAGAATGGCGTCCTCTTGTTCCCTGGCCATGTCGTGGTAAACCTGATGCAGGTCGCGCTCCACCATGGAGCGGAACTGGCTGAGCAATTGCTTGTGGGTTGGGCTGTAGGGATTTTCCACGCGGTCCAGCACGCAAATGGTGCCGAAGATATCCTGATTGGGCCAGATAAGCGGCATGCCCAGATAAGAGATCATACCCAGCTTGATGTCAGGGTTGTGATCCCAGTCGGGGTCTTTCAAGGCGTTGGGCACCAGCAGTTCCTTGCGGCTGCTCATCACGGTTTCGCAATACAGGCCGGTGTCGAGGTCGGCCAGTTCGTTTTCTTCGTACGGGTTGCCTTGGCTATGGCTGGAGAGGAAGACTTTGATGCTAGGCGCCTGCTTCTGCATGATCAGCGCGGCGGGGATGTCTACGATCTTGGCCAGCAGATCCAGCACCTGCTGCCACTTTTCCGACAGCTCGTGGCTGATGCTCAGGTTTTGGGTGTTGATCTTGATGGCCGACATCTCGGGCTCCATGTTTTGCTAAGCGCTTTCATCTTTTTAGCATATGGGCCGATGCGGGCGGAAATGGCGGAGACGTTTGGAGCCTATTCGGGACGCGACGGTTTCGAAACGCTGATGCGCTTTTGCGCCTCCTGTTTTCTCCGCCGTCGCGCGGGGGGCTTCAGAACGTGTTTACGATCTAGCGAGCTAAGGTGAAACAAGGCGAAAACAGCTGAGAAAGCGGAGTGTACACACGGTACATGAGCATTTCGAAGCGGTTTTCAACGCGGTATCGCCGACGCGCAGCAGATCGTAAACAGGTTAAGAGCGTTTACAGCATCAGGTTGAGCATGCGGTCGATGCGCACGCGGCTCAGGCGGGTCAATAGTTTTTTGATTTGTTCGGGATAGGTTCGAACGTCTTCCAGTTCGCGGTAATGCAGCAACTGCCGGCTGTGACGCAAGATGTTTTCCTGCTCTTGCTGGTTCTGGTGTTTGAGTTCGGCGTTGGGGTCGCTGATCAGCAACGCATTCTCCATGTCCAGGCGGAAGGCGCGCGGATTGAGATTGTTGCCGGTCAGCAGCATGTAGCGCTGGTCGCTGAACATGCCTTTGAGGTGATAGGTGTTGTCGCCGTCTTTCCACTGATGCACCCGCAGCTGGCCGATGCCGATGTAGTGGCGTTGGCGCTTGGCGAAGCGGCGCAAGTTCATTTCGTAGAGATAGGGCAGCGCGCCGATGACGCGGAAGGGCTCGCTGGGCGGAATGTAGAAGTCATTGGCGGTTTTGTCGCCGACGACGATGTCTATTTGCACGCCGCGGCGCAGCGCCTTGCTGATGGCGAGCACCACCGGCCGCGGAAAATTGAAATAGGGTGTGCAGATGAACAGCGAACTGCGGGTGTTTGCAACCAGTTCCAGAATCACCCGGTTGAGCATATTCCCTTTGCCGATGCCGACAATCGGGCTGATGGCCAGTCCGTCTTCCGCGCCTGTCGGGTTTTCAATCCGGTATTGGCTATGGCTGATCTTATCGCGGAAGGCGCGGATTTCCTTGCGTATGCTGCGGGTGGCCGGCGCCGGTTTGTCCAGCCGGAATACCGCGGGATCGTTGAAGAACTGCTCGTGCATATAGCTGGACATCACATCCGTCAGCGCCTGATTGCGAATCAGGTGGTAGCGGTCGAAGCGGTACTTATCCAATTTGTGCAAGTAGACATTGTTGATGCTGGCGCCGCTGTACAGCACCTGGTCGTCAATGATCAGCCCTTTAAGATGCAGCACGCCAAACAGCTCGCGGGTTTGCACCGGGATGCCGTAAATGGGCACGTCAACGTTGTGCCGCAGCGCCTGAGCCCGATACCAGGCGGCGTTGCAGCTGTCCTGGCTTTCTCCGATGCGCCCGCGCTGGGCGCGGTGCCAGTCCACCATGACGCGGATATCCAGCTGCGGTTGCCGCTGTTTGGCGGCGAACAGCGCGTCCAGCACTTCCTGGCCGGCTTCGTCATGCTCCAGATAGAGCGCGGCGATATAGATGCGGTGCCGGGCCTGCGCGATCGCTTCCAGCAGGCAAAGGCGGAAGTCGGCGGTCTGGTGCAGGGTGGTGATGGCGTCGGCTTGCATGCGCAGCTTGGGAAGCTGAGCCAGCAACGATCTTTTTAGCAGAAATGCCATGTAAGCGTTGGGTTTGACGTTTAATCGTGGAATCGTAGCATCGTTTTCGCCTCTTGGGGGAGTCCGCGCCTGAGCAATCCTTGCGCCAGCGCAGTTCCGGACGAAGTCGAACCTTTGCGAGGCTGGCGATAGAGTCCATGGCAAGGCGGGGCGAAATGTGCAAAAATTCGTTCAACTAGATGAATTGCAGGTTTTCCAATGCTGGACCGGGACGGATACCGCCCCAATGTCGGAATCATCCTCATCAACGGTAAAAATGAGGTGTTCTGGGGCAAGCGAGTGCGGGAGCATTCCTGGCAGTTTCCGCAAGGCGGGATCAAGCCAGGCGAGAGTCCGGAAGCCGCGATGTATCGCGAGCTGCTGGAAGAGGTGGGTTTGCTGCCGCAACATGTGAAAATACTGGGACGCACCCGCGACTGGATGCGTTACGAGGTGCCGACCAACTGGGTGCGCCGGGAGTGGCGCGGCAGTTACAAGGGGCAGAAGCAGATTTGGTTTCTGCTGAAGCTGGTGGGGCGCGAGTGCGACGTTTGCCTGCGCGCCAGCAGCCACCCCGAGTTTGACGGCTGGCGCTGGAACGAATACTGGGCGCCGGTGGACGCGGTGATCGAGTTCAAGCGCGAGGTGTACGAGCGCGCGTTGGCCGAGCTGTCGCGCTTCCTGCGCGGAGTGGAAAGCAGGGAGGCCTATCTGGCTCGCCTTGGCCGCGCTCAGGAGCCGCATTGACGCGGCGCCGTCCGCGCGCCTCGAAGCGACACGGCGGGCATGGCCCGCTGTCTTTTTTTGCGCCGTGGCCGTTGGCCGCGGCGTTTGGCGTAATTTGCTGAGCAACAAGATTCAAACATGACGCAACAATACGATGAGTCGTCGGTACGGGTGCTGAAAGGCTTGGAGCCGGTCAAGGAACGGCCGGGGATGTACACCCGCACCACCGATCCCACCCATATTTGCCAGGAAGTGATAGACAACGCCGCTGATGAGGCCTTGGGGGGCTTCGCGCGCAAGATCGCGGTGACGGTGCATCAGGATGGCTCCTTGTCGGTGGAGGACGATGGCCGCGGCATTCCGGTGGGCCTGCATCCGCAAGAAGGCGTGCCGGTGGTGGAACTGGTGTTCACCCGGTTGCACGCAGGCGGCAAGTTCAATAAGAAAGACGGCGGCGCCTACGCTTTTTCCGGGGGCCTGCACGGGGTTGGCGTGTCGGTAACCAATGCGCTGTCCACCCGGCTGGAGGTGGAGGTCAAGCGCGAAGGCGGCGTGCACCGTCTGGTGTTTTCCGGCGGCGACGTCATTGAGCCGTTGACTCGGGTGGGGGATTGCGGACCGCGCACCAGCGGCACTCGGGTCAGGGTCTGGCCCGACGGCAAGTATTTTGAAAGCCCGCGTTACTCCTTGCCGGAGCTGGAGCGCCTGCTGCGCGCCAAGGCGGTGCTGCTGCCCGGCGTGGCGGTCACCCTGGTAGTGGAGCGTCCCAGCGGCGACGAGGTCAAGGTCTGGCAATATCCGGAGGGCTTGAAGAGCTATCTGGCCGAGCTGTGCAACGGCGACGAGCCGGTGGCGCCCTTGTTTGCCGGAGAGGCGTATATCGGCGACGATCACGAGCAGTTCGCCAAGGGCGAGGGCGTACAGTGGGCGATGGCCTGGTTCGAGGATGGCGCCAGCGGCGAGAGCTACGTCAACTTGATTCCGACGCCGGTGGGCGGCACTCATGAAGCTGGTTTGCGTGCCGGCGTGTTCGACGCGGTAAAGAGTTTCATCGATCACCACAACCTATTGCCGCGCGGCGTCAAGCTGATGGCGGAGGATGTGTGGAGCCGAGTGCGCTTCGTATTGTCCGCCCGGGTGCTGGACCCGCAGTTTCAGGGGCAGACCAAGGACAAGCTGACCAGCCGCGACGCTCTGAAGCTGATTTCCGGCCTGGCGCGCGATCCGGTGGAGCTGTGGCTGAACCAGAACGTGGAGTCCGGCAAGAAGATTGCCGAACTGGCCATCCGCCAGGCGCAGTCGCGTCTGAAGTCGGTGAAGAAGGTTGAAAAGAAAAAAGGCTCCGGCGTGGCGGTGCTGCCCGGCAAACTGACCGATTGCGAGAGCGAGGATATCGATCGCAACGAGCTGTTCCTGGTGGAGGGCGATTCCGCCGGCGGTTCCGCCAAGCTGGCGCGAGACAAGGAATACCAGGCCATCTTGCCCCTGCGCGGAAAGGTGCTCAATAGCTGGGAAACCGATAAGGACCAGCTGTTCTCCAATGCCGAGATTCACGACATTTCGGTGGCCATCGGGGTGGATCCGCACGGGCCCAGCGACCACCCGGACTTGTCCGGCCAGCGCTACGGCAAGATCGCCATCCTGTCCGACGCGGACGTGGACGGTTCTCATATCCAGGTGCTCTTGCTGACGTTGTTCTTCCGCCATTTCCCGCGTTTGATCGAGAACGGCAATATCTATGTGGCTCAGCCGCCGCTGTTCCGCGTGGACGTGCCCGGCCAGGGCAAGCATCGTCCGCCGCGCAAGCTGTACGCCTTGGACGAAGGAGAGATGACCGCCATCCTTGACCGGCTGCGCAGCGAAGGCGTGCGAGAGAACGCCTGGAGCATTTCCCGCTTCAAGGGCCTGGGCGAGATGAACCCGGAGCAGTTGAAGGACACCACGATGAATCCAGATACCCGCCGTTTATCCCAAGTGCGGGTGCGCACCGGCGAGCTGGAGCAGACGTTGTCCACTTTCGTCATGCTGATGGGCAAAGGGGAAGCGTCCAGCCGCCGCAGCTGGATGGAAGCCAATGGCAACGCGGTAGAGGCCGATATCTGAGCGACCGCGCCGGTTGTTCTCAAAGGACGGAAAGCCCCTGCAAGCCTTGCTTGCGGGGGCTTTTCCATTGCGGGCTATAGTGAGGCTAGGCGTGATGTCTCAATCAAGGGGAATGGCATGGCCAAACGATGGCGGGGACTGTTGGCGGGGTGGCTGGCGCTGCCTGCGCTGGCGGCCGGCTACCACTCCTCCAGTCAGGATATTGGGCCCTGGGGCGACGGCGCTAGTCAGGACGGCCTGGCGCCTCGTTTCATCCGGTTTGTGGCGAAGCAGGCGGGGCTGGCGCTGACTCAGGATGTCCGGCCGTTGCCGCGCGCGATAGAGGAGCTGAGAAATGGGCGAAACGCGCTGGCGCTGGTGACCGCTTCGCCGGAGCGAGCACGCTTCGCCGTGGAGCTGTGCAGGCCGGTGTCGATCCGCATTTCCGTGCTCTACCATCGTCGCGGCCAAGTATCGCCCATAGGTCCGCAGTGGTTCCGCCTGCGCAGCCTGGGCATTCTGCGCGGCACCCACACCCTGGACGGCTTTGTCGCCGAAAGCGGGGCGACGCCGGTGGAGGTATCGGACATGCCGCAGGGGTTTCGCATGCTGCAAGCCGGCAGGCTGGACGCAATGATGTGCGTGCGTCCAGGCTGCGGCCACGCGCTGAGGCAGATGGGCGAGAGCCTGCCCAATCTGGCCGAATACGTGCACGGCGACGAGCCAATGGCGCTCTACGTATCCAAACGCAGCGAGCTGGCGCGCGACGCCGTCATGCTGGGCAAATTGAAGACGGCTTGTCTGTCCGCCGCGGGCAAGCGCGAGATGGCCGGCTTGATGACGATTTACGATTGAGGCGGGGGCTTACCAGACGCGCAGCGTTTGACCGGTCTGCACGCCTTCCACGCTGCGGACATAGGCTAGGGCCGCGCGTGCCGCTGGCACCGCTTCGAAGCCGGGGAAAAAGTCCCGGTACTGCTCCCAGGATTCCTGCAACACGTTGGGGCTGACCACATTGATGCGGCGTCCGCCGTCCAGCTCCGCCGCCGCGCCGCGCACAAAGCCCTCCAATGCGGAGTTCACGGCGCTGGCGTTGCTGCCGAAGCGGATGGGCTGTTCGCTGACGATGCCGCTGGTCAGGGTGATGGAGCCGCCGGCGTTCAGATAGTGTTGGCCGATCAGCGCCAACTCCACCTGGCCCATCAGCTTGTCGTTGAGGCCGATGCGAAATTGTTCGGCGTTCATCTCCGCCAAGGGGCCGAAGTGCAGCTTGCCGGCGGCGCTGATGATGGCGTCCACCCCGCCGATGCGTTCGAATAACGCGCGGATGCTGTCGCCATTGGTCAGGTCCACCAGCACATCACCGCGGCGGCTGCCCGCTTTGATGACTTGATGGTGGGACAGCGCCTGGCTGACGGCCTGGCCCAGAGTGCCGTGGGCGCCGACGATGAGAATCTTTTTCATGGGAAATCTCCCGGACAAGTGTTAAGACCCGCTCATTCTGCTCCCGCGCGGAGCATTGATTAATCCGCTAAGATGAACAAGATTGAAAACCATAGGTTATGAATGGCATGGATCGCCTTTTGAGCATGGAGCTGTTCGTGGCGGTGGTGGAGCGAGGCAGTTTCACCGCGGCGGCCGAGGCGCATGGCTTGTCCCAACCCATGGTGGGCAAGCATATCGCCAGCCTGGAACAGCGGCTGGGCGGCCGCTTGCTGGCGCGCACCACCCGCCGCCAGCAATTGACCGAGCTGGGCCTGCATTACTTTCAACGCTGCCAGTCCATTCTGGCGGAAATTCGCGCGGCGGAAAGCGGCGCCGAGTTGATGAGCGGCGCGCCGCGCGGCGTGCTGCGCGTCAATGCCTCTGTGACCTTTGGTTCGCTGCGGCTGGCGGGCTTGTTGGCAGAGTTCATGCAAGCGTATCCGGATATCACGGTGGACCTGACTTTGTCGGACGAACTGGTCGACTTGGTGGCCGACGGTTACGACGCCGCCTTCCGCATCGGCCGGCTGCCCGATTCGGGCTTGGTGGCCCGGCCTCTGCAGCCCTACCGGATGATGGTGGCGGCGGCGCCGGCCTATTTGGCGCGCAAAGGCGTGCCGCGCGCGCCGGAAGATCTGGCCGAGCATGATTGCCTGGGTTTTTCCCTGTGGCGCAAGGACGATGGCTGGGAGTTGCTGGGGGCCGGCGAGTGGGGGCGGGCCAGCCGCTTCCAGTCCAATCATGGTCAGGCCTTGCGCATGGTGGCGCTGGCCGGCGGCGGCGTCGTGCTGCAAGCCGAGGCGCTGTTGGGCGACGATGTGGCTTCCGGCCGGCTGGTGGAGGTGTTGCCGGGTTGTTTGCCGCCGCCCAAGCCCATGCATTTGATTTATCTGCCGGATCGCCAGCCTTTGCCCAAGCTTCGGGTGTTCATAGACTTCATTCTGGAGCGCTTGGGCGCGCTGTGAGTTTTATTGACAGGGCCTGTCAGCGATTTTCGTTTGAGCTGCGGCGCGCATCGGCGTAGCGTGAACGCATGGATGATTTGGAGAGAGGAAAGGGCATGGAACCGGATTTGCGGGCGCCCAGCCGGCGCGATTTGTTCGCCGGCTTTTTCTCTATCGGGCTGACCGGTTTCGGCGGCGTATTGCCGCAGGCGCACCGGATGATGGTGTTGCGCCGCCGCTGGCTGAGCGAGGCCGACTTCGCTGTGGTGCTGGGCCTGGGCCAAGTGTTGCCGGGGCCCAATATCGTCAATGTCGCGGTGGCGGTGGGCAGCCGCTTCCACGGCGTGAGCGGAGCCTTGGCCTCCATCGCCGGTTTGTTGCTGGCGCCCATGGTCATCGTACTGTTGTTGGCGTCCTTCTACGGCCATTACCGGCAGCTGCCGCTGGTGCAGAATGTGTTGCATGGTTTGGCTTCCGCCGCCGCCGGCCTGATCGCGGCGATGGGGCTGCGCTTGCTGGCGCGCATTGAGCGCAAGCTGTGGTGCGTGCTGGTGGCGGCGTTGACCTTCTGTGCGCTAGGCGTCCTGCAATTGCCCCTGCTGTGGTCGCTGGCGCTGTTGGCCCCCATTGCCATCGGGCTGGCCTGGCGAGACAGGCCGAAGGAGGACTCATGATTCTGCTGGTGCTGTTATGGCAGTTCTCCCTGCTGTCGCTGGTGGCGGTGGGCGGCGCCAATGTGCTGATTCCCGAGTTGCAGCGGCTGGTCATGGAACAGGGCTGGATGAGCGGGCGGGAGTTCGCCGCGTTGTTCGCCATCGCGCAGGCCGCGCCCGGCCCCAATGTGCTGGTAGTCTGTCTGATCGGCTGGCAAGTGGCCGGGGTGCCGGGCGCACTGGTCAGCATGGTGGGCATCTGCGGCCCGTCGTCGGTACTGAGTTTTTACGTGGCGCGCTGGTGGCAACGCTATCAGCAGGCGCCGTTGACCCGGGCGATCCAGCGCGGGCTGGCGCCGCTGACCATAGGCCTGGTGGCCGCCAGCGCCTGTTTGTTAAGTCAGGCGGCCAATGCCAGCGTAGGCGCCTGGTTGTTGTGCGGCGCGGTGGCGCTAGCGGCGTGGCGCACTACGCTCAACCCCCTGTGGCTATTGTCGGCCGGCGCTTTGCTTGGCGGTTTGGGTCTGCTGTAGGATGGCGCTCAAAGTCTCGCTTTAGTTCGCGAGATTGTGAACAGGCTCTACGCGGCGGCCATAATGAACAGGGTGTTCTCGGGAGGGCGCGCATGATGCGAATCTTGATGCTGCTGCTGTGCGTTCTGGCGCTGCCGGCGCTGGGGCAAACTTTGTCGATCCGCTACGCGCTGGTGTCCGGAGAGCAAGACCCGCATCTGCCTTATATGCAGGCCTTGCTGCAACTGGCGTGCAGTGAGGTCAAAATCAGTTGCGAACTGAGCAGCGCACTGGACATGAATCAGGGGAGGGCGCTGGAGCAGATGGCGCACGGCAATGCCAGCGTGGATCTTTTCTGGGGCATGAGCAGCCGCGAGCGCGAACAGAAGGCCCTGCCGGTGCGCATCCCTTTGTACAAGGGCTTGATTGGCTGGCGCGTGCCGCTGGTATCGCAAAAGCGCGGCCGGTTGTTTGAGAAGGTCTTCACATTAGCGGATTTGAAGGCGTTGACCGCAGGTCAAGGGCAGGATTGGCCGGATACGCAGATTCTGCGCGACGCGGGCTTGCCGGTGGTGGCGAGCCCCCTGTATCTGCCGCTGTTCGCCATGTTGCGCCAGGGGCGCTTCGACTATTTTCCGCGCAGCGTGATCGAGGTGGGGCAGGAGCTGGAGTCAGACGTCGCCAAGGGCCTGACACTGGATCCTTTCATTGTGTTGCACTATCCGGCGGTCTTTTATTTCTTTGTGTCGCCGCGCCGGCCGGAGCTGGCCCGGGCTCTGACTCAGGGCCTGGAAGCCGCCGTTAAGGATGGTAGCTTCGACAAGTTGTTCATGCGCTTCAACGGGCCTCGCCTGCGGGCCTTGAACCTGGCGCAGCGGCGCATTATAGAACTGCCCAATCCCTTGTTGCCCAAGGAGACGCCGCTGAAGCGGAAGGAGCTGTGGTTCTATCCGCGTTGAGTGTCCAGCGGCAGCAGATCGGTAAAGACAAAGCCGTCCCGCTCCACCGTTTCGCCCACTGCATGCGGCACCGGTCGCAGGAACATCGGGCCGTCCCAGGCGAAGGAGTGGAACTCGCCGTATTCGCCGCAAGGGTCGGCATCCGGCGGCAGCGCGTCCAGCAAAGCCTGGCCAAACTCGCTGCCGGCCAGGCCGCGCGGCAGCTTGCGCGGGTCCAGGCAGGTCAGCCTGGCTTTGAGCCCGCCGCGCAGCATGGTTTGCGCCAGTTCCGCGGTGGACAGGCCCCATAACGGGAATAGCGGCGCAATGCCGCTGCCGGCCAGGCTCTGCTCTCGGTAGACGCGCACATCTTCCAGAAATAGATCGCCAAAGGCCATATGGCTGACGCCGTCGGCGCGGCAGGCGCTGACAAAGTCCGCCATCCGGCTGGCGTAGTCCTCGTTGCTGCAAGGGTAGGGGATGCTTACCTGGCGCAGCGGCAAGCCCAGCGCCGCCGCCTGCGCCTGCAGCAGCTCCACCCGCACCGCGTGCATGGCCACGCGCTGGAAAGCCTGGTTGACGGTGGTGAACAGTCCGACGACTTCAACGTCGGGATCCCGGCGCAGCACATGCAGCGCCCAAGCGCTGTCCTTGCCGCTGCTCCAGGACAAGAGAACGGTTTTCTTCATGGCGCACAGCTTAGCCGCGCGGAGGCCAGCCGCCAAGCGGGGGGACTGGGCCGGGGGACTCGGGTATAATGACGGTCTATTTTTTTCGCCTCTCAGGACTGATTGCCGCATGACCCAGCTCAAGAACGATACCTTCCTGCGCGCGCTGCTTGGCCAGCCCGTCGAATACACCCCGATCTGGATGATGCGCCAGGCCGGCCGCTATTTGCCGGAGTACCGCGCCACTCGCAGCCGAGCCGGCAGTTTCATGGGGTTATGCACCAGTCCCGACTATGCCACCGAGGTGACGTTGCAGCCGCTGGAGCGTTTCCCGCTGGACGCCGCCATCCTGTTTTCCGACATCCTGACCGTGCCGGACGCCATGGGCCTGGGCCTGTACTTCGCGGAAGGCGAGGGGCCTAAGTTCGAGCGTCCGCTGCGCGACGAGGCCGCCATCCGCGCGCTGACGGTGCCGGCGCTGGACAAGCTGGGCTACGTCTTCGACGCGGTGTCCAGCATCCGCAAGGCGCTGGATGGCCGCGTGCCGCTGATCGGCTTCTCCGGCAGCCCGTTCACCTTGGCCTGCTACATGATAGAGGGCGGAGGCTCCGACGATTTCCGTCACGTTAAAGCCATGCTTTACAGCCGCCCTGAGTTGCTGCATCACATCCTGGATGTGAACGCCCGCACCGTGATCGATTACCTGAACGCACAGATCGACGCCGGCGCGCAGGCGGTGCAGATCTTCGACACCTGGGGCGGCGCGCTGACCCAGGCGGCCTATCGCGAGTTCTCGCTGGCCTATATGCGTCAAATTGTCGCCGGCCTGAAGCGCGAGGCCGACGGCCGCCGCGTGCCGGTGATCGTGTTCACCAAGGGCGGCGGCCAGTGGCTGGAGGAAATCGCGGCCATCGGCGCCGACTGCGTGGGGTTGGACTGGACCACGGACCTGGGCGCCGCGCGCGCGCGGGTGGGCGGCAAGGTGGCCTTGCAGGGCAACTTCGACCCCAACGCCTTGTTCGCGGAGCCGGCCGCCATTGAGCGCGAAGTGGCCCGCATCCTGGCCAGCTACGGAGCCGGCAGCGGCCATGTATTCAACCTGGGTCACGGCATCTCGCAACACGTCAAGCCGGAGCACGCAGGAGCCTTGGTGGAGGCGGTGCATCGTTTGTCCCGTCCCTACCACTCCGCGGGCTGATCAACCGGTTTTAAGTTCAATGGCATGTTTCTGTCGGTCCGACGGAATCCCCTTTGACGAATGCACCAAGTTGGCGCTGGCCGGCGGGCATTAAAGCCGGCTTTATCAGTGTCTAAATCCGGTATCAAGTTGTTGTTAGCGGGGCCTGCGGAAAAGGATTTGTTTTTTCAACAGAAAACTTAACTTTTCCCTTGGGGCCTTTCGCGCGTCGTCAGGGTATCCTAACTTGTCCGGCCAAGGACTCTCCTCTGGCCGGATTGTATTTTTACACTGAGATGAATAAGGATATTGACAAGGCGAACCATAGTTGTTCTCTGAGTTATGCACATTTGCTAGTCAGAGTTCGGGCCCTTGTCAAGCCGATTGCTCATGTTTTTTTGATCAATTTAAGTCTTTGAAAATAAAGAGAAAAATAATTGATTAATTTTTGCGCAATCTAACGGAAACGCTGATCTGAGGCCGTTTCAACCTCGGACCGGCAGCTTGTTCACAAAGTTATCCACAGCATCTGTGCACAGAGGCCGCAAAGCCTTGTCACAACAGCATTTGTCTTCGGGGGCGCACCGGATGGGGCAGCAAAGCATCGTACAAGTGGCCGTGGATGTGCCGCTGCCAGGTACGTTCAGTTACCTGACCCAGTTGTCTGTCATGGCCGGGCAAAGAGTAGCGGTTTCCTTTGGGCCCCGCCGGCTGTGTGGCGTGGTTGTCACGGACATACCTCAACAGGGTATCGATCCCGCCAAGCTCAAGCCGGTGGAGTCGGTTCTGTCCGGGCTGCCCCCGCTGCCGGAAGACTTTATGTCCCTGGTGCGCTTCGCCGCGGATTATTACCATCATCCCTTGGGACAGGCGCTGTTCACCGCTCTGCCCACCGGGCTGCGGGAGCCCCGCGACATCGTTTTGCCGGATGAGCGCCCGTACGCGCTGACGCCGCAAGGCGAGGCGGAGGCGCCGCCGGCTCGCCAGCGCGCGCGGCTGGCGCTGTGGCAGGCTTTGCAGGACGGGGCATTGACGCTGGCCGCGGCCAAGGCGGTGACGCCGCAGGCCGGCAAGGTGTTGGCGGATTGGCTGGTGGACAACAAGGTCCGCCGCGTGGAGCCGGAGCCCGTTCCTTTGCGAGTGGCGGGCAGCCCTGAGCTGAACGAAGAGCAGCAAGCCGCGCTGGACGCTTTGCGCGGCCAAGCCGGATACCAGCCCTGGCTGCTGCACGGCATTACCGGCAGCGGCAAGACCGAAGTTTATCTGCGGCTGATCGCCGATCATCTGGCCACCGGCCGCCAAGTGTTGGTGCTGGTGCCGGAAATCAACCTGACCCCGCAGTTGATCACGCGCTTCACCCAACGCTTTCCGGACAGCCGCATCGCGGTGCAGCACAGCCATCTGGCCGACGGCGAGCGCCTGAGGGGCTGGCTGGACGGCTGGCAGGGGCGAGCCGACGTGATGATAGGCACCCGCTTGTCGGTATTTACCCCGCTGCCGCGCCTGGGGCTGATCGTGGTGGACGAAGAGCACGACGGCTCATTCAAGCAACAGGACGGTTTGCGCTACCATGCGCGCGATCTGGCGATCTGGCGCGCGCGCCAGGCTGGCGTGCCCATTCTGCTGGGGTCGGCCACCCCCAGCCTGGAGACCGTGGCCAATGTCGAGGCTGGCCGCTATCGTCGCCTGTCGCTGAGCCGGCGGGCGCACGGCGCGGCGCGGTTGCCGGATGTGAGACTGGTCGACGTGAGGCGGCAAAAACTGGCGGAAGGCTTGTCCGAGCCAGTGATTCAGGCGTTACGCCAGCGCCTGGCGCGCGGCGAGATGAGCTTGGTGTTCATCAACCGCCGTGGCTTCGCGCCGGTGGTGGCCTGCACCGATTGCGGCTGGACCAGCGGCTGCCCGCGCTGTTCCGCCAAGCTTGTGGTGCACTTGTTGGAGCGCAAGCTGCGTTGCCACCATTGCGGTTGGGAAGAGGCGGTGCCGCGCGCCTGCCCGGATTGCGGCAATCCCGACATCAAACCGCTGGGGGAGGGCACACAGCGGCTGGAGTCCGCGCTGACGCGTTTGTTTCCCGAGGCGCGCATCCTGCGCATAGACCGCGACACCACCAGCCGCAAGGAGGCGTGGGACGAGATCTATCGCAAGGTCCATGCCGGCGAGGTGGACATGCTGGTGGGCACCCAGATGCTGGCCAAGGGCCACGACTTTGGCACTTTGTCGCTGGTGGTGGCGCTGGGCGCGGACGGCGGCTTGTATTCCGCGGATTTCCGTGCTTCCGAACGGCTGTTCGCGCAACTGATGCAAGTGGCGGGCCGGGCTGGCCGCGCCGAGGCCGCCGGCGAGGTGCTGATCCAGACCCAGTGGCCGGATCATGAGCTATACCAAGCGCTGACGCGTCACGATTTCGACGGCTATGCCAAGGCCCTGTTGGACGAGCGACGCATCGCCGGCTTTCCGCCCTGCGCCTACCAGGCGCTGCTGCGCGCCGACAGCCCCAGCCTGGAATTGGCCACCGCCTTTCTGGCCGAGGTGCGGCGGCTGGCCGAGCCGCTGGCCGAGCAGGTGTTGATCGCCGGCCCGGCGCCGGCGCTGATGGCGCGATTGGCCAATCGCGAACGCGCACAGCTGGTGCTGGAGTCGCCGCAACGGCAGGCGCTGCACGGATTTTTGAATCAATTGCTGCCGCAGGTGGAAGCGGCGGCCAAACGCCATGGACGCGGCCTGCGCTGGTCGCTGGACGTGGATCCACAAGACATGTGATCGCCCAATGAAAGCAATGAAGAAACAAATCCTGATGGCGGCTTGTCTGCTGTTGCCGGCGTTGCCGGCCCGCGCGTTGGACCTGCACGGCCTCAAGCCGGAGGAAGTGGCCGTCTGGGCCGCGCCGGTGGAAAGCGGCAAGGAGCTGGCCGGCCATCGCGCGGACAGCGCGGTCAATCCGGCCTCCACCATGAAGCTGATCACTAGTTGGAGCGCGCTGAACCTGCTCAAGCCCGGCTACCGCTGGCACACCGGGCTGTGGTCCGCCGCGCCGGTGCGCGACGGCGCGCTGCAAGGCGATCTTTACTGGCTGGGCGCCGGCGATCCGCGTTTCAACAACGATAGCCTGCTTAATCTGCTATACGGTCTGCGGCTGCGTGGCGTGCAACGGATAGACGGCAAGCTGGTGTTGGACAAGAGCGCGTTCAAGGGCGTGTCCAGCGCTCACGACTTCGACGAAGACGCCGGCCGCGCCTTCACCGTGGAGCCGGACAGCCACCTGACCAACCTGAAAGTGGCTTGGCTCAACTTTTACGTCGACGCCGGCGGCGCGCGCGTGGCGCTGGACCCGCCGTTGGCAGGCGTCAGCGTCAACGCCAAGCTTCAGGCCGGCGGTCAGGGCGGCCCGAATGACTGTTCCGATGTGCGCCGCTACGTCAGCATCGCCAACGACATGCGTTCCGTCACGGTCAGCGGTACTTTGCCGCCCAGCTGCGACGGCGTCAAAACCTTCGTCAACGTGCTGGACCACGACGCTTTCGCCAGCCAGGACTTCGCTGCCCTATGGCAGGCGCTGGGCGGAGCCGGACCCAAGGGTGCGGGGTTGGGGCGGGTGCCGGCCGGCGCGCGCGAACTAGCCGGCCACGACTCGCAGCCGCTGACCGTGGCGATCAGCGACATCAACAAATACAGCAACAACACCATGGCGCGCACCCTGTTCCTGACCTTGGGCAAGGAGGGCGGCGGTGAGGATACCCGCGCCAACGCCGAGCACGCAGTGCGGCGCCTACTGGCGGCCAACGGCATTTCCGATGAAACGCTGGTGTTGGAAAACGGTTCCGGCCTGTCGCGCCGCGAGCGGGTGAGCGCGCGGCTGATGGGGCGGGTGCTGCTCAACGCCGCGCGCGGGCCCTACGCCAGCGAATTCCTGGCCAGCCTGCCCATCGCCGGCGAGGACGGCACCTTGCGCAAGCGCTTCGCCGAGCAAGGCCCGCGGCTGCGGATGAAGACCGGCACCTTGAAGGACGTGAAGGCTCTGGCCGGCTACTGGCTGGGCGCGGACGGCCGCCGGCTGGCGCTGGTGGTGATCGTCAACAGCCCGCGCGCGCCGGAGATGGGCAAGGCGATGGACCAGATCGTCGCCGATCTGATCGACCGCTTCGAGGCCTCCAAGTAAGAACATGGCGGATTGACGGTTTCGGCGCGCGCGGCGGCGGTATAATATCGGGCTTTGCGCGCTCCTTGCCGGAGCGCCCGATTTCGCGAAAGCCATCGATGAAACCCGTAACCATGTATACCACCGCGGTGTGCCCCTACTGCATCCGCGCCAAGCAAATCCTCGCCGCCAAAGGCGTGGCCGACATCAAGGAAATCCGCATTGATCTGGACCCGGTCGAGCGCGACAAGATGATGGATCTGACCGGCCGCCGCACCGTGC
The DNA here is from genome assembly GCF_000711885.1 of Chromobacterium haemolyticum DSM 19808. GTDB lineage: Bacteria > Pseudomonadota > Gammaproteobacteria > Burkholderiales > Chromobacteriaceae > Chromobacterium > Chromobacterium haemolyticum. The sequence continues at coordinate 17,378 of NZ_JONK01000018.1, forward strand.
CGCAGATCTTCATCGGCGACACCCATGTCGGCGGCTGCGACGACCTGGTGGCGTTGAACCAGGCCGGCAAGTTGGAGCTGCTGCTGGGCGATTGAGCCGTTTTGCCCGCGATCAAAGCCCTCGTTTGCGGGCGGTTGGCCCTGAACCGCTTTCGTGCGATGATGCAGGCCTGTTTTAACCATTCCCAAACCGGCCGCTTGCGAGCGGCCTCCGTGTGAGACAAAGAGATGAGCGAACAACAAGAGCTGCAGCCGGCGTTTTCCATCGAGAAAATCTATGTGAAGGACATGTCCCTGGAAGTGCCTAACGCGCCGCAGGTATTCCTGGAGCAAGAACAGCCGGAAATTGACATGCAGCTGGCCAGCGAAGGCAAGCAGCTGGACGACGGTTTCTACGAAGTGACCCTGACCGTGACCGTAACCGCCAAGCTGCCGGAAAAAACCATGTTCCTGTGCGAAGTGGGTCAGTCCGGCATCTTCCAGATCCGCAACGTGCCGGCCGAAGACATCGATCCCATCCTGGGCGTGGCTTGCCCCAACATCCTGTTCCCGTACGCGCGCGAAGCCGTGTCCAGCGTGGTGAACCGCGCGGGCTTCCCGCCGGTGCTGTTGTCCCCGATCAACTTCGAAGCCCTGTACATGCAGCAACGCGCGCAACAGGCCGAAGCCGGCAACGCCTGAGGCGACGCAATCAATGAAACGCCTCGTATATCCGCTGGCGCTGAGCCTGGGCCTGTTGGCTCACAGCGCCGCCGCACTTGAGTTTCGCTCAGTGAAGGAAACCGGCGTGGCGCTGTACGAGGCGCCGGCGCTCACCTCGAAGAAACTGTTCGTGGTGAGCCGCTACTACCCGGTGGAAGTGCTGAGCAGTCAGAAAGAATGGTCGCGCGTGCGCGACGCCACCGGCGGCATCGCCTGGATCCCGGCCGCCGCGTTGTCCAAACAGCGCTGGCTGTTGATCACCGCCGACAAGGCGGAAGTGCGCGCCGCGCCGGCCAACGATGCCCCGCTGGCCTACACCGTGCCCAAGGACGGCGTGGTGGAGCTGCAAGAGCCGCCCAAGGGCGGTTGGGTCAAAGTCCGCCACCGCGACGGCAGCATCGGCTATGCTCGTATTACCGACCTCTGGGGCTTGTAAAGGCTACGCATGAAACTGGCCATCCTGGGCGCTGGCGCGTGGGGCACCGCCCTGGCCATCGCCTTCGCCCGTCACCATCAAGTCACGCTCTGGGCGCGCGACGCCAATCAGGTGGCCGAATTGGCCGCCAAGCGCGTTAACCAACGCTATCTTCCCGATTGCCCGTTTCCGGATGCGCTCAAGCTGTCCGCGGAACTGCCGCGCGCTATCCAGGACGCCGAACTCATTCTCATCGTCACGCCGATGGCCGGTTTGCGGCCCACGCTGCGGGCGTTGACCGCGCTGTCTTCGCACCTGCCGCCGCTGCTGTGGGCCTGCAAGGGCTTTGAGGCCGGCTCCAGCTTGCTGCCGCACCAAGTGGTGGCGGAAGAACTGCCGGCCAACCACCGCTGCGGCGTGTTGTCCGGACCCAGCTTCGCCCGTGAAGTGGCGCAGGGCTTGCCGGCGGCGGCGGCCGTCGCTTCCGATGACGAAGCCTTCGCCCGGCAAGTGGCGCGAGATCTGCACAGCCCGCTGCTGCGGCTCTACGCCAACGCTGACCTGGTGGGCGTGGAAGTGGGCGGCGCGGTCAAGAACGTGATGGCCATTGCCACCGGCGTGGCGGACGGCCTGGAATACGGTATGAACGCCCGCGCCGCGCTGATCACTCGCGGCCTGGCCGAGATCACCCGCCTGGCCACCGCGTTGGGCGCCAGCCAGCAGACCATGATGGGCCTGGCCGGCATGGGCGATCTGATTCTCACCTGCACCGGAGCGCTGTCCCGCAACCGTCAGGTAGGGCTGAAGCTGGCCGAGGGCAAGCCTTTGCAGCAAGCGCTGCAAGAGTTGGGCCACGTGGCCGAAGGCGTAGCCACCGCTCGCGAAGTGCTGACCATGGCTGAACGGCTGGAAGTAGACATGCCGATCACCGCCGCGGTTTGCGGTTTGCTCTACCAGGGGCACGACCCGCAGCGGGTGGTGCAGGAGTTGCTGAGCCGCTCCCCCAAGTCGGAGGCTGGCGATCTGCTGCATTGAAGCCTCTGCCATCTGCCGGCGTTGCCGGCTGAATGAAAAAACGGACCGTTGCTCGGAAAAGAGCGGTCCGTTTTTTATGGCTAGCTGTGACAAGGCTATTGACAGCTAAACCCGGGCCCAATAGAATGCCCCACTCTGAGTCGGAGAGGTGGCAGAGTGGTCGAATGTACCTGACTCGAAATCAGGCGTACGTGCGAGCGTACCGAGGGTTCGAATCCCTCCCTCTCCGCCAGAACCAGACATTGAAGCCCTGAGCAATCAGGGCTTTTTTGTTTTGTTCTTCCGCCCCTCCACCTGTTTGCGCTGACCATTGCAGCCTTCTTCTCCCGGCCGCTGGCAAAGCGGTAATGGCTATCGAACGGCCCCTGGCTCAACAAGATAAAACCGTGATGAAACGATTGGCCTTACTATTTCGCAAGGCGGTGACCCGTGCCGCCAAACGTAGCGAGGCCGCGCGCTCCAACACCCACCGCAGCACCAAGGCGCCGACTTTTTTACCCTGATGCTCAGGCTGCACATAGAGATGATCTAAACGCATCTCCCCCTCTTGCTCCTGAAAAACGATAAACCCAGCCGCTGCTCGGTATCGACAATAAAGGAGGGCGGGGTCTGGACCGGCTACCCAGCCATGTGCCACTCTCACAGATCCCTCTCGGCAACCACAAACCAGACCCTAATCCAGATCCATCCAAGCCACCAACGGCATCTTGCTTGACCCGCTATCCCAATCAGTAACGATCGCCGCGTCTTGCCTCATTCTGCGGCATTTGCGTGTGGCAGCTATGCGCGATCGGTGCAAGGACCACGGTAGCCGCCGCATGACAAGTCGGCTTTACACGAACAACAGGGCTGAGTCATTTCTCGCCGCCATAAAAAACGCCGCCCGGAGGGCGGCGCGTTCAACGGAGCAGGCGGTGCTCAATGTTTTTTCAACTCGCCTTCCCACTTGGCCACCACCGCGGTAGCGATGGAGTTGCCCACCACGTTGGTGGCGGAGCGGCCCATGTCCAGGAAGTGGTCGATGCCCAGCAACAGCAGCAGGCCGGCTTCCGGAATATTGAATTGAGCCAGGGTGGCGGCGATCACCACCAGCGAGGCGCGCGGCACGCCGGCCATGCCCTTGGAGGTGAGCATCAGAATCAGCAGCATGGAGATTTCCTGCGCCAGCGTCAGATCGATGCCGTAAGCCTGGGCAATGAAGATGACGGCGAAGGTGCAGTACATCATCGAGCCGTCCAGGTTGAAGGAGTAGCCCATCGGCAGCACGAAGCTGGCGATCTTGTTGGAGCAGCCGAAGCGCTCCAGCTGTTCCAGGGTCTTGGGGTAGGCGGCTTCGGAACTGGCGGTGGTGAAGGAGAGCAGCAGCGGCTCGCGCATCATGCCCATCAGCTTTAGCACGCGCGGGCCGATGAACATCGCGCCAGCCAGGATCAGCAGGCCCCACAGGATGCCGATGGACAGGTAGAACTCCGCCATGAACTTGCCGTAGGTGGCGAGGATGCTCAGGCCTTCCTTGGCCACGGTGGCGGCGATGGCGCCGAACACGGCCAACGGCGCGAACAGCATCACGTAGCTGGTCACTTTCAGCATCACGTGAGCCACCACGTCAATGGTGTCGATCAGCAGTTTGGCGCGGTCGCCCAAAGCCGCCATCGCGCAGCCGAAGAACACCGAGAACACCACGATCTGCAGAATTTCGTTGGTGGCCATCGCTTCAAACACGCTCTTGGGGATGGCGTGGGTGACGAAGTCCTTCACCGACAGCGCGCCGGCCTGGATGCCGCTGGTGGCGTGGGTATCCGGCAGGGGCAGGTTGAGCGCCACGCCCGGCTTGAGCAAGTTGACCATGATCAGGCCCAGGGTCAGGGACATCAGCGAAGCGCTGATGAACCAGAGCATGGTCTTGCCGCCGATGCGGCCCACGGTCTTGGCGTCTCCCATTTTGGCGATGCCCACGATCAGGGTGGACACCACCAAGGGCGCGATGATCATCTTGATTAGGCGCAGGAAGATGTCGGTCAGGATGGAGATATTGCTTGCGAAGGCTTTGATGTCGGCTTCGCTAGCGGCATTCTCGCGATAGAGATAGCCGGTAATGATGCCCAGCACCAGGCCGATCAGGATCAGCCCTGTGAGTTTTTTCGACTGCATTGAGAAGTTCCTACCTGTATTTGAGAGCGTTTTGATAACAACACGGCAAGTTCGCAATGAAACAATGCCGGCGCCGGTCCGGTGGAGGGAGCAGCCGCTTCGTGTGTGTCAAGGTTGCCGATGTAGTGGCCTGCCTACGTTATTGTTGTTTGATTTTATTGGCATTGCTGCCAGTTGTAGGACAGTTGTTGACCTATTTAGGGGTGGGATTATAGTGAATTAGCGAACGCTTGTCTTTGTTGTATTTCGAGTCTTGAATTTCGTGGCTGAGTATGTGTTGCGGAAACGAATGATGATGAGCTTGCCATTGGGATGGGGCCGCCCCCGGCGCCTTGCGGCGGCGGCCTGATGCGTCAGTGGTGGATGTCCAGCGTGACATCGCCGCGCTCTTCGGCCACGGTTTCCAGAATTTCCAGGATGGTGGTGTAAAGGTCCACGCCCAGCGCCTTGCGCGCTTCCTCCGTTTCGCGCCATACGATCTCGAACGGCCCCGCCACGTCTTTGGCCAGGCTGTCGTAAAGCGCGTCCAGATTGCGGCCGAAATGCGCCGGCAAAAGCAGTTGCCGGCTTAGTTCGTCAAACAACTGGTCCAGATTTTTGATGTGGTGCAGTTCGCAAACTTTTACTGGCATGGTGGCACCTCGATGAAGCGGTTGTAGTGGTCCACGGTGACGAAACGCTGGCTGGAACCGGAGAACACGATGCGGTAAGCACCGCGCTTGCCCCCTTTATAGTTCAAGTCGGCTTCCTGCCATTGCCCTTTGGGCAGGCGTTTTTCGTAATTGCCGAAGCGGTCGCCTCCTATCGATTTGCCATTGAGGCCGGGCACGCTCCACAGGCTGCGGCCGGGTTGCCAGCCGGCGTTTTTCGCTTGGCGTTTATTGATGAATTGCGGAGGCAGCTGGCCGTTCTTGCCCAGTTGACTTAGCACCGCGCTCAGTTCGTTCTGGTTGAGCCGGTTGCCGGTTTGCTGATTGACTTGGGCCGCTACTAGCGAGCATTGGGGCAAGGCCCAGGCAGCGGGGGCGGCGATCAGACAGGCCAGCGCCAGCAGGCGCGATAGACGTGGAATCATTGAGCTTGCTCCAGGGGCAGGGATTCAACCGGATAGTCGGCGCCGATCAGCAGCGGCAGGATGCGACGCATGCCGGCGTTGTCGGCGTCGGTGGTGATGAAGCGGTAGGCCGGAGCGGCGGCGGGCGCGGTGTCCGGCAGCAGCGAGGCCACGCGCCGGGCAATGGCTTCGGCCGGATCGTACAAAGCGATGCCGTCGCCGGTGAGTTCGCGGATCAGCGGCTCCAAAAACGGATAATGGGTGCAGCCCAGCGCGATGTGGTCGATGTTTTCGCCAAGTAGCGGCCGCACTACGTCCGCCACCAGTTCGCGCGTGCGCGGGCTGTCCAGTTCGCCGGCCTCCACCTGTTCCACCCAGCCCGCGCCCACGCGGCGCAGCACTTCAACGTGGCCTGCGTGGGTGTCCAGCAGTTTGCGCACCCGCTCGCTTTGCAGCGTGGCCTGAGTGGCCAGCACTGCGATGCGGCCGGTGCGGCTCATGGCCGCCGCCGGCTTGATCGCCGGTTCTATGCCCACCAGCGGGATGGAGAGTTCGCGGCGCATGGCGGCGATGCCGGCGGTGGTGGCGGTGTTGCAGGCCACCACCAGCAGGGTGGCGCCTTGTTCTTGCAGGTAGCGGCCCATCCTGACACTGCGCTCGGCGATGTCGCTGTGGCTGCGTTGGCCGTAGGGGCAGTAGGCCTGGTCGGCCAGATAGGTGATGCCCCAGCCGGGCAGCGCGGCGCGCACGGCCTTCCATACCGAAAGGCCGCCGAGGCCGGAGTCGAACATCGCGATCATGATGCGTGTGTCAGTTGTTCTGGATGACGATCTTGGGGAATTTGCTGGAGAAGTCCTGGGCTTTCTCGCCCACCTTCACCGCCACTTTGCGGGCGATGGCCTTGTACAGCTCCGCTACTTTGCCGTCCGGATCGGCCGCCACCGTGGGGGTGCCGCCGTCCGCCGCCAGGCGGATGCCCATGTCCAGCGGCAAGGAGCCCAGCACGTCCACGCCAAAGTCCGCCGCCATCCGCGCCGCGCCGCCTTCGCCGAAGATGTGTTCGGCGTGACCGCAGTGGGAGCAGACGTGGATGGCCATGTTCTCCACCATGCCCAGGATGGGAATGCCCACTTTCTGGAACATGGTGACGCCCTTGCGCGCGTCCAGCAGCGCGATGTCTTGCGGGGTGGTGACAATGACGGCGCCGGTGACCGGCACCTTCTGCGACAGCGTCAGCTGGATGTCGCCGGTGCCCGGGGGCATATCGATGACCAGATAGTCCAGATTGTCCCAGCGGGTGTCGTTGAGCAACTGTTGCAGCGCCTGGCTGACCATGGGGCCGCGCCACACCATGGCCTGATCCGCGTCCACCAAGTAGCCGATGGACATGGTTTGCACGCCGTGGCTTTCCAGCGGCTTCAGGCTCTTGCCGTCCGGGGTTTCCGGACGCTGGCCCTGCAAGCCCATCATCAGCGGCTGGGACGGGCCGTAGATGTCGGCGTCCAGGATGCCGACGCGCGCGCCTTCCGCGGACAGCGCCAGCGCCAGGTTGGCCGCGGTGGTGGATTTGCCCACGCCGCCCTTGCCGGAGGCGACGGCGATCACGTTCTTGACGCCGGTGAGCAGCGGCACGCCGCGCTGGGCGGAGTGGCTGGTGATCTGGCTGCCCACGCGCACGCTTAGTTTGCGTTGCTCGGCCAGCGGCGCCAGCGCGGCTTCAAAGTGCTGGCGCACGGATTCGTGCTGGCTGTTGGCCGGGTAGGCCAGCACCACGTCCAGCGACAGCTCGGCGTCGCTGATCTTGATGTTTTTCACCGCCTTGGCGGCGACGAAGGGTTTGCCGGTATTGTCGTCGATCAGGCTGGACACGGCTTCCAGCACTTGAGCATCGCTGAGTGACATGCTGTTTTCGGTTCCCGGTGAGGACTGGAAAAGGCGGGTGAGCTTGGAAAGCATGGGGAGGACATCCGTTGAATCTGTGGCTGTCCGGCAGTGTACCCCAACTTGCCCGCGCTGGCATCGGCGCGGGCAAGTTGGGCTTGCTGCCAGCCTGGTTTATTTGACCACGTTGCCGGCGACGTTGAGCACGTCCCAGGTGCGGGCGAACGGCGGCGCGTAGCAGAAGTCCATCATGCCCAGTTCGCGCGCGCTGACGCCTTTGGCGATGGCCACGGCCAGCGCGTCCAGCCGGTGCACCACATCGCCGTTGCGGCCTATCATCTGCGCGCCCAGCAGCCGCTGGCTGCCGGTTTCATAGCAGAGTTTGACGTGGACTTCCGCCTGTCCGGGCACGTAGTTGGTGTGGTTTTTGTCCTTGACCAGCACGCTTTGGCAATCAAAGCCGGCGGCGCGCGCCTGTGTTTCGGACAGGCCGGTGCGCGCGGCGTCCAGGGACAGGACGCGCACCGCGGCGGAACCCAGGGTGCCGGGATAGGCTTGGCGGCCGCCGGCCAGGTTCTCGCCCACTAGTCGGCCCAGCTTGTTGGCCCCGGTGGCCAGCGCCACGTAGACCGGTTGGCCGGTCAACTGATGCGGAGCGGCCGCGCAGTCTCCGGCGGAGTAGATGTCCGGCAGGCTGGTTTCGCCGTAGGCGTTGACCACGATGGCGCCGTTGCCCAGTCGCGTGAGGCCGGCGTCGGCGGCGAAGGCGGTATTGGGGCGGATGCCTATGCTCAGCACCACCAGATCGGCCGGGTATTCGCCCCGTTCGGTGACCACGCTTTGCACCGCGCCGTCGCCACGCAGCGCGGTGACGGCCTCGGACAGGTGCAGCGCCACACCATGTTCGCGCAATTCCTGCTCCATCAGGCTGGTGATTTCGGCGTCGAAGGCGTCCGGCATTACCCGCTCGGCCAGTTGGATCAGCCGCACTCGCTTGCCCAGGCGAACCATGGCTTCTGCCAGCTCCAGGCCGATGAAGCCGGCGCCGATGATGACAACCTCGCGCACCTCGTCGCGGGCCGCGGCGGCGCGCAGCGCCAGGCCGTCCTCCATTACCCGCAGCGTGTGTACGCCGTGCAAGTCCAGGCCCGGCAGCGGCGGCCGGATCTCGCTGGCGCCGGTGGCGATCATCAGTTTGTCGTAAGCGGCGTCGAACGCTTCGCCGTCCGCCAGCCGGCGCACGCGCACCCGCTTGGAGGCGGGGTCTATGCTCAGCGCCTGGTGGCCGGTGTGCACGCGGATATTGCGCTTGGCGAAGTCTTCCACGCTGAATTCGGCCATATAGCCGGGCTCGTCGAACTCGCCGCCGACGAAATAGGGGAGGCCGCAAGCGCCGAAAGAGATGATGTCGGACATCTCGTAGACGTCGATTTCGGCTTGCGGCGCGCTGCGGCGCGCCTTGGCCGCCGCGCTCATGCCGGCGGCTTCGCCGCCGATGATGACGATTTTCATATAGTGTTTCCGTACGGGTTTTGCTGCGCCGCACTGCATCGTTTCGCCGTGCGGCGGCCTCTGTCGGCGCTGTCAGGCGTCCTGCGGGGTTTTCTTGCCCGCTTTAATGGGAAAACCGCCGTGGATGCTTAGTTTACAGGCTGTAAATCGGCATTCCCAGGCGGTTTTCAAGGCTGCTTCGCGCGCAGATCGTTAAGCCATCTCTTCGTCCAGATTGATTTCGCGATCGCTATTGAACACCTGCATATCGGTCTGGCCCAGCAAGCGGCTGGTTACCGTGCCGGCGGTGATGGAGCCGCTGACGTTGAGCGCGGTGCGGCCCATGTCGATCAACGGCTCGATCGAGATCAGCAGGCCGGCCAGCGCTACCGGGAAATCCAGCGCGGACAGTACGATCAGGGCGGCGAAGGTGGCGCCGCCGCCAACGCCCGCCACGCCGAAGGAACTGATGGTGATGATGGCGATCAGCGGCACGATGAAGTGTAGGTCCATCGGGTTGACGCCCACGGTGGGAGCGATCATCACCGCCAGCATGGCCGGGTAGATGCCGGCGCAGCCGTTCTGGCCGATGGTGGCACCAAAGGAGGCGGCGAAGTTGGCGATGCCATCCGGAATGCCCAGCAGCTTGTTCTGCGTGGCCACGTTCATTGGAATAGAACCGGCGCTGGTGCGCGAGGTGAAGGCGAAGGTCAGCACCGGAATCACCTTTTTAGTCCAGCGCAGCGGGTTGACGCCGGCCAGGCCCACCAGCAGCAGGTGCACGGCGAACATCAGCAGCATCGCGCCGTAAGAGGCCAGCACGAAATTGATCAGGTTGACGATGTCGGTCCAGCTGGAGCCGGACACCACCTTGGTCATCAACGCGAACACGCCATAGGGCGTCAAGCGCAGCACCAGGGTCACCATGCGCATCACGATGGCCTGGGCCACGGCGATGAAGTGGCTGAAGCTGGCGAACAGCTCGGGCTTTTTGCGGGCGATGCCGGTGGCGGACAGGCCGATCAGCACGGAGAAGATCACCACCGCGATGGTGGAGGTCTTGCGCGCGCCGGTCATGTCCAGGAAGGGGTTGGCCGGGAGGAAGTCCAGCACCAGCTTGCTGAAGGACAGGTCTTCGACCGTACTCAGGTTCTTCACCAGCGATTCGCCGCGCGCCACTTCGGCGGCGCCTGCGGTCAGGCCTTCGGCGCTGAGGCCGAAGAGATTGGCCATCAGAATGCCGGCGCCGGCGGCGAGCATCGTGGTGAACAAGAGCACGCCCAGGGTGGCGGCGCTGATCTTGCCCAGAGAAGAGCCGCCTTCCAGCTTGAGCAGCGCGGCGATGATGGACACCATGATCAGCGGGATCACGATCATCTGCAGCAGCTTCACATAGCCGGAGCCGATGATTTCACATAGTTCCAGGCAGGCGGCCAGCGCCGGCGAGCCGGGTTGGGCGAGCCATTGCAGAGCGGCGCCGAAGGCGACGCCCAAGGCCAGGCCGGTGAAGACCCGCTTGGTGAAAGAAACGTGGGTGCGTTGCTGCTGCCACAGCAGCGCCAGCAAGGCCAGCGTGACGGCTAGCGTGGCGATGACGGTCAAGGTCATGGGAAACCCCTTAATCTATTGGTTTTGTCGTCAGGTTTCACTGGCCGCCCGGGCCGGCTGGGTGTAGGAGGGTTGGGGTGGGGCGGCGAGCTGGGCTCAGGGTAGCGACGGCTTTGCGTCGGCATTTTGAGCGAGGTCAGACGAGCGTGGAATCCTGATAAAAAAAGCTTCATCCAGGCGGGGCGAGGCGCGAGCGAACGCGCGCGGCCATGCCGGGAGATACGGTGATAAAGTCGCGATTTTACCGAGTTTCCATTCGTTTTACTTATATTAATAAGAATAAGCTTATTGATTGTTTTTCTATCAGCCGCGAGGGGGCTTGGGCAGGAGCGATTAAAGCGGAGGGCCGCAATGGCGCGGCAAGCGTCGGCGCCAGCCGGGGCGCCCGGCAGCGCCTCTTGTTGAGGGAAATGGATTTTCTTGGTTGCAAATAGCTGTTTTTATTGTGTTTGTGGCAAAAATTGCTTTGCGCGGAAGGGGTTCTGCAGGTACAATTGCGCCCTTTTTTCGCTTTATTGGCCCTTGTCCGTCCGGCCGCATGGGCAAGCGCGCCGCCGCTTGCCGGTCTCAGAAAGGCTGCATCTCCGTAATGTCCGCTCTACACGCAAAGCTTAGCCGTTCCAATCTATTGTTCCCGCTGGCTCTGGTTCTGTTCGAATTCGCCGTCTACATCTGCAACGACATGGTGCAGCCGGCGATGTTGGCCGTGACCCGGGAATTCCTGGTCGATGCCTCTTGGGTGCCGGCGTCGATGACTGCCTTTTTGCTGGGCGGCGCGCTGCTGTCCTGGCTGACCGGCCCCTTGTCCGATCGCATCGGCCGCCGGCCGGTGCTGCTGTTCGGCGTCGCCTACTTCACCGTGACCTGCCTGGCCACCTATCTGGTCAGCTCCATCGAAGCCTTCATCGCGCTGCGCCTGCTGCAGGGCATCGGCCTGTGCTTCATCAACGCCGTCGGCTACGCCGCGGTGCAGGAAGCCTTTGAAGAAAAGGCCGCGGTCAAGGTCACCGCGCTGATGGCCAATGTGGCGCTGATCGCTCCCTTGGCCGGCCCGCTGGCCGGCGCCGCCTTGATGGAGCTGGCGCCGTGGCGCACCAGCTTCCTGCTGATCGCCGCGCTGTCTTTCCTGGCTTTGTTGGGCCTGCTGTGGAAAATGCCGGAAACCACCCAGCCCAGCCATGAAAAGCTGCCGCTGGCGCAGATGGGGCGGGATTACCTGAAAGTGTTCAGCAACGGCCGTTTCGTATTGTCCGCGCTGTGCATTCCCTTACTGGCGCTGCCGCTGATGGGCTGGATTGCCATGTCGCCGGTGCTGTTGATCCATGATCTGCACATGAGCGCGCTGGAATACGGCCTGATGCAGTTGCCGGTGTTCGGCGGCCTGATCGCCGGCAATCTGGCGCTGGTGGTGGTGGCCGGCCGCTGGCCGCTGGGCCGTTCCGCGTTGATCGGCATGTGGCCCATTGTGATCGGCCTCAGCCTGATGCTGTCCGGCGTGCTCTGGTCCGCGCACCCGCAGTACTTCATGGTGGCCGGCATGATGTTGATGGCCTTCGGCGAAGGCTTGGCCTTTGGCGTGCTGTATCGTTTCGCCTTGATGTCCTGCGACGCCGCCGGCAAGGGCACGGTGTCCGCCAGCATGAGCATGTTGTCCATGGCCGGCTACGCGCTGGGCGTGGAGCTATTCCGCATCGCTTATCAGCAGGCCGGCATGTTGGGTTTCGCCTGCCTGTCGCTGGCCTTCTCGCTGGCCTATGTGCGGGTGGCGCGCCGTACTGTGCGCTGGGCGATGCTGGAGCGAGCGCAGCAAGCCGAAGCCAAACAGCCGGAACTGGCCAGCCAGGTTTCTTGAGCCGGCGTCTGATTCCGCAAACTAAAGCCCGGCCCGCATGCGCGGCCGGGCTTTGTTTTATCAGCGGCAGCATCCCGGATATCCATCGTGACCGCCGGGGGCGACTGCCTCTATAATCGATCGTTTGAGATCGCACCTTTGGAACAATCCTAATGACCAAACGCAAGATTCTGGTGACCAGCGCATTGCCTTACGCCAACGCGGGGCTGCATCTGGGTCACATGCTGGAACAGATTCAGACCGACATCTGGGTGCGCTTCCAGAAGATGCGCGGCCACGAATGCTATTACGTCTGCGCCGACGATACCCACGGCGCGCCCATCATGCTGGCCGCGGAAAAGCAGGGCATTACCCCTGAGCAGCTGGTGGACAGCGTGCGCGAACTGCACCTGGCGGATTCCCAGGGCTTCCTGATCGGCCACGACAACTACTACAGCACCAACAGCCCGGAAAACAAGGCGCTGGCGGAGCAGGTTTATCTGGCTTTGAAGGCCGACGACAAAATTGCCTGCCGCACCATCGAACAACTGTTCGATCCGGAAAAGCAAATGTTCCTGCCGGACCGCTTCGTCAAGGGCGAATGCCCTAAGTGCAGCGCCAAGGATCAATACGGCGACAACTGTGAAGTCTGTGGCGCCACCTACAACCCCACCGAGCTGAAGAACCCGTATTCGGCGGTGTCCGGCGCCAAGCCGGTGCTGAAAACTTCCGAGCACTACTTCTTCCGCCTGGGCGAATGCGCCGACTTCCTCAAGCAGTGGACCGGCGGCAGCAGCGTGCGCGCAGACGGCGCGACTCAGCCGCACCTGCAGCCGGAGTCGTTGAACAAGATGAACGAGTGGATTTCCGGCGGCTTGCAGGACTGGGACATCAGCCGCGACGCGCCGTATTTCGGCTTCGAAATCCCCGGCGCGCCGGGCAAGTACTTCTATGTATGGCTGGACGCGCCTATCGGTTACATGGCCAGCTTCAAGAACCTGTGCGATCGCAGCGGCCTGAACTTCGACGAATGGTTCGGCAAGGATAGCCGGACCGAGATGTACCATTTCATCGGCAAGGACATCCTGTACTTCCACGCCTTGTTCTGGCCGGCGATGCTGAACTACTCCGGCCTGCGCGCGCCCACCGGCGTGTTCGCCCACGGCTTCCTGACCGTGGACGGGCAGAAGATGTCCAAGTCTCGCGGCACCTTCATCCAGGCCAAGAGCTATCTGGATTGCGGTCTGAACCCGGAGTGGATGCGCTATTACATCGCCGCCAAGCTCAACGGCCGCATCGAAGACATCGATCTTAACCTGAACGACTTCGTCGCGCGGGTGAATTCCGACCTGGTGGGCAAGTTCGTCAACATCGCCAGCCGCTCCGCCGGCTTCATCGCCAAACGCTTTGACGGCATGCTGGCCAGCCAGGTTAGCGACGGCGATATCCTCGCCAAGCTGCAGGCCGCCGCCGACGAACTGGCCGCCGCCTTCGAGGCGCGCGAATACGCCAAGGCGCTGCGCGACGTGATGGCGCTAGCCGACGTGGTCAACGCTTACGTGGACGCCAACAAACCGTGGGAACTGGCCAAACAGGAAGGTCAGGACGCGCGTTTGCAGGAAGTCTGCACCGTGTTGATCAACGCCTTCCGTCTGCTCACCATTTACCTGAAGCCGGTGCTGCCCAAGCTGGCCGAAGGCGTGGAAGCCTTCCTCGACGTGGCGCCGCTTGCCTGGAGCGACGCCGCAAACCTGCTGCTGGGCAAGAAGATCAACGCCTACCAGCACCTGATGCAGCGCATAGACCCTGCACTGATCGACAAACTGATAGAAGCGAACAAACAGAATATGCAAGCCACCGCAGGCACCCCGGCCGCCGCTCAATACGAGCCGCTGGCCGAAACCATCAAGATCGACGACTTCGCCAAGCTGGATCTGCGCATCGGCAAGGTGCTGGAATGCAACTTCGTCGAAGGCTCGGACAAACTGCTGCAGTTCACCGTGGATCTGGGCTTCGAGAAGCGCAATATCTTCTCCGGCATCCGCAAGGCTTACCAGGAGCCTGAAAAACTGGTGGGCCGCAATGTGGTGGTGGTGGCCAACTTGGCTGAACGCAAGATGCGCTTCGGCGTATCGCAAGGCATGATTGTCTGCGCTTCCGGCCAGGACGATAGCGAAGGCCTGTTCCTGCTGGACGCCGATCAAGGCGCCAAACCGGGCATGCGCATCGGCTAAGCCGGTAGTTCCTAATCCTGACTGTTCTTTTTGCTAGTTGGGTCCCGCGGCCCCTGCTGTCATATTGGCATGCAGGGGCCGCGTCATTTCGCGGCCCTGAAATCTTCACTAGGCTGTCATCTGAGGCTGTTACATTCACTGCAAGCCAAATGCGAAACATTCTCGTCCGGCTGGCGGAACTTTTGAAAATATGGTATGTCTCTAGATGAAATGAATTTTGAACAACCCAAAAAAAAGAAAAAGGAATGAACCATCATGAAAATTTCTCAACTGAAACCCGGCTACAAAATCCTTGAGCACAAGGACAGCGGCTCTACCATGCATTACGAAGTGGTCAGCATTCGACAGGTTGGCAAGATGTTTGAAGTGACTTTCAAGTCCGCCTTGGGCTTGGCCAGCGCCTTGTATCCCGCAAATGCCTTCATTCAGGCGGCCGCCTGATGCCACTCCCCTGCGTTTGTCCATTCCATTGCGCAGATTACAGATGAAGCCCCGCGAAACGCGGGGCTTTGTTTTTTGGCCGGTCTGTTTCTTCCCGTGTGAAAAACTCAAGTCAGGCAGTTGACGTTTCGATGCAAATTGTTCATGCTTTTTGCATTTGATGGCGGAGGTTCCGTGCCGCAACGCGCAAAACTGATATTGGAAATCATCGTTAATTTCCTACTGCCCTGGTTGTGTTACCGCTATGGCGAGCCACGCTGGGGCGAGGCCGGCGCGCTGATGTTTTCCGCTTTGCCGCCGGTATTGTGGAGCGTGGTCGAACTGCTGCGCTTCCGGCGAGTGGACGCCTTGAGCCTGTTGGTGTTGCTGGGGATCGGTCTGTCCTTGCTGGCCATGCTGCTGGGCGGCGACGCGCGGCTGCTGTTGCTGCGCGAGTCCTTGATCACCGGCTTGATTGGCTGCGGTTTCTTGCTGTCTTTGGCGCTGCGTCGGCCGCTGGTGTTTTATCTGGCGCGTGCGACCTTGGCGCGAGAGTCCGAGCAGGGACGGGAGCGATTTGAGCAGCTGTGGCGCTTTGACGGTTTTAGACGCGCTATTCAGCGGATGACCCTGTGGTGGGGTTTGGGCCTGAGCCTGGAGGCCGGCGGGCGCGCTTATCTGGCCTGGACCTGGCCGGTAGAGCGTTTTCTGCTGGTTGCGCCGTTCATCAGCTATGGCGTGATGGGCGGGTTGTGTCTGATGACCTTGCTGTATCGTCGGCGGATGCGACGCGAAGCCGCCATGGCGATGGCTGCGTCCTGACGTGTTGGGTAGGGGAATAAAAAAAAGGGCCGCATAAGCGGCCCTGAAGTTCCGTGATGAACACTTAGGAGGAAAGACACGGCTGCTGGTTTGCGGCTTCGCTGGCAGTCGAAACCGCAGCGGCAATGTCTTCCAAAATGCACAAAGATCGCGCCCGCATCGGCAGTGCCTGTTGGCAGACAGGCGGCTGACTTCTCGGGCCGCAATCGCTCGGGGAGAACGACTGCGCTGACCTTAAGTTCACTTTAGACGGTCTTTGTTGATCAGGTGTGTGGCAGCAAAGATCAACTGTTAACAAGTATGAATCATCTGGGTGCGAACTTTCTGCGCGCCTGTAATCTTTTTGTCAAAAGGCTTGACCAAGGAAACGCGGCGGGGTATAGTTCACTCCTCTGCACGAAACACAGCAGACAGATCAGACGCGGGGTGGAGCAGTCTGGTAGCTCGTCGGGCTCATAACCCGAAGGTCGTAGGTTCAAATCCTGCCCCCGCAACCAAGTTAAAAAGCCCGAAGCTAAAAAGCTTCGGGCTTTTTGCTTTTTCATTCTCGCCCGGGAGGGCCGGAGTTGGCTGCGCGCCAGGTTTTTAGTTGAGAGAAGAGCTGCTTTATAGTGGTTATATCTATTCGCATTCGGGAGCCGCAGCATGCGCATTGCCGTTTTTGACGCCAAGAATTACGACCGCCACGCGCTGGAGGCCGCCAATCAAAATCACCACCATCAACTACATTTTTTCGAGCCGCGCTTGAATCAGGACACCGTGGGGCTGGTTCAGGGGATGGATGCGGTATGTCCTTTCGTCAACGACAGGCTGGACGCCGCGGTGGTGGCGAAGCTGGCCGCGGCGGGTGTGAAGCTGGTGACTTTGCGCTGCGCCGGCTACAACGGCGTGGATCTGGCGGCTTGTCGCCAGCAAGGCATCGCGGTGACCCGGGTGCCGGCCTACTCGCCGCACGCGGTGGCCGAGCACGCCTTTGCTCTGTTGCTGGCGGTGGTGCGTCGCATTCACAAGTCCTACACCCGGGTGCGGGAGATGGATTTTTCGCTGGATGGGTTGGTGGGTTTCGATCTTCACGGCAAGACCATGGGCGTCTTTGGCGCCGGCCGAATCGGTCAGGCCACGATGTCCATCGCCCGCGGCTTTG
Source organism: Chromobacterium haemolyticum DSM 19808 (assembly GCF_000711885.1). Taxonomy (GTDB): domain Bacteria; phylum Pseudomonadota; class Gammaproteobacteria; order Burkholderiales; family Chromobacteriaceae; genus Chromobacterium; species Chromobacterium haemolyticum. The sequence continues at coordinate 34,165 of NZ_JONK01000018.1, forward strand.
GCATGCGGGTGCTGGCCTATGATCTGTATCCCAATGCCGAACTGGCGGCCAGTCTGGGTTGCGAGTTCGTATCTTTGGAGGAAATCTGGCGGCAGGCGGATGTGATCAGCCTGCATTTGCCGTTGACGGCGGAAAGCCGGCACTTGATCAATCGCGAGACGCTGGGACGGATGAAGCCGGGCGCGGTGTTGATCAATACCAGTCGCGGCGGCCTGGTCGACACCGCCGCCTTGCTGGAGGCGCTGAAGGCAGGGCGCTTGTCCGGCGTGGGCCTGGATGTGTACGAGATGGAAGAAGGCGTGTTTTTCGAGAACCTGTCGGAAAGCGGGCTGCAGGACGATCAACTGGCGCGTTTGCTGACTTTCCCCAATGTGCTGGTAACTTCCCACCAGGGCTTTCTGACGCGGGAGGCGCTGATGAATATCGCCGACACCACCTTAGGCAACGCCGGCGCTTTCGAGCGGGGGGAGGCGCTGGTCAACGCCATCTCCGTTTAGTCAGGGAAGATCGCGGCGGAATACCCAGGTGAGTTCGCTGGAGGCTGTCGCATCGTAGGCGTAACCGGCGCTGTCAAAGTGCTTGAGTTGTTCCGGCTGGCTGACCTGATGCAGTGCGGCCCAGCGCACCATCATGCCGCGCGCGCGCTTGGCGTAGAAGCTGATGATTTTGTACTGGCCGTTCTTGCGGTCCTGGAACACCGGGGTGATCAGGCTGCCGTTGAGCTTGGCGGGTTTCACTGCCTTGAAGTATTCCTCCGAGGCCAGATTCACCAATACCGGGTCTTTTCTTTGCTCCAGCACGGCGTTCAAGGCGTGGGTGACGGTGTCGCCCCAGAACTCGTACAGGTTTTTGCCGCGCGGGTTGCTCAGGCGGGTGCCCATCTCCAGCCGGTAGGGCTGCATCAGGTCCAGCGGCCGCAGCGCGCCGTAGAGCCCGGATAGAATGCGCAAATGGTTTTGCAGATAGCTCATCTGACTTGGCTCCAGGTTGGAGGCGTTCAGGCCTTCGTAGACGTCGCCTTTGAACGCCAGCACCGCCTGTTTGGCGTTGGCCGGGCTGAACGGCGCTTGCCAGTCGTGGTAGCGGCCCACGTTCAATTGCGCCAGCGCATCGCTGATGCTCATCAACTTGCCGATTTCCAGCGGGCTCTTGGCGCGCAGCTCCTGGATCAGCTCGGCGCTGTGGTGCAGGAAGTCCGGCTGGGTGTATTGATCGGTGGCGGCGGGGGTGTCGAAGTCCAGCGTTTTGGCTGGGGAGATGACCATCAGCATGAGACGAATCCTTATTGAGCAACCGCCATTGTACTGGACTGCGCCGGGCTTGGCCCGCCGTCGTGACCGGCGGCTCGCTTGGCTCTAAAATGCAGGCCAGGATTTGAATCTATGATGGTCAGGCAAGGAGAAGACATGCGGGTATTGGTGCAGCGGGTGAAGCAGGCGTCGGTGACGGTGGAGGGGCGCGTGACCGGGGAAATTGGTTCAGGGCTGCTGCTGCTGGTGGGCATAGAAGAAGAGGACGGGGCGGAGGATGTTACCTGGCTGACGCGCAAGCTCAGCCAACTGCGGATTTTTAACGACGAGGCCGGGGTGATGAATCGTTCGGTGCTGGATTGCGGCGGCGAGGTATTGGCGGTCAGCCAGTTCACCTTGTTTGCCAGCACCAAGAAGGGGAACCGGCCATCGTATTCGCGCGCGGCGCGGCCGGAGCGGTCTAGGCCCTTGTTTGATCAGTTTGTCGCCGCGATGGCGGAGACCCTGGGCAAGCCGGTGCCCACCGGCGTATTTGGCGCGGACATGCAGGTGGCGTTGGTCAATGATGGTCCGGTGACGATCTGGCTGGACAGCAAGACGATGGAGTGAGCGATGGAGGGTAGCCGCTGGCGGTCATGGCGCATTCTGTTGACGCCGTATTATCTGAACCTGTATGCCCGGCAGGCGCATGTGCTGCGAGTGGCCGCGGCGTTTCTGGTTGGGCTCGGCTTGAACCTGTTGTTCGAGATACCCCACGGCAGCTGGATGCTGGTGACCATCCTGATCGTGCTGGGCAGCGTGCCGCATTGGGGCGGGGTGAGGCGCAAGGCCTTGCAGCGCATGGGCGGTTCCTTGCTGGGCGCGGCGGCGGGCCTGGTGGCGATGGCCTTGTACCGCCACTCCCCGCTGTCTTGCTATGCGTGGATGACGGCGCTGGTGATGCTCAGCGCCTGGTTCGCGCTGGGCAAGGGCGAGTATTTGGCGCTGCTGGTGGGGCTGACCATGGTGATCGTGGCCGGTTTAGGCAACGAGCCGGTTGAGGCCGCGCTGTGGCGCAGCTTCAATGTGCTGGCCGGATCTGTGCTGGGCTTGGTGGCCGCCGGGCTGTTTCCATTGCGGGCGATAGACAGCTGGCGTTTCTTGCTGGCGGACAATTTGCGCGAAGCGGCCACCCTGTACAGCAAAATCGCACGGCGGCGCGAGGTGGACGCCGGGCTGGCGCTGGAGCGTTTTAATAGCCGTTTGATCCGCATGCGCGCGCTGGTCGCGGCGGCGGTGCAGGAATCCGGCTTGTCCGGGGGCCGTTTTGACGCCATCCAGCGGCGGCAACGCGCCCTGTGCAGCCTGCTGGACCGGATGAGCGAGGTCGCCCAGGACACGCCGGCCTTGACCGACGGCGCGGAGTCGCGCCGCGCCATTGTTCGCACGCTGATGCGCGCGGCTCACGGGATGCGCTTCAACCAGCCGGGAATGCTGGCGGAGACGCTGGAGGAGGCCGTGAGCCCGCTGGCGCTGGACAAGCCTTCGTATTGCCACTGGCTGACCGCGGAGTTCAATCTGGTTGCCGAGCATTTGCGCGAAGACTTGGCGCTGCTGCTGCCCAGCTTGATGCAGGTGCCGCCGCCCAGCCGCGGGGTGCTGCTGATGGTGTGGCGCTGGCTGAGCAGCGCCAGTCAAGGACGCGGCCGATAGTGGCGGACATGAAAAAAGCCAGGGCTTGCTCTGGCTTTTTTTTGGGGGGAGTTAGTACTTAGAACCTGTTCAAAGTCTGCTGCGCGTCGGCGATACGGCGTTAAAACAAGCTCAAAATGCTGATGTACCACTCGTAAATTCCGTTTTTCGCTCGTTTTCGCATTGTCTTGTCTCGCTCTTGCTCGCGAGACTTTGAACAAGCTCTTACAGGCCCTGGATACGCACTTTCTGGCCTGGTTGCAGCCGGGTTAACTGGCGGGAATCGTTCCAGCGCTGGATATCGTTGTGGTTGACGCCAAAGCGGCGGGCGATGCTGAACAGGGTGTCGCCGCGTTGCACCACGTATTCGGCCGGCACGCTGCCGGTGGCGCGCTGGTTGATCTGCAGGCTGCTGACTTTGAGCAAGGCGTCTTGCTGCGCCTGGCTGGCCCGGTTGTCCGCCAGCAGCGTTACGCTCTTGTCCATGGTCTTGTTGACGTTCAACACCTGGCCCACCAGAACGGTGTTGGAGTCCAGCTGGTTGGCCGCTTTCAAATCGTCCAGGCCGAGGTTGAAGCGACGGGCGATGCTGTACAGGGTGTCGCCTGCGGCCACGGTGTAATTGCCGTCGGCGTCCGCCAGGGCCGCAGCCGTTGCCGCGGGAGCCGTCGCTACGAGGACGGCTTTGGCCTGCGTCGGCGTCGTTTCCGGCGCGGCGGCCAGGGCGGGAGCGGGCTGGGCGCTCGCTTGCGGCGCCTGGGCCAGCGCAACCGGTGTGCTTGGCTGGACGGCTTGGGTCGAGGCGACCATCACCGCCGGCGCCGCGCGCGGCGGCGTTTCCGCCTGCGCCAACAGGGTGGCGCTGTCGCCGCTTTCCGGCAAGGCGGTATCGGTGGCGTCCAGCGGACGGATATCGCGCTGATCCTTGCTCATCGCCACCAGCACCGGCTGACCGGCCTTGAGCGAAGTGCTGCTCAGATTGTTGGCGCTCATCAGCTGGCCGGCGCTCATGCCGTGCTCGCTGGCGATCAGGCTGACGTTGGCGTCCGCGGGCGGAGTGTAGACTTCCCAGGTGAGCAGCGGCTTGTCCCACTTGGCCAGGTTGGCCTGGAACTTGTCGGCCTTGGCAGCCGGGATCAGCATCTGACGGCCGTTTTTGTGCGCGTATACCGGCAGGTTAAAGGCCGGATTCAGTTCTTTGAATTCGCTGATGGACATGCCGGCCAGCTTGGCGGCGATGTCGATGTTCATGTGCTTGCCGGTGGAAACCGCAACGAAGTAAGGCTTGTTGGGGAATTTGTCCAGGCGCACGCCGAACTTGGCCGGATCGTTGAGAATGTTGCGCACCGCCAGCAACTTGGGCGCGTAGTTGCGCGTTTCGTTGGGCATGCGGATATTTTCGTAAGTCACTTCCTGGCCGCTGGCCTGCAGCCGGGCGATGGCGCGGGAGACGTTGCCCTCGCCCCAGTTGTAGGCGGCCAGCGCGATGTTCCAGTCGCCAAACTGCCCATACAGGTTTTCCAGATAGTCCAGCGCTGCGCGGGTGGCTTCCATCACGTCGCGGCGGCCGTCGTACCACCAAGTCTGTTCCAGTCCGTAGTGGCGACCGGTGGCCGGCATGAACTGCCACAGGCCGGAGGCGCCGACATGGGATTTCGCGGTGGGAACGAAGGCGCTTTCCACCAGCGGCAACAGCGCCAGCTCGGTGGGCATGCCGCGGCGCTCCACTTCGTTCATGATGTGAAACAGATATTTTCTACTGCGGTCCAGCGTGCGGCGGAAGTATTCCGGCTTGCTGGCATAAAAGCGTTCCTGGCGGCGCACGATCTCCGCGTTCACTTCCGGCAGTTGGAAGCCTTCGCGCGCGCGTTCCCAAACGTTGTCGCCGTTGCGAAGCAGGCTGGAGTTCAGCAGCATCATGTCCAGGCCGGCGGCCAGGCCCTCGTCCACGCCGACGGATTGGCGAAACGCCCCGTCCGCGTGCGCGGCGGAGGCAAATAAAAAAACAAATGACAGCGAAAGTGCCAACGGGGTGAAGCGATTCATTTGGCGGGCCCGGAATTCTGATTTCGGCTGATGCTAAACAGCCAACATAGGGGTGTCAACCAAAAAACCAAATAACTTCATGTGCTTTGCTGACATATAGGCCATACAGACTGTCCTGTGCCAGTTATTTTTAACAGTGGCGATCAGGATATAGTTTCTTGTCATGGTTTCAGCGTTTGCTCACGGAGCTCAGCGCGCCGGCGATACGGCCTTGAAAACGCCTTTGAAGGGCTGAGGAACGGAGATGGGTCTTCCGTTTTTCCCGTCTTTTTCGCCTTGTTTCGCTGTAACTTGCGAGCTCATGAACAAATTCCTCAGAAGCGATTTTTCCACTCGCGCAACGCGGCAAAGACTTCGACAACCTCATCAAGAGCTTGGCCGCTCCAGTGCGCGGCGGACTGGCGCACCGCAGGCTCATGCGCGCGCAGGAAAGGGTTGCTGGCGCGCTCCAGACTGATGGTGGAGGGCAGGGTGGGCAGATTCTGTTCGCGCAGCTTCAGGTCCCGGCTCATGCGGATGGCTAGCACAGGATTGCCAGGCTCCACCGTCAGCGCGAAGCGTAGATTGGCCAAGGTGTACTCATGAGCCGGGTAGACCTTGGTGGCGTTCGGCAGCGCGGCTAGCTTGGCCAGCGAATCATGCATTTGCCGCGGCGTGCCTTCGAACAGTCGGCCACAGCCGGCGCCGAACAGTGTATCGCCGCAAAACAGCGCGTCGTCGATCACATAGGCCAGGTGGTTCAGCGTGTGGCCCGGAACTTCCAGCACCAAGGCCGCGCCGAAGGAGAGCTCGACGCGAGCTCCGTCCATCACCGGGCGAGAGACCAAGGCGATGTCGGCCGGGCCGTAGACGGGGGCGTCCGGCCAGCGCGCGGACAGCTCGGCCACGCCGCCGATATGGTCGGCGTGGTGGTGGGTGAGCAGAACGGCTTCCAGCTGAAGCCCTTCCCGCTCAAGGAAGGAGAAGACCGGCGCGGCCTCGCCCGGGTCCACCACGACAGCGCGGCCGCTGTGATGCAAAACCCAGATATAATTATCATTAAATGAATTTATTGCTTTAATTTCAATCACTTAAACCCCAGGCGGATGAGCAATGTACTACGATTGATAATACTATTTTGAACACCGTTTCCGGCAGTAAAGGCAGCTCTTAGACTGTACCAAAACAGATACATAGCTGCCTATTTATTAATCAATTCTACACTTTCAGATACCGACAAATGGTTGCTTTACTCAGCCCGGTTTCCTCTTCAATCTGCCGCAACGTCTTGCCATCAGCCTTCAATGCCTTGATCACATCAGGGCTTCCCGCCTTGCCACGTCCCAAACTGGTCTTGCCTCTGTGGGTCTTGCCGGTTACCTCCAGTGCCTTGCGTGCTGCATCCCTGCCAGCCTCGCAACGGGCGTTAATGCGCTGACGCTCCATGTCAGCCACTTGAGCCAGCACAGTAAGAATCAGGTCGCCTACGCCTTTGGAGATGATGCCAAGGCCGTGAATATGTACCTCTACGCCTTTGTCTCTCAGGGCTTGAACGGTTAGCTGCACGTCAATCGCATCACGTCCAAGACGGTCAACAGCGTATACGTGCAGAGAGTCACCTTCCCGTATGAAGTCCAGTAGAGCGCGAAAGCCTTGGCGGTTTTTTGCCACGACTGAACCAGATACACCTTCATCCATGAATTCCCGTTCGAAGTTGCCTTCAAGAGCGTTGCGCTGGGCCTCGACGGATTGATCAAGGGTAGATACGCGGTAGTAAGCGATACGTGCCATGCTGGTGTTTCCCTGCAGTCTCAGTAGATAGTGTCTCACAAAATAGCACTCTCACAATAGACATTCAATATCTTTTGAGACAACGAGTGGGGGTATTATGGCTAGTCTCATAACCTACAAGTTTTGAGACAGGCGTAAAGGCTGAACAACCGGTGCTGGAGTGGGTACAAGACAGGCTTCTGGCGGTGACACTGCACTTGGCTGCCTTCCAGCCCTATGAGGCCATGCAGCGGCCCTGTATTGCAGGAAAGGCCTGCGACGATCCTTCCAGACGGCCCATGGGGGGGCGCAGGCTTCAAGATATCTCAGATGCCCATTTAAATTTTTGCCATACTTATAGACTGTTCGCATTATGATAAATGGATAATTTCAGCTTCAAGCTCATGCATCACTGGATGGCTCTTCAAGGCGATACGCCTGATAACGGCTCTCCTTATCATTTCCTTAATCGCCCTCATACTTACCCCTACAGCCACACTTGCACTTCGGCCTTGGAGTGTTTTGATATTCCTGCGCACTGCCGCTCTCGCTACTTGGCGGTCGAGCACATCCCAATCTTCTTGCGGGACATGAACTATTATGGGGTGAGCAACCTCGATCTTAGACGGCTCAGAAAAGCTGAAAAGCACTGCCGCAAGTCCCATGAGATATCCCCCAGAGCAATTATCCTTCTCCTTCCCGACGAAGACCCTGAAATAGCCCTCCAAAGCTTCAATGCCCCGATCGACAAAAGGCTAATAGAAGAGCCTGAAGCACCGATACTGGTGTTTGCCGGCTATACAGTCTCCGAAAAGGGCCGGGATGTCTTAGCACGCCACAGAAGCCGGAAGGTTTTACCTGAAACTATCTCCCACCTTCACGCTAACTCGTGATAATTTATTGAAACAGTAAGAATGGGAACTTATCAATAGGTACTCACCCCCACTTCTTAGCGCACCAACTACGGCCCCACGGAGGTCAGTCATGGAAGACCGAAAAACGTATCAAGATGGCATTCGCTATAGCGTAACCAGGCAGGGCGAGTACATCGGCTACATTCTGGATGGCGTTCATTTATCCTCAGATGGGAAGGCTATCGGAGAGATTCATAATGAATGGTACCTAGTAGACGGTAAGCGGGTGGGAGGCATAGTAACAGGAGACACAATCCTTCGAAGGGACGGTGCACACTACAAGGTCGTCAAGCAGGAAATCGCCTAGCCTTCACGACTTAGACGTCCTAACCGCCTTGCTCCGCCAAGCTGCCACAACGGCCTGCATGGCATTCACACCCCAGAGACCGTGCCCACACCGCCACAAAAACCAGAGCAGTCTTGGATTGCTAGGCTCAGCCACTTATCGCTCTTACCGCCATGTCAAGCAGACCTCACGGCTTCAAGCGCTCGTCAGGTATCGCGCTGGTGCTTGTGGGAAATCTGTAGATTAGACCGCTAGGCCCGTCGTTAAAACGATTAGAGATACCCAGCATTCAATAATTACACAATACTTTTAAAATCTATTATAACACCTGACTAAGCGAAACCATCTAAAAAGCTTTGAAGCATATAAATAAAACCGCCCCACCTTAATGGCGATTAAGATAAACTGACCAACCAAGGAGAAATTTTGTGCGAAAAGTATATTTTATCTTCCTGAGTTTCCTTATCCTCATATCGACGACAGCCAGAGGAGAAAATGTCGGCGCAAATGAAAACTTCTCAATAAATTCGAATCCCTTCAGGGCGACAGCAAAGATTAACGGCTCCACCATCGATTCACTTTCACTCACTCCTGGCCAAGTCGCAGCAATAGGAATAGGAGCTGGCCAGACGCTTGAGTTGAATTCGGATGTGTCGCCTGTGAGTTGGAATCCGACCTCCACCACCATCTCACCGCTTGTTATTTCAAACACCCCTTCATCATGGAAGGCCACCATCCCCTCTTCCGCAGTCGGAAATATTACTTTCCATATTACTTCCACACAGAACGCAACAAAAACTGCAACACTCACCGTTTACATAGCTCCGCCCACCAAAGTCTCTGACCACGGGGCCGTTGAATTTATTGGGTTTGATACCTCTGCAACGCAAATAGTATCACTGCAGACAACATTAACAGTCCCCATCAAACCGCCCGCATCTGGCACACTCTTTCTATGGCCCGGAATTCAACCTTTGGGGGCTAACTATCTACCAATCGACAATGGCGTTTTACAACCAGTCTTAACCTGGGGGCCATCTTGCGCACCAGGAAAGCAACCACGTACTTATTCAACATGGTGGGTTTCGGCGCAATATGTGAACACAGTTGGAAAGCATCCAGGGTATACGGACTGCCACGGCGGGCCAATCATGCCTGTTAACGTGGGAGACCAGTTGAAAATGTCGATGATCCTGCGCGGAACAACGTGGCATCAGACAGTCACAGACATCCAAACAGGCCGCTCCGTAAGCTTTAAAATTGACATGAAAAAGCAGGCTCAAAACCGTGCAATTTTTATAATCGAAGGATGGTCACAGCAATCAATTGAAGATGTTATATTTACAAACACAACGATCACCTTCACCCCCGCAGCCCCTCTGAGTTGTATTGCAAAAAATCAAGGGAGAAATGTCACAGTATCAATCCCACGCATATCTTCTGACGGGACACAATGTTCAATCTCTAAAATCATACTTCGATAAGGCTCAATTGCAGCCCCCCCCCCTAAGAGAGTAGCGGCACAACCAAGCCCATTTCCATTCTAGAAAATTCTAACTAATTTTCATTGACTTGAGCGATATTAATTCAACCAAGAAGTCTCGCCACACTTGAGCAAGAAGACCAATCAATGCCTTTTAAATCTTGAAATGGAAAATATCCATGTGCAAGCGAAAATATACATGAACAGGAAACAACAATCAGCAACCTGCTTTCCATTTTCATACGGTACATTTAAGAATATTCCCAAGAGACAAGCTCAGCCCGTTTATGGCCTAATGTTGATGCGGTGATTTCTCCATCTTCGCAGGTCTTCAGCCTGTCTTAATGACTTAGCGGTCACTGAGACAGGCCTTTTTTTGGCCTTCGAAATACAAGTGTTGATTACCTCAGCCGCATCCAAGGCCAGTCAAGACTCCACAGCTTCAAGTAGTTGCTTTCATGAGCCATCAGCCAATGAAACTCTTCAACTTTCATCTGGCAATCTGAACCTTCGGGTTCTTCTATTAGGCCCCATCGGCAATATCCTTCCACGTCAGATTGGCACGATTCCGCCGCAGCTTTGCATTTAGTTTCTGGCTTGCATTCGGTGCACCGCCTTTCATGCTACTTAGCGCCTCTGCACGCGCCTCCTGCTCTTCGGCATGGACTTGTCCTCCTGCACGCTCGACAGCTTGTACGGCTGCGATTGTGAGGTCTTCAATATGGACCTCCTTCACCTTGTCAGATACAGCAATGCCGTAAGTCTGAACTTCATCGAACTTGCGGATTACTTCAAGGTGAAGCTGCGGAGAAATCCACATGGCGTATGCATACACCAACTCCTTGGATACGTATGTACCACCGTTGCGGCCTCGAATGGTGCAGACAGCTTTATTACGGGATTTTCCCGTATTTTCCAACTCACGGATCAACGCAGCCGTTTCAGGCCGGCGCATGTACTCGTTAATCTCCAAGGTGCGGGAAGATCGTGCATCACCAATAGTCGCAGCCTTCTGCAAATCATTCAGACAGTAGCGTCCTTCCGCATCTTGACGGATATCGAAGCTACCCAAGGACATGGACGGGCTGGAAGCAGTATTCTGGTTGGCGCAGCTAGCGCTGCTGGCGTTCTTGGTATTAGTCATTTGGTCTATTTCCTTTTAAGTTTGTCGCCTCAAGAGTCCCATCGCTTTCATGCCCTCACGTGCCCTAAACCAGTAGGCAGCATGAAGCGCACTCGAAGCGACAAGCTTGAATGGACGTGAGTTTGTGATGGTGTTTGGCCCTAGGATGGCCTTTAACGCGCTTGGGAGGCGCAGAAGGTGTAAACAGTGGCGTAAGGTCTAAAAGAGACGCTAGCGGCCTTGCAGGGCGCTTTTGCGGGATACCAGTTGATGCCAGTATCTGTTTGATGATTATTCTTCACCAGCTTCTAAGAGCTGATAGGCGCATTGGAGCTTGGCAGGGATTGAAGGAGTGATCTTGACACCATCTATCTATCTGCTTTCAGCTCTTAAAGGCTTCTTGAATGAATAGTTCAAAGTTTGGTCCAAGATGATTCATCAAACCAACTGGCATCCTTATTCAAGCATCTGTCCCAGAGCCTTGAAGTCCCTGTAAGAAATAATCTTGAATCGGGTATAAATATTTTGCATCAAGCCTTGATTGGCAGTCAAATGTCTGAAGCTCTCTCGAAGACCCTTTATATAGGTGATCGAAACTACCCTTCACCGTTCTGTAGCATCGCATTGCGGATAGCTCTGGAAGCAACTCGCAGAGCCTGTGCCAGTTTTCGGCAATGGCTTTCAGATTGCTCCGCCACTTCTTGAACGGCCTTAACGGTGATTTCAGGCAGGGAGGAGAGCAGGTAGTAAATCTTCGATACGCTTAACGCTCTGGTATTGCCGCCAAAGTCCAATCGTGCAACTCCGGTAAGAATATCGTCCACGGCGTTTCTCATCGACTGCGGCACGCCTTCATCGTCCATGTAATGTTTGAAGGTCAGGAAGTCGCAGAGATAAAACTGTATGGTCTGGTTATCGTGGGTTGTGATCGGTCTTGCCATTGGTAATGATTTTCTCCTTATAGGTTAATGCGCGTATCGACAACTACGCAGCGGGCCATGGGACGTGTATAAGAACCTTCGGGCATAGAAAGCCCCCCCACACACAGCCTCCCAGCCGTGGACGATAGGGAGGTATCTAAGCGTCCCTTCTCTAGTGTGTGTAATTAGATTTATGGTGTGTGTTATTAAACTCAGGACTCTGATAGCCTTTTCCTATTTTGACGGCAGGCGAACTCCATGAATCAGAAATGGCCGCAATGGATGTGCATTCTTGAAGGTGCTATGCCGGCTTTTCAGATGCCACAAAGTCGGTCAGATGCGGCCTGAAAGCAGCTCGAAGCAAACGGAAAAATGGGACGGAGGTGACACGCCAACGGAAAGGGCTGGAAGTCGCTTCCCCTTCTATTAGTCAGTGTTATTGATGCAGGCCTCTACGAAGTCCGTAGCGAGGCGCTGACACCCCCGAATAGGGTTGATGCCTTTATCGCCGTAAGCGCGACGGAGAGGGCTGCAAGGGGGAATAGCCGGGAATGATGATTGGATTAAAGCGGGAGGGTTGATGCCGTACCTGCGGCTTTCGCGTCCCTGTCCTGCGCAATGTCCTTCCAGCGCTTGACCTCTACACGGGCCTCTTCCAGCTCTTCGCGCAGTGCCATGTTCGCGGCGTAGGTGGAAGGGTTTCGAATGGCGTTGGAGATCGCTGGCACTTGCAGGACTTCATGCGGGGTGCTGACGTTGATGTTGATGGTTGTAGAGCCTTGGAGCAGGCTGTCGATAACCGAGTCGCACCAGACGGCAAACTTGACATCCAGCCAGCGGGCGAAGAACACGGCAAGTTTCGGATGCGCCCATGTACCTTGGGCCTTGCCCTTGCCGACTACTACATCCGTCAGAACTTTTTTAGCTCCCGTGAATTCACGGGGGCTTAAATTCAGCGACTCAGCAAGGGCCATTACATAATCTTGCGTCTGGTCATACCGCCAGAATTCATCCAAGCGCTTCCCGTAAGCCTTCGCAGCCTTCGTCATGTTGAAGTAACCATCTTTGCGGAACTCGAAGGCCACGCCGTTGAAGGACTTGGCGAGGACTTGCGGGGCCTGCTGCGCCCCACCTTGAGCGGGGATTTCGAAATACTTGGCGAGCATTTCAGCCATGATTTACTTGTTCTTCGGGTCTTGGAAGGTGTTGGCGAGCATATTTCCAGAAAAAGAATTGGCCATCACGGCCACGCCACTGAGTCACCCGAATAGACACATCTCTCAGCAGAAAGGAGCTATAAAATCTGACGGGAAATCGGAACCCAATTGAAGGCCGATTCCTGTAGCGACATTCTACGAATGAGAAGAGAACACAAATAGAAGCCCGCCTTCCATGCAATCTTGCAATATCACCTAACAAGAATTAATAAGGCTAGTACGCCGGCAAATTCCAATTTTGATAAGCCGAGCCATCACATTTTAGCAAACTAACGGATTGGCCTACCCGGCTGGCACTCAGACACAGACCACTCTTGATACTCTGTATCACACTACCACTTCGCTTCCACTTGGACACGCCACTACAACTCCCAATGCCAACGGCACCAAGATGCTCTTCCAAGCAATAATTATCTTGCAGCTGCAATGTACTATCTTTCGCAAATACCCATGCTTGGTTATTACCACTGTGACAAGCATAGGTAATCACCGAGGCCCCTTCCTCAACTCCCCCGCTAGAGTCTAGACACTTTCCATTAGCCACCACTCCCCCCCTAGTACTATTACCCACGCCGTTCTCCTGAACGCTACGCTGGCTATAAGTTGTAACCTTGGAAAAGGCAGAGCAGGAGTCGCTAACTGAGGTACCACTTATTCGAGCCATTACTAGCTTTCCACCATTAGTACCTGATGGCACTCCGAATGTCACCTTACTATACGGCTGCCCCATACAAGTAGAGCGATCACTGTTCCACTCGAAATATTCTGTCCAATTAACCATATTGTGTGGCGCTATCTTGCTAGAAACCGTTTTAATACTTCCCAACTTAAATGACACCCCATTCGTCATATCCGTAACGGTCACACCCAACCAGTTGCCTGCCTCATAGGCAACATGGAAGCGATAGCTATGCCCCTGAACCCAGTCAACATGAATGCGGCAGCTTCGTCCCGTACCTTCGCCGGAAAAGGTAACGCACTGGCTACCAGGACTGCCAGCCTTGGCTTCTGTGGTATTCCAAGCAGAAAATAGAAAAGTTCGCTTGCTGCCGCCATTGCTCTGCATGCCTGTATAGGCACCATCAGGTGACCCAATCAACTCAAACTGGTTTGCCCAATATACATTAGCCGCATAGCCCGGGTCTCGATCCACAGTAATAGTGAAATCGACAGCATCCATCCCAACCGACACAGCGGCTGGAAACTCATAATTAGTATAGGTGCCTGGTGTTTTCCCAAGTGCACAAGCCAGTGGGGAAATCGCGAGCAGAAGAATCATGACTTTGGCATTCATAAAAATGACCTCAACCAATATGGCTTATTGATCCAACTTGCAACAAGCTGTTGACTATGTCAATGGCTTTGTTGCATAACCCCATCGCTCCCTGCGGTATGCTAAGGCGATGAACACCGCAGCACCCCAGAACAAGAAGCCCAAGCAACGCTACGCAACCACCAACTGGCATGAGTACGATGCGGCCCTGACCGCACGCGGATCGCTGCTGGTCTGGCTCGATAAAGACATGCAGTGGCTGGCCGAACCTACCGGCAACACCGGCCGACCAGCCAAATATACCGATGCTGCCATCCAGTTTTGTCTGAGCATTAAATGCCTGTTCAATCTGCCATTGCGACAGAGCCTGGGCATGGTGCAAAGCCTGCTGCAATTGGCAGGGCTCGACTGGCCGGTGCCGGATCACTCCACCGTATGCCGTCGCTAGCGTACCTTACGGGTCAAGATTGGCTATCGCCGCCCTCGCCCATGTGATACCCGTGCTTGGTTTGGATGGTTGGGAGATGAGGGGAAATCCCCGCATCACTCAGCGCCCACGCGTACTCCGTGGTTGATGCATTCTTCAGGAACTCCCGAACATCCTTCCCGTAAGCCTTAGCCGCCTTGGTCATGTTGAAGTAACCATCCTCGCGGAACTCGAAGGCCATGCCGTTGAACTCTTTGCCTATTACGTGGGACGTCAAGGCAGCACAGCTATAACAGCATCTGACGCCTCTCTAAGTACCTTGAATGCCGTGTCATAGCCTTGGCCGTACATCATCGCTACCTTGTTGCTCTTGCTGCTATGGCCTGTCAGGTAGTCGTTTACAGAGTCTTGAATGCCAGCAATACGCGCTTTGAGCTTCCACGTATGGCGAAGACTGTGCATCGTGACGCGGCTATCAATGCTGGCTTTTCTCTTCGCTTCGCTGAACTCCTTGCGTAGCCATTCGATACGCCTTGCTGGAGTTTGCGTTCTGTCCGCATCTGTCTTGGCGCTCCGATGCACTACGCCACGGCCTTTGGTAGGTCTTCCTTTTTCCAAGTCATCAAAGATGAATGGATACCCACGTTCCATCTGCTTCCTGAAAAACTCAGTCAATGGGCCTCTAGGTACTGGTACGGTTCTTACCGAGGATTGATTCTTGACTGAACGTCCCTCTGTATCTGTGACCCGAACAAATAGCCCATGGTCGCCACTGGTATCTCCTAGTACGTCACAGGGTTTTAGCTGTGCGGCTTCCGCTGAGCGCATACCCGTAGCGAGCAGGAACTCGAAGAACTCAGCGTGTGCCTTGATGATTGGTAACTTTCGCATCTGCTCAATCTCGGCATCTGTAGCGGCTCTGCGTCCTTCCTCTGACCTGTCGTGGAGTGGCAATCCTTGCTGCTTCCTGATTCCTTTTTCTTCATCAGCCGTTACCGAAATCTTGAAGGGCTTGGCAATGATGGATTCTTCAAAGGCTATACCAATCAGCATATTCATAATGGCTGCATGCTGGCTGTTCCATGTGCTGATCTTCATTCCTTTGCCCAGCCTGAACGCCTTGTAGCCTGCAAGCGTTTCCTTGTCGAAATCGTCAGGCAGCATCGCTGGCCGCTTCAGATACCGCTCATAGCCGTCAACAGCAGCCTTGTACACGCCTTGCCTTGTTGGTGTTGGGGTCTTGGCATTGATAAGGGCCGCTAGAAGGCTCTGTAACGGTCTTTGCTTACTGGTGGGGGTCGGCGCTTCCTTCGCCTCTTCCTGCGCAACAAGAGCCGTTGCGGCGTCCTCACGCGCCATCTGCTGTACTGTCTGTGCAGCAAGGGCTTTGGCGAGCTTGTACGAATGATCGTCACCAATCCAGATGCCTGTGTCCCGCAGGAAGGAGATGAAGCACTCTTCTTGATGGTCTGTGACGACTTCCAGTTGCAAGTCTCTTGCGTCCTCGTACCCAGCATGGTCTCGCGAGCCTTGGACGACTATGCATGTCTCGCCAGCATCTGGAACCATGTCTTCGATGTACAGCCGGTACTTACTCGCAAGGGCTTTGGCTTCTAGAAGCGTCAGGCTGTTCAGTAGGGCCATCTGCGCCGGCAGCGTACCCTTTTGCGTCCGGGCGTCTTGAGCGCCAGTGCTCAAGTCCTTTCTGATGCGCTCAAAAGTAGCCGTGTACTCGCTGAGTAAGGCTCCCGCCTTTGCTGCTGCCTCGGCGCGTGAATGTGTTCCAAGACTCTTGCGAATGATGGTGGGCAGGTTGCCGCGTTGCTCAAGAGGAAGGGCTTGCAGGTCTTTGGGCAGTCTAAGCTGGAAGTAATACACGCCTTCCGTATTGGTGTAGGTGTAGGCGGGCGCTTGGGCCATTCGTGGTATCCTGTGCAGCTGCAAAAGCAGCACTGTAACACCAAATGTATCACTATTTGTACTACGGTCTAAGGCTCTGAAAGCCTTGTTTGGTAAGGATTTCAGTGTTTACAAGGGTTTGGGTGGACTACTGTTTGGTTCAGATATAATTGTCAGTGAAGGCCCCTACCGGGCTGACGGTGAATTTGGCTGGCATAAGGCTTCTCTCAATGAAGAATTCGTTTAGCGACTGGCTGAGCTCCAGCGAATTGGGATGTTATCTGCTGGAGCGGGAGCAGGCTTATTTCGATCGCGCCGTCGCCGACGTGTTCGGCTTCCATGCGGTGCAGTTGGGATTGCCGGAAGTCGACTTCCTGCGCGCCAACCGCATTCCCTGGCAGTGCCGCGTCGCCGATTCCGGACCGGCTCAGATCCTGTGCGATCCGGAGCAACTGCCGTTCGAGAGCCGCAGCCTGGACCTGTTGGTGATGCCGCATGTGCTGGATTTTACCACCGTGCCGCATCAGGTACTGCGGGAAGCCGAGCGCGTGCTGATGCCGGAGGGCAGGCTGATCCTCACCGGCTTCAATCCGGTGTCGCTATGGGGCGTGCGCCGGCTGGTCCAGGGGCGCGAAAACGCGCCGTGGAGCGGCAACTTTCTGTCTTTGGTGCGCATCAAGGACTGGCTGACCCTGCTGGAACTGGAGCCCGCGAGCGGGGGCTTCATGGGCTACGCGCCGCCGTTTTCCCGCTGCGACTGGGTGCAACGCTTCCGCTTCATGGAGCGGGCCGGGGACCGCTGGTGGCCATTGGCCGCCGGCGTGTACGGCATTGAGGCGATCAAACGTCAGCGCGGCATGCGCTTGATCCTGCCCAATTGGAAGCAGGCCAAGGCCAAAACCGGTCTGGCGGTGGCCGCCGGCAACGAGCGTCATCACAGTCACAGGGAACCATGAGACAACACAGCAAGCGGGACGCAAGCCCCGGCAATGACGAGACAGCATGACGACTGAAGACAAGGTAGAGATGTATACCGACGGCGCCTGCAAGGGCAATCCGGGGCCGGGCGGATGGGGCGCTTTGTTGCGCTTCAAAGGCAAGGAAAAGGAATTGTGCGGCGGCGAGTCCAACACCACCAACAACCGCATGGAGTTGCTGGCCGTGATCAAGGGCCTGGCCACGTTGAACCGGCCCTGCCGGGTGGTGGTGTACACCGACTCCCAATATGTGCAAAAAGGCATTTCCGAGTGGATTCACGGCTGGAAGGCGCGGGGCTGGAAGACCGCGGCCAAGGAGCCGGTGAAGAATGCCGATCTGTGGCAGCAATTGGACGCCGAGCGCAACCGCCACCTGCACGTGGAGTGGCGCTGGGTCAAAGGCCACGCCGGCCATGAGTTCAACGAACGGGCCGATCAGTTGGCCAACCGAGGCGTGGAGCTGGCCTGATCCGGCCGCGCCTGCCTTTCTTCAGAGTTCAGAGCGGCGCCGCCGGCTGCGGCCGCCGCCAGGATAGCGCATGAGACAAATCATTCTCGATACCGAAACCACCGGTCTCGAACACGCCCAAGGCCATCGCATCATCGAGTTCGCCGGCCTGGAAATGATCAACCGCAAGCTCACCGGCAAGCATCTGCATCTTTACATCCATCCGGAGCGCGATATCGATCCGGATGCCCAGCGCGTGCACGGCATCTCGCTGGAATTTCTGGAAGGCAAACCCAAGTTCCGCGAGGTGGCCGAGGAAGTGGCCGACTTCCTGCGCGACGCGGAGCTGATCATCCACAATGCGCCGTTTGACGTCGGCTTCCTCAACGCCGAATTCGAAAGAGTGGGCCTGCCGTCCATCAAGAACCTGTGCGCCAACGTGGTGGATACGCTGCGCGAAGCGCGCGATCTGTTCCCCGGCAAGCGCAACAGCCTGGACGCCTTGTGCGACCGCTTCGAGATCGACCGCTCCAACCGCACCTTGCACGGCGCGCTGGTGGACTGCGAATTGTTGTCCGAAGTCTATCTATGGATGACCCGCGGCCAGGAAAGCCTGGTGATGGACATCGACGTCGACTTGCCCAATGGCCAGCACGGCGCGATGGATTTCGAGCGCAAGCCGTTGATCGTCAAGCGCGCCAATGAGCAGGAGCTGGCCGATCATCAAGCTTATCTGAACGATCTGGACAAATCGGTGAAGGGCACCTGCCTGTGGCGCAGCCTGGAGACGCCGGCCGGAGAGGGCGCGTGAGCCGCTACCTGGCGCTGGTGCCGGCCGCTGGCCATGGCAGCCGCTTCGGCGCGCCCAGTCCCAAGCAATACCTGCAACTGAACGGCAAGCCGCTGATGTGGCATACCCTGCAGGCGTTGGCCTCTGTGACCGCCGTTGAGGCGGTGGCGGTGGTGATTTCTCCCTGCGACGAGTGGTTTGACGATTTCGACTGGGACATTCCCAAGCTGCAAGTGTTGCGCGTGGGCGGCGTCAGCCGCGCCGAGAGCGTGCGCAATGGTCTGGCGGCGCTGGACTGCGGTGCCGACGACTGGATATTGGTGCACGACGCCGCGCGTTGCTGTCTGACCGCGGACGCGGTGGAGCGGCTGCTGGCGGAAGTCGGGGACGACCCGGTGGGCGGCCTGCTGGCCTTGCCGGTGCCTGACACCGTGAAGCGCGCGGACGCGGAGCAGCGCGTGGCGGTCACTGTTTCGCGCGCCGGCCTGTGGCTGGCGCAAACCCCGCAGATGTTCCGCCACGGCAAATTGCGAGAGGCCCTGCAAGGCGGCGATCTGGCTGACGTGACCGATGAAGCCTCCGCGATAGAGCGCTGCGGCGGCAAGCCGCGCCTGGTGGAAGGCGATGCTCAGAATTTCAAAGTGACTTATCCGCGCGATCTGGCCTTGGCGCGCGCGGTGCTGGCGGCAAGAAAGGATTGATATGTTTCGAGTGGGACAGGGCTACGATGTGCACCAACTGGTGGCCGGCCGGCCGTTGATCCTGGGCGGCGTGAACATTCCGCACGAGAAGGGGCTGTTGGGCCACTCCGACGCCGACGCCTTGTTGCACGCGATTACCGACGCGCTGCTGGGCGCGGCGGCGTTGGGCGATATCGGCCGTCACTTTCCGGACACCGATCCCGAATTCAAGGGCGCGGACAGCCGCGCGCTGCTGCGTGAAGCGGTCAAGCGCGTGCGCGCCGCCGGCTGGAAACCGGTGAATGTGGACAGCACGCTGATTGCGCAGCAGCCCAAGCTGGCGCCGCACATCGACGCGATGCGCGCCGCCATCGCCGAAGATCTCGGCCTGGACCTCGACGCGGTCAACGTCAAGGGTAAAACCAACGAGAAGCTGGGCTATCTGGGGCGTTGCGAGGCGATAGAGGCGCAAGCCGTCTGCCTGCTGACGTCCGTGTAACACCGCGCCGCGATTCGCGGTTTGCGGCTCGCAATTGATGACAGGTGTCTGGCGGATCGCCCCGTGCCATAATCCGCCCGGCGCAACACCATCCAAACACAGGAGGCATTACCATGTTGACTCAGGACCAACTGAAGCTTGCCGTGGCCAAGAAGGCCATTGAATTCGTGCCGGACGACAGCATCGTCGGCGTGGGTACCGGCAGCACCGTCAATCTGTTCATCGAAGAGCTGGCCGCGATCAAGGGCCGCATCCGCGGCGCGGTGTCCAGCTCCGACGCCTCCACCGCCCGCCTCAAAGCTCACCACATCCCGGTGTTCGACCTGAACGAAGTGGATGCGTTGCCGGTGTATATCGACGGCGCGGACGAAATCAACCACCATCTGCACATGATCAAAGGCGGCGGCGCCGCGCTGACCCGCGAGAAGATCGTCGCCAGCGTGGCCGAGCAGTTCATCTGCATTGCCGACGAAACCAAATACGTCACCATGTTGGGCGGTTTCCCGCTGCCCATCGAAGTGATCCCGATGGCGCGCAGCTATGTGGCGCGCGAGTTGGTCAAGCTGGGCGGCCACCCGGAGCTGCGTCAGGGCGTGACCACCGACAACGGCAATGTGATCCTGGACGTGCACGGCTTGAAGATTCAGAAGCCGGTGGAACTGGAAGAAATCATCAACCACCTGGCCGGCGTGGTTACCTGCGGCCTGTTCGCCCGCCGCCGCGCCGATGTGCTGGTGTTGGGAAAACAAAGCGGCGTGGAAGAAATCCGTTAAGAACCCGTTTACGATTAGCTGCGCGTTGGCGGGATGGATAGAAAGGGGTGTGAAACCGTCGTCGGAATGCCCGTGCACCGTATGTGCATTCCGTTTCTTCGGTCGCTTCCGCTCCTGTCTCGCTCACGGGATCGTAAACACGTTCTGAGCAAGTTTCGCCGGAGCGCGCTAGCCTTCTAGCGGGCTTGCCGCCGCCCGCAAGCGGGCAGATGAATTGTCACATCGTCGTCATCTGTCCGCATTAACATAGCGTTTTTTGACAGGTTTTGGTTTGGGGCAGACATGGCAGAGCATATTTCCAAACAGTTCGATATGGAGCTGGAAACCATCCGCACCCGCGTCCTGCAGATGGGCGGACTGGTGGAGCAGCAGATTTTGTCCGCGGTGGAAGCCCTGCTGGCAGGCGACATTGACAAGCTGGACAAGGTGATTGCCGAAGACGCGCTGGTCAACGCGATGGAAGTCACCATCGACGACGACTGCCTGCACATCATCGCCCGCCGTCAGCCGGCCGCCAGCGATCTTCGCATCGTGTTCACCGTGATCAAGGTAATCACGGATCTGGAGCGCATCGGCGACGAAGCCAAGAAGATCGCGCGCATGGGCAAGACCATTTATCAATCGGAGCGCTACCAGATGCCGCGCTTCCGCGAAATCGAGAAAATGGCGGATTCGGCGCTGGGCATGTTGCGCCGCGCGCTGGATGCCTTCGCCCGCCTGGACACCAGCGCCGCCTTGGAATTGGCCGAGGCCGACCAGGAACTGGACGAGGATTTCGCCTCCGAACTGCGTCAGCTGATCACCTTCATGATGGAAGACCCGCGCACCATCAGCATGTCCATCGACACCTTGTTCATCTCCAAGGCGATAGAGCGCATTGGCGATCACGCCACCAATATTTCCGAATACGTGGTGTACTTGGTCAAAGGCAAGGACATTCGTCACACCACGCTGGAAACCAAGAAGCGAGAAACCCTGGGCTGAGCCTGGCCGCGCCTGTCACGGCGACTTGACATGACGGTTTGCCTAAAATGGCGGTAACATTCGGTGTTGCCGCCATTGTTGCGTCCGGCGTCCGTGCCAGTCCCCCGGCGTTCCAACCTGATGATGAATCCCCCCGTTTCCGCTGGCGCAGCCGCGCGGGCGCGGGCCTTGATAAAGAGAGAAGGGGTGTCTTTGACACTGACCACGCCCCCAAACAACGTGCTCGCCACCATCGATATGGGCTCCAACAGCTTCCGCCTGCAAGTGTCGCGGGTGGTGGACGACCAGCTGTACGCGCTGGACGTGATGAAGGAGACCGTGCGCCTGGGCGCGGGCCTGACCGCCGACAAACAGTTGGACCAGGAAACCCAGGACAAGGCGCTGGCCTGTCTCGCCCGCTTTGGCGAGCGTCTGCGCGGCTTCACCCCGGCCCAAGTGCGCGCGGTGGGCACCAACACCCTGCGCGTGGCCAAGAACGCGGCGGATTTCATCGCCAAGGCCGAGCCGCTGCTGGGTTTTCCCATTGAGGTGATCGCTGGCCGAGAAGAAGCGCGGCTGATCTATCTGGGCGCCGCCCACTCGTTGCCGGACACCAAGGAGCGGCGCATGGTGGTGGACATCGGCGGCGGATCCACCGAGTTCATCATCGGCAGCCATTACAAGGCTTTGGTCACGGAAAGCCTGCCGCTGGGCTGCGTCAGCTTCACGCTGCGTTATTTTCGTGATGGCAAATTGAGCCAAGCCAATTTCCAAGACGCTATCCTGGCCGCGCGCAATGAAATCCAGCGCATTGCCCATCAATACCAGCGCGAAGAATGGCAGCTGGCGGTGGGCACTTCCGGCACCGCGCGCTCGCTGCGCGACGTGCTCGAAATCAACGACTGGAGCAGCGCCGACATCACCTTGGCCGGCATGGAAAAGCTCAAGGCGCTGTTGATCCGCCAGGGCAGCATCGATGCCATCGACGTCAACGGCCTCAAGGCCGACCGCGCGCCGGTGCTGGCCGGCGGCCTCGCCATCATGATCGCGGTGTTTCAGGAACTGGCCATCGACAAAATGACGGTGGCCGAAGGCGCTTTGCGCGACGGCGTGCTATACGACCTGCTGGGCCGCCAACGCGAGAAGGACATGCGCGATACCACGGTCGCCCAGTTCAAGCGCCGTTACCATGTGGACACCGCCCAGTCCGAGCGCGTCACCGCGTTGGCCGAACGCCTGTACCGCATGGTGGCCGGGGAAGACGTCGACCAATCCATGCTCAAACGCCTGCTATGGGCGGCCAAGCTGCATGAGATCGGCCTCACCATCTCCCACACCGCCTATCACAAACACTCTTCCTACATCCTGCAACACGCCGACATGCCGGGCTTCTCCAAGCGCGAACAAGCCACGCTGGCCGCCATCGTGCTGGGGCATCGCGGCGACATGGGCAAGATGCGTCAATACATGGAAGACGCCAGCCTGTGGCAGGCGGTGGTGGCGCTGCGCCTGGCGGTGCTGTTCCATCGCAGCCGCAACAGCATCGTGCTGCCGGACCGGCTGGACCTGCGCCAGCACGCCACCGGCTTCGCGCTGACGCTGAACAAAGCCTGGTTGAAGGGCAGTCCGCTGACCGCCAGCGGCTTCAAACAGGAAGTCGGCCAATGGAAAAACGTCGGCTTCGTGCTCGACATTGAGCAAGTGTGAGCCGCCCATGCGTCACACCACGCTGAAAAAACGCATACCCACGTTGGGTGAAGCGCCTGGCACCCTGCTGTCGGTGGGGGAGGCCAAGCTGCCGGAAGCCTCGATCTCGCTGTTTGAATACGGGCCGGAGCAACTGCAGGAAACCTCGTTCCAAACCGTGGCCGAAGGCATGGCCCACCAGTCCGGCGACGGCGTGCTCTGGCTCAACGTCTATGGTCTGCACCAGCCCGAGGTGATGCGTGCCATCGGCCAGCGCTTTGGCCTGCACGCGCTGGTGCTGGAAGACATCATGAATGCGCGGCAGCGGCCCAAAGTGGAAGACTACGGCGACTACCTGTTTATCGCCGGCCGGGTGTTCGACTACCACCAACACAGCGAGAACGGCACTGGGAGGCTGTTGTCCGATCAGATATACCTGGTCATCGGCCGTCGCTTCGTGCTCACCTTCCAGGAGCGCCCCACCGGCGTGTTCGAGGAAGTTCGGGAGCGGCTGCGCCGCGGACGCGGCCTGCTGCGTCACAAGGAGGCGGACTATCTGGGCTATTCCTTGCTGGATGCGATGATAGACGACTACTTCGGCGTGCTCACCGAGTTCAACGAAAGGGTGGAGCGCATGGATAGCACCCTGCTGCGAGGCCGCGACCAGGGCGTGTTGATGCAGATTCAGCGTCTGAAGCGCGATTGCCTGAAACTGCGCCGCGCGCTGATGCCGATGCGGGAAATGTTGATTTCGCTGAATCGCGGCGAGCACGGCTTCTTCAAGCCGGAAACGCTGGTCTATCTGCGAGACGCCTATGATCACACCATGCATGTGATCGAGTCCCTGGAAATGTCGCGTGAGATGGTGGGCGATATGTTGGACCTTTACCTCTCCACCCAATCTCACCGCCTCAACCTGCAAATGCGGGTGCTCACCGTATTGACTATGATCTTCATGCCGCTGACGCTGATCGCCGGCATCTACGGCATGAATTTCGAATACATGCCGGAGCTGAAATGGCATTATGGCTACCATCTGGTGTTGGTGGCGATGCTGGGCATTGCCGGCGGATTGAGCTGGTTGTTCTGGAAAAGGCGCTGGCTCTAGGGCCTTGCTTGCGTTTCCCTGCGCCTTGCACACCCGTGTTTACGATCTCGCGAGCCAGGGCGGGACAAGGCGAAAACGGCTGAGAGAACGGGCACAAGAGCACTTCAGAGCCGTGCTCACCGTGGGGCGTCTCACGACACGCAGCAGCAAGATTCCCATGCCAACACGTTTCATGGCGATTGATGCGCGAGTGATCCCCGGCGCGGTTCGCGCCGGGGCGTGCTTTACCCTGTTCTATCAATGAGCCGGAGCTGAGCGGGCGATGGAAGCCCGCACGGGTTTACGGCCGGCTCAGTTCCACTGACCACTCCGGACCGGAGCCGATGCCGCGCTTGGCGGCGTAGTTGTCCATGTTCAGCGCTAGCGACACGTCCAGCAGGCTGTTCAGATAGACCAGCGGCTGGCCGTTGGCCACCTCGCCGAAGGTGCGGCGGTAGGGCGCCACCACTTCGTCCACCGGCTTGCCCTGTTTGAAAATGCGCACTTTTACCGTGTCGCCGGGGCGGAAGCCTTGGGCTTCGAACAGCGCTTTGGGGATATTGGTCCACACATTACCGTATTGCGGGTCCAATACCGGGATCATGCCCTTGATCCGTTCGCCGGCGGCTTCAGCGTGTTGATACGGTAGTTTGACCACGGCGGAGGCCGGCAGCGGCGGGCCCACTTCCTCAAAGCGGATTTTGCCGGCGGCCAGCCGCGCGCCGGTGTAGGCGTAAACGTCGCGGCCGTGGAAGGTGTAGGAGTCCGACGAGCCTTTCAGGCGGTTGGTCTTCTCGTCGATGCGGCGCAGTTCGGCCACGCCGTCGCGTTCGGCGATCAAGGTCAGCAGGCCGTTGTTGGGATTGACGAAATAGCGACCGTCCCTGGTTTTCAGTACTACCGACTGGCGTTCGGTGCCGACGCCCGGATCCACCACCGATACGAACACTGTGCCCTTCGGCCAGTAGTTGGCGGTCTGGTACAGCCGGTAGGCGCCGCTCCAAATATCGTAATCCGGAATTTCATGGGTGAGGTCGGACAGCGTCAGCTTGGGGTCCACCGAATAGGCGACGCCGCGCATCGCCGACACTGCGCCGTCCTTGAGGCCAAAGTCCGTCATTAGCACCAGAGGCGCGTCCGCGCGCGCCAAGCCGGCTAACAGCAAGCCGGCGGCCAGCCAGAGGCGGGCGTGTTGGAATAGCTTCATTCTTCTTCTCCTAAGTGTTTTCTTGTGTCCAAGGATGGGCTTTCAACGCCGTATCGCCGAAGCGCAGCAGGCATTGAACAGGTTTTTACACCTCGTCCGAGCGCAGCCTCCGCACGCCGGCGGCCAGCATGTGCGCCCAGGCGCTGCTGAGCGACCCGTTCAGATTGATGCCGCGGCAGGCATCGTCCACCACCGTGGTTTCCAAGCCGGCGGCGCGCGCGTCCAGCGCGCTCCAGGCTACGCAGTAGTCCGTGGCGAGCCCGGCCAGCCACACGCGCTTGACGCCGCGTTCGGCCAGATAGCCGGCCAGGCCGGTGGGGGTTTGGCGGTCCGCTTCCACGAAGGCGGAATAACTGTCCAGCGCCGGATTGCAACCCTTGCGAATGATCAACTGCGCGAGATGGGTGTCCAGCTCCGGGTGGAATTCGGCGCCGCGGCTGCCGGCCACGCAATGGTCCGGCCACAGCGTCTGCTCGCCATAAGGCAGCTGGATGCTGTCGAAAGGCTGTTTGCCGGCGTGTTGGCTGGCGAAGGAAACATGTTTGGCCGGGTGCCAATCCTGGGTCAGGATCACCCGGTTGAAGAACTGCATCATGTGGTTGATCAGCGGCACGATCTGATCGCCGTCGGCCACGGCCAGCTCGCCGCCGGGACAAAAACTGTTTTGCACGTCCACCACGATCAAGGCGCAATCGTCGCCGTAGCGTTTCAGGGGCATAGCGTTTTCCTGCAAGGGTTCTCAGCCTTTCTTGTTACCACGCGGCCGCCGGCGCGGTAAAGCCCGACGCTGTGATAATCGCGAAAAAACGGTTTGCCATTAATACCCTGTGGGGGTATATAATTCAGCCCAGGAGGTCATCATGACAGCAAGCACCGTGGATTTGCCGATTGAGGGCATGAGTTGCGCGGCCTGCGCCGCCAGGATTGAAAAACAGTTGAATCGGCTGGACGGGGTGGAAGCGGCGGTGAATTTCGCCAGCGAGTCCGCCAAGGTTTCGTTCGACCCGGTCAAAACCCCGCCGCAGACACTGGTGGACACCATCGCCAAGACTGGTTTCGCCGTGCCGCGCCGGCAGGCGGAGCTGGACATCCAGGGCATGACTTGCGCCGCCTGCGCCGGCCGTATCGAGAAGGTGCTGAACCGCTTGCCAGGCGTGTCCGCCCAGGTCAACTTCGCCAGCGAGAGCGCCCGTGTCGATTACGTGGCCGGTCTGGCCGACGAGGCGGCGTTGATCGCCGCGGTGAGCCGCGCTGGTTATCAGGCCGCGGCCAAGGCCGGGCCGGGCGACGACACGCTGGCCGCCGAGCATGCGCGCCGCTACCGGCGCGAGCGGTTGTGGTTCGCGTTCTCCGCCTTGCTGACCTTGCCCTTCCTTATTGAAATGGCGGCGATGTTCAGCGGCGGCCACCATGGCTGGCTGCCGCGTTACTGGCAGTTGGCCTTGGCCACGCCGGTGCAATTTATCGTCGGCTGGCGTTTCTACAAGGGCGCCTGGGCGGCGCTGCGCGGCGGCGGCGCCAATATGGACGTGCTGGTGGCCCTGGGCACCAGCATGGCCTGGCTGTTGTCGGCGGCGGTGACGCTGCTGGGGCGGGAAGACCAGCATGTCTATTTTGAAGCCAGCGCCTCGGTAATTACGCTGGTGCTGCTGGGCAAGCTGCTGGAAGCCCGCGCCAAGGGGAAAACTTCGGCCGCGATTGAGGAGCTGATCCGGCTGGCGCCCAAGACCGCCCGCGTGGAGCGCGAGGACGGCCGGGTGGAGGAGGTGGCGGTCACCGCGCTGCGCCAGGGCGATCTGATTGTGGTGCGCCACGGCGAAACCTTGCCGGTGGACGGCGAGGTGGTGGACGGCGCGGCGGCGCTGGATGAAAGCATGTTGACCGGCGAAAGCCTGCCGGTGGCCAAGCGCGTCGGCGACAGCGTCTACGCCGCCACCCGCAACCAGGACGGCATGCTGAAGATCCGCGCCACCGGCGTGGGCGGGGACACCCAGTTGGCCGAGATTGTGCGCCTGGTGAGCGCGGCCCAGGGCTCCAAGGCGCCGATTCAGCAATTGGCGGACGTGATTTCCGGCGTGTTTGTGCCGGTCGTGGTGGGCATCAGCCTGTTGACCTTCATCATTACCGGCCTGTGGCTGCAGGATTGGCCGGCGGCGCTGATCCACGCGGTGGCGGTGCTGGTGATTGCCTGCCCTTGCGCTTTGGGCCTGGCCACGCCGACAGCGGTGATGGTGGGCGTGGGCAACGGCGCGCGGCGCGGCATCCTGTTCCGCAACGCCACCGCGCTGGAACTGGCAAGCCAGGTGGGGGTGCTGTTGGTGGACAAGACCGGCACGCTGACCGAAGGCAAGCCGCAAGTCAAACAAGTGCTGCCGCTGGCGGCGGACACGGATTTGGTGCTGCAACTGGCCGCCAGCGTGGAGGCTGGATCGGAACACCCGTTGGCGCGCGCCATCCTGCAACAGGCGCAAGAACAGGGCCTGGGCTTGCTGCCGGTCAGCGGCTTCGCCGCCCAGGTGGGGCAGGGGGTGCAGGCGGAAGTGGCCGGTCACGGCCTGGTGCGCGCCGGCGTGCCCGGCTGGTTGGGCGAGCAGGCCTTGAACGCCGCCTTGCCCTTGCAACAGGCGGGAAACACCGTGGTGGCGGTGGCGCGCGGCGAGGAGCTGTTGGGCCTGCTGGCCATCGCCGATCGCATCCGTCCCAGCTCGGCCCAGGCGGTGGCGCAGTTGCAGCGGATGGGCATACGGGTGGCGATGCTGACCGGCGACAACCCGGCCACCGCCGCCGGCATCGCCGCGGAGGCGGGCATCCGCGACTACCGCGCCGAGGTGAAGCCGCAGGACAAGGCGGCGGAAGTGCGGCGTTGGCAGGCGCAGGGCTTCAAGGTGGCGATGATGGGCGACGGCGTCAACGATGCGCCGGCGTTGGCCGCCGCCGACGTCAGCCTGGCGATGGGCGCCGGCTCGGATGTGGCGATAGAAGCCGCCGACATTACCCTGATGCACGGCGACTTGATGCACGCGGTGGATGCGATTCGGTTGTCGCGCGCCAGCCTGCGCAAAATCCGGCAGAATCTGCTGTTCGCCTTTATCTACAACGTGATGGGGATTCCGCTGGCGGCGCTGGGCATGTTGAACCCGGTGATCGCCGGCGCGGCGATGGCGATGAGTTCGGTATCGGTGGTGAGTAACTCGCTGCTGCTGCGGCGCTGGAAATAAGGCGGCATCGGTGTGAGAACGTGTTTACGATCTCGCGAGCTAAGAGCTGAGAAGGCGCAGTGTACAGACGGTACATGAGTATTTCGAAGCTGTACTCACCGTGTGACGTCTCACGACGCGCAGCAGATCGTGAACAGGTTCTGAGGGACGGTTTGAATTTTTTCAGGAGAAAGCAATGTCCGAATTGATCATGAAAGTGGATGGCATGACCTGCCAGGGGTGCGTGAAAAGCGTCAGCGGCGTGCTCAGCGGCATGGCCGGCGTCAGCGAGGCCGAAGTCAGCCTGGAGGCTAAGCAGGCCAAGGTGGTGTACGACGCGGAGATCGTGTCGCCGGAGGAACTGGCGGCTGCGGTGGAGGACGCGGGCTTCGACGTGACGCGCTGAGTGTTAAACGATGGCGAGGCGGAACAGGGCATGGCTTGCGGGCCATGCCCTGTTTCATTGTTCGTCGCCTTTGGGCGTTAACTGAGTTCCGTCGTTTTCAGAGGAGAGGGCGTCGGGGAATCGCCGGCAATGTATTGTTTTTCAATGATCTTGCCGGCTTGACGATTCGGGGAACGGGTGCCGGCATCAAGCTATGCCTGGCTGGCAAAGGTCAATGATGAGCGACGAGAAAACCATAGAGAAGATGAGACAGCGGGCGGGCGGCCTCAGCTTAGATGAACTCGTGGCCGTGCGCGACGCCAGCTGAATCAAGGGCAGCCACCAGCTCTACAAGATCCCCGGAGTTCCAAGTGGCGTGAATATGTGAAGTTCAGACCTTATCCGCCGGTCCTTGCCGACCGGGTTGTCACGATTCCTCCTCCCCCAACACGCCGAACTCCACCGGCGTCTTCACGTAAAACACCTTGACCCCGGCGGCGGCGAGCGCGGCCAGCAGCCGCTCGGCCTCGTCGGCGCTGATCACCAGCGTGACTTCCTCGGGCTGGTCCGCCAGATCGAAGAAATGGACGGAGTGCAGCCGGCGGTGGCGGCCGTAGCCTTCACTGGCGGTGAACAGCGTGGCGCCGCGGATGTCCATCCGCCGCGCCTGTTGCACGATCCATTCCGCCAGCGGCAGGCCGTCGTGGCAGTGGTCTTGCTGGGTGAAGAAGGAGAGTTGATAGCCTTGCATGGTCTTGGTCTCCGGCGGCTACAGTTCGATCAGCATGCCTTCGCGCAGCGGGCAGACGCGCAGGCCGTTGGCGTATTCGGAGCGCAGCTGTTCCAGCAGGTGTTCGCGGCAGCCGGGGTCGATGTGGCTGATCCAAAGATGGGTGTTGGCCGGCAGCAGCGGCAGGAAGGGCAGCAATAGCAAGGGCGTCATGTGGCCCTGGCGCGCGGCCTCGCCCTGGCGCTCGTCGGTGTAGGTCAATTCGCAGATCACGTCGGTCAGCGAGGGCACATTGGACACCCATTGCCAGAAAGCCGGGCAAGGGCCGCTGTCGCCGCTGAAAGCGAGAGCGCGCCAGCTGCCTTCTATCAACCAGCCCAGCGCCGGCACGCTGTGATTGGCCGGCAGCGCGGTGGCCAGGCCTTCGCCTATCGGCAGCGCGTAGCCGGGCTCCACCGCTTGCAGCCGCAGCCAGGGCTGTTCGACGCTGGGTTGGCGGGTGTAGTCCGGCCAGAGTTCGCCGTTGAACAGATGGGCGCGCAGCGCGTCCAGGGTTTCTTGCTGGCTGTAGACAGTGAGGCCGGGGCCGCGGCGGCTGGCGTGAACGTCGGCCAGCAGCGGCAGGCAGCCGCAGTGGTCGGCGTGGCTGTGGGTGAGCAGCACCTGGCGGATGGACAGCATCTCGTCCGCGCGCAAGCTGGTCACGCCGGTGCCGCAATCTATCAGGGTGTCTTCGTCAATCAGAAAACTGGTGGTGTGGCCGGGGTGGCCAATGCAGGCGGCGGCGCCGAGAACCTTGATGTGCATGGGTTTCTCCTGGTTGCGGCCGTTGACCGGCCGGGCTTGGCCGGTCCGCCGCTGCAAACATGGAAAACGATCTGCTGCCCGCCCCGCCCGATGCGAGTTATTGTCGCGCCGCCGCCCAAGAGACCGCCGGCTTGAATCTTTCTAGTGTAGACAAGCCGGCGGCCGCTTGCGCGGTCTGGGGTTAGCGCACGATGCCCACCGGGTAGAGGAAGCGGTTGCTGTCGGCGAACGGCGTCTGCTCATAGAACCAGTTGAGCCGGGCGTTGCGGTCCTTGGCGAACTTGGGGTCCTTGAGCCTGGCCTGGAAGGCCTGACGCAAGGCCGGGCTTTCCGCCAGCATGCGCCGCGCCATCGGTTCCATCACATAGGCTTCCGGCGCTTCCGCCGAGGTGAGGTTGGCGTTGAAGAAGCCCCAGTGCAGGAAGGAGTCCGGGCTGGCCGGTTCCAGCAGCAGCATCGCCAGCGTGCCCAAGGGTTGTTGCGGGTCCACCACCACGGAGCCGGCCGGATAGGTGACTTTGCGCTGCAAGGGGCTGGGCTTGCCGTCTATCAGCAGGCGGCCTTCGTAGCCGGGAATCTTGTCGGCGGATTCGCGGTCCGGCTCAAACGGCGTGCCCAGCTTGATATCGTCCAGCCGGTAGACGGTGACGTCCAGCGTTTCCGGCCGGCTCAGTTCGCGCAGCTGGATGCCGTGAGCGCGTAGCCGGGCGATCACCTCGTGCCACTGCGCCGGCACCACATAGGCCTTGGGCCGCGCGGCGGTGAGGTCCGGCACGGTCAGCGGGGTGATGGGCAGGCGGTAGTCGCGCGGCTGATTGCTCCAGCGCACGATCTTGTCGCCGGTGATCGGAGATTGCACCTTGTCGAACTTGACGCCCTTGAAGTCCACCAGTTTGGGTTTGCCCTCGGCTTCCTTCCAGGTCAGCGTCACCGGATCCGGCCGCGCGGCGCGGCCCTTGGCGATGGCGGCGCGCAGGCTGTCGTAATGGCGGGACACGCTGTCGAAGATGGCGCGATAGAGCACGTAGTTGCCCAGAACTTGCTGCTTGTAGGGCTTGAGCGCGTGCAGTTCCACCAGGATGGCGGGGATGCCGCGGGCGTCGGCGTACTGATTGGAGAAGCGCGCCAGATCGCTGTAATACGGGTAATAGCCCTTGTCGGGGTTCTCGTTGTCGTTCATCGAGATGCAGACATTGGGCTCATGGCCGTAGCGGCGCAGTTCGCGATAGACCTCGGGCGTCATCACCTGGTCCATCCAGCGGCTGGACTCGGGCGACCAGCCTTGGCCGTTGTTGCAGTAGGTGACGTCGTATTGGTAGTTGACGCCGTCCGTGCTGTGGGTGTCGATGAAGAAGTCCGGCTGGTAATCGTTGAGCGCGCGCGCCACGTTGCGGATTTCCGGGCTGTCCAGCTTGGTGAAATCCCGGTTCAGGTTGAGGTTGCGGCCGTTGACCCGCCAGCCGGTCTGTTCCGGCCCGTTCTGGTTGATGCGGCCGTATTTGCCGTAGCGCATGTCGCCGTCCACGTTGACGGTGGGGACGAACAGCAGGTTGACCTTTGACAGCAGCGCGTCGTCGCGGATGAGTAGATCGCGGATCAGCATCAGCCCGGCGTCCTTGCCGTTGGCTTCGCCCGGGTGGATGCCGGCTTGCACGTAGATCAGCGGCTTGCCGCTGGCGCGCAGGCCCTGCGGCGATTTGTCGGCGGTGGAGGATACCAACGCCATCATCATCTCGTGGCCTTGATCGGTTTTTTCCGCCATCGGGCCCAGCTTGAGCAGCGCCGGTTTGGCCGCGGCCAGCTTGTTCAGGTAGGCGATGGTTTCCGGATAGGCCGGCGTGTGCTTGAAGCCGCTGGTCTCCAGCGGCGTGGCCCACGGGTCGTCCGCCTTGGCGGCGAAGCGCTGGCTGTCCCCCTGCCAGGGGATGTCCGGGGGCAGCACGCGCTGGCGCGCAGCGGATAGGTATTGGCTGTCGTCGACGTAGTCCGGCGCGGCCGGCATGGCGTGTGCGTGCGGGCCGAGGTGCAGGGCGGCGAAGGCGGAAACGATGGCGAGGCGCAGCGGCAAGTGCATGATGATTACCCTGATTGTCCAAGACCGAAACAGGCTACGCCCGCCGGCCCGGCGGACGCACGGGCTGTTGCACGGCGGCTTGACCGGGGTCAAGCGGTGCCTGCGGGGGTGTGGTTCGAGAATCGATATTTTTTGTGGCATATTGTCGCAGGGGTCCAGCGCGGCCGCGCCGGATCGGGATCATTTCAGACAAGGGGTTCTCGTGAAAACTTGGGTATCGAGCCTGGCCTTGGCCGTCGCGTTGTCCAGCGCGGCCTACGCCGCGGACATTCCGCTGCGTGACTTTTTCCGTAATCCGGAGCAGAGCAATTTCACCTTGTCGCCGGATGGCAAGAGCGTGGCTTTCCTGGCGCCTTGGGAGGCGCGGCGCAATATTGTGGTGCGCATGCCGGGGCAGCCGGACCGGCGCGTCACCGAAGTGAAGGACCGCGACCTGTCGGGTTATTTCTGGAAGGGTAATCAGCGGCTGGTTTACAGCAAGGATAATGGCGGGGATGAGAATTTCCACCTGTACGCGGTGGACCTGGTCAGCGGCAAGAGCCGCGATCTGACGCCGTTTCCCGGCGTGCGCGCGGAGATCGTCGACGAACTCACCGAACGGGACGACGAATTGCTGGTGGGCCTGAACAAGCGCAAGCCGGAAGTGTTCGACGTTTACCGGGTGAACCTGAAAACCGGCAAGCTGACGCTGGAGGCGAAGAACCCCGGCAATGTCACCAGTTGGAGCACTGATCACAATGGCCGCATCCGCATCGCCACCACCACGGACGGCGTCAACAGCACCCTGCTGTATCGCGACCAGCCGGGCGGCGCCTTCCGCAAGCTGATGACCACCTCCTTCCGGGACAGTTTCAATCCCTTGTTCTTCACTTTCGACAACCAGCGTTTCTACGCCGCCAGCAATCTGGGCCGCGATAAGAGCGCCATCGTCGAATTCGATCCCAAGACCGGCAAGGAAGTGAAGCAGATCTATCACCGCGACGACGTGGACGTCGACGGCCTGGGCTTTTCCCGCAAGCGCAAAGTGATCACCTGCGCCCGCTTCGAAACCGACAAGCCGGGCCGGCAATGCCTAGATGAGAAGAGCGAGGCCCTGCTTGCTAGGCTGGAGGCGCGGCTGCCCGGCTACCAGGTGGATATCCAGTCCGCCAACCGTGCGGAGAACCGTTTCATCGTGGCGGCCTGGAACGACCGTACCCAGGGCAAGCGCTATCTGTACGACGAGGCCGGCGACAAACTGGAACTGCTGGCGGAGATCACGCCCTGGTTGAAGGAAAGCGAGATGGCTACGATGCGGCCGGTGCAGTACCGCAGCCGCGACGGTTTGACTATCAACGGCTACCTGACCCTGCCCAAGGGCAAGGAGGACGCCAAGGGGCTGCCGGTAATCATTAATCCGCACGGCGGGCCATGGGCGCGCGACAGCTGGCGCTTCAACCCCGAGGTGCAGTTCTTCGCCAATCGCGGCTGGGCGGTGCTACAGATGAACTTCCGCGGCTCCACCGGCTATGGCCGCGATTTCTGGCAGGCCTCGTTCAAACAATGGGGCGGCACCATGCAGGACGACGTCAGCGACGGCGTGGACTGGCTGGTCAAGCAGGGCGTGGCGGATCCGAAGCGCGTCTGCATCTACGGCGGCAGCTACGGCGGCTATGCCACGCTGGCGGGCATCACTAAGACGCCGGATTTGTATCGCTGCGCGGTGGATTACGTGGGGGTGTCCAATCTATTCACCTTCATGAACACCATACCGCCGTACTGGAAGCCGATGCTGGACATGATGCACGAGATGGTGGGCGATCCGGTCAAGGATAAGGCGATGATGCGCGAACGCTCGCCGGTGTTCCAGGTGGACCGCATCAAGACTCCGCTGCTGGTGTTGCAGGGGGCCAAGGACCCGCGCGTCAACATCGACGAATCCAATCAGATCGTCAAGGCGCTGCAGAGGCGCGGCGTGGAAGTGGAATACATGGTCAAGGACAATGAGGGCCATGGTTTCCGCAACGAGGAAAACCGCTTTGACGCGTATGGCGCGATGGAGCGTTTCTTCCGTCAGCATTTGAATTAAGACCCGCTAAGAACGTGTTTACGATCTCGCGAGCCAAGGCGAGACAAGGCGAAAACGAGCGAAAAAGCGAAATGTACCGTGGTACATGAGCATTTTGAGCTCGGTTTCAACGCCGTATCGCCGACGCGCAGCAGATCGTAAACAGGTTCTCAGGCCCTGGCCGGCAGACTCCAGCGCCTGTCGCTCCAGCGGCCCAGCAGTTGCAGGCCGCCGCAGACCACAAAGTAAGCCAGCGCGATGAAGGCGAAGATCTCCAAAGGGTAGACCTGCTCGCGGTTGTTGACCTGAGTGGCGACGAAGGTGAATTCGGCCACGCCCACCACATAGGCGAGCGAGCTGTCCTTGATCAGGGTGATCCACTGATTGACGAAGGAGGGCAGCATCATGCGCAGCGCTTGCGGCAGCACGATCAGCCGCAGCGTCTGCCAGCGGTCCAGTCCCAGCGACAGCCCTGCCGCCCATTGTCCGGGGCCGATGGCGGCGATGCCGGCCTGCACCGACTGGCTCAGATAGGCCGCGTTGATCAGCGCCAGCGCCAACACCACGGTGAGTACGCCGGGGATGTCCACCCCAAACAGGATGGGCAGCAGGAAATAGCACCAGAAGATCAGCATCAGCACCGGGATGGCGCGCAGCAGCGCCACCAGCGTGGCCAGCGCGCGGCGCGGGCCGGGCCCGCACATGACCAGGGCGATGCCGCCGGCCAGGCCCAGCAGGCTGGCCAGCACGCCCGCGGCGGCGCTGATGGCCAGGGTCAGCAGCAGGCCGCCGGGCTCGCCGTTGGTCAGATTGCCCCACAGCAGATAATCGAGATTGTCCTGAATCACCGGCGGCATCATTGCGGCGCCCTCCATGCCGGCTCGCCGCGCAGGCTCAGCGCCTGAGTCAACAGCACCAGCAGCAGATAAGCGGCGGTGGCCACGGCGAAGGCCTGGAAGGCGAGCAGGGTTTCGGTTTCCACCTGGCGCGAGGTATAGGACAACTCCGCCACGCCTATGGCCATCGCCAAGGAAGTGTTCTTCACCACCGCGGTGTATTGGCCGACCAAGGGACGGCGCGCCAGCGCCCAGGCCTGCGGCAGCACCACCCAGCGGAACTCCTGCCAGCCGTTCATGCCCAGCGCGCGCGCCGCCTGGCGCTGGCCGGCGGCGACGCCGCGCAGCCCGGCTTGTAGTTCGCCGCAGATGAAGCTGGCGCTATAAAGGGTTAGCCCCACCAGCGCGGCCAGGAATTCGAAGGACGGCCATGGCAGCGTCAAGCCGCCCGGCAAGGGCAGGCTGCGTGGTGTGTTCAGCCACAGCATGGCGGTTTCCGGCAGCAGGCCGGCCACGCCGAAATACCACAGCAGCAGCTGCACCATCAGCGGCGTGTTGCGATGCAGACTGACCCAGAGGCCGGCGCCGTGGCTCAAGGCGCGCCAGCGCGATTCCAGCGCCGCGGTCAGCAGCATGCCTAGCGCGGTGGCGGCGACGCAGACCAGCAGAGCCAGCCAGCCGGTGAGCAGCGCGCCCTTGAGCAGCCAGCCCAGGTAGTGGGGTTCCAGCCAGTGGTGGCCAAGCCAGGAGGGGGGATTCATTGCTTGCTGTCCTGTATTTCGATAAGGCCGCCGTTCGGCGCCGGCGGCGCTTCAAATGGCGAAACCGCCGGGCGCGCCCGGCGGCTTGGGATACGGATGGGAAAACGCGCCGTCTTAGAGTCTGTTTACGATCTCGCGAGCTAAGGCGAGACAAGGCGAAAACGAGCGAAAAAGCGGAATGTACGAGTGGTACATGAGCATGATGAAGCCGTTTTCAACGCCGTATCGCCGACACGCAGCAGATCGTAAACCGGTTCTTGGAGCCGCTAAGAAAACCTCGCGGAGAACCTGAGCCAAGGCGCGCCGACGCAGGCAGTACAAGTCGTACGACAAGGAGGCGCAACGCAGGATCAGGGGTTTTGTTAGCGGGTCTTAGCTGGCTTCGCCGATCTTGAAGTCCCTAGGCAGCGGCGCCTTGGTGGCCGGCCCGAACCACTGGTTGTAGATCTTGGCGGCCTGGCCGGATTTTTCCAGTTCCAGCAGGCTGTCGTTCACCGCTTTCAGCAGACGCGCTTCGCCCTTGGGCAGGCCGATGGCCTGGTATTCGCGGGTCAGGGTGAACGGCGCCAGTTCAAATTTGGCCTTGTCCGGCGCGTTGGCCAGCAGCGCGGCCAGCTTGGAGCCGTCCTGGCTGATGGCCTGGACATTGCCGTTGCGCAGCGCGGTGAAGGCCAGCGGGGTGTCGTCGTAGGCCACTACGGTGGTCTTGGGGTATTTGTCGCGCAGGTTCACCTCCTGAGTGGTGCCCTTGTCCACTCCCACGCGCAGTCCGGCCAGTTGCTCCGGCTTTTGCAGCGAACCCTTGCGGGCGATGAACTGCTGACCGGAGGCGAAGTAGGGCAGGCTGAACGCCACTTGCTTCTTGCGCTCGTCGGTGACGGTGAAGTTGGCGGCGACCAGATCCGCCTTGCCGGACACCAAGAGCGGCACGCGGTTGGCCGGATTGGTGGGGATCAGGCTGAGTTTGACGCCCAGCTTCTTGGCGATGTGCTGGGCCACGTCCACGTCCAGGCCGGAGATCTGGCGTGTCTTGGCGTCGAGAAAGCCGAATGGCGGATTGCTGTCGAAGGCGGCGACGCGCAGCACGCCGGCTTTCTTGATGTCATCCAGACGGTCGGCCCAAGCGGCGGTGGCGGCGGTGCTCAATGCGATGGCCAATGCGATGGCGTGTTTCATGATGATGCCCCTTGTCTGAAGACGCGCCGGGGGTTCCGTTCGCGCTGTTTGGCGGCGCGTTTTCAGAAGATGCCGGCGCATCGTGATTCCGAGAAATTTTCTGCCATGGATAAACCCATGACATGCGATGAGATGATGCTAAGGCATTCTGTAAATTCTTGGAAATTATTAAAAATTAGTCTTATATATTAATTTGTTTTGATTGTGTGATTTTCCTCATCGGAACAATGCCTTGTCCAAATCGAGGCCGTGGCGACGGCGGGCCGATATTTTTGTTCGAGGTAGGATTGCCAAACAATTTCCTTTGCCGCGCTTTTCTGCAATCGGCATAATCGCGTTTTCCGTGTGCCCGCCCTTGGCGGACGCCTCGACGGATTTGCAACTTTTCTTGACGACTGTGATGACTGTCGCGTAAGCGCGCCGGGACGGATCAGACAAGCCAAAGCCGAAATGCCCAGCATCTATCAACTCAAATCCCGTTTTCAGGACCTGCTGCGCCCCTTGCTGCGCGGCTTGGTTTCCCTTGGCGTTACCGCCAACCACGTTACGCTCGGCGCCATGCTGGCCTCCATCGCCTACGGTGGCTGGCTGGCCACCCAGCCGGAGCGGGCCTTGCCGTGGCTGCTGTTGCCCGTATTCCTGTTCCTGCGCATGGCCTTGAACGCCATCGATGGCATGCTGGCGCGCGAGCACGGTCAGAAGTCCCGGCTGGGCGGCATTCTCAACGAAGTGGGCGACGTGGTGTCCGACGCCGCGCTCTACCTGCCGTTCGCCTTCTTGTTGGCGGAGCCGGCCTGGGTGGTGTTGGCGGTGAGGCTGGCCTTGCTGACCGAGTTCGTCGGCGTGCTGGGCCCCAGCCTGGGCGGCACGCGGCGCTACGACGGCCCTATGGGCAAAAGTGACCGCGCTTTCGTATACGGCGCCTACGCGTTGCTGCTGGGCCTGTGGCCGCAGGCGACGGCCTGGGGGGCTTGGGTGTTTGGATTGAGCGCCGCCTTGATGGCGCTGACCTGCGTCAACCGGGCGCGGGCCATTTTGAAAGAGGGCGAAGATGTTTAAACCGCTGTTGCCGCAGGCATTGATCTGGGCGCTGGGCGCCGTATTCGCGTTGTTGGTGATCGCCAGCGTCGCCATCCGCGTGCTGGAGAGCCGATCGCCGCAAAAGAACTGGCTGGAGTTGAAGCTGCGCATCCGCACCTGGTGGTGGATCGTCGCCTGCTTCTCGCTGACTTTGCTGGGCAATGTGCCGCTGGCGCTGGTGGTGTTCGCGCTGATCAGCTTCCTGGCGCTGAAGGAATACCTGACGCTGTGCGCCACCCGCACCGCCGATCACGTGGTGCTGTTCTGGGCTTATCTGAGCATCCCGCTGCAGTATTACTGGCTGGGCATTCACTGGTACGGCATGTTCATCATCTTCATCCCGGTTTACATCTTTCTGTTCCTGCCGATGCGCATGGTGCTGATCGGCGAGACCCAGGGCTTCCTCAAGGCGGCCGCCTCGCTGCAATGGGGGCTGATGATTTGCGTGTTTTGCCTGAGCCATATGGCCGCCGTGTTGACCCTGCCGCAGCTGACCCATATCGGCGAACCGGCCCAAGGCGCGATGTTGCTGTTCTACCTGGTGGCGCTGACTCAGCTCAACGACGTGGCGCAATACTTGTGGGGCAAGGCCTTCGGCCGGCGCAAGGTGGCGCCCAAGGTATCGCCCAACAAGACGCTGGAGGGCTTCCTGGGCGGGGCGCTGACCACCTGCTTGCTGGGCTGGCTGCTGGGGCCGTTGCTGACGCCGTTCTCGCCGCTGCACGCGGCCTTGGCCGGTTTGTTGATCGGGGTGATGGGGTTCATTGGCGACATTGTGATTTCCGCGGTGAAGCGCGACATCGGGGTCAAGGACTCCGGCCGCCTGCTGCCCGGCCACGGCGGGGTGCTGGACCGGCTGGATTCGCTGACCTATACCGCGCCGCTGTTCTTCCACTATGTCCACTACTTGTACTTCTGAGCCGATGATGAGCCGATTGCTGCGCATTCTGTTTGTGTTGCTGCTGGCCCGGCCGGTGGTGCGATTGTGGTTGGGGGTGACGGTGCGTCATCAGGAGAGGCTGCCGCTGAACGGCCCGGCCATCGTGGTGGCCAACCACAATAGCCACCTGGACATCCTGGCGCTGTACAGCCTGTTTCCGCTGGGGCGCATCCCCGAGGTGCAGCCGGCGGCGGCGGCGGACTACTTCCTGAAAAATCGTCTGTTCGCCTGGTTCGCCACCCAAGTGGTGGGCATTATCCCGGTGGTGCGCGGCGGCGTGGCCAAGGGCCTGGACCCGTTGGAGGGCTGCCGCGAGGCGCTGCGCCAGGGACGGATTCTGATCCTGTTTCCGGAAGGCTCTCGCGGCGAACCCGAGGTGCTGTCCGAGATCAAGTCCGGCATCTGGTATCTGAGCCGCGATTTCCCCGACGTGCCGGTGGTGCCGGTCTATCTGCACGGCCTGGGCCGGGCGATGGGGCGCGGCCAATGGCTGCCGGTGCCCTTCTTCGTCGATATCGCCATTGGCCGACCGCTGCAGTGGCTGGAAGAGAAAACCGCTTTCCGCGACCGCATCCGCGAATCGCTGTTGTACTTGAAGCAAAAAACCCTGCCCGCCGCGCCGGCGGAGCAGGAGGCTTGAAAGGAGCCGGAGCATGCGCCAAGCCGAAGAATCGCAGTTTGTCAGTTTTGACGGTCAAACCCTGTTTTATCGGCATTGGCCGGCGCTGACTCCCGGCGCGCGGCCGCGCGCCATCGTGCTGCTGCACCGCGGCCACGAACATTCCGGCCGCCTGCAGCACCTGGTGGACGAGTTGCAGCTGACGGATACGCCGATGTTCGCCTGGGACGCGCGCGGTCACGGCCGCAACGACGGGCCGCGCGGCTACAGCCCCAGCCTGGGCGCCACGGTGCGCGACCTGGACTGCTTCGTCCGCCACCTGTGCCAGCGTCACGGCCTGGCGATGGAGGAGATCGTGGTGATCGCCCAGAGCGTGGGCGCGGTGCTGGCGGCCGCCTGGGCCCACGACTACGCGCCGCGCGTGCGCGCGCTGGTGCTGGCCTCGCCGGCCTTCAAGGTCAAGCTCTACGTGCCCTTCGCCCGGCCTGGGCTCCGGCTGATGCAGCGGCTGCGGGGCAATTTCTTCGTCAACTCCTATGTCAAGGCGCGCTTCCTGACTCATGATCCGGAGCGCATCGCGTCCTACAACAGCGACCCGCTGATCACCCGGCCGATTTCCTCCAACATCCTGCTGGACTTGTACGACACCGCCGAGCGCATCGTCGCCGACGCCGGCGCCATCACGCTGCCGACCCAGTTGTTGATGTCGGGCGCTGACTTCGTCGTGCACCACGGGCCGCAACGCGAGTTCTTCCAGAAACTGGGCAGCCCCCTGAAGGAAATGCACCTGCTGCCGGGCTTTTACCACGACACCTTGGGCGAGCGCGACCGCGCGTCGGCGCTGGACAAGATTCGCGCCTTCATCCAACGAGTGGAGGCCGGCGCGCCGGCGGTGGACCTGAGCCGCGCCGACGCCGCCGGCTATACCGCGCTGGAATACCAGCAACTGCAGCAGCCGCGCTCCTGGCTGTCGCCGTTGCGCTGGCAGTTTGCGCTGACCCGGCTGACCCTGGCCACGCTGGGCCGCCTGTCCGCCGGCATACGCCTGGGCTGGCGCACCGGTTTCGATTCCGGCAGCACCCTGGATTACGTTTACCGCAATCAGGCGTCCGGCTTCAGCCCGCTGGGCCGCCTGGGCGACCGCGCCTACCTGGACAGCGTGGGCTGGAAGGGGATACGCCAGCGCAAGCTGAACCTGGAGGAGCTGATTGCCGCGGCGATGAGCCGCCTGCGCGTCGATGGCCGGCCGCTGCGCCTGTTGGACATCGCCGCCGGTCATGGCCGCTACATTCTGGACGCCGTGGCCGGCCAGCCGGTGGAACATGTACAGCTGCGCGATTACAGCGACATCAACGTCGGCGCCGGCCGACGCTTGATCGCTGAACGCGGCCTGGAAGCGGTGGCGCGTTTCGACCAGGGCAACGCCTTTGACCGCGCCAGCCTGGCCGCGTTGCAGCCGGCGCCGACGCTGGCGGTGGTGTCCGGCCTCTATGAGCTGTTTCCCGAAAACGAACCCATCCGCCAATCGCTGGCCGGCCTGGCCGAGGCGGTGCCGCCCGGCGGCTATCTGGTCTACACCAACCAGCCCTGGCACCCGCAGCTGGAACTGATCGCGCGCACGCTGAGCAGCCATCGCGGCGGCGCGGACTGGATCATGCGCCGGCGCACTCAGCAGGAAATGGACCAACTGGTGTCCGACGCCGGCTTCGAGAAGCTGGAGCAGCGCATCGACGAATGGGGCATCTTCAGCGTCAGCCTGGCGCGACGCCGCGCCGACGCCGCAACGGAGCGGCCACAGCCGCTGGCCGAGGCCGAGGCGTGAGCGCGCCGGCCGCCGCCGGCCGTCCTTGGCGGCTGGCCTGTCTATGGCTGTTGCTGTTGGGGCCCAGCTTCTTCCTGCTCTACGGCGCGGCCAATCAATACGCGGCCGGCCTGCCGCCGGAGCGGGTGGGTAATGTGGCGATGGCCTGGGAGCGGGCCATCCCGCTGTGGCCGTGGACCATCGTGCCGTATTGGAGCATAGACCTGCTCTACGGCCTGTCGCTCTTTCTGTGCGTCAGCCGCGCCGAACTCAATGCCCACGCCAAGCGCCTGCTGGCGGTCACCCTGCTGTCCTGCCTGTGCTTTCTGCTGTGCCCGCTGCGCTTCGGCTTTGAGCGCCCGCCGCTGGACGGCGTTTTCGGGCAACTGTTCGACCTGCTGATGGGCTTCGACAAACCGTTCAACCAGGCGCCTTCGCTGCATATCGGCCTGTTGGTGGTGCTGTGGCTGCGCTACTGGCAGCACACGCCCCGGCGCTGGCTCTGGCTGCTGCATGGCTGGTTCGCCTTGATCGGCGTGTCGGTGCTGACCACCTGGCAGCATCATTTTTGGGATGTGCCCAGTGGTTTCGCGCTGGCGGTGCTGGTCTGCTATCTGTGGCCGATGCCGGCGCCGACGGCCCCGTCCTGGCGTTCGCCCGAGCCGGGCCGCAGCCACGTTTTGGGCGCGCGTTACGCGGCAGGGGCCGTGTTGCTGCTGGTTTTGGCGGCGGCGCTGGGCGGCTGGGGCTGGCTGCTGGCCTGGCCGGCGCTGGCCTTGAGCGTGCTGGCGTGGGCTTATTGGCGGCTGGGTCCGGCCGCGCTGCAAAAACACGCCGGCCGCCGCCGCTTCGCCGCGCGTGTGCTGCTGTGGCCTTACAGCCTGGCCGCGCGGCTGGCGCATGCTTATTTTCTGCGCCGCTTGCCGGGCGCGGAGGAGGTGATAGAGGACGTTTGGCTGGGGCCGGTCAGCGCGGCGCGCGACGCCCGCTTCGTCGCGGTGCTGGACCTGGCCGCGGAATACGACCGCCAGGCGGCCGGAGCCGTGGTATACCATAGCCAGCCCTTGCTGGATCTGCTGCTGCCGGCGCCGGCTCAATTGCGGCTGGCGGTGCAGGCCCTGGATCGATTGCGGGCCGGCCAGCGCGGGCCGTTGCTGGTGCATTGCGCTTTGGGCCTGACACGCAGCGCGGCAGTGTTGCTGGCTTGGATGGTGCTCAGCGGACGCGCGGGCTCGGTCGAGCAGGCGCGCGCGCTGCTGAGGCAACGCCGCCAGCGCGTGGAGCTGAGCGATGCGCAATGTGAAGAACTGGCGCGCCTGTGCGCGCGATTGGAGCCCTTGTGACGTCTGATCTTGCGCAGGCGCGGCTGAGCGCCGCGGTTCTGGTTTCCTGCCGCTGGCTGTGCTGGCCTAGTTGGGGTTTGCTGGCCTTGTCGGCGCTGACGCCGGCGCCGGCCTTATGGCTGCCGTTGTGCGCTGCTGTCGCTTTATGGCAAGCCTGGCTGGGCTGGCGTTTGCAATTGGACGCGGCCTTGTTGCAGGCCGTGGATTCGGCTGGCACTCTTGAGGAGCTGGACCTGACCTTGTCACGGCTGTTTGGGCGCGACTTGGCCGGCCGCTCGCTGGAGGCAAGGCAGCGCGGCATGGCCCGCTTGCTGCGCGGATTTTTACTGGCGACCGGTCTGTGCTGGCTGCTGTGCCTGGCAGGGCTGTTGGCGGGGCGGATGTGAACAATAAGAAGATTCAAAAGCGTGGGAAGAGGAGAACCGTGATGAGCAAGAGAGCATGGTATGGCGGGGCGGTCTGCGCTTTGCTGGCCTCCGGGGGCTTGGCCTGGTTGGGTTTGATGCTGGCGGGCTTTGGCGCGTCCGGCAGCAATGGCGGCACGCCGGAGTGGCCGTTCTTGGTGGCCAAGGCGCTGGGGTTCGCGGGTTTCGCGATGTTTGTGTGTGGATTGGTCGCTTGCAAGGAAGCCAATTAAGCATGGGATGAAAATGGACGGGGCGGCAGGCTAAGGCTTGCCGCCCCGTTCGTCGTCTCAGAACCTGTTCAAGGGCTGCAGCGCTTCGTGGAGCGTTGCACGG
Source organism: Chromobacterium haemolyticum DSM 19808 (assembly GCF_000711885.1). Taxonomy (GTDB): domain Bacteria; phylum Pseudomonadota; class Gammaproteobacteria; order Burkholderiales; family Chromobacteriaceae; genus Chromobacterium; species Chromobacterium haemolyticum. Next base: position 78,069 of record NZ_JONK01000018.1, read on the forward strand.
TGAGTACAAGTTCAAATGCTCGTGTAGCACGAGTACATTCCGTTTTTTCCTTGTTTTCGCCTTGTCTCGCCTTTGCTCGCGAGACTTTGAACAGGCTCTCAGCCCAGGCGCCGGCGCAGCGCGCGGCTCAGCTGTTCCACGCCCCAGGACAGCGCCACCATCGCCAGGATGACGGCGGCGGCGGCTTGCTGCTGGAACAGCGACAGCGCCAGATACAGCTGCTGGCCCAGGCCGCCGGCGCCGACGATGCCGAGCACGGTGGCGATGCGGATATTGTTTTCCCAGCGGTACAAGGTGTACGCCAGCCATTGGCTGGCGACCATGGGCAAGGGCCCGTAGCAGAAGGCGGCCGCGCGGCCGGCTCCGGCGTGGAGCAGCGCCTGTTCCGCCTGCGGCGGCGCGTTTTCCAGGGTTTCCGCAAACAAGCGGCCCAACACGCCGGCGGTATGCATCGCCAGCGCCAGCACGCCGGCGGCCGGCCCCAGGCCCAGCGCCAACACCGCCAGCGCTGCCCACAGCAGGTCCGGTATGCCGCGCAGCATGTTCAACAACAGACGCGTCGCGCGCTTGGCTGCGACGCCTAGCCGGCCGGCGGCCGGCAAGGCCAGCGGCATGGCCAGCAAGGCCGCCAGCACCGTGCCCAGCGCCGACATCGCCAAGGTCTCCACCACGCCCTGACCCAGTTGTCTTAAAGCGGCGGGGGAGAAGTCCGGCGGCAGGAATTCCATGGCGAAGCGCGGCAGGCCGCGCCAGTCGAAGCCGTTGGCTCGCCAGTCCGGCCATAGCCAGCAAAGACTGAAGGCGGCCAGCGCGCCGCCGGCCAGCAACAGGCGGCGGCCGCCGCCGTTGCGTTCCAAAGCGCGCCGCGACCAGCGGCTGACGCCTTCGCTCAAACCCACCAGCAGCAGGAACACCAGGAGCAGAGTGCCCACCTCGCCGCCGTTGAGCATTTTCAGGCTGCTGTCCAGCAACTGACCGATGCCGCCGGCGCCGACGAAACCCATCACGGCCGACGCGCGAATCGCGCATTCCCAGCGGTAGACGCTATAGCTGATCAATTCCGGCAGCGCTTGCGGCCACAGCGCCCAGCACAGCCGTTGCCAGCGGCTGGCGCCGGCGGCCGCCAGCGCCTGCGCCGGCGCGCGTGGCTGGGATTCCAGAATTTCCGCGTAGACCTTGCCCAGCATGCCGCCGTAAGCCAGGCCCAGCGCCAACACCGCCGGCAGGCTGCCCAGGCCGGCGGCGCGGACAAAGAGCAGCGCCCAGACGATGTCCGGCACGCCGCGCAGCCACACCATCAGCCCGCGCAGCAGGCTTTGCGCGGCCAAGACCGCGCGGCGCGGCGGGGAGGCGGTGAGTTGATGATCGTCCAGCGCGCGGCTGGTGGCGAAGGCCAACGGCGCGCCCAGCAGCATGGCCAGGACCAGGCCGGCGCTGGCTACCGCCAGCGTGACGACGGTTTCCCTCACGACTTCTTTCAGGAAGTCGCCGTCGTGGGCCGGCGGCAGAAAGCCGGCGGCGAAGCGCGCCAGGTTGAGCCAGGTGTCGCCGTTGAGCAAGGTGGCCAGCGTGAACTGAGTCAGCGGCAGCGTGGGTAGAAGCAGCGCCAGAGTCAGCAGCAGCCAGCCTAGCCTCGCGCGCGCGGCCGGGTCGCGCGGTTTCAGCATTGCAGGCCTCTGAGCGCCGTGGCGGGCGCGGCCGCTTCCATCGCCGCGTCAGGCGCGTCGCCGGAGTAGAGTTCGGTCAGCAGCGCGGAGTCGACCTGTTCGCGTGGCAAGTCGAAGGCGATCGCGCCGTCGCGCAGGCCGATGATGCGCGGGAAGTGCTCCAAGGCCAGTTGCACCGAGTGCAGGCTGACCAGAAGCGCGGCGCGGCGCGCGCGGGCGTCCTCGCACAGCAGGCGAATGGTGTCGTCGGCCAGCCTGGGGTCCAACGCCGACACGGGTTCGTCGGCCAGCAAGAGTTCCGGGCGCTGGTACAGCGCGCGGGCGATGCCGACACGCTGGCGCTGTCCGCCGGACAGCTGGTCGCAGTGCTGCCACAGTTTGTCGGACAGGCCCAGCCGTTCCAGTTCGGCGGCGACGCCGGCGGCGTCGTCCGGCCACAGCAGCCGGCGCAGGGCCGCCAGTTCGCCGCTATGACCCAGCCTGCCGGCCGCCACCGCATGGATCACCCGCTGGCGCGGAGGCAGCGGCGGCGTCTGATAGACACTGCCGATGCGCGCGCGCAAGGCGCGCAGGGCGCGGCGCGGCAGGCGCCAGGGGTCGGCGCCCAGCAGCCGGACCTCGCCGGCGTCCGGGCGCAGGCCGGTGTTGGCCAGCAGCAGCAGCGAACTCTTGCCGGCGCCGGACGGGCCGATCAGGGCCGCTTGCTCGCCGGCGGCCAGGCGCAGCGTTATGCCGCGCAGGATGACGGCGCCGTCCAGCTTCAGGCCGGCGTCGTGGAACTCCAGGCTCACTTCAGCAGCCCGGCGGCCGTGGCGGCGGCTTCTATGCCCTGATAATTGTCCGGCTTGGTGGGAATGAAGCGGCTGGCGCGCTGTAAATCCAGCACGGCTTTCTGTTCAGGATTCTTGGCGTCCAGCTTGAGGAAGGCCTGGCGGATTTTGTCCTGCAAACCCTTGTCCATGCTGCCGCGCACCGTCCAGTTGTAGTCGTAGTAGGGCGGGGTGGTGGCGATTACGCGCACTTTGGCGCTATCCACCTTCTTGCTTTCCACCAGCTTTTGCCACACCGAGCTGTTCAACACGCCGGCCTCCACCTTGCCGGCGGCCACCCAGGCCACGGTGGCGTCGTGGGCGCCGGAATAGGCGACGTTCTTAAAGAAGCTTTCCGGTTTGATGCCGTCCTTCTGCATGAAATAGCGCGGCATCAGATGGCCGGACGTGGAGGAGGCCGAGCCGAAGGCGAAGCTGTCGCCCTTCAGCTCCTTCAGGCTCTTGGCCGGGCCGCTGGTGATGAAGGTTGAGGTGAACTTGCTGTCCTCCTCGCGCTGAACCAGCGGAACCACCTTGCCGCGCTGGCTGGCCTGCACATAGGTGAAGCCGCCCAGCCAGGCCAGGTCCAGCTTGTCCGAGGTCAGCGCGGTGACCACGCCGGCGTAGTCCGATACCGGCACGAACTGCACTTTCATGCCCAGCTCTTTTTCCAGGTACTGGCCCAGCGGCGCGAATTTGCGCTGCAGTTCGGTGGGGGATTCGTCTGGAATAGCGGAGACTTTGAGCACGGTCTGGGCGGCGTTGGCCAGGGTGGCGGCGGCCAGCAGGGCGCTGGCCAGCGTCAGTTTGATGGCGGTCATGGCAGTGTTTTCCTCTATCTGCGGACAAAAAGCCGCAAGGGCTGGCGCCGGCGGGCCGGCGATTCAAAAAGGCCAGTCATAAGACTGGCCTTGAAGCAGCGGGCTAAGAACTTGTTTACGATCTGTTGCGCGTCAGCGATACAGCGTTGAAACCAACCTCGAAATGCTCATGTACAGTATGTACATTCCGCTTTCTCAGCTGGTTTCGCCTTGTCTCGCTCTAGCTCGCGAGATCGTAAGCCGGCTCTAAAGACCGCCGCGTATAGCAAGTATTCTAGCCTAGCCTGGCTCAGGCTGCCTTGCGCTTGCCGAACAGGTAGAACAGCGCCAGGCCGATCACGATCATAGGCAGGCTCAGCCATTGGCCCATGCTGATCACGTCCGACCGGCCGAAGATGCCGGCGTCCGGCGTGCGGAAGAATTCGCTGCCAAAGCGGGCCAGGCCGTAGCCGATGAGGAACAGCGCGGACACCTGGCCGCGGGCGCGCGTCTTGGCGCTAAAGCACCACAGCAAGGCAAACAGCGCCAGGCCTTCCAGCGCGAATTCGTACAGCTGCGAGGGGTGGCGCGGCAGGCCGCCGTACTGGAGCAGGGTCACCATCAGGTCGGAGGACTGCTGCGCCTGGACCAGGTCGTCCATTCTGGCTTGCGGAAACAGCATCGCCCAAGGCAGCTTGGGATCGGCCACCCGGCCCCATAGTTCGCCGTTGATGAAGTTGCCGATGCGGCCGGCGGCCAGGCCCAGCGGCACCAGCGGCGCGATGAAGTCGGTGACTTCCCAGAAGCTGCGGCCGTGCTTGCGCGCGAACAGCGCCACGCCGATCAGCACGCCGATGAAGCCGCCGTGGAAGGACATGCCGCCCTTCCACACCATCAGGATTTCCAGCGGGTGGCTGAGGTAGTAGCCGGGCTGGTAGAACAGCACTTCGCCCAGGCGGCCGCCCAGCACCACGCCGACGGCGCCGTACATCAGCAGATCGTCCAGCAGTTTGGAGGTGAGGAAGGCGTGGCCGCGCTTGATGCGGTAATTGCCCAGGATCAGGAAGCTGGCGAAGCCCAGCAGGTACATCAGACCGTACCAATGAATGGCTAGCGGGCCCAGCTGGATGGCCACGGGGTCGAACTGCGGATGAATGATCATTTGTCAGCCGTGTGCGTTTGCGGTAAAAGAATGTGGACGGATTATATGGGAAAGCGTTCCCACGCGTCGCGCGGCCCACCCGCCGCCCGGCGCATTTTTGCCTTGAGCTCCCCGGCACCCGGAGCCAGGCGGCCCGGCCTTAAAGCAGGCCAGGCCCGGAGCGCCTTTCCGCCCATGCAGAAATTAAGGAATCAGCAATGCCCCAATACCGCTCCCGCACTTCCACCGCCGGCCGCAATATGGCGGGTGCCCGCGCTCTATGGCGCGCCACCGGCATGAAGGACGACGACTTCGGCAAACCCATCATCGCCATCGCCAACAGCTTTACCCAGTTCGTGCCCGGTCACGTGCACTTGCACAATATGGGCCAACTGGTGGCGCGGGAAATCGAACGCGCCGGCGGCGTGGCCAAGGAGTTCAACACCATCGCCATCGACGACGGCATCGCCATGGGCCACGGCGGCATGCTCTACAGCCTGCCCAGCCGCGACCTGATCGCCGACAGCGTGGAATACATGGTCAACGCCCACTGCGCCGACGCGCTGGTGTGCATCTCCAACTGCGACAAGATCACCCCCGGCATGCTGATGGCGGCCATGCGCCTGAACATCCCTGTGGTGTTCGTCTCCGGCGGCCCGATGGAAGCCGGCAAGGTGCAGTGGGGCAACGACATCCGCAAGCTGGATCTGGTGGACGCGATGGTGGAGGCCGCCAACAGCGCGGTGTCCAACGAGGATGTAGAGCGCGTGGAGCGCTCCGCCTGTCCCACCTGCGGCTCCTGCTCCGGCATGTTCACCGCCAACTCCATGAACTGCCTGACCGAGGCGCTGGGCCTGTCCCTGCCCGGCAACGGCAGCCTGGTGGCCACGCACGCGGACCGCAAGGAATTGTTCCTGCGCGCCGGCCGGCTGATCGTGGACATCACCAAGCGCCATTACGAGCAGGACGACGCCAGCCTGCTGCCGCGCGCCATCGCCACCAAGGCCGCGTTTGAGAACGCGATGAGCCTGGATGTGGCCATGGGCGGCTCCACCAACACGGTGCTGCACCTGCTGGCGGCGGCGCAGGAAGCCGGAGTGGACTTCAAAATGGCGGACATCGACCGCATCTCGCGCTCGGTGCCGTGTCTGGCCAAGGTGGCTCCGGCCACCCAGAAATACCATATGGAAGACGTGCACCGCGCCGGCGGCGTGGTGGCCATCCTGGCTGAGCTGGACCGCGCCGGCCTGATCCGCCGCGAGGTGCCCACCGTGCACAGCGCCACGCTGGGCGAAGCGCTGGAAGCCTGGGATATCCGCCGCCACGGCGAAGACAGCGAGGCGCGACGCTTCTACCGCGCGGCGCCGGGCGGCGTGCCCACCACCATCGCCTTCTCGCAATCCATGCGCTACCCGACCGTGGACGACGACCGCGCCGAAGGCTGCATTCGCGACCGTGAGCACGCTTACTCCCAGGATGGCGGCCTGGCGGTGCTGGCCGGCAATATCGCCGAACGCGGTTGCATTGTTAAAACCGCCGGCGTGGACGACTCCATTCTCAAATTCAACGGGCGCGCCCGCATCTTTGAAAGCCAGGACGCGGCGGTGGAGGCCATCCTGGCCGACCGCATCGTGGCCGGCGACGTGGTGGTGATCCGCTACGAAGGCCCCAAGGGCGGCCCCGGCATGCAGGAAATGCTGTATCCCACCAGCTATCTGAAATCCAAGGGTTTGGGCAAGGACTGCGCTTTGCTGACCGATGGCCGCTTCTCCGGAGGCACCTCCGGCCTGTCCATCGGCCATGTGTCACCGGAAGCCGCGGAGGGTGGCGCCATCGGTCTGGTGGAAGAGGGCGACCGCATCGAGATCGATATCCCGGGCCGTTCCATCCGCTTGGCGGTCAGCGATGAAACGCTGGCTGCGCGACGCGCGGCGATGGAAGCCAAGGGCCGCGACGCCTGGAAGCCGCTGGGCCGCGACCGCCTGGTCAGCCCTGCGCTGCGCGCTTACGCGGCGATGACCACCAGCGCCGACACCGGCGCGGTACGCGATGTGACGCAAGTAGAACGCCGTTGATATTTGTCATATTTCCTTAACCGGTTTCCGGATAGGATTCGGGCCGTGCGGTTTTTTGCCGTGCGGCCCATTGTTTTTTAGGGCGCGGCAACCATCTGGTCTTCATTCGCTCGCCGCTGTTTTCGCAGGCGCAGCCTCGCTTCTTTCTCGCCTCCCGGCTTCCGGCGGCGTCTTAGTCTTGTTCATTTGTTTTCGAATCCAACAGTTCTTCTCTGTGTGTTTTCCTAAATTTTCACAAACGAAATCCGTTCTAATGCCGTTAGTCATATGCTTTGTCTGTTTAAATCTAAATGGCATTGTTTTTGACTAAAGCGAAAACGGATCAAGATAGCGCAGATACCTGAGAGGAGGGAGGACGTGATCAAGTTGCGAGGGACAGGCAGGCAAGTTCCCTTATTACACGAATTTTAATAATTTTGTTGTTTAACAAAAGCTTAGCGAATGCTTAGCATGGGTGTGGCTGGGGGAAAGGCAAAAAAAATGCGCGGTACCGTTAGGTCCGCGCCAAGTCTACAAAGGAGAAATAGAGGAGAAACTATCAAGAAGCAATTGCTGCATCTCAACGAGAACGAATTATCCAGATTGCGGTATCGAGTGTCAACATGTTGTTTTTCGCAAATGTGTGAAATTATAATTTTCTGTCGCGCATCTGGTACATCTCGGCCGGGGCCGCCTCTGTCGCGGCGCACCATGGCCGCCGCAGCTGTGCCAAAATAGCGGTTTTCCGATTGCAGCAGGATTCCCCTTCATGGACGCCGTACGCCATACCCTTCCCGATCCGCGCCAGTACCACCCGCAAGTGGCGCTGACCAATATGCTGATTCACAATGCCCAGTCGGCGCTGAACGCCAAGACCGAGTCCGATCGGGAAATGTGGTTCTCAGCGGTGCGAGACGCGATGGCCGAGATGCTGGCGCGCGGTGAGCTGCTGTCCATTTCCGTGGCGCTCGCCATGGTGCCGTCGCAGCAATGCTATCAATTGGTGTGGGACGCGCTGCGCGACGCGGTGGAAAACACCGGCGGCGGCCGCGCCATTGTCTTCGCCATGCCCTTGGTGTTGGTGGCCGGCAGCAAGAGCCAGACCACGCTGCCCGGCGAGATTGCCGACGAGGCCGGCCTGAACCAGCTGCTGCGCGAGCACGGCGTGTTCGCCGGCGACGCCGACGTTGCCTTGGGCGGCGCGCTCTTGCACCCGGACAGCGTGGTGGGCTTGGACTCCGCCCAGCTTTATAAGCTGAACCGCGACCCGGCCCATGCCCGCGCGTTGCTGCCGCAGCAACCGGCACCGGTCACGGTAAAAGAAGAGGGCGTGTTCCTGCGCTACCTATTGGGCGTGGCGATTCAGCCGGAGGGCGCGGAACCGCCGTTGCGCCTGGGCGGCGCGGTGGGCAGCTGGGGCATGCCGCTGATGAAATTCCTGGGCGAGCAGTTGAAGGCCGACGGCGTGACGCTGTTCCCCATCGCTCGTCCGCCGATGCCCGCGATGCAGGCGATGGTGGCGGGCAACTACGCCCGTTTCGAGGTGGCGATGCAGGTATTCGCCAGCAGCCAGATCCGCCGCCTGCGTGAACTGAACAAGGAGCCGGTGGCCATCCTGTCCGCTCACGATAACGGCGAACTGCATATCACTCTGTCCGCGGAAGGCGACGAGCGCAATTGGGAAGCCTTCGTCTGGCCGCTGGCGGCGCTGGACAATGTGCAACTGATTGAAGAAAGTTTCCGCGAACTGATGGCGGAATGCCATGTGCGCGAAGTGCATGTGCTGCCGGAGCTGCACCCGGACAGCAAGGACGGCGTGCCCCTGTTCTTTACCGCCGACGATTTGTAAGAACGTGTTTACGATCTCGCGAGCTAAGGAGAGACAAGGCGAAAACAGCTGAGAAAGCGGAGTGTACACACGGTACATGCGCATTTTGAAGGTGCACACACCGTGTAACGCTCCACGACGCGCAGCAGATCGTAAACAGGTTCTAAGCCCCGTCCCATTTTGTTCGATGACCAAGCCCCGCATGAAGCGGGGCTTGGTCATGGGGCTCAGCCTTTCGCTTCCGGCTGATGGCGCGCCCATGGCGCGACGGCCAGCCGCGCCGCCAGATAGTCGATCAAGGCCTGCACCCGCGCCGGCCGGCTGCGGCCCGGCGGCGTCAGAATGTAAAGCGCGATCGGGTCCACCTGCCAATCCATCATCACGGTTTCCAGTTCGCCGGCCTGCACATCCTGCCAGGCCAGGAATTCCGGCTGAAGCGCCAGGCCCAGGCCGGCGCGCAGCGCCGGCGTCAATGCCTCGGCGTTGTTGACCCGCAGCGGCGAGGGCATTTCCAGCGCGAACTCGCCTTCATCCGGGTGGCGGAAGCGCCAGAACTGCCCGCCGGGCGCGTTGCTGTACAACAGCGCGCGGTGTTCGGCCAACTCGCGGGGATGGCGGGGCCGGCCATAGCGCGCGAAATACGCCGGGGAGCCCACCAGAAGGATGCGCACCGCGCACAGGCGGCGGGCCAGCAGGCTGGAGTCGGTCAGCGAGGCGATGCGCAGCGCCAGGTCCAGCCGTTTGGCCACCAGATCCACCTGCTCGTCGCTGAAGTGGAAGTCCAGTTCCACGTCCGGGTGGCGGGCCATGAACTCCGGCAGCAGCGGCGCCAGGTGGGACAGGCCGAAGGACATTGGCGCGGTGACCCGCACCGCACCGCGCAGGCTGGTGGATTGCTCGGCGATGTCCGCCTCCACCGCCTCGCCCTCCGCCAGGATGCGGCTGGCCCGCTCCAGCGCGGCGTGGCCGGCCTCGGTCAGCGTGATGCGGCGCGAGGTGCGGTGGAACAGCATGGTCTTCATTCGGGCTTCCAGGCGCGTGATGGCCTTGGACACCGTGGCCTGGGACAGCGTCAGTTCCGCGGCGGCGCGGGCGAAGGAGCCGCATTCCGCCACCTTGGCGAAAATAGCCCAGGCTTCCAGATCGGGGAGTCGTTTCATCATTGGATTCGCTTCAGGCGATGGATTTCAATTTTAACCATCAAACTGCAAGATAGCGCATTAATCATGTCAAAAATGGAAACGATGCAATTCCATATATCCCGTTAACATAGCGTTGTCCGCTGCGTATAGTGGTTGCATCAGACGCGTCGCCGGGCAGGCGGCGCCTCGCCACAATACGGGAGGACAGCATGATAGAACATCGCTCTTTCGCCAGCCTGGGCGGAGCCCACCATGGCTGGTTGGACGCCAAACACCATTTTTCCTTCGCCGAATACCATGACCCGGCGCGCATGCACTGGGGCGCTCTGCGGGTGTGGAACGACGACACCATCGCGCCGGGCACCGGCTTTCCTCCACATCCGCATGCGGATATGGAAATCATCACTTATGTTCGTGAAGGCGCGATCAGCCACCGCGACAACCTGGGCAATCAGGGCCGCACCGAGGCCGGCGATGTGCAAGTGATGAGCGCAGGCAGCGGCATTGTTCACTCTGAATACAATCTGGAAGCCGTCGACACCCGTATTTTCCAGATCTGGATCATGCCGGAGCGGCGCGGAGGCGAGCCGTCCTGGGGCAGCAAACCGTTTCCCAAGGAGGACCGCTCCGGCGCCTTCGTCGCTCTGGCCAGCGGCATGGACGGCGACGATCAGGCCTTGCCGATCCGTGCCGACGCCCGCGTGTTGGGCGCCGCCCTCAAGGCCGGCGAAAGCGTCGATTACCGGTTGGGCGCACAGCGTTGCGCTTATCTGGTGCTGGCTCGCGGCCGGGCGGAGGTTAACGGCGTGACGCTGCAAGCCCGCGACGGCGCGGCGATCCGTGATGAGGACTTGCTGCGCATCGTCGCCGGAGAGGACGCCGAACTGATTCTGGTGGACAGCCGCGAATGACTGCCGCGGCGGGCAGGGGCCGGCGGCCCTTCTGCCCGCCCGGCGTCTTGCCCACCCGGCCGCCGTCTGTTCATTCCTTGATCCACTGGAGAATGCCATGAGCCTGAAAGCCACCCCGACCCCCAGCCCGCTGTTGCTGACCCCGCACGATCACACGCTGATCCTGATCGACTACCAATCGCAGATGGCTTTCGCCACTCACTCCATCGACATGCCCACGCTGCGCAACAACGCCGGCTTGGTTGCCAGCGCCGCCGCCGGCTTCAAGGTGCCCACGATACTGACCACTGTGGCCGAAAAGAGCTTTTCCGGGCCGATGTTCGAAGAGGTGAGCGCCCCCTTTCCCGGACAGCGTATGCTGGACCGCAGTTCGATGAACACCTGGGAAGACGCGGCGGTGATTGATCGCGTCAACCATATCGGCAAGGGCCGCATTGTGCTGGCGGGCTTGTGGACCAGCGTCTGCATTGTCGGCCCGGCGTTGTCCGCGCTGTCCCAGGGCTTCGAGGTCTACGTGATCGCCGACGCTTGCGGCGACATCTCGGCGGAAGCGCACGAGCGCGCGATCCAGCGCATGGTGCAGGCCGGCGCGCGGCCGATCACGGCCTTGCAATACTTGCTGGAATTGCAGCGCGACTGGGCGCGAGCCGACACATACGACCTAACCACCGGCATCGCCAAAAAGCTGGGCGGAGGCTACGGCTTGGGCATCCAGTATGCCAAAACCATGTTCGGCGCCCAAGAAGGTTGATCCGCCGAGCGTATTGATTCCATGCCGGCGGCCACGCCGCCGGTAGAGGGCGCAAGCATGAAACCTTATCTGATTTCCTTGGCGACCGGCCTGTTGGTGGGCGTCATCTACAGCCTGCTGCACGTGCGTTCGCCGGCGCCGCCGGCCGTCGCCATCCTCGGCCTGCTGGGCATGTTGATCGGCGAGCAGCTTTGGCCCCAATTCCAAGCGTTGCGCCATGGCGCGCCAGCCGCCGTCAGCCAGCCGGCGAGCCCGGTCGCCGCCTCACAGGAGAAGCAATCATGACCACCACTGCCTTGGCCGATCTCATTTTGCGCAATGGCCGTTTCACCACGCTGGACCGCGCTCGGCCCTGCGCCAGCGCAGTTGCCGTTAAGGATGGCCGCTTTCTCGCCGTGGGCGAGGACAGTGAAATCATGGCGTTGGCCGGCGCGGCCACCCGCGTGATCGATCTGCGCGGTCGCAGCGTTTTGCCCGGCCTGATCGACAACCATACTCACGTGGTGCGCGGCGGCCTCAACTTCAATATGGAGTTGCGTTGGGACGGAGTGCGTTCGCTGGCGGACGCCATGGAGATGCTGCGGCGGCAGGTCACCGTTACGCCCGCGCCGCAATGGGTGAGGGTGGTGGGGGGCTTCACCGAGCACCAGTTTCTTGAGAAGCGCCTGCCCACGCTGGAGGAGATCAACGCGGTAGCGCCGGACACGCCGGTCTTCTTGCTGCATCTGTACGACCGCGCCTTGCTCAACGGCGCGGCTCTGCGCGCGGTAGGCTACACCAAGGACACGCCGGCGCCGCCGGGCGGCGAAATCGTCCGCGGCGCCGACGGCGCGCCCACCGGCTTGCTGCTGGCCAAGCCCAATGCGGCCATCCTGTACGCCACCCTGGCCCAAGGACCCAAGCTGCCCTTTGATTACCAACTCAACTCTACCCGCCATTTCATGCGTGAGCTCAACCGCCTGGGCGTGACCGGCGTGATCGACGCCGGCGGCGGCTTTCAGAACTACCCGGACGATTACGCGGTGATCCAGCAACTGGCCGACGCCGGCCAGATGACGGTGAGATTGGCGTACAACCTGTTCACCCAAAAACCCAAGCAAGAGAAAGAGGACTTCCTCAACTGGACCGCCGGAGTCAAATACAAGCAGGGCGATGATTATTTCCGTCACAACGGCGCGGGGGAGATGCTGGTGTTTTCCGCCGCGGACTTTGAGGATTTTCGTCAGCCGCGGCCGGACATGCCGCCCGAAATGGAGGGGGAACTGGAGGAGGTGGTGCGCATCCTGGCGCAAAACCGCTGGCCGTGGCGTTTGCACGCCACTTACGACGAAACCATCTCCCGCGCGCTGGACGTGTTTGAAAAAGTGGACCGCGACATTCCCTTGAGCGGCCTGAACTGGTTCTTCGACCACGCCGAAACCATTTCCGATCGCTCAATCGACCGCATCGCCGCGCTGGGCGGCGGCATCGCGGTGCAACACCGCATGGCTTACCAGGGCGAGTATTTCGTCGAGCGCTACGGCGCCGCCGCCGCCGAGGCCACCCCGCCGATCGCCCGCATGCTGGCCAAGGGCGTCAAGGTGTCCGCCGGCACCGACGCCACCCGCGTCGCCTCGTACAATCCATGGGTGTCGCTCGCCTGGATGGTGACCGGCAAGACCGTGGGCGGCTTGCGGCTCTACCCGCAGCGCAACTGCCTGGACCGAGAAACCGCGCTGCGGATGTGGACGGAGAACGTGGCCTGGTTCACTCATGAAGAAGGCCGGCGCGGCCGCATCGAAGCCGGGCAGTTCGCCGATCTCATCGTGCCGGACCGGGACTTCTTCGCTTGCGCCGAGGACGACATCTCCTTCATGAGCTCGGACTTGACCATGGTGGGAGGCCGCATCGTTTACGCCGCCGCCGACTTTGCCGCGCTGGACGACAATCCCTTACCGCCGGCGATGCCGGATTGGTCCCCGGTGCGACGCTACAAAGGCTACGCCGCTTGGGGCGAGCCGGAGGGCGCTGGCCGCCGCTCGCTGCACCGCCAGGCCGGCGCGGCCTGCGCTTGCGCCAGCGCCTGCGGCCTGCACGGGCATCAGCACGCCCGCGCCTGGGACGCGGGCCTGCCGGTGTCCGACTCCCAGAGTTTCTTCGGCGCCCTGGGCTGCTCCTGCTGGGCGGTTTGACTCCGGGATAGAAGAAGCCAGCGCGCGGCCGCGGCCGGCTGCGTTATCATGACGATGGCCTGCCGCGCCCGCGGCGGCGCCCATCTTGAGGACACATGATGAAATCCATCGCCAGCGGCCGTTTCGACGTCAAACTCTCCCCGGAACCCTTGAGCGAGACAGCCGGCGCTAGCGGTCTTGGCCGCATGTCGCTGGACAAGCGTTTTCATGGAGATCTGGACGCCGTCAGCCAGGGCGAGATGCTGAGCTTCCGAAGCGCGGAGCCGGGTTCGGCCGGCTATGTCGCCATGGAGCGGGTGCAAGGCAGCCTGCACGGCCGCAAAGGCAGTTTTGTGCTGCAACACAGCGCCACGATGACGCGCGGAGCCGCCGAGCAAGCCATCATGGTGACGCCGGATTCCGGCACCGAGGAACTCTGCGGCATCAGCGGCTGCCTGCGCATCACGATCACCGCCGGCGAGCACTTCTACAATTTTGATTACCCCCTGCCCGGATAAGCGGTTCAAAGCCGGCTGCGCCCTGGCTCGCAAGATTTTGAACTGGTTGCGCGCATCTGGAGAGGCCCGTTTTTCCCTTCGCGGCAATTGCTTCACGTTAAGGATTTCGCCTCGGCATTTCGTGTAGAATGCCCGCATCGTTAACCCTTTGATGGATGAGTCAAAGATGTTCGCTGCTGACCAGACGATTGCCAAATTCGATCCCGAACTCGCCGCCGCCATTGCGGCCGAGTGTCAACGCCAGGAAGATCACATTGAGTTGATCGCCTCGGAAAACTACACCAGCCCCGCGGTGATGGAAGCCCAGGGCTCCCAACTGACCAATAAGTACGCCGAAGGCTACCCAGGCAAGCGCTTCTACGGCGGTTGCGAGCATGTGGACGTGGTCGAGCAACTCGCCATCGACCGCGTTAAGCAGCTGTTCGGCGCGGAATACGCCAACGTGCAGCCGCACTCCGGCAGCCAGGCCAACCAGGCGGTGTACTTCTCCATCCTGAAGCCGGGCGACACCGTGATGGGCATGAACCTGGGCCACGGCGGTCACTTGACCCACGGCTCTCCGGCCAACCTGTCCGGCAAGATGTTCAACATCGTTGCCTACGGCCTGAACGACAAGGAAGAAATCGACTACGACGACATGGAGCGCGTAGCGATGGAAACCAAGCCCAAGCTGATCATTGGCGGCGCGTCCGCTTACGCCTTGCGCTTCGACTTCGAGCGCATGGGCCAGATCGCCAAGAAATGCGGTGCTTACTTCATGGTGGACATGGCGCACTACGCAGGGCTGATCGCCGCCGGCGTGTATCCGAACCCGGTGCCGTTCGCCGACTTCGTGACCTCGACTACCCACAAGACCCTGCGCGGCCCGCGCGGCGGCATCATCCTGGCCAAGGCCGAGTTTGAGAAAAGCATCAACAGCAATGTGTTCCCGACCCTGCAAGGCGGCCCGCTGGAGCATGTGATCGCCGCCAAGGCGGTGGCCTTCAAGGAAGCGCTGCAGCCCGAGTTCAAGGTGTATCAGGAACAAGTGCTGAAGAACGCCTCCATCATGGCCAAGACCCTGGCCGAGCGCGGCGTGCGCATCGTGTCCGGCCGCACCGAGAGCCACGTGTTCCTAGTGGACTTGCGTCCCAAGGGCCTGACCGGCAAGGCCGCCGACGCGCTGCTGGGCCGCGCCCACATCACCGTGAACAAGAACGCGATCCCGAACGACCCGGAAACCCCGTTCGTGACTTCCGGCATCCGCATCGGTTCCCCGGCCATTACCACCCGCGGCTTCAAGGAAGCCGAAGCCATCCAGGTGGCCAACCTGGTGGCGGACGTGCTGGACAACCCGAACGACGATGCGTTGATCGCTCGCGTAGCGGAGCAAGCCACCGCGCTGTGTCATCGGTTCCCGGTGTACTCCAAATAAGCCGCGCTGGTCTCGGCCTTAAAAAGACGCCCTCAGGGGCGTCTTTTTCATGGAGGGCGATAGCGGCATTAACTTGACTGCGCATTGCTGATAACATCCATACATTGGAACCCTTAGGATTAAGTCATGAAATGCGCGTTCTGCGGCAATGCCGATACTCAGGTAATCGACTCCCGCGTCAGTGAGGACGGCAGCAGCATCCGGCGGCGGCGGCGCTGCCCGGTGTGCGAGAAGCGTTTCACGACCTTTGAAACCGCCGACGTGCGCATGCCGCAGGTGGTGAAAACCGCCGGCCATCGTTCGGAATTCGATATCGAGAAAGTTCGCACCAGCTTCCTGCGCGCGCTGCACAAGCGCCCGGTGCCCACCGCGCTGGTGGACGAAGCGATAGACCGCATCTGTCACAAGTTGCTGCAACTGGGCGAGCGGGAAGTGTCCAGCCGCGAGATCGGCGAAATGGTGATGAACGAACTGGCCCGCCTGGACAAGGTGGCCTATGTGCGTTTCGCCTCGGTCTACCGCAGTTTTCAGGACGTGTCCGAGTTTTCCGACGCGATCAAGGAAATCCAGAAGTCTTCGCATTGACCTCCCGGCGGGAGGCTGGAGTAGACTGCTCCATTCTTCCGTCCTTGCGGGTGCCTGCATGTCTGAACCCCTGCCTGCCCATGTTTCGCTGAGCGCGCCTGAGCTGTCCGACGCGCCGGCGCTGTTCGCCTTGATCAACGCCAACCGCGACGCGCTGCGGCCATGGATGCCGTGGGAGCCGCTGACCCGTTCCGAGTCCGACTCCCGCGCCTTTCTGCAGTCCGCCGCCGTCAGCCGTCAGATCGGCAAAGCCTATACTTGGCTGGTGTTGCGCGGCGGCGAGCTGGCCGGCGTTTGTGATCTGCACTCCGTTGACGCCTTGAACCGCCACGCCTTCGTCGGTTATTGGCTGGACCGCCGTCAGGTGGGCCAGGGAGTGATGCAGGCGGCGCTGACGCAACTGCTGAACGAGGCTTTCGGCCCATTGGGCCTGCACCGGGTGGCGATAGACGCGGCGGCGGCCAATCACCGCAGCTGCGCGGTGGCGGAGCGGCTGGGCTTCCGTTTTGAAGGCCTGCTGCGCGAATACCTGCTGCTGCAAGGCCGCTACTGCGACGCCAGGCAGTACAGCTTGCTGGCTCATGAATGGAAGCAATGAAACATGAACGACTCCGCCGATGACCATCGTTACATGCAGCGCGCGCTGCGGCTGGCCGCCGAGGCTACTCGCCGCGCCGCGCCCAATCCGGGCGTGGGTTGCGTGTTGGTGCGCGACGGCGCGGTGATTGGAGAGGGCGCCACCCTGCAAGTGGGCGGCGATCACGCGGAAATCCAGGCGATCAAGGACTGCCTGTCGCGTGGCCTATCCCCACGCGGCGCCACCGCCTATGTCACGCTGGAACCCTGCAGCCACCACGGTCGAACTCCGCCGTGCGCGCGGCGTTTGATCGACGAAGGCGTGGCCCGAGTGGCTGCGGCGATGGTGGACCCCTACCACGAAGTGTCCGGCCGCGGTTTGGCCATGTTGCGGGCCGCTGGCGTAGACGCCGACGCCGGGCTGATGGAGGCGGAGGCGAGACAAGTACATCGCGGCTTCTTGTCGCGGGTTGAGCGCGGCCGCCCGTGGGTCATGCTCAAGGCCGCCGCCACGCTGGATGGCAAGACCGCCTTGCTCAACGGCCGCAGCCAGTGGATCACCGGACCCGAGGCGCGGCGCGACGTGCATCGTCTGCGTGCCGAGCATTGCGCGGTGCTCACTGGCAGCGGCACGGTGTTGGCCGACGATCCGCAACTGACGGTGCGCGAAGTCCCCTGCGAGCGCCAGCCGCTGCGCGTGGTGCTGGACAGCGATCTGCGCACTGCGCCGACGCAGCGTATCTACCAGGACGGAAGCACTGTGCTGGCCACCTGCAACCATGAGGAAACGCGTCTGCGGCCTTATCGCGCCGGCGCGGAGATACTGACCTTGCCGCGGCAGGCCGACGGCCATGCCGACCTGCCTGCCTTGCTGGCGTCCTTGGCGCAGCGCGGCGTCAATATGCTGATGGTGGAAGCGGGGGCCGGCCTCAACGGCGCGCTGCTGCGCGCCGGGCTGGTGGACGAGATCGTGCTTTATCTGGCGCCGTCGCTGGCCGGCGACGCCGCGCGCGGCCTGTTTGCCTGGCCGGCGCTGGAGGACTTGGCCGATAAGCAGAAGCTGAATATCCGCGATGTGCGAATGGTGGGCGCGGATTTGCGCTTGAGCCTGACGCCGGCCTGAGAAGCTGTTTCCAGTCCGGCGCGTTAGAAAAACGCCGACGTCGCCGTGAATCCCGTCTGGAGTCTGCAACATTTCTGTCCGAAAATAAGAACAGTCCGCCGGCTGTGCCGAAGAGCGCGAGCGGCGCGGGGAAGGGCGGGCAAGACCGGGAGGGCTGGGGAAAGGGCATGAGCGATTTGAAGGCGGCGCTGGAGGCTTATATGCGATTGCTGGCGCGTCAGGGCGCGCCTGCCCAAGTGATCGACGAGAGGCGTCGCATTTTGGAGCAGATGTTGCCCTGGCTGGATGGCGTCGAGCGCAGCGCCGAAGGCTTTCGCGTTCCTTGCGAGCGTTTGTTGCAGGCCTGCGCGCCGGACGAGCAGGTGCTGGCGCTGACCTGTACCCGCGAGTTCTATTACTTCTGGCTCGGCGATACCAAGAAAGTGGTGGAGATCACCGCGCGCAGCGGTTTTTCGGTGCGCAATGTGCGGGTTTGGCTGGAGACGGACTGGGAAGGTCTGTTGACGCGAATGGAACGCGATGGTTTCTCCCGCTTCCCGCCGTCGCTGGGCCTCTACCTGGGCAAGCTGTTCGAGGACGGTATGTCCGAGCCGGACATCCATCTGCGCGAGCGCCTGCTCAAATCCTTGCTTTATCTATTGGACGGCCAGCCCATCCAGGGCGACAGCTTCCGCATGATGGTGGACGCGGTGTTGCTGCATCTGCGCGATGCGGAGCTAAAAAACATTTTTCTGCAGCTGGTGCGCGAGTACTTCTACTATTGGCATCAATTCCCGCAAGCCCAAGCGCGCAACGCCGGCCAGCCGGCGGCGTGAGGCGGGCTGACCGGTCCGCTATTCCATTCCAGATGCTTCCACCACCGTAGCCTCAAGCCGGGCCCTGCCCGGCAAGCCCCGGCGCCAGGCCGGCGGCGCTTCGGCGCTGGCCCAGTATTCCTCTATCTGGCTGATCAGCCCGTGCTCCAGAGTGAACAGCGAATTGGCGAAGAAGCGCGCCGCGCCGTGGTCCACCTGCGCCACCACGTGCCAGCGGCCGTCGGTTAGTAGATTGTCCTGCAGCAGGCGGATGCTCCAGCCCTCTGGATAAACGCGGTTGACGTGGACGATGGCTTCCGCGCCGCGGAAACACTCGCCGCTGCAATGCCATAGCATCACGGCGTCGTCGCACAGCAAGCGGCGCGCGCGCTCCCAGTCGCGGTCCTGGTAGGCGAGGAAGAGTTGAGCGGCGATGGATGGCATGATTTTACCTCATGCTAGTTATGGAATATTGATAATGTACAAAATCAAAATCCTTGTCAATACGCGGCTTTTGCGGGTTTTTGGGCGGAAGTTGTCAGATCAAATAGTCTGATGGCATCATGCTTTTACAAGTAGAGCGTGTTTATGATCTCGCGAGCTAGAGCGAGACAAGGCGAAAACTGCTGAAGAAGCGAGATGTACAAGACTACATGAGCATTCTGAAGCGGTTCTCAACGCCGTATCGCCGACGCGCAGCAGCTCGTAAACCGGTTCTTTTATAGAGGAGACAAGATGACGCACACATCCGCCTACCAGGCATTGACCCACACTTTCGCCCGCTTGCACCGCTTTAGCCACCTCGGCGCCATCGCCGGTTGGGACCAGGCGGCAATGATGCCGAGCAAGGGCAACAACGCCCGCGCCGCCGCGCTGGCGGAGCTGGGGGTGCTGACCCACGGCATCATCACCGCGCCGCAGCTGAAGGAACAGCTGGACGCGGCGGAGCAGGAAAACCTGGACGAGCTGCAGCGCGCCAATCTGCGCGAAATGCGCCGCGAGTGGGCGCAGGCCAATCTGCTGCCGGCGGAGCTGGTGGAGGCCAAGACCCTGGCTGGCGCGCGCTGCGAGCACGCCTGGCGCAGCCAGCGCCCGGCCAACGACTGGAAGGGCTTTCTGGAAAACCTGCGCGAAGTGGTCAAGCTGTCGCGCGAGGAGGGCCGTCTGCTGGCCGAGGCCAGCGGCGGCAGCCGTTACGACGCGCTGATGGACAAGTACGAGCCGGGGATGAAGAGCGCGGAGATCGAGCGCATTTTCGCCGAGGTGAAATCCTGGCTGCCGGGCCTGATCGACCGCGCGCGCGCCAAGCAGGCGTCGGAAACGGTGATTGAGCCGGTGGGGCCGTTCGCGGTGGAGCGGCAGCGCGCGCTGGGCGTGGAGGCAATGAAACTGCTGCGCTTCGATTTTGATGGCGGCCGGCTGGATGTCAGCAGCCATCCCTTCTGCGGCGGGGTGCCGGAGGATGTGCGCATCACCACCCGCTACCGCGACGATGATTTCGTCCAGAGTCTGATGGGCATCGTCCACGAAACCGGCCACGCCCGTTACGAGCAGAATCTGCCCAAGGACTGGCTGGAGCAGCCGCTGGGCCGCGCGCGCTCCATGGGCATCCATGAAAGCCAGAGCCTGTCCTTCGAGATGCAACTGGGCCGCAGCCCGGCCTTCCTGCAGTTGATCGCTCCGCTGATCCGCAGCCATTTCGGCGAGCAGCCTGCGTTTGCGCTGGATAATCTGCAGCGTTTGTACAGCCGGGTGCAGCCAGGTTACATCCGTGTGGACGCGGACGAGTTGTGTTATCCGGCGCATGTGATTCTGCGTTTCGAGATCGAGCGCGCACTGATGGACGGCGAGATCGAGGCCGAGGATATTCCGGCGCTGTGGGACGAAAAGATGATGGCTTATCTGGGCGTGGACACCCGCGGCAATTACACCAATGGCTGCATGCAGGACATCCACTGGACCGATGGCGGCTTCGGCTATTTCCCCAGCTACACGCTGGGCGCGATGTACGCGGCGCAGTATTTCGCCAGCCTGCGCCGCGCTGAACCGGAGCTGGACGCGAAGGTGACGGCCGGCAATCTGGAGCCTATTTTTGATTGGTTGAACGCCAATATCTGGAGCCAGGGTAGCCGTTGGAGCACGGACGAGCTGGTACGCCGCGCCACCGGCGAGACGCTGAATCCGGCGCACTTCAAGGCGCATCTGGAGCGGCGTTATTTAGGTGTTTGATTTGGTAGGTCAACCATGAAAAGCGCGGCTAGGCCGCGCTTTTTTTAGGCCCGCTAACAAAACCCCTGATCCTGCGTTGGGCCTCCTTGTCGTACTACTAGTACTGCCTGCGTCGGCGCGGCTTGGCTCAGGTACGCTACGCGGTTTTGTTAGCGGTTCTTGGAGCCTGTTTACGATCTGCTACGCGTCGTGAAACGTGGCTCGGTGAGTGCATCTTCAAAATGCGCATGTACCGTGTGTACACTCCGCTTTTTCAGCGGTTTTCGCCTTGTCTCACCCTAGCTCGCGAGATCGTAAACACGTTCTTATTGGGGTTGGCTGAAAAACGCGTGGATCGCCGCCGCCAGCGCTTCCGGCTGTTCCCATTGCAGCATATGGCCGGCGTCGGCAATCACGGTTTCTTGCAGTTGGGCGAAGCAGGCGCGACGCTGCGGCATGCTGGCGGCCACGCTCTTGGCCAGCGGATGGTCGTCGGTGTCGCCGCCCAGCGCCCACAGCACCGGCGCGCTGATGCGCTGCCAGCAGGCCATCGCTTCCTCCAGCCGGTACAGCACCGGGTTGACCATTTTGTGGCGCGGGTCGGCGCGGTAGTAGAGGCCGTCGTCCCGCTGCCGGGTCAGTTCGCGCGCCAGCCATTGGGCCCGCTCCGACGTCAGCCTGGGGTTGCGTTCCAGCAGCTTGGCGGCCACGGCGTCCAGTGATTGCAAGTCGCCGAACTCGGGCGCCGCGCGGGTTTCGCGCAGCCAGCGCGCGTAGCGGCCAGGCGCTTCCGCCGGCTTGGTGGCGGCCAGGCCGAAGCCTTCGGCCAGCACCAGCTTTTCTATGCGCTCGGGGCGGGTGCCGGCGTAGATGCCGGCGACCATCGAGCCCATGCTGTGGCCCAGCAGTTTGACCGGCTGTTGCGGCGACAGCGCGTCCAGCAGCGCGTCGAGGTCGGCCAGGTAGTCGGGGAAGTAATAGCTGCCGTGGTTCCAGTCGCTGTCGCCAAAGCCGCGCCAGTCCGGCGCCGCCACTTGCCAGCCGTCCGGCAGCGCGTCCACCAGGAATTGGAAGGTGGCCGAGCTGTCCATCCAGCCGTGCAGCAGCACCAGCAGCGGCGCATTGCTAGGGCCCCAGCGGCGCAGATGATAGCGGTGGCGGTTGAGGATCAGGGTTTCGGACTGGCTGAGACGTTGAATCGGCATGGCGGCGCGGGAGGTGGGACGAAAGCCCCAGTCTACCCAGAAACACGGCGAACCGGGAGGTTCGCCGTGCGCGTGGGAAGGAGCTTATTGATGGATGTCGGCGCGGTGCGTCTCCTTCAAGCCCAACAGGCAGACCACGAAACTGACGCTGTAGACGATGACCGGATACCACAGGCCGTAGAGGATGTCGCCGGTGTAGACCACCAGCGAGAACGCCACGGTGGGGAACAGGCCGCCTATCCAGCCGTTGCCGATGTGATAGGGCAGCGACATCGAGGTATAGCGGATGCGAGTGGGGAACAGCTCCACCATGGTGGCGGCCAGCGGGCCGTAGACCATGGCGGCGATCAGGCTGAGCAGCACCAGCACCGCTATCACCATCGGGTAGTGGATCTTGTCCGGGTCGGCCTTGTCCGGGTAGCCGGCCTGTTTCAGCGCGGCCAGCAGCGCGGCCTTGTCGAAGCCGGTCAGCGTCTGTCCGCCCACCTTGATCTGGGTTTCGCCGCCGGCGGGCGCGGCTTCACGCTGGTAGGGCACGCCGTTCTTGGCCAGCAAGGCCTTGGCCTGGTCACAGCTGGTGTTGAGTTTGGCCTTGCCCACCGGATCAAACTGGAAACGGCAGCTGGCCGGGTCCGCCACCACCACCACCGGCGCCTGGCGCGCGGCGTTGGCGATGTCCGGGCTGGCGTAGGCGGTCAGCCATTTGAAGGCGGGAAAGGTCAGCAGAGCCGCTAGCAGCAGGCCGGTCAACATCACCGGCTTGCGGCCGATCCGGTCGGACAGGTAGCCGAAGTACAGAAATAGCGGGGCGGCGATCAGCAGGGAAACCACCAGCAACTGGGTGGCGATCTGGGAGTCGACCTTGAGGATTTGGGTGAGGAAGAACAGCGAATAGAACTGCGCGCAGTAGAAAGTGACCGCCTGGCCGCCGTTGATGCCGAACAGGGCGGTGAGCACGATGCGCAGGTTTTTCCAGTTGGTGAAGGATTCGGTCAGCGGCGCCTTGGAGTGCTTGCCCTCGGCCTTCATTTTCAGGAAGGCCGGCGACTCGTGCATCGACAGCCGTATCCAGGTGGAGATGGCCAGCAGCGCCAGCGACAGCAGGAAGGGCAAGCGCCAGCCCCAGTCGTCGAAAGCCGGGCCGGTGAGTTTGCGGCAGGCCAGGATCACCAGCAGGGACAGCAGCAGGCCGGCAGTGGCGGTGACCTGGATCCAGCTGGTGTAAGCGCCGCGTTTGTGGTCCGGCGCGTGCTCGGCCACGTAGATGGCCGCGCCGCCGTATTCGCCGCCTATCGCCAGGCCCTGCAACATGCGCAGCACCACCAGCAGGATGGGCGCGGCGATGCCTATGCTGGCGTAGCCGGGCAGCAGGCCCACCAAGAAGGTGGAGACGCCCATGATCAGGATGGTGGCGAGAAAGGTGTATTTGCGGCCTATCATGTCGCCCAGCCGGCCGAACAGCAGCGCGCCGAACGGCCGCACCAGGAAGCCGGCGGCGAAGGTCATCAGCGCGAAGATGAAGGCGGTGGTTTCATTGACGCCGGCGAAGAACTGTTTACTGATCACCGCGGCCAGCGCGCCGTACAGGAAAAAGTCGTACCACTCGAAAACGGTGCCCAGCGACGAGGCGAAGATCACTTTGCGCTCGGAGCTGCTGATCGTGTGTCCCGCCGTGGCGGCGGGCGTCAGGGTGCTGCTCATGGTGCTGTCTCCTCTTGGTGTGGCTTTGCGACAAGTTGTGGGTCGGGAAGTGGGCTTCCTCTGTTTGGGTGGGCCGATGTTGCGCAGCGCCGCTCAGTCCGGCGCGGGGCGGTCTTGCAAAATCATGCGGGAGGCTTTCTCCGCGATCATCAGCGTGGGCGAATTGGTGTTGCCCGAGGTGATGGAGGGCATGATGGAGGCGTCCGCCACTCTTAATCCGGATAGTCCGTGAACGCGCAGTCTGGCATCGACCACCGCATCGGTATCCTGTCCCATTTTGCAGGTGCCTACCGGATGGAAAATGGTGGTGCCGATGCGGCCGGCGGCGGCGGCCAGTTCCTCGTCGCTCTGGGCGGCGAGGCCGGGCAGGTATTCCTCCGGCCGGTAGCGCGTGAGCGCCGGCGCGGCGACGATGCGTCGGGTCAGCCGCAGCGCGGCCACCGCGACGGCGCGATCCTGCGGGTGGCTGAGATAGTTGGGCTGGATCAGCGGCGCGGCATCCAGCCCCGCGCCTCCGATGGCGACCCGGCCGCGGCTGAGCGGGCGTAGATCGCATACCGAGGCGGTGAAGGCGGGGAAGGGGTGCAGCGGTTCGCCGAAGCGTTCCAGCGACAGCGGTTGCACATGGTATTCCAGGTTGGCGCGCGGCTGTTCCGGGCCGGATTTGGCGAAGGCGCCCAGCTGACTGGGGGCCATCGCCAGCGGTCCGCTGCGCCGCCACAGGTATTCCCAGCCCATGGCCAGCTTGCCGGTCCAGCTATTGGCCAGCTGGTTCAGCGTGCGCGCGCCGCTGACCTTGAACACCATGCGCAGTTGCAGATGGTCTTGCAGGTTGGCGCCGACACCGGGCAGCGCATGACGCACGGCGACGCCGTGTTCTTGCAGCAGCGCGGCGGGGCCGATGCCGCTGCGCTGCAACAAAAGCGGGGAGCCGACGGCACCGGCGGCCAGGATGATTTCGCCGCGGCAGCGCGCTTGCCAGCGCTGCCGCTGTTGCAGGAATGCAATACCGATGGCGCGGCCGTCCTCCAGCAGCAAGGTTTCCGCCTCGGCATGGGTCAGTACAGTGAGGTTGGGGCGCTGGCGCGCGGGGCGTAGAAAGGCTTTGGCGGTGTTCCAGCGCAGCCCGCCCCGTTGGTTGACTTCGAAATAGCCGCAGCCGGCGTTGTCCCCGCGATTGAAGTCGTCCACTGGGGCGATGCCGCTCTGCTCCGCCGCGTCGCGGAAAGCGTCCAGAATCTCCCAGGACAGCCGCTGCCGTTCCACCCGCCATTCGCCGCCGTGGCCGTGCTGGGCGCGGGCGCTGTCGAAGTGGTCCTCCATGCGCAAAAAGTCCGGCAGCACTTCGTCCCAACTCCAGCCGGGGCAGCCCTGGGCCGCCCAGCCGTCGTAGTCCGCGGCCTGGCCGCGCATATAGATCATGCCGTTGATCGAGGAGCAGCCGCCCAGCACTTTGCCGCGCGGGTAGTTGAGGCTGCGCCCGCCAAGGCCGGGCTCGGGCGCGGTGCGCAGGCACCAGTCGGTGCGCGGATTGCCGATGCAGTAGAGGTAGCCCACCGGGATGTGTATCCAGGGGTAGTTGTCCTCGCCGCCGGCTTCCAGTAGCAGCACGCGGAGCCGCGGATTGCGCGACAGGCGGTTGGCCAGCAGGCAACCGGCGCTGCCCGCGCCGACGATGATGTAGTCGAATGTCTCCGCCAATACCTGCATGCCGCGCTTTCCTATGACGTCAGTATCGCCACCATATAAGATCAAGCCGGGCCGGACTGGGAATAGCCAGAGCGGAACAATGGCTGTTAGTTTTCTAACAGCGGTGCAGTTGAAGCTTGCCATCGTTGTGTGCAAGCGCACCATAAACGCGAGGAGGGTGCAATGTTCGACTGGAACGACATCCGTTATTTTCTGGCCTTGCAGCGCAGCGGCAAACTGCTGGCGGCGGCCCGGCAACTGCGTACCACCCATGCGACAGTGGCCAGGCATATCGAGCAGTTGGAGCGGCAGTTGGGCCAGCCGTTGTTTGTGCAGCAGCCGGACGGATATCAGTTGACCGCGGCCGGCCGGCAGCTGCTGCCGCTGGCGGAGCAACTGGAAAACACCGCGTCCCGGATGCAGGACGAGGCGAGGGTGGGGCATGTGGAGGTGGCCGGCCTGGTGCGCTTGGGCGCGCCGGAAGGCTTGGGTTCCTTATTCCTGTCGCGGCACTTGCCGCGGCTGATAGCGCGCTATCCGGCGCTGGAGATCGACCTAGTGTCGGTGCCGCGCTTCGTCAGCATCACCAACCGCGAGGTGGACATCGCCATCGCGCTGGAGCGGCCGCAGGCCAATATGGTGGTGACGCGCAAGCTGACCGATTACTGCCTGGGCTTGTACGCGACACCGACCTATCTGGACGCGCATGAGCCCATTCGCGAGCGCGAGGACCTGGCCGGGCATCCCATCGTCGGCTATGTCGACGACTTGCTGTTCTCGCGCGAACTGATGTTTCACCGCGGTCTGTGCCGCAACCCGCTGATTAATCTGCGCTGCACCAGCGTGGTGGGCCAGCAGCAGGCGGCGCTGGCCGACGGCGGCATTGCGGTGCTACCGTATTACCTGACCTACGACGACGCGCGGCTGCGTCAACTACTGCCGGAGCTGCGCATCATCCGCTCGTACTGGATCAGCGGCCGCAGCGACATCCGCCGCACGCTGCGCTATCGCGTGGTGTGGGATTTCGTGGTGGATGTGTGCCAGAGCATGCAATGGCTGCTGTTGCAACAGCCAACTCAGCAAAACGAATCAATCGATGCGGGATAAGCTCACTTCATGAGAACGCTCTATCGCAACGGCGGCCCGGATTCGCCGTATTTATGGCGGATGCTGCGGGTGCTGGACTACCTGTGGCGCCATCTGGATGGGCCGGTGCCGCTGGAAAGGTTGGCGGAGGAGGCTTGCTTGTCGCCCTTTCACTTTCACCGCGTGTATCGCGGCCTGATGGCCGAAACGGTGGGGGAGACCCGGCAGCGGCTGTTGCTGCATCGCGCGGCCGGGCAGTTGGACGGCGGCTCGCTCCCTTTGTCGAGGGTGGCGGCGCGCGCCGGCTACGGCGGCACCGCGGCTTTCGTCCGGGCCTTCGCCAGGGCTTACGGCGAGAGTCCGGGCCGCTATCGCCAGCGCAGAGCGTTCATTTCTAGGCAAGACTGGGAGACCGTTATGCATGAAGTGACATTGCTCAAGCAGGATAAGGGGCTGAAGGTGCTGATGCGCCGCCATGTCGGCAGTTATATGGAGATCGGCCAAGCCTTTGGCGCTTTGCAGGCCATCAGTCCGGGTTGCGCAGTCGGCGACGCGCCAGGTCGCGTATTCGGCATGTATCTGGATGATGCGGAACAAACGGAGGAAGCCAAGCTGCGCTCCATCGCCTGCGTGACTGTGCCGGATTCCTGGCAGGAGCGGCCGCTGCCGGATGGGTTTGAATGGGGGGAGATTCCCGCCGGGGAGTACGCTTGCGTGACGCACCTGGGACCGTACGCGGAGCTGTCCACGGTCTGGTCCTGGTTGTACCGGCACTGGCTGCCCGGCAGCGGGCGCGCGCTTGGCGGCGTGCCGTGCGTGGAAGAGTATTTGAATTCGCCTTACGACAATCCGCCCACAGCCTTGCGCACGCGGCTGATGTTGTCGCTGGCCTGACCGCGCTTGCGGTTCAACCATGAAAAAACCCGCGCCGTTTGGCGCGGGTTTTGCCGTAAAGGACGACCCTAGAGCGTACTTACGATCTTGCGAGCTAGAGCGAGACAAGGCGAAAACAACTGAGAAAGCGGAATGTACATGGAGCACATGAGCATTTCGAAGTTGTTTTCAACGCCGTATCGCCGACGGCGCAGCAGATCGTAAACAGATTCTTAGCGGGATACGTGGTAGTTCGGCGCTTCCTTGGTGATCTGCACGTCGTGGACGTGAGACTCCTGGATGCCGGCGGAGGTGATTTCCACGAATTCCGCTTTGGCGTGCATGTCGGCGATGGTGGCGCAGCCAAGGTAGCCCATCGAGGAGCGCAGGCCGCCCACCAACTGGTGGATCACCTGGCCGATGGAGCCCTTGTACGGCACGCGGCCTTCGATGCCTTCCGGCACCAGCTTTTCCACATTGCCTTCGTTGTCCTGGAAGTAGCGGTCGGACGAGCCCTGGCTCATCGCGCCCAGGCTGCCCATGCCGCGGTAGGACTTGTAGGAGCGGCCCTGGAACAGCTCGACTTCGCCGGGGGCTTCCTCGGTGCCGGCGAACATGCCGCCCAGCATCACGCAGTTGCCGCCTGCGGCCAGCGCCTTGGAGATGTCGCCGGAGAAGCGGATGCCGCCGTCGGCGATCATCGGCACGCCGGTGCCTTTCAGCGCCTCGGATACATTGTGGATGGCGGTCAGCTGCGGCACGCCCACGCCGGCTACGATGCGGGTGGTGCAGATGGAGCCGGGGCCGATGCCGACCTTGACGCCGTCGGCGCCGGCGTCAACCAGCGCCATCGCGGCGGCGGCGGTGGCGATGTTGCCGCCGATCACGTCCACTTGCGGGAAATTCTTCTTCACCCAACGCACGCGCTCAATCACGCCCTGGCTGTGGCCGTGGGCGGTATCGACCACGATCACGTCCACGCCGGCCTTCACCAGCGCGATCACGCGCTCTTCGGTGTCTCCGCCGGTGCCGACGGCCGCGCCCACGCGCAGACGGCCTTGGCTGTCTTTATTGGCGTTGGGGTGCTCGCTGGTCTTGATGATGTCCTTGACCGTGATCAGGCCCTTCAACTCCCAGGCGTCGTTGATCACCAGCACGCGCTCTAGGCGGTGGGTATGCATCAACTCGCGGGCCTCGTCGATGCTGGCGCCTTCCTTGACGGTGATCAGACGCTCGCGCGGGGTCATGATGGAGCCGACGGTCTGGTCCAGGCGGGTCTCGAAGCGCAGGTCGCGGTTGGTGACGATGCCGACCACCTTGCCGTTTTCGATCACCGGCAGGCCGGAAATCTTGTGGTGGCGGGTCAGCAGCACCAAGTCGCGCACCAGCATGTCCGGGGCGATGGTGATGGGATCCTTGACCACGCCGCTTTCATGGCGTTTCACCTTGGACACTTCGCTGGCTTGTTTCGCGGGGTCCATGTTTTTGTGCACGATGCCGATACCGCCTTCTTGAGCCATGGCGATGGCAAGACGGGCTTCGGTCACCGTGTCCATGGCGGCGGACACCAAGGGCAGGTTCAGGGTGATGTTGCGGGTAAGCTTGGTGGAGAGGACTACGTCGCGCGGCAGAACTTCAGAGTGGGCCGGGACGAGGAGAACGTCGTCGAAAGTATAGGCTTTCTCGATGATACGCATCTTGGCGTTTCCTTTGCGGCAAAGCGGCATTATACCGAGGCATTGCCGCTATTGCAAAAAAACGGGCTTTCCGCCCGCAACCCTGTTACCTTTTTGCCGACCGGCCGCGCAGGCCTTACAATTTGAGTATCTGCAGCGCAATTCGGGTCAGGGAGTCGATGATGAAGTCAACCTTAGTATGGACCTTTTTGCTGGCTTTGCTGGGCTCCGCCGCCGCCAGCGCGGAAGTCTATGTATGGAAGGACGAGGCCGGAAAAACCGTGTACTCGGATCAGCCGCCGCCCAGCGTCAACGCCCGCCGCATGAATACGCGCGCGCCGGCGCCCGCCTCGGCGCCGGTCAAGGAAAGCAAAAAGGCCGCGGACAAGGACGCGAGCGGGGAAAACGCCAGGATCGCCGCGGAGAACGCCAAGGTCGCGGAGGCCAACGCCAAGATCCGCGAGCAGAATTGCCAGAACGCCCGCACTCAACTGGCCACGGTGCAGATCAATAGCCGCATCCGCATGCCGGGTTCCAATGCGCTGGCCTCGGACGCCCAGCGCAATGAACTGATCGCCCAGGCGCAGGCCAATGTGCAGATCTGGTGTGGAAAATAAGTGGCGAAAACGGTTTTTGACTACAAGGCGGTATTGGTTTCCCTACCCAATCTGCCCGGCGTGTATCGAATGCTCGACGCGTCGGGCAGCGTGCTTTATGTCGGCAAAGCCATCGATTTGAAACGGCGGGTCAGTTCCTACTTTCAGAAGAACGACCAGTCGCCGCGCATCCAGCTGATGGTGCGCCAGATCGCCGATATTGAAACCACGGTTACGCGCTCCGAAGCGGAAGCGCTGATCCTGGAAAACAATCTGATCAAGGCATTGACGCCGCGTTACAACATTCTGTTTCGCGACGACAAGTCCTATCCCTATCTGATGTTGACCGGCCACGCCTTTCCGCAGATGGCCTATTACCGCGGCGACCCCAAGCGTCCGAACCAGTATTTCGGCCCGTATCCCAACGGCTACGCGGTGCGCGAGAGCATCCAGATCCTGCAAAAAGTGTTCCGGCTTCGCACCTGCGAAGACGCGGTGTTCGCCAACCGTTCCCGCCCCTGTTTGCTGTATCAGATCAAGCGCTGTTCCGGGCCTTGCGTTGATCATGTCTCCAAGGAAGACTACGCGCGCGACGTGGCCAGCGCGGTGGCTTTCCTGCAAGGCCGCCAGAGCGAGCTGATCGACGGTTTGACCCAGCGCATGATGGCAGCGGCCGAGGCGATGGAGTTCGAGCAGGCGGCGGAGCTGCGAGACCAGATTCAGGCGCTGGCGCGGGTGCAGGAGAAGCAGTTCGTTTCCAGCAACTCCAGCCAGCAAGATTGCGACGTGGTGGCCGCGGTACAGCGGGAAGGCATGCTTTGCGTCAATCTGGTGATGATTCGCGGCGGCCGTCATTTGGGCGACAAAAGCTTTTTCCCGGTCAGCGGGGAGGAGGGCGAACTGGCGGACAGCCTGGAGGCCTTCCTGGCCCAGCATTATCTGGGCGCGCCCTTGCCGCCGGCCATCATCATCAACGGCGAAATTTCCGATACCTTGCGTCAGCACCTGGAGCGGCAAGCCGAGCGCAAGCTGGCCATCGCCAGCAACCCCATAGGGGAGCGGCGGGTATGGCTGGAAATGGCGGAAAAGAACGCCGAGCTGGCCATCATGCAGCGGGCCAACAGCAAAGCCACCCAGAACCAGCGGCTGGCCCAGCTCAACGAGGTATTGGAGTTGGAGGGCGCCGGCCGCTTTGAATGCTTCGATATCAGTCACACCATGGGAGAAGCCACGGTGGCTTCCTGCGTGATCTACGATAAGGGCGCGATGCAGCCAAGCGAATACCGGCGCTACAATATTGAAACCGCCAAGCCCGGCGACGATTACGCCGCGATGCGCGAAGTTCTGTCACGTCGCTACGGCAAGCTGGCGGCGGGAGAGGGCAAGTTGCCGGATGCTGTGTTCATCGACGGCGGCAAAGGGCAGGTGGGCGTGGCCTTGGAGGTGTTCGCCGAAATCGGCCTGAACCTGCCCATCGTCGGCATCGCCAAGGGCGAAGAGCGCAAGCCGGGCCTGGAAACGTTGATCCTGCCGTATCTGGACAAGAGCCTGCAGTTGAGGCAGGACCATCCTGCGCTGCATTTGATCCAGACGGTGCGCGACGAGGCCCACCGCTTCGCTATCACCGGCCACCGCGCGCGGCGCGCCAAGGCGCGCACCGCGTCCACATTGGAGGAGATTCCGGGGGTGGGGGCCAAGCGGCGGCAACAGCTGCTGATGCGTTTTGGCGGCCTGCGCGGCGTGGCCGCCGCCAGCATGGACGACCTGGCTCAGGTGGACGGCATCAGTCGCACGCTGGCGGAGAAGATTTACAACGCGCTGCATTGATTGCCGGCGCGCCATCGTTTATACACTGTAACCATCGCTGTGCGTCCCGTTGTGGCTTGGGGCGAGCGCGCAGTTTTTGACCGAGCCGCAAACAATAAGATTACTGACACCGATGCCCTTCAATTTGCCGATATTCCTGACCTGGCTCAGGGTTGCCCTGATCCCTATCTGCGTAGCGGTTTTCTTTTTGCCGGATTCCGTCCTGCTGCTGCAAAGCCGCAATCAGGTAGGCGCCGCCATCTTCGCATTGGCGGCGATCACCGATTGGCTGGACGGCTACCTGGCGCGCAAGCTGGGGCAGACCTCGGCCTTCGGCGCTTTCCTGGACCCGGTGGCGGACAAGCTGATCGTCGCCGCGGCCTTGATCCTGCTGGTTCAGATGGGGCGCACCGAGGGCTGGATGGCTATGATCATCATCGGCCGCGAGATCGCGATTTCCGCGCTGCGCGAATGGATGGCGGAAATGGGCACTCGCAAGAGCGTGGCGGTGGCCTATATCGGCAAGCTCAAAACCACGGCGCAGATGGTGGCTATTCTATTGCTGCTCTATGCCGGGCCGCTGCTTCCCGGCGTCTCCACATTAATTTTGGGCAACGCCTTCATGGTTTTGGCGGTGATTTTGACTTTGTGGTCAATGGTTTATTATCTTCGGATGGCTGCCAAGGAGTTTTCCGGGAAAAAAATTGATGTTTGAAGTGTTGACAGTGCCTGATAAATCCTTATAATTCGCATCTCTCAGCGCTGCTCCAGCAGCAGCGAAGAGAAAGCAGAAGTATTGCAGCAGTTTTGAATGCGGGAATAGCTCAGTTGGTAGAGCGCAACCTTGCCAAGGTTGAGGTCGCGAGTTCGAGCCTCGTTTCCCGCTCCAAATCCTCTGCATATAGCGTTATGCGACGCGGGAATAGCTCAGTTGGTAGAGCGCAACCTTGCCAAGGTTGAGGTCGCGAGTTCGAGCCTCGTTTCCCGCTCCAAAACTTCTGCAATAGCATTGTGCGACGCGGGAATAGCTCAGTTGGTAGAGCGCAACCTTGCCAAGGTTGAGGTCGCGAGTTCGAGCCTCGTTTCCCGCTCCAAAGTCAAAACGATCAGAGTAACCTGACAGTTCGCCGGTAACGGCGGGGTAGCAAAGTGGTTATGCAGCGGATTGCAAATCCGTCTACGCCGGTTCGATTCCGACCCCCGCCTCCAGTTAAAGCCCCGTAAGTCAAAGACTTGCGGGGTTTTTGCTTTGTTTGGCCCGCACTCGTAATCGCCAAGCTCAGAGTGGTTTTTTCTCTTTTATCCCGGATTGGAATCAAGTCCGCAGTTCTCCGTAGCGGCGTGCCATGGCCTTGATCGCCATCCCTGTTTGCCAGCGGGCCGGCTCTGGGATAGAATCGCCGTCTCTTTGCCCGCCCCGGTGGTGAAATTGGTAGACACAAGGGACTTAAAATCCCTCGACTTAGGTCGTGCCGGTTCGATTCCGGCCCGGGGCACCACTACGGCAAAACCGTCCACGAGACGAACACGACCCGCACAGCCAGGCGCTGGGCGGGTTTTTTTGGCCTCTCTTAAAGCCGCACCTCGAATTCATAGAGATCGCTGCGGCACAAAACTTCGCTGAATTCCAATACCTGTTCCGCCGAGTTCAAACTAGTCTGCTGGATGCGCAGCAGCGGCGTACCGGTCTGGACATGCAATAGGGCGGCGCTGTCTGGGTCTGCCGGGCAGGAGGCCAGGCGGAAGTGCTTATGGCCGATCTCCACGCCATGCTGTTCCCACCACTGGTAGAGCGAGTGTTCGAGACGCTCCGGCTCCGGTAGATAGGTCAGCGGGATGTAGGTGGTCTCCAGCGCAGCCGGCGTGCCGTCCATCATCCGCAGGCGGCGTAGCTTGGCGATGTCCGCGCCGGCGGGCAGTCGCAGCAGACCGGCGATGGCGGCCGGCGCGCGTTCACGCTGCCGCAGCAGCCATTGATTGGCCACGCTGCCGCCGCTGCGCAGCACTTGCTCGGTGAAGCCGCCTTTGTCATTGAGCGAGTAGCGGAAAGCCTGCGCGACGCGTGTTCCTTGGCCTTGCTGGCGGGTGATCAGCCGCTTGCGCTCCAGCTCCGCCATCGCTTTGCTGATCGTGACGCGCGACAGCCCCAGTTTTTCCGCCATCAGCCGCTCTGTCGGCAGGAAAGTCCCTTCGCCCAACTGATGTCGCCGGATGGCTTGTTCCAGCGCGTTGGCGATCATCAGATAACGCGGCGTAGTGCCAGGCTGCCGTAGGCTGGCGACCAAGCATTCCAGAATATCGCTCATATCGTATGAAAGCTCCTGTGCGTGCGCGTTCCAGTCTAAATCAATGCCGGAAGGCATGGGGAGAGCGGCTCAAGCTTTCTGGCATGCTTTCCTGATCAATAGTATGGTTATGTGCTATTGGATTTGCATTGGACTTATCATACGATGCCAATCAAAGTCCTTAGACCCGCTAACAAAACCTGTCGATAAATCGCAGACAGATCAATGAGAAAGCCAGCTTGAGTAAGGCGTAATGCGTATCCAGCCGCCGTTCGAAGCGGATGC
>NZ_JONK01000019.1 GCF_000711885.1 Chromobacterium haemolyticum DSM 19808
TGACTGATCGCAAAGGAGCCCTCACAGCGCTGGCGCGCTGCCAGAGTGGGCTCAAGCGGGTGCAAAGCCTGCTGTGCGACAGCGGTTACGTGGGCCAGCCCTTCGCGCAGGGAGTGCGGGAGATTCTGGGCGGGTATGTGACGGTACAGATCGCGAAGAGAAGCGAGCTGCATACGTTCAAGGTGATGCCAAAACGATGGATTGTGGAGCGCAGCTTCGCTTGGTTGGAAAAGAGCAGAAGGCTGTGGAAGAACTGTGAGCGGAAACTCAATACCAGCTTGCAGTTCATCCACTTGGCTTTCCTGGCTCTATTGCTCCGGAGATCGTAAACAGGTTCTAAGAACCTGTTCAAAGTCTCGCTCTGGCTCGCGAGACTTGAGCAGGCTTTTAAAGCCTGTTCACGTTCTCGCGAGCTAAGGTGAGACAAGGCGAAAACGGCTGAGAAAACGGAGTGTACACACGGTACATGAGCATTTCGAAGCCGTACTCACCGTGTAACGCCCCACGACGCACAGCGGATCGTAAACAGGTTCTAAACCCCTGCCGGCGCGGCCAGCCGTTGGCTAATCACGCCCAGTTCGGCCTTCAGACTGTCGACGAAGCGCTCCAGCAAAGGAGAGACGGGACGGTGCAACGGTCGCACAAGGTTGACCGCGAACGGAATGGACACGCTGAAGCGCCTCATGGCGAGGCCCGCGCCTGCGTAATCCAGCGCGGTCAACGGATTAACCACGGCCACGCCAATGCCCTGCCGCGCCATGGCGCATACCGAGGCGGCGCTATGCGTCTCCACCACCATGCGCCGCTTGACCCCCCTCTCGGAGAACACCTGATCCAGCTGTTGCCGATAGCTATCAGTCGCCGCCAGGCTGATGAAGGCTTCGCCCTCGAAGTCTTCTGGCGCCAGCACCGTCTTGCTCAATAAGCGATGCCCTTCCGGCAACACGCACAACTCGTCCGCCTGCAGCAGGGGCTCCACCCTGGTTCCCGCCGGCGCGTGCGCGCTCTCGCTCAAACCCAGGTCATGGCGTTGCGCCGCCAGCCACTCCTCCAGCAACGGCGATTCCTGCGGCGCGATGTTCAGGCTGATGCCCGGCGCTTGCGACAAAAAACGCCGACACACCGCCGGCAATAGCGATTGAGCGAAAACAGGCAAACAGACAATCGACAATTGCCCTTGTTCGAACTGGCGAATCGCCGCCGCGCTGCTGACGATGCGCTCCAGGCCCTGATAACTGCGCTGCACTTCCTCGAACAACAGCAGCCCCTGCGCGCTAGGCCGCAAGCGGCCGCGGCTGCGCTCGAACAAGGCCATGCCCAGCAATTGTTCGCAGCGCGCCAGTTCGCGGCTGACCGTGGGCTGCGAAGTGCGCAGCAAAACGGCCGCCTCGGTAACACTGCCGGTGGTCATCACCGCGCGAAACACTTCGATATGGCGCAGGCTGATGTCCATTCCGCCTCCTCTTTAAAGCAACTTGGCGATCCATATCATAAATGAAAGAGGTAGCGATAATTTGATATTTTATTTTTGCCGGGCCACGCGCCATGATGCTTCTGTCTGCCACCCCTAGCCAACGCCACGCCATGAAATGCTTTGACGCCCGCCAACTGACAGAACTCGCCCGCCAGTACGGCAGCCCGCTCTGGGTTTACCACGCCGACACCATTCGCCGGCGCATCGCCGAACTGAAGCGCTTCGACGTGATCCGCTATGCGCAAAAAGCCAACTCCAATATCCATATCCTCAGCTTGATGCGAGAACAGGGCGTGAAAGTGGACGCGGTGTCGCTGGGCGAAATCGAGCGCGCGCTCGCCGCCGGCTACAAGGCCGACTCCGCCGAGCCCTCCGACATCGTCTTCACCGCCGACGTGCTGGACCGCGCCACGCTGGAACGCGTGGCGGCCGCGGGCATCGCGGTCAACGCCGGTTCCATCGACATGCTGCGTCAGCTGGGCGCGGCCTCGCCCGGCCATAGGGTCTGGCTGCGCATCAACCCCGGTTTTGGCCACGGCCATAGCCAGAAAACCAATACCGGCGGCGAGAACAGCAAGCACGGCATCTGGCATGAGCAAGTGTCCGACGCGCTGGACGTGATCCGTCAGTTCGGCCTTCATCTGGTGGGCCTGCACATGCACATTGGTTCGGGCGTTGATTACGGCCACCTGCAGCAGGTCTGCGGCGCCATGGTCAAGCTGGCGACTGGACTGGGGCACGACATCGAAGCGATCTCCGCCGGCGGCGGCCTGTCCATTCCTTACCGCGACGGCGACGCACGCATCGATACCACGCATTACTTCGAACTATGGGACGAGGCGCGGCGGCGGATCGCCGCGCATCTGGGGCATCCGGTGCGGCTGGAAATCGAGCCGGGCCGTTTCCTAGTAGCGGAATCCGGAGCCCTGATCTCCGAGGTGAGAGCGGTCAAGACCATGGGCAGTCGACGTTTCGTGTTGGTGGACGCGGGATTCAACGATTTGATGCGACCCGCCATGTACGGCAGCCATCACGATATTTCCGTCCTGGGCCCGGACGGAACGGAAAAATCAGGCGCGCGCGCGCCCTGCGTGGTGGCCGGACCCTTGTGCGAATCGGGGGACGTCTTCACCCAACAGGAAGGCGGCGTGGTGGAAAGCCGCCCGCTGCCGGACGCGCAGGTAGGGGACCTGCTGGTATTTCACGACGCCGGCGCCTACGGCGCCACCATGTCGTCTAACTACAATAGCCGGCCGTTGCTGGCCGAAGCCTTGATCGACGGGTCTTCCAGCCGCCTGATCCGCCGCCGCCAAACCATGGCGGAATTGTTGGAGCTGGAGCGAGTCTAGGCCAGGGTCAACTAAGCTTCAGGTCGTCCAGCGTCTGCTGGAAGGCCTGATAAATATCCTGATAACTGGCGTAGCCGTTGAACACCCCCACCACCTGGGGCGATTGCAAGCCGCGCGCCAGCAGTTGCCGGCCGCGGCGCGAACGCGGGCTCAGAGCCCGCAGCCGCTGGCTGCGCTCGTCCCAATACACCAGCTTGGCTTCGTCCGCGCCTTCAAGCCGTGAAATCAATTTGTCCACCTGCTCCGCCGGTTGCAGCATCATGCGGTGGGAGAGCCTCTTGCCAAGTGCGGATGCATATTCCATGAGTCATGTCCGGTGCTTCGCAGTGGGCCGGCGTGCGATCCTTACTGCTGATTGGAAAAACCTTGCCGGCCCCAGCCTTTAGGAAGGCAGTTAGCCGGCAACACCGTAAATTTTTCTCAATAAGGGAATACGCCACAATCGGATTAATCTTAAATTTCTGGCGAAAACGCTGGTCGGCACAAATGACAAAAGGGCGCCGAAGCGCCCCCTGATGCTGCTGATCCAGGCCGTTCTCGCCTAGTTTTTCAGTACCATATTGTTGATGACGAACTTCACACCCGGCACTTTTTCGGCAATTTGCCCTGCTTTGAACATTTGCTGGTCGTCGGTCATGCCACCTTCAATCGTCACCTCGCTCTTCTTGCTGCTCACCTTCAAACCAAGCCCCTGCAATTCGGCATCGCCGTTCAAGGCCTGCTGCACGCTGGCGGCCAGCTCCTCATCCGTCGGCGGGGTCTGTTCGGCGTAAGCCGGCAGGCCGGCGGACAGCAAGGTGGTCAACAGCAAGGCGCGGATGCAAAAACGTTTCATCAGATTCTCCAGTGATATGGCTCAAGCCCAAGCTTCAGCGCGAATGTTTTACCGCATACTAGCGAGGAAACTTTTCAATTTTGTTGCCGGTCCATGACAACGCGGCATGACGCTTCCGGCCGTTGGCGCCGCCGCAACATTCGCCGCGGGCATCATTGCCCCGTCATGTGCGTCCCAGCGTAAAATCAGACCGAATTTGCAGCGCGTCGCTGCCTTAGCCCTGTTTCAGAGAACCTACCGCATGTTTAGAAAATGGCTGTTGTTACTGCTCGTCGTTGGCCTGGCCGCCTGCTCTACCTCCAGCCCGCCGGGCAAGCCAGGCGGCGCGGCGCGTGAAAGCGACGCGCCCACCTCGCTGCCGGCCTGGAGCCAGCAAGAACTGGGCGATACCCTCGTCGCGCTGAAGCAAAGCTGTAAAGCCATTGCCAGAAAGCCGGGCTGGTCCGAAGTGTGCAGGCAAGCCAACGGCATTGCCGCCGACAACGCTCAGGCTGTGCGCCAATTCTTTGAAAATCGCTTTGCCGCCTGGAAGGTCAACGACGGCAGCCGCGACAGCGGTTTGATCACCGGTTATTACGAGCCGCTGCTCAGCGGCAGCCGGACGCGCAGCGAACGCACTCCCTGGCCGGTGTATGGCATTCCAGCGGACTTCTACAGCGTGGACGTTCCGGCCTCCCTCCGCGGCAAATCCAGCCTGACTGCGCGCCGCAGCGGTCCCAACCGACTGGCGCTGAGCGCGGCCGGCGACATTGAGATCCGCCCTGCCGACTTTCCCGCCGACAGCCGCGGCACGCGGCTGAAAGGCAGGCTGGATGGCAAGCGCCTGCTGCCTTATTACACCCGCGCCGAAATCAACCAGGGCAAGGGTGTGGCCAACGCGCCCATCCTCGCCTGGGTCGAAGATCCGGTGGAGTTGTTCTTCCTGCAAGTGCAAGGTTCGGGCCGCATCCAGTTGGACGACGGCAGCTTCATCCACGTCGGCTACGCCGAACAAAACGGTTACGGCTACCAATCGATCGGCAAATGGCTGGTGGACAAGGGGGAGTTGACCCTGGGCGACGCATCGATGCAGGGCATCAAGGACTGGCTGGCCCGCAACCCGCAACGCCGGCAGGAGCTGTTCGCGGTGAACCCCAGCTATGTGTTCTTCAAAAGCTTGCCGGGCGACAACGGCGGGCCAATGGGCGCGCTGGGCGTACCGCTGACCGGGGGCTACAGCATCGCGGTAGACCCGCGCTACATCCCGCTGGGCGCGCCGGTCTACCTGGTCACCACTTGGCCTCACTCCACCCAGCCGTTGACGCGGCTGGTGCACGCACAGGATACCGGCAGCGCGATCAAGGGCGCGGTGCGCGCCGATTTCTTCTGGGGTTACGGCACCGAAGCCGGCATGTACGCCGGCAGAATGAAGCAGCAAGGCAATCTGTGGATGCTGCTGCCCAAAGGCATGAACCCGTCCCAGGCCCTGTAAGCTGTTAAGCTCCCGGCGGCGCGCGCGTGCCAGCGCCGCCGCCTTCTTCCGTTCCCAACAGCCGCAAACCTCGCCCTCCTCCGGCGATCCACCCTCTTTGTTCTCTCCGCCCGCGGCATGGGCGACGCTTCGTCCAAGCTGACGCGGCGAGCGTCTTGCCACCTAGCCTCTCCGCATTAGAGCCGGTTCAAAGCCTGCTGCGCGTCGTCTATGCGGCTACGAATCCGTACGAAGAACCCTCTCGCTCTTCCCCTGCGCAAGCGCGTCTGTAATGGCCCCTTGCAGTCACAGTCCCATAGAACCCTTTTCAGGCAAGGCTTTCCTGCATCCAAAGCATTATTCCATTCAAATTATCTTTTATTGAATTTTCCTAATATTGACTTTAATCAAACGTCGAACAACACGAAATAAATAAGATTTTCGAAATTTTATATTTTTACGTTTTTATTGTTTTGTTCGATGGAGATGAAAATGACGACAATAGATAAGACGCCTCCCAAGATCAGCGTCTTTGCCTTTGTCATGATCACCGCCGCCGTGGTCGTCAGCGTCCGCACGCTGCCAATGACGGCTCAACCGGGGATGATGACGATTTTCCTGACCTTGGCGGCCGCGCTGCTGTTTCTGGTGCCCACCGCCCTGGTGTCCGCTGAACTGGCCACCGCCTGGCCGCAGGATGGCGGCCTGTTCATCTGGGTTCGCGAAGCCTTTGGCGAGCGCATGGGCTTTGTCGCAGTGTGGATGCAGTGGATACAGATGGTGTTCGGCATGACCTCCATCATCATGATCATCGCCGCCACTTTCGCCTATGTGTTCGACCCTGCCCTCGCCAGCAACAAGTTCTACATGCTGGCGATGATCGTGGGCATCTGGTGGGCCTGCACCTTGGTGAACATGCGCGGCGTGAAAACCCTGGGCTGGGTGTCCACCATCTGCGTGAGCCTGGGCGTCTTCATGCCCGGCGTGGTGCTGATCGGTTGCGGCATCGCCTATCTGGCCGGCGGCCATCCCATCATGACCGACGTGTCCTGGAGCTGGAACAACCTGGTCCCCAGCTTTAGCGACAGCGGCACGCTCGGCCTCTTCATCGGCTTCATTTTCGTGGTGATGGGCATGGAGGTGTCCGCGTCCAACGTCTCCTCCATCAAAGACGCCCGGCGCAATTATCCCATTGCCATCATTCTGGTGTCGGTGATCATGGTATTGCTGTCCGTGATCGGCTCCGCGGCGATCTTCATCGCCATTCCCAAGGAAAAAATCTCGATGACCGCCGGCTTGATGCAGGCCTTCGAGCTCTACTTCAATCAATGGGGCATGGGCTGGCTGGCTCCTGTCATAGGCCTGTGCATCGGCCTGGGTCTGGTGGGCCAGGTGAACTCCTGGGTGCTGGGCCCGGTGCGCGGCTTGCAAGCCACCGCGGACTCCGGCGCACTGCCCAAATTCCTGCAGACGACCAACCGCCACGGCGTGCCGGTCACTCTGGTGCTGATCCAGGCAGCGGCCATTACCGTCGTCGGCGTGCTGATCACCGTGATGCCGAACGTGGATAACTTCTACTTCATGCTGATGGGCCTGACCGGGCTCGTCTATCTGGTGGCCTATCTGTTCATGTTCTCCGCCGCCATCTACCTGCGTTACAAGCGTCCGGACGTGGAACGCAGTTTCCGAGTGCCCGGAGGCAACGCGGGCATGTGGGTCTGCTCCGGCCTGGGCATCGTCATCTCGCTGCTGGCCGGCTACCTGGGTTTCATCCCGCCGGGCAGCTTCCATGGCTCCTCCCACGAATACCTGCAATTCCAGCTCATCGGGCTCGCCATCATGCTGGTGATTCCCTTCCTGGTGTACGCCTATGGCCAAAAAGCCAAGCACGCCCGCTCCGCCGGCGTTGCGCCGCGCACCTCTCCCGCCAGCAAAGCGCGTCCCGCCGAAGGCAAATGAGCCGCTTATGCCCCTAAATTACAAGGTTAATCTGTTATGAACACTCCGAACGCCTCCCCGCTTAACGTCGATGCCCTGTTCATCGGCCCCAAATCCGAAAACCGCGTGTTCTTCAAGGAAATGATGGAATACGCCGTGTCTGAACACCTGCACTGGCGCGCGGACTTCCATCCGGAAGACCCGGCGCTGGTCACCCCGGTGGAGCAGCACGCCGGCGATTTCCGCCAGACCCTGTACCGAACCGAAGGCATCCTGCGTCAGCTGTCCTCCAAGCTGAAAAACACCTCGGTGCCCTGGTTCTCCCCGCGCTATCTGGGCCACATGAATGCGGACACGCTGATGGTGTCCAACCTGGCCTACGTGATGACCATGATGTACAACCCCAACAACTGCGCGCACGAAGCCTCGCCCACCACCACCGAACTGGAAGTGGAGGCCGGCCTCGACCTGTGCCGGATGTTCGGCTACGACCCCAAACGCAGCTGGGGCCACATCACGTCCGGCGGCACCGTGGCCAACTACGAAGGCATGTGGGTGGCGCGTAATCTGAAGACCATTCCGCTGGCCATCGCCCAGCATGAAAAAGCCCGCGATCTGGTCGCCGGCAAGAGCGAGAAGGAACTGTTGAACCTATCGCCCAGCGCTGTGCTGGACCTGACCGACGAATTGAAAAAGCGCGGCCTGTTTGAAGAAGTGCGCGCCTTGTCCTGCCGCGGCGTCGGCATCAAGCAAGGTTCGCTGGGCAAGATCCTGGTGCCGCAATCCAAGCACTACTCGTGGATGAAGGCGATGGACGTGCTGGGCATCGGCCAGGAACACATCGTGCCGCTGCCTGTGGACGAAAACTACCGCACCGACGTCGCCAAGATGCGCGAGATCACCTTCCGCCTGATCGAGGAAGGCCATCCCATCCTGGCCATGGTGTCCGTGGTGGGCACCACGGAGGAAGGCTCGATCGACCATGTCGACGAGGTGATCAAGCTGCGCGCCGAATGCGAACGGAAATACGGCGCCTCCTTCTACGTGCACGTGGACGCGGCCTACGGCGGCTATGTGCGCGCGATGTTCCTCGATGAGGACAACCGCTTCATGGACTACGACGCGCTGCTGGCCCGCTACCGCGCCGAAGACATCATCCCGGCCGGCGTCACCTGGCCCAAGCGCGAAGTTTACGAAGGCTTCAAAGCGATGGCGGAAGCGGACTCCATCACCGTGGATCCGCACAAGGTGGGCTACATCCAGTACGCGGCCGGCGCCGTCTGTATGAAGGACAAGCGCATCGTCGACCTGATCTCCTACCACGCGGCCTATGTGTTCGAAGAAGTGGACGAAGCCGAAGGCGCCGACACCAAGGTGGTGCTGGGCTCCTCCATCATGGAAGGCTCCAAGGCCGGCGCCACCGCCGCCGCGGTATGGGCGGCCCACCGCCTGGTGCCGCTGAACATCGGCGGCTACGGCAAAGTGATTGGCCGCGGCATCGTGACCGCGGACTGGTTCGCCCAGCGCCTGGCCTCCGCCAAGCCGCTGACCATTGGCCGCCGCCGTTTCGAAGTGCGCCCCATCATGCACCCGGACTTCCACATGGTGAACTTCACCTTCAAGGAAATCGGCAACGACAGCCTGGAAGACCACAACCGGCTGAACAAGAAGATGTACGAGATCTGCTCCTACGCTTCAGGCCGCACCTACACCAACGATTTCCTGACCTCCTCCACCTCCTTGTCCGTGGAAGAGTACGGCGACACCCCTTGGCACTACGTGGCTAGCCGCGGCTTCAGCCGGGCCGAATGGGACAAGGTGGAAAGCGTCTACATCCTGCGCGCCGCCGTGATGACCCACTTCCTGCGCAAAGCAGAGGATTTCGACGCCTACTGGGAACAGTTGCGCGAGGTCTTCGCCGCCAAGCTGGCCCAGATCGTGGACATGGAAGACAAAACCGGCGCCGACACCCTGATCGCGGCCTGATCCACCTCCGCTCCCGGCTTGGCCGGGAGCGTTTTTTTCATCACCAGACCCAATACCGACTATGAGTTTGTCCGGTTTTTACGAACGCATCCTTCTCTTCATCAAGGATGGTTGAGGATTCCACATGCAAGTCAATTTCAAGGCCATAGGGGCCACCTTGCTGATTTCCGGCACAATGCTGGGCGCCGGCATGCTGGCGCTGCCGCTGGTGTCCGCCGGCATGGGTTTCGGCTACGCCTGCCTGACCCTGTTTCTGATCTGGGCGTTGATGACCTACACCGGCCTGATGCTGCTGGAGGTCTGCCTGTCCTTTCCCGAAGGCTACGGCTTCGACGCCATCGCCCGCTCGCTGTTCAAGGCCAAGGGCAGCTATCTGATCAACGCCAGCCTGCTGCTCTTGCTCTACGCGCTCTCCTCCGCCTATATCTCCGGCGGCGGCTCCACCTATCAATCCAGCCTGCACCAGTACCTGGGCCTAAGCCTGTCTCCCGCCCAGGTCTCGCTGGTCTTCACCGTCCTGATCGGCGGCATCGTCTTCGCCAGCACCACGGCGGTGGACAAGGTCAACCGGCTGCTGTTCAGCCTGAACATCCTGATCTTTCTGGCGCTAAGCGCGGTCATCCAGCCCTACGTCGACACCGGCAATCTGTCGGAAAGCACGGATTCCGCCAAATACATGCTGGCCGCCATCCCCATGTTTCTGACCGCCTTCGGGTTTCACGGCAGCGTGCCCAGCATGGTCAAATACCTGGGCCGCGACCAGCCTCGCACGCTGCGCAACGTCTTCATCGCCGGCAGCCTGATCCCCATGGGCGTCTACCTGCTGTGGGTGTTCAACACCCTGGGCACGCTGCCGCGCTATGGCAGCCACAGCTTCCAGGCGATCTCCGCTCATAATGGATCGGTGGGCATGTTTCTGGACGAATTCCACGCGCTGGTGCCCACGCCGCAAGTGCCATCCCTGCTGTCCGCCTTCTCGTCCATCGCGCTGTTCACCTCCTATCTTTGCGTATCGCTCGGCTTGTTCGACGCCATGGCCAGCACTCTGAAACGCGGCGACAGCCTGCGGCAGCGGCTGCAAACCGCGCTGATCACTTATCTGCCGCCGCTGGGCTTCGCGCTGTTCTTCCCCGGCGGCTTCGTCGCCGCGCTGGGCGCCGCCGCCATTTTCCTGGTGGTGCTCGCCATCCTGTTCCCGGCGCTGGCCCTGATCAAGCTGCGTAGCCAGGACAACTACCAACCCGACTACCAAGTCAGCGGCGGCGGCACCCTGCACTGGGCGATAGGCGGTTCAGGCCTCGCCATCATCCTGTTCCAGATCTTGGTGATGCAAGGACTGCTGCCCGTGTTCTGACGGCGCCTCCGCGCCGTCGTCCGGACGCGCGGCCAACACGGCC
The DNA here is from genome assembly GCF_000711885.1 of Chromobacterium haemolyticum DSM 19808. Classification (GTDB taxonomy): domain Bacteria; phylum Pseudomonadota; class Gammaproteobacteria; order Burkholderiales; family Chromobacteriaceae; genus Chromobacterium; species Chromobacterium haemolyticum. The sequence goes on from NZ_JONK01000019.1 coordinate 10,430, forward strand.
GCGCGCCGCAATCATGGAGGTAAACGAAATGAAGCAATCGACCCTGATCCGGGATCTGCAGCAACGCGGCCTGATCTCGCAGGTCACCGACGCGGACGCGCTCGACGCGCTGCTGTCCCGGGAAACGGTCACCCTGTACTGCGGTTTCGACCCCACAGCCGATAGCCTGCACCTGGGCCACCTGGTACCGCTGCTGCTGCTCAAGCGCTTCCAGATGGCCGGGCACCGCCCCATCGCCCTGGTGGGCGGCGCCACCGGCATGATAGGCGACCCCAGCTTCAAGGCCAGCGAGCGCAAGCTCAACACCTCGGAGGTGGTGGCCGGCTGGGTGGACAAAATCCGCCGTCAGGTGGAGCCCTTCCTCAGCTTCGAAGGCGACAATGCCGCCCTGATGGCCAACAACCACGAATGGTTCGCCAGCATGAGCGCGCTGGATTTCCTCCGCGATGTCGGCAAGCATTTCTCAGTCAACGCCATGATCAAGAAGGAGTCCGTACAGCAGCGGATCCACCGCGACGATGTCGGCATCTCCTTCACCGAGTTCGCCTACAGCCTGCTCCAGAGCCACGACTACGTTGAGCTGAACCGCCGTTTCGGCTGCAAGCTGCAGATCGGCGGCTCCGACCAATGGGGCAACATCACCGCCGGCGTCGACCTGGTCAGACGGGTGAACCAGCAGCAGGCCTTCGGCCTGACCATGCCCTTGATCACTAATAGCGATGGCACCAAGTTCGGCAAGAGCGAAGGCAACGCGGTCTGGCTGGACCCGAACAAGTGCTCGCCCTACGCCTTCTACCAGTTCTGGCTGGGCGCGGCCGATGCCGACGTCTACCGCTTTCTGCGCTACTTCACCTTTTTGTCCAATGAAGAGATCCAGGCCATCGAGGCCGAAGACCGCGCCTCCGGCGGCAAGCCGCGGGCTCAGCGCATCCTGGCCGAGCAAGTCACCGAGCTGGTGCACGGGCCGGCCGCGCTCGCCGCCGCTCAGCGGATCACGCTTAGTCTGTTCGACAACGACGTGGAAGGCCTCAGCGCCGCGGACTTTGCTCAACTGGCCCAGGACGGCATGCCGCGGCTGGCCCTGCCACCGCAATCCACCCCGCTGATCGACGCCTTGGCGGCCAGCGGCCTGGCCGCGTCCAAAAGCGAGGCCCGCACGCTGCTGCAAAGCGGCGCGGTCAGCGTTAACGGCGCCAGAACGGAAGCGCTGGAAGCTCGGCTGGAACAGGCCGATCGCCGCCATCAACGCTATACCTTGTTGCGGCGCGGCAAGAAACAGTACTGTCTGTTGATTTGGGAATAAACGCGAGAAACCGCGTGAAACGGCCCGGACGCTGAAGCGCCGGGCTCGCCCCGCCCCAAGCCTGACGGCGAACGGGCGGGGCTGCTGGCCTCGAATCGGCCAACGAACTAGCGGGGCTGGAAGGCTTCCGTGCTCAATCCTTCCACCACCTGCATCACGTGGGAATAGTGCTGATCCAGCAATTGCAAGGTCCGGTCCGCATCCCTGGCCAACACGGCCTGCATGATGGCCTGATGCTCGCCCTCGTCGCTGTAACGCTTGGAGGACGGCAAAGCCGGATCAAACCAGATATGCCGATAGCGCTCCAAGCGGTTGTACAAGGACTCCATCACCTCCACAATCACCGGCGAGTGGCTGCCGCTGATAATGGCCAGGTGGAACGCCATGTGGCGGTCCGCCCAGTCCTGAAGATCCACATCCGCGTCGTTCAGATCTATTCGGCTCAAACGGTGGTAGCTGGCCAACACCTCCAGTTCCCATGCCTCGTCTCCCTGCTCCAGCGAGCGGCGCACCGCCTCCTCCGCCAGCACTCGGCGCACCAGCAGAATGTCGTAAAGCTCATGGCGGGAAATCGGCGCCACCCAAAAACCGCGCTGCGGCTCCATCACCACGTATTTGCACCAGCTCAGGCGCAACAGCGCCTCCCGGATCGGAGAGCCTCCGGCGTCGTAACGCGCCTTGAGGTCATGCAACAGCAATTTCTGCGACGGGCGGTATACGCCCAACAGAATGTCCCGTCGCAACTCCTGGAATACCTTGTCGGCCAATGTGGCGTTACTGCTTGCCGCTTTTTTTTCCTTCTGTGGCATTCGGTTTTTTCCACATGAGAGCGCGCAATAACGCGCGAAACGCTAGATAGTAACTGAAAACGACGTCGCATATTGATTTTCCCCATCGGAACAGGGGGGAAATAGCTAAAAGCTACGTCTATCCGGCACGGAAATCCGCAATCAGGGAAGCATTCAACGAAGAGACGGGCGAGATGGCAATAACGGGGCGGCCGACCAAAACAAAAAAGCCGACCTAAGCGTCGGCTTCTGATTTGAATCGCCAAGAACCGCCGTGTTTAGCGAGGAAGTCTTGGTGGGCCCCCGGGGAGTCGAACCCCGCACCAACGGATTATGAGTCCATACCAACAGGCAACTTTGCCTCACAATGCATAACTTTACAAAGGCTTAGTCACTATCATCTAACTTTACAGCTTCATCGGCCGACAATAGCGTTGATCCTTCGTTGTACTTCTTGTCCCACTCCTCGCTTCCCCACTCCATCCCAACTTGCGCTGCATCAAGCCATTCTCGCTCTTCCTGAGTAAGCGGCGAATAGTACACATCTACTCGTTTTCTATTGGGCATTGTCGGCTCCCCGAGCATAAGACCGTCGAGCCTTGCCCCACACCCCACAAACGACCGCGTTTGATCCTCGGGGGCTGGGGTGAACTACCCCAGCCCCTCATTCAGCGTATGGGGCCGTATGCTTGTCAAGGGCGAGGCAAGTGGCCTCTGGCCACCCTTGACAAGGGCCGTTTCATTCGACATCGATGTGTCTTCAAAGCAAAGTTCCATCGGGCATGGGGTCAAGTTCTGGAATAAGTCTTGTAAGAGTTCCTTTGAATAGCGGTCTGTATGGGCCTTTGTTAAATCCTTCATTCTGTATCAAGGTTTTAAAAACTCCATTTCTTGATACGTCTTGCATGATCATTTCAAACTGTTGACTGCCATATATTCGATATGGACACGTTTCCAACAGAGATTTGTCTAGACGTTCTTTGGTTAGCCTCTCCACTACCATGTCATTCAGCATTTTTTTGAAGGCTGGATTTTCTATGCGCCAATTCTCTAATGTAACAACTACATTACATATTGGAAGTTCCCCAACTTCAAAATCTGGAATCTTGCCTTCTTTTGCATCATTGATATTTTTGTAGTTTTGAATTACTGCATCAGCTAGTTTATTTATATCGAATGATAATGTTTCACCATCAAAGTTGATTTGAGACTTAATGGTCAAACGCTTTGTTTTGCATTCGATGAATGCGAGGCCAGTCGCGTCAATCAACTTCCAGTCGACACCAAGGTGTTCTTTGCCTTTTGATATTTTATATTGTGCTTCATGTATTATCTTAAACGATTCATGTGGGAGGGTCTCCTTTAGCACATCACCAATGTAATTTTCAAATGCATCGCCCCATGCCTCTGAGAATTTTTTCTCTTGACGTATGTCGTAATATATACCGCTTGTAATTCTCCAAATCAAGAACTGCTGACTTATCCCTAAAATTTTTTCAGGATACCCCTTGTCGAAAATTAATGGCTTTTCCCTTAGTGGGTTGAACGCAAATTGCCATTCCTCTTCATTTATTTGATTCGCCGCTGCACGTTCTTTTATGTCCTCAATCGAATCCGCTGTTATTTTGAAAAAAGAAATATCAGCTCCAGGTTTTATTCCTGGCGTTTGTGAGTAATTAGACGACAGTATGTGAGCGGAACCACGAATAGACCCCGCAACAGCCAATCCAATTTTGTATAAATCTTGGATGGATATTTTTAGTCTATTTTCGACAATTTCTTTTAGAGGACCGTGCTCCATGATTTTAGCGTAACGAACAAATCTAAGGATAAAGTTGTCATCTTGCCATGGTATTTGTTGGTGAGAAATCGCATGCAACTTTTTGAATGCGTCACCTGTGGATTTTACGGTTTTTTCCGACGTTAGTGCTGATGCTTTTCTAATGTATTTTATGCATAATTCCAAGTCAAATTTTTGTTTTGAATGTCTTTTTTCAGGGAGCTGTATAGTTCCTACGCAGTTTAATATTATTTCGCGCGCAAGGATGTCGATCTCCCATGGGAATGCTTGACTTGCTATTTTGTTGCCAGTGTTTATTGGCTTCTCATCACCAATTTTTGACGTGGCATGCCATATTTTTATCAGGCATAGATACATATTTTTATTGCTTAAATATTTTCGGAGCTTGTTGTGGTATATATTCATTTTTTTGTGCCGCTATGTTTGCGTTCTTTGTGCTTTGACTTTTAAAATATATAATGGCTTTACAATTTAAATGTAAAATTTTTTACCTGTTCTGAACTAAAGCTCCTCACGACAACAACTATTTGTCATTGCCAACAAGGCCTGCACAGTGTTTGGGTCGTTTTTGATTCTTCTTGAGTGGCGCTCAATGCTTGCCAGCGTATAACGCAATCGGCTCCCCCAGCATAAGACCGTGGGGCCTTGCCCCACACCCGACAAACGACCGCGTTTGATCCTCGGGGGCTGGGGTAAGTACCCCAGCCCCTTACTGAGCGTATAGAACCAGTGCTTGTCAAGGGCAAGACAAGTGGCCTACGGCCACCCTTGACAAACAACCACAATGGGTGAGGAGCTAGCCATCGTACCACCATTTAGCAAAGATTCATCTAGGCAGACCTTACCCACCTCATGTGGTCTGTAATCCTGAAGAAATGTCATTTAAGCGAATCAGGGGCGGCCAAAGCCGCCCCTGATCGTTTTACTGCTACACATCAAATTAACAATTTGAGTTCAGCATAATGCTATGCGTTACCACTTCGCGCATTTGGAAAGGCAACAATATTATTTTTCAACTCATTTACTTTACTATCTTTTACTTTTTTCTCATTCAGCTTTAGCAACTCAAGACTGAGAATGTTCGATGGAGCATCTGAAAAATACCCTTTAGGCAAACTACAAATATCAGCGCAATCATCAGCGGAAAGAGCAGCCACATCCAAAAATGAAGCTTTGCTATAAATAGAATTTTCAATGAGCATACTTACAGCTCTTGGCACCAGTCGTATTTTCTCAAAGGGAATATCTTGATCAAGAGGCTCCCCTCTTCGCCATCCCCTCGCACTATAACTTTTCCAAAGTCTTAATGCATAGCTCTCGTCAATAATTCCAAGCTGTTTGCTTCTAAAAATCATTGCCGCAATAGAAACTTTCCAACGCCTTTTCAACGCTAGAAAAGTATCCAGCGATGGATTGTATACTTCGTTCGAAAAACTTTCAGCAGGCAACAAGAAAGCACCTGCGAATCTATCAGCCTGTGCCTCTATAATCTTGTGTCTTTTATTGAAGTCAATTTCACTCACGTATCGATGCAGAACAATATGACCAAGCTCATGTGCAGCATCAAACCGCGACCGAATACTATTAGCTTTATCGGCGGCCAAGTAAACATATGGCCGCTGATCGGATGAAAACCATTTGGAAACCCCATCCATTTTTATATGGCCCAGACAATCTCGAACCATTATCACGCCTGCATTCTCCATGAACAATGTAGTATCGGAGATGGGGCCAAGACCAAGAGCAAATAGCCTTCTACACTCCAAAGCTATTTCCTCTATATCTTCATCAGAAATTTTTAAATAATCACGCTCACCAATAGGCTTAACCTTAACCTCTGGGAAGTTAATATAATCTTGTATTTCTAGAGAAATCTCATTTAACCATTTCAGCTTTGTTAATGCAACTTCCCTAGCTGTTTTTGTTGCAGCACAATTACTACGAAAAAAAGCTGGTTGATCCCCATATTCAGGCACAGGTTTCATAAAGAAATTAAGAGGGAAATTAAGGGCCTCCGAAACACTTTCCAAAGATAATGTTTCGGGCTTTTGCAGCCCGGCCTCCCATCTACTTAATGTAGGTGCCGATACAGAAGAAATTTGAGCGAGCGCAGTAAGCGTAAGCCCACGGGTTGCTCTAGCCTGCTTCAATCGTTCAGGCTGGAAAGTTTCAATGCCAGAACGCATTTTTGTACCTCTAATTACTCGTTGTCGCGGAGATTTTTCTTTAATGTAACCCAAGCCATATCTGGCACATCCATTTCAACTGCACCATGGAATCCCGCCAAAACCTGAGAAACCGAATCAAAGAAATGCCATCCCTTTAGATTAGTATAAGGAACACCAATGTAAATATCTTTTGGGACGGTCTGAGCTTCTTCCCGCTCAGGGTTAATGGTAACCACCAGAGCTCCTAAACCATCAGCAGGTTTTTGAGTGGAAGAAGAAAAAAGGTCCATATTCATTGGTTCTAGATAACCATTCAAAGCAGCAATCAGCTTCCGATGCTTTGCAGGGCGTGGAATTTTGTTCTTAAACCCAACACTAATTCTTCCGTATCGGATTTCAGCTGAGCTAATCAATGAATAGCGCTCACCTTTCGGATCGGTATGTGCAGCGACACTCTGTAACCCAACAGCTTGTGCAGCTTCTCGCAACGCTCGATTTTGGTAATAGTGTCGAAGCTGCCCCCTCACCCGCCCACGCTCAGGAGTATCACAACCACGCTCAGAGTCAACATGCGCTTGGAAATATGCCGACTCAAGCCGTTCGACAGACTCCTTGAAAAATTGCTCAGGTGTGTTATGGACAATGTAGTCCAAGAGGTCCAGCTTCATACCATACCCCCATCACGTTGCGATAATTGGATTATCTACACATTTTCTTGCGTTTTCAAGAAAATGTTATGGAAATACGTATGAGAAATGTCCCCTAGACACCCGAAATACCACACACCCCATCAATCTCCCGACTCTTGCTCACTCGATATCTTGGGACGTTTACCCGCTCTCTTGGAGACCCTCTGCCTCCCTGCACACAATGCAATCAACGCAAACACAACGACAACGACAATGAGTCCTACAAGCGACTCCGCTGCCATACCACTCTCCTTTCTTGAAGCCCACAGGAGTTTCGCATGCGAAACTCCTGCTCCCCAGCCAGATCGTTTGCAATTCCCAACCCAGCGGCTAGCCGTTTTCGCCTCGTACAGCTAGCGGCCTAGATCGGCTTGCACGGTACGCTATGACTGTCTGTACAAAGCAAGCAGCGTTCTCGTATCAAAAACACCATACAGGCCACCTACTCGTCTCGTTGCAACAACTTGCATCGGGCCTCTGTCAACGGCAAGTACTCGATCTGGTATCCCTCTTTTTCCCATATAGGGCGTTTTTCCGCAAGAAACTGCGCATTCGCCTTATTGTCACGAACCATCATGAGCCGATGTCCTTCAGGTGTCGTCACGAGGTAGGCATAGGTGGCGTAGGTGTACTCGGTCAAGTTCAGAGGACCATCCGGCGTCGGCATGATAATCGGCTCTCGCTTGTGGTCTGACATGTCATGCCTCCAGAATCAAACGACGAATCAGCCAGAGCACAGTTGCCAAGGCCAGCCAGAAGTAGCGGGTTTGCCAGAAGATGCTGCGGTGGCGTTCGTCCCATGCCACCAAAATCCAGTTCAAAAGCATGATGGTTCCTTTCAGTTGTCGATGCTTCACGGCATCGTGCTCGGTCCTGCGCTGTTGCCGCCGTGGCATGCTGTCCTCGCTCCGCTGCGGGAGCTGCCACGGCGGCAACAGCGGAGGGGATCAAATCGGCGTGGCATCCTCGACTTGCACCAACACCACTATTTCGCTGTTGCTCAATTGCTTCGCGTTGCTCACAGCCCAGGATGTGAAGGGGAAGAAGCTGCGGTCTTGTGTCTCCTTCTGTGTCTTGAGGCCGCCGATGACGTATACGTCGCCGGGCTTGGCATCAAAAGTCGTGGTCAGGTTGCGCGTCATAAGCGTGGGCGAGCTATTGACCCCAGTCTTGGTGGGAACGAAGTTGGAGACCTCCTGGTTAAGTTGCAGGCTGACCACTTCACCACGAATCTGCGGCCGGGCCTCGATCACGATCCCTGACGGCTTGTAATCGACGGATTGGAGCGGGTTGCCCTTGTTGTCGTAGCTGACCTGGCCAAGAACGGGAACGTTCTCCCCGGACTGGAAGCGAGTTTGCTGGCCATCTGCGGCCAACACATCCGGGCGCGTGACGACATTGAACCGGCTATCCGTGGCGAACAGCTCGGCCAGAACATCCAGCGATGTGGACTGCAAGCGGAATACCGACGAGCCGGCCACAGCCGCGTCAGCCGCTCCGATATGTAGCGACAGCTTTTGCGAAGCACTGCGAATGACGGCCCCCAGGTTGAATCCCTCGGTGCTGCCGCCACTGACCTCGTAAACGACCGCCCGGACACGCACTTGCTTGGCCGGCGTATCCAGGCTGGCGAGATAGCCTTTCAGCTTGGCTACTTCCTCTTCGGTGCCGTTGAAAACCAGCGTATCGGTCGGCCGGCTTTGCAAGCTCAACGGGGAGTCACCTTTGTCGTTACTGGCCTTGGGGGTACCGTCGCTACGCGGAGCCGGGCGGTTTTGTACGAAGTGGCCGGTAGCGAACAAACCGCCGATCAAGTCGCCCAGGTAGTTGGCATCACGATAACGCGGGTGATAAATGAACACTTGGTCGGCAATGGGCTTTTCACCGTCTTCGCGCAATCGAATGAAGTCCACGCCGCTACGCCGCTCCACGACGAAACCGGCGCTACGCATCGCCTCCAGGAACATGCTCTTTGCCTGTGCAGGCGGGATGCGCTCTAGCGACATGGTGAATACCGCATCCGACTTGGCTGCCTTAGGATCAATGACGAATGGCGACTTCTGGATTTGGGTGTAATAGGCCATCACGAAGTCGCTGACCGGGATACGGTCAAAGGTCATCGAAATGGCGGAAATCGGTTTACCAAATGCTGCGGCGGGCGGTAACAGCGTGGCTAGGCATAAGCCCGGCACAATGGAACCCAGCAAGGACAGAGCAGCCAGCGGGCGCGAAACATTCATTTGGGCAACGCCTCCCCGAGCAACGATGAATCACTCTTGGCCGAACCAGACGAAAACGAGACTGCCTGGCCATCTACCTCGGCAGAGGTGGCAAATCCGTCAGGCACGAATCTAGTCGGCGTCACCGTTTGGATGCCTTCCGGGGTTCTGACCAGCACACGTATGCTCTCCCCGGAAGACAAGTAGCCCACGAGGGCTACCCTGTTTTTCCGCGAAGAAGGCTTACCGACAGATAGCTTGTCCTCCAGCAAGCCGGAGGATGAAGCATTGGCTGTTTGCTTGGTTTGCGGTGCCGCCGGCTTGTGGGAATCACCCAGCAGATAGGGAGCAAACACACTGTATAAGCCGTAAAGGCCAGCAGCTGGCGCAAGCAGCGCGCAGCTGAAAACCAGCGCGTTTTTCTTGGTAAAGAGTGTGGCACGCCCATCTACCTTGACCTCTTTACCGACGCCGCCGACATGCGAGTCATACAGCCCGAAGTAATCTTTGTCGTACTTGGCCTGATACTGGCTGATGACATCTTTGATGCGCATCTTGTGGCCTTCGTAAATGGTGATCACATAGCGATTCTTCCAATACGGGATGGCCGCGAGCGCGGTATGTTTTTTCATGTGGAAAGTCTGCTGAATCGTAGCTTTGACAAAGCGGTTCAGCGATGTATCGATGTCCTGGCAGAGAAAGACCAGATCGCAGGTCACACCCGTGACCGGGTGGGCATAGTGCCGATGCATGCGGAAGAACTTCTTGTGCTCTTCGGATAGCTTGCGATCCGGGCCATGGGTTTCCCAGGCCTCATCGATCACCACTAGATCGCCGGGTCTGACGAAGCTATCGACCTCGCCATTGGTGGCCAGCAGCAACTCGGGATCAAAGAAAAAATTCGGTGCCAGGATGATATCCGGTGTGAGCGGGATGATTTCTCCGAGTGTCGCCTCTAGTTTGGCAAGCGCCTTCCGCTCGATCAGGTCGTGAATCTTGTCCTGCCGGATGTTGCGGATATTGGTGAGCACCCGCCGCCCCTGGGCGATGGCGGGGACGATCACCGATTTGACCGCTTCGAATGACTTGCCAGAGCCTTGCAAGCCGCAATAAACGTACATGGCCATGATGGAGTTCCTTAGCCGATGACTGGCAAGCGCCGGATGAGAAAACGGCTGATAGAGGCGCTAACGATCAGCGGCAAACCATATTGAAGTTGCAGGAGACTGGCGTAGTACCAGACGCCTGCCGGCACAGCCCGAATCAAGCCGGACAGATTTAACGCATTGGGTAGTGCATAGCTGATGACTTCGGCCAAGATTTTCACTACGAAGAACATGCCAAAGGCGACCACGAACTTGACCAGGACCGAGCGGAAAACCCATCCCAAGGCGGTCCAGATTGCCGATTGCAGAAATGCCCACATGGCTATGCCCTCAATACGATAAAAAACGCCACCAGCCCCCAGCAGGCAGCAAAGACAGGCTCCAGAATGGGACGAACCTTCTCGAGCATGGCGCATTGCTCATCCAAGTGATGCACCGCTCCTTCTCGGAAAAAGGACAAATCCAGATCAACTGAAGGGCATTGACCATCGCCGGAGGGCAAGGTCACACCCTTCAATGGGTTCAAGGCATCAATGACGGGCTGCATGATCTGTAAACCGGTAGGCGTCTCTTCCAACTGCGGTTCAGCTACCGTCGGCGCAGTTCCAAGATCGACGGTTGCGCCTTGGCTACCGGTGCCCGTATTGGTAGTAGCGCCAGTACCACCCCATGTTCCAGGCAGAGTAATTGATGGGTCCCAATATGGCGTCCCGGGGCGGGCATCGGCCCAGCCGGCCGGAGCCTGATCATTAGAGCCAACCGCAATAGGAGCTAATGCCCCGCTCAGCGGAGTAGATACACCAGTAGCCTTGATATCGGATGCGCTGATCGAATTGGGACGAGATAACTCCGGAGGCCATGCAAGACCTGGCGCACGCTGTCGCGCATCATCTATTGCTGAAGAAAGCGCGGCGGCAATGAGTGCAGGGTTCACTTGATCATTGGCACGAGAGTCCGGCAAGTCTGATGCTGCAAGAGTATTGCTAGTGATTGGCCGAGGTTGATAGCGTAGGTCCTTCAACAGCTTGGGAGGGGTCTTCTCCATGATAAGGACCAGTTGGTAGATATGGTTATCACCGACATAGCCAAGTCCTGTGCAGGCTGAAACGCTATAGCCAGAAGCATCCAGAGTGCCACGGGGGCAGTTGCAAACAGTGTCCGGCGTTGGACAAGCATATTGCTTGGTACGCAGGAAGATCGCGGTGTCACCATTGGGACGATTAGCAAAGACTGCATCGTTGGGGTAGCCCATCACCATCAGAGCATCCACCAGGCTGGATGAAGGTAAGGCACGTGTTGGCATCTGCGACAGGTCCATACTCGGACCAGAGAATGTAACGCTGGCACCGTCACCATGTACCAATACCCCTGGCGTTTGCTCATCGAATACCCCGGTATTCACGGCCATCATCAGCGGCGCCGCTAGCACTACTGACTTCCCCAAGTATCGGACAGCTGACGAACGGGCAACCGTTCGCATGATCTGTGCGCCAAGCTGGGTATTCACTTTGAGCGTGGCCAGTTTGTCAGCCAATGCAGCGCCCATTGCTGCGTTGACAGCAACAGATGAGGACGGCATTCCATTCACCAGAGCAGAGCCGGCTAAAGCGCACTGAGACAGCACAATGGCAGCGCCACATAGTAAACGCTTCATATGGATTTGAACCCTTGGACCACAGCGTTCCCGCAAGAGACTCCCAGTGCGAAAGCAGCCAAATACCACCATTCAGCAGCCATGTGCATTCCTTCAACAGATTGATCAGTCGAAATGCCCGGACTTTCGCATGCGAAAGTCCGGGGCCGAGCGCTTAGCCCTTCATGCGCTTACGTACAGCATCGAAAGCGAAGCCGATGGCAACCAGGCCGATCATGCTGATGCAGATCGAGGCAACGGCTTGGGCTACCTTAGCGACAGGGAATGCAGCCACGAAACTGTCGATGAGCGCCGCAGTATCCACGCCGCTAGTAGCCGGAGCTGGGTCAGCAGCAAAGGCGAGCGCCGGGACGGCCAAGATGGCAACCAGAGCGAGTTTTTTGATATGAGCATTGGTGTGCATTGCGTTTTCCTTTTAAACACGGGTTTTGAACGGTTTGAACAAGAAGGCCCCATAGCGGGCAATAACCCAGCTCGATACAACCATGGCAAAGGCGAACGCCCAGAAAACGCCAGCTGTTTGCCAGTTGACCGATTGGGATTTCTGCATCGCGGCATACTCCTGCGGCGAAAGCAGTACGAGGGTCTGGCATTGCTCGATCTGGATCGTATCCAGATGCAGCAAGCCGGACTCATCAGAGCGGACGCACTGAGCCATGGGGTGGCCTTCGCGGGTGCGTCGCAGAATTGGATAACCGGGGGAAAGTTGGGTCTGAACTGAAATCCAGCCCAACGCTATCCGATCGATTCACGAGGCCGGGCAGCTGTGGGCTGTTTGCCCCTCCTCTCACATCGGCCCTAGCTTCGACAAAAGTGGGTTCCGTACAGTTATTGACACTAGTCCAAGGCTCGCTGTGCTCGCGGTTTGGTACAAACTCGACCGTCCAGTCATGGAGTCTGGATTTGATGAGGACGCCATCCTCGCAATCGGCTACGCCCAGGATGCGGACACCGATATCCTCGCCATAGCGGTTAGTGCGGCCGGTTTCGCGGCTCAGCCGGATGGGCAAATCACCCAGCTTCAGTCCGGTTCCACCTAGTACCCGCACGAAGCCTGCCCAATCTCCGGCGTCGGCGGCTTCCGCTGCGCGGCGGATCACTTCGCTGTCTATTTCGATATCATCATTAGTGGCGATTCGGCGCAGCTCGCGCCAGAGCGTGACGGGCGCGACACCAACTTGCTGGAACTGGCGATTTCTCCAGCACCACGCCCAACCCTGCACACGCTCGGCCGCAGTGACCGTATCCATGCCGTCAAAGTTGACGCCCACCGGCTCGCCATCGCTTTTCTTGCCATCCACGTTCTTGCAGACATACTTGGCAACGTAGCCGGCGGCCGAACCGCGCGCCCAATCGATTTCGATGCACTTGAAGCGGGCCTCGACATTGCCGGCCAGCTCCTCGCGGTCTTCACGAGTGGCGTATTCGCGGAAGATCGCGGCCAATTCGTCGGCCTGATTTGCCGGAATGAACAGCAGCAGATGCCAATGCGGGCAGCCATCATGGTGCGGTTCTGCGATTCTGAAACCGTAGGGGGAAATCTCGCGGCGATGTAGCTTCGAACGGATGTAGGAATAGACGCGGGATAGGTATTGCTGGGCTTGCCGTGGGGTGCTGCCGTTATATTTTGGATTCTTGATTACTCTGCCCTTATCGAGCTTGCGGAAAGCATGAAAGCGGGATGGGCAGGTAATCGTCAGAAAAAGCGCTGCGTGCCCCAGGGAACGGGCAATCGCCTCGAAACCCACAATGCGGGTCATCAACTCCGCCCGACGAACATCTGGATTCGAGACAGACAGGTCGGCCAACTCGGCCAACGTGAACTCGTCGCCCAGTTCATTGAAAGCCACGAGGCTTTCCAGCAACGAGCGGTTGCGGCAGCGTTGCGAGCGGAAGCGGGTCAAAGTGTCATCAGACACATATAGCCCGGTTCGCTGATTGACCAGGCCGGTACGGATAGCTTCCGCCTCTACCTTGCGGGCCACGCCACGCCGGAACACCTTCCGCCAGAAACCTTCATCAATCAGGCGCTTGAAAATGCTTTCGTAAGTCACGCTCCGCTTGCCTGGCTGTGGTAGCCTCGTGCAGCCCTCTGGCGCATCTCCATCATCGAAGAAGAAAACATCGCGCTCTGCCAGGTAGTCGGCCAGGCGCTGGAAAAGTGATATGTAGTCGGAGCCATTGCACAGGCGCTGCACGGAGAGAATGTGCTGCACGGTTTCCTTTGCGGCCTGGCATAGTTCCGCATCGCTGGCCCCCAGCTTGAGAGCGCCGCCGATTTCCACGAGGTGATCACGGCAGTCTTGCACGTACAGGTTGGCGGCACGACGGGCATCGCCGTCGTACCGGAACTCCTCGGAAAAAAGCAGCTTGTTATGCTGCCGCCGAATCCGCTTGGCGAACTGGGTGGGAACGGCACGGAGCCAGCTATCCACCCACTCACGATCTTCCACGAGGCAGGCGCGGCGGTATTCGAGTGACAGCGGATGCAGCATGATTAGTCCTCGATGGCGTAGTAGCTATTCACAACTGGCCGGCGAGAAAAGCGCTCGCCAGTTTCCTTGTCGGTGTAGACAAACGATTTGCCACGATAGCCACCGCAGCTCACAAGGCATTCGATAGTCTCTCCCGATTGGCCTATCCGCTTTTTCGAACGAACTTCAACAGTAGCCGGCGGGCTGTATTCATCTGGTGCCGGCAGAGTGACTTCGGTGTAGAAAAATTCCTCCGACTTACGGATCGTATTCACCCGTCCGCGCAGAACAGACTGATTGGGCTTCAAATTCAGCTTGATGGCTTCTTGAGGGGTGCTCATTTCGATTCCTTCCTTAAAGATTCATATGTACGTGGGGCTTAAGAGAATTCTTTTTCCAGGCAGCGCTTTCGCAGAAGCTCCAAATTGACCAAGGAGTACTTGCCAACAGAAACAACGGGTAGGTAGCCCTTGTTGACAAAGCCAACTACGACCCCGATAGGGAGCCCTACTAGCTCTGCAAAGCGCTCTCTAGTCACCAACGGAGGAGCATAGTTGTGCGACGAGGCTGCAACGGAAGTCACGCCCATCAACGGCGAAGGTGGTTGTGCGGCATGCGGCCATGTACTATGACTGGATGTAATTTGGGACATAGTGTAAATTTAGCTCCATGCAAAATCTGCATGGTGCGAAATTACCATCAACGGTAAGAATACGCAATGAGCAACGAGACAAAAATCGAGGAACGGCTGCGTGCCGCCATTGAACAGATCGCGCCCAACCAAACAGCTCGTTATGACCTGCTGAGCACAGCGACCAGGATTGCAAGACACAAGTGGGTGAACTGGGTTAACAGGAGACAAAGCCTCTCAGTCGAGATGCTGGAAGCATTCCTGACTGGCTGGCCGGAGATGGCAAGTTGGATAGCAACTGGTGCTGGGACAAAGCCAAGCCCGCATATGGATGGGATCGACGAGATAGTGCTTGGTCGAAACGATCAAGGGCAATCTGTAACAAATATTCCCCACGCAGTATCCCAGTACGGCAAAGGCACCCCACCTGCATTTGAGTGGGGTTATGACGGTAGTGGCCCGCGCGAACTGGCTATGAACATCTTGCACGTGATGGGCATGTCGTCTCCGGTAGCCGATTACTTCGCGAGACATTTCACAGAGCGGTTTCTATTGGGCATCCCACAAGAAGGAGGAAGTATCGATATCAAGCTGGTTCAAAACTGGCTGCAAGAAATCAAAGAGGATATCCAGAAGAAGACAGATGAACATCGCAGGCTTGAAGAGCTCAGGCAAGCACATGAGGCGCAGGTCAGAGACGCGATGGAGAAATTCAATGCAGGAAAGGAATAACAAAGTATCAAATGGCAATCAAACCGGTGAAGACAGGCTGGCAGGTCAACATCCAGCCAGGAGGAAGGGGGGCCAAGAGGCTTAAGAAGACATTTCCCACGAAAGCAGAAGCTATAGCGTGGGAACGATATGTAAGGGCAAAGGTCCAGCAGGAGCCCGAGTGGGCTCCTGCCAAGAAAGACCCTCGCTCACTCTCCGAACTTGTTGACCTCTGGTTTCAGCACCATGGTTCAGGCTTACGATCTGGACAGGGCACGTACCAAAGGCTACTGCTCATGTGCCAAGCGATGGGCAATCCACGCGCCGAGACTTTTTCCGCAGACCTATTTGCGGCCTACAGGGCAAACCGGCTCGCGGATGGAATCTCCGCCAGCAACATGAATCGTGAGCATGCCTACATGAGAGCCGTTTTTAACGAGCTAACCAGGCTTGGCTTATGGAAAAAGGAAAATCCGCTCCAGAAGTTACGCTCCTTCAAGATACAAGAGCGGGAACTCTCATACCTAACCGCAGAGCAGATACAAGCTCTGCTCCAAGCATTGCAAACCGGCCGTAACCAGCACGTCCAGCTCATCGCCAAGGTGTGCTTGGCAACTGGCGCGCGCTGGGGAGAGGCTGAGGCCCTTCGCAGATCGCAAGTCAGGAATGGGGTGATCCAGTTTGTACAAACCAAATCATCCAAGGCGAGAGCCATACCTATTACATCGGAACTAGAGAAAGAACTGTGCGATCACCATCGGGAACACGGCAATGGAGAGAGGCTGTTTGAAACCGCCTTCTCAGCATTTCGAGAAGGGGTGGAGCGCGCCAGCCTGACGCTGCCGGCGGGACAGCTGACCCACGTCCTTCGCCACAGCTTTGCCAGTCACTTCATGATGAACGGCGGCAACATCCTGGTGCTGCAAAGGGCGCTGGGCCACCACAACCTCACCATGACCATGCGGTACGCCCATCTTTCACCCGACCATTTGAGCGAAACTCGCGAGCTGAACCCGCTACGCGCGTTGAACCTTTGTTGAACCCGACAAAGCAAAAGGGGTTGCGCTTGCGCGCAACCCCTTGATTGTCTGGTGGGCCCCCGGGGAGTCGAACCCCGCACCAACGGATTATGAGTCCGCTGCTCTAACCAAGCATGAGCTAGAGGCCCAGAGCTGCGCATTATACCAGCCCAAAAGCAAAACCCCAAGCGTCTAATACCGACGGCTTGGGGTTTTCGTCCAGCGCAGGCTGTTAGCCTAAACCGGCGTCACATCGAATCACTGACCGCCCGGCTCGTTGTCCAGGAAGCTGCGCAGACGTTCCGAACGGGTCGGGTGACGCAGCTTGCGCAGAGCCTTGGCTTCGATCTGGCGGATGCGCTCGCGAGTCACGTCAAACTGCTTGCCCACCTCTTCCAGCGTGTGGTCGGTGTTCATGTCGATGCCGAAACGCATGCGCAACACCTTGGCCTCACGCGGGGTCAGCGTGTCCAGCACTTCCTTGGTGGCGTCCTTCAGGCTGGAATACATCGCAGCGTCGGACGGCGCCAGGTTGTTCTGGTCTTCGATGAAATCGCCAAGATGGGAATCGTCGTCGTCGCCGATCGGGGTTTCCATGGAGATGGGCTCCTTGGAAATCTTCATGATCTTGCGAATCTTCTCTTCCGGCATCTCCATCTTTTCCGCCAGCTCGGCCGGGTCCGGCTCATGGCCGGTTTCCTGCAGAATCTGACGGCTGATGCGATTCATCTTGTTGATGGTCTCGATCATGTGCACCGGAATACGAATGGTGCGCGCCTGGTCCGCGATGGAGCGGGTGATCGCCTGGCGAATCCACCAGGTGGCGTAGGTCGAGAACTTGTAGCCGCGGCGGTATTCGAACTTGTCCACCGCCTTCATCAAACCGATATTGCCTTCCTGGATCAGATCGAGGAACTGCAGGCCGCGGTTGGTGTACTTCTTGGCGATGGAGATCACCAGACGCAGGTTGGCCTCGATCATCTCTTTCTTGGCGCGGCGCGCCTTGGATTCGCCCGCCGACATCTGGCGATTGATTTCCTTAAGCGCCTTGATCGGCAGCATCGCGCGATCCTGCAACTCGGACAGCTTGGTCTGCTTCTCGATGATCGCGTGTTTGAAGCGGGTCAACGCCTCCGCCCAGCCCTTGCCCGAATGGATCTCGTTTTCCACCCAATCAAGATTGGTCTCGTTGCCAGGGAACACCTTGATGAAGTGAGCACGCTCCATGCGCACGCGGCTGACACAGATATCCTGGATGTCGCGCTCGTAAGTGCGGATTTCGTTGACGCGGCTGCGCAGCGAGTCGCACAGGCTTTCCACTTGGCGGGTGGAGAAGCGCACCAGCATGAACTCAGTGGTGATCGCGTCTTGCAGCTCCAGGTATTCCTTGCTCTGCGCACCCTTGGCGGAGAGCACCTTGACCATCTTGTCAAACAACATGCGCACGCCGGCGAAGTGCTCCAGTGCATGCTGCTTCAGCTCTTCGAGGTTGATACCGGCGGCGTCGGCGGCGTCGCCTTCCTCCTCCTCTTCTTCCTCTTCCTCTTCGGCCTCGGCGTCGAGCAACTCGTCCTCGTCCGCCTGCGCGGCGAACGCGGCCTCCTCCTCGGACGGAGCGTTCAGATCGATGAAGCCGTCAACCACCTCGTCCACGCGCACTTCGTCGCGGCCGACGCGTTCCACCAGCTCCAACACTTCGGCGATGGTGCCCGGACAAGCTGAAATCGCCTGGATCATGTACTTCAGGCCGTCTTCGATCCGCTTGGCGATTTCGATCTCGCCTTCGCGGGTCAGCAACTCCACCGAACCCATTTCGCGCATATACATGCGCACCGGATCCGTGGTGCGGCCAAATTCGGAATCCACCGAGGACAGCGCCGCTTCGGCTTCTTCCACGGCGTCTTCATCGGCCACCGGCGGAGTGGCGTCGGACATCAGCAGGGTGTCCGCATCCGGCGCTTCGTCGTAAACCTGGATGCCCAGACCGGAAATCATCGTGATGATGTTTTCGATCTGCTCTGCGTCGGACACGTCTTCCGGCAGGTGGTCGTTGATTTCCGCGTAGGTCAGATACCCACGCTCTTTACCCAAGGCGATCAGCTGGCGCAGGCGTTTACGCTGCTCTTCCAGGCTCATCACTTCGGTTTCGTTTTCCTGCACGTCTTTTTGATTTTCGGGAGAGGCCGCCATTTCGCTTCCTGCTTGAAATAAGCCGAAAAAAACAGTTGATAATAACACAAGCAAACAACGCTGTTTGTGTAGCCCTGC
The DNA here is from genome assembly GCF_000711885.1 of Chromobacterium haemolyticum DSM 19808. Classification (GTDB taxonomy): domain Bacteria; phylum Pseudomonadota; class Gammaproteobacteria; order Burkholderiales; family Chromobacteriaceae; genus Chromobacterium; species Chromobacterium haemolyticum. The sequence continues at coordinate 29,261 of NZ_JONK01000019.1, forward strand.
GGGGCGCTTTTAAAGCCACGGCATCGCTTTCGGCAATCTGCCGGGGCGGCGACATCGTCAAGCGTTTGGCGCCAGCAAATCCCGCAGCAATTCCCCTAGCAATCTGACTTCTTCCGGAGTCAGGCCTTCGTTCCGGTCCTTTTGTTTTAGCCGTTCCACCTGAGTTTGATGCAGCATTTTCAGGAGCTTGGCAGCGCCGTCCTGAAACTGCTGTCTATCTTCCTCGCTGGGATCGGCGAACTCGTCCGGGTCCTGCATGGCCTGCTGCAGAACACTATCCACCAGCCCTTCGTATGGAGTGCCGCGCAGGCTTTCCATCAATTGCGCCGTATTCGGCGGCTGGTCGTGCCCTTGCACGCATTCGGCCAACATGGCAAAACAGGCAAGCTCGTCGGACAGTGCCATACTGTCCGGCAAACGCACATCGCCGGCCCAACCAGGGTTCAATAGCAGCCATTTGATCAGGCGCGTCACCATGGAGGACTGTGGCGGGCGATGCGATACCTCCGGCAAACGGTGCTCCCGCTTGCCTTTGCGCTCCGACTTCCGTTGGCCCGTCGTCAACATGTCGAATTCGTCGACATCCACACCGGCGAGTTCCGCCAGTCTTTTCTTGATGATGAAGCCCAGGGCCGGAGCGGCAATCTGCGCCAGAAGGGGCGCGGCCTGACGGATCAGATCGGCCTTGCCTTCCGGCGTGGTCAGGTTCACCTCGCGACACAATTCGCGGGTGAAATAAACGGACAGAGGCAAGCTCTGCTCTTCCAATACTTTTTCAAAGGCCTCGGCGCCGAACTCGCGGATATAGCTGTCCGGGTCATGTTCCTGCGGCAGGAACAGAAAATTCAGCGCCTTGCCGTCCTGCAATTGCGGCAGGCTGTTTTCCAGCGCTCGCCAGGCGGCCTTTTGGCCAGCCTTATCGCCATCGAAACAGAAGTAAACTTGGTCGGCGTGGCGCATCAACTTGCGCACGTGTTCGCCGGTGGTGGCGGTACCCAGCGTGGCCACCGCATAGCCGACTCCAAATTGAGCCAGCGCCACCACATCCATATAGCCTTCGACCACCAGCACGCGGTTTTTATCCCGTATCGCCTGGCGCGCCTCGTAGAGGCCGTACAGTTCCCGGCCCTTCTCGAACAAGGGCGTTTCCGGCGAGTTCAGGTACTTGGGCTCGCCCTTGCCCATCACCCGGCCGCCAAAGCCGATGATGGCGCCGCGCTGGTTGCGGATCGGGAACATCACCCGATCGCGGAATCGGTCGTAACGCTGGCCCTTCTCTTCGTTGACGATGACCAAGCCGGTATCGACCAGCTTGTCGTCCTGGTAATCCGGAAAAACCGTTTCCAGGTTCTGCCAGCCGTCCGGGGCGAAGCCAAGGCCGAAGCGACCGGCCACTTCGCCGCTCAAACCCCGGCCTTTCAGATAGGAAATGGCGTTGGGCGCGGACTTCAGCTGCTGTTTGTAGTAGCCTGCCGCCATTTGCATCATCTGCTCCAGCGACAGTTTGCGTTCGCGTGCGGCGCGGCTGGCCTCTGGATTGGCGTGAGCGCGGCTGTCCGGCACCTGCATGCCGATGCCTTCCGCCAGCAGCTTCACGGCGTCGACGAAGCCCAGCCCTTGGTATTCCATCACGAAGCCGATGGCCGAACCGTGAGCGCCGCAGCCAAAGCAGTGATAAAACTGCTTGGACGGGCTCACCGTGAACGACGGCGACTTTTCCTTATGAAACGGGCAGCAGGCCAGATAGTTCTGGCCCCCCTTTTTCAAAGGGACGTAACGATCCACCACGTCGACGATATCGACGCGGGACAACAACTGATCAACAAAATCCTGAGGGATCAAGCAAGGTCACCGTTGGCTCGGGCCGACAAAGCGGCCCGAAGCGGGCTCAACCGGCCAGCTTGGCCTTGATGCAGGCGGACACCTGCGCCATGTCGGCACGGCCGGCCAATTGCGGCCGCAGCAGCCCCATCACCTTGCCCATGTCCTGCATGCCGGCGGCGCCGCTGTCGGCGACGGCCTTGGCCACCAGAACGTCAATCTCCTCGGCGGACAGTTGCTGCGGCATATAGGCCATCAGCACGTCCATCTCGAATTTTTCCTTGTCGGCCAGGTCCTGGCGCTGAGCCGCCTCGTACTGGCTGATCGAATCTCGGCGCTGCTTGAGCATCTTGTCGATGACGGCCACAACGCCGGCGTCGTCCAGCTCCACCCGCTCGTCCACTTCCTTCTGCTTGATGGCCGCCAGCAACAGGCGGATGGCCGCCAGTTTGTCGCTTTCCCGCGCTTTCATTGCAGATTTCATGTCGTCGCTGATTCGCTGCTTGAGGCTCATTGCTTGCTTTCCGGAAGATGACCGCCACCCGTCGCGGGCGGCGAGTGCGCACTTGAGAGAGAGTCAAACCCTGATGACATTGGTTTTGAAAAGCTCAAAACCCATGCCGTCAGAGTCTGCTAACGGGGAACTACAAATGGCAAAACCGCAGGCTAGGCCTGCGGTCCTGCTTACTGACCAGACGAACTCTTAGTAGAGTTTCGGCGGCAGCATTTGGCTGCGGATGCGCTTGTAGTGGCGCTTAACAGCAGCGGCGTGCTTGCGCTTGCGCTCGGCAGTCGGTTTTTCGTAGAACTCGCGGGCGCGCAGTTCGGTCAGCAGACCGGTTTTTTCCACCGCGCGCTTGAAGCGACGCATTGCAACTTCAAACGGCTCGTTCTCTTTAACACGAATGTTCGGCATTGAATCTAGTATCCTTAGTTCCTAGCGCCCAGACGTGACTGGGGCTATAAAAAACAGCATTTTAACAACGTTACGCGGTTTGGAAAAGTCTGAAGCGTTCCGACCAAGCAATCTGTGGCGCTTTACGCATCACGGCTTGACGGAAGAAATCACCCCCTCACTAGGAGAACTAGGTACTGCACTATAAAAACGTTTCGGCATCCGGCCGGCAAGATATGCCGAGCGGCCTGCTTCTACAGCCTGTTTCATGGCGTGCGCCATCAACACCGGTTGTTGCGCGGCGGCAATCGCGGTGTTCATCAGCACGCCATCGCAGCCCAGTTCCATCGCGATTGCCGCGTCGGACGCGGTGCCGACGCCGGCGTCAACCAGCACGGGAACCTTGGACTGCTCAATAATCAACTTCAAATTCCACGGATTCAGAATCCCCATCCCGGAGCCAATCAGGCTGGCCAGCGGCATGATGGCGCAGCAGCCTATTTGCTCCAACTCGCGGGCGATAATGGGATCATCCGAGGTATACACCATGACGTCGAACCCCTCGGCCACCAATACTTCAGCCGCTTTAAGGGTTTCCTTGACGTTGGGGAACAAGGTATTCGGATCGCCCAGCACTTCCAGCTTGACAAAACGATGGTCGTCCAAAAGCTCTCTGGCCAGGCGCAAAGTGCGAATGGCATCGACGGCGGAATAACATCCCGCCGTGTTGGGGAGAAGGTTATACCGGTTTTTGGGCAAAAAGTCCAGCAAATTGGGTTCGCCGGCGTTCTGCCCCAGGTTGACTCGGCGAATGGCGACGGTGACGATTTCCGTTCCCGACGCGTCGAGCGCCTGCGCCGTCTCCTCAAAATCCCGATACTTGCCGGTCCCCACCAGCAAACGCGAATTGTAAGCCTTGCCTGCGATGATCAGTTGATCCGCCACTCCTGCACCTCTATCAGCTTTGCCGCTCAGCCTCCGCCGACGGCCACCACGATTTCGAGTTCGTCGCCGTCGGCCAGCCCGGTGGTCGGATACTGGCTGCGCGGCACGATCTCGCCATTCTTTTCCAGCGCCACGCGCTTGCCGGCAAGGTCCAGCGCCGCCACCAGCTCGGCCACGTTGGCCACGTCGGCCAGTTCGCGGCCCTCGCCGTTGATCTTGAGTTTCAGCATCTCATCTCCGTTGCACGCGCTGCACCACCGGCAGCACGCGAATAGCGCTCAGCACCCGCTCTAGGTGCTCGACGCCCTCCACCTGCAAGCGGAAGTGGATATTGAACAGACCGTCGCCATCGCGGCTACTGTCCTGGGTGTCGGCGCTTTCGATATTGGCCGAAGCCTGCGAGATCGCGGTGGCGATATCCGCCAGCGCGCCGCGCTCGTTGCGGGACAACACGCCAACGGTAACGCCGAACATACGGTCGCGTTGCGCCTCCCAATTGACGTCAAGAAGCTTGTCGTGATCCGCCCGCCGCGCGTTCGGACACCCCTTGCGGTGGATAACCAGGCCTTGGCCCTTCGTGATCACGCCCAGAATCTCGTCGCCCGGCAGCGGGTTGCAGCAGGGCGACAGCTGCACCATTCCGCCCTCGTTGCCGCGTATGGTCACGGGGCCTACTTTCACTTCCTCGCCCAGCCGTTCGCCAGCCAGCTCCAGCAAGCGCCGCGCCACCACGATGGGCATCAGCTTGCCGGCCCCGATATCGGCCAGCACGTCTTGATGAGAAGCGAGCTTCTCGCCGAAAGCGGCCAGATACTCCACCCACAGCTCATCGCTCAGCGCCAACGGCGTCACCGCCAGCGCCCCTATCGCTTGCTTGAGCAGCTTCTCGCCCAAGCCCACCGCCTCTTCCTGCTGCAGGCTCTTCAGATAGTTGCGAATGCCTGAACGCGCCCGCCCGCTCTGCACGAAGGTCAGCCAGGACGGATTGGGCTTGGCCTGGGTGGAGGTAATGATTTCCACGGTATCGCCGTTGCGTAGCACGGTGCGCAAAGGCACCAACGCGTGATTGACGCGCGCGGCGATGCAGCGATGGCCGATGTCGGTGTGCACCGCGTAGGCGAAGTCCACCGGCGTCGCGCCCTGAGGCATCACCATGATCTTGCCCTTGGGCGTGAATACGTAGACCTCGTCCGGGAACAGGTCGATCTTGATATGCTCGAGGAATTCGACCGGATCGTCGCTCTCCTCCTGCATGTCCATGATTTTCTGCAGCCACTGATGGGTGCGCTGCTGGGCGGTGTTAACACCATCGCCGCTCTTGTACATCCAGTGCGAGGCCACGCCGGCCTCGGCCACGCTATTCATCTCGCGGGTGCGGATCTGCATCTCCACCGGCGTGCCATAGGGGCCGAACAAGGTGGTGTGCAGGCTCTGGTAGCCATTGCCCTTGGGAATGGCGATGTAATCCTTGAATTTGCCGGGAATCGGCTTGTACAGACTGTGCAAGGCGCCCAGCGCCAGGTAACAGCCCGGGATGTCGTTGACGACGACGCGGAAGCCGTAAATGTCCAGCACCTCGGAAAACGACAGGTGTTTTTCCTGCATTTTCTTGTAGATGCTGTAGAGGTTTTTCTCCCGCCCCTTGATCGTGGCTTCGATATTGCTTTGCACCAGCTTCTGACTGACGGACTGCAAAATCTTGGTCACCACTTCGCGGCGGTTGCCGCGCGCGGCGCGCACCGCCTTGGACAGCACGCCGTAGCGATGCGGATGCAGGTGCTTGAACGCCAGGTCCTGGAGTTCGCGATAAACCTTGTTGAGGCCGATGCGATTGGCGATCGGCGCGTAGATCTCCAGGGTTTCCAGCGCGATGCGTCGCCGCTTGTCTTCGCGCATCGAGTCCAGCGTGCGCATATTGTGCAGGCGGTCCGCCAGCTTGACGATGATGACGCGGATATCGCGCGCCATCGCCAGCACCATTTTGCGGAAGCTTTCCGCTTGCGCGGTTTCCTTGGTCTGGTATTCCAGCCTCTCCAACTTGGAAAGGCCGTCCACCAGATCGGCGATGATCTTGCCGAACTTTTCGATCAGCGTCGGCTTGGTGACGCCGGTGTCTTCCAGCACATCGTGGAGCAATGCGGCGGCGAGCCCCTGCACGTCCAGCCGCCACTCGGCCAGCATGCCGGCCACCGCCAGCGGGTGGGTGATGTAAGGTTCGCCGCTCTTGCGGGTTTGCCCTTCGTGCGCCGCGCGGCTGACCTCGAAAGCCTGCCGCAACAGCTGGACGTCCTCCGGCTTGAGATAACGCGCGACAGACTCGAAAAACGCTTGCGCTTCGCTGTCGATCAGGGCGTTATAGTCGATTTCATCCTCGATGCCGGTTGCCATAACCCACCACCCACTTGCAATCAGGCTTTGCCGCGGCTCAGAACTTCCTTGCCAACATGGCCGGCGGCGATTTCACGCAGCGCGACAACGGTGGGCTTATGGCGGCCGGCTTCAACGAAGGGGCTGGCGCCGGAAGCCACTTGACGCGCGCGGTAGGCTGCGGCCAGGGTCAGGTCGAAACGGTTCTGGATGCGGTCCAGGCAATCGTCAACAGTAATACGGGCCATATGCTTTCTTTCTCAAAGTTGCCAAGGGCATTGTCGGTCGCCGTTCTTGCGGCGGCAACAACGCCCAGAGGGATCACTATATCTAAATTTTAGTCGACTCACCAACAAACGGACGGATCAGCCGGCCTGTCCCATCCGCGCCAGCATCGCCGCCAGCTTGCGGCGCTGGATGGCGCTGCGCAGCCGATTGGCGCGCACGACGCTGATCAAATCGAGGCGAGCGCGTTCGAAATCGTCGTTGACCACGATGTAGTCGTACTCGGCGATCTTGTCGATCTCGGCGCGAGCGGAGGCCAGCCGGCGGCGGATCACATCCTCGCTGTCGGTGGCGCGGCCGCGCAGCCGGCGCTCCAGTTCTTCGATAGACGGCGGCGCGATGAAAATGCCGATCGCCTCGGGAAAGACCTTGCGCACCTGCTCGGCGCCCTGCCAATCGATTTCCAGCAGGATGTCCTGCCCCACGTCCAGGCGGCTGCGTATCCACGGCGCGCTGGTGCCGTAATAGTTGCCGTAGACTTCCGCGTACTCGAGGAAATCGCCGCGCTCTATCATGGACTTGAACGTGGCCTGATCGACGAAATGGTAATGCTTGCCGTCCACCTCGCCCTTGCGCGGCGCGCGCGTGCTATAAGAAATGGACAGCTCCACGGATGGCTCCGCCTGGAGCAAGGCCGTGACCAGCGAGGTTTTCCCCGCGCCGGAAGGAGCGACCACGATAAAGATATTACCGGTTGGCTGGCTCATGAAAAGGCGCTTTCCTGCCAAATGAGTAATTCTCCAGAATACCATAAGCGGGCTGTTGCTGTTAATCGCCAAGTTATTTTCACATCAAGATTTAGGTAAATCTCTTCAGGCTGAATAAAATGGCTCGTTTTTTTCCTACCTATCTCCCTTGGAGCGCGTTTCGCCATGCAATTCCTTGACAGCTTCTTCAAGCTGAAAGAACACGGCACCACGGTGAAGACCGAAGTCATCGCCGGCTTTACCACCTTCTTGACCATGGCTTACATCATCCTGGTCAACCCGCTGATCCTGTCGAGCACCGGCATGGACTTGAACGCCGTCTTCGTGGCCACCTGTCTGGCCGCCGCCCTCGGCACCTCCATCATGGGCCTGGTGGCCAATTACCCAATCGCGCTGGCGCCGGGCATGGGTCTGAACGCCTACTTCACCTTCAGCGTGGTCAAGGGCATGGGGCTCTCTTGGGAAACCGGGCTGGGCGCGGTGTTCATCTCCGGCATCGTGTTCCTGGCGGTGAGCCTGTTCCGCGTGCGCGAGGCCATCGTCAACGCCATCCCGCAATCGCTGAAATTCGCCATTTCCGCCGGCGTAGGCATGTTCCTGGCCATCATCGCGCTGAAGAACGCCGGCGTGATCGCGCCGCACCCGGAAACCTATCTGACCCTGGGCGACATCCACAAACCCACCACCCTGCTGGCCGTCCTGGGCTTCTTCCTGATCGTGGCGCTGGAATACCGCAAGGTGCCGGGCTCCATCATCATCGGCATCCTGGTGGTGACGGTGCTGTCCATCGCCATGGGCTTGTCTCCGTTCAAGGGCGTGGTGGCGCCGGTGCCCAGCATGGCGCCCACCTTCATGAAGATGGATATCGCCGGCGCGCTGCAAGCCGGTCTGATCGGCGTGATCTTCGTGTTCTTCTTCGTGGATCTGTTCGACACCACCGGCACTTTGGTGGGCGTATCCCATCGCGCCGGCCTGCTCAAGGACGGCAAATTGCCGCGCCTGAAGCGCGCGCTGTTGGCTGATTCGGTGGCGATCACCGCCGGCGCGGTGATGGGCACTTCGTCCACCACCGCCTATGTGGAATCCGCCGCCGGCACCGCCGTGGGCGGCCGCACCGGCCTGACCGCCATGGTGGTGGCGCTGCTGTTCCTGGCCTCGCTGTGGCTGTCGCCTTTGGCCGCCACCGTACCCGCCTACGCCACCGCGCCGGCGCTGTGCTACGTGGCGGTGCTGATGGCTCGCGGCCTGGCCGAGATCGACTGGAGCAATCTGACCGAATCCGCGCCGGCGGTGATGACCGCGCTGGCGATGCCGTTCACTTTCTCCATCGCCGACGGCATCGCCTTCGGCTTCATCAGCTATACGGTGATCAAGATCCTGGCCGGTCGTTTCTCCGACCTGAAACTGCCGGTGTTGGTCATCGCCGCGCTGTGGATCTTCAAGCTGGCTTTCTTCCACTGAAACGTCAATAATTGATGCGGACTCCTAGCCTGCCGCGCTGCGCGGCGGGCTTTTTCTTGTGGGCCGCGCGGCGATTCTCTTCATTTAGAAGTACAATAAGGCCATGGAAAACCTTAGCAATCTCGACTACTCCAGCTATCTGAAAGGCTGGATCCGCACTGTGCCCAACTGGCCGCAACAAGGCGTGATGTTCCGCGACATCACCCCGCTGCTGCAGAACCCCAAAACCTTCCGCATGCTGATCGACATCTATGTGCACCGCTACATGATGGAGAAGGTGGACCTGGTGGCCGGCCTGGACGCGCGCGGCTTCATCATCGGCTCGGTGCTGGCTTACGAGTTGAACGTAGGCTTTGTGCCTATCCGCAAGCGCGGCAAGCTGCCTTTCACCACGGTGGAAGAGGAATACGAGCTGGAATACGGCAACGCCGCGGTGGAAATGCACACCGACGCCTGCAAGCCGGGCGACCGCGTAATCCTGATCGACGACCTGGTGGCCACCGGCGGCACCATGATGGCCGGCTACAAGCTGCTCAAGCGCATGGGCGCCGACGTGTTGGAAGCCGCCGCCATCATTGAGTTGCCCGAGCTGGGCGGCGGCAAGCTGGTGCGCGACGGCGGCTTGGAGTTGTTCACCGTCTGCGCTTACTGAGCCGGGTTCGCCCGTCATGCGAACGGAGCCCTTGGGCTCCGTTTTTGTTTGGCCGCGACCTAGACCTGTTTACGATCGAATACCCGTCGTGAAACGTGGCTCGGTGAGCGCACCTTCAAAATACTCATGTACCGTGTGTACACTCCGCTTTTGAGCCGTTTTCGCCTTGCCTCGCCCTTGCTCGCGAGATCGTAAATAGGTCCTTAATCCGCCTCCACCGACACCTTCAAGGCCTGGCCGCGCGCACTCAGCTTCAGCGGCGCGCCGGCGGTGCTGGGCAACTTGCTATCCACCGAGGCCGCCGCGCCGCGCACTTCGTACTGCAGCGTTGCGGACTTCGGCAGCGTCAGCGCCAACTTGCCGGTGGTGGCGTCCAACGACAAGGAACCGCTGGGCTTGGCGTCGGTCAGCCTCACTTTCGCCTTCACCGCCTGGCCATCTAAGGCCATGTCGCGGCTGCTGCCCTCGAAAGCCAGCGTCAACGCCTGCCCCTTGAACGCCAGCTTGTCGTAAGCGCCCTTGGCCTGCGCCCTGATCGCGTCGGCGGACATGGAGAGGCTGGCAGCCTTGCCCTCCAGAGTCAGATCCACCGCTTTGCTGTCCACCCGGATCGCAGAATAAGCGCCGCGGATCGAACCCTTGACCGCGGCCAGCCCCAACTCCACCTGCTTGCCCGGTTTCAGATTGCCCGCGATCTCCAGCCCGCAGCCGGCGTCCAGCAGTTTGTTGTTGAGCTTGACCGTGATCGTGACCACGCCGCCTTCGCGCCGCACTTGGGCACTGCACTGCTTCGCGTCCCAATTGCTTTTGTTCAGATCAAGCTGATACGGCCGTTTGTCGTCCACACTCAGTTTGAGCACGGCGGCGTCTCCCTTGATCACCAGCTTTTCAATCGGCGCTTCCGCCGCGTGAACCGCCCCGCCACACGCCATGCCCGTCAACATCAGCAACCGCATTGCCTCACGCATCATCACGTTCCCCTTTCTCAAGTTGAAACCGCCGCCGCGGCCGGCGGCGCTTGTTTTCGTCACTGCATGAACAGCCAGTACATCGCGATAACGCCGCAAGCCGCCGCCATCCCGCCCACCGCATGGCGGGCTAGCCGCGCCCACTGAGCGCTCGCCCCCCCTTGGCGCGCAAAGGCCGAAACGGTGCGCCTCCGGGAGTCCGCCAGCGCGGCGATCAGGCGGCTCTCATTGCGCTGGTCTGCCACCGCGTCGCGAATGTATTCGCGATAGTCGCTCAGAATCTTGCGCAGCTCGGATTCGGGCAAGCGCTCCATGGTCAGTTGCAATTGTTGAATGCATGCATCGTGTTTCATGTTTCTCTCCCAAATCCAGTCAAAACAACACTCGTCACACCGCTTTGCCGCTCGGACTTCTGCCCGCCACCAAGTCGATCTGGTAGCGGACGTAGCGCACCAGCCCGAGCCAAGTCAGCCGCGTCAGCCATACGCAAAACACCAGCCCCAATCCCCCAACCAGCAACAACACGAATCCGCTGACCGCCGCCGAACTCTGCAGCGACAAGCCCGGAATGCCATCGATCTCGATATGATCTTTGCCGTCTTTCAGCGACAACCGGTTATCCTTGATCACCAGCGAGCTCTCTCCGTCGCTCAACACCAGATCGGCGGCTTGTCCGGCTTCGCCGGCGGCGGCGGAAGCTTCCTCCGAGATCATCCGCCAGCGCAGCGAGCGGCCATCCCCGTCCTGGGCCAGCACCATGCTCTCTCCGCCGTCAGATGTCAGCGTCAGCGCGCGCAGTTGCCCGCGCTCCAAGCTGACGGAGCGTTCGCCCTCTCGCTTGATCGACTGCCTGGCCGCCGGATTGCTGGCATCCACTTTCATCTCCCCGCCGTCGTAGCTCACTCGCACCGGATCGCCGGTTCGCAATTGCAGGCTGGCGGTTTCGTCTTCTTCCAGCGTCAGCAACAGCCTCCCCTGTTTCAGGGTCACGCCATGCACCGGCTTCCCTTCGGCTTGAACTTTGAACTCGATCTTGCCGTTCTCCGGCGAAAGGCTCGGCTCCAGTTCCGGCCAGCCGAACAGGCTATTGCCCCCCCAAGCCGCCACCAGCGCCACACCGGCTATCAACAGGCTGCCGGACACCATGTAGCCTATGGACAGGCATAGCAGGTAGAGCATGAACGGCAGCGCCAGGAAGAAATTCAGCACGCCCAGGCCGGCAACCGAGGCCACCACCCTCATCAAATTGCCGAAGGAACGATGGTTCTCCCATTGGCGGTAATGCGCCTGCGCTTTTAGCTCCTTGGCCAGCTTCTGCGGGCTGCCCAAAGCGGCAACCACGTCATCCTCGGCGCGGCCGGCTTCTTGCGCGTCGCTGAAATACTCTTGGTAGTCGGCGACGATTTCACGGATCTCCTCCGCCGGCATGCCGGCCAGAGCCTGTTCCAACTGCTCCAAAAACACTTTGCGATTCATGCTTGTCGTTCTCCTGGCTGGCCGGCCGCCGGCAGGCGACTCAGCACGCTGTCCACTTCGCTGACGAACTCCTGCCACTCGCGTCGCATCAGCTCCAGTTCCCGCTTTCCCGCCTCGGTCAGCGCGTAATACTTGCGCGACGGTCCAGACGCGGATTCCACCAGATAGGTGCTGACCCAGGACTCGTTCTGTAGCCGGCGCATCAGCGGGTAGATCGTCCCTTCGCTGATTTCCATCGTGCGCGACAAGGTGCTGACCAATTCGTAGGCATAGCTATCGGACTGAGCCAATACCGCCAATACGCACATGTCCAGGGTCCCCTTCTTCAACTGGGTTTTCATCTTGCCTTCCTTGAAACCGCCCGGTCCCACCCGCCCCACTACCTTGCATTACAAGATAGCTAATTGGACCAAGGCATCAATCTGCTTGTGGTTGCACTATACAAACCACTACCTTGTACCGCAAGGTATCTTTCATTACACAATGACAAATAGTTCTTGCTGCGGCTTTCTCGCAACACGTCATATAGTCATCACTGACATCATATTGCATTGCAAAATACATCTTGCCATCCATAATTCAACAACAATAATGACATTGAACTAACCGTGTACCAGCCCGGTATCCACCAACCGGCCACTCTCTCAATGGGGATTTCGATGGCAAAAGCAAGCAGGCCCAGCATTGCGCTGGTCTTGGGCGGCGGCGCGCCCAACGCAACTTTGATGGCCGGCGCGCTGGTCGCGCTGATGGAGGCCGGCGTCGAATTCGACATCATCTCCACCTCCGGCGCCGGCGCTATTGTCGGCCTCTTGTACGCGGCGCCGCGCAAGGGCTCGCCGCTGGACAATTTACGCCGGCTGGCCGATCTAGGCGTATCCGATCCGATTTACCGGCTGCTGCCGATCAACTACAAGGTGTTCAACAAACCCGGCCCGGCCGCCGACATGTGGCGTAGCTGGCAAAGCCAAAATCCGCTGCTGCAATCCATTCAGCAGCAAGCCGACCAAGGCCCCTGGCAACGCCTGCTGGCCGATTGGACATCGCTGCTGCTGGCCACGCTCTGCCCCAGCGATCTGGGCCCCAACAGCCAAGGCCTGTGCGCGCACGTGCCCTTCATCGAAGAAATCGTGGATTTCGACCGCCTCAAGACCATTGCGCCGCAGTTTTACCTGAACGCGTACAACATCACCCGCGGCGAGATGCGCTGCTGGGACAAGAGCGAGATCGGCCACGAGCATTTCCTGGCCGCGCTGTCCTTTCCCTTCATCTACCCGCCTTATCCCCTGGCCGACGGCGACTACATCGAAGGCGCGGCCATAGACACGCTGAACTTCAAGCAGTTGTTCCGCGATCACCCGCACATCGACTACACCCTGGTGTTCGACGTGCTGGGCAGCGACAGACTATTGCACCCGCCACGCGGCTTATACGACGCCTGGGTGCAATCCATCATCACCCCGCTGACCGAAATCGCGCGCGACGACCTGAAGCTGTTCGAGGCACTGCACAATAAGGACGACCAAGGCCGGCCGCGCACCGAGGTGCTGAAGATCCAGTTCGACAAGCTGATCGACCCGAAACGCCGCGCGGAGGAGTTGGACTGGTCGCACTCCAATCTGTCTCAACTCTATGAGATCGGCTATCAAGCCGGGCAGGACCTGCTCCGCCAACACCGCGCCAAGCTGCTGGGCTAGAGCCAGGCGAGGCAATAAAAAAGGGCTGCCTGACGGCAGCCCTTGACGCTTGGTTAAGCGCAGACGGCATCAATACCAGCTGATGCCGGCCTTCTCGGTGGAAATCACGGTGCCGGCCTCGCCCTTGACGATTTTCTCGATGTCTTCCAGCGCGCCGATCACCGCTTTCTTGCCGGTCAGGCGGGCGAATTCGCAAGCAGCCTCCACTTTCGGGCCCATCGATCCGGCGGCGAAGCCCAGCTTGTCCATTTCGTCCGGATGCGCCTGCTTGATCGCTTTGGCTTCCGGCGTGCCCCAACCGACAAACACGCTCTTCACGTCGGTGGCGATCACGAAGTAGTCAGCGTCGATTTCGCGCGCCAGCAAGGCAGAGGCCAGATCCTTATCGATCACCGCTTCCACGCCCACCAGCTTGTCGCCCTCGTACATGGTGGGAATGCCGCCGCCGCCGGCCGCAATCACCACCACGCCTTTTTCGATCAGCCATTTGATCGGGCGCATTTCGAAGATGCGCTTCGGTTTCGGGCTGGGCACCACGCGGCGGAAATATTCGCCGTCGGCCTTCACCGTCCAGCCTTTTTCCGCCGCCAGCTTGTCGGCTTCTTCCTTGCTGTAGACCGGGCCGACAAACTTGGTCGGGTTCTTGAACGCCGGGTCGTTGGCGTCCACTTCGGTCTGGGTCAGGATGGTGGCGATGGGCACTTCGAACGGCAACACATTGCCGAGTTCCTGCTCAACCATGTAGCCGATCATGCCTTCGGTCTGCGCGCCCAGCACATCCAGCGGATAGGGCGTCACTTTTTCGTCCACATGGCGGGCATAAGCATCGTTCTGCAGGCCCAGCAGGCCCACTTGCGGCCCGTTGCCGTGGCACATCACCAGGTTGTGACCCAGCCGGGTCACGCTGGCCAGTTGTTCCGCGGCCACTTTAACGTTGGCGCGTTGGTTGTCGGCGGTCATGGCCTCGCCGCGACGTTGCAGGGCATTGCCGCCCAGAGCTACGACGACTCGCATATTCAGTTCCTTTTTACTCCCGCGCCCACCGTCTGATACAGCGTGCGCGCTTGAAAACGAAACCGGCCAAGGTTCCCGGTCAGGGGAGCCTTGGCCGGCGGATCATCTGGATGATGCTAAGCGGCTATCAGTCGCCCAGCGTGGCCACCAGGATGGCCTTGATGGTGTGCATGCGGTTCTCGGCCTGCTCGAAAGCGATGCAAGCTTCGGACTCGAACACGTCTTCGGTCACTTCGATGCCGTTGGCCAGGTCCGGGTATTGCGCGGCGATTTCCTTGCCCACCTTGGTTTCGCTGTTGTGGTAGGCCGGCAGGCAGTGCATGAACTTCACCTGCGGATTTTCGGCGGCTGCCATCAGCGCGGCATTCACTTGGTAAGGCTTCAGCAGCTTGATGCGTTCGGCCCAGACTTCGGCCGGCTCGCCCATGGACACCCATACGTCGGTGTGGACGAAGTCGGTGCCCTTGACCGCGGCTTTGGCATCTTCGGTCAAAGTGATGCGCGCGCCGGTCTTGACGGCGATTTCGCGGCACTGAGCCACCAGCTCGTCGGTCGGCCACAGGTGCTTGGGCGCGCCGATGCGCACGTCCATGCCCAGCTTGGCGCCGATCACCAGCAGGGAGTTGCCCATATTGTTGCGGGCGTCGCCCAGGTAGGTGTAGCTGATCTGGGAGATGGGCTTGTCGCTGTTTTCCCACATGGTCAGCACGTCGGCCAGCATCTGGGTCGGGTGCCATTCATCGGTCAGGCCGTTGTATACCGGCACGCCGGCGAACTTGGCCAGCTCGGTTTCCACCATGTGCTGGTCGAAGCCGCGGTATTCGATCGCGTCGTACATGCGGCCCAACACGCGGGCGGTGTCCTTCATCGATTCCTTGATGCCGATTTGCGAACCGGACGGCCCAAGGTAAGTCACGTTGGCACCCTGGTCGTAGCAGGCCACTTCGAAAGCGCAGCGGGTGCGGGTCGAGGTTTTTTCAAAGATCAGGGCGATGTTCTTGCCCTTCAGGTGCTGCTGTTCGGTGCCGGTGTACTTGGCGCGCTTCAGGTCGCGGGCCAGGTCGAGCATGTAGCGGATTTCGCGCGGGGTGAAGTCCAGCATGCGGAGGAAGTTACGGTTGCGCAGATTGAAAGCCATGATATTGCTCCTGATTAGAGTCTGGGCAAGCCGGCCGTCGTTTCCGGGGAAACCGGCGGTCAACCTGTCTTTTTGCACATGAATCTTGGATTTTCCTCCCGGCCGCGCCCGCGGCCGGGACACTACAGCTGAATTACAGTTTCACTTCGTCGCGAGTGATCGGGCAGGTCATGCAGTGACCGCCGCCGCGGCCGCGGCCCAATTCGGAAGCCGGAATCTCGATCACTTCCACCCCGTGCTCGCGCATCAGGCGGTTGGTGTAGGTGTTGCGGTCGTAGGCCACCACCACGCGGCGATCCAGCGCCACCACGTTATTGCCGTCGTCCCACTGCTCGCGTTCGCGCTGGTAGGCGTCGCCGCCGGTCTGGATCACGCGGATTTCCTTGAGACCCAGCGCCTGGCGCACCACTTCCACCAGATGCACGCCTTCATGGCGTTCGAAACGGATTTCGCCTTCGCGGTCGCCCACGTACATGCTGGTGCATGTGATGTCGTCCACCACGTCCGGGAACAGCGACAGCAGATCGATGTCCAGGAAGCTGAACACCGTATCCAGGTGCATCGCCGCGCGGGACTTCGGCATCTGGCATGCGATCACGCGAGTGGCGCCGCCTTCCTTGCCCAGCACGCGCTTGGCCACTTGCACCACAGCCTGCGGGCTGGTGCGTTCCCCCATGCCGATCAGGACCACGCCGTTGCCGATAGGCATCACGTCGCCGCCTTCCAGCGTGGCCGGGCCATGCTCCTGGTCACAATCGCCCCACCATACTTTCACCTTGCCGGCGAACATCGGGTGGAATTTGTAGATGGATTGCAGGATCAGCGTTTCCTGACGGCGCGCCGGCCAGTACATCGGGTTCAACGTGACGCCTTCATAGATCCAGCAAGACGGGTCACGCTGGAACAGGCTGTTAGGCACCGGCGGCAGTACGAATTCAGACTGGTCCAGATAGCCGCCGAACAGGCCTTTCGGATCAAACGGCAGTTCGAACTTGGCGATACCGCCCACCAGATGCTCGGCCAGTTGCGACGAAGGCATTTCGTCCAGCCAGCTGCGCAGGTCGCGCAACATGCCGATACCTACGTTGTCGGCCTTGACCTTGCGATCCAGAATCCAGGCGCGGGAGGCCTTGTCGTCCAATACTTTGGCCAGCGCATCGTGCACTTCCACCACTTCGATGCCGCGGGAGCGCATTTGCTCAACCATGTAGGCGTGGTCTTTCTGTGCGCGCTCTACCCAGATGACGTCGTCGAACAGCAGGCCGTGGCAGTTGTCCGGGGTCAGGCGCTTATGCGCCAGGCCGGGACGGCACACCATCACAGTTCGCAACTTGCCACACTCGGAATGAACACCAAACTTGGTCATGACAAACTCCTTAATGATATTGGGGGAGCTGGTGGAGGCCCGAGGATCTCGCGCGCCTCCGGTAATCTTCTTACTTCTAAATCCGACTTAGAGCGTCAGCGCTCCGGTGAGCAACTCGTAGCCGGCGAACAAACCCGCCACCACGATCAGCGCAGCCAGTACCGCTTCCGGACCGGTGAACGCTTTCTCGCCGCGTTCCTTGCGAGCCCACAGGTAGAACAGCAGACCCGGGGCGTACAGCACCATCGACAGGAACAGATACTTCAGGCCGGCGGCGTAGATCAGCCAGATGCCGTAGACCGAAGCGATGGTGGCGATGCCGAACTCTTTGCCGCTGGACTCGCCCTGGGCGTAGCCCTCGCCGCGCTTGGCCACCAGCAAGGCATAGCCGGCGCACAGCAGGTAGGGAATCAGAATCATCGAGGTGGCCAGCGACAGCAGCGCCAGGTAACCCGCGGAACTGAACAGCGTGATGATCAGGAACAGTTGGATCAGACCGTTGGTCAGCCACAGCGAGGCGGCCGGAGAACCATTGGCGTTGGTGGTACCGAATACCTTGGGCATCACGCCGTCCTTGCCTGCCAGGTAGGGTGCTTCGGAAGCCAGCAGCGTCCAAGCCAACAACGCGCCGCCCACGGAGATCACCAGACCGGCGTTCATCAAGTTGGCGCCCCAGGGACCGATGGCTTTTTCCAGCACATAGGCGGTGGACGGGTTTTTCAGCGCGGCCAGTTCAGCCTGGGTCATGACGCCCAGCGACAGCACAGACACCGCAACCAGCAAGGCGATGGTCAGCAGGAAACCAATCACAGTGGCCTTGCCCACTTCTTTCATGTTTTCCGCACGGCTGGAGAACATCGATGCGCCTTCGATGCCGATGAACACCCATACCGTCACCAACATGGTGCTCTTCACTTGGTCGACAACCGAGCCGAGTTTGGTCGAGCCCCAGAAATCCAGGTTAAAGGTATCCACTTTGAAGGCGAAGATAACCAACAGGATGAACAACGCCAGCGGGACCAGTTTGGCTACGGTGGTGATGGTGTTGATGAAGGCAGCGCCGTGCACGCCGCGCAGCACTAGGAAGTGCAAGGCCCACAACAGGATGGATGCGCAGACGATGGCGGTGGTGGTATTGCCCTCGCCGAACACAGGGAACCAGAAGGCCAGCGCCGAGAACATCACCACAAAATAGGATACGTTGCCGATCCAGGCTGAAATCCAGTAACCCCAGGCCGAGTTGAAGCCCATGTAGTTGCCAAAACCCGCCTTGGCGTAGCCATAAACGCCGCCTTCAACTTCCGGCTTGCGGTTGGCCAGCATCTGGAAGGCAAATGCCAGAGTCAACATCCCGAAGAAGGTAATCACCCAACCGATCAAGATAGCGCCGGCTCCGGCACCCGCCGCCATGTTCTGAGGCAGCGAGAAGATGCCGCCACCGATCATGGAGCCCACCACCAGAGCGGTCAGCGCGCCAAGCTTGAGCTTGGGAGCGCCGCCTTGGGTTTCAGTTTCCGTAGACATTTTCGTTCTCCGTGAGAGTACATTAACCTGCAAATCTGTTGTTATATAATTAAATTCTTATCATCTGAGACAATGGTATACCTCGGATTTAGTGATCGCCAGAACAGTCGAACATCCGTTTGACCTGCATCAAATAGCTTCCCCTGCCCTATCTCACCCACTATGGCAATAGAACAAAAGCTTTATAGAACTCACCCATAAGAATGACAAAATAATAAAATGTGCAGCGCACAAAATATTTGCTTACTTTTCTTTTAAATAATTATTAATTATTGCTGCGTGAAATATTGCGGGAGACAATTCAGAAAGGGGATATTCCGGCAAGCAGAAATCAAGACAAGCGCCTATCGACGTGATAAGCGATAAAAGAACGCGGGATCAAGAACAAGGCGTAAAACGTAAAAAAAAGTGGATGCGGCCCACCACCGCACCCACCAACACACACATCAAGAGGATAAACACATGCTGTTTGCTCGGACGCTCACTCCGGCTTTTTCACGTTCTTGAAAATCGCCACCAGAGCGCCTAGCACCACCAGGGTAGTCACCACAATGGTCACCAAGCTTAAAATGCCGACATCGTCGGAGAGAAGCAGAGTCAGAAGTTCCATCGCCACTCCTTTTCCGGGGCCACGCCCCATATAGGTTTCTTGACCCTCATCTTAGCCAGTTGGGGCGCCCGCCCATTGACCCAAATCAAATGGCATGCCTCACAAATTTGATGCAAGACAAATAAAAAGCCCCTGGCTCTAGCCAGGGGCTCATTTCCTAAAAATCAGCAACTTATATCATTACAGTTGCTCGAAAAGCGATACAGTCCGGATCCGTTCCATCTCAAAAATTAGCGCTCGTCATCCACGTCGAGCCGATGCGCTCACTTGCTGCCGCCCATATCCTTGGACAGGAAAAACGCGTCGGAAAAGAATTCATCCTCCGGCAAGCCGCGTTCGCGCGTGAAGCTGCCGTGCGCGGCCTCTACCATCAGCGGCGCGCCGCAAGCGTAAACCTGATAGCCGGACAAATTTTCGAAATCCTCCAGCACCGCCTGATGAACGAAGCCGGTACGGCCCGCCCACTCGTCTGTCGGCAGCGCGTCGGACAATACCGGTATGAAGGTGATGTTGGGGTTCTGCGCCTGCCAGGCCCCGGCCAGTTCCGCCATATAGAGGTCGGCCTTGGTCCGCGCGCCCCAATAGAACACCATCTCGCGCTGGATTCCGCTGTGGATCGCATGCTCGATAATGCCCTTGACCGGGGCGAAGCCGGTGCCGCTGGCCACGAAGAGGATGGGCTTGTCGGAATCCTCGCGCAGGAAGAAGGAGCCCAGCGGGCCCTTGAAGCGCATGATTTCGCGTTCCTTCATCTGACTGAACACGTAGTCGGAGAACGAACCGCCAGGTTGATGACGGATGTGCAACTCTAGAAAAGCGTCGTCATGCGGCGCGTTGGCGATGGAGAAGCTGCGCTTCTTTCCATCCTTCATCAGGATGTCGATGTATTGACCAGCCTTGAACTGCAGGCGCTCCGATACCGGCAACTTGAGCTTGAGCACCGCCACGTCGTGGATTTTCTCGATTTTCTCTACACGGCACGGCAAGGTCTTGATCTGGATATCGCCCGCTCCAGCCACTTCGCGAGCCTCGATGGTGATGTCGCCCTGAGGGCGGGCACAACAGAACAGAGCCAGCCCCTGGGCGCGTTCGGCCTCGGTCAGGGCTTTTTCCTGGAAACCATCCTGGCTCACTTCTCCATCCACTACCTTGCCTTTGCAGGCGCCGCATGCCCCGTCGCGGCAGCCGTAGGGCAGGCCCACTCCCTGACGCAAAGCCGCTTCCAATACGGTTTCATGCGGCTCGACGCCAAATGTATGCCCGCTGGGGAGCACTTTCACCTGCGCTGTCATCTGTTTCCTCTACTCAATATCTGGCTAAAATGCGCATCATGCGAACCCTGATGATCATCGGCGCCGGCGATGTCGCACGCCGCACTTTGCCGGAACTGACCCGCCGCTGGCGAGTGCTGGCGCTATGCCGCTCAAGCGCGAGCGCCGAAGCGCTGCGCCGGCAGGGCGTCACGCCCATCCGGGGCGATCTGGACAACCCCGTCACTTTGCGCCGATTGGCCGGCCTGGCCGACGATCTGCTGCTGACCGCTCCCCCCCAGGAAACCGGCCGCAAGGACTTGCGCATGCGCAAGTTGTTGTCTGCGTTGGCAAAAGGTTGCAGGATACCACAGCGCCTAGTCTATATCAGCACCAGCGGCGTGTACGGCAATGCCGATGGCGCTTTGCTGGATGAAGGTGCCCGTCCTCGCCCGCACAACGATCGCGCCTTCCGACGCTTGGACGCCGAAACCCAATTGCGAAGCTTTGCCGCAGCCCACGGCAGTCAACTGACCGTGTTGCGCGCGCCGGGCATCTACGCCGACAACCGCCTTCCGCTGAGCCGTTTCGCCTCGCAAACGCCGCTGATCCGCCCAGAAGAGGACAGCTGGAGCAATCACATCCACGCCGACGACCTTGCCGCCGCCTGCGTGGCGGCATTGCGGCAATGCCGCGGCGGCCCTCGCGTATACAACGCCAGCGACGATCAGCCGCTTCCAATCAGCGAATGGTACCGCCGGCTCGCCGCCACGCTTGACCTGGTCTTGCCGCCCTTGCTGCCGCGCGAGGAAGTCCGCGCCCAGGTCTCCGCTGGTCTATGGTCGTATATGATGGAGTCCAGGCAGTTGGACAACAGGCGTTTGCGCCGGGAATTGCTGCCGGTACTCCGCTGGCCCGACACTGCCGTCTACCTGGCGGCGCTGGCCCAAGCGCCGGAACGCATCGCCGTCGCGCTCGCCTCGGCGGCCAAGATTCGGTAACATCGCGGTTTTTTTGAGTTTTCAGCAGGCTTCTCTATGGAAAATCCGGCATTTCAACGCGCCATCCGCAGCTTCGTCCTGCGCCAAGGCCATCTGTCCCCCGGCCAGCAACGCGCGATGGACGAAGGCATGCCGCGCTGGGGCATAGAATACCGCCCCGAGCGCATCGATCTGGAGCAGGCCTTCGGCCGCGCCGCGCCCAAAATTCTGGAGATCGGCTTTGGCATGGGCGGCGCCACCGCCGAAATCGCCGCCGCCAATCCGGATCAAGACTACCTGGGCGTGGAAGTGCACTCTCCCGGCGTCGGCAATCTGTGCAAGCTGATCGCGGAAAAAGAATTGAGCAATCTGCGCATCATCCGACACGACGCGGTGGAAGTGCTGGATCACATGCTGGCCGACGGCAGCCTGGATGGAGTGCATATTTTCTTCCCCGACCCCTGGCACAAGAAACGCCACAACAAACGGCGCTTGATCCAGGCGCCGCTGGTGGAGAAGCTGATCACCAAGCTCAAGCCGGGCGGCTACCTGCACGCCGCCACCGATTGGGAAGACTACGCCTTGCAAATCATGGACGTGTTCAGCAGCCAGCCGCAGCTGGTCAATACCGCCGATGGCTACGCGCCACGCCCGGACTACCGCCCGCTGACCAAGTTCGAGGCCCGCGGCATCAAACTGGGCCACGGCGTGTGGGACGTCATTTTCCGCCGCCTCTGATCCCCTCTCACGCCCGTCGCAAGCGGCGGGCGTCAGCGCCTGTTCAAAAGCTCTCCGGCCAGAGAGAGATCATGAACACGTTCTGAGCACGTACCCGCCGGGCCACGCATCACGCAGCGCGGTAGTCTTTGAACAGGCTCTCAGCCGGCTCGCGGCAATAAAGCCTCGATATCCTCCAGCAACTCGTGCGGCTCCACCGCCGGCTCGTAACGCTTGACCACCCTTCCCTTCGCATCGATCAGGAATTTGGTGAAGTTCCACTTCACCGGGTGTGGATGGGTGGAGTCTGCTTGAGTCAGCCAGCGCCACAGCGGATGAGCCCGCGGCCCGTTAACCTCCACCTTCGCGAACATGGGGAAATCCACCTCGAAGCGCGTCCGGCAAAAACGCTCGATCTCGGCCTCGTCGCCCGGCTCCTGGCCGCCGAACTGATTGCAGGGGAATCCCAGCACAACCAGCCCGCGGCCGCCCAAGCCTTGCTGCAAATCCTGCAAGCCGGCGTACTGCCGGGTGTAGCCGCACTCGCTGGCGGTATTCACCACCAACGTCACTTGACCGGTGTACGCCGACAGCGGCTGTTCGCTGCCGTCTATGCGCGCGGCGGTGAAGTCGTAAAGCGTGGTCATGGCCACCTCCGTCTCGTATAATGAGCGCTCCCGAGAATCCACTCAGGCACTATCCGATGTTGTTCAATCCCAGCCGGCAGGACGCCCGGCGCTTCTTCTTCGACACCTGGCAGAAATCCAAATCCGGGACGGACTTGTCCGATCTGGAAAAAATGGTGCTCCCCATTCTTATAGACCACCCGGAGTATCACGCCATTCTGGATCGGCCGGAACAGTATATGGAACAGGAGTGGACTCCGGAAATGGGCCAGAGCAATCCCTTCCTGCACCTGGGCCTGCATGTGGCTATTGAGGAACAACGCTCCATCGACCAGCCCTTCGGCATCCGCTCCTTGTACGCCCAGCTAGCGCTGCGCCACGGCAGCGAACATCTGGCTCAGCACGCGATGATGGATTGTCTCGGCGAAATGATCTGGCACGCTCAGCGCCATGGCGGCGGACCGGACGTGAACCGCTACATAGGCTGTATTCGCGGCAAGTTGGGCATGGGAGCGGAGGAGCAGCCCCGCATCAACCCAAATGACATCCCAGACTGACGCCGCACGCCCGACAAGCGCTTGCTCATGACCAACGCCCGGCTCAGCCGGGCGTTTTGCATTGCCCGGCGACAGGCAAAAAAAGAGCCGTGGGGGGAAACCCTCCACGGCGATCAAGCGGGGCAGCTCGTACTGGCAAAGCCAGAAGAGCAGCTTCATGCTATTCCCACAATAAACAAAATGCAAATAGTTTTTCAACAGTTAACAACAAATAAAATATTGAATCATTTATATAAATATAATATTTAAAATGAATCATTAAAAAAAGCCGGCCTTAGCCGGCTTGAAGCCTGAAACGAACGCGTCTCACAACAAACGATTGCGCTCTATGCCCGCTACAAAGGCCGCGATATTGTCCACCAGCTGCGCGGCCAGACGCTCCATCGCCTGCCGGCTGGCCCAGCCCACATGAGGGGTGACAATCAAATTGGGCAAGCGGGTTTTCAACAGAGGGTTGCCATGTACCGGCGGCTCTTCGCTCAGCACGTCGAAACCCGCGCCGCCCAGCTGCCCGTATTTCAGCGCAGCCACCAGGTCCTCCTCGTTAACCAGGCCCCCACGCGCGGTGTTGATCAACAAGGCGCCGGGCTTCATCAGCATCAGCTCCGGCTGGGCGATCAAGTCCCGGGTTTCCTCGGTCAGCGGGCAATGCAGCGAAATCACATCGGCCTGCGCCAAGGCCTCGGCAAAAGCCACATGACCGGAGCGCAACGCCTTCGCGCCTTTGCGCTCGACGAACAACACTTCCATGCCAAGCGCGCCGGCCATCTCCGCCAGGCGCAGGCCAATACCGCCCGCGCCGACAATCCCCAGGGTCGCGCCGCGCAAATCGCGGATCGGCGCGCCGAAATGGCAGAACTGTCTGGATTGCTGCCACACCCCTGCGGCGACGTCGCGCTGATAAGCCGGCAGGTTCTTGGCCAGGGCCAGCATCAGGGTCAGCGCGTGTTCGGCCACGGTGTCGTCGCCATAATGACGGATATTGCAGACCGCGATGCCCAGCTCGCGACAGGCGTCCAGGTCGATATGGTTGTAGCCCGTGGCGGCCACCGCCACCAGCTTAAGCCCGGGCAATTGCTCCAGGGTTTCCCGACGCAACGGCACCTTGTTGGTGATGACGATGTCCGCCCCCGAGCAATTCATCGCCGCGTCTTCGACGCTGGTGGAGGGGAACTCGTGATATTCGGACGGGAACGGCAAAAGCGGAACCGGGACAGGCAAGCTGTCCCGGTCAAGAAACACGACGGAGTGGGTCATCGGCTATTCAGTCATCTCTCGAAAGTGATCAAATCGCGGTAAGCATGCCAGCTGGCCAGCGCCAGAACCGGCATGATGATGATCAGGCCCAGGAAATAAGTCGCAAAGCCCACCGCGCTCAGCGTCACAATGATAGCCGCCCATATGCCCATCGTCAGCAGATTCTTCAGCACCGCCTGCACGCTGGCGATCATGGCGGTGACGGTGTCCACCTCCTTATCCAGCATCAAGGGGATAGAGACCACGCTGACCGAAAATACCACCTGAGCAAACAGGAAGCCCACCGCGAAGTAAGCCACCAGGAAAGCGAGATTGTCCGGATTGAAGGCATTGACCACAATGTCATTCAAGGATGGCAAGGCGGCGGTGTCGTAGAACAGCGCGAACATCAGCAAAGACACTCTGAACCAGCCGAACACCAGCACCGCCAGCAAGGCCGCGTACAAGGTGAAAGCCGGCAAGTTGACGCGCCAGGCCGCCATGCTGTGCGCCAGCTTGACCCGTCCATGACCGTCGAAAGCCTCCATCTGCTTGGCGATGTCGTACAGACCTATCGCCAGAAAGGGGCCGGCCAACAGGAAAATGGTGGCGAAGGTGATGATCAGCTCAGGAGAGTGTTCGGAGTACAAGGTCAGCAAATACCCCATCAATACGAATACCGCGCCGTAAAACAGGCAGTCGGCCGGGGCTTTTTGAAAATCGCGGAAGCCTTTTTTCAGCCATTGCAACGGCCGGGAGGTTTCCACCCTGCGCGCAACCGGGCGATCGCGCGGGATATCGTGAGTCGCGTCCATGACAAGTCCCCCTCAAGGATACGATGCGAGGCAGCCCCCGCATCCTTACCGTTATACGCCACGCGTCGCAAAACACAAGCTGGCCGTCCGGCTGCTATAATCCCGCGATTGCCACGGCCCTTGACGCGCGCCGCGCTTCGCGCCGCCGGGCCGGGCCTCATCCCGCGCTTGCGCGAAAGGACATCTCATGAGCGAACTGATTATCGAAGAACTGGCGATCGGCGACGGCGCCGAAGCCGTCAGCGGCCAGGAAGTCACCGTGCACTACACTGGCTGGCTGACCGACGGCACCAAGTTCGATTCCAGCAAGGACCGTTTCCAGCCGTTCAGCTTCCCGCTGGGCGCCGGCTATGTGATCAAGGGCTGGGACCAAGGCGTGGCCGGCATGAAAGTGGGCGGCAAACGCAAGCTGACCATCCCGGCCGAGCTGGGCTACGGCGCGCGCGGCGCCGGCGGCGTGATTCCTCCCAACGCCACTCTGGTGTTCGAGGTGGAGCTCTTGCAAGTGGGTTGAACCCCTGCTGTGCAAGGACGTAAAAAAAGCTTCCCCAGGGAAGCTTTTTTCATTGGATGGCGCGGGCTTATTTCTTCACGCACTGATGCTGACGACGGCGGCGCATCCAGACGAAAGCCACGCCCAGCAGCAAGGCGGCCACCACCGCCAGAATGCCGGCCTGCCCGCGATGCACCATGGTCATCAACCACTCGCGGTTGGCGGCGCCGTAATAGCCCAGATACACCCATACCGGCACCGAGATCAGGGCGGCGAAGCCGTCCATCAGCAAGAAACGCCAGTAGGAAACGCGGCGAGTCATGCCGGCGGTAATGAAAATGGGAGAGCGCAGTCCGGGTAGAAAACGGGCAACGAACAGTACCCAATTGCCGTACTTTTCGAACTTCTCCTGCACCGCTTCAAAACGCTCTTGAGTCAGGATCCGCGCGATGGGCCGGAACTTCAGCACCCGGTTGCCAAACACTCGCCCGGCGGTGAACATGATGCCGTCGCCTGCCAGCACCCCGGCCATGCCGACGAGAAACATCCAATGCACATTGGTGTAGCCTAGGCCGGAAATAATACCGCCGGCCACCAAGGTGATGTCTTCGGGAATCGGCACGCCGAAGCCGCATACCAGCAACACGGTGAATACGGCGACATAGCCGTAGCCAGTGAAAAAATCGAGAAGTATTTGCAGAGTGTCCATTTTGTTCCGCTTGCCGCCATGTCTCCGTTCAGGACGATCCTGGCGCGGCTGCGTTATCGGGGTACATCACCAGGGGCTTATAATAGCACACCTCCAACGCAGACTTTCTTGACATGACTCGCCCTATCCAGGTGGAAATCCACCGCGCCGCCATCCGCCACAACTACCTGCTTTCCCGCGCCCAGGCCCCTCAAGCCAAGGCATACGCCGTGCTCAAGGCCAATGCCTACGGCCATGGACTGCTGGATGCGGTCCAAGCCTTGGCCGATGTCGCCGACGGCTTCGCCCTGCTCAATATCGAGGACGCCGTCCGCTTGCGCGAAGCGGGCATCCAACAGGACATCGTACTGCTGGAAGGCGCTTTCGACGCCGAGGAAGCCGCGGCGATGGCGCATTACCGGCTAGGCGGCGCGGTACATTCCCAACAACAGATAAGCTGGCTGGCCAAAGGTTCCGCCAAACAGCCGGTTTCCGTTTGGCTGAAGATCAATAGCGGCATGAACCGGCTGGGCTTCACCCCGGCGGAGGCCCCCGCCGCGCTCGCGCAATTGCGCGCTCAACCCGGCGCGCGCGTCGATGCGCTGATGACCCACTTCGCCACCGCCGACGACGACTACGGCGTCGCCGAACAATGGGGGCGCTTCCAGCCCTTGATCGCGCCCAGCGCGCTGCCAGTCAGCGCCGCCAACTCCGCCGCGCTGTTCCGCCACCCGCATACCCACGGCGCCATCGTGCGCCCCGGCATCGCGCTCTACGGCTGTTCTCCCTTCGCCGACATCGACGCCGCCGGCTTGGGCCTACAGGCGGCGATGACGCTGAGCAGCCGGGTCATCGCGGAGCAAAAGGTGCCAGCCGGCGACGCCGTCGGCTACGGTCGACGCCTAGTGGCCGAACGCGACATGCGCGTCGGCATCGTCGCTTGCGGCTACGCCGACGGCTATCCGCGCATCGCCGACAACGGCACGCCGGTCGCGGTGGATGGCCTGCCCAGCGGCATCGTCGGCCGGGTATCCATGGACATGCTGGCGGTGGACCTGAGCGCACTGCCTCAAGCCGGCATTGGCAGCCGGGTTGAACTGTGGGGCCCTCAAGTGCCGATAGAACAAGTCGCCGCCGGCGCGGGCACTTTGGGCTACGAACTGATGTGCGCAGTGGCGCCGAGAGTGCCGCGCGTCGTCAATAACTGAGCCCGGCGCAGCCAGCCGCAGGCGGCCAACATACCCAAGACCGCGCCGCTCCAATGCGCCGACGTCAAGACCGGCTCGCCGCCGCTCCAATTGCCTGGAAACAGGCTTTGCCACACCAGCCGGGCCAGCAGGGCGGCCAGCCATAAGCCGCGCCAGCGCGGCTGCGTCAGTGCCAGCGCCGCCCACCAGCAATACACCAGGCCGGATGCGCCGACAAAAGCCTGCGGCGTCGGCCACAGCCACTGCATGACGGCGATTAGCGGCGGCGCCGCCAGCGCCAACCCCAGCAGCAGCGACGCCCGTCCCTGCCCCAAGCAGGCCAGCACAGCCAGCGCCGCGCTGTTTAAGCAGGCGTGGCGCGCGTCGGCATGCACCCAGCCGCCGCTCAGCGCCCGCCACCACTCCTCGGCGTTCCAAGGCTCGAAACGCCACGCCAGCGCCCCCGCGCCCCAAGGCGCGGCCAGCGGCAGCAGGACGACGAGGCATAAACCCAGCTGCAGCCGGCCGGCCAGGGTCTTCAGCGCTTGCGGCGCCACAGCGCCGTCGCTCCTAATGCGCCCAAGCCCAGCAGCAACGCCAGGCCGCCTTCGTCCGCTGCCGCCACCGCGTTGCCGCGACGCGCCACGTCGACGTACAAGGGATCATGATCCGAAGAACGGTAAGCGTCCGCCGCGTAGTATTTCTGCTGCTGCTCCGCGCTCCTGAACTCGCTGCTGTACTCCAGCGCCGTCGGCTCATCGGCGTTGATGTGCCACTCCCCGGCGGCCAGCACCATGGAGCTCAGCGGCTTATCGGCCAAGGCATGGTCCAGGTTGCCGGATTCACCGTTGAATACATAGGAATAGGCATCGCGGCTCCAACGCGTCAGCAGGTTGTTGAAGCCCGCGTTTTCAAAGGCACGGATCGGATCTTCCTTGGCGTAGGAATTCATATCGCCCAGCAATAGCATGCCGTCGTTAGGGCCGGGCTGCGGACGGGTGGCGTACCACGCCATCAGATCGCGCACCGCCTGCACCCGGGTCAGATTGCAATTGCCCTGACCGTCGCCCTTATCCACGTCGGCCTGCCCGTCCACTACCATGTCCGCGCAGCTGCTGCCCTTGGACTTCAGATGGTTGACCGCCACGGTGACCCGGGTCTTGCTCTTGGCGTCCAGCACAAAAGTCTGCAACAAGGCCGGCCGGTTCTTCTGCGGATTGCCTACCACCCTCACCTCGGCCTTGCCCTCCGCCGTCACCACGGTCGGACGGTAGATCAGGCCGGTGGTGATCGCGTCGCTGCCCACTTGCGGCAGGCCGGGGTTGGCGAATTGATATTGCTTGGGCTGGGGTTGGCCCTGATTTAGCGCATTCACCAAGTCCTGAATCGCCGAGTAGCGGTCGAAGCCATCATTCTCGATTTCCATCAGGCCCACTACATCAGCGTCCAATTGACGAATCGCGGCCACGATCTTGGCGCGTTGGCGCTCGAAATCCTGCTGAGTCTTGGCGCCGCGCGGCGTCGGAAACCCCTTGCCTTGGCCGTCGCCATTGAAGAAGTTGAGCACATTGAAGCTGGCGAAGCGCACGCTCTCCGGCTTACGCTTGGGCGCGCCGGGGCGCGGATTACTGGCCACCACGCTCGGCGCGGCCAGCGGTTGCAGCCGATATTTGCCAAAGGCGTAGCTGACCACGCCGGTCACGCCGTCCAGACGGTCGCCGCTGCGCAAGGTCTGGCTGGCGGACAAGCCGCCGGGCGCCGGCAGCCAGGCATTGGCGTTTTGGATCTGCAGGCCGTCGTCCAGGGTCAGCTTGTCCAATTGATTGGCCTCGGTCAGCGCCTTGGCTTCGGCGCTGCCGGGCAGAAAACGCTGGGTGGCGGTCCACAGCCGCGGCTGGCTGGACAGCGTCAGCTCGCCGTAGCGGCCATAGTCGTAATTGGCGGCGACGTAGACCGGTCCTTCCAGGCGCACGGCCATGCCGGCCAGCGCCTCCAGCTGAGCGCTGGATTGCAAGGGCAGCCGCAACGTGGCGTAGCTCAAGGGCTCGCTGTAAGCGCACTGCTCCACCGCGGCGATCGTGGCCGGGGTGATCTGGGTTTCGCTGGCGGCGTCGCCCTTGCGGCTGTACTCGGACACTTTGCCAGTGACGCGCACCACATCGCCGGGTTTAAGCGTCGGCGCCGCCAGATTGCCGAGAAACACGAAGATGCCTTCCGAGGTGGTCGGGTCGGCATCCTGATCCCGCACCTCTTCTTGCAGGTAGAAGCCTCGCAATTGCCCGGCCCCGGTGAAGGCACCGCTGACGACGCCTTCCACAGTGACGGTCTTGCCCTGCATGGGGCTTCCGACGACGCGGCCCTGCACATCATGGATTAAAGTGGCGCCGGCGGCGCCGCAAGCGGCCTGGGCCAAGACCGGAGTCGCCAACGCCACTGCCATGGCGATAGGGCTCAAGGTCCTGAATGCTGTTGCTGTTTTCATGGTCTGGGTTCATCACGAGCGTAAGGAGCGCTGATTCTAACCAGAGCGCAATGACAAAAAGATGTCATTAGATACAGTTGCACGCAAAGTCGCTATCTGTATGTTTTTCCTGAAAACAGTAAGCTCCGCATCTTTCCAAATCCAGGCAATAAAAAAACGCCAAACAAACAATGTATGGCGTTTTCATGCTGATGCCGGCACTTGCCGGCTGTGGCAATCAGGCGACGCTCTGGATCGCCGCCGCAATGGACTGCGCCCACTGATCGGCCAGAGCCTTGTCGTCGGCTTCCACCATCACCCTCACCACCGGCTCAGTGCCGGACGGACGCAACACCACGCGGCCGCGGCCTTGCAAAGCCTGCTCGGCGGCGGCCAGCGACGCCGCGGAGGCGCTCTTCCAATCGCAGCCGTTATGGCGAACATTGATCAGCGTCTGCGGATACGGCTGCCAGTCGCTGCAGGCGTCGGCCAGGCTCATGCCCAGATCCGTCAGGCTAGCCAGGACTTGCAAGCTGGAAATGATGCCGTCGCCGGTAGAGTGGCAGTCCAGGCACAAGATATGGCCGGAAGCTTCGCCGCCCACCTGCCAACCTTTGCCATGCAGCATTTCCAGCACATAGCGGTCGCCCACCTTGGCGCGGCCAAACTCCACGCCCAATTTGTTTAGCGCCAGTTCCATCGCCAGATTGGTCATCACCGTGCCGACCACGCCGCCCTTGAGCTCGCCCCTGGCCGCGCGCGCCTTGGCGATCACGTAGATCAGCTGATCGCCGTCGTACACGGTGCCTTCGCGGTCCACCATGATCAGCCGGTCGCCGTCGCCGTCCAGCGCGATGCCGTAGTCGGCGTGGTGCTCCAGCACCGCTACCTGCAAAGTCTTGGGATAGGTGGCGCCCACCTTCTCGTTGATGTTGTAGCCGTCCGGCTCGCCGCCGATGGTGACCACCTCCGCGCCCAGTTCATGGAACACCTTGGGCGCTACGTGGTAAGTGGCGCCGTGGGCGCAATCCACCACCAGCTTCAAGCCCTTGAGATCGCGATCGTTGGGAAAGCTGCTCTTGCAGAACTCGATGTAGCGCTCCACCGCGCCCTCGATGCGACGCACCCGGCCCAATTGTTCGGACGGATTGGTCGCCATCGGCTGCTCCAGCATCGCCTCGATTTCCAACTCAACGGCATCGTCCAGCTTCTTGCCGCCTTCGGCGAAGAACTTGATGCCGTTATCCTGGAAGGGATTATGCGAAGCGGAGATCATCACCCCGGCCTCGAGACGCAGCGCGCGGGTCAGGTAGGCGATGCCCGGCGTCGGCAACGGGCCGGTCAGCAGCACATTGACGCCGGCGGCGGAAAAGCCGGCTTGCAGCGCCGCTTCCAGCATATAGCCGGAAATTCGGGTGTCCTTGCCGATCAAGACCGTAGGACGATGCGCCTTGTCGTGGTCGACCAAAACGCGGCCGGCGGCATAGCCCAGTTTCATCACGAATTCAGGCGTAATCGGGAATTGACCGACCTCGCCGCGCACGCCATCGGTGCCAAAGTATTTACGGCTCATGTTTCTCTCTCGAATCCGGCCGGCTTCTGGCCAACCGCTGTAATCGCTACGCCGGCTATTGTGCGCCAGACACCCCTTTCAGTTCAAACTTTCAAGGCATCCAGCACTTGCAAGGCCTGGCGCGTGGCCTTCACGTCATGCACGCGAATGATGCGCGCGCCGCGCCGCGCCGACTCCAGCGCCACTGCCACGCTGGCGCCCAGCCGCTCCGCCGGTGTCGCTTCGCCAGTGATCGCGCCCAGCATGGATTTGCGGCTCAAACCCACCAGTAACGGCGCGCCGGCGGCGCGTTCAATCTCCGGCAGTCCGCGCAGCAAGGCCAGATTGTGTTCCAGCGTCTTGCCGAAACCAAAGCCGGGGTCAACCAGCAGCCTGCCGCGGGCGATGCCAACATCCAGACAAAGCTGGACACGGCGCGCCAGATAGCCGGCCACTTCAGCCACCACGTCCGCGTATTCCGGCCGATCCTGCATCGTGTCCGGGTTGCCCTGCTTGTGCATCAGACAAATTGCGGCATCCGAAGCCGCCACCAACTCCAACGCGCCCGCGTCTTCCAACGCAGACACATCGTTGACCAGATCCACCGCGCCCATGGCCAGCGCCTCGCGCATGACCACAGTGCGCCGCGTGTCCAGCGACAGCGGCGCGCCTAGCTCTCGCAAACGCTCCAACACCGGCAGCACCCGCTCCATTTCCTGTTCAGGGGTGACATGAGGCGCGTTCGGTCGTGTCGATTCGCCGCCGATATCGAGAATGGCCGCGCCGTCCGCCAGCATTTGCTCGGAGTGGCTCAGCGCCTGGTCCAAGGCGTTGAAACGCCCGCCGTCGGAAAAGGAGTCCGGGGTGACGTTCAGAATGCCCATCACCAGGGGACGGGACAGATCGAGCGTGAAGCGCCCGCATTGCAAAGAGGGTTTCATGATCTGAACTACACTCATGGATGGAGGGGTGTTGTCGCAAAAAAGCCGGGCAAGCCTGTCAAGGCTTGCCCGGCTTGATGACCGAGGGACTCAGACTTCCTGGGCCGGATCGGCGGTCGGCTCGGCGGCCGGCGGCGTCGGTTTGTCTTCCTGCGGCTTGGTCGCGAAACCAGCGCCAGGCTTGGGCGGACGCGGCGGCTTGCCGTCCATCAGGTCGTTGATCTGATCCGCATCGATGGTTTCCCATTCCAGCAGCGCGGCGGTCATCGCCTCGACTTTGTCGCGGTTCTCTTCCAGCAAGCGGCGCGCCAGCGCGTATTGCTCGTCGATAATGCGGCGAATTTCAGCGTCCACCTGCTGCATGGTGGCTTCAGACAGATTTTTGTGGGTAGTGATGGAGCGGCCGAGGAAGACTTCGCCCTCGTTCTCGCCGTACACCATCGGGCCCAGCTTGTCGCTCATGCCGTAGCGGGTCACCATGTCGCGCGCCATTTGCGTGGCGCGCTCGAAGTCGTTGGAAGCGCCGGTGGTCATCTGATTCATGAACAGCTCTTCCGCGATGCGGCCGCCGAACAAGATGGCGATGCGGTCCAGCAGATAACCTCGGTCATAGGCGAAGCGGTCCTGCTCCGGCAACTGCATGGTCACGCCCAGCGCGCGGCCGCGCGGGATGATGGTGACCTTGTGCACCGGGTCCGCCTTGGGCAAGAGCTTGGCGACGACGGCGTGGCCGGACTCGTGGTAAGCGGTGTTGCGCTTCTCTTCGTCGGTCATCACCATGCTGCGGCGCTCTGCGCCCATCATGATCTTGTCCTTGGCGGACTCGAGGTCCTCCATGTCCACCAGGCGCTTGTTGCGACGCGCTGCGAACAAGGCGGCTTCGTTGATCAGGTTGGCGAGGTCGGCGCCGGAGAAACCCGGCGTGCCGCGCGCGATCACCTCGGCATTGACGTCGGCGGCAATCGGCACCTTGCGCATGTGCACGCCCAGAATCTGTTCACGGCCGCGGATATCGGGCAGCGGAACCACCACCTGACGGTCGAAACGGCCCGGACGCTGCAGCGCAGGGTCCAGCACGTCCGGACGGTTGGTCGCGGCGATCACGATCACGGTGGAATTGGTGTCGAAACCGTCCATTTCCACCAGAAGCTGGTTCAGCGTCTGTTCACGCTCGTCGTTGCCGCCGCCCAGACCGGCGCCGCGTTGGCGACCAACCGCGTCGATCTCGTCGATGAAGATGATGCACGGCGAGTTCTTCTTGGCCTGCTCGAACATGTCGCGCACGCGAGCCGCGCCCACGCCGACGAACATTTCAACGAAATCGGAACCGGAAATGCTGAAGAACGGCACCTTGGCTTCGCCGGCGATGGCCTTGGCCAGCAAGGTCTTGCCGGTACCAGGCGAGCCGGCCAGCAAGATGCCGCGCGGAATGCGGCCGCCCAAGCTCTGGTAGCGGGAAGGGTCACGCAGATAATCGACGATCTCCTTCACTTCTTCCTTAGCCTCGTCGCAACCGGCGACGTCAGCGAAAGTAACGGTATTGGCGTCCTGATCCAACATTCTGGCCTTGCTCTTGCCGAAGGAGAACGCGCCGCCCTTGCCGCCCCCCTGCATCTGGCGCATGAAGAACACCCATACGCCTATCAGCAGCAGCATCGGGAACCAGCTGATGAAAATATTCATCAGCATCGACGGTTCCTCTTCCGGCTTGGCGGAGAAACGAACGTTGTTCTTGATCAGGTCGTCGACCAGTTGCGGGTCGTAAGGCGCGTAGGTGCTGAACGCGGAGCCGTCGGTCAGCTTGCCTTTCAGCCATTGCCCGCGCAGCGGGTGGCCTTCTATGGCCAGGGACTGGACCTTGCCGGACTCGACATCGCTGATGAACTGCGAATATTCAAGCTGATTCTGGGTATCCTGACGCTTGTTGAACTGATTGAATACCGTCATCAGTACCAAACCGATGATGACCCATATCGCGATGTTTTTGCCGATATTGTTCACGAGTAGCGGACTCCTCTGTGCCCTGACTTTTTGGTTGCTTGTCTAGATATTTGCTTTGATTGTACGCCGCGAGCCACTTTATGTCAGCGTCGGCCTTTGCCCAGCAGGTAAATTTCGCTGGAACGGTCGCGCGACGCTTTCGGCTTGCGGGTGACTACCTCGTCGAACAGCTCGCGCATGGACTTGAGATAGGCTTGGAAATCGCTGCCCTGGAACACTTTGACGAGAAAATGGCCGCCAGGTTTCAAATGATCTCGCGCAAATTCCAACGCCAGCTCGCACAACAGAAAACTTCTGGCCTGGTCAATGGCGCTCATGCCTGACATATTGGGCGCCATATCGGAAATTACAAGGTCCAATTCGCGGCCGCCGAGCAATTGCACGAATTGCGCCAGCACTTCTTCCTCGCGGAAGTCGCCCTGGATGAAGTCGACGCCGGGCACCGGGTCCATGTCCAGAATGTCGAGCGCGAACACCTTGCCGCTGTCGCCGACGATGCGCGCCGCCACCTGCGACCAACTGCCGGGGGTGGACCCCAGATCGGCCAATACCGTGCCGGGACGGATCAGCTTGTCCTTGTCGTTGATTTCCAGCAGCTTGTAAGCGGCCCGCGCGCGGTAGCCGTCTTTCTGCGCTTGGTTGACATAGGGATCGTTGACGTGTTCCTGCAACCAGTGGTTGCTGCTCTTGCTTCTAGCCATTGCGCTGTGCTCTTAAAAAGGTGGGCAACAGGTCAGCCGCGCTATCCTGTTGTTTTTCATTTATTTTAGGTCCGGACTTTGGGAAAGCGTCCAACTCGAGTAGAATCGGCTTTTGCTTTGTAAATCCGTATTTCTCATGAAAATTGAACTCAAGCCGTTCCAGCGCAAGTATCTGCAGGGACTGGCGCACGACCTCAACCCGGTGGTGATGATAGGCAACAACGGCCTGACCGAAGCGGTGATCCGCGAAATCGCCATCAATCTGGACGCACACGAACTGATCAAGGTCCGCGTGCAGGGCGACGACCGCGAAGCGCGCGTCGCCATGTTCGAGCAGATCTGCGAAGACCTGGGCGCCGCCCCGGTCCAGCACATCGGCAAGTTGCTGGTGCTGTGGCGTCCAAGCGATAAACAACGCATCATTCTGCCCAAGAACAAGCAGGCGCTGAAAGGCTGAACGCCGTTCACGGCGATCGCGCTTGAAGAAAAGCGGTGGCATGCCACCGCTTTTGTTTTGTCCGCTCCAAACGGGATATTCACGAACCGTGAACGGCGCCTTAGAACGTGTCCAAGATCTCGCGAGCAAGAGCGAGACAAGGCGAAAACGAGCGAAAAAGCGGAATGGTCAAGTGGCACATCAGCATTTCGAAGCGGTACTCACCGTGCAACCTCTCACAACGCGCAGCAGATCGTGAACAGGTTCTTAGTCGTTGCGCCAGACGTAAACCAAACCCATCAAGCTCTGCATCAGATAGATCAGGCTGGAAATCGCATGCCAGGTGGCGAAGCCGCCGCCGAACAGGCCTTCGGCCGCATGATTCATCTGCGCTTTGAGGTTGGCGATGATGGGAGTGACGGCGAAATGATTGATCAGCGTGCAGGCCAGCATGCCCATCACCAGCCAGAAGCCGCTTTCCTTGACCCCGGCCGCGCCGTTGCGGCGGATATGGTCCACCAGCAGAATCGCCCCGCACACCAGCCCTACCCAGGCGATGCTGGCGAACAGCTTACCAGCCACCATGCCGGCGGTGACCCGGTCCAGCATGGCGAACAGCACCGGCGCCACGATGATGCCGATTACCCATAAGCCGCCAATCCAGAACGTCTTGGCGATGGAACGCAATCCATCCATGTCTCAGTCCCTCTCCCACGCCGCGCCGCGCGCGGACCGTCCGGCCCGCTCGTCGGCGGGACTCAGATGTATTTGACGTCGAGCACTTCGTATTCGCGGATGCCGCCCGGAGCCACCACCTCGGCCACGTCGCCGGCTTCCTTGCCGATCAGCGCGCGCGCGATCGGGGAGTTCACCGACACCTTGCATACCTTGATATCGGCCTCGTCGTCGCCAACGATCTGGTAGGTGACGTTTTCCTCCGTCTCCAGGTCCATCAGTTCGACGGTGGCGCCGAACACCACGCGGCCGTCGGCGTCCAGTTCAGCCGGGTTCACGATCAGCGCGTTGGAAATCTTGCCTTCCAGTTCGGCGATGCGGCCTTCGACAAAACCCTGACGCTCCTTGGCGGCGTCGTATTCGGCGTTCTCGGACAGGTCGCCATGCGAGCGAGCCTCGGCAATCGCCTCGATCACTGCCGGACGTTCCACGCTCTTGAGGCGTTGCAGCTCTTCTTTCAGCAGCTCGGCACCGCGCACGGTCAACGGGACTTTGATCATTTCAGAATTCTCTCCAGAGGCGGCATCCGCCTTCATCAAAAGCACAAGCCGCCGTACTGGACGGCGGCTTGAAGTAGCGGGTTATGGGAGGGATTGTAACGGCAAACCCCTCCCGCTTCCAAGCCCCCGCGTCAGGACTCAGCCCTGAATCTGGCTGTGCAGTTCCTGCACGCTGTAGACGTCGAACTCCTCGGCGTGGGCCATGCCCACGCACACCGCCTTGGCACCGGCCAGGGTGGTGTACTGCGGAATCCGCGCCTGCAAGGCCGAACGGCGGATGGAGTGACTGTCTTGAATCGCCTGGCGCTTTTCGTCGACGGTGTTGATCAGCAGATCGATTTCCGAGTTTTTGATCATGTCGACGATGTGCGGGCGGCCTTCATTAACCTTGTTGACCACCTGCACCACGATGCCAGCCGCGGACAAATGCTTGGCGGTGCCGCGCGTCGCGCAGACGCCAAAGCCTAACCGCTGCAGTTCGCGCGCCACTTCCACCGCGCCGTTCTTGTCGCTGTCGCGCACGGACAAGAACACCTTGCCGGTCTTGGGCAGACGGTCGCCTGCGCCCAGCTGGCCCTTCACATAGGCTTCGGCAAAGGTTTTGCCCACGCCCATCACCTCGCCGGTGGACTTCATTTCCGGCCCCAGGATGGTGTCCACGCCGGGGAACTTGATGAAGGGGAATACCGCTTCCTTCACCGCGTAGAACGGCGGAATCACCTCCTTGGTGAAGCCCTGCTCGTTGAGGCCGATGCCGGCCATCGCGCGCGCCGCGATCTTGGCCAGCGGCGCGGAAGTCACTTTGGAGACGAAGGGCACGGTGCGGCTGGCGCGCGGATTCACTTCCAGCACGTAGATGGTGTCGCCCTGAATGGCGAACTGCACGTTCATCAGGCCAACCACGTTCAAAGCGCGGGCCATGGCCACTGTCTGGCGGCGGATTTCATCCTGCACCGCCGGGAACAGGCTGTACGGCGGCAACGAGCAGGCGGAATCGCCGGAGTGAACCCCGGCCTGCTCCACGTGCTGCATGATGCCGCCGATCACCACGTTCTCGCCGTCGGACACGCAGTCGACGTCGACTTCGATGGCATCGTTGAGGAAGCGGTCCAGCAGCACCGGGCTGTCATTGGACACCTTCACCGCCTCGCGCATATAACGCTCCAGATCGGCCGGCTCGTGGACGATTTCCATCGCGCGGCCGCCCAGCACGTAGGACGGGCGCACCACCAGCGGATAGCCGATTTCCTCGGCCAGCTTCATCGCTTCGGCCGGCGCGCGCGCGGTGCGGTTGGGCGGCTGCTTCAGGCCCAGCTCGTGCAGCAGCTTCTGGAAGCGCTCGCGGTCCTCGGCGGCGTCGATCATATCCGGGGTGGTGCCGATGATGGGCACGCCGTTGGCTTCCAGCGCGCGCGCCAGTTTCAGCGGGGTCTGGCCGCCGTACTGGACGATGACGCCGAACGGTTTTTCGATACGGCAGATTTCCAGCACGTCTTCCAGCGTCAACGGTTCGAAGTACAGGCGGTCGGAGGTGTCGTAGTCGGTGGATACGGTTTCCGGGTTGCAATTGACCATGATGGTCTCGAAACCGGATTCGCGCAGCGCCAGCGCAGCGTGCACGCAGCAGTAGTCGAACTCGATGCCCTGACCGATGCGGTTCGGCCCGCCGCCCAGCACCATCACCTTCTTGCGGTCGGACGGGTTGGACTCGCACTCCTCCTCGTAGCTGGAGTACATATAGGCGGTGTTGGTGGCGAATTCGGCGGCGCAGGTGTCCACGCGCTTGTACACCGGGTGCAGGTTCAGGCTCCAGCGCTTGGCGCGCACCGCGGCCTGGTCCGAGCCCAAGAGCTCGCCCAGACGACGGTCGGAGAAGCCCTTGCGCTTCAAGCGGCGCAGTTCTGCGTAGTCCAGTTCTTCGATCTTGCGGCCGGCCAGCGCTTGCTCTTCGCCAATCAGGTCTTCGATCTGCGCCAGGAACCAGGGGTCGATCTTGCTGACCGCGTGGATATCGTCGCGGCTCATGCCGATGCGGAAAGCGTCGGCCACGTACAGGATGCGCTCCGGTCCCGGCGTGCCCAGTTCATGGCGGATAGCCGCTTCGTCGCTCGTGACCGGGTCGAAGCCGGCCAGGCCGGTTTCCAGGCCGCGCAGCGCTTTCTGCATCGATTCCTGCAAGGTGCGGCCCATCGCCATCACCTCGCCCACCGACTTCATCTGGGTGGTCAGGCGGTCGTCGGCCTGCGGGAATTTTTCAAAGGCGAAACGCGGAATCTTGGTGACCACGTAGTCGATGGACGGTTCGAAGGAGGCCGGGGTGGCGCCGCCGGTGATGTCGTTCTTCAATTCGTCCAGCGTGAAGCCCACCGCCAGCTTGGCGGCGATCTTGGCGATGGGGAAGCCGGTGGCCTTGGACGCCAAGGCCGAGGAACGGCTGACGCGCGGGTTCATTTCGATGACGATCATTTCGCCGGTGGCCGGATTGGTGGCGAACTGCACATTGGAGCCGCCGGTGTCCACGCCGATCTCGCGCAGCACCGCCAGGCTGGCGTTGCGCATGATCTGGTATTCCTTGTCGGTCAGCGTTTGCGCCGGCGCCACGGTGATGGAGTCGCCAGTGTGCACGCCCATCGGGTCGAAGTTCTCGATCGAGCAAATGATGATGCAGTTGTCGTTCTTGTCGCGCACCACCTCCATTTCGTACTCTTTCCAGCCCAGCACCGATTGTTCGATCAGCAGCTCATGGGTGGGAGAGGCTTCGAAACCACGCTCGCAGATGGCCAGGAATTCTTCGCGGTTGTAGGCGATGCCGCCGCCGGAACCGCCCATGGTGAAGGACGGGCGGATCAGTGTCGGGAAGCCCACCTTGGACTGCGCGTCCAGCGCCGCTTCCATGGTGTGGCAAACAAAGGACAGCGGGCAGGACAGGCCGATCTTGGCCATCGCTTCCTTGAAACGGCCGCGGTCTTCGGCCTTGTCGATGGCGTCCTCGGTGGCGCCGATCAGCTCCACCTTGTATTTTTCCAACACCCCGTTCTTGGCCAGGTCCAGCGCGCAGTTCAGCGCGGTCTGGCCGCCCATGGTCGGCAGGATGGCGTCCGGGCGCTCCTTGGCGATGATCTTTTCCACCACTTTCCAAGTGATGGGCTCGATGTAGGTGACATCGGCCATGTCCGGATCGGTCATGATGGTGGCCGGGTTGGAGTTCACCAGGATGACTTTGTAGCCCTCTTCGCGCAGGGCCTTGCACGCTTGCGCGCCGGAGTAGTCGAATTCGCAGGCCTGGCCGATGACGATGGGGCCGGCTCCGATGATCAGAATGCTTTTGAGGTCGCTACGCTTTGGCATGGTTCTACTCTTTATGATTGCATTTTGTTTGCCGCGAAGCCCGGACGCCTGGGGCGCCCAACCGCTTCACGGCGAATATTAAATCTCTGCGTTACAAGCTGGCCGCGGCCAGCTTGGCGCCGAAGCCGACGAACAGCGCGCCCACCGAGCCGCCCAGCGCCGCGCTCAACTTGCGACGCCGGCGGAAGGCCTGGGCCAGCCGGTGGCCGGCAACGATCAGCGCGGTCAGATACAGCGTGCTGCACGCTTCCACGATCAGCCCCAGCGCGACGAAGGTCAGCGCAGGATGCGGGTAAGCGGGATCAACGAATTGAACAAAGAAGGACACGAAAAACAGGATGGCCTTCGGATTCATCAAGCTGATCAGCAAGGCTTTGACAAAAGGATTTTCCTCTCCCACCAGCACCGACTTGGCCTCGGCCGCTTCGCCGCGGGCGGAGCGGCGCCAGGCCGTCAGCGCGCCGCGCAGCATATTGAAGCCCAGCCAGGCCAGATAGCCGCCGCCCAGATACTTGACCACGGCGAACAGCATCGGGTTGGCCTTCAGCAGACCGGCCGCGCCAGTCGCCGCCAGCGTCATCAGGATAAAGTCGCCGATGATGATACCGCCGGCGCCGGCAAAGCCGGCGCGCGTGCCGCGCTGCGCGGCCACCGACAGCACATACATGGAGTTGGGCCCCGGCAACAGCACAATGAGAACGGCGCCCAGCAGATAGGTGGTGAGATCGGTAATCCCCAGCATGTCCCCGCTCCCCGCTTAAACGCGTTCCGCCATCGAGGCGATGAAACGGTCGAACAGATAAGCGACGTCTTCCGGCCCCGGGCTGGCTTCCGGGTGGCCCTGGAAGGAGAAGGCCGGACGGTCGGTCAATGCGATGCCCTGCACCGTGCCG
Organism: Chromobacterium haemolyticum DSM 19808; assembly: GCF_000711885.1. Classification (GTDB taxonomy): domain Bacteria; phylum Pseudomonadota; class Gammaproteobacteria; order Burkholderiales; family Chromobacteriaceae; genus Chromobacterium; species Chromobacterium haemolyticum. The sequence continues at coordinate 70,304 of NZ_JONK01000019.1, forward strand.
TCGAACAAGGAACGGTGAGTCACGCGCACGTTGGCCGGCAGGCTGGTTTCATCCACCTGGAAACCATGGTTCTGGCTGGTGATCATCACCCGGCCGCTGTCCAGGTCCTGCACCGGATGGTTGGCGCCGTGGTGGCCGAACTTCATCTTGGACGTCTTGCCGCCGCTAGCCAGGCCCAACAGTTGATGGCCGAGGCAAATGCCGAATACCGCGAGCTTGGCGTTCAGGATGTCCCGGATGGCGGCGATGGCGTAATCGCACGGTTCCGGATCGCCAGGGCCGTTGGACAGGAAGACGCCGTGCGGATTCAGCGCCAGCACCTCGGCGGCCGGGGTCTTGGCCGGCACCACCGTCAACTGACAGCCGCGTTCGGCCAGCATGCGCAGAATATTGTGCTTGACGCCGAAGTCGTAGGCGACCACGTGGAAGCGGGTAGACGACTGCACTTGATAGCCGGCGCCCAATGTCCACTCGCGCTCGGTCCAGGCGTACGGCTTGTCGCAGCTGACCACCTGGGCCAGATCCTGGCCGGCCATGGAGCCGAAGCCCCGCGCCAGTTCCAGCGCGCGCGCCTCATCGACATCCCCGGCCATGACGCAGCCCGCCTGGGCGCCCTTTTCGCGCAGGATGCGGGTCAGGCGGCGGGTATCGATGTCTGCGATGGCGACGACATTGTGCCGCTTCAGATAAGCGGACAAGGAATCTTCGGCGCGGAAGTTGCTGTGCAACAGCGGCAGATCGCGAATGATCAGGCCGGATGCAAAAACGGCGCGAGATTCGGTGTCTTCCGAATTCGCGCCGACGTTGCCGATATGGGGATAAGTCAGGGTGACGATCTGTTTGGTATAGGAGGGGTCGGTCAAAATCTCCTGATAGCCGGTGATGGCGGTATTGAACACCACCTCGCCCACCGTATGTCCGGCGGCCCCGGTAGCACTGCCCTTGAACACGGTGCCGTCGGCCAAGACAAGGATTGCGGGTACGGTTGACACAAGCTGCTCCTATTGCGTTTGCGGCGGGTAAGGAAAAACCGGCTGCGCCGGTTTGTTTGACCCCGTCCGCCCGCCTGGCCGCCTTGCTCGCGCAAGACCCTGGCCGCGACAGATGGGATCTGTCCCTACCCTTTTCGAATTGCTTTATGTGAAGAACGGGACTCGATGCCTGGCGCATCAGTCCCGTTTGGTTAAACCTTTCTATAGTAACGCCAGACAGGAAAAATCACAAGAAAATTCCATAAAATGACAAATGAACGGGCATCAAGCCCCGGGACGAATCTGCCATTGCACGCTGGTCGGTCCGCTCGGTTTACCCAGCATCAACATCAACGGCTTCAAGGCGTCGTATTTCTCCGGAGGGCTGTCGGCGCTGCCGCTCAGCGCGAAGGCCGCTCCCGGCTGCCACTGCCCCTGCCCGCTCAGATTCAGCGGCCCATCCAGCGTCGCCACGTTCAACGCCACGCCCGCGCCGGCGCCGTTGACGTCCATCTGGTAAGAGCCAAACGGAGACAATGGGCTCAACGGCGAGGCCGCGCCCAGCCAGCTGAGCTGGAGATTGCCGGCCAATTGGCCGCCCTTGCGGCTGAACTGGCCGACCTTGAGCTGCAGATCGCCGCCCAGCCGCGCCGCCTGCCAAGTCTTGGACAGATTCGCCAGCGCCGCCACCGGCAGCGTCAGGTTCACGCCGTTCACCTCCACGCCGCTCCAGCCCCATTCCAACTTGCCATCCTGGCCGTCGCTCTCCAGCAACCAGATCGCCCGGCCGGACAACAGGGCCTTGGGCTGGAAATTCCAGCCAATCCTGCTCATGGGCAACACCTCGCCCTTGTCCCCTACATAGACCAACTGCGTCTTGCCCTGCCACACCGTGCCTTGCGCGCCGCTGAACTGCCAGCGGTCGCCGGTGGCTCGCAACAGCGGCAACGACAGCAAGGTCGCCGGCAAGGCGGCGACCAGGCCGGTCAGAAACAACGCGCCCAATAGCGCGCCAATCAGAATCTTTCGTTTCATGCGCCGCCTCCGGCATGCGCCAGCAGCGCCTTGATATGCACTTGGCCCGGCATCGGCTGCGCCTCCGCCCTCACGCTGAGCACGCGCACCTGGTGCTGAGCCGCCAGCACGCCGGCCAACTTGACCCAGGCGTCGAACGCCATCGTCCCCTCCATCGCCACGCCGGACTCGCCCTCTGGGCTCAAGTGCCAGCCAGCCTCGGACAAGCCTTGGCTCTGCGCCACCTGACGAATCACCGGCAATAGCTCCTTGGCGGGCAGCGCCGCTTGCGCGGGCTGGCGCTTCAGTTGCTCTGCCTCGCGAGCCAAAGACTGCACATGGCTTAGTTCGGCTTGAAGGCGCGCCGCCGCGGCGCGGTTGCGCTCCACCGATTTGCCCGCCGGCTCCCAGACGCCGGCGTAGAGCACGCCGACGCCGAGCACGACGGCCATCGCCAGCAGCAGCCCTTGTTCCCGGCGGCTGCGCTGCCGCCAGTAGGCGACGAATTGTTCACGGTATTGCTTCATTTCAAGGCTCCCGGGACAAGCTGAGTTCTTTGGTCCCTTGCTGGGTGGCGGTCACGTCCAAGCGGATTTGCTTAGCCGCCAGTTGACTGCGCCAGCGCTGCAAGGTTTCCCCCGGCACGTCCGCCACTTGCAGCTTGAGCCGCCCGCCTTCGTAGCTAAGCGTGCGGGTCTGCAAATCGCGGCCGCTGAGCGCGGCCAGCGCGCCCATCAGTTCCAAGGCGTCGTCGCGAGCCGGCAGGCCGTGGCTCAGCCGCAGCTTGTCCACCGCCCGCGTCATTGCCAGCGCGCTGCTGCCCGGCATCGCCTGACCGCCTATCCAAGGTTTGGCGGCGGCGCGAATGTCGGCCGACAGGCTTTGTTTCTGCCAGGCGTACCAGCCGGCCTGACCCAGGGTCAACGCCAGCTGCGCCGCCAGCAAGCCGCCCAGCACCAGCCCGGTCCGTCTCAGCGCCGGCCCCCAGTCGCGCCAGCGGCGATTGACCGCCAATTCGCCGTTGGCGAAATCGAAAGCCTGTTGTGCCTGGCCATGCCGCCAATCATGCGCGGCCAATTGCTTGGGCTCGCCTTGCCACGCGGGCAGGCGCGAGCCGATCAGACCGGCCGCTTCAGCCCCGCACACAATCAGGCTGGCCGGCGGCAGCTGAGTCGCCAGCCGTGCAAACAACAGTTGCTCGGTGGTTTCGCCGCAATAGGGCAGCCAGGCCGCGCGCGTGGCGCTCAGCCGCAGCAGCCAGCCCTCGCTACCGCGCGCCACGCTCCAGCCGTCGCGCGCAGGCGACGGCAACAGGCTTTCCTCCGGCAGGATGCGGTCGCAGAGCCGCCCCGCGCTCTTGAGCATGGCCACGGCCCGGCGCACCGGAAACGCTTCGGTCACCGCCACTGCCCTGCTGCCATCCGGCAACTCCCCGCCAAGAGCGTAAAGATTGGCGGAGGGATCATTGATCAGCCCCTCCTCCAGAGCGAAACCCATCATCGCCGCCGTCGGCTGCTTGACCGCGGCCGGCAGCCGCGCCTGGGTGAACAGAGTGCGGCCGGCGGGCAGGATCAGTTCGCAACGATCGGCGCGCGGCCAGCCGGCCGGCGCGCTGTCGCCCTGAGCGCTCGGCTCGCCGCGCGCGCCCAGCAAGGCCCAGGGCAACCCCGGTTCGCTATCGGGCCAACCGGCCCGCAAATAGAGTCTAAGCGTTGTCATTCTGATTTCCGTTTCCCCTGGCCGGCGGCGGGCGGACCGCGCCGTCTTGCCGCCACAACGCCTTCACCACATTCATATTGCTGTAGATCAGCGCCCGCATTTCCAGCCGCGCCCGCTCCAACCGGGCCGAACTGTCCAGCATGAAGTAATTGGACGCCGCCCCGATATCGGTGTCGGCGACGATGCCCGGCGCCGGCAACCGCGCCTTGAAATCGTTGGCGTCCTTGTAGTAATTGACCTTGCGCTGGTTGAGCAAAACCAGCAGATTGCCGTCGCCCACGCCGGGCAACAGCGTTTTCATCACCGCCGGCGTGGCGGTATTGACGTTGATCTGGCTAACGTCCGCCGGCAAGGCCGCCACGTGCGGCAGCAGCTTGTCCAACACTTCAGGGGTGTAGCCCGGCAACCAGCGCAACATCTCCACGCGAAGCAGCGGATGGCCCGGCGCCGCCGCGCCCGGCTCCGGCGGCCGGCTCTCGCTCGCCGGCTGGCTGGCGTCCTCCGAATCCTTGCCGCCGCGCAACTGCCTGACCAGCGGTTCGGACAAGCGCGTGGGCAGACCCAGCGTGGTCAACAGCCGCTTGTAGAACACCAGCTGCCGCGCATTGGTCTGGCCGTTCTGCACCAGTGAATTCAGATTGAAGCGCCCCTGCAGATCGCTCAGTTGCCCGGCCACGGTCACGCCCTGCGCCTCGGTCTGCGGCAAAGGTTGCGCCCACAGCTGAGACAAGGCCACCACGCCGTTGCCGGCCGCGCCGTTGTTGAAACGCAGGATTTCCATCGCCCAGCCCAGGCCGGCGTCCGCCACCAGTCGCAGTTGGGCGCGATTGCGATCATTGTCCAGCTGGTGCCACCACAGGCCTTGCTGCCATAGCACCAGCGAGGCGGCGGTGGTAGCCAGCGCCACGATCAGCAAGGCCATGATCACCGCCATGCCGCGCTGCTTCCGGCTCCCCGACGCCCTCATGGCAGCGCCCATATCCGTTTCGCCCATTCATTGCCCGGCATGCGGATGCGCATTTCCAGCGCGCGCGGGCTGCGCGCCGAGCTGGCTTCTCGCGGCGGCCAGTTCTCCAGCCAGTTGCCGTCGTCCAACATCACGCGCCATCGCACCGCGGCGTCCTTGCCCAAAAGCACGTAGGCGGTCGGCGCCGCGCCCTGAGCGTCGCCCGCCGCCCAGCTGAGGCCTTGCGCGCCGGCATGGTAGCTGATGCGCTCCTGCCCGCCGGGATAGCGGGCGGAAAAACTCTGCAGGGTCAGCGTCTGTCCGTCGCCGTCGCTTTGCAGCAACAGTTGGCTACCGCCCAAGCTCGGCCCCTGCCCTTGCGTCGGCGCCGGCATCTGGCCGGTCAAATCGCCCTCCAGCCGCCGGAAGGCGCGCGCGGCGTCCACCCATTGCTCACTGGTCTGCATCAGCCGTTCGCGCGAGATCAGCAAGGAGCCGAACGCCTTGTAGCCGAGCACCGACAAGATGGCGAGCAAGCTCATCGCCACCAAAATCTCGATCAAGGTCATGCCGCCCTGCCGGCCGTCCCTCACGACCCGCCTCCAACATTCATGCGCAGGTAGCCGGTCATCTCGGCCAGCACATAACGGCCATCGCCCTGGGCCAACACCCGCACCACCACCTTGCGGAAATTGGGGTTGGGCGTCTGGCTGATCACGCGCTGCCAGCGCCAGCGCGCGCCGTCGTCGTCGTCCAATTCTCCAGCCTGCTCGCCCACGTCCGGCCATTCGCGGCGCGCCTGCATCAGCGCGATCATGTTCTGCGCCTCCCAGGCCGCCTGCATCCGGCGCTTCATGCCTTCGCCGTTGTCGGCGGCCAGACCGGTGGCTCGCAACAACGCGCCCAAGGCCACCGCGATGATGGCCAGCGCCACCAGCACTTCAAACAAGGTAAAGCCGCGCTCGCGCTTCATGAGCCTTCGTCCACCCGGCTGCGTCCCAACGGCGATAGGGTCACGGCCAAGCTGCGCGTCTCGGTCTTGATCTGCAAAGCCAGCGCGTTGGCGCGCCCGTCCTGCCACAAGAGCAGCGGCCGCCCCGCCGGCCAGGGTTGGCCGTCCAGCAACAGCGCGCCGCCGTGCACACCTTCCGGCCACAGCCGGTCCGCCAGCAATTCGTCGTTGGCGCCGCCCCAGTCCCCGTTGTCGCCGCGACGGCGGAAACCATAACCCTTGGCGTCCCACATCAGGGCCAGCGGATCCCCCATTTCGGCGGCGTCCGCCGCCTGCTCCAGCACCCGCGCCAATCGGTAGGCCTCATCCGAAGCCTGACGATGGGTATCCGGCCGCATGCTGAGCGTCACCGTGGTGGCCAGCACGCCGATGATCAGCATCACCACCATCACCTCAATCAGGGTAAAGCCGCGTGCCGGAAGGGAGGAGCTCATCAACGGCTCCGGCCTTACTTGACCGCGTCCCAGTTGCCGATGTCGGCGTCCACGCCCTCGCCGCCCGGCTCGCCGTCGGCACCGAAGCTCCAGATGTCGATCTCGCCGTGCGTGCCGGGGTTGGCGTACTGGTAGGGATTGCCCCACGGGTCCTTGGGCAGACGCTCCAGATAGCCGCCCGGCTTCCAGTTTTTCGGCTCCGGCGCCGAAGTCGGCTTTTGCACCAGCGCCTGCAGGCCTTGCTCGCTGCTGGGGTAGCGGCCGTTGTCCAGACGATACAATTTCAGGGCCTGGCTCAATGCGCCCAAGTCCTGCTTCGCGGCGACGGCGCGCGCCTCGTCCGGACGGCTCATCACCTTGGGCACCACCAACGCCGCGAGTACGCCGAGAATCACGATCACCACCATGATTTCGATCAGGGTGAAGCCTCGCTGGGCCGCTTTGGAAAGGTGTCGCATATCTACTCCTACTACCGAGGTTTCAAAGGGTCAAAACAGGGAGGGGCCTTCGCCGGACAATTCCCAGACGCCGGCGGGTCCGGCATTGGCCGGCTTGAGCTGGCCCAGCTTTCTCAGCTCGCTCGCCGCCCAGCTCATATCGTATTGCCAGGTGTAGAACAACTCGGTGCCTTCCAGCTCGCGCCCGCGCGCCTGCCAGATGTGCTTGGCCACCGTCAGCCGGTCCGCCTTGCCGCCGTGCGCGGCCAGCGCTTCCAACACCCATTGCTGTAAAACTGCCTTGTGAGACATTGCCGTGCTTCTTTCCGCAAAAAATCAATGCACCATCTGGTTCATGTCGATGATGGGCATCATGATGGCCAGCACGATCAACAAGACCATGCCGCCCATGAACAGGATCAGCAGCGGCTCCATCAGGGTGGTGAAGGTGGCGAGTTTGCGCTCCACCTCCTGCTCCTGCTGCTGAGCGGCGCGGTCCAGCATATGGGCCAGCGTGCCGCTGGATTCGCCGCTGCCTATCAGATGGATCAGCACCGGCGGGAATTGACGGGTGGCGTGCAGCGCGCGCGACAGCGCCACGCCTTCTCTCACTTTGGCCATCGCCTCGCTGACCGCGTCCTGCATCGGCAGCAAGGTCATCAGGCCGCGCGCGGTTTCAAGCGCGGTCAGCAGCGGCACGCCGCTGCCCACCAGAATGGACAGCGTGCTGGCCATGCGCGCGGTGTTGAGCGCGCGCAGCAGACGGCCGAACACCGGCAGCTTCAACAGCTTGGCGTGGAAGCGCCGCTTCAGCGCTGGCGCGCGCAAGGCGCGCACCGTCAGAAAGAGCGCGGCGACAATGCCCGCCAGCAGCGCAACGCCCCACTGCCGCAGAAAATCGCTGGCGGCCACCAGCGCCCGGGTCAGGAAAGGCAAGGTCTGCTTGGTCTGCGCGAACACGCTGACCACTTGCGGCACCACATAGCTCATCAAGCCGGCCACCACCAGAATGGCCACCACGGTGACCACGGCGGGATAGGCCATCGCCAGCATCACTTTTTGCTGGGTGTTCTGGCGCTTGTCCAAGTATTCGGCCAAGCGCGCCATCACCGTGTCGAGATGACCGGATTGCTCGCCGGCCTGCACCAGTGAACGATACAAGGGGAAGAACACGCCCGGCGCGGCGGACAGCGCCTGGGCGAAGCTCTTGCCTTCCAGAATGTCGCTGCGTAAAGCGGCCAGCACGGTGCGGCTGCGCGGGTGCTCGCACTGTTCGGTCACCGCGGTCAGCGCTTTTTCCAAGGGCAGCCCGGCGTTGAGCAGGGTGGACAGCTGTTCGGTGATCATCACCAGCTCGGCGCGCGGCAAGCCGCGGCGCAGAGCGGAACTGCCGGCGTCCCCGTTCTTGGCGCTGACGCTTTCCACCTCCAGCGGCAGCAGGCCGCGTTCGCGAAGCTGGCTGCGCGCGGCGCGCGCGGAGTCCGCCTCCAGCAAGCCCTTTTGCTCCTTGCCGGCGGGGTCGAAAGCGGTAAAGCGGAAGGCGGCCATCAGTTCCTCGTCACCCGCATGATTTCTTCCAGCGAGGTTTCGCCGGCCTTGACCCAACGCAGGCCATCGTCGCGCAGCGAGCGCATGCCGTGGCGGGCGGCGTAGTCGCGCATTTTCTGCTCGGAAGCGCGATCATGGATCAAACGCTGCAACTGATCGTCGACCAAGAGCAGTTCATAAACGCCGTAGCGCCCCTTGTAGCCGGAATGGCCGCAGCTTGGACACCCCGCAGGCCGGTAATGCGGCGTGTCCTCCGAACCTTCCAGCGGCACCGGATGCGGCGCCTTGCAGTGCGGGCACAGCCGGCGCACCAGCCGTTGCGCCATCACGCCCAGCAGGCTGGACGCCAAAAGGAAGGGCTCAACGCCCATGTCCACCAGCCGCGTCACCGCCGAGGCCGCGTCGTTGGTGTGCAGCGTGGCCAACACCAGGTGACCGGTCAGCGAGGCCTGCACCGCGATCTGCGCGGTTTCCAGATCGCGAATCTCCCCTATCATCACCACGTCCGGATCCTGGCGCAGAATCGCGCGCAGCGCCTTGGCGAAACTCATGTCAATGCGCGGGTTGACCTGGGTCTGGCCGACGCCGTCCAGGTGGTACTCCACCGGGTCCTCCACCGTCATGATGTTGGTATGGCGCGCGTCCAGCCGCGACAAAGCCGCGTACAGCGTGGTGGTCTTGCCCGAACCGGTGGGGCCGGTGACCAACAGGATGCCGTGCGGCTGGCGGATCACCTTGTCCACCGCCTGCAAGGTGTCCGCCGCCATGCCCAGCGTGGCCAGATCCAGGCGGGCGTTTTCCTTGTCCAGCAGACGCAGCACCACGCGCTCGCCGTGACTGGTGGGCAGCGTGGATACCCGCACGTCCACCGGGCGGCCGCCCAGGCGCAGCGAGATGCGGCCATCCTGCGGAATGCGTTTTTCGGCGATATCGAGGTTGGCCATGATCTTGATCCGCGACACCATGGCCGCATGCAGCGCGCGGTGCGGGCTGACCACGTCGCGCAGCGAGCCGTCCAGGCGGAAACGCACCACCGAGCGGTCTTCGAAAGCCTCGATATGGATGTCCGAGGCGCCGTCGCGCAGCGCCTGGGTCAGCAAGGCGTTGATCATGCGGATGATGGGCGCGTCGCCCTCGCTTTCCAGCAGATCCTCCACCGTCGGCAAGGACTCCACCATCTGGGTCAGGTCCAAATCCTGACCGATGTCGTCCACCACCTCGGCCGCCGCGCCGTCGCGGTTGGCGTAATGCTCGGACAGCCGCTTGTCGAACAAGGCGGCCTCCAGCGTCTCCACGCTGGCCAGCCCCTGGCCATGCAGGCGCAACACTTCGGCCCAGGCCTCGGGCCGGCTGTCTTCGCGCAGCAGCAGATGCCGGCCGCTTTCCCCGTCCAGCAGGATGACGCCGTTGGCGCGCGCGAACGGAAAGCCCAGCGCCGGCGACAGCTTGGGCTTGTTCATTTTGGCTGCGCTTTCAGGCTCTGTTCCAGCGTCGAGCGGATGCCACTCTCCGGCAGGGACTTCAGCGCCGAATCCAGGTTCATCTGCAGTTTTTCCTTCTCCGCCTTATGGCCTTCGCCAATGATGTAGTTGTAGCGATCGGTGGCGATGGAACGCGCGCCCAGATCGTCGCGGACGATGGTGGGCTTGATGAAAATCATCAGATTGGTCTTTTCGCGCTTCTTGTTGCTGTAGCGGAACAAGGCGCCCAGCCATGGGATGTCGCCCAGCAGCGGCACCTTGCTTTCATTGTCGCTGACCACTTCCTGCAGCAAGCCGCCGATGGCGATGATGCCGCCGTCGTCGACATTGGCGATGGTTTCTATCATCCGCTTGTTGGTGGTAGGACCCTGCGGGTTTTTATCGGTGCCCGGCACGATGGTGGACGCTTCCTGCAAAATCTTCATGCGGATGGAGCCGCCTTCGGAAATCTGAGGCGTGATTTCCAGATTGAAACCAATGGTCTTGCGGTCATAGGTCTGGAAGGGGTTGACCGAGCCATTGCTATTGCTGCCGGTATTGCTGTATTGGCCGGTCAGGATAGGCACTTCCTGACCAATCTGGATCTTGGCCTTCTCATTGTCCATCGCCATCAGGGACGGACTGGACACGATGTTGCCGCCCATTTCCGTCTCCATCGCCCGAGCCAGCGCGCCCATATTCAACACAGTGCCGATGCCAGGAATGTTGACGGTGCCCTTGACCCAGCCGATGTTGAGGCCGGCGGAGCCGGCCAGAGCGCCGAGAGGCGTGGCGGCGGCACCGGTACCGCCGGCCAGCGCCCCGCCGGACAGGCCGATGATTCCCGGATTGGAGGTGCCGGGGAAGTTGGTTCCGCCGAAAACCCCGGCACCGTTGCCGTTGAGCGCGCCCAGCGCCTGCCACTGCACGCCCAGCTCCATCACCCGCTGCGCGGCCACTTCCACCACCAGCGCTTCCACCATCACTTGTGCTCGGCGCTTGTCCAAGAGGTCAATGACATTGCGCAGATTCTGGTACATGGAATCCGGCACATTCAGAATCAGCGCGTTGTTGGTGGGGTCGGCCTGGATCATGGAACCGCCGCCTCCGGCCCCGCCGCCGCTACCGCTGCTGGACGCGCTGTCGCCTCCCACCGGACTGGCCGCCTGAGCGGCGCTGGCGGAGCCGCTGGACGAGGACGCGGAACCGCTGCCCGAACCGCTCTGATTCAACAGGCTGGAGCTGGAGCCGCCATTGGTACTCACCGCGGTGCGGCCCTGCAAGGGGCCGGCGTCGCCGGTCATCAGCGCGCGCAGCGTCTGCGCCACTTTGCCGGCCTCTGCGTTTTTCAGGTAGACCACGCGCACATTGGCGCCGGCCTGACTGGGCTGATCCAGGAGCTTTAACAGGCTTTTGATCTTGCCGATCTTGCCCGGGGTGTCGGCGCGCACCATCAGCACATTGGCGCGCGCGTCAGGAATGATGGTGGTCTTGCCGCCGTCGGCGCCGGCGCCGCTGTCCTGCAACAGCTTGTTCAGGCTGCCGGCCAATTCCACCGCGGAGCCGAACAGCACCGGGACCACCACGGTATCGCCGGCGGCCGCGCTTTCGATCGAGTCGATAATGGACTCGATGCGCTGGATATTGTCCGCGTAGTCGGTGACGATCAGCGCGTTGGACTGCGGATAGGCTGCAATCGTGTTGTTGGGCGACACGATGGGACGGATCACCGGCACCAGCTGATTCGCATTGCCGTATTTGAGCGTGAACACCTTGGTGATCAATCGATCGCCGTCGCCGCGCGGAATGTTCTTGCTGGCCTTGGCGTGCAGCTTGGCGTCGGCCTCCGGCACGATCTTGACCACGCCGCCGCCCTCCACCGCAGAGAAGCCCTGCAAACGCAAGGAAGACAACAGGATCTGATAGGACAAAGCACGCGGCACCGGCTTGCTGGACACGATGTTGACCGTGCCCTTCACTCGCGGGTCGATGATGAAGTTCTTGCCGGTGATCTCGCCTATCGCCTTGACCACGGTTTCGATGTCGGCGTTGACGAAGTTGAGCATCACTCCATCGTTCTGCGGGGTGGCGGCCAATGCGGCGTTGCAACCGTAGACCAGGGCCAGGATGGCGACGAGTTTGTGGATACGCATATTCAGTCTTCTTATTGGCGAACCATGCTGGCGGAATCCAGCCCAGGTTGCGGCGGGGTTTCAGGATTCACAGGGACCACGGCGGGGGGAGAAACGGGGGCCTGGGAAGGAGGAGAAATCGGCGGCGGCATCGTCGGCGGGATATTGCCGCCAACCACGGCCCCCGCGCCGGGCACGCGCTCAACCAAGGGTACAAACTGCTCGCTGCCACCGGAACGCATCAACACGCCGGAGGCGGTGATCTGGGCCAGCTCCCAGCCATCCGGCGTCGTTTTGCCCAGCAACAAGGCCACCGAACGGCCATTGTCGTCTATCACCGCGAAGCCGGGCGCGCCTGAAGCCTGCGGAGCGTACACGCCGATTAGCTTGACCGGCGGCAAAGCCGCGGCTTGTTGTGCCACCGGCTCGCCAAACCAGTGCGCCATCGCCACATTGGCGGCAGCGGACTGCGGCGCCGGCTCGCTTAAGCCTCGCCACTGCTTGGCGGCGGGGCCCAGCAACGGCGCGGCGACCGTACCCAGCCACACGGCGGCGCCGGCCAGCGCCAGCCAAGGCAAAGCAGCGACCAGACGTCCCAGCATCGCGGCCGACGGCAACAATCGCTTCCCCTTTTCACTCCAATGGACCACTTGCTTCATTGCATCCTGGCTTCTGTATTCATTCTTGAAATCTAAGCGCGGACCTTGCGGCCAGACTCAAGCAAACGCTCGCGTCTTGGTGGAATCGGCGAGGGTCTGGCTCAAGCATGGCTGTGAGTCATGCAGCGGATTATTTGCACGCCATCAGGATACGGTCAATCCAAAAAAAGACCGAATTGCATAGCCCGGCAATATTCAGGCGAATATCAGCGCGCCATGCGATTAATTCTTCTATTAAGGACTATTTTTTCGCCCGATTTCGCACACTGCCCGTAGCTAGGGGCGGAACAAACACTATGCGGCAAAATATTTTTAATGACAAACGGTTTTTGATATTGCAGCACAGCATCTCGCAACAAGGTCTTTTTCATTATCTCAAAGGCCGATTACAAACTCATGCAAGAATCGCTCTTGCGTCGGCCTGGCAACAAAAAACGCCGCGGAACCCGCGGCGTCTTCTTGGCCTCTCTCCCCGCCTCAGAACCAGGCTTCGTCCATCTCCAGCACGCTGTCCGCGCCTTCCACGATCGCGGCCGCCAAACCACCCGCCTGCGGCAGCAAGTGCTCGCCGTAGAAACGCGCAGTGGCCAGCTTGGCTTTGAAGAAGTCGTGATCCACATCGGCCTCGCCCAGCTTGGCCTGGGCGATCAGCGCCGCGCGCGCCATCTGCCAGCCGCCCAGGGTAATGCCCATCAGCTTGAGGAAGGGCACCGATCCGGCCGCCGCACGTTGCGGTTGCCCCGCGAAGGTGGCCAGGATGAAATCGACGCTGCGGCGCGCCTGCTTGACCGCCTCATCCAGATTGTCCGCCAGGCTGGTCAAGCCCGCCGCGCGCAGCTTGACCGCGCAACCGGCCGCCTCTTCCAGCAAGGCGCGGGCAGTGACGCCGCTCTCGCCGGCGGTCTTGCGGCCAATCAAGTCCAGCGCCTGAATGCCGGTGGTGCCTTCGTAGATGGCGGTGATGCGCGCGTCGCGGTAGTACTGCGCAACCCCGGTTTCCTCGATATATCCCATGCCACCGTGCACCTGCAGCGCCAGACTGGTGATTTCATTGGCCTGCTCCGTGTTCCAGCCCTTGACGATAGGGATCAGGAAATTGGCCAGAGCCTGATTGCGCGCTTTTTCGCTCGCCACCGGATGACGCGCGGCGCGGTCCAGCGCCGCCGCGGTATACAGGGCCAGCGCGCGCTGCGCTTCCACTTGGGCGCGCATGGTCAGCAGCATGCGGCGCACATCCGGGTGCTGAATAATGGCCACGCCGGTCGGATCGGACGAGCCCACGGCACGGCTCTGCACCCGATCGCGCGCGTACTCCACCGCCTTCTGGTAGGCGCGTTCCGATACCGCCAGACCTTCGATGCCCACGCCCAGGCGTGCGTGGTTCATCATGGTGAACATATAGTTCAGGCCCTTGTTGGCCTCGCCAACCAGATAACCGACCGCGCCGCCCTGATCTCCGAAGCTCATCACGGCGGTGGGACTGCCGTGGATGCCCAGCTTGTGCTCCAGCGATACGCAACGCACGTCGTTGCGCGCGCCCAGGCTACCGTCGGCATTCACCAGGAATTTGGGCACAATGAACAAGGAGATGCCCTTCACCCCGGCCGGCGCGTCCGGCAAGCGGGCCAACACCAGATGGACGATGTTGTCCGCCATATCGTGCTCGCCCCAGGTGATGAAGATTTTCTGGCCGCTGACGCGATAGCTGCCGTCGGCCTGCGGCATCGCCTTGCTGCGCACCTGAGCCAGATCTGAGCCGGCTTGCGGCTCGGTCAAATTCATGGTGCCGGTCCAGGCGCCGCTGGACATCGGGGGCAGATAGACGCTCTTGAGTTCGTCCGATGCGTGATGGTGAATGGCTTCGATCGCCCCCAAGGTCAGCAGCGGCGCCAGCGAGAAGGCCAAATTGGCGGAACACCACATCTCCTCGGCCGCCGTGGCCACCAGGGCCGGCATGCCCTGACCGCCGTAGGCCTCCGGCGCGCGCAGGCCCACCCAGCCGGACTCGACGTATTGCTGCCAGGCGTCTTTGAAGCCCGGTGCGGCGCTGACTTCGCCGTCGCGCCATTTCGCGCCCTGATCGCCTTGCTTGTTGATGGGAGCCAATACGCCCTCGGCAAACTTGGCGCCCTCTTCCAAAATGGCGTCCACCAGTTCCACCGAGCACTCGCCATAGCCCGGCAGGCCGCAAATGGCCGGAAGCTCGGCCAACTCGTTAAGCGCGAATTGGATGTCCTTGATCGGTGCTTGATAAATCATCGCCTTCTCCTCGTGTTTGGATGGCTGGGATGGCCTCCGCAGCCGGCAATCGGTTTCTATTCGCAGACATGAAAAAGCCGGCAAGCGCCGCACGGGTCCGGCCCGCATCGGGCCGATGACTGCGCGCGGGCGTTGCCGGCTGAATATTCTTGTTCCGGCGGCCATGCGGCGCGCCGAACCCCATCCACGCCGGCGAGAGGCTCGCGGCGCGGACGCGGGATTATTTGGACAACTCGGCCATCAACTCCGGAACAACAGTGAACAGATCGCCGACGATGCCGTAATCCGCCACTTGGAAGATAGGCGCTTCCTCGTCCTTGTTGATGGCGACGATCACCTTGGAATCCTTCATGCCGGCCAGGTGCTGGATGGCGCCGGAAATGCCGACTGCGAAGTACAGCTGCGGCGCCACGACCTTGCCCGTCTGACCCACTTGGTAGTCGTTTGGCGCGTAGCCGGCGTCCACCGCGGCGCGGGAAGCGCCAACGGCGGCGGAGAGCTTGTCCGCCAGCGGATCGATTACCGCCTTGAACTGCTCCTCCGAACCCAAGGCGCGGCCGCCGGAAACGATGACCTTGGCCGAGCCCAGTTCCGGACGATCGGACTTGGTCAGTTCCTGACCCACAAAGCTGGACAGCTGCGCGTCGGCGGCAGCGGCCACGGCTTCCACCGCGGCGGAGCCGCCCTGGCCCGCCGCGTCGAAGGCGGTGGTGCGCACGGTGATGACCTTGATCGGGTCTGCGGACTGCACGGTGGCCAGCACGTTGCCGGCGTAGATGGGCCGCACGAAGGTATCGGCGGACTCAATGGCGACGATCTCGGAGATCTGCGCCACGTCCAGCAGCGCGGCTACGCGCGGCAGCAGGTTTTTGCCGAAGGAAGACGCCGGCGCCAGTACGTGGCTGTAGCTCGTGGCCAGGCCGGACACCAGCACGCCCAGGTTCTCGGCCAGGCCGTGCGCGTAGTGCGCGGCATCCGCCAGCAGCACTTTGGCCACGCCCGCCACGCTCTTGGCGGCTTCTGCTGCTGCGGCGGCGTTGTGGCCGGCCACCAGCAGGTGCACTTCGCCCAGCTTGGCGGCGGCGGTAATGGTGTTCAGGGTGCCTGCTTTCAGGCTCTGGTTGTCGTGTTCAGCGATAACGAGAATGGCCATGGCTTACAGCACCTTTGCTTCGGTTTTCAGTTTGGCGACCAGCTCGGCGGCGTTGGCCACCTTGATGCCGGCGCTGCGCTTGGAAGGCTCCGCCACCTTCAACGTCTTCAGACGGGGAGCGGCGTCCACGCCCAGCTCCGCCGGCGTGGTCTTGTCCAGCGGCTTTTTCTTGGCCGCCATGATGTTGGGCAGCTTGATGAAACGCGGCTCGTTCAAGCGCAGGTCGGAAGTGACCACCGCAGGAAGGCGCAGCTTGACGGTTTCCAAACCGCCGTCGATCTCGCGGGTCACGTCCACGGTCTCCGCCGACAGTTCCACCTTGGAGGCGAAAGCGCCCTGGCCCCAGCCCAGCAGCGCGGACACCATCTGGCCGGTTTGGTTGGCGTCGTCGTCAATCGCCTGCTTGCCCACGATCAAGAGCTGCGGCTGTTCTTTTTCCGCCACGGCTTTCAGCAATTTGGCCACCGCCAGCGGCTGCAGCTCCACGTCGGTTTCCACCAGGATGGCGCGATCCGCGCCCATCGCCAGCGCGGTGCGCAGCGTCTCCTCGCATTGCTTCACGCCCAGCGACACCGCCACGATTTCACTGACCTTGCCGGCTTCCTTGAGGCGCACCGCCTCTTCCACCGCGATTTCGTCAAACGGGTTCATCGACATCTTGACGTTGGCGATATCCACGTCAGTGCCGTCGGCCT
Source organism: Chromobacterium haemolyticum DSM 19808 (assembly GCF_000711885.1). Taxonomy (GTDB): domain Bacteria; phylum Pseudomonadota; class Gammaproteobacteria; order Burkholderiales; family Chromobacteriaceae; genus Chromobacterium; species Chromobacterium haemolyticum. The sequence goes on from NZ_JONK01000019.1 coordinate 86,743, forward strand.
TGACCCGAACCTTCACGTTGTAATCCACAACGCGTTTCACAGCGACTAGAACTTTCATATTCCTCCAACAAACCTCTGGACATCTCTCAAAAGAAACCTGGAGCGGCTTATAGCTGCCGCCGCGCCGCCAAGCGCGGCCGTTTCAGAAATGCCGCCGTCTGGATTGATCGAACGCGGAAGCAGCAATTGCCGAAGCAAGCCTGATTATGCCCCAAGGACAAATTCAAACGAGCGTTTGGTTGATTTGTATTGCATACAGCGTGGCAAAAACGCAACTTATCGCCGATAGTACGTGATTTCTCGGCAATTTGCATTTCGGCCAAAAGCTGTCACAATGCACCGCAGCATTTTATCGTCATATCAAGTCAGGAGCGGTCATGACTGTTTGGTTTGAAGATCTTCAGCTCGGCGATTTCGCCGAATTCAGCAAGACCATCACCGAAGCCGACGTGCTGATGTTCGCCGCCGTATCCGGCGACAACAACCCGGTGCACATCAATCAGGAATACGCGGAACAAACGCCGTTCGAGACACGCATCGCGCACGGCATGCTGACCGCCAGCCTGATCTCCACCGTAGTGGGCACCCAATTGCCCGGCCACGGCACCATCTATCTATCGCAATCCACCCGTTTCAAAGCGCCGGTGCGCATCGGCGACACCGTGACCGCCCGCGCCACCGTGATAGAGCTGAACCCGGACAAACACTTCGTCAAATTGGCGACTCAATGCTCGGTCCGCGGCAAGGTGGTGCTGGAAGGCGAATCCTTGGTCAAGGCGCCCAGCAAACCCTGAGCTTCAGACGATGACGCCGTGCCGGCCCAGCGCCCAGCGCACCGGCTCGGCCACCATTTCGTCGGGAAAATCCAAACGCGCCCGCAGCCCCGCCACCACTTCCGGCGTGGTGGGCGCGTTGCCCAGGCCCACCGCCAAGTTAGACAGCCACTTAAGGTAGCCGATGCGGTAAATCGGGCTGCCAGCCATCTTTTCCTTGAACTCGGCCTCGCTCCAAGCGAACAACTCTAGCAAGCTCACGTCGTCCAGACCATGACGCACCGCAAAATCCGTCTCACGGCTATCGACCGCGAAGCGGTTCCACGGACAGAACAACTGACAATCGTCGCAACCGTAAACACGGTTGCCGATCAAGGGCCGCATCTCCTCCGGAATCGCCCGCTTCAATTCTATCGTCAGGTAGGAAATGCAGCGCCGCGCGTCCACGGTATAGGGCGCGACGATGGCCGCCGTGGGACAGACATCGATGCAGCGGGTGCAGCGGCCGCAATGACCGTCCTCCGCCTCGTCCTCCGGCAAGGGCAGATCGGTGAAGACCTCCCCCAGGAAAAACAAGGAGCCCTCGTTCTTGGTCAGCAGCAGAGTATGTTTGCCTCGCCAGCCCAATCCAGCCTGGGCCGCCAGCGCCACCTCTGCCACAGGAGCGCTATCGGTGAACACCCGGTAACCGAAATCGCCGATTTCCCGCTTGATCCGCTCCGCCAGCGCCTGCAGCCGGTTGCGCAAGACCTTGTGATAATCGCGTCCCAGCGCGTAACGCGATAAATAGGCTTTGCCGCCGTCTGCCAGCACTTCGGCCGAAGCGCGGGCCTGCGGCCAGTAATGCATGCGCAGAGAAATAACGGACAGGGTGCCGGGCACCAGATCAGCCGGCTTGACCCGCAAGGAGCCGTGGCGAGCCATATAGTCCATCTCGCCGTGATAACCGGCGGCCAGCCAGGCGTTCAACTTCTGTTCCGCCTCCGGCGGCAGGCCGGCGCGACCGATTCTGGCGTCGGCGAAACCCAATTCGCGCGCCCAGGCTTTGATTTGGCGCGCCAATTCGGGATAATCCGTTTTTTGTAAAGAGTTTTCGGTCATGGCCATGGATGATACCAGCGTTCGCTGCGGCTACCTGGAAGATGAAACCGCCACTCTGGCGCTGGGCAAAGCCTTCGCCGAAGCGGCGCAAGCCGGCCTCGTCGTCTATCTATTAGGCGACCTGGGCGCAGGCAAGACCACGTTCACGCGCGGCCTGCTGACCGCGCTCGGCCATGCCGGCAAGGTCAAAAGCCCCACCTATACTCTGGTGGAGAGCTATTCTTTTCCTCACTATAGCGTGCACCATTTCGACCTGTACCGTTTCGCCGATCCCGAGGAATGGGAGGATGCCGGCTTCCGCGAATACTTCGGTCCGGACAGCCTGTGTCTGGTCGAATGGCCGGACAAGGCCGCGGACCTGCTGCCGCGCGCCGACATCGTGTTGGAACTAGCCGTGGCCGGAAATGGTCGCAATTATCGTTTACTTGCCCACTCAGAAACCGGACAGTCATGCCTGATTCGACTTTCGACCCCATCCGCCGCCGCTTGATCGGCGCCGCGGCCGCCACCTTCATGCTGTCGGTGAGCCGCGTCGGCTTCGCCTCCGGCAGCCAGGTTGTCGCCTTGCGCATATGGCCTGCGTCGACCTATACCCGCATCACGCTGGAAGCCAGCGAGGCCATTCAGTACAAGCAGTTCACCATCCCCAACCCCAACCGCTTGGTGATTGACCTGCAAGGCGTGCAGCTCAACAGCGTGCTGAAAGACATCGGCGGCCAGATTTCCGCCGCCGATCCCTATATCAAGACCGCCCGCGCCGGCCAGTTCGACCCGGAAACCGTGCGCCTGGTGCTGGAGTTGAAAGCCGACGTCAAGCCGCAAGCCTTCACCCTGGCGCCGGTGGCCGAATACAAACACCGGCTGGTGGTGGATCTTTACCCGGCCGGCGGCCAGCAAGACGATCCCCTGCTCGCCCTGCTGCAGGACTACAACAAGGGCAAGCTGGAACAGCCTGGGCCGCAGATCAAGCCCAAGAAAAAAGACAGCAACCGCCCCATCATCGTGATGCTGGACCCGGGCCACGGCGGCGAAGACCCCGGCGCCGTCGGCCTGAACGGCACTCGCGAGAAAGACGTGGTGCTGCGCATCGGTAAACAGTTGAAACGGCTGGTCGACGCGGAAAGCAATATGAAGGCCTATATGACCCGCGAGGAAGACGTGTTCATCCCGCTGGGCGTGCGCGTGGCCAAGGCCCGCAAGCTGAACGCCGACCTCTTTGTGTCCATCCATGCCGACGCCGCGCCCAACCGCGCCGCGCGCGGATCCTCGGTGTTCGCGCTGTCGGAAAAAGGCGCTACCAGCGCCTTCGCCAAGGCACTGGCGCAAAGCCAGAACGACGCCGACCTGATCGGCGGAGTCAAGATTGGCAGCAAGGACAAATACCTGGCGCACACCCTGCTGGACCTGACCCAAACCGCCACCATCAACGACAGCCTGAAACTGGGCAAGACCGTGCTGGGGCATCTGGGCGGCCTCAACAAGCTGCACAAGAGCGCGGTGGAGCAAGCCGGCTTCGCGGTGCTGAAAGCGCCGGACATCCCGTCCATCCTGGTGGAGACCGCCTTCATCTCCAACCCGGAAGAAGAACAGCGCCTGCTCAGCAGCGACTTCCAGCAGCAAATGGCCAATGCCATCTTCACCGGCATGAAGGGTTATTTTTCGCAAGGCGCGGCGCTGGCCGCCCGAGCCTGAGCCGCTCCCTCCCACCAAACGAAACAGGTCCCTGATGGGACCTGTTTTTCATTGAGGCCGGGCGCTCACTCGCCGCGGCTCGCCTCGCTCGGCGACTCTTCCTGCGCCGGCACCCGGTAGCTTTCCGACGCCCACTCGCCCAAATCAATCAAACGGCAGCGCTTGCTGCAAAACGGACGGAACTGGCTTTGCGGCTCCCAGCGCACCGGAGCGCGACAAGTGGGACAGGCGACAACGCGAACAGAATCAGACATGGCTTCTCAAAACGGGGCAAAGACCAGCGCACGCCGGTCAGAACTTGCAATTGGTCAGGTGAAACTCGACATCCTGCTCGGTCTGCCGCGGCCGGGACTCCCCGGTCACCGCGCTGACAAAGCGGATATTGAGCGCATATTTATTGGCGGACAGCTCGGGCAGCAGTTCCAGGCCGCCGTCGTAGGCCACGCGGATCAGCTGCACCACCTTGCCGCCGGACATCTGCTGGAACACGCCTCGGCGCGCCACGTAATGATGGGTCTTGCCGCTATCGCGCAACAGGGTCAACAGAATGCCCGCCGCCTCGGCGGTGGGCATCAATGGCGACGCCCAGCGCTTGATATCCTGGCGCCGCACTTCAGCCGACTTCTGCTGCCACTGGTGATAGGACGGCAAATCGAACTGGCAGGTGCCGCCGGGAATGCCAGCGCGCTGCTTGATCGCCATCAGCCACTCGTTTTCACGCAAGTGTTGACCAAACTTGCCGGTCAGCGCCAGCAAACGGCTGGACGCGTGCTCAATGTCCTCCAGCACCCCCTCCAGGGTCTCCTCCGCCACCTGCGGATTCTCGCGCAGCGCTTCCAGCATCTGTTTCTGCCGCTCCAGCTCCTGCAGCAGATCCGCCTTCAAATCCGCGCGCGAGGCGGTTTCCATCAGCTCGAACAACACCAGCAGGGCCGCATGATGATCATACGGATGGTCCTTGCCGATGAAATACCCAAGACGTGCGTAGAGATGCTCCAGGCGGAGCAGGATGCGGGTTCGCTCGGTGACGGGAAACTCAAAACTGATCACGGCGCATCGGCCCTTCTGCTTGGCTCGCGAGAGCCCGGTTATGATCTATCGGCTAGGCTGGCAAGATAATAATCGTGTTTGGCGTCGACTTGAAGCCTCAATGCAGCCAAGCTGTCATTATTACAAATTATATCGTCGGCGCGTTCACGTCGCTGCGCTCGCGAACATTGCGCCGCCATGATCGCGCGCACGGCTTTTTCGTCCATGCCGTTGCGCCACATCACCCGCTCTAGTTGCACCGACTCGTCGCAGTCCACCAGCAAGGTACGCGACAGCATCGGCAGATAATGCCCGGTTTCGAACAATAAGGGCACCACCAGCACGCAATACGGCCCGCGCGCAGCGGCCACCCCGGCTTCGCTCTGCCGTCGGATCAGCGGATGCAACACGCTCTCAAGCCGCTGCCGGCTGCTTGAGTCGGCGAACACCCGCTCGCGCATCCAGCCCCGATCCAAACCACCATCCGCTCGCACCGCCTCCGCGCCGAACTCCGCCTCCAAGGCCGGCATCGCCGCGCCGCACGGGCCGGTCAACTCATGCGCGATGGCGTCGGTATCAATCACCGGCACGCCCAATTCAGCGAAACGATCAGCCGCCGCGCTTTTGCCGGAACCAATGCCGCCGGTCAAACCCACGACTTTAATAGGCATGCAAATACCAATTCACAATGTCCTGCCCCCAGATCAAAGCGATCCAGCCGGCGGCCGCAAGATAAGGGCCAAACGGCAGCGGCTGACCGCGTCCGTGCTTGGACAGCAAAATCAAGATCACGCCCACCACTGCCCCCACCAGCGAAGACAGCAAAATCACCAAGGGCAGCAAAGTCCACCCCAACCACGCGCCCAAAGCGGCCAGCAGCTTGAAGTCGCCATAGCCCATGCCCTCCTTGCCGGTGGCCAGCTTGAAGCCGTGAAACAGCAACCACAGGCACAGATAACCCGCCATCGCGCCGATCACCGCGTCCACCAGCGGCACGGTGCCAGTCAGCAAATTGAATAACAAGCCCCCCCACAGCAAGGGCAAAGTCAGGTTGTCCGGCAGCAGCTGCGTATCCGCGTCGATAAAAGTCAGGGCCAGCAGCACCGCGGTCAAACCCATATAGGCCGGCAGCTGTTCCGACCAGCCGAAACGCCAGGCCAGGAAAGCGAACAACAGCCCGGTCGACAGCTCCACGACCGGATAGCGCCAAGGGATCTTGGCTCGGCAACTGCCGCAGCGTCCGCGCAGCAACACAAAGCTCAACACCGGGATATTCTGCCACGGACGCACCGCGGCCCGGCATTGCGGGCAGTGCGAGGCAGGCCGCATTAAGTTGTAGGGCTCGGACGTCTCGCCCTCTTCCAGCTGCAGACAATCAACGCAATTGCGCCGCCACTCGGCCTCCAGCATCTTGGGCAAGCGATGAATGATCACATTCAAAAAACTGCCAACCAACAAACCCAGCGCCAGCGCCGCGCCGGCGAAAGCCAGCGGGTACGAGCCGGCGATCCAGCGCCACTCCTCAATCATCCAACCACCTGACCCATTTTGAAAATCGGCATATACATCGCAATGATCAAACCGCCGATCAATACCCCCAGAATCACCATGATGGCCGGCTCCAGCAAACTGGACAGCGCGGCAACCGCATTGTCGACTTCTTCTTCGTAAAAATCCGCCACCTTGTCCAACATCTGGTCCAGCGAGCCGGACTCCTCCCCAATCGAGGTCATCTGCAGCACCATATTAGGGAACAAGTCGGTCCGCTGCATCGAATAGTTGAGGCTGGAACCGGTGCTGACATCGTTCTGAATCCGCTTGGTGGCATCCGCGTACACCTGGTTGCCGGAGGCGCCGCCCACCGAATCCAGCGCTTCCACCAAGGGCACCCCGGCGGCGAACAAGGTAGACAAGGTGCGCGCCCAACGCGCGATAGTGGCCTTGCGGATGATATCGCCGATCACCGGCAGGCGCAGCAGGATGCGATCCATCTGCTCTTGCAACTTGGGCGTTCGCTTGAAGGCGTAGAGAAAGCCGAACAGGCCGCCGAAAATCACCCCGAAGATCAGCCACCAGTAATGGACAAAGCCATCCGACAACCAGATCACGAACAGCGTCGGCGCCGGCAAATTGGCGCCGAAACTAGAGAACAAATCCTTGAATGCCGGAATCACGTAAATCATGATTACGGCGGTAATGATGAAGGCAGTGCCGACAATGGCAGACGGGTAGATCAGGGCCGACTTGATCTTGCCCTTGATCGCCATCACTTTTTCCTTGTAAGTGGCCAATTTGTCCAGCAAGGAGTCCAGCACGCCGCCGGTTTCGCCCGCGGCGATGATGTTGCAGAACAGCTTGTCAAAGTACAAGGGACGTTTGCGGAAGGACTCCGCCAGCGACAAGCCGGTTTCAACGTCGGCGCGCACCTCCAGCAGCATCTTGGTCACGGCTGGATTGCTGTGACCCTTGGCCGCGATATCGAAAGCCTGCAACAAGGGCACCCCGGCGCGCATCATGGTCGCCAGTTGCCGGGTGAACAAGGTGATGTCCCGTTCGGTGATGCGTTTGCCGAAGCCTCCGCGCCGACGCTTGATCTTGACGACATTGATGCCCTGACGCCGCAGTTGAGTCTTGGCCACCGCCTCGGACTCCGCTCGCAGTTCCCCGCGTATCGCCTTACCCGCCTTGTCCTTGCCTTCCCATTCCCAGACAAAGCCCGGCGTCGCTTTTTTTGCTACCGTGACTGCCATTCCATGGCCTCTTTCTTATTCCAAGCCGTTAAGTCAGCGTTCCGGCGGCCGCCGGAGGCGCAAAACCGCTCTTAGACCCTGTTCAAAGTCTCGAAAGCAAGAGCGACACAAGGCGAAAAGGGCTGAGAAAGCGGAGTGTACAAGTGGTACATGAGCATTTCGAAGCGATTTTCAACGCCGCATCGCCGACGCGCGCAGGTCGTGAACAGGTTCTTACTCGTTAGTCACCGCTTCAATCTCCGTCAACGACGTCAACCCCGCCTTCACCTTCAGCAAACCGGCATGGCGCAAGTCCACCATGCCCTCCTTGCGCGCCAGGTCGGCGATATCGATGGCGGTGCCGTTTTGCATGATCAAACGCGTCATCGCATCGGTAATCGGCATCACTTCGTAAATACCGGTACGGCCACGGTAGCCGGTGTTGCGACACTCCTCGCAACCCACCGGCGCGTAGGGCTTCCAGCTTCCATCCAACTCCTCTTGCTTGAATCCCGCCCGCAGCAATGCCTCCTCCGGAATCTCCGCCGGTTTCTTGCAATGCGCGCACAAACGGCGCGCCAAACGCTGCGCCATGATCAGCAACACCGAGCTGGCGATGTTGAACGGCGCCACCCCCATATTCAGCATCCGGGTCAAAGTCGCCGGCGCGTTATTGGTGTGTAGAGTGGAAAACACCATATGGCCGGTCTGAGCCGCCTTGATCGCGATGTCCGCCGTTTCGAAATCCCGGATCTCACCCACCATGATCACGTCGGGATCCTGACGCAGGAAGGCCTTCAAGGCCGAAGCGAAGGTCAGCCCGGCACGCTCGTTGACGTTGACCTGATTGATGCCCGGCAAGTTGATTTCCACAGGGTCTTCGGCGGTGGCGATATTGATATCCGGCTTGTTCAACAGATTGAGGCAGGTGTACAAGGACACCGTTTTACCGCTACCGGTAGGTCCGGTGACCAGCACCATGCCGTAGGGCCGCGCAATCGCGTCCAGCAGTAGGCGTTTCTGCTCCGGCTCAAAACCCAACTGCTCAATATCCAGATTCGCCGCCGACGAATCCAGAATACGCATGACGATCTTCTCGCCGTACAAGGTGGGCAAGGTGCTGACCCGGAAGTCGATTGCCCGCGCCTTGGAGATGACCAGCTTCATCCGGCCATCCTGCGGCACTCGCTTCTCCGAAATATCCAGCTTGGAAATCACCTTGATCCGGGAGGCGATCTTTTCCTTCAATACCAGGGGCGGCTGCGAAATCTCCTTCAACACCCCGTCTACCCGGTAGCGGATGCGATAGAACTTCTCATAGGGCTCGAAATGAATATCGGACGCGCCGCCATTGATCGCATCCAACAACACCTTATGGATGAACTTGACCACAGGCGCATCATCGACATCCGGCTGTGGGCCGGCATCGGTCGGCGCATCCGGATCGGCGAATTCAAGATCGCCAAAATCCTCGTTCTCCAGGGCCTTGATCGCGGCGGTGGCATCCTCGCTGTACTTGCCGAGCATCTTGCCCAGCTTATCGTCCTCCACCACCACGATTTCCACCGTCATCCCAGTCTTGAAGGTGATGGCGTGATAGGCGGAGGTCTGGGTGGGGTCGGAAGTGCCTACATACAGCTTGTTGCCACGCTTGAGCAGGGGCAGCAAGCGCCGGCTGGCGATCAGCTCGTCATCAACCACACCCTTGGGCAACTGATCAAGATCAATGGCCGACATATCCAGCAAAGGGTAACCAAAGGTCTTGGACGCGAACATCGCCACATCCTGCGCCGTCATCTTCTTGCTCTGAATCAGCTGCTCGACAAAGCTGATGTGCGATGCCTGAGACTGGCGCAGGATTGCGTCCGCATCCTGCTGCAACAGCATATTGTTTTGCACCAAGGCCCGACCCAAGCCGGAAATGCCAGCCGAAGCTTCCATACGCTTGCAACTCACCAGTGAACAGATTAGACAACACCGCGCGGCGCTCCTGAGTCAGAGCTCGCCACCTTGAAGACCACCGCACTACCGTTACAACATTATATGCAAAATGCGGGGGCTACTTTGACTTAAATCCCGGCGTGGCCGGATTACGCCAAGCATCCACGCCAAAACAAAAAGGACTGCCGAAGCAGTCCTTTCAAGCTCAAGTTCAAATATGCTTAGAAGCGGTGTATCAGGCCCAGGCCAAAGGAGTTTTCCTTGTCCAGAGTACCGTCTTTCCACTTCACGTGACCGTAGGAGGTGTAAACCTCGGTACGCTTGGACAAAGCATAGTCCAGAGCCAAAACAAACTGATCGTAGCCGGACTTGTCGATGGTATTGCCGTTCAAGCTGGCATCGTAACCTTTGACATAAGAGAAGTACGGGGTAAAGGCTCCAAAGGTGTAACCGAGGGTCAGAGCCGCTTCTTTGGTTTTCAACTTCAGCGAGTTGATTGCCGCGTTAGCCTGAGCCAAAGTCAGGCCAGGATTATTCGCGACCAAATTCGCAGCAACGATATCACTTACTGCCGTGCCGACTTTACCATTGTAGAAACTGCCGAAGCCATAACCCTGAATTTGCTGATAGCCCAAAGCTACGTAGAGGTTGTTGGCCATATAACCAGCTTCAAGACGATGCCAGTCTTTGTTGCCGCCAACTTTGTCAGCGTCGTTCCAGTTCTGGTAGTTGTACTTACCAAAGAAACCGGAGTTTTCATAACTCAGACCCAGGTTCCAAGTCTGGTTATTGGTAGTGGAGCCGTTAACAACCTTGCGACTTTCATCGGTGCCATACAGCAAGGCAAAGCTGAAGCCATTCCAGTTCGGGCTATCATAACGCACTGCGTTATTAACACGATCATCCAAGCGGGTGAAGTAACCCAAACCGCCAACGCTCTGGTTGCTGTAGTAGCCAGGGTCAACTTGCTCCATCATATCGTTGGCGTAGTTGGAGAGGCGGCCCAAGCGAACCTTACCCCAGCTGTCGCCGGCCAAGCCGATGAAACTGTCGCGCGTCGCGAAAGTATCGCCGCTATTGGAGGCTCCATCGATATGCACGCGGTTCTCGACCTGCCAGATGGCTTTCAAACCGTTGCCCAAGTCCTCGTTGCCCTTGAAACCAATGCGGGAAGTCCAGTCGTTGATCTCAGAGCCGCCTTGCAGCTTGTTGTTGCCATCCAAGCTGATTGTGGAGCTGTAGGTCTTGTTGTACTCGTAACCACCACGGATTTCACCGTAGATGGTGACGTCGGCCATCGCGGCGGCGGCCGGCATCAGGGCGGCGATTGCAAGAGCGATATGCGTCTTGTTCATTGCAGTTCCTTTCAAGTCAGTTGATGTTGTCCTGTTGATTTCGCTGTTCTAAAGCCAGAGAACCCGGACATTTATGTGCCACCGATATGCTTCGGTGATCGCTAGCCTCAATATAAGACCGACGTTGCGAAAAAACAAAAACAGCATGTACTTTCGACAAAAAATCACTCAAAAAAACAACACCATCATCACAAGGCATTGTTTTACATGAACCTACCCCCTAAACACCGCAACCATTCAGATGCAATTATGCAACACAAGCGGTAACTTGGTGCAAAAAAGCAACAAACTATCAGGCATACAAATGGACCACACATTGTCAGACAATCAAACCGAAAAAAATCCCCCTGCCAGCAACGCCGTGCTTTACTGGCTCAGACGCGATTTGCGCCTGGAAGACAACCACGCGTTGCGGCAAGCGCTTGCCTCGGGGCAGCCGGTTCAATGCGTCTTTGTTTTCGATAGCAATATTCTCAACACACTCCCCCCCACCGATCGACGCCTCGGCTTCATCTGGCAGTCCTTGCGGGAGATTCAGGATACCCTGCGCGCGGCGGGCGGCGATCTGTGGTGCGAAACGGGACCCGCCGAGGACATTATCCCCAGGCTGGCAGCGCAGCTAGGTGCCGATGCCGTTTACGCGAACGAGGATTACGAGCCTTATGCGCGCCGGCGAGACACCATGGTTGCCCAAACCTTGGCGACGATGGGCAAGACCTTTCACGCCTACAAGGACCAGGTCATTTTCGCCCGGGACGAGTTGCTCACGGCCAGCGGAAAGCCATTCACCGTGTTTACCCCGTATTGCAATGCCTGGCTCAAGAAGCTGAGCCCACAGCACAGCCAAGCGCTGACGGTGCCGTCGCTGACCGGCCGACTACGCTCCCCAGCGGGTACGCCGGCCATGCCCAGCCTTGAAGAACTAGGATTTGCCCAGACCGAGCCTTGCTTGCTGGCAGCGGGCGCATCCGGTGCAAAAGAACTGTTTGCCGATTTTTGCCAGCAACGCATCCAACGCTACCATCAACAGAGAGACTATCCAGGCGTAAAGGGCGTGTCCTACCTCTCCACCCACTTGCGTTTCGGCACCATCTCGATTCGCCAATTGGTGCAATTCGCCAACTTCGACGGCGGCGAAGGCGCAATGTGCTGGCTGAAGGAGTTGATCTGGCGGGAGTTTTATCAGCAACTGCTGTGGCACTTCCCGGATGCGGCCACTCACAGCTTCAAGCCGCAATACCGCGACCTGCCCTTTCCCAATCGCTTGGACTGGTTGGAAAGCTGGCAGAAAGGACTAAGCGGTTATCCGCTGATTGATGCGGCCATGCGACAACTGAACCAAACCGGCTATATGCACAACCGGCTGCGCATGATCGCCGCCAGCTTTCTGGTCAAGGATCTGCTGATTGACTGGCGCCTGGGAGAACGCTATTTCGCGGAGAAACTGCTGGATTTCGATCTGGCGTCGAACAACGGCGGCTGGCAATGGGCCGCTTCCACCGGCTGTGACGCACAGCCCTATTTCCGCATCTTCAACCCGGTCACTCAATCGCAGAAATTCGACCCGGATGGGCGCTTCATCCGCCGATACGTACCGGAGCTGGCGGCGCTAAACGATCAGGCGATTCACGCCCCCTGGCAAGCCAAGGCGCTGCCGGAAGGCTTCAAACTGGGCCGAGACTATCCGCTTCCCATCGTCGACCACGCCGAGCAGCGGCAGCTGGCGTTGGCACTCTTCGGCAAGCAATGAAAAACGCCCGCATCAGCGGGCGTTGTTTCCTGCAAACCGTTGCCAGACAAGCATCAGGACTTTTTCTTGGCCGCCGGCTTAGAAGCTTCTTTCTTGGCGCCGGTCACCGGCTTGGCAGCCGCTGCAGCCGGTTTGGCGGCGGCACCGGGCTTGGCCGCCGCTTTCGGAGCAGCGCTGGACGCTCCGCTGACCGCGATCTCGCTGCGCAGTTTTTCCAAGGTCTTGTCGCCGATCCCACTGACATTCTTCAGGTCGTCGACACTCTTGAACGCTCCGTGTTTGGCGCGGTATTCCACAATGGCCTTGGCCTTGACCGGGCCGATGCCGTTCAACGCCTCCAACTCCTGCTGGTTAGCGGTGTTGATATTGACGGCGGCAAAAGCGGTGCCGCAAATCAGCATCAGGGCGGCAAACAGGGCTAACAATTTTTTCATCATTGATCTCCTTGTGAGACAGGACTGAGCAACCTCAACCGCGTTGCAGGATCAATTCTATGACGACCTTGCTGCCAATGTAAGCCAGCGCCAAGGACAGGAAACCAGCCAAAGTCCAACGAATCGCCACCCGACCACGCCAGCCTTGCAACTTACGGCCGATCAACAAGCCGCCAAACAGCAGCCAGGACAACACGGCGAAAACGGTCTTGTGCGTCAGCGCCGCGGCGTGCCCCAGCACTTCCTCGGAAAACACCACCCCGGTCAACAAAGAAACCGTCAACAACAAAAAGCCCACGCCAATCACTTGGAACATCATTTTTTCAAGGGAAAGCAAAGGCGGCAATTGTCTAAGCAGCGGAGACGCCCGTTTATCATGCAGGGCCTTTTCCAAAAACAGCATCAAAGTGGCGATCAGGGCGCCGATGGCGAACAGGCTATAGGCGAACAAGGACACCAGAATATGCAGCACAAAAGCCGGATTGCTCAGATCCTGAACCACGTGTTGGCCGGGAAACAGCAAGGCGAAGCCCAGCGCTGCCATCGCCAGCGGCATCATGAACAGCTGCAAACCTTCCACGCGATAGAAAAAACTGCAGGTCCAGTAAATCAGCAGCATGATCCACACCATGACCGACAGCGCGCGGCCCACGCCAAGAGACAGCAAAGGCCCCTGAGTCAGCGGCAACAGCACGGCAATCGCCTGCAGCAGCAGCAGCACGCCCAATAGGCTGTGTTCCAGCCGCGGCTTGCGCGGCCAGCAAGCCAAGCCGCGCCAGTTGGCGAAGTAATGCCAGGTGAAGACCCCGTAAGAGAGGATCAGCGCAATAGAAAGTATGAGCAGGAAGCTGGTCATGGCGGGTGTTTTATCAAAACCGGGTGCAGCCCGGCCGCTCGTGGTAAAATCAGTAGTTTGAGAGTCTACACCAACCGGCAAGCCGTTGGCAGAAGTAAGGACGCACCATGCTAGACAACCTGACCAGCCGCCTGTCCGGCGTGATGAAAAATCTGCGCGGCAATGCGCGCTTGACCGAGGCCAATATCCAGGACGCGATGCGAGAAGTGCGCATGGCCCTGCTGGAGGCCGACGTCGCCCTCCCCGTGGTCAAAACCTTTATCGCCCAGGTCAAGGAACGCGCCCTGGGCCAGGACGTGGCCGGCAGCCTGACTCCGGGCCAGGCCCTGGTGGGCGTGGTCAATGAAGAATTGACCAAACTGATGGGCGAGAAGAACGACGCCCTCAATCTGGCGGCCGTGCCCCCTGCCATCGTACTGATGGCCGGCCTGCAGGGCGCCGGTAAAACCACCACGGTGGGCAAACTCGCCAAGCTGCTGAAAGAGACCCAGAAGAAAAAAGTGCTGGTCGTCTCCGCCGACGTCTACCGTCCCGCCGCGATCGAACAGTTGAAACTGCTGGCCCAGCAGGTCGAAGTCGAATGGTTCCCCTCTTCCGGCGACCAGAATCCCGTCGACATCGCCCGCGCCGCGGTGGATCACGCCAAGCGCCATTTCTTCGATGTCCTGATGGTCGACACCGCCGGCCGCTTGGCCATCGACGAGGCGATGATGGCCGAGATCAAGGCGCTGCACGCGGCGCTGAATCCGGTGGAAACCCTGTTCGTCGTCGATGCGATGCAGGGCCAAGACGCGGTCAACACTGCCCAGGCTTTCAATGAAGCGCTGCCTCTGACTGGCGTCATCCTCACCAAGATGGACGGCGACTCGCGCGGCGGCGCGGCGCTGTCGGTCCGCCACATCACCGGCAAGCCAATCAAATTCATCGGCGTCGGCGAAAAGGTGTCCGGCCTGGAACCCTTCCACCCGGACCGCATCGCCAGCCGCATTCTGGGCATGGGCGATGTGCTGTCACTGATCGAGGAAGTGCAAAAAGGCATCGATCAGGACGAAGCCGCCGCCATGGCCAAGAAGTTGAAATCCGGCAAGGGTTTCGACCTTGAGGACTTCAAGGCCCAGATGCAGCAGATGAAGAAAATGGGCGGCATGAGCAATCTGCTGGAGAAAATGCCGGGGCAACTGGGCCAGATGGCCAAAGGCGTGCAGGGCGCGGAGGCGGAAAAAGCCATGCGCCGCATTGAAGGCATCATCAACTCGATGACGCCGCAAGAACGCCACAAACCAGAGTTGCTCAAAGCCAGCCGCAAGCGACGCATCGCCGCCGGCGCCGGCGTGACGGTGCAGGAAGTCAACAAGCTGCTGAACCAGTTCGAGCAGACGCAGAAAATGATGAAGCAGTTCTCCTCCAAGGGAGGCATGATGAAAATGCTTCGCGGCATGAAGGGCATGATGCCCGGCATGTAAGCTGAAACGGGTGCCTGGCACCCGTTTTTCTTGATGTAAAAGGATTTCGATGTCGCTCGATGTTGCCGTTCTGACCGATTCGCGCCTGCTGCTGCCGGACGACCGCGACTGGTATCGCCGCCAGGTTCATCATGAGGACGGCTTGGTCCTGGCAGCGCTACAGCGCCAGGGTTTGCTTGTTCGTCGTCTGGCCTGGGACGACCCAGACATGGACTGGGCCGGCGCGCGCTGCGCGCTGTTCCGCACCACTTGGGATTACTTCGAGCGCCTGCCCGTGTTTTCCGACTGGCTGGCGCGCGCGGCCGGCCAAACGCGGCTATTCAACGAGATTGGGCTCATTCGCTGGAATCTGGACAAACACTACCTGGCCGAACTGCAACAAAACGCTGTTCATACGGTGGACACGCACTACATTGAGAAAGGCGCGCCGCAAACACTGCGCCAACTACTGGCGGAACGAGGCTGGAACGACGCCATCTTGAAGCCGGTCGTCTCCGGCGCCGCCCGACACACCTATCGCGTCGCCCCGGCGAACGCTGAAACGCTGGAATGTGTGTATGCCGAGCTGATCCAACAAGAAGCCATGTTGCTGCAACCCATGCAACACAGCGTGTTGACCCAGGGGGAGCTGTCCCTGATCGTCATCGATGGTCATTTCAGCCACGCCATCCGCAAAACGCCGAAGTCCGGCGACTTCCGCGTGCAGGACGACCACGGCGGCCAGGTGCACCCGCATCAGGCCGACGCGCAAGAAATCGCCTTTGCAGAAGCCGCCGTGCAAGCAGTGCCTTTCGACGTGCTTTACGCGCGCGTCGACGTGATTCGCGATAACCATGGCCGCCTGGCGGTCATGGAGTTGGAAATGATCGAACCGGAGCTGTTTTTCCGCTTCCGGCCGCAAGCCGCGGAGGAGTTGGCCGCGGCGCTCGCGCGACGCCTGCGTTGAGCATTAAGGGATTTTGTACCGCAACCCGCCAAAACACCGGCAACCCACGTTTGGAACTACCCAGCATGAACCTGACCACGCTGACCGCCCTAAGCCCCCTGGATGGCCGCTACGCCGGCCAAGTCGAGGCCTTGCGCAATCTGTTTTCCGAGTACGGCCTGATGAAGTTCCGCATTAAAGTGGAGCTGGAATGGCTGAAGATGCTGGCCGCCGAGCCAGGCATCGAGGAAGTGCCTTCCTTCTCGGAAGCCACCATCCGTGAAATCGACGACGTGATCGCCAACTTCAACGTACAGCACGGCGAAGAGGTCAAAGCCATCGAGGCGCGGACCAATCACGACGTGAAAGCCATCGAGTACTGGCTGAAGGAACGTCTGTCCGGCAACCCGGAAGTCATGGCGGCCAGCGAGTTCATCCACTTCGCCTGCACCTCCGAAGACATCAACAACCTGTCGCACGCGCTGATGCTGAAAACCGCGCGCAACACCGTAGTGCTGCCCACCATCGACGAAGTCATCCACAAGCTGCAAAAACTGTCGCATGAGCTGGCCGACACCGCGATGATGTGCCGTACCCACGGCCAGCCGGCGACACCGTCCACCATGGGCAAGGAACTGGCCAATACGGTCTACCGCCTGAAACGCCAACGCGAACAACTGGTACACCAGGAAATCCTCGGCAAGATCAACGGCGCGGTGGGCAACTACAACGCCCATCTGGTCGCTTACCCCGACATCGACTGGGAAAGCTTCTGCGGCCGCTTCGTCACCGGCCTGGGTCTGACCTTCAACCCTTACACCATCCAGATCGAACCGCACGACTATATGGCCGAGCTGTATCAGGTTCTGGCGCGGGTCAACACTATCCTGGTCGACCTGAACCGCGATATCTGGGGCTATATCTCGCTTGGCTATTTCAAGCAGAAGGTGAAGAAGGACGAAGTCGGCAGCTCCACCATGCCGCACAAGGTCAACCCGATCGACTTCGAAAACGCCGAGGGCAATCTGGGCATGGCCAACGCCATCCTGGGCCACTTGGCGGAAAAACTGCCGGTATCGCGCTGGCAGCGCGACCTGACCGACTCCACGGTTCTGCGCAATATGGGCGTGGGCTTCGGCTACACCCTTCTTGGCCTCAAAGCCTGCCTGAAGGGCTTGAGCAAGCTGGAAATCAATCCGCAGGCGATTGCCGCCGATCTGGACAACAGTTGGGAACTGTTGGCGGAGCCGGTGCAAACCGTAATGCGGCGCCACGGCGTGCCCAATCCGTACGAACAGTTGAAGGAATTGACGCGCGGCAAGGGCGGCATCACCCGTGAAACCTTGCATGCCTTCATCAAAAACCTGGAACTACCGGAAACGGAAAAAGCCCGCCTGCTGGAATTAACCCCGGCCAGCTATATCGGCAAGGCATCGGAACTGGCCAAGCGCATTTAATCACGCCTGCTCGAGCAATAAAAAAACCGCCGTTACCCGGCGGTTTTTTTAATTCAGCGGCCATTGATCGGACAGACCACTGGAAGGAAAACAAAAAACCCAGCTTTCAAAAGAAAGCTGGGTTTTTGAATTTGGTTGCGGGGGCAGGATTTGAACCTACGACCTTCGGGTTATGAGCCCGACGAGCTACCAGACTGCTCCACCCCGCGTCAGAGAGGTTGCATATTATACAAGCCACTCCTGGCTGTCAAGATATTTCTATCTTGAGCCAATTCAAACACTCCAATCCACCCAGCCCAACTGCCATGTGGCCAATATCACCAAGCCGAATACGATGCGATACCAGGCGAACGCATTGAAGTTGTGGCTGGACACATAGCGGATCAAACCACGCACCGCGAAGAAAGCGCTGATGAACGCCGCGATGAAACCAACGCCTATCACCGGCACATCCGCGGCGGTGAATTGGTGCCAATGCTTGTACACATCGTAGAACGTGGCCGCGAACATGGTAGGCACCGCCAGGAAAAAGGAAAACTCCGTGGCGACCTTGCGATCCAGGCCAAACAACATGCCGCCGATAATGGTGGAACCGGAGCGCGATGTGCCGGGCACCATGGCAAACACCTGAGCGACCCCCACTTTCAAGGCGTCTTGCCAGCTCATCGCATCCACGCTGTTCACCCGCGGCACGCGCTGCCTGCGCTCAACCAGCAGAATGATGATGCCGCCCACCACCAAGGCCAGCGCCACGGTCAGCGGGTTGAACAAATAGTGCTTGATCGCCTTGATCGCGAAGAAACCGATGACCGCCGCCGGCATAAAGGCCACCAACAAGTTGCTGATGAAGCGCAACGACTGGGCATCCCGCTGCAAAGCGCCCTGCGCCACGCTCAGAAAACGCTGGCGGTACTCCCAAACCACTGCCAGGATTGCTCCCAGCTGAATCACCACCTCAAACACGTCCGCATTGTTTTGAAAACCGATCAGATCCCCCACCACAATCAAGTGCCCGGTGCTGGAAATCGGAAAAAACTCCGTCACCCCTTCGACGATGCCCAGCAATAAAGCCTTGGCCAACAGCATCAAGTCCATGTCCATCCATCCCCCATCAAGGTTTAATATGCGCAAAAGGCAGCCCCGGGGCTGCCTTCTTCACCAAGCGTCTTGCTCGATTCTTATTTTTTCTCGGCTCGCGCCTTGACCACCAGCTCGTTGATCACCTGCACCATGCGCTCCGGCGCCACCGGTGTCACTACGTATTTACCGTTGATAATCACTGTCGGGGTACCCTGAATCGCATAATCGCGAGTCATCTTGGCCGCCTTGGCCACCTGTGCGTTCACACCAAAGGATTTGTACGCCTGCATCACCTTGGCAGCGTCAACGCCCTTCTGCTGCTTGAGCCAGTTGGCGAACACGCCCTCGTCAGACAGATTGACGCGCGACTTCACCACCGCCTCGAAAGCCGGGCGGTGCAGTTTGTCGTAGGTGCCGGTGGTTTTGAAAGCGGAGAACATGCGCACGAAGCCTTCCATCGACTTTTGCCACACGATCTGTTCCTTGGAGAACGCCACGTCCGCGGGCTTGCTCTTTTCCCAAGCGCTCATCGCCGACTCAAGTTCTAGGCAGTGAATGCAGTGGTAAGAGAAGAACTCGATGACCTCCACCTTTTTCGGATCCGCCACCGGCTGCGGCGTAGCCAGCATGGTGTAATCCTTGCCCAGCTCAATCGCCGCGTTTGCCAGCCCGCTGAACAGCATCAACGAAAGCAATAACCACTTTTTCATTATCGATTCCCTAAATAGAGGAAGAGTTTATTCCGCCTTGACGACTGTCGCGCCAATGCCATCCTGCTTCAACTGAGCCTTCACCCGATCCACCTCGTCCTGACGGTTGTACGGCCCCACCCTGACCCGATGCACCAGCCCCTTTTCCGGCACAGTCACCGACTGGATTTTGGCCTCCACGCCCAACAAAGCCAGCTTGGCCTTGAGGTTGTCCGCCTCGTCCTGATTCTGGAAGGACCCCAGCTGCAAGTAGACCTTTTTGGCCGCCTGCTGAGCAGAAGGTTCCGTCGCCTTGCCGTTCTTGCCGGGCACCGCGTCCACCTGGCCAGGCAAGATTTTGTAGAAGTCAAAGCGCTGCTCTTCCTTGCCCGCGTCCTTGACCGCCGGCGCGGCGGCCGGCTTGGCGGGAACTTCCGCCGGCATCGGCGGTGGAGCGGACGGGGGCTCTTGAGCCGGCTTGGCCACCGGGGCCGGCGCGGTAACGGTTTCCGAAGCGGCGTCCGCAATACGCGTGCCCGGGGCCAGCAGCTCCGTCGGCGGCGCGGAAGCGCCGGCCGCTTTGCGATCCAACTTTTCCAAGTTGCTGAACGGCGTAGAGGACTTATTCAGATACATGGCGAGGCCAACCGCGACGGCAACGCCGACGATCAGACCGATGACGATGCCCGCCACCATGCCGCCGCCTCCGCTTTTGGAGCTGGATGAACGGCCACGGGAACTACGGGAGGAATTTTTTAAATCTCGATTTGCCATGCAGCACTTACGCTTTTAACTAATCAAATAGTTCAACAAACTATCTGGATTGATCAATTCTTTATTTATTGTTAGCCATTAGGCATTGCCGCGCGTCGTAATTGAATCGCCTGCAACACATGCTCCCGCATGACCATAGCCTGACCCTGTAAATCGGCAATGGTTCTGGAAACCCGAAGTATCCGATGATAACTGCGCGCCGACAAGCCGATCTTGTCCAAAACTTGCCGCAATAATGCCAGCCCTTCGGCGTGAAAATCGCCAAGCGCCTCCAGCTCCGCCCCGCTCAAGCCCGCATTCGCCTTTCCTTGCCTAGCCAATTGTCGACGATACGCCGACTCCACCCGTTCACGCACCAAAGCGCTGGGCTCGCCGGCGGCCCCATCCACCAAGGCCTCGGCAGGCAAGGACTGCACTTCAACATGCAAATCGATGCGATCCAACAAGGGACCGGAGATTTTACCTCGATAGCGCCCCACTTGCTCGGGCGTGCACCGGCATTTTCCGCTGAAATGCCCAAGATAGCCACACGGGCAGGGATTCATTGCCGCAATCAGCTGAAATCGCGCGGGAAAACTGGCTTGGCGCGCGGCGCGCGAGATGTGGATCACGCCGGCCTCCAGCGGCTCGCGCAAGACCTCCAGCACTTTGCGATCGAACTCCGGCAATTCGTCCAGAAACAAAACGCCATGATGCGCCAGGCTAATTTCCCCTGGCCGGGGGTCACTGCCTCCACCCACCAACGCCACCGCGGACGCGGTATGGTGCGGGGCACGGAAAGGCCTTACGCCCCAATCGTCCAGGGCGAAGCCATCGGTCCCCAAAGAACGCACGGCCGCGCTTTCCAGCGCCTCTTCGTCCGGCATGCCCGGCAAGATGCCGGGCAGGCGGGCGGCCAACATGGATTTACCGGTGCCGGGTGGCCCGATCAACAAGAGGCTATGCCGCCCGGCCGCAGCC
The DNA here is from genome assembly GCF_000711885.1 of Chromobacterium haemolyticum DSM 19808. Classification (GTDB taxonomy): domain Bacteria; phylum Pseudomonadota; class Gammaproteobacteria; order Burkholderiales; family Chromobacteriaceae; genus Chromobacterium; species Chromobacterium haemolyticum. The sequence continues at coordinate 107,751 of NZ_JONK01000019.1, forward strand.
ACTTCCAACGCATGGCGCGCCAAGGACTGGCCTTTGATATCCAACAGATCAAGGTAATCAGGCAGCGAGCGGGATGGGCCACCCTCTTGTCGATACGGCTCCAGCTCGGAGAGACCGTTGAGAAAGGCGCAGGCCTCAACCAGGCTGCTCACGCCATATAAAGGCATGCCCTCAAGCACGGCAGCCTCCCTGGCGCTGGCTACCGGCAAGATGAAGGCGCGCCCCGCTTCCCTCGTCTTGCACGCCATCGCCAAGGCCCCGCGCACCGGCCGCAAAGCCCCGGTCAAGGCCAGCTCTCCGGCAATTTCATATTCCGCCAACTTGGGACAACGTACCTGTCCGCTGGCAACAAGAATGCCAATGGCGATGGGCAGGTCAAAACGGCCGGAGTCTTTGGGAAGATCGGCCGGGGCAAGGTTGACGGTGATGCGCCGGGCCGGGAACTCAAAACCAGAGGTCAAGATTGCCGCGCGGACCCGCTCCCGGCTTTCCTTCACCTCCAGGTCAGGCAAGCCGACAATGGTGAAAGCGGGCAAGCCGTTGGCCAAATGTACTTCCACCGCAACCTCAGGCGCGTCCACTCCGGCCAGCGCCCGGCTTGCAACCACGGCCAGCGCCATGTCGCTTAGGAGTGACCGAGTTCTGACTGGGCCTCTACCGTGGCTCGCGCCTCATCCGGGAACACCTGCGCCTCTAAGCGCGCTAGCTTCTGCTCCAGCTGAGCCAGCTTCTCTCGGGTCCGCACCAACACTTCCTGCTGCACGTCGAACTCTTCGCGCGTCACCAGATCCATTTTGCTGAATGTGGAGGCCATCATCGCTTTGACGTTTTTCTCGATGTCCTTGGCCGGACTGGCGGCAATAGTTTCGCTGATCTTGTTGCCGATTTCCTCGAACAGCTTTTGGCTCAACATGACGCGGCTCCTTGAATGAATAAGTGATAACAGAGCAGAGTGTAGCAAAAAGCCAAGTCCGCCACCCGCCAGCGCGTACCCATTGGCATCCCCCATCCCAACTCCGCGCCCTTCGCGGCACCAAATCAGTGCGGCACCTCAGCGCCGCATGCACCGGGAAAGTGCCAAAAAGGCCAGTACAGACCTTTTTTGCATTGCAACATGATCTTAGCGTTTTCTTTTGCGCCAATCCGGCCTGGCACGATTCATGCGTATTGACGCGACAGCAGCGCTCACCTCAAGACACCGGATCATCAGACCCAAGGAGCAGTCATGAAACTCGTTTCTGCCATCATCAAGCCCTTCAAGCTGGACGAAGTCCGCGAAGCCTTGTCCGCCATCGGCGTGCAAGGCGTCACCGTCACCGAAGTCAAAGGCTTCGGTCGCCAGAAAGGGCATACCGAACTCTACCGCGGCGCCGAATACGTGGTGGACTTCCTGCCCAAGGTCAAACTGGAGATCGCCATAGACGACGCTTTGCTCGATCAGGTCGTGGAAGCCATCGAAAAATCCGCCCGCACCGGCAAGATCGGCGACGGCAAGATCTTCGTCTACGACCTGGAGCAAGTGGTGCGCATCCGCACCGGCGAAACCGGCGCCGACGCGGTCTGAACCGCAATAGAGACTTAGGGGAAACGACAATGAAAAAACTGCTCGCAACCATTCAGCTCGCCGGCTTGGGCCTAATGGCCCCGCTGGCGTTCGCCGCCGCGCCGGCAGGCCCGGCGATTGCCGACGCCAAGAGCATCAGCGCCGGCGACACCGCCTGGATGCTGATTTCCACCGCCTTGGTGCTGTTCATGACGATTCCCGGCCTGGCGCTGTTCTATGGCGGCATGGTGCGCAAGAAAAACGTGTTGGCGACGCTGATGCAAAGTTTCGCCATCACCGCGCTGATCACGGTGTTGTGGGCCGTCATCGGCTACAGCCTGGCCTTCACCGTCGGCACGCCTTATCTCGGCGACTTGAGCCGCGTGATGCTGGACGGCATGGTTTACCTGAAAGACGCCGGCAAATTGGCGGTACATCCGCTGGCCGGGACCATACCGGAATCGGTGTTCATGACCTTTCAGATGACTTTCGCCATCATCACCCCCGCGCTGATCACCGGGGCCTTCGCCGAGCGAATGAAGTTTTCCGCCATGCTGGTCTTTATGGCCCTGTGGTCCTTGCTGGTCTACGTGCCGGTGGCGCACTGGGTCTGGGCGCCGGGTGGCTGGATGGCGGACAAGGGCGTGCTGGACTTCGCCGGCGGAACCGTAGTGCACATCAACGCCGGTATCGCCGGCTTGGTAACCGCCTTGGTACTGGGCAAGCGCGTCGGTTTCGGCAAGGAAGCGATGCCCCCCCATAACCTGGTGCTGACCCTGGTGGGGGCATCAATGCTGTGGGTGGGCTGGTTCGGCTTCAACGCGGGTTCCGCCGCGGCTGCGGACGGCCGCGCCGGCATGGCCATGGTCACTACCCAGCTAGCCACCGCCGCCGCCGCGCTGGCCTGGATGTTTGCCGAATGGCTTACCAAGAAAAAGCCTTCGGTGCTGGGCATTGCGTCGGGCGCTGTCGCCGGCTTGGTCGCCATCACGCCCGCGGCCGGCTTCGTCGACGTCAAAGGCGCTCTGATTATCGGCCTGGCAGCCGGCGTGGTGTGCTTCTGGGGCGCCACCGGACTCAAGCACATGCTGGGCTATGACGACTCTTTGGACGCCTTCGGCGTACATGGCATCGGCGGCATCCTGGGCGCCTTGCTCACCGGTGTCTTCGCGGTAAAAGAAATCGGCGGCGCGGAAGGCAGCCTCGCGGCTCAAGCGCTAGGCGTGGGCGTCACCGCGGCCTATTGCGCCGTCGTCACCTTCATCCTGCTGAAGCTAATCGATGTAGCGATTGGACTGCGCGTCGCGGAAGACGAAGAACGCGAGGGACTGGATGTGATCCTGCACGGGGAGCGCGTCGAATAAATCCAGAGGACTGTCCCCCGAAATACATACTATAAACTCCAAATCAATAAGTTAGCGTAGTATGGACACTATTAGCAATACTATTAATTTCTTGACCTTCCCCCGCTTGGTATCCCAGTCATGAGTTAGCGACCTGGACCGGTTGGGGTTGGTGTTTTTTCCGGTACTCGACCGGGGTCATATAACCCAGCGCACTATACGGCCTGGCGGCGTTGTAATTCAGGCGCCAAGCTTCAATTTTCAGCCGGACATCAAGCAGGTTGCGGAAGGCATGCTGGTTCAAGCATTCCGACCGGAACCGACCTTAAAACTTTCCAAGTGAGCGTTACCGTTGACAAATTTCTGCCTCACGCCGAAGCCCGTTCAAAGGCCTCGGGGCTGATGCCACCCAGGTAACTATGGCGGCGGATTCGATTGTAAAAAAACTTCGATGTAATCGAATACATCTGACTTGGCCAAGTCGCGGGTTTTGTAAATCCGTTTGCGGATACGCTCCTTCTTCAGACTGTGAAAGAAGGACTCTGCCACGGCGTT
>NZ_JONK01000020.1 GCF_000711885.1 Chromobacterium haemolyticum DSM 19808
CTAACCGATACTAATTGCTCGTGAGGCTTGATCCTATCATTTGAGTGGCTTGGGAGACTGAGCGACGAAGTGTGGATGTGCGACACAATTGAATACCGAATATATGTGGGCTGATCAAAGATCAGCCCAGGCTTCTTCTAGTTTGTACCAGTTTATGTCTGGTGGCCATAGCGAGGTGGTCCCACGCCTTCCCATCCCGAACAGGACCGTGAAACGCCTTAGCGCCGATGATAGTGTGGCATTCGCCATGTGAAAGTAGGACACCGCCAGACGCCCGATTGCGAAGCCCAGCTCAGACGAGCTGGGCTTTTGCATTGGTGTTGTCAGATCTTGCCAAGCCTCCCCATGGGAGGCTTTCGCGCGTCTGGGGCGCGCTGGAGGCAGAGTAAGCACAACGGCAGTGCCGTTTTCTCTATTTCCTTCTTGTTTCTCTTCTTTAGAGTTGTTCGAGGCTTTGTGTTCGGCAGCCTGCAGCCGGAGCGGCACTTTTCATCACCATGTCCTAATTGCCTGTGCAGTGAACTAAGTCGCTAACTATCATCTAATTAGATAGTTACTAAATAAAATTAAAAAACTTTATACCACTGTACCTTTATGTCACTACACTAGGAAAGGACGCGAATGAGCGAGCATCTGTGTCGGGAAGTGAATTGCGGCGAGTCTATCGGCCGACGGACGGTGATGAAAACCGCCTTGGGCGCCGCGGCGCTATTTGCCATGGGTGCCGGCGGGGGCCTGAACGGCGTGGCGTATGCGGCGTCTTTGAGCAAGTCCCAGCGAGATGCGATGACGCCGGAGCAAGTGCTGGCGGAGATGGCGAAAGGCAATGAGCGCTTCCGAAGCGGCAAGCCGATGCAGCACGACTACTTGGCGCAAAAGCGTTCCAGCGCCGAGGGGCAGTACCCCTCCGCGGTGGTGCTCAGCTGCATAGATTCGCGCGCGCCGGCGGAAATCGTGATGGATGCGGGCATCGGCGAAACCTTTAATTCCCGGGTTGCCGGCAATGTGGTGAATGACGATTTGTTGGGCAGCATGGAGTTTGCCTGTGCGGTTGCCGGCGCCAAAGTGGTGCTGGTGATGGGGCATACCGCCTGTGGCGCTATCAAGGGGGCTATCGATCACGTGGAGTTGGGCAATCTGACGGGTTTGCTGGCGCGCATTCGGCCGGCGGTTTCTCTAACCAAGTATGATGGCGAGCGCAGCAGCAAGAATGCGGAGTTTGTCGATGCGGTGGCGCGCAGCAATGTGCTGCATACCATTGATCAGATTCGCAAGCGCAGCGATGTGCTGGCCAAGCTGGAGAAAGAGGGCCGGATCAAGATTGCCGGCGCGATGTATCACCTGAACGGCGGCCGCCTCGAGTTTCTGTAAAGGTCGTTCACGAGAGCGTCTAGGGGATTTACTCCCCAGGCGCTTTCAGCAATTCTTCCATGCGGTCCTCCGAACAGACCTTGATGCCAGCTTGTCGCAACAGGCTGGCAGTCACACCTTCCCCGTCCTTGAGCTTGCCGGAAAATTCGCCGTCGTAGATGCGGAGCGTGCCGCATGAGGGGCTGTTTGCCTTCAACAGCGCCTGTCGGCAGCCATGGGCCTGAGCCAGGCGCAGGCTGGCCTGGGCTCCGCGCACAAAGGCGGCGCTGACATTTTCGCCGGCGGCGGTTTCCACCGTGGCCTGACCGCGCAGCGCGGCAGCGCCGTCGCCACCGCGCAGCTCCGCCGCGGGCCTGGGCGTAGGTAGGCCACCCATGCATTCTGGACAGGCGGGGATCAGGGTGAATTCCCGGCGCAATCGCGTCCAGTCATGTTCAGCCAGCGGTTTGGCCTTGCCGTCGTAGCGTACGGGCTGCCCCAGCAGGCAGGCGCTGATCAGCAGCGTAGGTTTCACTTCCATCGCGTTTCCAATAGCGCCGCCAGCTTGAGCGCGGCGGCGTGAAGTTCCTGTTCTTCCACTCCGGCGTAGCCAAGCACTAATCCGTTGCGGTCCACCGGGCCGATGAAGTGCTTGGTCAAAGGACGCAGCCATAGTTGCTGCCGGGCGGCGGCGGCGCTGAGTTCCCATTCATCGAAGCCGGTCGGCAACTGAGCGACCAAGTGCAAGCCGGCCTCGCCGGCGGACAGTGGCAGCGCGTCGCCCAGCGCGCGCTGCAGAGTGCCGCGCAGCAGGTGTTGCCGCAATTGGTAGAGCTCGCGCATATGCTTGATATGGCGGGCGAAATGACCTTGTTCTATGAAGTCGGCCAGCGCGGCTTGCACCTGGTAATTGCCCTCCCGGTACAAACGCGCCTGGACGCGGCGGAACGGCTCCACCAGCGTTTCGGGCAGGATCAGGTAGCCCAGTCCCAGCGCGGGAAACATGACTTTGCTGAAGGTTCCGAGATAAATGACGCGCTCGCTGTCGGCCAGCCCTTGCAGGGAGGCGATGGGGTGGGTGGTATAGCGGAATTCGCTATCGTAGTCGTCTTCTATGATCCAGCTGTCGTGTAGCTTGGCTAACTGAAGCAGCGCTAGTCGTCGTGCCAGCGACATGACGACGCCGGTTGGATATTGATGGGACGGGGTGATGTAAATCAGACGCGGAGGCGTGGCCTGATGCGCGGGCGACGGGGCCATGCCTTGGGCGTCAACGGGAACCGGGACGATGTTCAGTTCCGCTGCTCGCAGCGCGGCCTGCGCGCCGCTGTAGCCGGGATCTTCCACCCAGGCGTCGTCGCCGGGGTCGGCCAATAGCCGGGCCAGCAGTTCCAGTCCTTGCTGCGCGCCTTGGGTGATGACGATTTGCTCCGGCTGGCAGCGCACCGAGCGCGATAGATACAGGTATTGGCTGAGGGAGCGCTTGAGTTCGGGCAGACCGCCGTCGTGGCGGTAGTGCAGATGGTCCAGCTGCGGGCGTTGGATATGGTTTTGCAGGCAGCGCTGCCATTGGGCGTGGGGGAATTGTTTCAGCTCTGGCGTCCCAGGGGCGAAGGCGCCAGCCAGCCCAGTGGGCAGCGTGCAGTGGCCGGAGACGCGCTGGCCGCGTTGCGACAGCCCCGGGTGTTGCTGAGCGCGCTGCGGCGGCGCGGAACGCGGGCTGAATAAGGCCGCGACATAAGTGCCGGAGCCGTGACGGCTTTCCAGATAGCCTTCGGCGCCCAGTTGTTCATAGGCGTTGAGAATGGTGTTGCGGCCCAGAGCCAGTTCCGCCGCCAGCGCGCGGCTGGCCGGCAAGGGCGCGCCGCCGGCCAACTGACCGGCGCGGATCAGTTCGCGCAATAAGCGGTACAGCTGGCGAGCCAGGCTTTCCGCGCCTTGACGTTGCAGCCGCTGGCGCAGGAAATCGATCAACCACTCGGTGGACAAAGTGGTTCCTCCATATTTTGCATGGTGGCACTGTTTGGGGTATGACTTGTCGCTTAGGCTAACAGCATTTACAAGGCCACAGGAGAAAAAAATGTTGAGTCAGCAAGATTTTTACGCCGCCAAGCTGGCGTACGAGATGGACGCCGCCGATGTCTGGAGTGCTTTGCAAGCCGGAGAAAAATTGGTGTTGATCGACGCGCGCGCGGAAGAGGCCTTCCTTAAGGAAACCCTGCCCGGCGCCGTGTCCGTGCCGCATAGAACCATGGACGAGGCAAGCACCGCGCACTTGCCCAGAGATGCGGTTCTGGTGTCGTTCTGCGATGGCATCGGTTGCAATGCGTCGACCAAGGGGGCCATGAAACTGGCGCGTCTTGGCTTCAATGTGCGCGAATTGCAGGGCGGCCTGGATTGGTGGGTACGCGACGGCTATGCAACCACGGAGCGAGCTGGCGTCGCCGTGTCCTGCGCATGCTGAAGGGGACGGCGATGATTGAGGCGAGCATGGCGTCGGCGGGCACGGTCAATGCCTTGGGCCAGGCGGTGGGGCTGCCGGTGTCGGAGTGGCGCGAGGCGGCCTGGCCCCCTAAGACGGATCTGCGGGGAGAGTTCTGCCGGCTGGAACCGCTGCAGGCCGAGCGGCACGGCCCAGGCCTGTTCGCGTCGATGGGCGCGGACGCGGAGGGGCGCAACTGGACTTATCTGAGCTATGGCCCGTTTGCCGCTTACGCCGACTTCTCTGATTGGCTGGCCGAGCAGCAACGGCAGCGTGATCCGCACTTTTACGCGATCGTGGACGCTGTCAGCGGGGAGGCGCTGGGCGTAGCCGCCTATTTGCGCATTGACCCGAAGATGGGCTGCATCGAGGTGGGGCATCTGAATTTCTCTCCCTTGCTGCAGCGCAGGCCGGCGGCGACGGAAGCGATGTATCTATTGATGCGTCAGGCCTTCGCGCTGGGTTATCGCCGTTATGAATGGAAATGCGACGCCTTGAACCAGCCTTCACAGCGGGCGGCGCTAAGGCTGGGTTTCCGCTTCGAGGGTCTGTTTCGGCAGGCCATGGTTTACAAGGGGCGTAATCGCGATACCGCCTGGTTTTCCGTCCTGGATCACGAGTGGCCGGCATTGCGGCTGGGCTTCGAGAACTGGTTGTCCGCTGACAATTTCGACGCGGCGGGCGAGCAGCGTCGAACATTGGCGCAATGGAGGGGAGAGGATTGATTTGGCCAGCGGACTTCAAGCCGCCACGCTAGGCAGGTACAATGAGTGTTTGATTTATTGAATAGATTCGCTTGCCAGATGAAATCCCTGCCGCGTAATGCCCGCATCAAGGGCGAGCCGTTTTTGCCCAACCGCTTCATTTTTGGTGATGCCGTTGACGATCAGGGCCTGGAAGGTTCCGAGTACCTGATTCACACCGAAGCGCCGGCTTTTGTTTGCCGTTTGGTTGGCGACGACGACACGGACTTTCCCGGACGCGATCGCGAAGGTCTGACTAGCGCCATGCTGTTCGACGAGGCGGACAATGTGACGGTCTATGTCTGCAATCTGCGTCTGCGTTTATTCGACTTCAACTTCAGCAATGAAGACGAGATGCCGACCGTGGGCCAGTTGCAGGCGATCTGCGACGAAGCGATGCAAGCTTATCAGCGTCTGCACAAGGCCTATGCCGACCGCGAGGCCGCGGGGCCGGTTCCGCGCGAGATGCGCACCGGCCCTACCGAGCCGCTGCCTCCGGCGGAGCGCGGTCGAGCGGTGAAGCAATTGGTGGAGCTGGCGCGCCGCGCGGTGGATCAGCCCATGGAGCGCGCGCAGCTGGCAGGCGAGGTGCAGATGGCGCTGGCGGCCGGCGACCAGGCCGTGTTCACCGAGTCGCAACTGGCGCTGTTGTCCCAACCGGCCGCGCGTCAGTTGCTGGTCAATTGCGCGCGCGACGCAATCGCTTTCCCCGAGGTGATGCGCAAGGATGGCTCGGTGGTGTCGTTCGAACTCTGGGCCTTGCCGTTCGCGTTTTCACGCGCCCAGGGCGGCGTGTGGTGGCATTTCCCTCAGCTGGAGCGGCTGGAAGTGGCGCTGGCGGATGCACTGGAGGTGCCGGAGCAGTCGATACTGTGGATTTCGCCCACCTTGTTCTCTCTGGAGATGCTGAACGAACGCGCCTGCCAAGACCTGGTGCAGTTGGCGCCGGTGATGGATGCGGGTTGCGATTTCGCGCCGCTGGATCCGGACTCCTCGCGCGCCACATACGAGGCGGCGCGCAAGACCAACGAGCCGCAACTGGTGCTGGCCTGGATTCCCTTCTTGGTGGAGCGCGGGGCTTTGCCGCCGGAGCAGGCGCGCCGTTTGGCGCGCAAGGCACTGGATGCGGCGATGCCGCTGGTACAGCAGGCGGTGGGCGCCGAGATGGAATACGGCGAGGCCGAACTGTTCGCGCCCTTGCCCTGGTGGGAGGCGGTGCAGACCGGTGTACGAGCCTGGAACCGCAAGCGCCTGGGCGTGACCGCGGCCTTGCTGGCCGCGAGCGCGGGCGGGGTGCAAGAGCTGGAGGCTGTTGCGGAATATCAGCCGGAAATGCAGGGCTACGAAGTGGGCTTCCGCCTGCGCGGCCGAGAGGAAGTGGCGGCGCACGCGCCGTGGCTGGTGACGCCGGATGTGGCGCCTGAGCGCGACGAGGCCTGGCGGGATCTGGCTGAATGCCTGAAAGAGGCCGGGATTCCCCTGTCGGAGACCTTGGCCAAGTTCCACTAAGAGTGGCTAACAAAATACCTGATGCTGCGTTGCGCCGACTTGCCGTACTCAAGTACTGCCTGCGTCGGCGCGCCTTGCCTCAGCCGTGAAACTGATTTTTGTTAGCCGTACTTGTTCAATGTGTGCTGAGCTTCGGCGGTGCGGCCTTGGAAGGCTCTTCAGAGTGCTTGTGTACCGTGTGTACATTCCACTTCTTCTGCGCTTGCTCTTGCTCGCGAGATTTTGAACAGGTTCTAAGCGTCGCGACTGCGGCAATAAAAAACGGGCTGGATATCCAGCCCGTTTCGCATTGGCGGGGCGCTTTACTGGTCGATGCCGCCTAGCAGTACGTATTTGATTTCCAGATAGTCCTCGATGCCGTACTTGGAGCCTTCACGCCCCAGGCCGGATTGCTTGACGCCGCCGAAGGGCGCGGCCTCGTTGGACAGAATGCCGGTGTTGACCGCCACCATGCCGTATTCCAGACCTTCTGACACGCGGAAAATGCGGCCGATATCGCGGGCGTAGAAGTAGCTGGCCAGGCCGAACTCGGTGTCGTTGGCCATCCGGATCGCCTCTTCTTCGGAATGGAAGCGGAACAGCGGCGCCAGCGGGCCGAAGGTTTCCTCCTTGGCCACCTTCATTCGCGGCGTAACGTCGGTGATTACCGTCGGTTCGAAGAAGCTGTGACCCAGCGCGTGGCGCTTGCCGCCTGCCACCAGTTTGCCGCCCTTGGCCAGCGCGTCGGCGATGTGTTCTTCCACTTTGGCCACTGCGTTCATGTCTATCATCGGGCCTTGAGTGACGCCAGGTTCCAGACCGTTGCCCACTTTGAGCTTGGCCACCGCGGCGGCGAACTTCTCTGCGAAGGCGTCGTAGACGCCATCCTGCACCAGCAGACGGTTGGCGCAGACGCAGGTCTGGCCGGCGTTGCGGTATTTAGAGATGATGGCGCCTTCCACCGCGGCGTCGAGGTCGGCGTCGTCGAATACGATGAAGGGCGCGTTGCCGCCTAATTCCATCGACACTTTTTTGACGGTGTCCGCGCATTGAGCGATCAGCTTGCGGCCCACTTCGGTGGAGCCGGTGAAGGAGAATTTCTTTACCAAGTCGCTGCCGGTCAGCACCGCGCCGATTTCGCTGGAGCCGCCGGTGAGCACCGAGAACACGCCGGCGGGAATGCGCGCGCGTTCTGCAAGCACGGCCAGGGCCAGGGCCGAGAGCGGGGTCTGGCTGGCCGGGCGCACCACCATGGGGCAGCCGGCGGCCAGCGCCGGGGCCGCTTTGCGCGTGATCATCGCATTGGGGAAGTTCCACGGCGTGATCGCTGCGGTGACGCCGATCGCTTCCTTGTTGACCAGGATGCGCTTGTCGGCTCCGGGAGAAGGGATGGTGTCGCCGTACAGGCGCTTGGCTTCTTCAGCGTACCACTCGATATAGGACGCGCCGTAGGCGATTTCGCCCTTGGCTTCCGAGAGCGGCTTGCCCTGTTCGCTGGTGAGGATGACCGCCAGGTCGTCCTGATTCGCCATCACCAGATCGAACCAACGGCGCAGCAGGGCGGCGCGTTCTTTCGCCGGCTTGCGTTTCCAGAGAAGGAAGGCTTCAGCCGCGCCGGCCACGGCGCGCTCGGCCTCGGCCTTGCCCATTTTGGGCACGCTGGCGATAGTTTCGCCCGTGGCGGGGTTAGTGACGGGAATGGTTTCGCCGTTGTCGGCGTCTAGCCAGGCGCCGTTCACATAGCACTGCTGCTTCAGCAGCGCGGGGTCTTTCAAATTCAACATGGGTTCTCCAACGCAGAGATGTCGGACTAGGCCCGCGCCGGCGGCGCGGGCACGGCGCGGCCTTTAAGCTTTGAGCGCGGCTTCCAGCTTGGCCAGGGCTTCTTCGAACACCGCGTCTTCTATGGTCAGCGGGAACAGGAAGCGCACCACATTGGCGTAGACGCCGCAGGTCAGCAGGATCAGGCCGGATTCCAAGGCCTTGGTCTGTACTTTCTTGGCGAAGTCCGGGTCGGGTTGCGGGCTGCCGGGCTGATTGAATTCCACCGCCAGCATCGCGCCCAGCCCGCGGACCTCGGCGATCTGCGGCACCGCGCTCTTCAGGCCGTGCAGTTTTTCCTTCAGCAGCTCGCCCAGGCGGTTGGCGCGGTCCAGCAGCTTTTCTTCGGCGATGACGTCGATCACCGCCAGCGCTGCGGCCACCGCCAGCGGGTTGCCGGCATAGGTGCCGCCCAGGCCGCCGGGGGCGGGAGCGTCCATCAGCTCGGCCCGGCCGGTCAGCGCGGACAGCGGGAAACCGCCGGCCAGCGATTTGGCCATGGTGATCAGGTCGGCCTGCACCGGATAGTGCTCCATCGCGAACAGCTTGCCGGTGCGGGCGAAACCGGACTGCACTTCGTCGGCGATCAGCAGGATGCCGTGCTCGTCGCAAATCTTGCGCAGCCGGACCACCCACTCGCTGGGCGCGACGTAGAAACCGCCTTCGCCTTGCACCGGCTCAAAGATGATGGCGGCGACGCGTTTGGGGTCGACGTCGTACTTGAACAGCTTTTCCAGCCCGTTCAGGGAGTCTTCCACGGACACGCCGTGCAGCGCGTTGGGATAGGGAGCGTGATAGACGTCGCTGGGGAAGGGGCCGAAGCCCACTTTGTACGGAACCACCTTGCCGGTCAGCGCCATGCCCAGCAGGGTGCGGCCGTGGAAGGCCCCGCCGAAGGCGATCACCCCGGCGCGGCCGGTGGCGGCGCGCGCCACTTTCACCGCGTTTTCCACTGCTTCGGCACCGGTGGTGAACAGCGCGGTTTTCTTCGCGTGCTGGCCCGGCGTCAGTTGGTTCAGCCGCTCGGCAAGACGGATATAGGATTCGTACGGGACAACTTGATAGCAGGTGTGACTGAACCGGGACAGCTGTTCGGCGACCGCGGCCTGTACTTTGTCATGCAGATGGCCGGTATTCAATACGCCAATGCCGCCGGCGAAATCGATATAGCGTTTGCCGTCGGTATCCCAGACTTCGGCATTCTTGGCGCGCTCGGCAAAGAAGCCGCACATCACGCCCACGCCGCGCGGGGTGGCGTCGGCCTTGCGTTGCATCAAATCCTTATTGCTCATCTGCTATCTCCTCGACGTTGTGCGGTCGGCACCGCGTCTGGCGGACCGCCGCGAATCGGTGTCGGAGCGATGCCGGTCTATCGTGGCGCCGGCTGGCCGCTCCGTGGCTTGGCTTTCATTATTCTTGTCTGACCGTCTCAGCACCTGTTTACGATCTGTTGCGCGTTGGCGGAATAGTTTAGACAAGGGCGTTAAAAACGGTTTCGAAATGCGTACATTCCGCTCTCTTAGCCGCAATGCCTTGTCTCGCCCACGCTCGCGATATCGTAAGCACGTTCTCAGGCATTCTATGTTTGTGTTTAGCAAAAAGCTACACGCGCACTAAAAAATTAAACACCTGTTGCGCGGATGCCAGCGGAGGAGCGTGGAAGGGGCGGGGAGACGGCGGCCATGCCTGCTGGCATGGCTGCGGAGAGCCTAAGCCAAGGCGCGCCGACGCAGGCAGTACTTGAGTACGGCAAGGCGGCGCGCAGCATCAGGGGTTTGTTAGCCACTCTTAGCGGGGGTTAACGGCGGATGACGGCGTTGAGCTTGCTCAGTACCTCGCTATCCAATTGGCCGGCGGCTTGGGACAGCGACAGCCGCGCGATCAGATACTCATACTTGGCGGTGGCCAGGCTGGTGAGCGTCGAGTAGTAAGCCTGTTCGGCCTGCAGCAGGTCGATATTGGTGCGGATGCCCACTTCCTTGCCCAGGCGGGTGGACTCCACCTTGCTCTTGGCGGAGATCAGCAATTGCTCCTGAGCGCGCACCAGAGCCGCGCCGTTTGTAACGCCCAGGAAGGTGCGGCGCACGTCTTCGCGCACTTGGCGGCGGACGGCTTCCAGCTTGTCTTTGGCGGACTCCTGCTGCGCCGCCGCCTCGCGCACTTGCGAGTTGATGCCGCCGCCGGCGAACAAGGGCAGGGTGATGCCGACGCCTATGCTGCTGCCGCGGGTGTGAGGCTGCTGCATCGGGGCGCGGGTCTGGGTATCGCTGTAGCCGGCGGTCAGGCTGATCACCGGCAGGTGGCCGCCTTTTTTCTCGGTGACGTTCTTGCCGGCGATTTCCAGCGTTTGCTCGGCGGCCTTGATGCTCAGACTGTTGCGCAGGGCGATCCCGATCCAGGCTTCCAGGGTAGCCGGCGTCGGCAGTTCCAGCGGCAGCTTGTCCAACACCGGTTGGATGGTCTTGGGGTCCAGCCCGGTGATGCGGCGCAGATTGTTCTCCGCCAATTCCAGGCTGTTGATCGCCTTGATTTCCTGGGCCACCGCGCCGTCGTAGCCGGCTTGGGCTTCGTGGGTGTCGGTGATGGTGGCGGTGCCCACTTCGAAGGCGGTCTTGGCTTGTTCCAATTGTTGCTGGAACGTTTTCTTGCTGGCGCTGGTGGCGGACAGGGTGTCCTTGGCCAGCAGCACGTTGAAATAAGCTTGGGAGGTATCCAGGATCAGCTGTTGTTCAGCTGCGCCGTAGCTGGTTTCCGCTTGCTGAGTGGCCAGCTTGCCTTTTTGGTAGCCGGTGTATTTGCTGACATCGAACAGCGGCTGTTGCAAGTTGACGCCGTAGGTGGTGGAGTCGTAACCGCCTTGGCCCGCGGGTGCGATTGGATTGGTGTAATTGTAATTGGCGGTGGCGCCCACCTGGGGCATCAGCAGCGCGCGGCCTTGCGTCGCTTTTTCCCGGCCGGCGTCGAGGTCGGAGCGCGCGGCGGCGAAGTCCGCGTTGTAGTCGCGGGCGGCGCGCCAGGCTTCAACCAGGTCGAAGGCGTGGGCCGGCAGGGCGAAACCCAGCAGCAACAGGCTGCCCAGTAGGGGCAATCGGAATCGGGTCTTGTTCATTTGTGTTTATATGCTCGGTTTGTTTTGTCTCGTCGCGCGGCAAGGTGTCGTCAGGCCTGAGGCCGCCGTACCTTGAACCATTGCGCGTACAGCGCCGGCAGGAACAGCAGGGTTAGCACCGTGGCCACCAGCAGCCCGCCCATGATGGCCACGGCCATCGGTCCCCAGAACGTGCTGCGGCTCAGCGGGATCATCGCCAGGATGGCCGCCAATGCCGTCAGCATGATAGGTCTAAAACGTCTAATTGTGGAGCCGACAATAGCGTGCCAGGGATCGATGCCGTCGCGAATGTCGTGTTCGATCTGGTCAACTAGGATAACCGAGTTGCGCATGATCATGCCGGACAGCGCGATGACCCCCAGCATGGCGACGAAGCCGAACGGCGCGCTGAAAGCGATCAGGGTCAGCGTCACGCCTATCATGCCCAGCGGCGCGGTCAGCAGCACCATGATGCTGCGTTGCACGCTGTGCAGCTGCAACATCAGCAGGGTTATCACCACCACCAGCATCAACGGCGCCACCGCCGCAATGGCTTTTTGCGATTTGGCGCTGGATTCCATGCTGCCGCCGGTTTCGATGTGATAGCCCAGCGGCAGCGTCTGCTCCAGCGCTTGCATCTTGGGCAGCAGTTGCCGGGAGATGTCCGCGCCCTGGGCGCCTTCCGCCGGATCCGCGCTCACCGTGATGGCGGGCAGGCGGTTGCGCCGCCAGATGATGCTTTCTTCCGGCTGGTATTCGATGTGTCCTATCTGCGACACCGGCACAAAGCGGCCGCTGCCGGTTTGTATCATCAAGTTGCCGAGGCCGGCGACATTCTTGCGTTCGTCCGGATTGAGCCGCGCGACGATGGCGATGGCCTGGTCGCCTTCGCGGAAGCTGGTCACGGTGGCGCCGGAAATCAGCATCTGCAATTGCTGCGACAATTGCTGAGAGGACAGGCCGAGCGCGCGCGCCTTGTCCTGATCGATGCGGATGCGCAGGGCCTTCACCTGCTCGCCCCAGTTGATATTGACCTGGCGGGTGGATGGATGCGCGCGCATCAGCGCTTCCACCTGGGCGGCGATGGCGCGCACCTTGACGTGGTCCTCGCCCATCACCCGAAATTGCACCGCGTAGCCCACCGGCGGACCGTTCTCCAGCCGGGTCACCCGGCCGCGGACATTGGGGAAGTCGTTGTCGAATAGCTTTTCCAGCCGTTTCTTCACGTCTTCGCGCACATGTTCGTCCCGGGTCATCAACATCAGCTGCGCATAGTTCAAGTGTTGCAGCTGCTGATCCAGCGGCAGATAGAAACGCGGGCTGCCGCTGCCGACGTAGCTGGTGACGCTGACGATGTCCGGGTCGCGTTTGAGCAGGGCTTCCAGTTTTTCAACTTCGCGCTCGGTGGCCTGATGACTGGCGCCGCGCGGCAGCCACATGTCCACCATCAGTTCGGGCCTGTTGGACGAGGGGAAAAACTGTTGAGCCACCAGCAGCTTGAAGGCCAGCAGGGATAGCACGAAGGCGGCCAGCGTCAGGGCGATCACGGTCTTGCGCCGTTCCAGGCACCATTCCACCACCCTGCGGAAGCGGCGGTAGAACGGTTTGTCGTAAACATCGTGCGCCTCGTGGTGCTGGAGGTTTTCCGGCAACAGCTTGTAGCCCAGGTAGGGGGTGAACACCACCGCGACGATCCAGGACAGCACCAGCGCGATGCCGACCACGGCGAACAGGCTGAACACGTATTCGCCGGCGTTGGACTTGGCGATGCCCACGGGCAGGAAAGTGGCGGCGGTGATCAGGGTGCCGGTCAGCATGGGGAAGGCGGTGCTGGTGTAGGCGAAGGTGGCGGCCTGAAACTTGCTCCAGCCTTGTTCCAGCTTCAGTGCCATCATTTCCACCGCGATGATGGCGTCGTCCACCAGCAGCCCCAGCGCGATGATCAAGGAACCCAGCGAGATACGCTGCAGGTCGATATTGAAGAAATACATGGCCAGAAAAGTCATCGCTAGCACCAGCGGGATGGACAGCGCCACCACGATGCCGGTGCGCAGGCCCAGGCTGAAGAAGCTGACGGCCAGCACGATGACTACGGCCTCCACCAGCGAACGCATGAATTCGCCAACCGCGTTCTTGACCACCTTGGGCTGGTCGGAAACCGAATGGATTTCCAGGCCCACGGGCATCTTGGACTGGATCTGCAGCATGGCGGCATCCAGGTTTTTGCCCAAGCGCAGCACGTCGCCGCCGCCCTTCATGGTGATGGCCATGCCCAGCACCGGTTTGCCGTTGAAGCGCATGGTGCTGAGCGGCGGATCAATGTAGCCGCGTTTGACCGAGGCGATGTCGCCCAGGCGGAAGGTTTTGCCGTTGACGGTGACCGGGGTGGCGGCGATAGCCTCCACGCTGGCGTAGTTGCCGGTGGGGCGGACCCAGATGCGGTCGCTGGCAGTTTCGAACACGCCGGATGGCGTCATCGCGTTTTGTTGTTGCAAGGCTTTCCAGATGGCGCTGGTGTCCAGCCCCAGCGAAGCCAGCTTGGCGGTGGACAGGTCCACGTAGACGCGCTGCTCCTGCACGCCCAGCAGGCTGACCTTGGCCACGTCCGGCACGCGCAGGATCTCGCGTTTGGCGTCCTCCAGGTATTGGCGCACTTCCTCGTAGCTGAAACCGTCGCCGGCGAAGGCGTAGATATTGCCGAAGGTGTCGCCGAACTCGTCGTTGAAGAACGGTCCCTGGACTTCCGCGGGCAGGGTGGCGCGGATATCGCCTATCTTCTTGCGCACCTGGTACCACAGTTGTTGCACGTTCTTGGGCGGCACGTCTTCGCGCACCGAAATCAGCAGCAGGCTCTCGCCCGGTTTGGTATAGCTTTGGACGTAGTCAATCTCGCCCATCTCCTGCAGCTTTTCCTCCAGCTTGTTGGTGACCTGCTGTTCCATCTCCAATGTGCCGGCGCCGGGCCAGTAAGCTTGCACCAGCATGGCCTTGAAGGTGAATTCCGGGTCTTCCTTCTGGCCCAGCTGGGTGTAGGCCCAGACTCCGGCCAGCATCAGCATCACCATCAGGTAGCGCACCAAGGACTGGTGACGCAGCGCCCATTCCGACAGATTCAGTTTTTTCATGGCCGTCTCAGTGCTCCAACAGTTTCACGGCCTGGCCGTCGCGCAGCAGGTGGATGCCGGCGGTGACGATTTTGTCGCCAGGCCGCACGCCCTGGGACAGGGTGGCGGAGTCGGCGTCTACGCGGCTGACTGTCACCGCGCGGCGAGCGACCTTGCCGTTGGGGGCGATCAGCCAGACATAGTGCTTGCCCTGTTCGTCCAGCAAGGCGGTCAGCGGCAGCCGCATCTGCGCGTCCGCGGCGTTAGGCAAGGCGACGCTGGCGGTCATTCCCAATTGCAGGCGGCTGGAGTCGCCGCTGATGGCGACGCGGGCGGCGTAAGTGCGGGTAGCGGGATCGGCGTCGGCCGCCAGCTCGCGCAGCGTGCCTGACATCGGCGCGCCGCCGTTCCATAGACTCACCTGGAATTGGCCGGCGCGGCGCACCTTGTCCAGCGCGTTCTCCGGCACTTGGACCGCGACCTCGCGCGCGCCGTCCTGCGACAGTCTAGCCATGGCCTGACCGGCGGCCACGACCAGGCCGGGCTCGGCAACCATCTGGCTCAGCACGCCGTCGGCGTCCGCCACCAGGCTGGTGTAGCCGGTTTGATTGCGGCTGGCGGCGAGCTGCGCCTTGGCTTGATCCACCTTGGCCCGAGCGGCGTTGACCGCGTTCTGTTGCCCGTCCACCTGAGCCTGGCTGACGAACTGCTTGGCCAGCAGCTCGCGGTAGCGTTTCAGGTTCAGCTCTTGTTGGCCCAGGTCGGATTGCGCGGCGGCCAACTGAGCTTGTTTGGCCGACAGGTCCAGCGCGTAGTCGCTGGGGTCCAGCCGCGCCAGCACCTGACCTTTTTTCACCCGGTCGCCGCTATTGGCCAGCTTGGCCACCACTTTGCCGGCCACGCGGAAGGCCAGATTGGTCTCGTGACGGGCGCGGATTTCGCCGGAGTAGCTATCGCCTTGTTGCTGGGCGGTGGCGCCCGCCACCACGTAACGGACGGGGCGAGGCGCTTCCGGAGGCGCCTCCGGTTTGCCGCAGGCGGCGAGGGTCAGACTGACGATGCCTAGCCAGAGGCAGTGAGCGGCGGTTTTCATGTCAATTCTCACAGGTTGGATTCTTCAGGCCTTGCAGCACCAACTGCAAGGCTTCGCTCAGGTGCGCGCGGGAGTACTGATGCGAGTAGCCGCAAACATCGGGCACCACCTTGGCGAAGGAGTGGGCCCAGGTCATCGCCATCACCAGGGGGGCCAGCAGAGCGTCGCTGCTGCTGGCGATGGGCAGGACGCGGAATTCTCCGCTATCCATGCCGCGGCGCAGGATGTGCTCGATCATGCTCAGACAAGGGGAAATCACTTCCGTGGTGTAGAAGCGCGCCAGTTCCGGGAAGTTGGTGGCTTCGGCAATGGCCAGCTTGCACAGGCCGGCGGCGGGCGTGGCGCCCACTTCATCCCACCACTTGAGCAGGAGGATTTGCAGCAGCTCGCCCACCGGCCCCGTATGTTGTTGTTCCAGTTCTACGAAGGCGCTGAGCCGGCTGGATAGATGGTGGCGCACCATGGCTTTGAAGATCTCTTCCTTATTTTGGAAGTACAGATAAGGCGTGCCCTTGGTCACGCCGGCGGCGCGGGCGATGTCTTCCATCTTGGTGGCGCTGAAGCCTTTTTCTACAAACAGGGTCAGCGCGGCGTCCAGGATTTCGCTGGGACGCGCGTCTTTTTTGCGCTGCCAGCGCGAGGCGGGGACTTGTGCCATGGGGATATAGCTGAATATTGGTTCATTAATAAGTTGGACTGTATTGCAAAATGCCGTTGTTCTGCAATTAATAAATTACAGTTCATTAACCGGCTTGATTAAAATGCAACAGATCAGACCACTAGGTCAGAACCGTCATATCGCCGGCCGGCAACGGTCCGGCGCAACCATGGAGAACGCCGTGCCGACCGATGCAGCAGAAAAAGCCCTGATTCTTGCCGAAGCCCTGCCCTATATCCGCCGTTTCGCCGGCAAGACCCTGGTGATCAAGTACGGCGGCAACGCCATGACCGACGCGGCATTGAAAGAGGGTTTCGCCAAGGACGTGGTTTTGCTCAAGCTGGTGGGCATCAACCCGGTAGTGGTGCACGGCGGTGGGCCGCAGATCAACGAACTGTTGAACCGCGTTGGCAAGCAGGGCGAGTTCATTCAGGGCATGCGCGTGACCGACTCGGACACCATGGATTTGGTGGAAATGGTGCTGGGCGGCTTGGTGAACAAGGAAATCGTCTCGCTGATCAACAAGCACGGGGGCAAGGCGGTGGGCCTGACCGGCAAGGACGGGCATTTCATTCGCGCCAGCAAAATGTATTTGAAGTCCGAAACCGATGATGAGATCGACATCGGCCAGGTGGGCGAAATCTCCGGCATCGATCCGTCGCTGGTGTCTTTGCTGGACAGCCAGGACTTCATCCCGGTGGTGGCGCCCATAGGCGTCGGCGAAGACGGCGAAGCCTACAATATCAACGCCGACCTGGTGGCCGGCAAGCTGGCGGAGACTCTGGGCGCGGAAAAGCTGGTGTTGATGACCAATACCCCGGGCGTGTTGGACAAGAACGGCAAGTTGTTGACCGGCTTGTCCGCGCTGCAAGTGGACGGCTTGTTCGCCGACGGCACCATACATGGCGGCATGCTGCCCAAGATCAGCTCGGCGTTGGACGCGGCGCGCAACGGCGTCAATGCGGTGCACATCATCGATGGCCGCGTGCCGCATGCGCTGTTGCTGGAGATTCTGACCGACGCGGGCGTCGGCACCATGATCCGGGCCTGACGCGCCGCAAGGTCTCGGCTTGGGGATGGCGGGCAGGCTTGCGTGCTTACCGAGGCGTCGCAGCCTGCGCTATAGTGGATTGGTAGGCGCTCGTCCGCGTCGTCCGGCGGTGGGAGAGGGCTACGGGAACGGCCGGATTGCCGGTTTGAAAGGGGACATGCATGCAAACGGTAAGACAGTTGTTGGACAGCAAGCCAAACCGCGCCTTGGTCTATGTGAACCCGGAGAGCACGGTGTTCCAGGCTTTGCAGGTGATGGCGGAAAACGATATTGGAGCGGTGCTGGTGATGGAGGAGGGCGGCATCGTCGGCATCTTCTCCGAGCGCGATTACGCGCGGCGCATCGTGTTGCAGGGACGCACTTCCGCCGGCACCAAGGTGCGAGACATCATGACCAGCCGCGTGGTCTACGTGACGCCCAGCCAAACGTTGGACGACTGTATGGGCCTGATGACCGAAAAGCGCATTCGCCACCTGCCGGTATTGGAAGGCAGCGATGTGATGGGCATGTTGTCCATTGGCGACTTGGTCCGCGCCACCATAGAGGAGCAGGAGCAGGTGATCAATCACCTGGTCCATTACATCCAGTCCGCCTGAACCCGGCGAGCGGTCTCGCGCGCTTAGAGCCTGTTCAAAATCTAGCGAGCAAGAGCGAGACAAGGCGAAAACGGCCGAGAAAGCGGAGTGTACACACGGTACATGAGCATTTCGAAGCCGTACTCACCGTGCAACGCTCCACGACGCACAGCCAATCGTAAACAGGTTCTTAGCCCAGCGGTGCCAGCCGCTGACGCAAGGCCTTCAAGGCCGGCGCGATGCGTTCGCGCATCGCGCTTTCGTTCAAGGCGAAGGCCGGGCCGCTGGCGTTCAGCGCCATCGCCGGCTGGCCGGGCACGGCCAAGTGCACGCCCACCGCCATCACATCCGGCTCGTACTCTCCAAAGGACGCGGAATAGCCTTGGTGCAGATAGTCTTGGCGGGCCTCCTCCAAGCGCGCGCTGATTTCCCCCCATTCCGCGCCGTAGCGCGCGGCCAGCACCGGCTGCAGCTTGAGTTGCTCCGTCGCCGTCAAGCCGGCGTAATAAGCGCGGCCTATAGCGGTGGTGGCTAGCGGTACCCGCGAACCCACGGTCAGCTGTACCGAAATGCGCGCCGGGCTGCGGCAGGTCTCCAGATAGACCATATCGCTGCCGTCGCGCAGCGCCAGGCTGATGGACATGCCCTGTTCCAGAGCGAACTCGCGCATCAGCGGTCCGGCGATCTGGCGGATGTCGTAGCTGGCCAGGACAGTGGAGCCCAAAGCCAGCACAGCCAGCCCTAGCCGGTAGTGGCCGCTGGCCTCGTCCTGGGCCAGATAGCCCAGCCGGGTCAAGGTGTAGCTCAAACGCGACACTGTTGATTTGGGCAGGCCGGTGCGTTTGGCCAGCTCCTGGTTGGACAGCGCCAGCTCGCCAGGGCGAAACGCCGCCAGTACTTCCAGCCCGCGCGCCAGCGCGGTGACGAACAACCGGTCCTTATCTGTTTCCAAATCCATTGCATCCATCTTGTTTGGTGAGCCTCCGCTTGGGTTGCGCGCTGCGGGCGGGCGTCGAGTTTCGCAAAAACGCTTTACATCCGTCCAGACGGCGATTAGCCTATTCTGCAATGTGAAACCAAGTTCCGCAATGCGGAACAAGATAACGCGGAGACAGAACTTATGGCAGCCCCTTCCAGTCGCGCGCCGTTCAGTTGGGACGATCCTTTGCTTTTGGCGGAATGCCTGAGCGAAGAAGAACGCATGGTGCAGCAGAGCGCCCATGACTACTGTCAGGACAAGCTGTTTCCGCGGGTGTTGAGCGCCAACCGCGAAGAACGCTTCGACCGCGAAATCATCAACGAGATGGGCGAGCTCGGGCTGCTGGGTTGCACTATCGAAGGTTATGGCTGCGCAGGCCTCAGCCACGTGGCCTACGGCCTGGTGGCGCGCGAGGTGGAGCGGGTGGATTCCGGGTATCGCTCGGCGATGAGCGTGCAGTCCAGCCTGGTGATGCATCCGATCTGGGCTTACGGCTCGGACGCGCAGAAAGACAAATACCTGCCGCGATTGGCCAGCGGCGAATGGCTGGGCTGTTTCGGCCTGACCGAGCCAGACTCCGGCTCGGACCCGGCCAGCATGAAGACGCGGGCGCGCAAAGTGGACGGCGGCTATCTGCTCAACGGCAGCAAGATGTGGATCACCAACAGTCCGCAGGCCGATGTGTTTGTGGTTTGGGCCAAGGACGACGAGGACGAAATCCGCGGCTTCGTGTTGGAAAAAGGCATGGCGGGTCTATCCGCGCCCAAGATCCACGGCAAGTTTTCGCTGCGCGCCTCCATCACCGGCGAGATCGTGATGGACGATGTGCTGGTGCCGGAAGACGCCATCCTGCCGGGCGTCAAGGGCTTGAAAGGGCCGTTTGGCTGCCTGAACAAGGCGCGCTACGGCATCGCCTGGGGGGCGCTGGGCGCCGCCGAATTCTGCTGGCACGCGGCGCGTCAGTACACGCTGGACCGCAAGCAGTTTGGCCGCCCGCTGGCCGCCAACCAACTGATCCAGCTGAAGCTGGCCAATATGCAGACTGAGATCGCGCTGGGCCTGCACGCCGCGCTGCGCGTGGGACGTTTGATGGACGAGGGCAAGGCCGCGCCGGAAATGATCTCGCTGATCAAGCGCAACAACTGCGGTAAGGCGCTGGACATCGCCCGGCTGTCGCGCGACATGCACGGCGGCAACGGCATCGCCGACGAATTCCACGTAATCCGCCATGTGATGAACCTGGAGGCGGTCAACACTTACGAAGGCACGCACGATGTGCATGCCTTGATTCTGGGCCGAGCCCAGACCGGTATTCAGGCGTTCGCCTGATAAGCCGGCGCGGCCGGGAGGCCGGCCGCGCCGTTATTCCTGTCTGTCCTTGGAGGCCCGGCTTGCCGGGCCGCTTTTTTTCGATGGACCGATGTATCGGGAGACGCAGATGACGGGCGCGCTGGAAGGCATCAAGGTATTGGATTTGTCCAGGGTATTGGCCGGGCCGTGGACCGGCCAGTTGCTGGCCGACCTGGGCGCGGAAGTGATCAAGGTGGAGCGCCCGGGCTGCGGCGACGATACCCGGCAATGGGCGCCGCCCAGCCTGCCGGACGGTACCGCGGCCTATTTTCTGTGCGCCAACCGCGGCAAGAAATCGCTGACCGTGGACATCGCCAAGCCGGAGGGGCAGGAGATCGTCCGCCGGCTGGCCGCCGACGCCGACGTGCTGATCGAAAACTACAAGGTGGGCGGGCTGGCCAAATACGGGCTGGATTACGCCAGCCTGGCCGAACTCAACCCGCGGCTGGTGTACTGCTCGGTCACCGGCTTCGGTCAGGACGGACCGTACGCGCAGATGGCCGGCTACGACTACATCGTGCAGGGCATGTCCGGGTTGATGAGCATCACCGGTCCGGCCGACGGCGAACCCCACAAGGTGGGGGTGGCAGTCACCGATCTGTTCACCGGGCTCTACGCCGCCAACGCGATTCAGGCCGCCTTGTGGGCGCGGCAAGGCAGCGGTCGCGGTCAGCATATCGACATGGCTTTGTTCGACTGCGCGTTGGCGATGCTGGCCAACGTCAACATGAATTGGCTGGTGGGCGGCGCGGTGCCGCCGCGCCTGGGCAACGCCCATCCCAATATCGTGCCCTATCAGGTGTTCAAGTGCGCCGGCGACGGCCACTTCATCCTGGCCTGCGGCAACGACCGGCAGTTCCGCTCGGTCTGCGAACTGATTGGCCACCCGGAATTGGCCGACGATCCCCGCTTCGCCAGCAATCCGCAGCGCGTCGCGCACCGGGACGTGTTGGTGCCCTTGTTGACCGCCGGCTTCTTGGCCCAGCCGCGCGACGCCTGGCTGGCGCAACTGGACCAGGCGGGCGTCCCCTGCGGGCCGATCAACACCGTGGACGAGGCCTTCGCCGACCCGCAAATTCGGCACCGGCGGATGCAGATTGAACTGCCGGGTTTGGATGGCGAGGCGGTGCCTCTGGTGGCCTGCCCGATCAAACTGTCGGACACGCCGCCTCAATATCGCGACGCGCCGCCCCGGCTGGGACAGCACACCGACGCCTTGCTGGAGCAGGCCGGTTACGACGCAGAGGCTATCGCCCGTTTGCGCGGCGCGGGGGTGATCTGAAGCATGGAGATGCTTTCGGCATTTTAGGCGTCTGGGTGTCGCGCGCGGATTCGTGCGAAAATGCGCCGTCGAGTTGCCGCCGGCGGTCTGCGCCAGGGCAAGGTCCACCGTCATGTTGAATGAAATGCCTAGCGTGAAGAGCCGCTTCATTTTCGCCTGTTGTCTGCTTGCCGGGTTTTTGTCGAGCTCCGCGGCTTACGCGGCTCTGCCGACAATGCCCAAGCCCGCGGCGAAGCAGGCGGCTTCGGCGCCCGCTGTCAGCCTGACGGACAAGCTGGCCGAGGCGCAGCAGGCGCTGGATCAATTGGAAACCATCAAGCTGGACAAGCTGCCGGCCGGCGTGACGCCGGGAGAGCTGTTGTTTCGCCGTGCCTTGCTGGAGCGTCTGGTGGCGTCCTACGCCTGGCAGCTGGATCTCGCGGGCGAACGCGATCAGCGGCTGAGGCAGCAAGCCGAGGCCGAGGAGGCTTTACGGAACTGGAGCGGCTTCGCGCAAGCCGGCCCTTATCCGGTGTCCTTGGTGGAAGGCTTGCGCAGCCGCTTGCAGACTGGAGGCTGGGAGAAAGAGACCCAGCAGGCTCAGCAACTGATGCTGTCGCAGATGCAGGAAGCGATGCGCAACAGCCTCAAGCTTAATGAAGTGAGCTTGCGCCAGGCGCGGGAACAGTTGGAGGGCGCGGCTGCCGGAGAGGCCGAGGCGCTGCGCTGGAAGATGGACGGCGCGCGTTGGCGTCGCGACATCAGCGCGTCGGAGTTGCTGCAGTTCGATGCCTTGGGACAGGTGCTGCGCATCCGCCAGCAAACATTGCAGGCGCAGTTGGCACTTTGGCGCAAGCAACTGGACGGCATCGGCAAACAGGTACGCTTTCAGCCGGCCGAGCTGGACGGGGTGCAAAGGCGGCTGGGAGAGGAACGCCTGCGACTGGAGCGGGAAATGGGAGCGCATGAGCAGCGCCGCCGCCGGGCCAAGGCCGAGTTGGAGGAGTTGGAGAGGCAGCTGGCCGCGTTGAAGCTTAAAAAGGACGCGCCGGCGCAGGCTGCCCTGCTACAGGATTTGACCCAGCGCACTGTCGAGCAACGCCAGGCTCTGGACAATAGCGACCTCGCGGTGCAACTGACGCGCATCCGGCAAGAGGCCAACTCACAGGAAGGCGGTATTTGGGAATACCGCTACCAGCTGTACGCCGGCAAGGCGGCCAACCTGGCCGAAGTGGCCAGCGCCAGCCGCCAGGCCGGCGAGGAGTTGGGCGCGGTGCGCGACTATCTGCAAAAAGAGGCCGAGCTGACGATGGCCAAGATGGCGGACGTGCAGCATGAGATCGGCCTGGACCGCGGCAGCGGCCACGCGCTGGCCATGCTGCAACTGCTGCGCCAGCGGCTGGACATCGTCAACGCCGCTCAGCAGCCGGTGCAGGCGGCTTTGACCGGCATTCTGCTGCTGCAGCAGGAGTTCGATGTCGGCGCGCCGGCGGAGGGCACGCCGCAGGAGGTGTCCCGCCGGCTAAGCGAGCGCGTGTTGCAGGCGTCGCGGGCGCTGTGGAATTATGAGCTGTTCAGCGCCGACGACAGCGTGGAAATCAACGGCCAGAAAGTGCAGGCCACCCGCAGCGTGACCATCGGCAAGAGTCTGGGTGCCATCCTGGTGCTGCTGATAGGCTACGCCGCCAGCACTGCGCTGCTGCGCGCTTTGCGGCGTTTGGCCACGCATCGCTTGGGCGTGAGCGAAGCCGCCGCCAATATCTGGTGGCGTTGGAGTTATGTCTGCGTGATCGCTCTGCTGGTGGTGTTCGCGCTTAATCTGGTCAAGATTCCGCTGACGGTGTTCGCCTTCCTGGGCGGCGCCTTGGCGATCGGCATCGGCTTCGGCACTCAGAACCTGCTGAAGAACCTGATCAGCGGCGTGATGCTGCTGGTGGAGCGGCCGCTGAAAGTGGGCGATTTCGTTCAGGTCGGCGGCATCAGCGGCACCGTCAGCAGCATAGGGCTGCGTTCTTCGGTGGTGCGCGCCGGCGACGGCATCGAAACGCTGATCCCCAACTCCACCTTCGTGGAGAGCGCGGTGACCAACTGGACGTACAGCAACCGGCGAATTCGCCGGAAAATCGCCATCGGCGTGGCTTACGGCAACCCGCCGCGCGAGGTGTGCAATCTGTTGCTGGCGGAGGCGGAGCGTCATGGCCTGGTGCTCAAGGAACCGCCGCCTCGGGTGCTGTTCAGCAACTTCGGCGTCGACGCGCTGGAGTTTGAACTGGAATACTGGCTGGACATCGGCGACGCCGACTCCGTGCAGGTGGCCAGCGACTTGCGCCACATGATAGACGGCGCGCTGGCCAAGGCCGGCATCGAGCTGCCTTTTCCGCAGCGCGATGTGCATTTGCAACAGGGCGAGCCCTTACAGATTGAAGTCAGACGCGCGGGCGACGGTCGGGCGTCTGACAGTTTTTAAACGGTTGTTTGATTTTTGATCGCGCGCCATGCAACATGCATGCGGTAGCGGGGCTTTTGAACCCGGCGCGCGATTAAGGAGATGCAGTGGAACGCGATTACATGGAATACGATGTGGTGATCGTCGGCGGCGGCCCCTCCGGGCTGACCGCGGCGATTCGCCTGAAGCAACTGGCGGCGGAGCAGGGCCGGGAGGTCAGCGTCTGTCTATTGGAGAAGGGCTCGGAAATCGGCGCCCACATCCTGTCCGGCGCGGTGATCGAACCGCGGGTGCTCAATGAGCTGATTCCGGACTGGAAGGAAAAAGGCGCGCCGCTGAACACCGAGGCCAAGTCCGACCGCTTCCTGCTGCTGACTGAGACCGAATCCATCCAGCTGCCGACGCCGCCGCAGATGCACAACCACGGCAACTACATCGTCAGCCTCGGCAATTTCTGTCGCTGGCTCGGCCAGCAGGCCGAGGAGCTGGGCGTGGAGATCTACCCCGGCTTCGCCGCCGCCGAAGTGCTTTATCACGAAGACGGCTCGGTCAAGGGCGTGGCCACCGGCGACATGGGCATCGGCAAGGACGGCGAAAAGACCGACGCCTGGCAGCCCGGCATGGAGCTGTGGGCCAAGCAAACCATCTTCGCGGAAGGCTGTAGGGGCTCCTTGACCAAGGCCTTGTTTGAGCGTTTCCGCCTGCACGACGGTGCCGATCCGCAAACCTACGGCATCGGCATCAAGGAGTTGTGGGAAGTGAAGCCGGAACTGCACCAGCCGGGCAGCATCACCCATACCGTGGGCTGGCCGGTGGACACGGCCACCTACGGCGGCTCCTTCATGTACCACTTGGAGAACAACCAAGTGGTGGTGGGCTTCGTCATCGGCCTGGATTACCAGAACCCCTACCTGTCGCCGTTCGAGGAATTCCAGCGCTTCAAGACCCACCCGGCGATCCGCAAGGTGTTCGAGGGCGGCCGCCGTCTGTCCTACGGCGCGCGCGCCTTGACCGAAGGCGGCCTGCAAAGCCTGCCGCGGCTGACTTTCCCCGGCGGCTTGCTGGTGGGCGACACCGCCGGCTTCCTCAACGTGCCCAAGATCAAGGGCACGCACACCGCGATGCAGTCGGCGATGCTGGCGGCGGAAGCGGTGTTCGAACTGCTGGGCCAGGAGCAGCCCGCGCGCGAAGCCACCGCCTATAGCGAGAAGTTCAAGCAGAGCTGGCTGCATGAGGAGTTGCACCGAGTACGCAATATCCGGCCGTCGTTCCGCTGGGGCCTGTGGCCTGCGATGATTTATTCGGCGCTGGACACCTTCCTGTTCCGCGGCAAGGCCCCGTGGACGCTGCGTCATCACCAGGCCGACCATCAAAGCCTGAAGCCGGCCGACGAGTGCTCGCCCATCGCCTACCCCAAGCCGGACGGGGTGTTGACCTTCGATCGCCTGTCCTCGGTGTTCATCTCCAACACCAATCACGGAGAAGATCAGCCGCCGCATTTGAAGCTGAAGGACGCCAGCGTGCCGGTGGCGCTCAATCTGGCCAAATACGATGCGCCGGAACAGCGTTACTGCCCGGCCGGCGTTTACGAAATCGTCGGCCGCGAAGAAGGCGAGCCGCGCTTGCAGATCAATGCGCAGAACTGCGTGCATTGCAAGACCTGCGACATCAAGGACCCAAGCCAGAACATCGTCTGGACCACGCCGGAAGGCGGCGGCGGCCCCAACTATCCCAATATGTGAACGGGATGATTTGGCGAAACCCCGGAGCGCGCTCCGGGGTTTTTCTTGACAAGCCGGGCCGATTATTGGCAGCATGGACGACATGACTCAATCTTTCGCCTTCTTCAACAGCTATTTTTATTGGTACCGCACACCGGCGGCGCCAAGGGATGGCTGTGAACTGAAAGATTGATCCAGCACTAGTAAAGATTCCCGATAAATGCCGCCGCGCTACCGGCGGCATTTGTTTTTCCTCCCCGAAATACATGACCTCCGGAAGCCAGGCCAGACCCCAGGAGGTCCGTTCCATGAATGAAGTCAGCGATGCCGCGCAAATCGCGCGCCAGTCTTGGTCCCTGCTATGTCCTTGCGACGCCGTGCCGGTGAGAGTGTTGACCGACGGCGAACGCTACGCCAACCATCCGGCGCCGGACGCCGCGTGGATGGCCGCCGCGCGACGCGACGGCGGCGTGCTGGAAAGCCGCTTGCCGCAACTGCGCGCGATGGCCATGCTGCTGGCGGCGCAACGCTGGCGCGAACGGAGCGGGGAGACCTCTGCGCGGTTGGCCGATGCGGCGGATTGGCTGGCGGCGCGCATTCTGCTGCTGGGTCTCAGCCATGTGTTGGTGACGGCGGAGAGCTTTTCCCTGCTGGATTTGGCGAACCGTCGCTGCCGCGCGTGGTCCGAACAGACCGGCCAGCCGTTTGCGCCGGCGCTGCCCATCCTGGTGGCGGATGCCGGCGGCGAATCTTGCCTGCAAGCCTGGAGCCGCAGCGCCGAAGTGGCGCTGGCTTTGGCCGGCGGCAGAGCGGAGGCGGCATTGACGCGGCATTGCGAGCAGCGCTTGCAAGCGCTGCTGGCTAGGGTATCTTGTTAATTGTTTTGCATAAATTTTGAGCCGGGGAGGCATGATGTCGATGGACGTGATTACGCAAGAAGACGAACGCAAACTGAATAATCTGACCCTTGTGGTCTATATCCTGCAGGCAATCAGCCTGTTTGTCGGCCTGACCGGCCTGGTGGCGGTGATCATCAACTACGTCAAGCGCGACGATGCGCGCGGCACGCGCTATGAGAGCCATTTCAACTGGCAGATCCGCACTTTCTGGTGGGCCTTGCTCGGCACCGTGCTGGGCGTGGCCCTGGCCTGGATCCTGGTGGGCTTCGTGATCCTGGGCGTCACCTGGGTGTGGTACGTCTACCGCATTGTGCGCGGTTTTCTGAATTTCAACGACGGCAAGCCGATGCCGGAGTAAAGCGGTAAAAAAGGCGGGTGCGGACATGGATGATGCCCGGCGCCCGCAAGGGTTCTGCGCGAACCGGAAAATGGGCGGCGAACGCCGCTGGTTTTTGAAGGCCGCCTACATGCTAAACCCCGTGCCTGCTCGTCCCCAGCTAAACCCCGCCCGCGTTTGCGCCATGTCAAGCCGTAGCCGGGCAACGGGCATGGTCAGAGCGCCGCGGTTTTGGCACAATGCGCAACTTGCTTGAAGGGAGCCGCAATGCAAGCCGATGATTTGCAAAGCCTGGTGACCCGGGCCATGCCGTTTGGCAAACACAAGGGCACGCTGATCTGCGATCTGCCCGGCAACTATCTGAACTGGTTCGCCCGCGAAGGATTTCCCCCCGGCGAAATTGGCCGCCTGCTGCAATTGATGCAGGAGCTGGACCATAATGGTCTAACCTATCTACTTGATCCGATAAGAAAGCGCTAGAAGCATGGCAATCCAATGGTTCCCCGGCCATATGAACAAGGCCCGCAAGGATGTGGCCGAGCGATTGAAAGACATCGACGTGGTCATTGAAATGCTGGACGCGCGGCTGCCGGCTTCCAGCGCCAATCCCATGCTGGCGCGCATGGCCAAGGGCAAGCCGCGGCTGATGATTCTGAACAAGCAGGATCTGGCCGACGCCGCCGCCACTTCGCAGTGGCTGGAATGGTATCGCGCCAAGAAGAACACCCAGGCGCTGGGCATGGATGCCGGCGAACGCGCGCCCGCTCAGAAGCTGGTGGCGGCCTGCCGCGAGCTGGCGCCGACGCGCGGCGGCCTGGAAAAGCCGCTGCGGGTGTTGATCTGCGGCATCCCCAACGTTGGCAAATCCACGCTGATCAACAGCATGAGCAGCCGCAAGGTGGCCAAGACCGGCAATATGCCGGGCGTTACCAAGAACGAACAGCGCATCATTCTGGCCGACGACGTGGAGTTGTTCGACACCCCGGGCATGCTGTGGCCCAAGATCGAGGTGGAAGAGGGCGGCTACAATCTGGCGGCCAGCGGCGCGGTGGGCCGCAATGCGATGGACGAGGAGGAAGTGGCGCTGGAGCTGCTCAAGTATCTGCTCCAGCACTATGCGCCGGAATTGACCGCGCGCTACAAGCTGGACGACATCGCCGGCCAGCAGGACTGGCAGGTGCTGGAAATGATAGGCCGCAAGCGCGGCGCGGTGCAGTCCGGCGGCAAGATCAATGTGCAAAAGGCGGCCGAGATCGTGCTGACCGATTTTCGCGATGGCAATATTGGCCGCATCACGCTGGAACGTCCGGCCGAATGGCTGGCGTGGGAAAAGCGGGCCAAGGAGTTGGCCGCCATCCGGGCCGCCGAGCGCGAAGCCAGGCAACAGGAGAGAGACAGCAAGAAATCCGGCAGCCGTTGAGCCGGCGTCCATTCTCGCCCCGCCCATACGCGGCCCGATTCCGGGCCGCGTTTTATTTGCCTGGTCAAAGCGGCTGGCAGGGTTCGCTGAACCCATAGCCCACGCCCCGGGCCGCCAGGATGGGATTGTGCTGCGGCGCGATGCCGCTGAGTTTGCGCCGCAGCCGGCTGATCAAGGTTTCCAGCCGGCGCTCATCGTAGTGCAGGTAATTGGCGCCCAGCGCTTCCGCCAATTCGCGGCGGTGCGCCGGTTCCGGCGCGCGCCGCAGCATTGCGCTCAGCACTTGGTGTTCCGCGTGGGTCAGGTGCAACTGTTGGCCGTTGGGCGCGGTCAGCATGCGGTTGGCGGCGTGGTAGCGCCACCCGTCGGCGCGTTCCGCCGCGTCGCCGTCCAGCCGCCGCAGCACGCTGGCCAGCGTGGCCAGCAATTCCGCCAGCGGGGTGGGCTTGACCAGATAGGCGTCGGCGCCTTGCTGCAAGCCTTGAACCTTGTCGTCCAGCGCGCCGCGCGCGGTGAGCATGACTTGTCCCAGGCCTGGGTGGCTGGCGCGCAGCCTCCGGCTGAGCGCCATGCCGTCGATATCGGGCAAGCCCAGATCCAGAATCAGCAAGCGGCAGGGATGCTCGGCCAAGTGCCGCTCCAACTCCTGGCCGCAAGCCAGGCCGGTGGCTTGATAGCCGCAGCGTTTGAGCTGGAACAGCAACTCTTCGCGCAGGTCCGGATTGTCTTCAAGCAAGGCTATATGCGTCATGAGCGGCTTTCGGTAGATACAAGATGAAACTAGCGCCGTGAGGCCAGTCAGGGTCCAGGCCCAGTTCGCCGCCGTGCTGAACGGCGATGCGCCGCGCCAGATGGAGGCCTAGCCCCAGGCCGGGACGGTTGCTGGTCTCCGCCAGCCGAGTGAAACGCTGGAAAATCGCTTCTTCCTGGCCCGGCGCGATGCCGGGGCCGTGGTCGCTGATCTGCCAGACGATGCGGTCGGCTTGGCGGCGGATGCCGATTTGAATGGGGGTGTCCGGGTGCGCGTATTTCAGGGCGTTTTCCATCAGGTTCTGCAACAGCACCGACAGCAGCTGCGCGTCTCCGTAGAGCGGCATGCGCTCTTGGCCGATTTGCAGCCGGAACCGCCGCTGCTCATCCGCGTCCAGCTGTTCCAGGCTGTGGCGGGTCAGCTCCAGCAAGTCCAGCGATTGCGCGTGCAGTCTGGCGTCGCTCACATCGGCGCGGCCGTGTTGTTCGGCCAGCCGCATCAATTCCTGCATCCGCAGCAGCGCGCGCTGAATGCGCTCGTGGCGGGCCTGGCGCTGTGCGAGCACCGTCGGCTCCGGCGCGTCCTCCTCCAGCAGACGCAAGCTGCTGCTGGCGGCGTCAATGATGGCCACCGGGGTGCGGATTTCATGGGTGATCATCGCCAGCAGGTCGGTCTGCTCCTCGCGCGCCTCCCGCTGGCGCAGGCTATCGGCCTGGGCCTGGCTGGCCTGGTGCAGCGCCTCGATGCGTTCGCGCTCCAGCGTGCGCATGCGCAGGAACAGACCAATGTAGAGCAGGGTGATGGGCGGCAGGTCGGCCAGCCGGCCGTATTCCTGGATCCAGGATTGATACGGGATGTGCCCCAGGTGCAATAGCAGCGCGGGGATATTGAGCGCCAGATTGGTGGGCAGGTGCAGCGCGATCAGGCGGTCGCCGCTATCGTTGCGTTGCCATAGACGCCAGCAGACCGGCAAGGTCAGCAGATTGATGAAGATGACGGCGTAGAGCGTGACCGGAATGCTGTAGGCCAGGCCAAACGGCCAAAACAGCGCGCACAGCACGGTGGCGGCGCCGGTGGCGGCCTGCAACTGGTATAGCCGGTAGGTGCGCGGGTAGTCTCGCTTCAGCTCCAGCAGATGGGCGAAGTAGGCGCAACCCAGAATGACGGCGGCGCCCAGGCCGACGTAATTGCACAGCAGCGCGATCTTGGGCTGCTCCGGAAACAGCAGCAGGCGTGCCATGCCGTCGGTGGCGAATCGATGGCAGGCCACCGCCAGGATGTAGCCGAACAGCTTGGCGTGCTGCGCTTGGCGGGTGATCAGCCAGGCCGCCAGCGCTATCAGCACCATGGTGAGCATATAGCCGTAAATCAGGCCCAGTTGCAGCAGGCGCTCGTTGTGGTGGGCGACCAGATCCGGCTCGCTCCACAGGCGCGGCTGCGCGTTCAGAGCCAGGGACTGGATCTTGACGAACACGGTCTGTTCGTGCGGCTGCAGGGAAAAGCTGGCGGCCATCAGCGGCAGCTCCATCGCGGACATCGGCCGCCAGGAGCCGATGTCCTGCCTTCGCCAGCCGCCGTCTGGCAGGGGTTGAAATAAGCTTAAGCGGGCCAAATAGCTGGGGATCAGCTCCAGCCAGGGCCGTGGCGGCACATCATGTAGCTGGAGCCGCAGCCAGCAGGTGTCGTGGCCGTAGCCGCGCGCCAGTTTGCCGTCTGGCAGCGGCTGGAAACGCGCTTGCCAGCCGGGGCTGGATATTTGATTGATGCCGAGACCGGCGTCGGCGCTGCAAAAGGCGCTGGCGTCCCGTTCGCTGAACGAGCGGAAGCCGGCTTGCGCCGCGTTGACGGCGAAGAGCAGGCATAGCAAGAGCAAGATCGGCAACGCGCGAGGCATGGCTAAGCGGCTTGTAGTTTCAGATGGGGCGACATTGTGACGGCAATGTCATTTTTTGTCAGTGGCTACTACTTGGTGATTAGAAAAATTTCATACCGTAGTAGTTATAGCCATAAAAATGACTTTGGTATTTTCAGGCTTGTGCCGTTGCGGCTGAAGGCGGGATAAGCGGGGAATGGCCGCGGCCGTAGAGGCGGCATTCCGCCGCCAGCGCCAGCAGATTGGGATCGCGCTCGCGTTTGCTGGCCAAGAGTAAATGGATGTGCTGGGTCCGCCGATACGGCGCGGCCAGCGGAATCAGCTGCAACTGCGGGCTGAACAAGGCCACGCGGCGCGGCAACAAGGAATAGCCGATGCCGCCGCACACCAGATTGCTCAGCGAAAAAATGTCGGCCACCCGCATCACCACATTCGGCAGGACGCCGGCTATGGCGAAGGCTTGCATGAAATCCTGGCCGGTGGCGAAGCTGTCATGCAGGCTGACAAAAGGCAGCTTGGGCAGCGTGGCCAAATCGATGCTTTCGGATTGCCCCAAGGGCGAGTTGAGCGGCGCGGCGAAGCAGATTTCGTCTTCGAACATGGGGATGCTCACCCAGGCCGGGTCGGCGCGTGTTTCCCGCGCGACAATGACCACAGCGTCCAGCACGCCATCGGCCAGCTTTTGCCGCAGTTCCTGATTGGAGGCCAGCGTCAGGTCCACCGTCAATTGCGGCCTGCGTGTTTTCAGGCCCGCCAAAATGCGTGGCAGCGCGCCTGCGGTCAGCGAGTACAGTGCGCCCACCCGCAGCCTGGCCGAACCGAAGCCCGCAGCCTCCCGAGTCTGGCGCACGCCATGCTCCAACTCCAGCAAAGCCCGTTCAGCGCTGAGCAGCAAAGCCTGGGCGGACTCCAATGGAATCAGCCGGCGGCCGCTGCGCTGGAACAACGGGCAGGCCAAGGCTTGCTCCAGCGAGTGCAGGGCGCGGTGCACGCTGACCGGGCTTTGTCCCAGCGCTTCCGCCGCGCGGCTCATATTTCCCAAGCGCATGAAGGCCAGGAACACCCCCAGCTTTTTCAACGTGACTTCATCGTGCGTCCACATGCGACCTCCCAGCGGCTGGCTGAAGCCAATCATTAACTTATTAGTAATGATGCGCCAGTGTGCTTGATTGATGGCCGCGTTGCCAAGTCCTTAAGGTAGCTGCATCAAGTGAAGGCCTGGAGGATGGTTCATGGGCGATACGCGCGGCTGGGAACACCGGCGGCAGGACAAGCGGCGGCGAGTGGAGCGCTTGGGGGCGATGGCGAAGGGCAAGCTGTTGGCCGGCGCCGACATCGTCCCCGCTTTGCAGGCCTTGTTGCGGTCGGGCGACAAGGTGGTGCTGGAGGGCAACAACCAGAAACAGGCCGATTTCCTGTCGCGGGCCTTGGCGCAGCTGGACCCGGAGCGGGTGCGGGATTTGCACATGATCATGCCCTGCGTCAGCCGCAGCGAGCACCTGGACGCGTTCGAGCGCGGCATCGCCCGCCGGCTGGATTTTTCTTTCGCCGGGCCGCAAAGCCTGCGCATCAGCCAACTGTTGGAAGACGGCTTGTTGGAGATCGGCGCGATTCATACATATATCGAGCTGTATGCGCGGCTGCTAGTGGATTTGCAGCCCAATGTGGCCTTGGTGGCCGCTTTCAGCGCCGATCGCGCCGGCAATCTCTATACCGGTCCCAGCACCGAGGACACTCCGGCGCTGGTGGAGGCCGCCGCCTTCAGCAACGGCATCGTCATCGCCCAGGTCAACCAAGTGGTCGACGACGCATCCGAACTGCCGCGCGTCGACATCCCCGGCGACTGGATAGACTTCGTGGTGGCGGCGGATCGGCCTTTCCATATGGAGCCCTTGTTCACCCGCGATCCGCGCCACATCAAACCCTTGCAGGTTCAGATGGCGATGCTGGCGATACGCGGCATCTACCAGCGGCATCAGGTGCAGTCGCTGAATCACGGTATCGGCTTCAATACCGCCGCCATCGAATTGATCCTGCCCACCTATGGCGAGCGCTTGGGCTTGAAGGGGCGGATCTGCCGGCATTGGGCGCTGAATCCGCATCCGACGCTGATTCCCGCGATTGAGAGCGGCTGGGTCGACAGCGTGCACTGTTTTGGCAGTGAAGTGGGCATGGAGAACTACGTCGCGGCGCGGCCGGATGTGTTCTTTACCGGCCGCGACGGCGCTTTGCGCTCCAACCGCCTGCTGTGCCAACTGGCCGGGCAATACGGCGTGGATCTGTTCATCGGCGCCTCGCTGCAAGTCGATGGCGACGGCAACTCCTCTACCGTGACGAGTGGTCGCCTGGCTGGTTTTGGCGGCGCGCCCAATATGGGCCATGATCCGCGCGGCCGTCGTCACGCCACGCCGGCCTGGCTGGCCATGCGCCCCCCAGCGCCGGAACCGATGCTGGAGCGCGGCCGCAAGCTGGTGGTGCAGATGGTGGAAACCTTTCAGGAAAACATGCAGCCCACCTTCGTCGAAACGCTGGACGCGTTGGCGGTAGGCCGCAGCAGCGGCATGCCGCTGGCCCCGGTGATGATTTACGGGGACGACGTGACCCATCTTCTGACCGAGGACGGCATTGCCTATCTCTATCGGGCGGAATCGCTTGAGCAACGACAGCAGATGATCGCGGCGGTGGCTGGAGTCACGCCGGTAGGGTTGCGCAGCGATCCCGCGCAAAGGGCAAGCTTGCGCCGGCAGGGGCTGGTGGCCTTGCCGGAGGACCTGGGCGTGGCGCGTGGCGAGGCCGGCCGCGAATGGCTGGCGGCCAAAAGCATGGCCGAACTGGTGGAGTGGTCCGGCGGCCTGTACCGGCCTCCCGCGCGGTTTCGGAGCGGATGATGCCGGGCCGGATGAGCTGTGCTCCCGAGCCGAGGACAGGACATGTGTCGCCTACGGCTTTGGCCGACGCCGCCGTGGCGGCCTTGTTGGCGGAGGCGACATTGACGCCCAAGCCCGGCCTGGTCGACCTGCGAGGCGGCGGCGCGCACCGGGACATGGATTGGGCGCTGCTGTGCCGGTCGGCGCGGGCGCTGCGGCCTGGCTTTCTGGCCATGGCGGAGGCGGGAGAACAGGGAGCAGGAGAGGACCGATTGCCGGAGCTGCGCGCCCGGATCGGTGCGGCTGGAAGGCAAGCCGAGGCGGCGATGCTGGCCGCCAGCGGCGGCGTCAATACGCATCGCGGCGCGATTTGGGCTCTGGGTCTGCTGGTGACGGCCGCCGCCGCTTGGCCTGTGCTGCCGCTAAGGGCCTTGGGAGCGCGGGCTGGGGAGCTGGCGCGGGTCGAGGATGCCGGCGCGCCGCCGCTGCTTGCCTTGCCGGGTGGGCGCGTCTGTGCCCGCTATGGAGTGGGCGGCGCGCGCCATCAGGCGGCAGCCGGTTTCCCGCAGGTGATGGATCACGGACTGCCGGCCCTGCAAGCGGCGCGGCGGCGCGGCGCGGCTGAGACGCCGGCGCGGCTGGACGCGCTGCTGGCGATCATGCGGCAGCTGGACGACACCTGTTTATTGGCCCGAGGCGGCAGGTTCGGCCTGGAACTGGCGCAAGACGGCGCGGCGGCGGTATTGCAGGCGGGGGGCTGCGCCAGTCAAGAGGGATGGCGGCTGTTGTTGAAGCTGGACCAGCGCCTGCGCCGCCGCCGTTTGTCGCCGGGCGGCGCGGCGGATTTGCTGGCGGCGACCTTACTGTTGGACAGCCTGGCGCAGACGCAGGCAAGGGAGGACTACGAGATGGAACGCTACACATTCACTTACTCGGCAGCGGCTGGTCCTGGTGTCCGGCGGAGCTTGGCCGGGGTCGTGGGATCCGGGGATTTGGAGGTACTGCTGGAGCCGTCAACGTCCGGCGTGAGCCAAGTCATGGTGAGCACCGCCTTGGCGGGAACCGAACTCATTTGGCGCAGGGTGCTGGAGCGCGTGTTCGCTGAGACGGCCTGGCCGCCGGTCCGTTTGGAAATCCATGACTTCGGCGCCAGCCCCGGGGTGATCCGGTTGCGGCTGGCGCAAGCGCTGGAGACTGGCCGGCGGACAGGGGGCGACGATGGCCGCTGTTGAGATTCTGCAACGTGACCGCCTGAGCGAGCATGGCGCGCGCCAGCGGCTGAAAAAGCTGTTGGACCCCGGTAGTTTCCGAGAGCTGTTGGATCCGTTTCAGCGGCTGGAGTCGCCATGGCTGGAGCGGCAGGGCATCGTCGCTCAGTCCGACGACGGCGTGGTGGCGGCGCGAGGCCGGCTGGATGGCCATGAAGTCGCCGCGCTGGCGATAGAGGGCGCTTTCCTCGGCGGCAGCCTGGGCGAAGTCTCCGGCGCCAAGATCGCCGGCATGCTGGAACTGGCCGCCGAGGCCAACCGTCACGGCCGGCCGACGGCCGCCTTGCTATTGCTGGAAACCGGCGGAGTCAGGCTGCAGGAAGCGAATCTGGGCTTGGCCGCGATTGCCGATATCCATGCAGCCATCGTCGACCTGCGCCGCTACCGGCCGGTGATCGCGGTCAGCGTTGGACCGGTGGGGTGTTTTGGCGGCATGGGCATCGCCGCCGGCTTATGCAGCTATTTGTTGCTGACCCGCGAGGCGCGCCTGGGGCTGAATGGGCCGGCGGTGATCGAGCAAGAGGCCGGGCCAGCGGAGTACGACGCAAGCGACCGCGAGTTGATCTGGAGCCTGAGCGGCGGCGAGCAGCGCCATGCCACCGGCTTTGCCGATGTGTGTTGCGTCGATGACGCGGCGGCGATCCGCCGGCAAGTGCAGGACTGGTTGCGACGAGGCCCGCCGCCGCGGCACCGCAGCCAGCGCATTGATGATTACCGCGCGGTGCTGGCGCGGCTGGACGCGGCGGAACAGGCTGACGCGGGGCGAGCGCGGAGCGCGTTCTCCCTGACGCAAGGCGATGTCATGGAAGGAGGGCTGTGATGATGACTGGACAACAAGTCGCCGCGCAGGCGCAGGCTTTCTTTGACCGCGGCGAGCTGCGGCAAGCGTTGGCGCGGCGGGTGGCGATGGCGACCGAAAGCCAGGATCCGCAGGGCAGGGAGAGTTTGCTGCGGTATTTGCAAACTGAAATCGCGCCAGCCCTGAGCGCCATCGGTTTTACCTGCGAATTGCTCGACAATCCGGTGCAAGCCGATTGCCCGTTTTTGCTGGCGGAACGGCGGGAAGGGGCGGATTTGCCAACCTTGCTGTGTTACGGCCACGGCGACGTGGTGTTCGGGCAGGCGGAACATTGGCGCGAGGGCTTGCAGCCTTGGACGCTGCTTGAGGAGGGCGATCGCTGGTATGGCCGCGGCAGCGCCGACAACAAGGGTCAGCACACGATTAATTTCGCAGCCTTGCAACAGGTGTACCAGGCCAGGGGCGGGCGCTTGGGCTTTAACTGCAAGATCCTGTTCGAAATGGGCGAGGAAATCAGCTCTCCCGGCCTGGCGGAAATCTGTCTTCGGCATCGGCGGCGCTTGGCGGCGGATATTTTCATCGCCTCGGACGGCCCGCGTTTGAGCGCGGAACGGCCCACCCTGTTTTTAGGCTCTAGGGGCTGTATTAATTTTAGGCTCAGTCTGCAGGCGCGCCAACAGGCTTATCACTCCGGGAACTGGGGCGGTCTCTTGAGCAACCCCGCCATTCAATTGGCCAACGCCATCGCCTGCCTGGTGAATCAGCATGGGCAGATTCAGGTGAGCGCCTTGAAGCCTCCGGCGCTGAGCGCCGGCCTGAAGGCGTTGTTAAGCGATATTGCGCTTGAGCCGCAGCCTGGTGATCCGCTGATTGATCCGGACTGGGGCGAGGCCGGCTTAAGTCCGACGGAGAGACTTTACGGCTGGAATAGCCTGGAGGTGTTGTCTTTCCTGGCCGGGGATCCGGTGAAACCAGTCAATGCGATTCCTCCTTCCGCCGCTGCGGTGTGCCAGCTACGTTTCGTCGTAGGCACGGATTGGCAAGCCTGCGGTCAGCATGTGCGCAGGCATTTGGACGCGCATGGTTTTGAACAGGTGGAGGTTGAGGTATTGAGTAGCTCCCCCGCCACGCGTTTTGATCCGGAAAGCCGATTGGTGTCGTGGGCCTTGCAGATTATTCAACAAGCTTCCGGGAAAAAACCGGCCTTGCTGCCCAATATCGGCGGTTCGCTGCCGAACGAGGTGTTTGCCGACATCCTGCAACTGCCCACTTTATGGATTCCCCATTCCTATCCCGCTTGTGGCCAGCATGGCGCGAATGAACATATGTTGAAATCCATCGCCAGAGAAGGTTTGCAAATCATGACCCGGCTTTTTTGGGAATTGGGAGAGTCGGGAAAACATAGGGTGCCATTGTGCGGCAAGGATTTGGCCGAGCGGTGAAATAGGTGGTCATTTCAGGCATGGCTAACAATATATTGCCTGCGAATAGCGTTCGCCGGGCAAAGAGGATAGAACATGGCTAATTCTGTTGCGGTTGCGCCGAGTGAGGAAAAGCTGGGCAAGCCCAATTTATACCGTACCTTGATAGCCACATGCATAGGCAATGGCCTGGAGTGGTTTGATATCACCATTTATGTGTTTTTTGCCAGCTATATCGGCCATGCCTTTTTCCCTAGCGAGGATGTCAGCAATTCCCTGTTGATCACATTCGCCAGCTTTGGCATGTCTTTCATGATTCGCCCTTTGGGCGCGATTGTCTTGGGCGCTTATGCGGATAGGGCCGGTCGCAAGGCTTCTTTGCTGGTGTCGATCTCGCTGATGATGTTGGGCAGTTTGATGATTGCCGTGATGCCCGGTTATGCCGTCATCGGCATGGCCGCGCCGGTGCTGATCGTGCTGGCGCGGCTGATCCAGGGTTTCTCGGCGGGAGGGGAGTTTGGCAGCTCCACCGCTTTTCTGGTGGAACACTTCCCCGAGCGCAAGGCATTCATCGCCAGCTGGCAGTTTGCCACGCAAGGGGCCAGCACCTTGTTGGCGGCCGGGTTCGGCATGGGCTTGGCGAGCGCTTTGAGCGAGCAGGATATACAAGATTGGGGGTGGCGCATTCCCTTCTTTTTTGGCCTGCTGATCGGCCCGGTGGGGCTGTATATTAGGCGCCATATCGATGAATCTCCCGGTTTTCACCAGGGTTTGCAAGATGAGCAGCCGCTGAAAAATATATTTTTACGGCAAAAAACCTGATTTTTTACCGCTATCGGTTTAATGATGGTCTCCACCGCCATTAATTATGTCATTAGTTATATTCCCACCTATGCCACTCAAACCCTGAAGTTGCCCAGTCTTGACGCTTATACCTCCACCTTTGTCGGGGGAGTGATTCTGACGGTGGTCACCCCGCTGGCTGGACTGTGGGCGGAAAAAATAGGGCGTATGACTTTGATGAAATGGTCGGTGCTGCTGGTAGTGCTCACCACGTATCCAGGCTTCTATCTATTGGGCCAGCAGCTCAGTCAAACCAGTCTGATATTTTTGGTGATGTGGCTGGCTTTGCTCAAGGCGCTGTATTTTTCCGTGATTCCTTCGGTGATGGCGGATTTGTTTCCGCCGGCAAGCCGGGCCACAGGCATTGCCTTGAGTTACAACATCGCCGTGACTCTATTTGGCGGTTTTGCGCCATTGATCTGCATCTGGTTGATTAAATCGACCGGCGACGATTTGGCCCCTGCTTATTATCTGGTGGTTTTGGGGATATTCAGTTTGGCGGCGGTTTATCAGGCAAGGCGGAGTATTGAACAGAAAAAAACCGGCGCCGGCGTCGGTCTGGAATGAACTTGGCGACCATCGACTGAAGGAGGCGTGAAGAGATGGGAGAGCATGGGATATCGCGGAATCGGGCCAGCCGCTGGCTGGCGGCGCTGAGCGGTGCGCCAGCGCCGGACAGTGGCGCCTATGGCACGGCGCTGCGGGTGGTCGATGCCAGCCTGAGGGGACAGGCCGCGCGCTATATCGCCCTGACGCCGGATCCGGACAACCGCTTTGTTCGGGCCCGCCATGGGGAGGTGGGGCTGGAACAGGGCTGGGCGCTGGCGCAAGCGGTGAGGGATGGCATGGCGGCGGATGCCGGCTGCGCCGACAAACGCGCCATCATCGCGGTGATCGATACTCCGGGCCAGGCTTATGGCCGCCGAGAGGAGGCTTACGGCATCCACCTGGCCTTGGCGGCGGCAGTGGACGCCTATGCCAGCGCGCGGCTGGCCGGCCACCCGGTGATTGGCCTGATGGTTGGCCAGGCCATGTCCGGAGGCCTGCTCGCCCACGGTCATCAGGCCAATCGTTTGCTGGCCTTGGACGCCGCCGAGGTCATTACGCAGGCGATGGGCAAGCAGGCGGCGGCGCAGGTGACGCTGCGCTCGGTGGAGGCGCTGGAAGCCTTGGCTGCGGAGTTGCCGCCCATGGCTTACGACATCCGCAGTTATGCCGGCTTGGGGCTGCTGTGGCGCTTATTGCCGGTGGAGGCCATCGACGCCCCCACGGCGGCCGACATCGTTCGGGTTCGCATTGCCTTGGGCGAGGCCTTGGCCGATATCCGGCAGGCTGGCGATCAGGGCCGGCGGCAAGGCGCGGGGATGGCGCAAAGGGCGTCGCGCCTGGTGCGGCAACGGCTGCGCGAGCAATGGGAGCAGAGCTCATGGTGACTTATTGCGTGGTCTTACTGGCGGCCTGCGTTTTGTGTGGCCTGCCGCTGGGGGACGTGCTGGGGTGGCTGATCGGCGTCACAGCCGATGTCGGCGGCGTGGGCTTCTCCATGTTGCTGCTGATCGCCAGCAGCGAGTGGCTGCGTGGTCGGGGGGCGCTGGTAGTGTTTCACGCAGCGCAGCAGGTCGTAAATACGTTCTTAAGTCCCCAACCAATAGCA
The DNA here is from genome assembly GCF_000711885.1 of Chromobacterium haemolyticum DSM 19808. GTDB lineage: Bacteria > Pseudomonadota > Gammaproteobacteria > Burkholderiales > Chromobacteriaceae > Chromobacterium > Chromobacterium haemolyticum. The sequence continues at coordinate 39,343 of NZ_JONK01000020.1, forward strand.
GGAGGCCGCTATGTCGCTTGAGACTTCTTCCCGTTCTCGCATTCAACAGGTGGCGGCAGCCATCATAGGCAATGCCTTGGAATGGTACGACTTCATCATCTACGGCTTCATGACTGGGGTGATTTCCAAGCAGTTCTTTCCCGCCGATGGTCAGGAGTACACCTCTTTGCTGCTCGCCACAGCCACTTTCGGCGCCGGTTTTGTGATGCGGCCGGTGGGCGGAGTGCTGTTGGGCGTCTACGCGGATCGCAAAGGCCGCAAGGCGGCATTGCAACTCATCATGGGATTGATGAGCCTGGCCATCCTCATCATTGTGCTGGCGCCGCCTTATGCCGCCATTGGAGTGGCCGCGCCGGCGCTCATTCTGCTGGCGCGCTTGATCCAGGGCTTCGCCACCGGCGGCGAGTACGCCAGCTCCACCGCTTTTCTGGTGGAAATGGCGCCGCCGGGCAAGCACGGCTTGTATGGTTCCTGGCAGTTGTTCGGCCAGTCGCTTGCGGTGTTGACCGGTGCGGCCATGGGCGCCTTGGTCAGCTATGCTTTCACCCCGCCGCAATTGGAGGCGTGGGCTTGGCGCTTGCCCTTTGTCTTTGGTTTGCTGATTGTGCCGGTGGGATTGTGGATGCGGCGTCATATGGAGGAAACCGAAGCCTTCGTCCACGCCAGCCGTCAGCCGGCCGCCACGCCGCTTGCGCTGGGTTTGGCCGGCAACATGGGGGGTATGTGGACGACGCTGGCGCTGATCGTGCCGGGCACCGCGGTGTTCTATGTGGTCCTGATCAGCATGCCTGGCTATGCCAGCCGTCAGTTTGGCCTGCCGCTGGAGCAGGCTTTCGCGGCCCAGACCGTTGCGGTGGCAGTGCTGACTCTGGTGACGCCGTTGTCCGGGTGGTGGTCGGACCGAATTGGACGGTGGCCGATCCTGCTGGGCGCGCAGGGGATGATGCTGCTGCTGGTCTATCCGCTGTTCTGGTGGCTGGAGCAGACGCCTAGCATTGAGCGTTTGCTGGCGGTTCAAGTGACCATGTGCGTGTTGCAAGGCCTGTGCAATGGCCCGGTACCGGCCGCGGTCAGCGAACTGTTCCCGGTCAAGGTGCGCTCCACGGCGATGTCGATTTCCTACAATCTGGCGGTGATGCTGTTTGGCGGTTTCGCGCCCTTCATCGTCACCTTGCTCACTCAGCACAGCGGCTCCTCATTGGCGCCGGCCTTCTATCTGATGTTCTGTCTGCCAATTGGACTGCTGGGCGCTTACCGGCTGCGCGCGCCGGCCCGCGCCGTCGGATTCGAGAACCGCGGCCAGCCGCCCCACAAGGAAGGAGCAAGCCGTGTTTAGGATCGAAACGCCTGCCGGCGTACGGGAAATTGTTGAGTTGGACGGGGGCGAGCTGTCCGCCGCCTTGCACGAGCGGCGCTTGTCCTGCCGCGATGCGATGCAGGCTTATCTGCAGCAGATTGAAACTCTGAATCCGGGCGTCAAGGCCGTGGTGTCGCTACAACCCGTCGACGTCTTGCTGGCTGAAGCCGAGCGTTGCGACGCCGAGCTGAGCCGCGGTTTCAGCCGCGGCTGGATGCATGGCTTCCCGCTGGCGGTCAAGGACCTGGCCGCCGCGCGCGGTTTGATCGCCAGCATGGGCTCGCCCCTGTATCGCGGCCAAGTGTCCACGCAGGACGACATCATGGTGGAGCGCATGCGTGCGGCGGGGGCCATCATTATCGGCAAGACCAACACACCGGAGTTCGGTGCCGGCTCCCATACTTACAACCCGGTATTCGGCGCTACCGGTAATGCCTATGATCCGGCGCGCAGCGCCGGCGGCAGCAGCGGCGGCGCTGCGGTGGCCCTGGCTTTGCGCATGCTGCCGGTGGCGGACGGCAGCGACATGATGGGCTCCTTGCGCAACCCGGCGGCGTTCAACAATATTTTTGGTTTCCGTCCCAGCGCCGGCGTCGCGCCGCTGGGCCCCTCGCCGGAGCTCTACCTTCAGCAACTCGCTACCGTGGGGCCGATGGCGCGGTCGGTGCCGGACCTGCTGGCCTTGCTGCGCATTCAGGCCGGGGCGGACCCGCGCGCCCCGCTGGCCTACGATCCGCCGGATTGGCGGCAGCCGTTGGAGCGTGACCTGCGCGGCGCGCGGCTGGGCTGGCTTGGCGACTACGATGGCTATTTGCCGATGGAAGACGGTGTGCTGGCGTTGTGCCGCGGCGCCTTGGCGGATTTCGAAGCGCTGGGTTGCGCGGTGGCGCCGGCGTCGCCGGCTTTTGATATGAGCGCGCTATGGCAAAGCTGGCAAACCTTGCGTCACTGGTTGGTGGCCGGCAGCTTGGAGCACCATTATCGCGACCCGGAGCAGCGACGGTTGTTGAAGCCGGAACTGAAATGGGAAATCGAGGGCGGACTTGGGCTGAGCGCGCTGGATGTCTATCAGGCGTCCAAGGTGCGCAGCGATTGGTATCGCGCCATGCTGGCGCTGTTCGAAGACTACGATTACTTGCTGTTGCCCAGCGCCCAAGTGTTTCCATTCGAGTTGGAGCGGGCCTGGCCTGAGCGGATTGCCGGTGTGCGGATGAGCAGCTACCACCGCTGGATGGAAGTCGTGCTGGCCGCGACCATGGCCGGCTTGCCGGCGGTCAGCGTGCCGGTGGGTTTTAATCGGCAAGGGTTGCCGATGGGCATGCAGATCATTGGGCGGCCGCGCGCGGATCTGGCGGTGTTGCAACTGGCCCATGGTTATGATCTGCGTACCGCCTGGACCCGCCGCAGGCCGCCGCCGGCTTTGAGGGCGGTCTGAGCATGCCTTGTTGGCGGGCGCATGATCTGCTGCGGGTGGGCGATGTCGCCGGACTGCGCTTGCCGGCGGGACGGCCGGACTGGCTGGCCGCGGGCCGGCCATTGGCCGATCTGGTGGTGGTGCGGCGCGATGTGCGCTCCGGCGGCGACATCCCCGTGGGCTTGCGCGCTTGGCGACGGGAACAGCGGCTGGCGGCCTGGCTGGCGCCGGAGGCGGTGGCGAAGCGGCTGAGCCCGGAAAGCCTGTTGGCGAGGCTGGACGATTGGAGCGGTTTCAGGCAGCCGGCCCTGTCGGCGCTGGCCGCGTTGCGGCCATGGATGGACGCGTGCGGCTGGGCCTGGGGGCCCACGGGTAGCTGCGGCTTTGCACTGGCCAGCGGTTTGCCGCTGCTGCGCGCGGACAGCGATCTGGATCTGCTGATCCGGCTGCCGAGCCGGCCTGACCCGGCGCGATTGAACGAGCTGCGGCGTTTGAATGCGTGGCGGGGGTGCCGGCTAGACGTGCAGATCGATGTCGGCCATGGCGGCTTCGCGTTGGTGGAATGGTTGTCGGCGCGTGGCGACGTGCTGTTGAAGACCGGGCGGGGGCCGCGCTTGCTTAGCGATCCCTGGAGGTGGGAGGACGGCCTGTGAGTGTGCTGTTTGCTTTTCCCGGACAAGGAGAGCGGCATGCCGGCATGCTGCGCCGCTTGCCGAATCACCCGCTGGTTGCGCAAACCTTGAGTCAGGCGGAGGAGATTCTGGCCGTCGATCCGTTGGTTCTGGATGGGGCGGCGGCCTTGCGCTCGACCCGCGCGCATCAGCTTTGCCTGCTGATCGCCGGCGTCGCGGCGACGCGCTTGTTGGCGGTCTCAGGCTGGCGACCGGCGATGGTGGCGGGGCTTTCCATCGGCGCCTGGCCCGCGGCGGTGGCGGCGCAAGGGCTCAGCTTCGACGACGCTCTGTGTTTGGTGGCCTTGCGCGGCGAATTGATGGAGACGGCTTTCCCCGCCGGCTACGGCATGCTGGCGGTGACCGGTTTGAGCCAAGCGCGCTTGGAGAGCCTGATCGCCGCGATACATAGCGCGGCGACGCCGCTGTATCTGGCCAATCTGAATAGTGATGTCCAGTTCGTGGCCGCTGGACATGAAAACGGCCTGATGGTGTTGGAGACAGCGGCCAAGGCGGCGGGAGCGCGAGCTTGCCGCCGTCTGGAGCTGGGCGTGCCGTCGCATTGCCCGCTGCTGACGCCGGCGGCCGAAGCATTGCGGGCGGCTATCGCCGGCGTGGAAATACGCGCCCCGGCCGTGCCCTATCTGAGCGTCGGACGCGCGCGGGTAGTGTTCGGCGCGGAGGCCCTGGCCGATGATCTGGCTTTCAATATGGCGAGGCAGCAGCGCTGGGCTGACGCGGCGCGCCACGCGTGGGAACGCGGCATGCGCATCTTGCTGGAGCTGCCGCCGGGGCGGGTGTTGAGCGGCCTGAGCCGGGAGACGTTCCGCGAGGGGAAAGTGCTGGCGTGCGAAGCGATGGATCTGGCGGTGCTTAGAGCCAGTTCAAAATCTAGCGAGCAAGAGCGAGACAAGGCGAAAACGGCTGAGAAAGCGGAATGGTCAAGTGGTACATGAGCATTTCGAAGCGGTACTCATCGTGTCACGCCTCGCGAAGCGCAGCAGATTATGAACAGACTCTTACGAACCTGTTCAAAGTCCTTTGAGTTCAAACAGGCCCTTGGCTACGAGCATCGATGAAGGATCGTTGCTCGCGGGTTGCGGTACTTGTCAGCGCCGCAGCAGCCATAGGCCGACAAGGACCACCAGCGCGCCCACGGCCTGGGCCAGCCACGCCGACCAGTGCTTGCCTGGTTCCAGGCAGGCCTCCTCTGGGTTTTGCGGATTGTAAAACACCTGCACGGCTTGGCTTGCCGGGTAGCGCTGAACGATTTCGAGCGCTTGTTGATCGCTGCTGCCGTAGCCGGGATTGGGGAAGCGCAGCCGCTCGGCGCGGTGGATACGGCCGGCCACGCGGTATTCATAGCGTACGACGGCGCGGTATTCCCTGCGATCCGAGCTGTCGCCGCCGCGAATAGGTCGCCAATCCACTTCGCTGGAGACAATTTGGCCGACGACGCTGGGCCAGCCGGCGGCTTCTTGCGCCTTGGCGGACTGCTGCCACAGATAGACGGAAATGGCCAAGCCGATGGCGATGACCAGCAGGGCGATGACTTTTTCGCTCATGGGGCGCGGATGCCTCGGTGAACGCGCCGGCGCGGCAGCGGCAGCTTGGCCCGCAGCCGATACAGCAGCGCCCAGCCGAACAGCGCGCTTAGCGCCGCCAGGATGAATTTGGCGCTGCCGATATCGCTGTCCCCGCCCTTGATCAGCACGGACTCGGCGGGGCTGCGCGGATTGTAGTAGACGGTGATCGCCTTGCCGGCGGGAAAGCGCCGCGTCAGGTCGTCGGCGTTGCTGCGGTCGCCGGGCAGGGCGTTGTCGACGGCGAACAGCCGGTCGCTGTGGTAGACCTGACCGCGCACCGTGTACAGGTATTGCACATGCGGCTGCCAGTAAAGTTGATCGGGGTGTTCGGCGCTGGACACTACCAGCATGCGGCTGCTCTCCACGTGGCCCGGCGCGTTGCGCCATTCGCGCAATTGATGGCTGGGTGTCAGCAAGACCGCGATCAAGCCCAGCAGGCTGGCGAGAAAGGCCAGCATCAGCGCGCTGACCCGGGCTTGCGGCGAGAGTTTCATGATGGGGTCAGACGGCTTGTCCGGGGTGCTCGAACCAGGTCAGCAGAATGGCCTGGGCCGCCACCTGATCCAGCGCCGGCTTCTGCTTGCGGCCGCGCACGCCTGCTTCTTCCAGCATGGATTCGGCCACCACCGAGGTCAGCCGTTCGTCCACCAGCCACACCGGCAGGCCGTAGCGGCCCTTGAGCCGGTTGGCGAAGCGGCGCGCCAGTTGCGTCATCTGGTGTTCGGTGCCGTCGATGTGCATCGGCAGCCCCACCACCAGCTGCGCCGGCCGCCATTCCGCGATTAAAGCGGCGATGGCGGCGAAGCGCGCGTCGTTGATTTCCGTGTCTATGGTGATGAGCGGGTGGGGAATGCCGAGCAGGGTGTCCCCGACGGCGACGCCAATGCGGCGCTCGCCGAAGTCGAATGCCAAGGCGCAACCTTCAGGCATGGCCGACATCCGTGGACAATAGGGAAGGATCGAAGCCCAGCAGCGCCATCGCGGCGTCGTAGCGCTCCTCGCAGGGCAGTCCGAAGATGATGTCCGGCCGCGCCGGCACCGTCAGCCAACCGTTGTCGGCGATTTCCTGCTCCAGCTGACCGGCGCTCCAGCCGGAATAACCCAGCGTGATCAGCATGCGGTCCGGCTGCTTGTGGTTTTCGGACACCGCCATCAGCACGTCCTTGGACGTGGTCAGCGCGATGTCGTCGGTGACCAGCAGGCTGGATTGCCAATTGCCCACCGGCATGTGCAGCACAAAGCCCCGGTCCGGCTGCACCGGGCCGCCGAAGTAAATCGGCTCGGCGCGGAGCGAGTCGCCGTCCAGCGGCAGATCGATCTGATCGAACAACTGCGCCATGGCGATGCCGGAAGGCTTGTTGACGATCAGGCCCATGGCGCCGTGCTCGCCATGCTCGCAGACGAAGACCAGCGAGCGAGAGAACAGCGGGTCCGCCATATTGGGCATGGCGATCAAGAATTGATTGGACAACGATAGCGGTTCCATGCGGCCATTATGGCATAAGTGGGCTGTCTGGGTAGATGCGGCTGCGCGACGCGCAACAGGTCCGCGCGCGACGCGCGGCCGGCGCGGGCAACTGCTAAAATGCCGATTTTCGCCCAGCCATTGCGAGGACATCTTGCGTCTCACCCACATCAAGCTTGCCGGTTTCAAGTCATTCGTCGATCCCACCAGCATTGCCGTGCCCGGTCAACTGGTGGCGGTGATCGGCCCCAATGGCTGCGGCAAGTCCAATGTGATAGACGCGGTGCGCTGGGTGCTGGGCGAGTCCTCGGCCAAGCAACTGCGCGGCGAATCGATGCAGGACGTGATCTTCAACGGTTCGTCCACGCGCAAGCCGGTTAGCCGCGCTTCGGTGGAACTGGTGTTCGACAACGGCGACGGCGCGCTCACCGGCGCATGGGGTCAGTACGCGGAGGTGGCGATCAAGCGGGTGCTGACCCGCCAGGGCGAATCCAGCTACTTCATCAACAACCAGCAAGTGCGCCGTCGCGACATCACGGATCTTTTCCTCGGCACCGGCGTGGGTGCCCGTGGCTACGCGGTGATCGAGCAGGGCATGATCTCCCGCATCATCGAGGCGCGGCCGGAAGAACTGCGCGCCTATCTGGAAGAAGCCGCCGGCGTGTCCAAGTACAAGGAGCGCCGCCGCGAAACCGAACACCGCATCGCGGACACCCGCGCCAATCTGGAACGCATCGCCGACTTGCGACAAGAGCTGGAGCGGCAGGTGGAGCGCTTGTCCGAACAGGCGGAGGTGGCCGCCCAATACCACGATCTGCGCGGCGCGCTGACCCATAAGCAAAACCTGCTGGCTCTGGCGCGACGGGAAGAGGCCGCGCGCAACGAGGCGGCGGCGCGCGGGGAACTGGCGCGTATTGAAACCGAAGAAGCGGCGCTGGAAGCGGCGGTCACCCATGTGGAGGCCGAGTCCGAAACCGTTCGCGAAAGCCATTTCGCCGCCAGCGACGAAGTGCACGAGGCGCAGCAGCGCTTGTTCGAGGCCAACGCCCAACTGGCGCGGCTGGAAGAGGCGCAGCGCCACCGAGAGCAAAACCGCGCCCGCGTCGACCGAGAGCTGAGTGCCGTGCGCACCGAGCGTCAGGTGCTGGCCGAAAGCCGCGGCCAAGTGAAGGCTGAGCTGGACGATTGGCTGCCGCGGCGCGAAGAAGCGCAGATGAGGCTGGAAGAGGCGCAGATGACGCTGGAAGACGGCGCCGACGAATTGCCCACCGCCGAGTCGGAATACCGCGCGATAGAGCAGCAGCTGAACGGGCTGACCGCGCAGCAGGCCAAGCTCAGCCGGGATCGAGACCTGGCGCGCCAGAACGGCGAGCATCAGCGTCGCAATCTGGAGCAGCTGTTCGGCCGCGAAGACGCGTTGCGCCGAGAACTGAGCGATTTGAATCTGCCGGACCAAGAGCGGCAGCAAGCCGCCGCCGCCGAAGTGGAACGCGCGCGCGGCGCGCTGGAGACGGTGCGAGGCCGGCTGGTGGCCGACGAGGCCAAGCAGGCGGACCTGGCCGCCGAGCGCGAAAAACTGGACGAACAACTGGCCGCGCTGCGCGGCGAACAGGCGCGGGCCGAGGCCGAGGCCGCCGCGCTGGCCGGAATGCTGGCGCGCGAGGCGGCCAGCGAGCAATTGGACGGCTGGCTGCAGCGCCGGGGCCTGGCCGAGGCGCCGCAGTTGTGGCAGAGCCTGCAGGTGGAGCCTAAATGGCAGCCGGCGCTGGAAGCGGCGCTGGGCGAACGCCTGGCCGCGCGCGCCGCAGCGCTGTCCGGCGAATTGCCGCCGGCGGCGCTGGCGTTGGCGGACGGCGCGACGGCGCGCGACTGGGAAGCGGAGCGCTCGTGGCCGACGCTGTTGCAACAGGTGCGAGCCGCCCAACCCTTCCAGGCCGCCTTGCAAGACTGGCTGGCCGGCGTCTACTTGGCCGGATCGTTGGACGAGGCACTGGCCTTGCGCGAGCAATTGCCGACCGGCGCTTGCCTGCTGACGCCGGAAGGCCACCGCGTTTACGCCGCCAGCCTGTGCCTGCACGCCGAAGCCGGCGGCGACGGCCTGATGGCGCGCAAGGCGCTGTTGGAAGCGGCCCAGGCGCGCTTGGAGACTTTGTCGCCGGAAATCGACGCCTTGCAGCGGCGCCGCGAATCATTGCAAAGCCGCGGCGGCATGCTGGCCGAGGCGGTGCGGGCGCAAAAGGGCGCGTTGACCCGTTTGGAGGCGGAGCTGAACGCGGCGACCCTGGAGCACGTCAAGCTGGACCAGGCCGCGCGCCAGGGCGCGGCGCGGCTGGCGGCGATCGAGGCCGAGCGCCGGCGCATCGCCGAAGAGGGCGAATTGGCGCGCCAGAGCATCGCCGAAGCCGAAATGCTGGGCGAAGAGACGGCGTTGACGCTGGAAGAACTCACGGTGCAATTGGAGGACATGCGAGTCGACCGGCTCAATGCCGAGACGGGTTTGCAGTTGGCGCGCAACAAGACGCGCGACGCCGAGCGCATGCTGCACGAGATCAAGCTGGAAATGAGCACCGCCGAGCAGAAGGTGGCGGAACTGGCGCGGCGAGGCCGCGAACTGGATGAGCGCGATCAGCAACTGGCCGAGCGTTTGGAGACTCTAGCCGAGGAAGCCGAGGCGGTGGAGGAGGCGGTGCCCGAAGAGGCCTTGCAACTGGCCTTGGCCGAACGCGAACAGCGCGAGCACAGCCTGGGCGCGGTGCGCGACCGGCTCAACGGCCTGACCGAGAAACTGCGCGAATTGACTCAGCAACAACAGCAAGCCAACGCCGCTTTGCCGGCGCTGCGCGAAGCGCGCTCGGACTGGTTGCTCAAGCACCAGGAGGCGAGGCTGGCGATGGAGCGTTTCGCCGAAGAACTGGCCAGCGCCGGGGCCGACGAAGCCGCGCTGATGGCCGATCTGAGCGAGTCGGTGAAGCCGAACGCGCTGGCCGCCGAGATCGCGCGGCTGGCGCGCGCGTTGGAAGGGCTGGGCGCTGTCAACCTGGCGGCGCTGGAAGAGCTGGATGAAGCCAGGAAGCGCGGCGACTACCTGGCCAATCAGTCCGAAGACCTGAATCAGGCAATGGCCACCTTGGAAGAGGCGATCGCCAAGATAGACGGCGAAACCCGCGAGATGCTGCAAGCCACTTACGATGCGGTCAACACCAAGATGCGCGAGTTTTTCCCCACGCTGTTTGGCGGCGGCCGCGCCGAGCTGGTGCTGACCGGCGAGGACTTGCTGGACGCCGGCGTGCAGATCATCGCCCAGCCGCCGGGCAAGAAGAACAGCACGATTCACCTGCTGTCCGGCGGAGAAAAGGCGCTGACTGCGATGAGCCTGGTGTTCTCGCTGTTCTCGCTGAACCCGGCGCCGTTCTGCCTGCTGGACGAGGTGGACGCGCCGCTGGACGACGCCAATACCAGCCGTTTCTGCGATCTGGTCAAGCAGATGTCGGAGCGAACCCAGTTTCTCTATATTTCTCATAACCGCCTGACCATGGAAATGGCCGAACAACTGGTGGGCGTGACCATGCAGGAACAGGGCGTCAGCCGCATTGTGGCGGTGGACATCGTGGAAGCGTTGAAAATGCGGGAAACCGCCTGAGAATCTGTTCAAAGTCTGCGGCGCTTCGTGAAGCTTTGCACGGTGAGTGCAAGCTCAAAATGCTCATGCACCACTTGACCATTGCGCTTTCTCAGCCGCTTTCGCCTTGTCTCACTCTAGCAGGCGAGGCTTTGAACAGGCTCTGAAGGCTCGAGCTGCCCGCAGACTGTTTTCATTAGTTTCGGTTTGACGGCGCGCAAACTGTAGCGCGCGCGCGAATGGCATACTGCGCAGCTTCCCGGCGGCAGCGGCCGCCGGACGATATCATTGCTGGATGAATAGGCATGACCGTAAGCATCAAGCGTTGGGAGCCTGAAAACCCTATTTTCTGGCTGCGCCGCGGGCGGCGCATCGCCAATCGCAATCTCTGGCTGTCCATCCTGTCGCTGCACCTGAACTTCAATATCTGGATGATGTGGAGCATGGTGGTGGTCAACCTGCCGGCGGTCGGGTTCGCGCTCAGCAATCAGCAGCAGTTCCTGCTGGTGTCGATTCCGCCGCTGGTCGGCGCCTTGATGAGGCTGTTGTACTCATGGATATGGAGCTGGGTGGGCGGCGGCCTGTGGCTGGGCATTTCCACCTTGCTGCTCTTGCTGCCGGCTTTGGGCGTGGCCACGGTGGTGCAGGATATTTCGACGCCGTTTCCCATGCTGTTGCTGGTGTCCGGCTTGTGCGGCATCGGCGGCGGCGCTAGCGCTTCCCATCTGTCCAATACCAGCTTTTTCTTTCCCAAGGCGGCCAAAGGGCTGGCGATGGGGTTGAACGCGGGGTTGGGAAATCTGGGCGTGTCGGTGGCGCAACTGGCGATCCCGGTGGTGATTCTGCTGCCCTTGTTCGGCGCGGCCGGCGGGCCGCAGATCTGGGGCGTTGGCGGCGCCGTGCACCCGGTGTGGCTGCAGAACGCCGGGTATCTGTGGCTGCCCTTCATCATCGTCATCGCGCTGGCCTGCTTGCTGTACGCGCATGATCTGCCCAAGCTGCGCATCACGCCGCATGATCAGCTGGACGCGATGCGCGATCCGCACACTTGGTATATCTGCCTGCTGTACATGGGCAGCTACGGCACTTTCCTCGGCTTCGCCGCCGCCTTTCCTCTGCTGGCGCGCAATATGTTCCCGCTGATCGATGTCACGCCCTACGCCTTTATCGGGCCCATGGTCTGCGCCTTGTCGCGGCCGCTGGGCGGCTGGATGGGCGACCACATCGGCGGCGGCATCGCCACCATGCTCAGCAACGGGGTGATGGCGCTGGCCACCGTCGGCGTTTATCTGAGCATGCCTTCCGCCGGCAACGGCGGTTCGTTCTGGCTGTTCCTCGCCATGTTTCAGTTGATTTTCTTCGCTGCGGGCGTGGGCAACGGTTCGTCTTTTCAATTGGCGCCCAAGGTTTTTCTGTTGCAAGCGGGCCAGCGGGCCAAGGCCGCGGGTCTGGACGTTGCGGAAGCCTACGCGCGCGGCGGGCGGCGCGGCGCGTCGGCGATGAATGTCAGTTCGGTGATGGCGGCGTTCGGCGGCTTCGTGATTCCCAAATCCTTCGGCAGCGCGCTGGCCGCCTTCGGCAGTTTCCTGCCGGCTTTCGGCATGTTCTTTGTGTTTTATCTGGTGTCCATGCTGGTGGCCTGGTGGCATTACAGCCGGCCGGGCAGCCGGATGCGTTGCTGAGGCGAAAGATGGGCGCGCGCCCTGTCTGTTGGGCTTTGTTGGCGTCGCTGGCGCTGCATGCCTTGCTGTTGTTCGCTTGGCAATGCCGTCCGCCTCAGCCAAGCGTGGCTGCGTTGACGCTGAGACTGGCGCAGCCCGCGGGCGGACCTGAGCCCGTTATCGCTCAAAATGCGGCCAAGGCCGGGAATCAGGCCGGCAACAAGGTTGAAAATAAAGCGGCGGCCAGGCTACGCCCCAAGCCAAGCGCCCGTTTTGCGGTGCCTCCGCTTTTACCTGAGGCCGGCCTGGCCGGGCCGGCGACAAGCGCCGTTGAGTCCGCCGGCGACAGTGGTGCGAAGAGCGGGGCCGCCGCGCAGCCGGGGGGCGGCGGCATATCGCAGGGCGGCGCGGACAGCGTGGCATTGTACCGCGCGGAATATCTTAACAATCCGCCGCCGGAATACCCGGAACGCTCGCGGGAAAACGGCGAGCAGGGCACGGTTTTACTGCGGGTGAGCGTTAGCGCCGCCGGCCGCGCCGGCGAGGTGACGGTGGCCGTCAGTAGCGGTTATCCGCGGCTGGACCGAGCGGCCAAGGCCGCGATGGAGCGTTGGCGCTTCGCGCCGGCCAAACGCAATGGCCAGGCGGTGGATTCGGTGTTGATGGTGCCGGTGCGTTTTCAGAGCCCTTGAGCCGTGGGCGCGGCCGGAATTGAAAATGCAATGGCGGCGAGGGCGCGGGCCGCATCGCGGGGCCGCGTCTCGCCGCCGGGTAAAGGGCGGTGACGGCTGGAGAGATTAAGCCGTGACTTCTTCCTGTTCCTCCAGCGCCAGGCTGAAGCCTTCGCGCAGACGGCCCAGTTCCTGGCAGAAACCGGACAGGTCGTGTTCGCCAAAGCGTTTGAAGGCGATCTGCATATAGTCGATATGAGCGGGGAAGGCCTGATCGAACAGACGTTCTCCGTGTTGGGTCAAGGAAACGAATACGCTGCGGCGATCGTTTGGCTGCATGGTGCGGGTAACCAGACCCTTGTCTTCCAGCCGGTCGATGACGCCGGTCAGCGTCCCTTTGGTGATCAACGTGCGGTCGGACAGCTCCTTGCAATTCATGCCCTTGCTATGGCCCAGGGTGGCGACCACGTCGAATTGCGGCGGAGTCAGGCCCAGCTGACGAATGTGCTGGCTGGCAAACTGTTCGAATGCCTGGTAGGTGCGCGCCAGCTCGTGGACCACCGGAAGGAAACTGGCTTGAGAAGTGTTTTTCATCGATCTATCCCTTGCTTTCCTAAGCAGTGTTTAAGACGATTTGGAATCATTCATTTGCATGAACACGAAATATTCTGGCACGAGATATTTCAGAGCGCCCCTGTCAGAAATGTCATCTGCCGGACCTTTCGGCACTGAAAATGACGTTCCGCTTCCATTTGGCCCGCTTGCGGCGGGCCGATTCGCGACGTACAACGGCTGGCTGGAGCCGTTCTACGCGGTCTGATGGAACCAGCAGGGGCGATTCGGCATCCAATTCAGGTTGAGAACCCGGTTTGAAGCGCCAAATTGCCCGCATCAGCTATCGCCCCGGCTTGATTTACGCTGGCGGCAAGGCATTTACGGCTAAATTGCCGCCAAATGATGCGCAAGCTGAGGCTTTCGTTATAATAACCGTGGTCTATCGCCGTTCTCGACTGGCCGAAACGCCAGATTCGAACGGTTTTGTTGCCGAATACTTAAAGGGAGGCTGTCGGCCCGGCTATTGCCGAATGACGCCGCATCGCGCATTGAGAGATGCGCCGGCGCGCGGCGAGGAGGCTGCCGACGGCTTCGATTATTCGCCTTAATGCGGACTGGCTGATGAGCGAATTACAGATTGGTGTATTGATACTGGGCGGCGCGGTGATCGCTCTGGTGTACGGATTCAATGCTTTTCAGGAATGGCGTTTTCGCAAGAAGACTCGCCAGGCCTTTACGCGCGGCCACGACGACGTGCTGCTGGACGTACCCAAGAACAATGTGCGCGACGGCGTGAGGCAGGACCGGATGGAACCGGTGCTGGTGGACGCCTCGCCGGAGCCGGACGATTACGCCGCGGCTTACTTTGAGCCGCAAATCCCCGTGGAGCCGGCGCGAGCCGAGCCTGACCGGCCGCGCGAGGCGGTCTTCGACGCGGTGCCGGTGGTGGAGGAAGAGGACGAAGCCCCGCAGATGGACTCCGCTGATCACCAGGCGCTGGTGGTGGCGATGCTGGACCCGTCTTTGGATTTCATCGCCGAAGTGGTGTTCCATGCGCCGCACGAGCTGGCGGCGATTCCGCGTTTCAACGTGGGCAAGCGCACCCAATTGATAGGCCGCACGGAAAAAGGCCTGTGGAAGCCGGCCGAAGCCCTGCCTGGAACCCGTTACAAGCAGATCAACGTCAGCATGCAGATGGTGGATCGCAGCGGTGCGGTAACTGAGCAGGAACTGGCCGGTTTCTGCCAACAAGTATCGCGTTTCGCCGAGGAGCACGACGCCGCGGTCAGCTTCCCGCAGCGTCAGCAGAAGCTGGTGGCGGCGCGCGAACTGGACCGTTTCTGCGCCGACGTGGACGTGCTGATCGGCATCAACATCGTGCCGCAGGGGCCGATAGAAGGCACCCGGCTGCGCAGTTTCGCCGAGGCCGCCGGCCTGCAACTGGAGCCGGACGGCGCCTTCCATTACCTGGCGGACTCCGGCAACACCCTGTATTCGCTGATGGCGGCCGACCAGATGCCGTTCACCTTCCACACGCTGCTGGACAAATCCTTCCCGGCGCTGACTCTGTTGTTCGACGTGCCGCGCGTGGCCGGCGGGGTCGAGGTGTTCGACCGGGCCGTGTATTTCGCGCGCCAGTTGGCGCAGGAGTTCGACGCCCAACTGGTGGACGACAACCGCCGTCCGCTGTCCGACGCCGGCCTGACCCGCATTCGCGACCAATTGCTGCACATCTACGGCAGCATGGACGACCGCGGCATCGCCCCCGGCAGCGTGGCCGCGTTGAGACTGTTTGCCTGAAGCCGGCAGGAAGCCCCGGTGTCGCCTTGCTGTCCAGCCGCTACACTGGGGTAATTGGCCCGCTCGATAATCTTCCGTTTCCAAGGCCGGCGCCACGCCGGCTTTTTCTGTTTGAGCCCGACTGAACATGAACACCCTCACCCCGCAACAGCGCGTAGCCGAACTGCATCAACTGCTGAATCGCTACGGCCACGAATACTATGTGCTGGACGCGCCCACGGTGCCGGACGCCGAATATGACCGCTTGTTCCGGGAGCTGCAGCAGCTGGAACAGGAGCACCCGGAACTGGCGAGCGCGGATTCGCCTACCCGACGCGTCGGCGGCGCGCCGCTGGACGAGTTCCAGCAAGTGACCCACAGCGTGCCCATGCTGTCGCTGTCCAACGCGTTTTCCGATATGCAGCTGAGCGAGCGCGAACAGCGCCATGAGGAACTGCTGCAGTTCGATGAGCGGGTGCGCAAGGGCCTGGACGCCGCGGAGGTGGAGTACGCCACAGAGCCCAAGTTCGACGGCCTGGCGATCTCTCTGCTTTACCGCGACGGCGTGCTGGTCCAGGCGGCTACTCGCGGAGACGGCGTGACGGGCGAAAACGTCACCGAGAACATCCGTACCGTGCGCGCGATTCCGCTGCGTTTGCCGGCTGGGGCCGCCGTGCCCAGCCTGCTGGAAGTGCGCGGTGAAGTGTTGATGCTGAAACAGGACTTCGACAAGCTCAACGCCGAGCAGGCGGCGCGCGGCGACAAGACCTTCGCCAATCCGCGCAACGCCGCTGCCGGCAGCCTGCGTCAGCTGGATTCGCGCATCACTGCTCAGCGCCGCTTGTCCTTCTTCGCCTATTCCATCGCTCAGGTGGAAGGCGCGGACTGGCCGGCCAGCCACAGCGCTGAAATGGCCTGGTTGCGCGAGCTGGGCTTCCCGGTGGTGGCCGAGGATTTGCGGCCGGTGGTGCGCGGCGTGGATGGCTTGATCGCTTATTACGAGCAGGTGAGGCAGCGACGTCCCGGCCTGCCTTTCGATATCGACGGCGTGGTGTACAAGGTCAACCAGCGCGCCTTGCAGGATGAACTGGGCTTTGTGTCGCGCGCGCCGCGCTGGGCCATCGCCCACAAGTTTCCGGCCGAGGAGGCGCTGACTCAAGTTGAGGCGATCGAGGAGCAAGTGGGCCGCACCGGCGCCATCACCCCGGTGGCGCGCTTGAAGCCGGTGTTCGTCGGCGGCGTCACCGTCACCAACGCTACCCTGCACAATGAGGACGAGGCGCGGCGCAAGGATGTGCGCGTCGGCGATACCGTGATTGTGCGCCGCGCCGGCGATGTGATCCCCGAGGTGGTGTCGGTGGTGCTGGAGCGCCGGCCAATGCAGCCGGCAGCCGGAGGCGATCTGTTCAGCGCCGGCGAAACGCCGCAATACCCCGCCTATCGTTTGCCGGCGGTCTGTCCGGTATGCGGCAGCCACGTGGTGCGCGAAGAGGGCGAGGCGGTGGCGCGCTGCTCAGGCGGCTTGTCCTGCCGCGCGCAGCGCAGCCAGGCGATTCAGCACTTCGCCGGCCGCCGCATGATGGATATCGACGGTCTTGGCGAACGCTATATCGACAAGCTGGTGGAGTACGACTATGTGCGTGGCGTGGCCGATCTGTATCGGCTGACGCTGGAAGACTTGCTGGAGATGAAGCGCCGCGCCGATGAGGACGAAGGCGTGACTCCGGAAACCGTCAAGGCGGGCAAGGTGGCGAGCAAGTGGGCGGAAAACCTGATCGAGGCGATCGCCGCCAGCCGACGGCCGCCGCTGGCGAGGTTGTTATTCGCGCTGGGCATCCGCCATGTGGGCGAATCCACCGCCAAAACCCTGGCCGATTGGCTGGGGACGATGAGCTTGATCCGCCGTTCGCCGGCGGCCTTGTTCGCGGCGTTGCCGGATATCGGCGGCGTGGTGGCGGAATCGCTGGCGGACTTTTTCGCCGAAGCCAATAACGAAGCCGCGCTGGACGCGTTGTTGAGTCATGTCGCCCCGGCCGACGAGCACGCGCCGTCCCCGCGCCTGGCCGAGCGCCTACAGCCGGCCGTGTTGCTGGCGCGGCTGGACATTCCGCGTTTGACCGAGGTGCGCAGCCAGCAATTGGCGGCGCAGATAGACGGCCTGGCCGCCTTGGCCGAACGCGAGCGGCGCGCACTGCTGGATCTGGAGTTGCCGGCCGAGGTGATCAACGCGCTGGCCGACTGGCTTGATTTGCCGGGCAAGCGCGACAGCCTGCGCGCCCTGGCCGCCTTGGTTGACGAGATCCTGGCGGCGCTGCCGGCGCAAGCCGCGTCGGCTGGCGTGCTGGAAGGCAAGACCCTGGTGCTGACCGGCACGTTGCCGTCCATGAGCCGGGATCAGGCCAAGGAGCTGATAGAGGCCGCCGGCGGCAAGGTGTCCGGCAGCGTCTCCAAGAAAACCCATTACGTCGTCGCGGGAGCGGAGGCCGGCAGCAAGCTGGCCAAGGCGGAAGAACTGGGCGTGGCGATTTTGGACGAAGCCGGCTTGCAAGCCTTGCTGGCCGGAGAGTAAGCCAAGGAGCGGATATGGCGGACCAAGCCTTCGAACAAGGCAATCAATTCGCGGCGGAAGGCCGCTGGCGCGAGGCGGAGCAGGCGTTTGATCAATGTCTGAGGCGGAACGCCAAGGATTGGCAGGCGCTGGCCAACCGCGCCAACGCCCGCCTGCGCCAAGGCGACAGCGCGCGCGCGCTGGACGACTACCTGGCGGCCGCCGCGCTCAATCCGCAGTCCGTCAACATCAAATGCAATCTGGCAGTGCTGCTCAAGGAATTGGGCGAATTGGAGCTGGCGGAGGCGCTGTTGCGCGAGGCGCTGGCGGCGGAGCCCGAGCATGCGGACGCCTGGAGCAACCTGGGCGTGGTTTTGCAGCACCGCTTGCAATATCAGGAAGCCATCGCCTGCCATTTGCGCGCCATCGAGCTGGCCGGCGTCAGTCCAGCGCGATGCAACAACCTGGGCTATGCCTGCACCTGCGCCTTATTGCTGGACGACGCCATCGCTGTGCTGCAAGGCGGTCTGGAACTGGACCCGGAAGACGCCAATCTGCGTTTCAGCCTGTCCATCGCGCTATTGCTGGCCGGCCGCTACGCCGAGGCCTGGCCGTATTACGAGGCGCGCTGGGAGGCCATTCTGCAGCCGCGTCACCGCGATCGGCGCTGGCAAGGCGAGGCGCTGGGCGCATCCACCTTGCTGCTCTGGGCTGAACAGGGCTTGGGCGACAGCCTGCAGATGGCGCGTTTCCTGCCGCGGTTGCGAGCCGAGCACCCGCGGGCGCGCCTGCTGTTGGCCTGCCCCAAAACCTTCCACCGCCTGTTCGCTCAATTCGACGGCGTGGAATTGTTGGAGCCGGAGGCCGCGCCGGTGTTCGATTGCCAACTGCCGCTGATGTCCTTGCCCGGCGTATTGGGCGTCACCTTGGACAATCTGCCGGCTCAGCCTTATCTGGCTGCGACGCCGGCCGCGACAATCCCGCCTCGCAGCGGCGGCCGTCCGCGCGTCGGCGTAGTGTGGGAGAGCGGGCAATGGGGCGTGGGCAAGGCCGATCATTGGCGTCGCCACAAATCGGTGCCGCCGGAAGAGTTCGCCGCGCTGTGCCGGCTGCCGGGCATCGATTTTGTTTCCCTGCAGCCGGGCGAGCCGCCTTCGGTTTTGCAAGGTTTGTTGGCCACGCCGGCCTTGAGCGATTTCGCCGACACCGCCGCCTGGGTGGCGGAGCTGGATCTGGTGATCACCGTGGATACCGCCGTCGCCCACCTGGCCGGGGCGATGGGCAAGCCGGTTTGGGTATTGATGCGCGCGGAAAGCGCGCCCTTCTTCCTGGCCGCCGGCGAGCGAGCCCCGTGGTACGACTCGATGCGGGTCTGGCGTCAGGCGGAGGCCGGCGTTTGGGGGCCGGTGCTGGAAAGCGCGGCTCAGGCGCTGGCGCGGGGTTTTCCCGCCGGTTTGTGAGGCTGGGACTTTCACCAGCGGGCCGCGGCGCGGTAGAATGCGCGCCTGTCAACGCTTGTTAACGAGAAATGGGTATGAAAAAAATCACGAAAGCGGTCTTTCCCGTTGCCGGGCTGGGCACCCGCTTCCTGCCGGCCACCAAGGCCAGCCCCAAGGAAATGCTGCCGGTGGTGGACAAACCGCTGATCCAGTACGCGGTGGAAGAGGCGATTGCCGCGGGCATGACCGAGCTGATTTTCATTACCGGCCGCAACAAGCGTTCGATTGAAGACCATTTCGACAAGGCTTACGAGCTGGAAACCGAACTGGAAAACAAGAACAAGCAGAAGCTGCTGGAAACCGTTCAGGGCATTATTCCGCCGTCGGTGTCCTGCATTTTCATCCGTCAGACCGAGGCGCTTGGGCTGGGCCACGCCGTGCTGTGCGCGCGACCGGTGGTAGGCGACGAGCCGTTCGCGGTGATCCTGGCCGACGACCTGATTGAAGGCGCGCCGGGCGCGATGGAGCAGATGGTCAAGCTGTTCGACGAAACCCATGCTTCGGTGCTGGGAGTGGAAACCGTGGCACCGGAAGAAACCAGTTCCTACGGCATCGTCAAGGTGGCGCCGGACGCGCGCGGCCATCAGCAAGTCGAGCACATTGTGGAAAAGCCGCGTCCGGAAGTGGCGCCGTCCAATCTGGCGGTGGTGGGCCGGTACATCCTGACCCCGCGCATCTTCGACAAGTTGGTCAACACCACGGCCGGCGCCGGCGGCGAAATCCAGCTGACCGACGGCATCGCGGCGCTGATGAAGGACGAGCCGGTGTTGGCGCTGCCGTTCAAGGGCGTGCGTTACGACTGCGGCTCCAAGCTGGGCTATCTTAAAGCCACGGTCAATTACGGTTTGCAGCATCATGAGGTGGGCGCCGAGTTCGCCGCCTATCTGCGCTCGCTGGCCAAGAACTAATCGTTTTTTCAATCACGCCGCTCCTGTTTTTTGATGATATGGGCAAGAGCGGCGTTTGCGTGTGTGAATCAAGGAGTCATCATGCCCAATATTGCCGAGGCCCGTGGCCTGATCAACAGCTCCGACGTGCTGTTTACCGCCGAGGAAGTCAGCGCGGCCGTTGACCGCATGGCGGTGGAAATCACCGAGGAACTGGGCGAAACTTATCCGCTGGTCTTGTCCGTGATGGGCGGCGCCGTGGTGTTTACCGGCCAGTTGCTGCCGCGCCTGGCTTTCCCGCTGGACTTTGACTACGTTCACGTGTCTCGCTACGGCGACAAGACCCAGGGCGGCGAGCTGGTGTGGAAACAAGCGCCCAAGGAAGATGTGCGCGACCGCGTGGTGCTGGTGTTGGACGACATCCTGGACGAAGGCCACACCATGGCGGCGATCCGCGACAAGGTAATGGCCATGGGCGCCAAGGCCTTCTACAGCGGCGTGTTCGCCAACAAGCTGATCAGCAAGGAAAAACCGATGCTGGCGGATTTCGTCGGTCTGGACGTACCGGACCGCTATGTGTTTGGTTACGGCATGGATGTGCGCGGCGCCTGGCGCAATCTGCCGGCGATCTACGCGTTGAAATAAGCGTAACTCGATAGCGAAAAATCCCCGGCTTGCTTGCGCGAGCCGGGGGTTTTTATTTTTGGACCGGGTCTCAGAGCGTGTTTACGCTCTTGCGAGCAAGAGCGAGACAAGACGAAAACGGCTGAGGAAGCGGAATGGTCGAGTGGTGCATGAGCATTTCGAAGGGGTGCTCACCGTGCAACGCTCCACAAGGCCCAGCAGATCGTAAACCGGTTCTCAGGCCCCGGCTGCCAGTGCCGTGGGCTTTTGTGCCTGCGCCAAGGCGGCGTTGACCTGCCAGTCGTTGCCGTTGCGCTGCAAACGCACTGGCCAGCGGTAGACCGCCAGCAGCCGCTCCGGCGTCAGCACCTGTTCCGGCGCGCCGGCCACCACCAGCCGGCCCTGTTCCAGCAAGGCCACGTGGTCGGCGTAGCTGGCGGCCAGCGCCAGATCGTGCAGTACCTGCACCACGGTGCGGCCCTGGCGGGACAGCTCCAGCAGCAGTTGTTGCAAGCGGTGCTGGTGGCGCAGGTCCAGGTGATTGGTGGGCTCGTCCAGCAGCAGCACCGGCGCTTGCTGCGCCAAGGCGCGGGCGATGGCCGCGCGCTGGCGTTCGCCGCCGGATAATTGATCCAACCGTTTGTCGGCGTAATCGTCCAGCTCCACCGTGCCCAGGGCATCAGCCACCGCGCTTTTGTCCTCAACCCGCGGGCGAGAGAAAGCGCCGAGGTAGGGCACGCGGCCCAGCATTACGAACTCGCGCACCGTCAGCGGAATGCCGGAGGGAATGTGCTGCGGCACCCAGGCGATGCGGCGGGCGCGCACCGCCGGCTCCATGCGGCCGACGCACTGGCCGGCCAGGCGCACCGCGCCGGCGCTGGGCGTGTCCAGGCCGGCCAGCAGCCGCATCAAGGTGGTTTTGCCGGCGCCGTTGGGGCCTAGCAGCGCGCTGACCCGGCCGGTGGGCAAATCCAGGTTGATGTCGTCCAGAATCCGCTTGCCGCCGATGTCGCAGGCCAGCTGGCGCACGCACAGGGTTGTGGTTTCAGCCATTGATCAGACTCCTTTGTTGTCGCCGGAACAGCCATACGAAGAACGGCGGGCCGGCGAATGCCGCCATCAGGCCCACAGGCAGATCAATGGGCCAGGCGATGGTGCGCGCCAGCGTGTCCACCGCCAGCAGGAACAAGGCGCCGGCCCAGGCCGACAGCAGGATCAGCCTGCGGCGGCAGCCGCCCATCAGCAGGGCCAGCGCGTTGGGGATCATCATGCCGACGAAGCCGATCACTCCGGACAGCGCTACCGCGCCGCCGGTGGCCAGCGCCGCGCCGACGGCGGTGAGCCGGCGGGTGCGACGCACGTCGATGCCCAGGGATTGGGCGGCGTCTTCGCCCAGTAGCAGGCAGTCCAGATCGCGGCCCACCGCGATCAGGATCAGCAAGCCCAGAGCGGCTACGCCCAGGCAGGCCAGCAGCCGTTCCGACGAAGCGGAGGACAGATTGCCGGCCAGCCAGCTGGTGGCGGCGCGCAGGGTCAGGTCGTCGGACATGAAAATCATCAGGCTGGTGACCGCGCCGCAGAAGGCGCCCACCACTAAGCCCATCAACAGCAGACCGGCCAGGCCGCCGCGGACCAGCCGCGACAGCAACAGGATCAGCCAGGTGGCCAGCAGGCCGCCGCCAAAGGCGGCCAGCGGCAAGGACAGGCCGGCGGCGCCGACGGCCAGCATGCCGACCACCGCCAGCGCCGCGCCGCTGGAGGTGCCGATCAGGCCGGGGTCGGCCAGCGGATTGCGAAACAGGGCTTGCAGCGCAGCGCCGCTGGCGGCCAGCGCCGCGCCCACGCCCAGCGCCGCGGCGATGCGCGGCAGCCGCAGCTGGGTCAGCAGCGGATCGTTGAAGTCCGGCCAGGCCAGGCCGTTGCCGCCGCTGGACAAGGCCAACAGCGGCAGCAGCAGGCTGGCGGCGATCAGGCCCAGCAACAAGCAGCGGCCGCGGTGGGGCGTGGCGGCGTCCAGGGTCAGCGCGCTCACATTTTCACCATCTGATCGACTACCGCCGGGCTGTTCAGGCCCACCATCATCGCGTCCTTGGCCGGCAGCAGGTAGATGCGGCCTTGTTTTCCGGCCGGCGTGGAAGCGATTTCCGGCCGTTTGGAGAAGGCCTCCTTGCCGCCGTGCACCGCGCCGGTGTGGCTGCCCAGAATGATCACGTCCGGCCGCAGGCTCTGCCAGGCGTCGCGCGCCATCGGTTTGAAGCCGGACAACTGGCTGGCGACGTTGACGCCGCCGGCGGCGCGGA
Organism: Chromobacterium haemolyticum DSM 19808; assembly: GCF_000711885.1. Taxonomy (GTDB): domain Bacteria; phylum Pseudomonadota; class Gammaproteobacteria; order Burkholderiales; family Chromobacteriaceae; genus Chromobacterium; species Chromobacterium haemolyticum. The sequence continues at coordinate 61,979 of NZ_JONK01000020.1, forward strand.
TCAGGGTGTCGGCGGCGGTGTCGCGGCCGGCCACCAGTTGGCCGTCATAGCTGACCAAGTAGCGCACGCCGCGCGCCGGGCGCGGCGTCATCTCGCGCTGCCAGCGGCTGGCCAGTTGCTGGGCGTGGGCGTCGCGGCCCAAGAGTTGCCCCACTTTGCGGATCGCGTCGGCGAAATCCGCGCCGTCCTCGCGGCGCGTCACTTCCTCGGCGCGCACCTGCAATTGGCGCAGCTGGGCCCACACCGTGGGCGGTTGCGCCTCGGCGCTGCCCAACACCAGAGTGGGTTTGAGCCGGGCGATGGTTTCGGCGTTCAGCGCGCGGGAGAAACCCACCACTTGCGCCTGGGCCAAAGCCGGCGCTTTGCTGGAACGGTCGCGGCCGACGACTTCCTTGCCGGCGTCCAGCGCCACTACGATATCGGCGATGTCGGGAGTCATGACCACGATGCGTTGTGCTGCCCAGACGGGCAAAGCGGCAGCCAGGCCCAGCAGAGCGGCGAAGGCGAATTTAGGCGACATCGGCGCGCTCCAGTACCGGCAGTTCGCCCAGCAGTTTGATCCATTCCACGCGTTCCGCTTGGCCTGGCTTGCGCTCGCCAAAGAAAGTGGCCAGCGACAGGCCCTGGTCGTCGAACAGTTCCAGCGAGGTCACCACGCCGTGGTCGCCCGGCTTGCGGGTGACCCAAGCCTCGGCAATCAGATCGGTGCGCAGATGCAGGTTGAAGTGAGAGTCCAGCACATTGAGCCAGTTGCCGACGATCTGCACATTGCGCACCGGTCCGGTGTGGATCTGGATCATGCCGCGGTTGCCGGCGAATACCATGATGGGGGCTTCGATATGGGCGGCGCGGCGCAGCAATTGCTCCACCGCTTCCGGCAGCACGCGCCAGGCCTGGCCTTCAGGCGCCAGGCGAAAGCCTTGTTGACGGGACACGCCCCAGCGGCGCAGGAAGGGGTGGAAGGCGTGCACGTCTTTAAGGCTCCGCCATTCCTGCTGGAAGCCGGCCTTGTCGATGGCCTCGTCGTCCAGCTCCTCCGCTTGGGCTTCCAGAGGGTCTATCCGCAGCGCTGTCTTGGGCGCGGCGAAGGCCTCCACTAGGCGCTGGTAGGCGATCACGTCGCTATTGGCGGTGAGATAGATCTTGTGCACCGCTTCGCCGAAGCGGTCGAAGAATTGCAGGCTGCGCTGTTCGCCGCGCGCGCCGGTCGTGGTGACCGCGAAGGCGTGCTGCCAATGGAACAGGAAAATGCGCAGGTCGATGACCGGGTTGATGGCCAGGCCGATCTTGCCGTCGATCTGCACATTGCGGTAATCGCCGGTGGTTTCATGCACGCAAGCGTGATTGCGCGTTAGCGCCATCACCGGGCCCAGGTGGCCGATCTGGCTCAAGATGTCGTTCCAATGCGGCTGCAGGGCTTGGCTCGCCGGATCGGCGGCCACCAGCTCGGCTTCGCTGACCCCCAGCGCGTCGGCGGCGTCGCGCGCGCGCAGTTTCGGCTGGCTGGCTTTCAGGATTTGGAAGCGATCCCACAGCTGGCTGAAGTCGGTCATATTCGGGTTCTCCTTGGAGCGATCAAAGGCGGGCGCCCGCCAAGGGGCGGGCGCTCGCGGTCAGAAGGTGTATTCGACGCTGGCGCTGACATTGCGGCCAGGCTGAGTGAACAGGTCCAGCGTGCGGTCGCTGCTGGTCTTGCCGCGCACGTCGGCGGCTTTCCAGTATTTCTGGTCGAAGACGTTGAACACGCCGGCGCGCAGCACCGTGTTCTTGGCCGGCTTCCAGTAAGCGGTCAGGTCCAGCACGGCGTAGCCGGGGGCCTTGAACGGCGGGGAGGTCTGGCTGCTGCCCAGTTGCTCGATATTGGGCAGGCGGTTGTTGGCGCTCGCCAGTTTCAGCAAGGCTTCGGCGCCGAAGACGGCTTGGTCATAGCGCAGGCCCAGCGTGGCGTTCAGCGGGGTAATGCTGGCCAAGGGCTCGTTCTTCTGCTTGTTCTGGCCATGGGTGTAGGCGATGGACGCCATCGCGCGCCAGCTCGGCGCGAAGCGCCAGGCGGCGCGGCCTTCCACGCCCTTGATCTCGACTTCGCCGATGTTCTGGTATTGGAAGGCGGACAAGCCGTTGATCATGCCGATGTCGGCACGATCGATGAAGTCCTTGTAGCGGTTGGCATAGGCGGTGACGCCGAAGTCAACGCTGTCCCACTGGCCTTTCAGCCCCAGTTCCACGCCCTGGCTGCTTTCAGACTTGAGATTGGGGTTGGGCAGCACTTGATAGCGTTGAATCAGGTTGGTGAAGGCCATATTGGCGTCGTCGAACGGCGGCGCGCGAAAGCCGGAGGAGAACTGCAGGAAGCCGGTGTAGTGATCGGCGAACGGCAGGCTCAGGCCCAGCTTGGGCGAGAAGGCGCTGTCCTTGAAGGTGGGCACCTGATAGTTCTTGGAGTTGCCGTTGGCGAAGGCCTGGTCCGGCTGCGGCGTCATCTTGTAGTGGTCCCAACGCAGAGAGGGCGAGGCCACCAAGCCGTTGCCGAACTTGATCTCGTCCTGGACAAAGAGACCGATGCGCTCGGAGCGGCTATCCGGGAAGGTCTTGTTGGGGTAGGTTTCCCCGTCGACGATATTGCTGGTGCTGCCGTTTGGATTGTATTGGGTCTTGATGCGCGGACGGCTGGTGTCGGTGCGGCTCAAGTCCGCGCCCCACAAGAGCTGGTGTTTGGCGGACAGCGCCTGGAAATTGTGCTCGGCTTCCAGGGTCAGGCCATAGCTATCCTGCTTGAAGCCGTAGTCGGACAAGATGCGCAGACCGTTGCTGCGCCATTCCGTGTTGGTGTCGGCATTGTCCAGCTTCTGATAGTAGGCTTTCACCGCCAGCCGGTCGAAAGCGCCCAGCTGCTTGCCTTCCCAGGCCAGCGACGCGCGGTCGCGCTGGGTGCGGTCTTTGGCCTGATTGTTGGTGACGACGTAGACATTGCGTCGGGCGGGGCCCAAGGCGTTGAGCAGATTGCTGTCGGTGTCGCGCCGGTAGTGCTCCAGCGTCAACTCCAGCCGCTGATTGGCGGCCGGCTTGAAGCCCAGCTTGGCCAGCACATTGTCGCTGTCCCAGCTTTGAGGATTCGGCTTGGTGCGCAGCGTGCCGCTGCTGTCGTTATTGCCCTGATTATCGGTTTCATGGCCGTTGCGGTGGGTGTAGAGCACCATCAGATCGCTGCGCTCGCCCTTGACGCCCACGCCGGCGCTGCTGCCCCAGCCATTATCGGCGGTGCCGCCAAAGCCCTTGACGCTGCCCCCCACGCCTTGCTCCTCCGGGACGAAATCGTCCACGGTCTTGGTGCGGTAGCCCACCACGCCGCCGATGGCGTCGGAGCCGTACAGGCTGGAGGTGGGGCCTTTGACGATGTCGATGGCGCGCAGGGTTTCCAGTTCCACGTAGTCGCGGCCGGAAACGGCTCCGTTATTGCTGCCGCCGCCGGCATAGGACTCCGGCAGGCGGATGCCGTCGATCAGCATCAGGATGCGGTTGCCGTCTATGCCGCGGATGGTGTAGCCGGCGTTGCCGCGGCGCGCCGGATCGGTGGCCACTTCCACGCCGGGTTCGTATTTGACCGCGTCGGCGATGTCGCGCACCAGTTGATCGTCCAGTTTGTGGCGCGAGATCACGCTGGCGTTGGGGGCGGTTTCCGCCAGCGGTTTGCTGCTGCGGTGAGCGGTGACCTGAACGGTCTCCAGTTCCGCCGGCGTTGCCGCCAGCGCGGGCCAGGCTGCGGCCAGGCTCAAAACCAAGGGGGTGGCGCGAAATAAGGCCATGGAAACTCCAAACTTCCTAAGGTTGGGTGCTTCCGCTGGCTGGCTGATTTTGGCTGGCTTGCGGTGTGTGTGGTCTGGGACCTATTTGATCAGGATGAGCTTGCCGTTGCGGGTCAACTGCAAGCGGTACATCTCGCCCTGATGTTCGATCAGGATTTCCTTGCCTTTGGCGAACAGCTCGCAGCTGCGCAGCACTGGCGACAGGCTGGCAGCGCCGGTTCCGGAGCCGGACTTGGAGGCGGTGTGGGCTTGCATGAATTTATCCATGGCCAAATGGTAACGATTCTCATTATCGAATTCAAGCTGGACAAGGCCGCGAGGCGAACGAAAAGGGCGGGCCTGTGGCGCGGGGGTCACAAAACGGCATGGCCGAGCCGGCGCAGGCCGGGGATAATGGCGGTTTTGCGCGGAGAGGCGGATGGAACTGAACGCTTTGATCAAGCCCTTGCCTTGCCCGGCGGGCGCGCCACAGGTCTTGAACTTGCACCGCGTGCGGCTGGATGTGGACTGGCCGGTGGACGAGGCGCTGCTGGCGGGCTTGAGCCAGGATGAGCGCAAGCGTTGCTTGCGCTATCTGCGCACCATCAATCAGTTGCAGTTCGCTCTGACCCGGCTGGCTTTACGACGGCTGTTGGCGCAAGAGACCGGCCTGGCGCCGGACGCGCTGGTGTTTGAGCTGGGCGAACACGGCAAGCCGGTCTTGGCTTGGCCTGGAGCGCCTGCCTTCAATGTGTCCCATTCCGGCGCTTACGCGCTGATCGCCATCGCGCGCGGCGGGCAGGTGGGGGTGGACATTGAAACGGTGCAGCCCATGCGCGACGTGCCGGCGCTGGCTGAGCAGACCTTGCAGCCGGTGGAGCTTGAGCTATGCGGGCACGGCCGGGACGTGGGGGCTTTTTTTCAATTGTGGACCATCAAGGAGGCGGTGCTGAAAGCCTGGGGCGTGGGCATTGCTCAGCATCTGTCCGCTTTCGCCGCCACCAAACTGACGCGGGGCGAACTGCCTTTGAGCATTGCCGAGCCTGGCCGCTGGCCGTCGACGCGGGCCTGGGCCTTGGAAGCGCCGGAGGGCTATGCGGCAACGCTGGCCTGGGCGGAGGGCTGAGAGAACCTGTTTACGATCTGCTGCGCGTCGGCGATACGGTGTTGAAAACGGCTTCGAAATGATCATGTGCCATGTGTACACTCCGCTTTCTCAGCTGTTTTCGCCTTGTCCCGCCTTAGCTCGCGAGATCGTAAACACGTTCTGAGGCGGGGCCGAAATGACAAAAAGCCCGTCATGTTGCCATGACGGGCTTTTTGAGAAAGCTGGCGTCCCCACGGGGAATCGAACCCCGGCTACCGCCGTGAAAGGGCGGTGTTCTAACCGCTAAACTATAGGGACTCAAATGGGGCGCACCCGGAGCGATTCGAACGCCCGACCCTCTGGTTCGTAGCCAGATACTCTATCCAACTGAGCTACGGGTGCTAGTGGCGTCCCCACGGGGAATCGAACCCCGGCTACCGCCGTGAAAGGGCGGTGTTCTAACCGCTAAACTATAGGGACACTAGTGTGGCGCACCCGGAGCGATTCGAACGCCCGACCCTCTGGTCGTAGCCAAATACTCTATCCAACTGAGCTACGGGTGCGCTGTTTCGCGAGACGTTGTGTCTTGCGAGAAGCGGAATAATATAGATCCGGCTTTTGAGCGTCAAGCATTTTTGAAAAAAATTTCACACGGACATGGCCTGGCGGATTGGGAATGTCGTTTCATGCCAACATGCTAAGCTGGTTTTCACGCCAAAGCCCCTTCCGGGGCTTTGGTCGTTGATTAGGAGCTTGTTCAAAGTCTCGCGAGCCAGGGCGAGACAAGGCGAAAACGAGCGAAAAAGCGGAATGTGCGAGGGGTACATGAGCATTTTGAGCTTGTACTCATCGTGCAACGCTTCACGTCGCGCAGCAGACTTTGAACAGGTTCTTAGGCGAGGTCCGGCATGGAGGCGGCGTGATTGCTCAGCGCGTCGGCGAGTTCGCTGTTGAGATGGGCTAGCACGGCGTCGCGCGCGCTGGCGATGAAGAAGTGGTCGCCGTCGAACCAGTGGACGCGCGTGGGCGAGGTGGTTTCCCGCTGCCAGCCTTCGGTTTGCTCCGGCAGGCGTTGTCGGTCGCCGCGCCCGGCCAGCACGGTGATGGGCAGGGAGAGCGGCGGGGCCGGCTGGTAGCGATAGGTTTCCACCAGTTCGAAGTCAGTGCGCAGGGTGGGCAGCAGCAGGTCCATCATTTCTCGATTGGCCAGGATTTCCGCCGGAGTGCCGTTGTAGTCGCGCAGCGCGTCGATGAAACCGTCGTTGTCCATCCGGTGCAGCATGCGGGGCGGCTGGCGGTGTTGCGGCGCGTCGCAGCCGGACACGATCAGCCGCTGCGGCAGGGGCCGGCCTTGGGCGCGCAGCAGCCGCGTCAATTCGAAGGCGATCAGCCCGCCCATGCTGTGGCCGAAGAAGACGAAAGGCGGGGCGTCGTCCAGCGGGAGCTCCCGCGCCAGCGCGTCCACCAGCGGCGGCAGCGCCTTGAAGCCGGCTTCGCGGAAGCGGGCGGCGCGGCCGGGCAGTTGCGCGGCGCAGACCTCCACTTCGGGAGGCAGCTTGCCTTGCCAGCCGGCATAGGCGCCGGCATGGCCGCCGGCGTAGGGAAAGCAGTACAGGCGCAGCCGCGGCGGCTGGCTGCCGGGCTGGCGCTGGAGCCAGGGTGAGGGGTGCATCGATTCAGTCTCCTGTTTGCAGTGAAGGGTTGGGGCGGAGCTCCGCCGGGCCTGAGCCGCCGGGCGCGCCGATGGCGCGCAGCCGGGGGCTGCACAGCGCCAGCACGGCGACGCCGATCAGCAGCAGGCCGGCGCCGGCGAACAAGGCGCGCACCGGCGCGGACGCCAGGCTCACGCCGGCCAGCGTGGTGGACAAGGGCGTGACCGCCGCCATCATGAACATCAAAAAACTCATGACCCGGCCGCGCATTTCCGCCGGGATGCGGGCCTGGATCCAGGCCATCAGACGAACTTGAACCAGGCCGCCCAAGAGGCCGATCAGGAACATCATCGCGCAACTGACGGCAAACGCGGGAGACAGACCCAGGCCGATGATCAGCGCGCCCATCAGAGCGTCGGCGCAGAATACCATCCATCCCAGCCGGCCCAGGGCCTTGAGCGGCAGCAGGCTGAGCAGGGCCATGCCCAGCAGGCTGCCGGCGCCTTGCGCGGACAGCAGGGTGCCGAAGTGGCCGGCGTCCAGGCCCATCGCGGTTTTGACCAGCAGCGGCAGGCCGATCTGGATGGGGCCGGCGGTCAGGAAGGCGATCACCGCCCAGTAGAAGAACAGCGCGCGAAGGGCGGCGTCGCCCCAGGTCCAGGCGGCGCCGCGGCGGATGGCGCGCAGTATGCCGGCGGCCGATTGCGCCGATGGCGCCTGTGCGGGGGCTGCGCGCGGCCGCAGGCGGCTGAGCATCAGGCCGGCGCTCAGGAAGCAGGCGGCGCCCAGCAGGAAAGCGAGGCCCAGGCCGCCGCCGGCGCGGACGCCGGGCAGGGCTATCAGCGCACCGGCCAGCATGGGGCCGGTCAGCAAGGTGAGCTGGTTGACCGCCATGAACACGGAGTTGGCCTGTTGCAGCTTTTCTTCCGGCACGGTGTTGGGCAGCAGAGCGGCGGCGGAAGGCCCGGTGAAGGCGGCGACCACGCCCATCGCCGCGGCGAAGGGGTAGAGCCAGGCCAGCGGCAGGCCGCCGCGGTAGGCGGCGTAGCCGAGCAGGGCCAGCAGCGCCGCGCAGCAGAGCAGCGAGCACTGAAACACCCGCCGCGGCGAGTACCGGTCCGCCACCGCGCCGCCGACGATGATGAACACCGCGCGCGGCAGCTCCATGGCGGTGACGATCAGGCCGAGGGCGAGGCCGTCGCCGCCCCGTTGCAGCACCAGCCAGGGCAGGGCGATCAGCGCGGTCTGCTGGCCCAGGATGGCGCAGAACCAGGCGGCGGAGAGCCAGAGAAAGCGCCGGTCGCGCCAGAGCGCGGGCTGGACGGGCATGGGCTTAGACATGGCGGGCCCTCATCGCGCTCTCCAGGCTCTCCGCCAGGCTGGCCGCATGTGGCTCGCGCAGCATGTCGGCGTGTTCGCCGGCGGCGCGGAATACTTGGACCGGGCCGGCGGCGTAGTCGGACCAGCCCAGGTCGGCCGGTCCGGCCGTGGCGGTGGCCAGGCCGTCGGTGACCCACACCGCCACCGGGCAGAGCGCGGGCCGCGGCTGGTGGCCGCGCAGGCTGAGCAGGTTGGCGCGGTAGACATCGAACATGGCTTCCACCCGGCGCGGGTCCATGCCTTGCGGGAACAGGCCGGAGTCTTGCACCCGCCGGCTCAGCAGCGCGAAGCGGCCGGCTCGGTCCAGCGGACGCAGCATGTCTTCCGAGACGGCCAGCGCTTTGCCGGTGGCGATTTCCACGGTGCGGCTCATATAGTGCAGCAGCCCGGCCTCGTCCTGGGGCAGTTCACTCAGGAAGCCGGCGTCCGGGCGCGGCGGCGCGTCCAGCGCTGCCAGCAGGCTGACTTCGGCGCCGGTCTCGACCAACCGCCGCGCCAGTTCCGCCGCCACCGCCGCGCCGAAGGAGTGGCCGGCCAGGATCAACGGTCCGGACAGGCCGGCTTGCAGCACCGCTGCGGCGTAGCGCGCGGCCATGGCCGCCACGCTGTCGTCGGACGCGACGGCCGGGTCCAGCCCCGCCGCTTGCAGGCCGTAGACGCGCCAGCGCGGCGACAGCCGCTCCACCAGTTTTTGATAGCCGATGATCTGGCCGGAACCATCGTGGACCAACAGCAAGGTGGCGTCGTCGCCGTCCGTGCGTATCGGTACCAGCACCGACGGCGGGGTGGCTTGGCCGGCCTCCTGAACCAGCCGTGCGAACTCGGCGACGGTGCCGGAGGTGAACAGCGAGGCCAGCGGCAGCTCCACGCCCAGTTCCTCGCGGACGCGGGACAGCAGTTGCAGCGTGAGCAGCGAGTGGCCGCCCATGTCGAAAAAGCTGTCGTCCACGCCTATGCTCGGCAGGCCCAGGGTGGCGGCGAACAGCGTGGCCAGTTGTTCTTCCAGCGGGGTGCTCGGCGCGCGGTAGGCGCGCGCGGCCAGTTCCGGCGCCGGCAGCGCGCGGCGGTCCAGCTTGCCGTTGGGCGTTTGCGGCAGGGCTGGAAGGCTGACCCAGGCGGTGGGAATCATGTATTCCGGCAATTGCTCCGCCAGCGCGCTGCGCAGCGCGGCGGTGTCGATCTCGCCGTTCGTCGGCACCAGATAGCCCACCAGCCGCGCGGCGGCGGGCGGCGCGTGGTGCAAGGCCACCGCGGCGGCGGCGATGCCGGGCTGCGCGCTGAGCGCGGCTTCGATCTCGCCGGTTTCGATGCGGTAGCCGCGCAGCTTCAGCTGTTGGTCGCCGCGACCCAGATATTCGATGCGGCCGTCGGCCAGCCAGCGGGCGCGGTCCCCGGTGCGGTAGATCCGCTCGCCGTCCCGGAAGGGGTTGGGGAGAAAGCGTTCCGCGGTCAGCCGCGGGCGGCGCAGATAGCCGCGGGCGACGCCGGGGCCGGCGAGATAGAGTTCGCCGGCCAGGCCGGGCGCCGTCGGCTGCAGCGCCTCGTCCAGGATGTAGGCGCGGTAGCCGGGGATGGCGCGGCCGATGTCGACGGGCTGGCCGTCGCGCAAGGCGATTTCCGTCGCGGTGCCCCAGACGGTGGCCTCGGTGGGGCCGTATTCGTTGTAGAAGCGTCGGCCCTCGCCTATCAGGTCGCCGGCCGTTACCGCTTCGCCGCCGAACAGCACCGCGCGCAGCGATCCGCCCCAGCCGGCGGGCTGGGCTTGCGCCACGGTCCGGTACAGCGAGGGCAGGCTGAGCCAGACGTCGGCCCGCTCGCGTTCCACCAGGCCGGCCAGATAGCCGGGTTCCAACTGGCCGCCGGCGCGGCTGACGATCAGCCGGCCGCCGCAGGCCAGCGACCAGAACAGCAGCGCCACCGAGCTATCGAAGGAGAAGGAGGGCAGCAGCAGGAAGGCGGTGCCCGGGCGCGACAGCTCCGCAGGATAGAAGGCGAGCCGGGCGGCGGTGGAGGCGTGGAGATTGCCGTGCTGGATCACCACGCCTTTGGGGGCGCCGGTGGAACCCGAGGTGTAGATCAGGTAGGCGGGGTGGCTGGGCCGCAGCGGGCGGACGCGCTCGCTGTCGGCGGGGTTGCCGTCATGCAGCGAGGCCAGGTGCTCTTGCAAGGCCGGGTCGTCCAGATCCAGCCGCGCCGCGCCGTCCGGCAGCGTTGCGTCGCTCAGGGTCAGCACGCAGCGCGGGGCGGCGTCCTTCAACATGAAGGCGATGCGGGCCGGAGGGTAGTCCAAGTCCAGCGGAAGATAGGCCGCGCCGGCTTTCAACGCTGCCAGCAAGGCCACCACGGTATCGGCGGAGCGCGGCAGCGCGATGGCGACGATGTCTTCCGGGCCGACGCCGAGGGCGAGCAGGCGTCGCGCCAGTTGATTGGCGCGGCGGTTGAGTTCGCCGTAGCTCAGGTTGCGGCGCTCGTCGCTCAAGGCCGTCGCCTCCGGCGCGGCGGCGGCGCTGGCCTCGATCAGGGGCAGCAGGGTGGCCGGCGCGGATGCCGCTTCGCCGTCTTGTTCCAGCAGCAGCCTGGTTTCGTCCGCGTCCAGCAGCGGCAGGCGCGACGGCGCTTGCTCCGGCTGCGCGGCCATGGTCAGCAGCAAGCGTTGCAAGCGGGAGGCCAGGCGGCGCGCGCCGGCTTCCTCGAACAGGTCGACGTCGTATTCCAGCATCGCCTGCAGGCCGCCGTCGGCTTCGTGCAGGGTCAGGGTCAGGTCGAAGCGCGGGGAGCTGTCGTCGCTGGACAGCGTTTCCAGCTCCAGCCCCGGCAGGCGCAGGGTGTCCAGCGGCGCGTTTTGCAGCACCAGCATGGTCTGGAACAGCGGGTTGCGCGTCAGCGAGCGATCCAGCCGCAGCGCGTCGACGATGGTTTCAAAGGGCAGGTCTTGCAGTTCGTAGGCTTCCAGCACCACATCGCGCACCCGCGCCAGCAATTGCAGCGCGCTGGGCGCGCCGGCCAAGTCGACGCGCAGCGCCAGGGTGTTGACGAAGCAGCCGATCAGGCCCTCCAGGTCCGCGTGCTGACGGTTGGCGATGGGGCTGCCTATCACCAGGTCGCGCTGGCCGCTGTAGCGCGACAGCAATTCGGCGTAGCCGGCCAGCAACACCATGAACAGCGTGCCGCCAGCGCGTTCGGCCAGCCGGCGCAGGCTCTGGGTTTCCGCCGGCGAGAAGCCGAAGCGGACGAAGCGCCCACGGCGCGGACGGCCGATGGCGCCCATGCCGCGCGGCCGGTCGCCCAGCAGTTCCAGTTCCGCCGGGGCGTCGGCCAGGCGCGTTTTCCAGCGCGCCAGCATGTGTTCGAAGCGCTCGCCGGCCAGGGCGTCGCGTTGCCATTGGGCGAAGTCGCCGTATTGGATGGGCAGGGCGGGCAGGCGGGGCGGGCGTTGCTCCAGCGCGGCGGCGTACAGTTCGCCGAACTCCCGCACCAGCACCCCCAGCGACCAGCCGTCGGACAGGGCGTGGTGCAGCGCGATCAGCAAAGCGGCGTCGTCCGGAGCGATGCGCAGCAGGGCGAAGCGCAGCGGCGGCGCGGCCTCCAGGTCGAATTTAGGTCTGGCGAAGGCTTCGGCGGCGCGGTTCAGCGCCGTTTCCAGGCTCTCGCCGGCGGTCACGCGCAGCGTCTGTTCTTGCAGTTCCGGCCCGTCGCCGTTTTCGACGATTTGCCGCAGCTCGCCGTCGCTCAGTTCGAAGCGGGTGCGTAGCGCCTCGTGGCGGCGGACCACGCCGGCCAGCGCGGCGCGCAGCGCGGGGAGGCTCAGGCGGCCGCGCAGGCGCAGGCCCTGGGCGATGTTGTAGACGCCGTTTTCGCTCTGGTCCAGCCGCTCCAGGAACCAGAAGCGTTGCTGGGCGAAGGAGGACGGCAGCGGCCGCGAGCGGTCCGCCAGGGGGATGCGGCGCTCCGGCGCGGAAGCCGACGCGGCCGGGTCTTCCAGCTCAACGCGTTCCGCCAGGGCAACGGCGAATTCGGCCACCGTCGGGTGTTCAAACAAGGTGCGCAGGGGCAGTTCGACGCCGAATTCTGCGCGCAGCCGGGACATGACCCGGGTGGCCAGCAGCGAATGGCCGCCGGCTTCGAAGAAGTTTTGTTCGCGGCCCAGGCCGCCGGCGCCCAGCACTTCGCCCCAGATGCGGGCCACTTCGCTTTCGGCGCGGCTGCGCGGCGGCGCACCGGCATCGACGCCGCCTTGTTCGGACTGGCCGGGTTCGGGCAGCGCGCGCCAATCCAGTTTGCCGCTATGGGTCAGCGGCAGCTTGTCCAGCGTGACGAAGGCGGCGGGCAGCATGTAGTCGGGCAGCCGCGCGGCGAGATGACGGCGCAATTCCGGCCCCAGCGCGTCGCGCGGCTGGCTTTGCGCCGGGGTGTTGAAGCAGTCGGCGGGCTCGCCGTCGTCGCCGCCGTCCAGCCGCTCCAGCGGCAGCGCGGGCAAGGCGTCGGCGGTGGCGGCCAGCGCCAGGTCGAACCGGCCGTCGGCGGCGTTTTCGCTCCAGCAGAGGCGCGCGGCCAGGCCGTCGGCGGCGGCAGCCGCCAACAGCTCCGCGGGCTCGGCGGCCTCGGTGACGTCAGACAGCGCTTGCGCCCGCCAGGGCTGGCCGTCGGCGGTTTCGTCGTCGGCCGCGTCCAGATCCAGCCAGGCGAGGAAGCGGTTGACCTCGGCGGCGCGGCGGTTGGCCAGGCCGGACCGCGGGCGCCGCGCATCAGGGGCGGGAGCGGCCTTAGGCGAGCCCTTGCTCAGCACCACGTCGTAGCGATAGGTGGTCAGTTCGCAGTCGCCGCCGTCTTCTTTCAGGCGGATTTCTATCGCGGCGATGTCGCCGCGGCGGCGCGCCAGCCGGCGGAACAGCGCCGGGTCCACCAGCAGTTCCTTTTCTTCCGCGATCAGCGCGTCCAGTTGACGGCGCAGTTCCGCCCGCGTCGGGCGGGCGACGGCGGGCAGGCGGTGCAGCAGGCGGCTGGCCTGGAAGTGCCGCAGCATGCCCAGGTGGCGCAGGTCGCCCAGCAGCAGTTTGCCGCCCGGACGCAGCCGCGCCAGCGCCTGGTCCACCACGTCCAGGAAGTAGGCGGCGTCGGGGAAGTATTGCGCCACGGAATTGATGATCACGGTGTCGAAGTCGTCCGGCAGGCCGGCCAGGTCGCGGGCTTCGCGCCGCTCCAGCTTCACCTGGTTCAGGCCGCGCGCGGCCACGGTGCGGCCCAGGCGTTCCAGCGCGCGGGCGGAGAAGTCCAGGCCGTGGTAGCGCTCGCTGTCCGGGGCGACGGCGAGCAACAGCATGCCGCTGCCGACGCCGATTTCCAGCACCCGGCGCGGATGCAACGCGCGGATGCGGCTCAGGATCTCGTCGCGCCAGCGCCGCATGTGGGCGGCGGGAATCAGGGCGTTGTCGTAGGAGTCGGTCCAGCCGACCAGATCAAGGTCGGCGTTCTCGGCTGGCGCGTCCTCGTAGATCATGTCGAAGGCGGGCAGCCAGCCCTTTTCCTTGTCCTTGGCGGCGGCGGCTTCCAGGCCGCTACGCTTGGCGACATAGGCGACCAGACGCGCCTGATCGCCTTCGCCGCGCACCACCACGGCGGCTTCCGCCACCGCTGGGTGCTGGCTGAGCAAGGCCTGGATTTCGGCGGTTTCGATGCGGAAGCCGCGCAGCTTGACCTGTTGGTCGGCGCGGCCGCGGTATTCCAGTTCGCCGCGCGGGGTGACGCGGGCCAGATCGCCGCTGCGGTAGAAGCGCAGGCCGCTGTCCAGGTGTGGGTCCGGCATGAAGCGTTGGGCGCTCAGCTCCGGCTGATTGACGTAGCCCAGCGCCACGCCGGCGCCGCCGACGTGGATTTCGCCCACCATGCCCGGCGGCACCGGCTGCAGCGCATCGTCCAGCAGGCGGATGCACAGGTCGGGGAGAGGCGCGCCGATCACGCTGCCCAGCTTGCGCTTGATCTCGGGCAGGCCGATGCGGCGGAAGGTCACGTGCACGGTGGTTTCGGTGATGCCGTACATATTGATCAACCGCGGGTAGTCGTCGCCGTGACGGTCCAGCCAGGGCTCCAGGCTGCTGAGGTCTAGCGCCTCGCCGCCGAAGACGAGGTAGCGCAGCGCCAGATCGCCTTCGCGCGGGTTTGCCTCCTCGGCGGCCATCAATTGGCGGAAGGCCGACGGGGTCTGGCTCAGCACGGTGACTTTTTCCTCGCACAACAGCTGGTAGAAGGCATCCGAGGAGCGGGCCAGCAGCGGCGGCACAATCAGCAGGACGCCGCCGTGGGCCAGCGCGCCCCAGATTTCCCACACGGAGAAGTCGAAGGCGTAGGAGTGGAACAGCGTCCACACTTCGCGCGGGCCGAACTGGAACAGCTCGGCGCTGCTGGAGAACAGCCGGGCGCAGTTGCGGTGGCTGACCGCCACGCCTTTAGGCCGGCCGGTGGAGCCGGAGGTGTAGATGATGTAGGCCAGGCCGTCCGGGTCGTCGCCGGCCGGCAGCGCCGCCGACGGCGCGGGCTCCGCCGCGTCCAGAGTCAGCAGCGGGCCGGCGAAGGGCGGCAGCGTAGGTGCCAGCGCCTCGGTGCTGAGCACGGCGCGCGCGCCGCTGTCCTCCAGGATGTAGCGGATGCGGTCGGCCGGATAGGCCGGGTCCATCGGCACATAGCCGGCGCCGGCCTTGAGCGCGGCCAGCACGCCGATCATCAGTTCGAACGAGGGCGTCAGCCACAGGCCGACGGGATCGCCGGGCCGCACGCCGGCAGCGGCCAGCCGCCGCGCGGCGGCGTCCGACAGCCGTTCCAGTTCGCCGTAACTGAGCTCCCTGCCGTCGCAGCGCAGCGCCGCGGCGTCGGCTTGCATCGCGGCAAAACGGCTGAAGGCGCGGTGCACCGGTTCGCCATCGCGCGCGGCGGCGCGCAGCGGCAGCGTCAGCAGGGAGGCGGCCTGTTGCGGCGTGGTCAGCGGCAGCGCGGCCAGCGGCGCGTCCGGCTGGCGGCTGGCGGCGTCCAGCAGAATCACCAGTTGTTCGGCGAAACGCTCGACGGAGAGCCGCTCGAACAGCGCGGTGTTGTAGGAGAAGGCGCCGGACAGGCCGTCCTCGGTCTCGCGCATGAACAGCTCAAGGTCGAAGCGGGCGGCTTCCTGGCTGAGCACCGGGGTCAGCCGCAGCCCGTCCAGCGTCGGCATCGCCGCCGGGATGTTGAGCAGGGTGAAGGCGACCTGGAACAGCGGGTTGCGGCTGGGGTCGCGGCTGGCTTGCCCCAGTGCGCCGACCAGCTGGTCGTAGGGCACCGCGGCGTGTTCGACGGCATCGCGCATGACGTCCGATTGCTTGCGGGCGAACTGGCGGAAGCTGTCTTCCGGGCCGATGCGGGCGCGGATCACCAGCATATTGGCGAAGAAGCCGATCAGCGCCTCGGTTTCCACCCGCTCGCGTCCGGCCAGCGAGGTGCCGATGGCCAGATCGTCCTGGCGGGCGTGGCGCGCCAGCAGCGCCTGGAAGGCGGACAGCAGCAGGCAGAACAGCGTGGTGCGCTCGGCCGCCGCCAGCCGGCGCAGGCGTTCCGCGGTGTCGGCGGGCACGGCGAAGCCCACGGTGGCGCCGTCGAAGCTTTGCACCGGCGGCCGGGGCTTGTCGGTGGGCAGCTCCAGCGTGGGCAGCCCGGCTAGCTGGGTTTTCCAATAGGCGAGGTCGGCATCCCAGCGGTCTTGTCGGCCGCAGGCGTGCTGCCAGCGCGCGTAGTCGAGGTACTGGATGGGCAGCTCTGGCAGATCCGGCGCGCGGCCGCGGCTGAGCGCGGCGTAGGCGCTGGCGGCTTCGTCCATCAGCACCGCCAGGGACCAGGCGTCGCCGACGATGTGGTGCAGGGTCAGCACTACCGCGTGTTCGTCCGCCGCCAGCTTCACCAGCGCGATGCGCAGCGGCTGGCCGGAGGACAGGTCGAAGGCGTGAGCGCTTTCCCGGCGCGCCAGCGTTTCCAGCCGGGACGCGGCTTCTTCGGCCGGCAAGGCGGACCAGTCCAGTCGATCGATAAAGGCGCGGCCGGCGGGCTGCGGGATTTGCGTCGCCACGCCGTTCACTTCGCGAATGGCGGTGCGCAGGGAAGCGTGGCGCGTCACCACGCAATCGAAAGCCCGGCATAGCGCGTCCGCCTGCAAGGCGCCGCTGAGGCGGAAGGCGGAGCAGATATTGTAGGCGGCGGCGCCGGCGCTGAGCTGGTGTAGAAACCAGAGCCGCTGCTGCTGAAAGGACAGCGGGCCGGAGGCGGCGTCGCCGCGCGGAATCCGTCCGCCGTCCACGGGCGCGGGGGACGGGGGCAAGACGTCCAGCTCTTGTTCCAGCAAATGGTCGAGAAGGTCCAGATCGTTATCGTTCCAATCGCTAACGCTCATTTCAATGGCTTTCCAGGTGATGTGTTGTCGTCGCCCATCGGGCTGCGCGTTTATCGCGCCCGATTTGATTTCGATTATTTTTCGAGGTCTGTAAAAATATTCAATTTGTGCGGTATATTCTTTGGCGGGTTTTGTGGGTCGGTATTCTCCGATTTAAACAATTCCAATTAGCAATGTTTTGGTTGAATAAATTATTTGTTTGGAACTGTCTTAATTTTCTAGCGACGGCATGGAGGTGCTTATGACGCAGGACGCAATGAATGAAACCAAATACATCGTGGTGATGAATCATGAGGAGCAATATTCGATATGGCCGGAATATCGTGAAATCCCCGCGGGCTGGCGTTCTCTTGGCGTCAGCGGAGGAGAACAGGAGTGTCTGGACTATATTGAAAAGAATTGGACGGATATGCGTCCGTTGAGCCTGAGACAATTCATGCAGGAAAATCAAACGGCTTCCCCTTCCGCTAATTAATGGTTGTTATGTGTTGTTTTTGAAGTCGCCGCATTGCGGCGACTTTTTCATTGCAAAGGCAGCCGCCGCGTCAGCCAGGGCAACAGCAGCCGGTTCAGCCGGGACAACAGCCGGTGGCGAAGGCCCAGCCAGTTAAGGTCCATGTGGTGACGGGCATAGCCGCCGTCGGGGTCGTTGGCCGGCGGCCAGGAGCTGCCGTCCGGCGTGGGCGAGCCGGGTTCGAAGTAATAGCCGGGGCAACACAGCGTGGCCGGGTCGTCCAGACAGCCGCTTTGCTGCGCGCACCAGGTGAAGAAGCGCGGGCCCACGGTGACGGCGGTGCGCATCGCCGGCGATTCGCGCAGCCTGGCCGGCATGGCCGGGTCCAGCGGCGCGGACTGGCCGGCCGCCAGCCGGTCCAGCACCGTGTTCCACAATGGGTGGCCGGGCGCGCTGCCTATCAGCGCGTTGTTGAAACCGTGGGTGCGCGACAAGATGAGCCGCCTTCCAGGCAGCAGCGGGTCTATGGGCCGCAGGTTTTCGATGTCCATGTCAATGTAGAAGCCGCCGTGCAGCGCCAGGAACAGGTAGCGCGCGGCGTCTATGCGTTGGATGTCGCGCTCGAAGCTGGCGTAGCGCGCGGCGAACCAAGGGTAGTGTTCGTCAACCAGCGCCTGCATCCGGGGAGCGTCCCAGAACACGAACTCCCAGTCTGGATGCCGCCGCATCCAGGTGTCGCGGTAGCGGCGATATTTGTCCGGCAGCGCGGCGGCGCCTTGATACCAGATCTGATGGATGCGGCGCGGAATGTCCGCGGCCGGGGTGGCGAGTGTCGGGTTCACGAGAAGGTGGCTCCGCCGTCGATCGCGATGATGCGGCCGTTGAAGTAGTCGCATTCGATGATGAATTTCAGCCCCTGCCAGATTTCGGCCGGCTCGGCCATGCGCCGCAGCGGCACCTGGGCGATCAGTTCCTCACGGGTGGCCGGCGCCAGGCCGGCGGCCATCGGGGTGTCGGTCAGGCCCGGGGCGATGCCGGCCACGCGAATGCCGAAGGGCGCCAGCTCCAGCGCCCAGGTCCGGGTGAGCGCGTCCAGGCCGGCCTTGGACGCCGCGTAGTTGGACTGGCCGGGATTGCCGGCGCTGGTGACCGAGGAGACGTTGACGATCAGGCCCGGCGTTTTGAGGCCGGACTCCACGCGAGCGGCGGCGAACTCGCGGCTCAGCAGATAAGGCGCGGTCAGGTTGGTTTCCAGCACCGCCCGCCATTGCGCGGTGGGCAGCTTGCGGACGAAGCCTTCCACGTCCAGCCTCACCAGCCAGCCGTCGCGCAGGATGCCGGCGTTGTTGACCAGCAGATTGGCCGGTTCCGCCTCTTCCGACGCGGTTTTCAGAAAAGCGCGGACCGCGGCCTCCTGGCTCACGTCCAGCACCGAGCCGCGCACCGAGCCGGGCAAGCCGGCGGCGTCTTCTTCCAGCCGGCGCAGGCCGGCGGCGTCCAGATCCGCGGCGTGGACCCGAGCGCCGGCGCGGGCCAGCTCCAGAGCGAAGGCGCGGCCGATGCCGCTGGCGGCGCCGCTGACGATGGCGTTGATGTGTTCCAGTTTCATTCTGCGGTTTCCATGGTGGAGGGTTGAGCGGCGGCCCGGCGCAGCGCGTCGCGCTCGGCGTCGGACATGCCGCGCAGCTTCAGGTAGACGGCGGCGATCTTGGCGGCCAGGCCGGGCGCGGACTCGCGCTCCGCCAGCAGCGCGGCCAGGGCGCGCGGGGTTTGGGCGTGGAAGGTGGCGCGCAGCGGCAGCGTCTGCCGGAATATTTTGTTGACGCGCACCTGGATGCGGGTGGCCAGCAGCGAATGGCCGCCCAGTTCGAAGAAGTCGTCGTCGGCGGCGATGCCGGCGCGTTCGAACACTTCTTCCCACAATGCGCACACCGCTTGCTCCAGCGCGCCCTGGGGGGCGCTGCCGGCGCGAGTCGGCGCGCTGGCGGCCGGTTCGGGCAGGGCCTTGCGGTCCAGCTTGCGGTTGGCGGTCAGCGGCAACTGTTCCAGGGTGACAAAGCGGCTGGGCAGCATATAGCCGGGCAGCGCGGAGGACAGCTGGGCGCGGACCCGCTGCAAGGCAGTCGGGTCGGCTTCGTCGCCGGCGCGCCAGGTGCCGCCGCCGTCCGGCACCAGGTAGGCCACCAGCCGCGCGTGGCCTTGCGGGTCGCGACGGATGGCCGCCGCCGCCTGGCGCACGCCGGGCAGTTCGCGCAGCCTGGTTTCCACTTCCTCCAGCTCCAGCCGGAAGCCGTTGAGCTTGGCTTGGCCGTCCAGCCGGCCCAGCACGCGGACGCTGCCGTCCGGCCGCAGGCAGGCTAGGTCGCCGCTGCGATAGACGCGGGCGCCGGGCCGGCCGGCCAGCGGGTCGGGGCGGAAACGGGCGGCGGTTTGCGCCGGCGCGCCCAGATAGCCCAAAGCCAGGCCGTCTCCGCCGATCTGCAGTTCGCCCGCCAGTTGCGGCGGCAGCGGCTGGCCGTGGTGGTCGGCCGCCCACAGCGTGGTACGGCGGATGGCGTGGCCGGCCGGCGGCGGCAGTTCCGCGCCGTCGACCCGGTGCAGGGCGGACCAGATGGTGGTTTCCGTGGGGCCGTAGACGTTCCACAGCGCGGCGCCGGCGTCCAGCAGCTCGCGGGCCAGGTCGGCGGGCAGCGCTTCGCCGCCGCACCAGGCGCGCAGCCCGGGCGCGGGCTTCCAGCCGGCTTCCAGCAGCATGCGCCAGCTGGCCGGCGTGGCCTGGATCACGCCGGCGCCGCGGCGCGAGGCCTCGGCGGCCAGCGCCGGGCCGTCGCCGCTGGCCGAAGCCGGCGCGATGGCGACCGTGCCGCCGCGAACCAGGGGCAACAGCAGTTCCAGCGCCGCGATGTCGAAGGACCAGGTGGTGACCGACAGCAACACGTCGTCCGTGCCGAAGCCGGGTTCGGCGCTGAAATGCCGCAGGATGTTGGCCAGCGAGCGATGGGCGATCTGCACGCCCTTGGGCCGGCCGGTGCTGCCGGAGGTGAACAGGGTGTAGGCCGGCGCTTCCGGGTGGAGCGCGTCGCCGGGCAAGGGAGCGTCGTCGCCGTCGGCTTGCGGCAGAGGCGTCGGCAGCGTCAGCAGTTTGGCGGACGCGGGCCAGCCGGTCTGCTCGCCGTCGACGAGGACCAGGCCGGGGCGGGCGTCTTCCAGGATGGCGTCGCGCCGCAGCGGCGGCAGCGCCGGGTCCAGCGGCAGGTATTGCGCGCCGGCCCACAGCGTGCCCAGCAGGGCGGTCAGCGCGCGTCCGTCCGGCGGCAAGGCCAGCGCCACGGTGTCGCCGGGAGCGACGCCGCGCTCCGCCAACCGGCGCGCCAGCGCGCGCGCGCCGTTCACCAGTTGGCGGTAGCTCAGCTCGCCGTCCTCGGCGGCGACCGCGATCTTGTCCGGGTTGAGCCGCGCGGCGGCGGTCAACATGGCTAGCACATTGTCGCCGCGCTCCGGCGGCGGGAAGGCGGCCGGAGGCGTCGGTTCGGCCAGACGCAGCTCGCCTACGCGGCCCGCGCCGCCGGCGATCTGCCTCAGCAGCCGCGGCAGCGCTTCCAGCAGCGCCGCGACGCGTTCCGGTTCGATGCGGCCGGCGTCGAATACGCCGTCCAGCTCAATGGCGTCGTCGTCCGGTTTGACGTAGAGGGTCAGCGGATAGTTGGACTGTTCGCGCGCGGAGGCCGCGCCCACGCGCAGCGCTTGGGCGGCGTCGCCGACCGAGGCGCGAATCGGGTAGTTCTCATAGACCAGCACCACGTCGAACAGCGCCTGGCGCGCGGACAGGCCGCTCCAGCGCTGAATGTCCACCAAGGCGCTGGACTCGAAGGGACCCAGACAGCTCTGGGCGTTCTGCAGCCGGTGGAGAAAATCGTCCACCGCTTGAGCGGCCGAGCAGTCGGCGCGCAAGGGCAGGGTGGAGATGAACAGGCCGACGGCGGCGTCGCAGCCGGGGAGCGATTCGGGCCGGCCGGCCATGGTGACGCCGAACACCAGGTCGTCGCAGCGGCCGACGCGGGACAGAGCCACCGCCAGCGCGCCCTGGAACAAGGTGTTGAGCGTGACTTTGCGCTCTCGCGCCGTCCGCCGCAGCCCGGCGGTCAGCGCGGAGTCCAGCCGCAGCGAATGGGCGCGCGGCTGGGGCGGGCCGCCGGCCGGCAGCAAGGCCAGATCGGCCGCGGCGGCGTAGCCGCTGAAGTAGTCGCGCCAGAAGTCTTCCTGGGCTTGGCTGTCGCTGTGAGCGCGCAGCCATTTGATGAAGCGCCCGAACGAGGGCGCCGGCGGCAGCGCCGCGCTCTGGCCTTGGCTCAGCCCGCGGTACAGGGCCAGGGCCTCGTCGAAGACGACGGCCATCGACCAGCCGTCCAGCAGCGCGTGGTGATGGGTCCAGACCAGCCGCCAAGGCGCGCCGTTCCGGGTCAGCAGCGCCAGGCGCATCAAGGGCGGGGCGTCCAGCGCGAAGCCGGCGGCGCGGTCGTCGGCCAGATAGCGTTCCAGCGCGGTCTCGTCCGGCGTTTCGCAGACGGAGAACGGCAGCGCGGGCGCGCGATGGACCCGTTGCAGCGGCGCGGCCAAGCCTTCCCAGGCGAAGCTGACGCGCAGCGCGTCGTGCCGGGCCAGCACCTGCTCCCAGGCTTGGCGCAGCAAGACCGGGTCCACCGCGCCGTCCAGTTCGGCGACCACTTGTTCTATGTAGACGCCGGCGGGGCCGGAAGAGGCTTCCATTCGCGAGTGGAACAGCATGCCTTCCTGCACCGGCGTCAGCGACCACAGGTCGACGATGTCGCCGCGCTCGCCCAGCGCCGCGGGCAGGCTGGCCTCATCCAGCGCGGCCAGCGGGAAGTCGTCCGGCGTCAGCGCCGCTGCCGCGGCGTCCGCGTCCAGGCTCAGCAGCGCGAGCAGCCGCTGCCGCATTTGCCGGGCGAGGGCCTCCACCGTCGCGCGCGGCAGCGTGGCGCGGCCGTAGTTCCAGCGCAGGGACAATTTGCCGTCGCTGACTAGGGCCACGATGTCGATCAGCCGGGGGCGCAAGCCATCCGGGTCTTCCATCGCGCCCACGGATTCCGGAGCAGGCGCCAGCGCGCCGTCGGCCGGTAGGCTGGCGTCGAACTGGCCCAGGTAGTTGAAGGCGATTTGCGGTTCCGGCATGGCGGCCAGCGCACGGGCGTCGGCCGCCTGACGCAGCGCGCCGTAGCCGGCGCCGCCGGCCGGCACCGCGCGCAAGGCCTGCTTGACCCGGCGCAGCAGCCGCGGAGGCGAAGCCTCGGCCAGGCTAGTCACGGTCAGCGGATACATGGCGGTGAACCAGCCCACGGTGCGGGAGAGGTCCAGGGCCTCGTCGTCTCGGCCGTGTCCTTCCATGGTGAGGACCAGCGTGTCGGCGTCCAGCCAATCGCGCAGCGCGCCCAGCGCCGCCGTCAGCAGCATTTCCTCGGCGCTGGCGCGCAGTGCTCCGCCGCGGAGCAGGGCGGCGGTATCGCCGCTGTCTAGCGACAGCTCCACGGTGTCGGTCATCCCGTAGCGGTTGTCGCGTGCCGCCTCCGCCGTCAGCGGGATGCGGACCGCGTCGGCGGCCAGCCGCGCCTGGTCTAGCCAGTAAGCGCGTTCTTCGGCGGAGGGCTCGAACGGGCGCAGAGCCCAATGGCCGAAGCCGACATTCGCCGGCATGGGGGTGACGCCGGCAAGCAGGCCGGCGAGATCTTGCAGCAGCACGCGCCAGGACACGCCGTCCACAATCAAATGATGGATGACCAGCAGCAGCCGGCCGGCTTCGCCGTCGCCGCAATCGAAGTGCACGGCTCGCAATAGCGGCCCGCGTTCCAGATCCAGCTCGCGCTGCGCCGCTTCGGCGCGGGCCTCGATGGCGGCGGCGCGTTCAGCGGCGGGCAGCGCGCTCAGATCGACGCGTTCCAGCCAGTCTTCTTCGCGCAAGGCCTCGCGCGGCGCGTAGTGTTGGCGCCAGCCGTCGGCACCGGCGGAGAAGCGCAGGCGGAAGGCGTCGTGGCTCTGTTCCAGCCGCAGCAGGGCGCTGCGCAGCGTCGGAGCGGAAATGCCGGCGGCCACGCTCAGCAGCAGCGCCTGGTTCCAGTGGCCGGGACGCGGCAGGGTGTCGACGCGTTCGAAGAACCAGCGTTGGGCCGGCGTCAGCGGAAGCGGAGCGCCTGGCGGAATGTCCTCCAGCTTGGCTTCCTGCCGCGCCGGGCGCGCTTGGGCGGCCAGCTCTGCGATGGTGGGGTGGCTGAAGATGTCGCGCGCGGCCAGCGTCAGGCCGGCCTGACGGGCCTGAGCCACGATTTGCAGGCCTAGGATGGAGTCCCCGCCCAATTGGAAGAAGTTGTCGTCGGCGCCGATGTCTTCGCGGCCCAGCGTTTGCCGCCAGATCGCGGCCAAAGCCTGTTCCTCAGGGGTATTGGGCGCGCGGCTGCGCATTGGGGCCGCCGCGTCCGCCTGCGGCGCGGGCAGCGCGGCGCGGTCGGTTTTGCCGTTGGCGCCGACCGGCCATTGCCGCAGCGCGATCAATTGCGCGGGCAGCATGTATTCCGGCAGACGCAGGCGTAGCGCCGCCAGGATGGCGGCTCGCCAGTCGCCGGCCTCGGCCTCCGGCGTCAGCCCTACGTAACCGGCCAGCTTGTCCGCGCCGGAGCGGTCGCGGTAGAGCGCGGCGGCGGCTTGGCGCACGCCGGGGCAGGCGGCGAGGCCGGCTTCGATCTCTTCCAGTTCCACGCGCTGGCCGCGCAGTTTGACTTGGCCGTCGGCGCGGCCCAGGTATTCCAGCACGCCGTCCGGCAGCAGGCGCACGATATCGCCGCTGCGGTACATGCGGCCGCCGGGCAGCGGCGACAGCGGGTCCGGGATAAAGCGCCGCGCGGTCTGCGCCGGCTGGCCCAGATAACCGCGGGCCAGGCCGCAGCCGGCGATGTACAGTTCGCCGCGCACGCCGGGGGGCACCGGATTGAGGCGGGCGTCCAGCACATGGAAGACGGCGCCGTCTATGGGGTGGCCGATGCCGATGGCGGCCGCGGGCGGGTCCGAGCGCAGGTATTCCGCGCTGGAGGCGTCGATGGCGGTTTCGGTGGGGCCGTAGAGGTTGACCAGCGGGATGTCCAGCGCGGCGTGGAAGCGGGCCAGGGTGGCGGCCGGCAGCGCTTCGCCGCCGACGAAGACCCGGCGCAGCGCGCGGCAGCCGGCGAAGTCCGGCATCGACAGCAGCACGGCCAGCAGGCTGGGCACCAACTGCAGCACGGTGACGCCTTGTTCGCGCACGGCGCGGATCAGGTAGTCCGGGTCGCGGTGTCCGTCCTCCGCCGCCAGCAGCAGCCGCGCGCCCTGGGTCAGCGGCGCCCAGAACTCCCAGACCGAGGCGTCGAAACCCACCGGGGTTTTCTGCAGCACCGCGTCGTCCGCGTCCAGCGGGTAGCGGCGGTTCATCCAGGCCATGTGGTTGTCCAGCGCGGCGCGGCCGACGGCGACGCCTTTGGGGCGGCCGCTGGAGCCGGAGGTGAACAGCAGGTAGGCCAGCGCGTCGCCATGGACGGGAGCGGCGGGGGCCGCCGCGTCTTCGTCGTTCAGATCGTCGGCCAGGTTCGCCTGCAAGACGGCGCAGCCGGGCGGCGCGTAAGCGGCGGGGTTCAGGCTGAGCAGCAGCGTCGGGGCGGCCTCCCGCAGGATTTCGCGGCGGCGTGCCTCGGGCTGGCCTCGGTCCAGCGGCAGATAGGCGGCGCCGGCCTTCAAGGTCGCCAGCATCGCCACCACCAGTTCGGGCGAGCGCGGCAAGTCCAGCGCCACCACCGCGTCCGGGCCAACGCCATGCGCCAACAGCCGGCGCGCCAGCCGGTTGGCCTGGCCGTCCAGCAGGGCGTAGCTCAGCGCCTCGCCGTTTCCGGCGACGGCGGGCGCGTCCGGTTGCCGCCGCGCGATGGCGGCGACCGCCTGCGGCACCGAGAAGGCCGCGAGACCGGCGGACGGTCCGCGTAGCGGCTCGACAGCGGTCTCCGTCAGCGCGGCGTCCAGGCAGAGGGCGTCGGGGTCTCGCGCCAGCGCGGCGGCGGCGGCCAGGTAGAGCCTGCCGATGGCGGCCACCTGCTCGTCGGGGAAGGCGGCGCGGTCGTAGGAAAAGCCCAGGGTGACGGCGCCCTCGGCGCGGCTGGCGCTGAAGGTGACGGCCAGCGGGATGTCCACCGCTTCCAGGCGGCTGCTGTCCAGCACCTCCAGGCCGCCGCTCTCGCTCAGTTCGCGGTAGACGTGGAAATCCACATAGTTGAACGAGGCGTCGAAGCGGGCGGCCTCGTCCAGTTTGAGGATTTCCGCCAGCGGGAAGAAGCGGCGGGGCAGGCTGTTTCCCTCCGCCGTCATGGTTTCCGCCAGCAGCGCGCGCCAACTGCCGCCAACGCGGACGCGCAGCGGCAGGGTGTTGAGGAAGAGGCCCAAGGCTTCGGCGCCGTCGGCGTCCGCCGGCCGGCCGTTGCTGACCAGGCCGGTGACGATTTCGTCCTGGCCGCACAAGCAGGCCAGCACGCGGGCGTGCACGGCCAGCAGCAGGGTTTTCAGCGGCATGCCGCTGTCCGCGGCCAGCCGGATCAGCGCCGCGGCGGTGGCGCTTGGCAAGCGCGTTTCCCGCGAGCCCACCCTGGCCTTGCCCGTCGGCGCGGCGCGTTGAGGCCAGCGCGGGATGGCGGCGGACGGCAGGCCTTTCAGTTGCGCGCGCCAGTAGTCTCGTTGCGCCGGATCGGCCAGCGCCGCGCGTTCGGCGGCGACGAATTCTCGGAAGGCCGCGCGCGGCGCCCGCGCGGGGCCGCCCTGGTCGCGCATCTTTTTGAACAAGGCCGCGCACAAGGTGGCTACGCTCCAGCCGTCCAGGATGGCGTGGTGGAAAGCCAGCGTTAGCTGCCACTCGTCCTCGGCCAGCCGCAGGCAGCCGACGCGCAGCAGCGGCGGCCGTTCCGGCGCGAAGCGCTGTTCGCTTAGCTGTCTCAGCTGGCTGGCGACGGCATCGTCCCGTTGCTGAGGAGAAAGGCCGCGCAGGTCGTCGATGTCCAGGCTGGGCGTCAGGTCGCGCCAAACCAGTTGCAGCGGCTGGGAGTAGCCGGCCAGCGCGAAGCCGGTGCGCAGCAGCGGGTGTTCGCGGCTCAGCTCCGCCAGCGCCCGGCGCAGGCGCTCCGGGTCGATATCGACGCGCAGCCGATGGGAGAACACGTCGTGGTACAGGTTGCGGCCGTCGTCGTATTCATTGTGGAAGAGCATGCCGGCCTGCAGTCTGGCCAGGGGCAGCGCGTCTTCCACCTCGGGCGGCAGCCGCGCGCGGTCCGCGGCGTCTATCAGCGCGAACGGCGGCAGTGCCGCGTCCGGCGCGGCCGTGCTTTCGGCTTCGCCTATCGCTTCGACGATGGCTTCGATGGTGCCGTGGCGGAAAATGTCCTGGATGCTCAACGGGCAGCCGCGTTCCTTGGCCAGCCCGGCGATGCGCACGCTGCGGATGGAATCTCCGCCCAGCGTGAAATAGTTGTCTCGGATGCCGACGCGCGGCAGGTCCAGCACCTGGCGCCAGATCTCCGCCAGCAGCTTTTGTCTGGGGGTGGCCGCTTCGACATAGGGCGTGTCCAGCGCCGAACGCGCGCCTTGCGGCGAGGGCAGCGCGCGCGCGTCAACCTTGCCGTTGAGGGTGAGCGGAAACTCGGTCAACGCGATGAAGACCGCCGGAATCATATGCGCCGGCAAGCGCGCGGCCAGATGGCGGCGCAGGGTTTCGGCGCCGGCCGCGGCGGGGTCGTCGGCGAGCAGATAGGCGATGAGTTGGTTGTCGGCGGCGACGAGATGGACATCGCGCACCGCCGGATGGCTCAGCAGCGCCGCGCGCACTTCGCCCAGCTCGATGCGGAAGCCGCGAATCTTCACTTGATGGTCGATGCGGCCGCAGTAGAGCAGCTCGCCGTCGGCGGTTCGCCGCGCCAGGTCGCCGGAACGGTAGCGCCGTTCCGCGCCGACGCCGGGAAAGCGTTCGGCGTTGAGTTGCGGGCGGTTCAGATAGCCGAGGCTGACGCCGGCGCCGCCGACCAGGATTTCGCCGGGCGCGCCCAGGGGAACGGGGTGGCCGCAGGGGTCGGCCAGTTCCAGGCTCAGGTCGTCCAGCGGCTCGCCTATCGGGCTGAGTTCGCCGCCGGCCTCAAGATCGGCGGCGCGGATGCGGCGGAAGGTGACGTGCACGGTGGTTTCGGTGATGCCGTACATATTGACCAGCTCGGGACGTTGATCGCCGCGTTGTTGGAACCAGGGCTCCAGACTGGCCAGTTCCAGCGCCTCGCCGCCGAAGATCACCCAGCGCAGCGCGGACGGCCGCGGCAGCGGCGCGGCGGCTTCGGCCGCTATCGCCAGTTTGAACGCCGACGGGGTCTGGTTCAGCACGGTGACGCCTTCGCGGCCCAGCAGTTCGACGAAGGCGGCCGGATCGCGGCTGAGCTCGCGCGGCACCACGACGCAGCGGCCGCCATGCAGCAGCGCACCCCAGATTTCCCATACCGAGAAATCGAAGGCGAAGGAGTGGAAATAGCTCCAGACGTCGCTTTCGTCGAAGGCGAAGTGGCGGGCGCTGGCGGAGAACAAGCGCAGCACGTTGCGGTGGGAAACCAGCACGCCCTTGGGCTGGCCGGTGGAGCCGGAAGTGTAGATCACGTAAGCGCCGTGCCCGGCTTCCAGGCCGGCGGGCGGCCGCGCCGCCGGCCTGGCGCCGCAGCCTATCTCCGCCAGCGACAGGCAGCGGTGTTCCGCCGGCAATCGCGGCTTGAGTTCGGCGTCGGTCAGCGTGAGGAGCGCTTGGCTGTCGGCCAGTTGGTAGGCCAGCCGCTCCGCCGGATAGTCCGGATCCAGCGGCAGATAGACGCCGCCGGCCAGCGTCACCCCCAGCATGGCGGCGATTTGTCCGGCGGAGCGCGGCAGGCAAATGCCTACCCTGACGCCGGGCTGCACGCCGTCTTGACGCAGCCGTTCCGCAATGGCGGCGGCCTGGGCGCGCAGTTGCCGGTAGCTCAGCGTCGCGGGGCCGTCGCTGACGGCGATGCGGTCCGGAAAGCGTTCGGCGGCGGCCAGGAAGGCGGCGGCCAGGGTGTCCGGCCCGCCGCGCGGGCCCGGCACGGACGGCTTGGCGGGTGAGGGGCGGACCAGGCCCAGCTCGCGCAGCGCGGTGTCCGGCCGCGCGGCGATCTGGCGCAGCAGTTCCAGATAGCCCTCCGCCAGCGCCGCGGCCGGAGCATCGTCCACGCGAGCGCGGTCGAAGCCCAGCTTCAAGCTCAGTCCGTCGGCGCCCGGCACCAGGGTCAGGGTCAGCGGGTAGTGAGTGCGCTCGCGCTGGGAGACGTCCGATATCCGGAAGCCCAAGCCGTCCGAGGGCAGGGCCTCGCCTATCGGGAAGTTGTCTATCGCCACCAGAGTTTCGAACAGCGGCTGACCGCGCGGCACGCCGCTGTGGCGCTGCACTTCGGCCAGATCGCTGTGCGACAGCGATTGCAGCTCCAACTGACGGCGTTGCACCTCGGCCAGCCATTGCGGCAACGCGGCGTCGGCCGGCACCGGCAAGCGCAGCGGCAGGGAGTTGATCAAGAGGCCCACCATGCCGTCCACGCCGGGCAGATCAATGGCCCGGCCGGACAGGGTGAGGCCGAAGACCACGTCGTCCTGGCGGCTGTACCGGCTGAGCAGGATGGCCCAGGCGCCCAGCAGCAGGCTGCCCGGGGAGACCCGGCAGCGTTCGGCGGCGGCCGCGAGGTCGCCGTCGGCGCGGTAGTCCAGCCGCATCTCGATCTGGCCGACGTCGGCGCCGGCCAGCGCGCCCGGCAGCGCCGGCCGGTCCAGGCCCAGCGGGGTGGGCGCGGCCAGATCGCCCAGCGCGGAGCGCCAGCGCTTGGCGGCGGCGTCCTGGTCCTGGCGGCCCAGCCAGCTGAGGTAGGCGGCGAAGGGCGGCGGCGCCGAGGGCAGCGCCGCGCCGGACAGCAGGGCGAAGTAATCGCGCATCAGGATGGGCAGCGACCAGCCGTCCAGCAGAATGTGATGATGGCTCCAGATCAGCCTCCATTCCTCTTGCCCGTAGCGCAGCAGGGTCAGCCGCATCAGCGGCGGCCGGTTCAGTTGGAAGCCGCGGCGGCGGTCTTCGTCCAACAGCGCTTCCAGCCGCCGTTCGCGCTCGGCGGGATCGTCCCGGCTCCAGTCGTGGACGTCCAGCGGCGTCCGCGCGTGGCGAAACACCACTTGGCGGGGCTCGGCCTGGCCCTTGGTGACGAAGGCGGTGCGCAGGATGGGGTGGCGCTCGGCCAGCCGCTCCAGCGCGTCGGCCATGGCGGCGGGATCCACCGCGCCGTCCAGCCGGCAGATCAATTGTTCGAAATAGACCGGGGAGCCGGGCGCGAACAAGGTGTGGAACAAGACGCCGCGCTGCAGCGGGCTCAGGGGCAGGATGTCCTGGATCTGGTCTTTGAGGTTCGGTGTGCTTGTCATGTTCATTCGATGTCGGTGAGGTCGTCCAGCAAGGCGGCCAATTCGTTCTCCTCCAGCGCGACGCCGGCGAAGTCCGAGGTGTGGTAGGCGACGGCGGGCAGGCCGCCGGCGCGGCAGAGCGCGGCCAGTTCTTCCAGCGCCAGCCGGCACTGTTCGGCCAGCGCCGGGGTTTCGTGGGCGTCGGCGTAGTCGAAGTCCAGCCGCAGGCGACCCTTCTCTATGCGGGTGTTGACGGCGATGGCGTGCGGCAGCCGCTGGCGCGGGTCTTGCGCCGGCCCGGCCTCTAGCGTCGACAGCCGCGCCCGCAGCCGCGGCAGCACGCCGTCGGCGGCGTCGTCCAGCCGGCCCAGGTAGTTGAAGCTGAGCGGCCGAGGCGGCGCCTGGTCCAGAGCGGCGGCCTGGGCCGGATCGCCCAGATAGCGCAGCACGCCGAAGCCGATGCCGCCGCCGGGCACGCCGCGCAGCGCGGCCTTGGCCGCCGCGGCCGCCGGCTCCCAGCCGTCGCCGGCCGGCTCTATGCGCAGCGGGTGCAGGCAGGTGAACCAGCCCACGCTGCGCGACAGATCGGGCGCGGGGCCGGCCGCCGCGTTGCGGCCGTGGTTTTCCAGGTCCAGAGCGAGCGCGGGCAGGCCGCTCAGCCGGCGCCAGGCCAGGGTCAGAGCCGCCAGCAGCAGTTCCTGCGGCTGGGCGCGGTAGCGTTCGGCGCCGCCCTCCAGCAGCGCGGCGCTGGCGTCGGCGTCCAGGCTGACCGTCGCGCGGCGGCGTTCCGCCACGCGGCCGACGGCGGCAAGTCCCGGCGGCGCGGTCAGCGGGGAGACGGCGCGTCGCCAGTAGTCGAACTCGCCGGCCAGCGCGGGCGCGTCGTCGGCCAGAGATTGCGCCCAGGCCCGGTAGCTGACGGGCACGGGAGGCAGCGAAGGTTCGGCGCCGTCCATGGCCTGGCCGTAGGCCTGGTCCAGGTCGTCCAGCAGAATGCGCCAGGACACCACGTCCACTACCCAGTGATGGGCGATCAGCAACAGCTCGGCGCGGCCGCCCGGCCCGGCCTCGATCAGCACGGCGCGCAGCAGCGGGCCGTTTTCCAGGTCCAGGGAAGCCTGCAGCCGCGCGCAGCGGGTTTGCAGCTCCGCCTCGCGGACGGCGGGCTCCGTCGCCCGCAGCGTCAGCGTTTCAAGCGGCGGCGCGGCGCGCGGCCCGTAATGCTGGCTCCAAGCGCCGTCGGGCGCGCGGCGCAGCCTCAGACGCAGCGCGTCGTGCCGCAAGGCCACGGCCGTCAGCGCCGCCTGCAAGGCGGCGGGGTCCGCGGCGGCGTCCAGGCTCAGCCGCAGGCTGAGGTTCCAGTGCTGCGGCGTGGGCCAGTCTTGTTGCAGGAACCAGCGCTGGATAGGCGCCAGCGGCGCCTCGGCCTGTTCCGGCTCCTCGATGTGCGCCCGCCGCGCGGCGGCGCCGGCCACGGCGGCCAGTCCGGCCACCGTGGGATGGGCGAACAGCGCGCGCGGTTCGATGTCGAAACCGGCCTGCTTGGCGCGAGAGACGATCTGCAGGGCCAGAATGGAGTCGCCGCCGACGGCGAAATAATTGTCGTGAACGCCAATGCCGCTCCGCCCCAGCGCCAAGCGCCAGATCTCCAGCAGCGCGGCCTCGGCCGGGTTCAGCGTCTTGTCCGCGTCCGGCGAGTCCGGCGCGGCCTCCTCCGGCGACGGCAGCGCCGCGCGGTCTATTTTGCCGGCGGGGGTCAACGGCCATTCCCGCACGCCGACGATGGCTTGCGGCAGTTCGTGGGCCGGCAGGCGGGCGGCCAGGTGCTCTCGCAGCGCGGAGGCGTCGAAGCCCGCTTCCGGCTTGAGCCGCGCGTAGGCCACCAGTTGGCGGCGCTCGCCGTCCAGGCGGATCAGCGCCAGCGCTTCGTCCACGTCCGGATGAGCGCTGAGCGCGGCGGCGACGCCGTCCAGTTCGATGCGGTAGCCGCGGTGTTTGACCTGGGCGCCAGCGCGGCCGAGGAAGCGGATGCCGCCGTCGGGCAGGTATTCGCCGAGGTCGCCGCTGCGGTACAGCCGCGCGCCGGGCAGGCCGGACACGGCGTCCGGCACGAAGCTGGCGGCGGTGCGGCCGGGCTGGCCGATATAGCCGCGCGCCAGCGCCTCGCCGCCGATGTGGATCTCGCCGGGCACGCCGGGCGGCACTAGCGCGCCCCAGCGGTCCAGCAGATAGAGGCGGACGCCGGCCATGCCGCGGCCTATGGACGGCAGCGGCTCCACGGCGTCGCAGACCCGCATGCTGGCGCAGACCGTGGCTTCGGTCGGGCCGTAGGCGTTGACCACGCGGCGGGCGGCGGCCCAGCGCGCCAGCAGGCCGGGCGCGGCGGCTTCGCCGGCGGCGATCAGGGTGCGCAGGCCGGGCAGATCGTCTTGATCCAACGCCGCCAGCAGCGCCGGGGGCAGGGTGGCGTGGGTCAGACCGTGGCGCTGCGCGGCGCGGCGCAGAGCGCCGGCCGGATCTTGCGCTGCGTCGGCCTCCTGCAGGCACAGGGCCGCGCCGCTGCCCAGCGCCATGAAGATTTCCGACACCGAGGCGTCGAAGCTCAGCGGGGCGAACTGATAGACCCGGCTGCCGGCGTCCACCTGGAACACTTCGCATTGGGCGCGGCAGAGATTGGCGACGCCGCGATGGCTGACGCCCACGCCCTTGGGCCAGCCGGTGGAGCCGGAGGTGTAGATGAGGTAGGCCAGGTTGTCGACGCCGGTGGCGCAGGGCGGGGCGGAGTCCGGCGCGGCGTCAGCAGCGTCTGGGGCGTCGTCCAGCAAGAGCAGGCTGGCGGGCAGCCGGCTCAACGTCGGCAACAGGCGGGTTTCGCTGAGCAGGATGGCGGCGCGGCTGTCTGCCAGCATGTAGTCCAGCCGCTCGGCAGGGTAGGCCGGGTCCAGCGGCAGATAGACGGCGCCGGCCTTCAGCGTGGCCAGCAGCGCGGTCACCGCGGCCGCGCCGCGCGGCAGCAGCACGCCCACCACGGTTTCCGGGCCGGCGCCCAGCGCTTGCAGCCGGTGGGCCAACTGGTTGGCGCGGGCGTCCAGCCCGGCGTAATCAAGCGCGCCGTTTTCGTCCAGCAGCGCCGGCGCGCGCGGAGCGGCGGCGGCTTGGCGCTCGAACAGGCGCTGCGCCAGTTGCGGCGAGGCCAGCGGGGGCTGGGCGGCGTCGGCTATCCGCGCCCGCCTCGCCTCCGCCGGCAGCAGCTCGATGGAGGCGACGGCGGCGTCCGGTGCGGCGACCAGGCCTTCCGCCACGGCGAGCAAGCCTTGCAGCAATGCCTCGGCCGCGGCGTCCGCGACGCGGCTGCGGTCGAAGGTGAGCTTGACGGTCAAGGCCGCGCCGGGGATCACGGCCAGCGTCAGCGGATAATTGGTGTGTTCGCTGAAGCGCGGAGTTTCAAAGCCCAGGCCGGCGGCCTCGTCGCGCAGCAGCGCGTCGGCGGGGTAGTTCTCGAAGACCAGCAGCGAGTCGAACAACTGGGCGTTGTCGCGGCCGGCCCAGCGCTGGACGTCCACCAGCCGGTTGTGGGCGTAGTCCTGCACCCGGGCTTGATTGGTCTGTACCTGGGCCAGCAGCGCGCGCGCGTCGGCGGCGGGGTTGAGCCGCACCCGCAGCGGCAAGGTGTTGATGAACAGCCCTATCATTTCGGCTATGCCGGGCAGATCGCCGTTGCGGCCGGACAAGGCGGTGCCGAAGACGATGTCCTCGCCGTGGCCGCTGCGCGCCAGGGTCAGCGCCCAGGCGGCCTGGAACAGGGTGTTCAGCGTGCTGGAGCAAGCCTGCATCGCGGCGGCGGCGCGCGCGCTCCATTCCGGCGACAGCCGGATTTCCCGTTCGACGAAGTCGGCGTCGCCGTCGGCGGGGCCGGCGAGCAGGGTGGGGTGTTCCAGCCCGGAAAAGTAACGACGCCAGAACCCTTCGTTCGAGCGGGCGCGGCGGCCGGCGCGGTCCAGCCAGCCGATATAGGCGGAGAACGGCCGCGCCGGCGGCAGGGCCGGGGTTTCGCCGCGGCTGAGCGTGCGGTACAGGGTCAGCAGCTCGCGGAAGAACAAGGGCAGCGACCAGCCGTCCAGCAGCAGGTGGTGATAGCTCCAGATCCAGCGCCAGCGGTCCTGGCCCAGCCGGATCAGCGCCAGCCGCATCAGCGGCGCGGCGTCCAGGGCGAAGGGCCGCGCGGCGTCTGCGGCCAGGTAGTCGGCCAGCGCGGTTTCGGGCTCGGCCAGATCGGACCAGTCCAGCCGGCTGATCGGCAGCGGCGCAGTGCGCATCGCCGCTTGCAGCGGCTGGGCCAGGCCCCGCCAGTGGAAGCTGGAGCGCAGCAGCGGATGGCGCGTCAGCATCGCGCGCCAGGCCTCGGCGAAGGCGTCCGGGTCCAGCGCGCCGTTGACCACGCTGCTGAGTTGTTCCAAGTAAGCGCCGTCGGCGGCGTCGGCCACGCTGTGGAACAGCATGCCCTGTTGCAGCGGGGACAGCGGATAGAGATCGTCGAAAGGGCCGGTCCGGCGCGCCAGCTCCTCGACGGCGGCCTGTTCCAGACGGGCCAGCGGGTAATCGGCGGCCAGCAGCGGCGCGGCTTCGATCTCGTCCAGCGCCAGCGCCAGTTCGCGGGCGAAGGCGTCGGCCCAGCCGGCGACGGTGGCCGGCTCGAACTGGCCGCCGGGGTAGCGCCAGTCCACGCGCAGCCTGCCGTCCAGCACGACCAGCACCAGATCCAGCGCGAAGGGGCGCAGGTTGTCGGCGGCGCGTTCTCCGGTAATCAACTCGGGCCGCAGTTGGAACCAGGCCTTGTCGACGCCGCGCGGCGCGCCCAGGTAGTTGAAACTGATTTCCGGCAGGCCGGCCGCCTCCAGTTGCCGGCGCGCGTCCAGGTCCGGCCCCAGCCAGCGCGCCTGGCCGTATTCCGGCGCGACGGGCGTTAGCCGCGACAATTGCGCGGTGATGGAAGCCAGGAGTTCGGCCGCGCCGGCGGTGGCGGCGTCGCCGGCCACGCTCAGCGGATACAGCGCGGTGAACCAGCCCACGGTGCGGGACAGGTCCAGACCGGATTCGGCGTCGCGGCCATGGTGTTCCATCGTCACAGCGAAGCGCGGCGCTTCGAGCCGGGGCGCCAGCGCGCGCCACAGCGCCAACAGCAGCAGGGCGCTGACGCGCTGGCCGGCTGCCCGGGCGCCGGCGGCCAGCAGGCGACCGGTCAAGGCCGCGTCCAGTTCGCGGCTGAGCAGCCGCGAGGCGGCTTCGGTATTGGCCGCAGGGGCGGCGGCGTCGCGGCGCAGCGTGGGGAAGCCGGCCTCGGCCTGGCTGAGCCAAGGCGCGGGGTCCGCCTCGGCGGCCTCGGCCCGTTGTTGTTCCGCCCAGCGGCGCCAGTGGGCTGGCACGGCGGGGAGTCGCGGCGTTTCGTCGCGCGCCAGCGCGTCCAGCGCCTGGTTCAGATCGTCCAGCAGAATGCCCCAGGACACCGCGTCCACCGCCAGGTGGTGGACGATCAGCGCCAGCACCGGCTCTTGTGGGCCGCGGCGCAGCAAGAGCGCGCGGGCCAGCGGGCCGGCGCTTGGGTCCAGCTCGCGCTGGACTTGTTCCAGCGCCGCGCGGGCGGCTTCGTCGCCGTCGTCTGTTAGTTCCAGTTCGCGGCAAGGCCAGCCGCCGGTCTCTTCGCTTAGCGCCGGCTCCGGCGTGAAGCGCAGGCGGAAGGCGTCGTGGCGCGCGGCCACGGCGTTGAGCGCGGCTTGCAGCCGGACTGCGTCCACGGGGCGGGCCAGTTGCAGCGCCAGCGCTTGGTTCCAGTGCCGCGGCTCGACCAGACCCAGGCCGGCGAACCAGCGCTGGATGGGCGTGGCCGGCAGCGGGCCGGCGGCCGCGGCTTCCTCCTCGGTCGCGGCCGTGCCGAGCGCGGCGGCCAGTTGGCGGATGGTGGGTTCCAGCAGCAGCTGGCGTGGGCTCAGCGGCAGGTCTTGCGCCCGCGCCCGGGCGACCACTTGCAGGGAGAGGATGGAGTCTCCGCCGAGGGCGAAGAAATTGTCGTCGATGCCGGGCGCGGGCACGGCGAGGACGTCGGCCCAGATTTGGGCGAGCCGGCGTTCCGCGTCGGAGCGGGGTTCGACGCGCGGCGCGTCGCTGGCGGCCTGCGCGGCCGGCAGCGCGGCGCGATCGATCTTGCCGTGGTGGGTCAGCGGGAAACGCTCCAGCGTCACGATGACGGCGGGCAGCATGTGTTCGGGCAGCTCGGCGGCCAGCGCGGCGCGCAGGGCGGCGGATTCGGCGTCGCCGACGGCATAGGCCACCAGCCGGGGTTCGCCGGCGGCGGGGCGGTCCAACAGGACCAGAGCCTCGCGCACGGCGGGCAGACGGCACAGCGCGGCTTCGATCTCGCCCAGCTCGATGCGGAAACCGCGCAGCTTGACCTGATGATCGGCGCGGCCCAGGTATTCGATCTCGCCGTCGGCGCGGCGGCGGGCGAGATCGCCGGAGCGATACA
>NZ_JONK01000021.1 GCF_000711885.1 Chromobacterium haemolyticum DSM 19808
TGACTGATCGCAAAGGAGCCCTCACAGCGCTGGCGCGCTGCCAGAGTGGGCTCAAGCGGGTGCAAAGCCTGCTGTGCGACAGCGGTTACGTGGGCCAGCCCTTCGCGCAGGGAGTGCGGGAGATTCTGGGCGGGTATGTGACGGTACAGATCGCGAAGAGAAGCGAGCTGCATACGTTCAAGGTGATGCCAAAACGATGGATTGTGGAGCGCAGCTTCGCTTGGTTGGAAAAGAGCAGAAGGCTGTGGAAGAACTGTGAGCGGAAACTCAATACCAGCTTGCAGTTCATCCACTTGGCTTTCCTGGCTCTATTGCTCCGGAGATCGTAAACAGGTTCTAAGAACCTGCTCGGAGCCTGCATGCGCCGCTTCGCGGCGCGCGGCCGGCAATGGGCCGCGGGCCGCGCGCGGAACCTCGGCTCAGATATTGTAGACCAGCACCAAGCCGATCAGGACCGGAGCCGCCCAGCAATAAATAAAGCGCACGCCGGAGGCCAAGGCGCTGGGCAATTTCAACTCGGCTCGCATGGTCGGCCAGATCACCCAGCCGGCGAAGCAGGCGGTGCCGATGCCGCCCAGCGGCAGCAGGATGTTGGACGCGGTGTAGTCCATCAGCTCGAACACATTGCGGCCGAACAGCTTCCAACCCGCCAGCGGCCCAAAGGACAACGCCGCCGGCACCCCGGCGCAAAACACCAGCAGACAAATGAGCAGCGTCGCCTTGCGTCGGCCGACGCCCCACTCATCGATGGGAAACACCGCCACCAACTCCAGCAGAGACACCGAAGAAGTCAGCGCCGCCATCAGCAGCAGCAGAAAGAAAGCCGCCGCCAAGCCTTGGCCGAAAGGCAGGTGGTTGAACACCACCGGCATGGTCATATAGGTCAGGCCCGGACCGGCCTGCGGATCCAGACCGAAAGCGTAGATCGCCGGGAAGATCATCAGACCGGCCAGGACCGAGGTCAGCGTGGTCAGGCCGGTGACCCACAATGCCGCGCTCGCCAATTTCGCGTCCCTGCCCAGGTAGGAACCGTAGGCGATCATGCAGCCGGCGCCCACCGACAAGGAGAAGAAGGCCAAACCCAAGGCCTCCACCAGCATGCCCGGCGTCACTTTGGAGAAATCCGGCGTCAGCAGGGCCGCCACGCCGGCCTCCGCGCCCGGCAAAGTCAGCGAGCGCGCAATCAAGCCCAGCATCAGCAGGAACAATAGCGGCATCAACACCTTGCCCGCCCGCTCAATCCCCTTCTGCACCCCGCACATCACCACTAGCAAGGTCAGCCCGGTGAACAAGGCGTGAGTCAGCAGCGATTCGAAGGGATTGGACACGTAATCGCCGAACAGCCGCGCCAGCGCCGCCGGGTCGTTGCTCATCACCCGGCCGTCGAGGGCGCGCAGCAGATAACCCAGAGTCCAGCCGCCCACCACGCTGTAGAAGGAAAACACCAGGAAGCCGCACAACACGCCGGCATAGCCCACCAGCTTCCAGCGGCGCGAGCCCAGCCGGGCGAAAGCGCTCACCGCGCCGCAAGCGGCCGCGCGGCCGATGGCGATCTCGGCCAACAGCAAGGCGATGCCCAAGGTGAAGGTGAGCAATAGATAGATCAGTAGAAAGGCGCCGCCGCCGTTCATCGCGGTGACGTAGGGAAACTTCCAGATGGAGCCCAGGCCGACCGTGGCGCCGGCCGAAGCCAGAATGAAACCGAGGCGGGAACCCCATTGCGTGCGAGACATGACAACTCCTGAGTCAGAACAATTTGCCGCCGCACGGGGTAACGCTGGATACAACAAGGCCGCCCATGACGGCGGCCCGGAAAACAGATGCTAAAATCCCTGGCGCGCCGATTAGCTGCGCCACCACCACGATTTGGTCTGGAATGGGATCTTCTGCTTCATAAGTTCGCCAGCATGCCGGTTCACGCCCCAGTACGTCAAGCCCGGCATGCGCGCTCACGCCTTGTCGACAGCCAAGCCGGCCTCCGCCATCCCCGCCTTCTTCAGCCGAAAACCTAGCCACAACGCCAGCAACCAGGCCGGCAGCACATACACCGACACCGCGATGCCCGGCGTGAACAACATCACGCCCAGAATCATCAGCATGAAGGCCAGGCACAGCCAGTTGGCGAACGGATGCCACAGGGAAGCGAACACCAGCTTGCGACCACCCTGGGCGCGGCGAAACTTCAAATGCGTGAGGCTGATCATCGCCCAGTTGATCACCAGCGCGGTTACCACCAACGACATCAGCAGCGCCAGCGCGCCGTTGGGCAACAGGTAGTTAAGCACCACGCCGGCGAAAGTCGCCAGAGCCGAGAACAAGGTGGCGTTGACCGGCACCCCCCGCTTGTCCAGCTTGGCCATGCG
Source organism: Chromobacterium haemolyticum DSM 19808 (assembly GCF_000711885.1). GTDB lineage: Bacteria > Pseudomonadota > Gammaproteobacteria > Burkholderiales > Chromobacteriaceae > Chromobacterium > Chromobacterium haemolyticum. The sequence continues at coordinate 2,364 of NZ_JONK01000021.1, forward strand.
CGTGGGCGCATTGCCCTGCTGAGCCAGGCTGAACAACATGCGGCTGGTGGCGTAGACGCCGCCGTTGTACACCGACAAGGCTGCGGTCAGCACCACGAAATTAAGCCCGTGCGCGGCGAAACCGGCCCCGATCTGCTCAAAAATCATCACAAAGGGGCTGCCGCCGGCAGCCACCTTGCTCCACGGATACAAAGACAGCAGCACCAACAGCGAGCCGATGTAAAAAATCAGCACGCGGTAGATCACCTGATTCACCGCCTTGGGGATGGTTTTCTGCGGGTCCTGGGTCTCCGCCGCCGCCATGCCTATCAGTTCCAGGCCGCCAAAGGAGAACATGATCACCGCCATCGTCATGAACAGGCCTCCGACACCGTGCGGGAAGAAGCCGCCATCGCGCCACAGATTGCTCACCGAGGCCTGCGGACCGCCGTTTCCGGACAAGAGCAGATAGCCGCCGAACACGATCATCGCGATGACCGCGCCCACCTTGATCAGCGCGAACCAGAACTCCGTCTCGCCGTAATATTTGACGCTGCTCAGATTGACGCCGGTGATCACCGTGAAGAAGACCAGCGCGGTGACCCAAGTGGGCACATCCGGCCACCAGTAGCGCACGTATTCGCCGGCGGCCGTCAGTTCGGCCATGCCGGCCAGCACATACAGCGCCCAGTAATTCCAGCCAGACAGGAAGGCGGGAAACTTGCCCCAGTAGCGATCGGCGAAATGGCTGAGCGAGCCGGCCACCGGCTCCTCGGCCAACATCTCGCCCAATTGGCGCATGATCAGGAAAATGATGAAGCCGGCGACGGCGTAGCCGAGAATCATAGCCGGTCCGGCCGCTTTCAACACGCTGGCCGAGCCCAGGAACAGACCAGTGCCGATCGCGCCGCCCAGCGCGATCAACTGAATATGGCGGTTTTTCAGCTCGCGCTTCAAACCGGTGGAAGTGGGGGTAACGCTCACCTTGGCGCCTCCTGCTGATTGAGTGAATGGAACGGTATTGCTTCATCAATGCAGCAAGGCCCTTACCACTCAAAACTGGACAATAAGTCCAATAAAACCAGCAGGACATCCCTATTACATACATCAACTTCAAACAAACCACGACCAGATTAAACAAAACAAGACATAAGGTCAAAAAGCATTTCACTGCATTTAGCAAAGAATTGCCGACCAATGCTATAGCTTCAAATTATCGGACACTTTGTCCAAAAAAATTTTAATATCGGAGAAGCCGGCGTAAAAGAGCAGGGCCGCCTGCGGAGGCGGCCCTGCCGATTACGGTCTCGCCAGAGCGGCGACCGATGAAGTCATCCTCAAGGCGTTTGACGCGCGGGCTCCGCCGTCGGTGTGCCCTTGGCGCGATAACCCACCCACAACAGCCCCAACCATATCGGCAACACATAGACCGATACAGCGGCACCCGGCGTCAGCAACAGGATCAGCAAAATCATCGCCATGAAGGCCAGGCAGACCCAGTTGGTCAGCGGGAACCAGAAGGATTTGAACACCAGCTGTTCGCCGGCCTCGATCTTGGCGCGACGGAACTTCAAGTGCGTCAGACTGATCATCGCCCAGTTGGTCACCAAGGCGGCCACCACCAGCGACATCAATATGCCCAGCGCCTCGCCCGGCAACACATAGTTGAGGATCACGCAGGCGAAAGTCGCCGCCGCCGAAACCAGGATCGCCATCACCGGCACGCCGCGCTTGTCCACCTGCATCAAGGCCTTGGGCGCGTTGCCTTGCTTGGCCAGCCCGTACAGCATGCGGCTATTGGCGTAGACGCTGCTGTTGTACACCGACAGCGCCGCGGTCAACACCACAAAGTTAAGCAGGTTGGCGGTGAGGCCGGAGCCAATCTGCTGGAAAATCATCACGAAAGGGCTGCCGCCGGACGCCACCTTGCTCCACGGATACAAGGACAGCAGCACCACCAGCGAACCGATGTAGAAGATCAGGATACGGTAAATCACCTGATTCACCGCCTTGGGGATGGTGGTGCGCGGATTGTCCGCCTCAGCCGCAGTCAAGCCAATCAGCTCCAGACCGCCGAAGGAGAACATGATCACCGCCATCATCATGAACAAGCCGCCAAAGCCGTGCGGGAAGAAGCCGCCGTCGCTCCACAAATTGCTCACCGAGGCCTGCGGACCGCCGGTGCCCGTCAGCAGCAGATAGCCGCCAAACAGAATCATCGCGATCACCGCCACCACCTTGATCAAGGCGAACCAAAACTCCGCTTCGCCGTAAACCTTGACGTTGGCCAGGTTGATGCCGTTGATACAGACGAAGAACACCAGCGCAGACACCCAGGTGGGCACATGAGGCCACCAGTACTGGACATAGGCGCCTACGGCGGTGAGCTCGGCCATGCTGACCAGGATGTACAACACCCAGTAGTTCCAGCCGGACAGGAAACCGGCGAAATCGCCCCAGTAACGATAGGCGAAGTGGCTGAACGAGCCGGCCACCGGCTCCTGTGCCACCATTTCGCCCAGTTGGCGCATGATCATGAAGGCGATCAGGCCGGCGATGGCGTAGCCCAGAATCATCGACGGGCCGGCGGCTTTCAGCACGCTGGCCGAACCGAGGAACAGTCCGGTGCCTACCGCGCCGCCCAGCGCGATCAATTGTATGTGGCGGTTTTTCAAGCCGCGTTTCAAACCGGCTTCAGTGGAGATATCAGTCAAGGCTGCCCCCTCAAATCATCATTTTCCAGCAACATTAATACCAACAGCATGACAATTCAGGCAAGCCGCGTCGTTCCTGTTGCAAACATCGACAAGCTGAACATTAAGCACCTAAGCGCAGACTGAGTCAAACGACGACATTGGATTTTTATGCCTCGATCACGTCATATATTGAATACAATGAAATTAAATTCGATTATTTAAACAAATACTTTGCTCAAATTGCTCAACAAGCTGCAGACTACTGCAAATTTCTGCCACGCGCCCTCTCCTCCGCCCGTATCAGTACAATGACACATAAGCAAGCGTTTGCTTGCCGATATCTTGATTTAAATCAAACCGCTATCGATAGTCGCTCCCCGCCCTCGCTCCCGTAAACGCTAACGACTCGCCACTTTTAGTAACAAATGGAAAACATTTAATTTGCAACTGTCTGCCACCATAAAGTGTCTGAATTTCATCTCACTCATCATGATTACGGCCGCATAGACGGCCTGCTTTTTGGAGACGAACCATGAAACAATCCTTGTTGATCGCCAGCGTGCTGGGCGGCGGCATTGCCCTTGGCGGTCTGGGCGTGGCCGGCTATCAGGCCGTGAAATCCAACCCGCAAACCGCGGCCGCGCCTCAGCAAACCGCCAGCGCGCCGGCCGCAGCATCCGCCGCCGCGGTTCTGCCGCCCACGGTGGCCTCCGCTCCGGTTACCGTCGCGGCGGCCGCTGCTCAAACGGCTCAAGCCGTTGCGAAGCCCGCCGAACCAAGCGCGCCGGCCAAGCCGGCGGCGCCGGTTCACGCCACGCATGCCCGCATTCTGGCGGTGACGCCGATCAAGGAAACCGTCAATGCGCCGAAGCAGGTATGCCATCAGGAGCAAGTGACCCATCAAGCGCCGGTTCAGGATCAAAATCGCATCGCCGGCTCCGTGATAGGCGGCGTGCTCGGGGGCGTGCTGGGCAATCAAGTGGGCGGCGGCAACGGTAAGAAAGCCGCCACCGTGATCGGCGCATTGGCCGGCGGTCTGGCTGGCAACAAGGTGCAGGAAGGCATGCAGCAACGCGATCAGGTCAACAGCACCCAGACTATTTGCAATGAAGTGAACGAAAGCAGCGAGAAGGTCGTCGGCTACGACGTCAAATACTCGCTGGACGGCAAGACCGGCACCGTACGCATGGATCGCAAGCCCAAGGGTAAAACCTTGCCGGCCAAGAACGGCAAGGTGCTGGTTTAGAGCGGCTACAATCCTGATGCTGCGTTGCACCGACTTGCCGCGCGACTTGCTTCGGCCGTAAAAGCTGAATTTTTTGGCCGCGCTTAACCCCCAAGCCTTGCCACGCAAAAGCGGACCTCCCGGTCCGCTTTTTTTCATACCCTCAGAACCTGTTCAAAGTCTCGCGAGCTAAAGTGAAGCAAGGCGCTGCCGCAGCGCAGCCCGCTTTGCTCAATACGGTATACGAGCATTTCGAAGCCGATACGCATCGCGCCATGTCACCACCGACGCGGAGGCCGATTACAAACAGGTGCTCAGCGCCAACGCGCAGCAACCGCCTCCGCCTCTTCTGGCGGGCCGAACAAGACCGTCCAACGGTCTTTCCAGTTGGGCGCGCGCCAGGCTTCGCGCAGCATGTCGCGCCATTCCACCACGCTGACCCACAGCGGATTGAAGCTATTCACCGGCTTGACCGTGCCGTAGTCGCAGGGATCTTGCTCGCACTCTTCCACATAGGTGCCGAACAGACGGTCCCAAACTACCAACACGCCTGCGTAGTTATGGTCGATGTAGCGCGGATTCTTGGCATGATGGCCGCGATGGATGGATGGAGTGTTGAGCACGTACTCCAGCCAGCCCAGCTTGGGGCAGGCCTGGGTATGCACAAAGAACTGGAACGCCAGGTTCAGCAACACCACGCCCACCACCTGCTCCGGCGGGAAACCCAGCCAGGCCAGCGGCAGCCAGAACGCCCACATGCCGGCCAATGGATACATCAGGCTTTGACGGAAGGCGGTGGTGAAATTCATGCGGGTGGAGCTGTGATGAACGCTGTGCGCCGCCCACAGCCAGCGCACGCGATGACTGACGCGGTGGAACCAGTAGTAGAGAAAATCCTGACCGATGAACAGCAGCAGGAAGCTGAGCCAGGAATCGGAAAACTGAAACAAGCGGTGCTGCTGATAAATCCATGCGTACAAGGGCAGCACCAGCACCCAGGCCAGCTTGTCCGCGCCCTGATGCAACAAACCCAAACAGGCGCAGCACACCGAGTCGCGCCAGTCGTAAAGGCTGAGCCGGCCCTGGCGGCGCAAATACCAGAGCTCGCCGGCAACGCAGGCCAGGAATACCGGCGCCAAAGCCAACAGCAGCAGTTGAATGTCGAACTTCATCACCGCCTCCCGCTTGGGAACTGTGTCCACGCGCTAACGCAAACACTTGATTGGAGTTTGAGCTCTATAATTACTCAAACACCGAATGCCGGCAAGCGGATCAGCCCTGTCCTGCGGTCTACCCTACTGCTGCTGACGCGCGCGGAACGCGGTCAAGGCCGCCTCCCTCTCGCTCCAGGTCCGGTTCACGCTCCTGCGCCCGGACAGGCGCTGCAGATAGGCCTCGCGGTCGGGAAAACCGGCGGTGACGTCTTCGCCCAGCAAGGCTTTGCTCATCTGCTCCAGCGCCGGCAGGATGCAGGCGGCGCTGATGTCGGCGCTGCTGAAATCTTCGCCACAGGCCCAAGGCCCGTAATCCAGCAACTGCGCGCAGGCCGCCACGCCTCGAGTGATCTGCTGGCGAGCGGCGTCAATGGCGCCGGCTTCCAGCGGGCTGCCAAACAGCCAATGGCGGTACAGCGGCAGCGCCGGCGACAACACGTATAAATCCAGCATCGCGCTCAATTGGCGCGCATGAGCGCGGCCGTTCGGCGTAGGCGGCAGCAAGGAGGCGGTGGGATAGGCATCCTCCAGCCATTCCAGGATCACCGATGACTCCGCCATGGCGTGGCCGCCCACTTCGACAAAAGGAATCTTGCCCATCGGGCTCTTCGCCAGCAGTTCTTCCTGCTGCGAAGGGGCGGTGAGGATTTCTTGGAAGTTGACGCCCTTTTCCAGCAAGGCGATTTTGACCTTGTTGTAATAAGGGGACAGCGCAGCGCCGTAAAGCTTGATCATTCAGGTCTCCAGGCAGGCCGGGCCTGCGGTTGCTGATGGAAGGCGGCCGGCCATGCTGCAATGCAGGACCAGCCCGGCAGCATTATGCCATTACTTATTCATGGCAATGGCTTTTTGCTGCAGCAATTGCCGGATCTGGGGCAGCGCCGCTTGCGCCGCGCGCTCGCCCTCCAGGATGGCCTGGTGGCGCGCATCGAACTGGGCGGAGCCGATATCCTGCACTTGCGGGCGTATCACTACGTCGGCCTGCTTCAGCTCCTGCGCCAGCGCCGGCCCGTTCATGATGTTCAGACTCTGGTCCAGCATGGACAGAAAACCGGTGGCGGCGCCCTTGCGCGGCCGCGCCGAGATATCGACGGCGATGACGAAGTCCGCGCCCATCTCGCGCGCGGCGCTGACCGGCACCGGGCTGACCAGGCCGCCGTCCACATAGCTCTTGTTGCCTATCTTCACCGGCAGAAACACATTGGGAATGCTGGCCGAGGCGCGCACGGCCTGGCCGGTGTTGCCCAGGCGAAACACCACTTTGCGGCCGCTGTCCAGTTCGGTGGCCACCGCGCCAAACGGCCGCGGCAGTTGTTCCATGGTCTTGTTGGCCACCTGGGCGTTAATCCAGTTCTGTAGCTTCTCGCCTTTGATCACGCCCTTGCTGGACAAGGTCCAGTCGGTGAGATTGGATTCATCCAATTGAATCGCCCGGCTCTGCAACTGCATGCCGCTAAGACCGGATGCGTACAGGCTGCCGACCACGCTGCCGGCGCTGGTGCCAGTCACCAGGTCCGGCGTGAGGCCGGCGGCTTCCAATACCTTGATCACGCCGACATGGGCGAAGCCCTTGGCCGCGCCGCCGCCGAGCGCCAAACCGATCTTGGGCTTCAGCACCGGCTTGGGCGTCACCGCCGCGGGGGGGGAAGACAAGGTGGAGCAGGCAGCCAGCAGCGCGGCCATGCTCGCCAGCAACCAGGGCCGGAGTGTATGTTTGCTAATCATGATTCCATCAGGCTTTCAGACATCGGCGGCAATCAACGCCGCCCCAACGGACGCGGAATCCAGCATCACATAGTTCAGATGCCGCGCGCCCTCCAATTCGAAATAGCATTCGCCGTGGACATCCATTTCCAACCGGCGGTAGAACGCGATCGCGCGCTCATTGCCGTGCCACACTGTCAGCCACAGGCGGGCGGGCTCAGGAAGGGCGAACGCCCAACGCCGTCCCGCTTCTAGCAAGCGCCGGCCCAGTCCTTCCCCTGTACGGCTCTCCACCAGATAGAGCCGCTCGACTTCCACGGTGGCGAAGTCACAGCCCTGGCATGGGCTGTCCCGCTTCAACAGTACGTAGCCAATCAGGAAATCATCCTGCTGCATCACCAGCAGATGATGCGCGGAACCGACAATCAAGGCCTCGAAATTCGCCGGCGTGAATTCGCTCAACACATAGTTGGCCATGTCCCGGCGGACGCCGTCGGTCACGTAGGTGCTCAGCCACACTTGAATCGACAAGGCGGCTAGGCAAGCGGCATCTGTCTGCGTCGCCGGGCGGATGGTCGGCATCGCCTTATTCCGGCCGTTTCTTGACGAACTCGATCACCTGACGGCCATCGTCGCTGAACTTGGCCAGTTTCTTGTCGCCGCCCTTCCAGGCATGGCCGTACACCACCTCGTAGGTGGCCGGCAGCTTGCCGTCGCGGCGCAGATCCTCATACGCCGCCTCCACCCGCTGCCAGGCGTGCTTGCCCATCAGGCCGCGGCCGCGGCCGCTGGTGGCGTTGTGCGCGCCGATGGCTTTCAGGTCCGCCATCACGTCGCGGGCGCGGCCATAGGTCAACACGATTTTTTCCATGTCCATCACCGGCTCGGCGAAACCGGCGCGCATCAACGCGTCGCCCAGATCGTGCATGTCGATGAATTGGTTGACGTGGGTGGCGCGGTCCACTCCGGCAAAGGCGCCCCGCAATTCATGCAGGGTGTCCGGGCCCAGGGTGGAAAACATCAGCATGCCTTCGGGCTTCAACACACGGCGGAATTCGGCGAACACGCTATCCGGCACATTGACCCACTGGATGGTGAGGCTGGACCAGATCATATCCACACTGGCGTCCGCCAGCGGCAAGCGCTCGACGTCGGCCACCACCTGCCACGGCAGGCTGGGGCGAAACAGTTTCTTCAACAGGCCGTCGCCGCTCTGCTGCTTGGCGCGGGAGGCTTGCAGCATCGCCTGGGCCAGGTCCAGCTCCACCACGCGCGCATCTGGATAACGGGCGCGTAATTGGGCCGAGCCGTAGCCGGTGCCTGCGCCGGCGTCCAGCACCACTTGCGGCTGAAACTTGATGTAGTCCAGCCGCTCGGACATCCGGTCGGAGACTTCGCGCTGCAAGACCGCGGCGGAGTCGTAGCTGGCCGCGGCCTTCTCAAACGAGGCGCGCACGCGCGCCTTGTCGGTGTAAAACGCTTCAGTCATGCATGGGTTTCCAAATGCAGGGCAAGCGCGGCGACGAATTCGGCTTCGTGCGACAGAAACGGCGCATGCGACGCTTGCGGAAATTCATAAAGCCGGGCATCGCCCAGCGCGTCGGCCAGCCAACGGCCGGCGCCTATCGGCGTGATGGCGTCGCGGGCGCCGTAGAACAGGCCCACCGGGCATTGAATGCGGCCGGCCAGCGCGCGCGCGTCGGCCATAAGCAACAGTTCCAGCGCAGGTAGCAGGCCTTGCGGCCGGCCATGAGCGAACAGGTCCGCGCGCAAGGCCTTCAGCGTGTCGCGGGCGGACGGCGCGCCCATCATCTGCAAGGCCAGGAAACGCTCCAGCGTCTGCTCGAAGGCGCCGTCCAGACTGGCGGCCACGGCTTCAATGGATTTGCGCTCCTGCGCGTGCGGCCAGCCCTCCTCGCGCACGAAGCGCGGGCTGGTCGCCACCAAGGCCAGGCTCTTGATCTTGTCGGGATGGCGGGCCGCCCAATGCTGGGCGATCAGCCCGCCCAGCGACCAGCCCACCAATTGCAGCGGCAATGGAAAAGCCTGGTCCAATAGATCGGCCACCGCGTCGGCATCGAAGGAGGCCAACGGGGCGGATGCGCCGTGACCAGGCAGGTCAACCAGATGCACGCAATGACAGGCAGCCAATTGCGCCGCCACGCGGCTGAACACACCGCCATGCAAGCCCCAACCGTGCAGCAGGACGACGTCCGGGCCTTGACCCAGCGTTTCAACAAACAGACTCATGGACGACCAGATGGGGTGAAACCATCATTTTCGCAAGATCGCGATGCGAAAGAAACCACCTAGTCCGGCATCTTCGTCATGAACCTTGCTCAAACGACAGGCCGCCAGGATATCTTCAAGCCGACGGTTGATGTCGGTGGCGATTAGACGCGACAGCTGGTTGCCGGCGCTGCGCAACAAGGACGGCCGCTGGCCGTCGGGCAGGAATTTATCGAACACCGCCGCCCGGCCGCCGGGCTTGAGCACGCGTTCCACTTCGCGGATGCAGGCTTGCGGGTCCGGCACCACCGCCAACGCCAGATGCAGCACCACCGCGTCGAAGCTGGCGTCGGGGAAATCCATCGCCTGCGCGTCCATCACCCTGGCGTCCACCGCCATGCCCAGGGCCTCGGCGTGAGCGCTCAGCCGCGCCAGCATGCCGTCCGAGATGTCGATGGCGGCCACATGGCGGCAGCGCACCATAAAGTCCAGGTCCAAACCGGTGCCGGCGGCCACCAGCAGGATGCGCTCCTCCGGCTGCGGATTGAGCAGGGCGATGGAACGGCGACGGCGCGCGGCGAAAGCCTGCGCCACCCTATCGTAGACCGGCGCATACAGGTTGTAGCGCCAGCGGTTGAATGCCTGCGGCCAGCGCCGCCATCCGCTAACACTCACCTTGGAACTCCTTGCGGAAGCGGGCCAGCCGCTCCCAGTCCACGCCCTGGGCCGGCGCCGGAGCGGCGAAGTAAAAGCCTTGCAGTTTGCCGCAGCCCATCTTTTTGAGCATGGCCAGTTGAGCGGCCGTTTCCACGCCTTCGGCCACCACCTCCAGATCCAGGGCCTTGGCCAACGCCAGAATAGCCCGCACAATAGCCGCCGATTCCTGAGTGCGATCCAGATCGAAGACAAAGGACTGGTCTATTTTCAGCACATCGAAACGATAGCGATGCAGATAGGACAGCGCCGAATAACCGGTGCCGAAGTCGTCCAAGGCCAGCCGAACCCCCAGTTCATGCAACGCGTGCATCACGGTGGCGGCGATTTCCGGCTGATCGATCAGCGCGCTTTCGGTGATTTCCAAATGCAGCGTCGCCGGCGGCAGCCGGTAGTGCCGGATGCGCTCGCCTATCCAGACCGCCAGTTCCGGATCGTGGAAATGGGCCGACGACAGATTGATGTGCAGGGCCACCTCCGGCCCCACCCGGCCCTGAGCGCGCCACGCGCTCAATTGAGCGCAGGCGGCGTTCAGCATATAGCGGTCCAGACGGGTAATCAGCCCGCTCTCCTCGGCGATGGGCAGGAACAAGCCGGGCGAAATCAGGCCGCGCTGCGGATGCTGCCAGCGGGCCAAGGCTTCGAAGCCGACCAGCTCGCCGCTGTCTCCTTCCATGAAGGGCTGGAAATACGGCAGCAGCTGTCCCTCTTCCTCCAGCGCGCGCCGCAGTTCGCTCTCCAACGCCAACTGGTCCGCCTGATTGATGCGCAGCTCATGGTTGAACAAGGTATAACCCTGCCGCCCCTGCTGCTTGGTGCAATACATCGCGTGGTCGGCATCGCGCAACAGATCGTCGGCCTTGTGGTAATGCTCGTGGTCCGCCAGCACCACTCCGACGCTGGCGGTGGAAAACACCTCCCGACCCGCCAGGATCACCGGTCGCTCGAACTCGCTGACAATGCGCTGGGCGATGCGCTCGCAGTCGCCGCCGCCGTCCATGCCGAACATCAACACCGCGAACTCGTCGCCGCCCAGCCGCGCCAGAAAATCGTAATGGCGCAAGCAGGAACGGATGCGCGCGCCGGCCTCGAACAAAAGATGGTCGCCGGCCAGATGACCCAGGGTGTCGTTGACCAGCTTGAAGCGATCCAGATCGATGAACAGCACCGCAAAGCGCTCGCCTCCGCCATGCGAATACGTCTCCCAAGCCCGGCGCAAGGCCTTGGAAAAATAGCTGCGGTTAGGCAGCTTGGTCAGCGGATCGTGCAGGCTGTCGAACTCCAACTGGGCGTTGACCGCGTCCAGCTCGCTGGTCCGCTCCCGCACCCTTTGCTCCAGCTCCACGTAAGCGGTTTGCAGGCTTTCCAGCGCCTTGACCCGGGTCAGCGCCGCCCCGATATGGTTGGCGACGAATTCCAGCACCTCTTGATCGCGGAAGTTGTAGACCACGTCCTCTTCATAGCTCTGCACCGCCAGCACGCCCAGGAGATCGGTGCCGCAATACAAGGGCACGCCCAGCCAGCTCTTGGGCCGGGGCAGCTCCTCATCGGCCTCAGGCTGGCGGTTCTGCTGCGAATAGGGATCAATCAGCAAAGGCCGTCCGCTGTGCAGCACCTGTTCGACAAAGCCCTTGCCGGGCCGATGCGGCTTGAGCGGCGGCGCGTATTCGTCGGCGCAGTAGGGAAAGCTGATGCAATCCTCGGCCTGATCGTACAAGGCCACCAGACAATTGCGCGCCGGCACCATTTCGGCCAGCAGGCGGTGCAGACCGCCGAGAAAAGCCTCCAGCGACAAGCTGGTATTCGACAACTCCGCGATACGGAACAAGGCGCCCTGGAAACGCTCGGCGCGCTTGCGTTCGGCCACCTCCGCGCGCAATCGCGCGTTGGCGCCTTCGAGCTCGCTGGTGCGCAGCCAAACCTGGCGCTCCAACTGGCTGCGATGCAGCACCCGCTCCAGCACAAAGCCGACATGGCGGGCGGCGAACAGAAACAACTGCTGCTCGGCCGATGTCAGCGGCGTTTGATCCTCGTACAGCTGCAGCACCACCGCGCCGATCACATGGCCGCCGGCATTGACCAGCGGCGCCCCCATCCAGCTGGCCGGCAGCAGTCCCTGCCGGCTCAGCCCCTCCTGCTGACACACTTCCAGCAGGCGCTCCCGGCTCAGCACCACCGGCTTGCCGCCGCGGATCAACCAGGCGGTCAAGGACTGGGCGTGGCCAGTCAGCGGAAAAATGGCGTCGCTGGCGGGTGGGGCGGGGTCGCGTTGGTCGATGTAGAAGGGAAAGTGGATGACTTGGGCTTCATCATCGTATAGGGCGATGTAGAAGTTGCTGGCGTCCATCAGCCGCATCATCTGCCGGTGCAAGCCGGGCAGAACCTGATCGATGGTGCCGCACTCTTCGGCTAACTGCGAAATATCGAACAAGGCTTCGTTGGCTTCGCGCGCGGCCACCTGCTCCGCGCCCAGCCGCGCGCACAGCAGATGCGCGCAGAGCAAGGCGGCGGAAGGATTCAGCGCCGAGCCGGCGTCTCCGCGCCACACCAACCATCCCAGCACCTGCTCCCCGGCGCGCAAGGGCATCGCCTCACAGCCTGCATGCAACCTGCCGCCGCCCTCCAGCATTTCCACGCTAGGCAGAGCGTCGGCAGCGCCCAAGGCCGCCAAGAGCTGCCAGGCCGCCCCCAGCTGCCGCCAAACCGCGGCAACACGCACTCCTCCCTGCTCTTGCAGCAGAGACAGCGCCATTGCGGCAGCCTGCTCTGGCGTCGCCAGATATTCAGCCATGCTCTTCATGTGATTATCGTAGTATGAGTTAGCTGGAAAATCCGGCCATGCCGATGCGCCCCTCCCCATGGGCGCGCCGGCTCAGGACGCCGCGGCGCGCTGAATACAGGACAGCAGGCGCTGCAAGTGTTCCGGCTGATGCATGGCCGACAAAGACAGACGCAAGCGCGCCGTCCCGGCCGCTACCGTGGGCGGGCGGATCGCCGGCACCCACAAGCCCTGCTCGCGCAGACGGGCGGCCATGGCCAACGCCTGTTCTTCGCTGCCTATGATAAGTGGCTGAATCGGCGTTCGGGAAGCCCCTACGGAGTATTTGAATTCAGATAGTCCTGATTTGACAGTTTCTATCGATTCACGCAGCCGCGCGCGCCGCTCATCCGCCTCGGAGATCAAGCGCAGGCTGGCCAGAATCGCACAGGCCAACGCCGGCGGCTGGGAGGTCGTGTAAATATAACTGCGCGCGGAATTGATCAGCCACTCCACCAAGTCCGCTCCGCCGGAGATGAAGGCGCCGGCCACCCCAGCGGCCTTGCCCAAGGTCGCCATGTAAATCAAGCGCGGGCTGGACAGCCCGTGCTCGGCCAGCGCGCCGCGACCATCGCCCAGCACGCCGAAGCCATGGGCGTCATCCACATACAGCCAAGCGTCATAGCGTTCGGCCAAGGCCAGCAACGCCGGTAGCGGGGCTTCATCGCCGTCCATGCTGTACACCGACTCCACCGCGATCAGTTTGGAGCGCGCGCTGGACTCCGCCAGCAAACGTTCCAGTTGCGTCAGGTCGTTGTGATGAAAGCGCTTGAACTCGGCGCGGCTCAGTCTACAGGCGTCGTTCAACGAGGCATGGTTCAGCCGGTCGGCGAACACCGCGTCGCCGCGGCCCAGCAAACTGCTGACAATCGCCAGATTGGCCGCGTAGCCGGAGCCAAACAATAATGCCGCAGGCTGGCCGACGAATTCCGCCAACGCCTCCTCGGCCTGCTGTTGCACGCTGAAGTGACCGGCCAGCAAATGCGAGGAGCCGCCGCCCACCCCCCAACGTTCAAGACCCTGCTGCGCGGCGCGCACCAGGGCCGGGTGATCGGCTAATCCAAGGTAATCGTTGCTGGCGAAAGAGACATAGGAACGCCCGTCCACCACCACTTCGACCCCTTGAGGGCTGTCGATGACCGCGCGTTGGCGACGGCAATGGGTGGCGGAAAGGTCCAGCAGGGCGGCAGGCAAGTCTTGAAGGCGCATATCGGCTCGAAATATCCCGTGAAAAGGGCTTGGCCGGAACCAGCCTCGCCGGCCGCCCAAGCTATTCCTTATATATACATTTTTTACATCGCCCGCGAATCCGCCGCCCAATCCGCTCAAAGCGGCGTCAGATCAAGCTTTTCCAACAGCTGCCGGTCGGCATCCACCTCGGGGTTGCCGGTCGTCAAGAGCTTGTCGCCGTAAAAGATGGAATTGGCACCGGCAAGGAAGCACAAAGCCTGCGTGGACTCATCCATTTCGCGGCGTCCGGCGGACAATCGCACATAGGTTTTGGGCATCACGATGCGGGCCACCGCGATGGTGCGCACAAACTCGGTCCAGTCCAGCGGCTCGGCGCCTTCCAGCGGCGTGCCCTCTACCTTGACCAGCTTGTTGATAGGCACCGACTCCGGTTGCGGCTCAAGATTCGCTAGCTGTGCAATCAGACCTGCGCGATCGTTGCGGGTTTCATTCATGCCAACAATACCACCACAGCACACCGATAGACCCGCACTGCGTACTTTTCCCAAAGTGTCCAGCCGATCTTCATAGTCCCGCGTGGCAATGATATCGGAATATTTGTCCGGCGAGGTATCCAGATTGTGATTGTAATAATCCAGGCCGGCCGCCTTCAGTTTTTCCGCCTGTCCGCCCTTCAGCAAACCAAAGGTGGCGCAGGTTTCCAGCCCCAAGGCTTTGACTTCCTTGACCATTTCCAACGTTTTTTCCAAGTCCGCGTCCTTGGGGCCGCGCCAGGCCGCGCCCATGCAAAAGCGGCTGGCCCCGTTGGCCTTGGCCGCGCGCGCGGCGCTCAAGACCTCGTCCACCGTCAGCATCGGCTGATTGGGCACCGGCGTGTCGTGATGCGTCGATTGCGGGCAGTAGCCGCAGTCTTCCGGACAGCCGCCGGTCTTGATGGAAATCAGCGTGGACAGCTGCACCTTGGTGGGGTCGAAAAACTGGCGATGAATCTCGGCCGCGCGGAATACCAGCTCCATGAAGGGCAAGGCCAGCAGCGTTTCGATTTCCGCCACAGTCCAGCTGGCAGATTCCGGATGCGGGTTGGCGGAAGGCTTGAATTCGATAGCGGAAGAATGCATGGTCTATCCTGGCTGTGGTCACTGTCCGGCGATGGAAGACCTTGATCTGGCAAGGATAACTCCGGCTTTCGCCGTCAGGACCGTCAGAGTGCCACGCCCGGCCGGGCGTGGGGCGAATCAGCGCATCTTGCTGGGGAGGGCGCCATGCTGTCAAACCTGACAAGGATCATAACTGACAAGTGCACAATATTTAATCAGCCATGCCTGCTCTGCGGGGACTGGCGGGCAGAGCGGGGCTTTTGCCAGGACTGTCGCCGACAGTTGCCTGCTCTGCCGTCCACGCAATGCGCGCGCTGCGCGGAACCGCTGCCCGTCTCCGGCTTATGCGGCCAGTGCCAACGCCGGCCTCCCGCCTTTGACGCGCTGTACGCGCCGTATTTGTTCGATTACCCTCTCGCCGCGTTGATCCACGCCTTCAAATACGGAAAACAGCTGCAGATGGGCGCGGCCTTGGGTGGCTTGCTCGCCGATTTCGCCCTACCGCTCAGCCCAAAATATCACCTCGTCATTCCTGTTCCACTGGCAAAAGAACGGCTTGCCGAACGCGGTTTCAATCAAAGTCATGAGTTGGCAAAAGCATTCGCTGCTACAATGGCGAGCCGTTTGAGCGCCGAGGTTTGTTGGCGAAAATACAACACTCTTCCCCAAGCCTCCCTCGGACGCGCCGAACGCCGGAAAAACCTCCGCCATGCTTTCGGCGTAAATTGCCGCTGTGACGGGCTTTCCATCGCCATTGTCGATGACGTCGCCACCAGCGGCGCCACCCTGTCGGCGCTGGCCGAAATTTTGAAAAAACAGGGGGCAAAACGGGTCGATGGCTGGGTGCTCGCCAGGGCCTTTTCTCCTAAAACTTGACCAAGATTTTGATTCTTTGGAACAATCCAGGCTGCCAACGATGTTCACTGTAATTCTTTTTCAGCCGGAAATACCGCCCAACACGGGCAATGTGATTCGTTTATGTGCCAACACCGGCTGTGAACTGCATCTGGTCAAACCCATGGGCTTCCCTTTGGAGGACGCCAAGCTGCGACGAGCGGGACTCGATTATCACGAGTACGCACGCGTAGTGGTTCATGAGGATTGGGCGGCTTGTCAAGAGACTTTGCGCGGACGGCGTATTTTTGCCGCCACCACCAAGGGCTCCGAGCGCCATGACCGGATATCCTATCAACCTGGGGACGTTTTTTTGTTCGGTCCCGAATCCCGCGGTCTGCCGCCTGAAGTGCTGGAGTCTTTGCCTCCGCAGCAGAGGATTCGTTTGCCGATGCGTCCAGAATCAAGAAGTCTCAATCTTTCGAACACGGTCGCGGTGACGGTGTTCGAGGCTTGGCGACAGCTAGATTTCGCAGGGGGAAGCTGAAGCGGTTCGCAGATCGGCCCAACAAGGGACTCTGAAAAGCCTGGTCCGAGCGCTTGCTAGCAAGCGCGAAGCGCCGACGTTCAAACGGCGCGCCAAGGTTTGCAGTGGTTCCGACAGCATAAGGGAGATCTATGCAATCAGTACTCCGATGGCTGTGGCTTGTGTTCGTCAGTCTCGTACTCGTGGCCTGTTCCACCGTGAAGACGGCCAGCGCCACCAACCAGTCGGCCTCCTCGTCGACCGGCAACAAGAAAACCGTTGCCAAAAATGGAGCCTTTTTCCAGAACGATGGTCCCGCCGACCATATTCCGGTCAACCTGAACCTGGTGCCGGACGCTGTGCCCCAGGAAGAGCCGCTGATCAAATCAGCCAACCTGCCCTACACAGCGCTGGGAATGAGCTTCCGCCCCGACACGCGCGAAAAACCCTACCAAGCCACGGGCCGCGCCTCTTGGTATGGCAAGCAGTTCCACGGCCGCAAAACGTCCTCCGGCGAGAAATACGATATGTTCGCCATGACCGCCGCCCATCCTACGCTGCCGATCCCGAGCTATGCCCGGGTTACCAATCTTAACAACGGCAAATCCGTGGTGGTGCGCGTCAATGACCGCGGCCCCTTCCACAAGAACCGCCTGATGGACCTGTCCTACGCGGCGGCCTATCGCCTGGGCTTCGTCAAGCAAGGCAGCGCTAAGATCGCCATCGAACGCGTATGGCCGGACGCCGGCGGCGAGAACATCGCCAGCACCCGTCCCGTCAACACCGCTCGACGCGTTGAAGACACGCCCAAGTATCTGCAACTGGGCAGCTTCTCCAAACTGGCCAACGCCGAGGCGATGGTGCAGAAAATGCTGGGCGAGATGGACGATAAATACGAGTCCAAGCTTGGCATCGTGAATCAGGAAGGCGTCTACAAAGTGCGTCTGGGGCCCTTCCGCTCCAGCGACGCGGTGCGCAACGCCGCAGAGAACCTGCACGTGGAGACCGTAGTCACCAGCTTGTAAGAACAAACGATCTGCTGCGCGTCGGCGATACGGCGTTGAAACCGACTTCGAAATGCTCATGTACCCAATGTACATGCCGCTTTCTCAGCCGTTTTCGCCTTGTCTCGCTCTAGCTCGCGAGATCGTAAACAGGCTCTACAAGCGCTCGGTCAAAAAAAGGCGAAGGAGACACCTCCTTCGCCTTTGTCGTTTCCGCCGCCAATAAAAAGCCCCGGCAAGCTGCTGCCGGGGCAAGCCTGATCAATCCAGGCCCCGCTCAGGGAGGCAAGCGGGAGGTGTTGGCCACCTGCTTGTTTAGGTGCGGGCCTGTTCCTAAAGTTCCGGCGGCTCGGACTCGTCCGCAGCCGGCTGTCCCATGTACTGGTCGAACCAGCCGTTCACCACCCGCTCCACGTCCTCTACCCCGCTTTTCTTCAGGCTGGAAAACATCTGCACGCTGACGTCCGGATAGTCTTTCAGCTCGCTCTTGACCAAGGCCAGCACCTTGGATTGCTCCTGACGCGACAGCTTATCGGCTTTGGACAACAGGATATGCACCGGCCGTCGGGTAATGCGGAAGAACTCCAGCATCTTGCGGTCCAGCTCTTTCAAAGGATGGCGCGCGTCCATAATCAACAGTAGGCCGATCAGGCTCTCGCGCGACTGCAAATAGCGTCCCAGCAGCTCCACCCAGTGCGCGCGCACCGCTTCAGGCACCTCGGCATAGCCATAACCGGGCAAATCGACTAGAAAACATTCGTTACCCAGCTCAAAAAAATTGATGTGCTGAGTGCGGCCCGGCGTCTTGGACACCCGCGCCAGACGGCCATGATTGGCCAATGTGTTGATAGCGCTGGACTTGCCTGCATTGGAGCGGCCCACGAAGGCGACCTCCGCTCGGGTGGGCGGCAAGTCCTTCATGTGGTTGACGGTGGTATAAAATCGGGCGTTTTGAAAAGTCGACATAGTAGTAAGGGTGAAATCAGTTGGTATAGAATAGCAGGTTTGAAATTGCCACTTTTACAGATATTTAGGGATAGCCCCTAAAGGAGCGACCATGAAACGTATGATGCTGTTGGCGATGGCGGCTGCAACCCTGGCCGGAAACGCGTTGGCGGCTGCGCCGGTTGCCGCCAAGGCGGACCCGGTGAAGGCCAAACAGATCGTAGAAACGGTTTGCGCGGCTTGCCACGGCACTGACGGCAACAGCGTAGCCGCGGCCAACCCCACGCTGGCGGGTCAGAACGCGCACTATCTGTACACCCAGTTGAAGGCGTTCAAGGCGGGCGTGCGCAAGAACCCGACCATGCTGGGCATGGCCTCCACGCTGTCCGAAGACGATATGCGCAATGTCGCCGCCTACTACAGCGAGCAAAAGTCGAAGGACCGCGAGGCCTCCGACAAAACGCAAATGCCGCTGGGCGCCAAGATCTACCGCGTCGGCAACGCCGGCACTCAAGTCCCCGCCTGTATGTCCTGCCACGGCCCCGCCGGGAAGGGCCTGCCCGACCAGTACCCGCGTCTGGGCAGCCAGCACGCCGGCTACATCGTCAAGCAGTTGCAAGACTTCAAGGCCGGCGCCGACCGCAAGAACGGCCCGATGCAGGATATCGCCAACCGCATGAGCGACGCGGAAATGAAGGCCGTGGCCGAATACATTTCCGGCCTGCGCTGAGCACCGATGCCGCCCGACCGCGCCGCTTGCGCGGCCGGCCGGGCATGACGGCCCGCAGGGCCGCGCCGTGTAGGGAACTCCGCGCCGCTTGCGCCAGACGGCGCCGTCCGCACTTCGAGACGCGCCGGCAACTTTGTCCGGCACCCCCGGCTCAAAAGGGAAGACCCGTCCACGGGCTTTCCTTTTTGCACTTTACGCCACTATGAAAAAAACTAGCCGCAACGGCCTGGCTCATGCCTGGTATGAGTTGCTCAGCTCGATGCGCTTCGCCATCGGCCTGCTGACGATACTGGCCATCGCCTCGGTGATCGGGACGGTTCTGAAACAGAACGAACCCTATCCCAATTATGCCTTCGAATTCGGGCAATTCTGGTTTCAAGCGTTTGAATGGCTAGGCTTGTACGACGTCTACCATTCGGCGTGGTTCCTCACCATCCTCGCCTTCCTCGTGCTGTCCACCAGCTTGTGCATTCTGCGCAACGGTCCCGGCTTCATCAAGGAGATGCGCGCTTACCGTGAAAAAGCCTCCGACAACTCACTGGCGGCGATGAAACACAGCGTCAGCTTCCAGGCGGAAGGCTTCGACACCGAGGCCGCCCGCGCCTACTTGCAGGCGCAAGGCTTCCGCCTCAAGGAGCAAGCGCGCACCGACGGCGGCCTGGTGCTGGCGGCCAAGAAAGGCGCGGCCGGCAAGCTTGGTTATTTCTTCGCCCACATCGCGCTGGTGGTGATCTGCATAGGCGGCCTTCTGGACGGCAACCTGCCCTTGAAAATAGGCGAACTGACCGGCAAAGTGGTGCCCGAAACCCGCGATGTGCCGCAAAACCAGATTCCGGCGGTCAGCCGCTTGGGCCCGAACAATCTGTCCTTCCGCGGCAATGTCACCATTGCGGAGAACAAGAGCGCCGACGTTACCTTCCTCAACGCCGGCAACGGCTACCTGGTTCAGGAACTGCCCTTCATCATCACCTTGAAGAAGTTTCACGTCGACTACTACAGCAACGGCATGCCCAAGCTGTTCGCCAGCGACATCGTCGTCACAGACAAGGCCAGCGGAAAAACCACCGAGGCCACCGTCAAGGTCAACCATCCGCTGATCGTCGACGGCATCGCCATCTACCAGTCCAGCTTCGGCGACGGCGCCTCCCCGCTCAAGTTCAAGGCCTGGAACCTGGCCGCGCCGCAGGCGCGTCCCACCGAGATTCCAGCGGTGTCGATGTCCAGCCAACCCCTGAAAGCCAACGGCAAGGACTACACGCTGGAAGTGGGGGAACTGCGCGTATTCAACATAGAAAACATCGGCAAGCCTCAGGACGAGCAGCGCACTTTGTCGCAGCGCATGCACGACGCGCGCGAGGTAAAGCAAGACAAGCAGCTGAAAAACCAGGGGCCGTCGATCAGTTTCAAACTGCGCGACGCCCAGGGTCAAGCGGTGGAGTTCATGCATTACATGGCCCCGATTCAGCAAGACGGCGCCAGCTATCAGATGGCCGGCGTGCGCAAAACCGTGGCCGAACCGTTCCAATACGTGCGCATCCCCTTGGATGAAGAGATGAGCGTGGAGCGCTTCATGCGCCTGCGCGCCGCCTTGCTGGACCCGGCGCGTTACGACGAAATCGCCCGCCGCGCCGCGCACAAGGCGCTGAAAGGCGACGCTATCAGCCCGGCAATGCAGCAGCAGTTCACCGACAGCGTCAAATGGGTATTGGCGCGCTTCGGCGACAGCGGCTTCGTCGGCCTGGAGAAGTTCCTGGACGCCCGCGTGCCGCAAGACAAACGCCAGGCCGTGGCGCAAACCTATATCAAGATCCTGCAAGGCGCGGTGGCGGACGTGATGGCGGTGGCGGACGAAAAAGCCGGCCTGCCGGCGATGAAGCTGGACAGCGAGCATTACCGCTTCCTGCTGGACAGCCTGGTGGCGGTCAGCTCGCTGCACGACTACGGCGCGCCGGTATTCCTGCAACTGGAAGGCTTCGAGCAGGTGCAAGCCTCCGGCCTGCAGCTGACCCGCTCGCCCGGCAAGACCCTGGTCTATCTGGGCTCGGTGCTGCTGGTCTTCGGCATCATCCTGATGTTCTACGTGCGCGAGCTGCGTCTATGGATTCGCGTCAACGGTTCCAAAGTACGGGTAGCGATGACGTCAAACCGGCATAATCGCGATCTGGACGGCGACTTTGCGCGCCATACTCAACTAATCAAACAGCTGGTACGAGGTGCATGATGGAACTGGCCCACGCTTCTTTCTCGCAACAGCCGCTGCTGAAACGGCTGAGCCTGGCCGACTGGCTCTACGCGCTGCTGGTGCTGGGCGCCGCCGGCTATAGCTACGCGCTGTACAACCATTACATGGACGGCTATGAGCAGGCTATCCTGGCCGGCTCGGCGCTGGGCTTGATCGGCCTGGGCTGGTTCTGGAAATCCTGGCGCTGGTTCTTCCCGCTGGCGGGCTGTATCTCGTTGCTGGCGATCCAGGTTTATCAGCATGAGCTCGCGCGCGGGCAGACCGCCTTCCTGCTCAAGTACATGCTGTCCAGCCAATCCTCCATCATGTGGATGTGCACGCTGTTTTTCCTAGCCGCCTTCTCGTACTGGATCGGCTTGCTGACTCGCTCCGACACCCTCAACCGCATGGGCACCGGCCTGACCTGGGCCGCGTCGGTGATGGGCCTGGCCGGCTTGTTCACCCGTTGGTACGAAAGCTACCTGATCAGTCCGGACATCGGCCACATCCCGGTGTCCAATCTGTACGAAGTTTTCGTCTTGTTCACGCTGATCACCTCGCTGATGTATCTGTACTACGAAGCCAAGTACGCGGCGCGTCAGATGGGCGCCTTCGTGCTGCTGGTGATCTGCGCCTCGGTCAGCTTCATCCTGTGGTACACCTTCGACCGCCAGGCTCACGAGATCCAACCCTTGATCCCGGCGCTGCAATCCTGGTGGATGAAGATACACGTGCCGGCCAACTTCGTCGGCTACGGCGCTTTCGCCATCGCCGCCATGCTCGGCATCGCTGAACTCCTCTCACTGAAGGGCTGGCTCAAGGACAAGCTGCCGCCGGCCGAAGTGCTGGACGAGGTGATGTACAAAGCCATCGCCGTCGGCTTCCTGTTCTTCACCATCGCCACCATCTTGGGCGCAATGTGGGCCGCAGACGCCTGGGGCGGTTACTGGAGCTGGGACCCCAAGGAAACCTGGGCTTTGATCGTGTGGCTGAACTACGCCGCCTGGCTGCACATTCGCCTGGTCAAGGGTTGGCGCGGCGCGCCGCTGGCCTGGTGGGCGGTGGTGGGCTTGTTAGTCACCAGCTTCGCCTTCCTCGGCGTCAATATGTTCCTGGCCGGCCTGCATTCCTACGGCGGCCTGTAAGAGCCTGCTTGCGATCTGCTGCTCTTGGTGGCACGGGGTGTAAACAGATACACCCCGCTTTCTCCGCCTCAACACCGTGTCTCGCTCAAGCTCGCGAGATCGTGAGCGTGTTCTAAACCTCCCCCCGAGCCACCCCGCCGACGCGGGGTTTTTCTCTTGCCGGCGCGGCCGGTCGCGACGGATTTTTGTTAATCGCGCTCCGACTGTGCTATTTTTACCCCGTTTTTATTTATAAGGAATCTTCGTTTTCATCATGGACGTTTCGTGGCTGTCTGACCCTTCCGCCTGGCTTGGCCTCCTCACGCTGATCATCCTGGAGGTGGTGCTGGGCGTTGACAACCTGATCTTCGTCGCCATCCTGGCGGAAAAGCTCCCCCCGCACCAACGCGACCGCGCCCGCATCACCGGCCTGTCGCTCGCTCTGATCATGCGTCTAGTGCTGCTGGCCAGCATCTCCTGGCTAGTGACGCTGACCTCGCCGCTGTTCCATGTGCTCAGCCAACCCTTCTCGGGGCGAGATCTCATCATGCTGGGCGGCGGTGTATTCCTGTTGTTCAAAGCCACCACGGAACTGCACGAACGCCTGGAAGGCGTGGATGAAGTGAAGAGCAATGGCCAGAAGGCTTACGCCGCCTTCGGCACCGTCGTCGCCCAGATCCTGGTGCTGGACGCGGTATTCTCCATCGACTCGGTGGTCACCGCCATCGGCATGGCCGAACACCTGCCGGTGATGATGCTGGCAGTCATCATCGCCATGCTGATGATGATTGCCGCCAGCAAACCGCTGACCGCCTTCGTCAACGCCCACCCCACCGTGGTGATGCTGTGCCTGGGCTTCCTGCTGATGATCGGTTTCAGCCTGGTGGCGGAAGGCTTCGGCTTCCATATTCCCAAGGGTTATCTGTACGCGGCGATCGGCTTCTCGGTGCTGATCGAGGCCTTTAACCAGGTCTCTCAGGCCAACCGCATCCGCTACCTGAACCGCAACCAATCCTTGCGCGAACGCACCGCCAACGCGGTGCTGAGCCTGATGGGCAGCAAGCTGACCAGCCCCAGCGCCGATGAAGGCAAGGTGGAAGACAGCAAGGACGCCGAACCGCAAGAAGCCTTCGCCCAAAACGAGCGCGCGATGATACACAGCGTGCTGACCCTGGCCGAGCGGCCGATCCGCGTGATCGCCACGCCGCGCGCCGATGTCCACCGCCTGGACCTGAGCCAGAGCCAGGATGCCCAGCGCAAAGTGCTGCGCGATAGCCCCTACTCCCGGCTGGTGGTGATCCGGGACGGCAGCATAGACGAGCCGCTGGGCATCGTCGCGCGCAAAGACCTGCTGACCCAGTTGCTGGACGGCGGCGAGATGAACATCGACGCCGCCCTGCGTCAGCCGCTGGTGCTGCCGGAAACCGTCACCGTGCTCAAGGCGCTGGAGAGCTTCCGCCAACATTCGGCGGACATGGCCTTCGTGGTCAACGAGTTCGGCAGCCTGGAAGGCATCGTCACCCAAAAGGACTTGATGGAGGCCATCGCCGGCGAGTTTCCGGAAGAGCACGAGCGTCACGAACTGCCGGCCATCCTGCAGCAGGCCGACGGCAGCTTCGATGTGGAAGGCAGCCTGGAACTGGTGACGCTGGAACAGCACATCGTGCTGGGGGACTTCGAGGACGAAGACTTCCACACCGTGGCCGGCCTGCTGATGGACTGCCTGGAGCGCATTCCGCGCGAGGGCGATGAAATCACCGTCGGCGAATGGAAGCTGCGCGTCACCGTGCAAAAGGGCAACCGCACCGAGCGGGTGCTGATCAGCCCGCTGGTCAATCTGGATGCCAGCATCTAAGTCCGCCGCCGCGCGAGGCACTCAGGGCCGGGCTTCCCCCCGGCCCTGGTTTTTATACGTGCTGCGCTGCCAGGACGGCGCGCTTTACACCGGCGTCACCACCGATGTGGCGCGCCGCTACGCCCAGCACGCCGCCGGCAAGGGCGCGCGCTACACTCGGCTCAATCCGCCGCAAGCGCTGGCCCTGGTGCTAGTCTGCACCGGACGCTCCGACGCCCTGAAGGCCGAGTACGCGTTCAAGCGGCTGGACCGCGCAGCCAAGCTGGACTTCCTGAACCTCCACGCGCCCGCGGACGGAGATTTCACGGTTTTCATGTCGGCGCCCGCCAATGGCAACACAGATTAACCAGCCTTAACAGATACTTACCGTCTTCTGCCCTAGGCTGACATCTGGCAGTTATTGCCATTCCAGGAGATCAAGATGAAAACGAACGCTCGCCCCCTCATGCTGGCCAGCCTGCTCGCCGCCAGTTTATTGTTCGCCGCCCAGGCCCGGGCCGAATCAGAATGGCAGAAAGAACATCCACGCCGCGAGGAAGTCAATCAGCGCCTGCACCATCAGGACCGCCGCATCCACCACGAACTGAAGGAAGGCAAGATCAGCCGCGACGAAGCGCGCAAGCTGCACGGTGAAGACCGCGACATCCGCCAGCAAGAACAAGGCATGGCCAAGCTGGACCACGGCCACATCACCAAGCAGGAACAAAAAACGCTGAACCAGGAGGAAAACCAGGTCAGCCAGCAGATCAAGAACGGCAACTGATCGTCTCGTCCAAAGACAAAGCCCGCCAAATGGCGGGCTTTGTCTTTGCGGCCTAGCTGGGCTCACTCCAGTTCCAGTTAGAACCGAAAACGCGAAGGCGAACAAGCGAGGCCGCAGACAGTACAAGAGAGTACGGCAAGGCCCCGCGTAGTGAAGCCGACAAAGTTATCGGTGTTAAATGGGATTGGAATCAGTGCTGCAAGATCTTGGACAGGAAGTGACGAGCCCGCTCGGAGCGGCCGTCCAGATTGCCGAAGAACTCGTCCTTATCGCAATCCTCCACGATGTGGCCCTGATCCATGAAGATCACGCGGTTGGCCACGCGGCGGGCAAAGCCCATCTCGTGGGTCACGCACATCATGGTCATGCCCTCGTGCGCCAACTCGGTCATCACGTCCAGCACCTCGTTGATCATCTCCGGGTCCAGCGCGCTGGTGGGCTCGTCGAACAACATCGCGATCGGGTCCATCGCCAGCGCGCGCGCAATCGCCACCCGCTGCTGTTGGCCGCCGGACAACTGGCTGGGAAACTTGTCGGCGTGCGCTTTCAAGCCCACGCGGTCCAACAGCTTCAGGCCCTTGTCCCGCGCCTCGTCCTGGCCGCGGCCCAGCACCTTGACCTGAGCGATGGCCAGGTTCTCGGTGATGGACAGGTGCGGGAACAGTTCGAAGTGCTGGAACACCATGCCAACGCGGCTGCGCAGCTTGGGCAGGTCGGTTTTGGGATCGCCCACCGAGATGCCGTCGACAACGATCTCGCCCTTCTGAAACGGCTCCAGCGCATTGACGCACTTGATCAAGGTGGACTTGCCGGAACCGGACGGCCCGCACACCACCACCACCTCGCCCTTGGCGACCTGGGTGGTGCAATCGGTCAGGACCTGGAACTGTCCGTACCACTTGCTGACTTGCTTCAGGGAAATCATTGCGCTCATACAGCCAACCTTTTTTGCATGCGCTTCACCAAAAGGGAAGCGCCGAAACTGATCACGAAATACACCGCGCCGGCAAATAGCAGGAACTCATGCGGCAAACCGACGACATCGCCCTTGGAGCGGGCGGTGTTCAGGAAATCCATCAAACCCACAGCGTACACCAGCGAAGTGTCCTGGAACAGAATGATGGACTGCTGCAGCAGCAAGGGCGTCATCTTGCGGAAGGCCTGCGGCAGGATCACCAGCCGCATCACCTGGCCGTAGTTCATCCCCAGCGCGTAGGCCGCGCCGGCCTGGCCCTTGGGGATGGCCTGAATGCCCGCGCGGACGATTTCGGAGAAATACGCCGCCTCGAACATCACGAAGGCCACCAGGCACGAGGTGAACGCGCCCACCGGTTCCAGGCTGCCGGTAATCCAGTTCAGCACCATCGGCACCACCAGATAGAACCAGGAGATCACCAGCAGCAAGGGGATGGAGCGGAAGTAATTAACGTAGAACTTGGCCAGCGGCGACAACACCCGGTGCTCGGAGAGCCGGGCCAGGGCCAGCAAGGTGCCCAACACCACGCCGCCCGCTACCGCCATCACCAGCAGTTTCAGGGTCAGCTGCATGCCTTGCCACAAACCCGGCAGCGCCGGAACGATCTGACTGAAATCCAATTCCATCATTTGCCCCCCATCATGCCGGGAATGCGCACGCGCCGCTCGATCCAGGCCATCAGCGTCATCAAGCTCATATTGAGCACGAAATAAATGATGGTGGCCAGGGTGAAGGCCTCAAAGATGTTGGCGGAGAACTCCGCGGTCTGCTTGGTTTGCGCCAGCAGCTCCATCAGGCCGATTAGCGAAGCCACCGAAGAGTTCTTGAAAATATTCAAAAACTCGCTGGTCAGCGGCGGAATGATGATGCGGAAGGCCTGGGGCAACAGCACGTGCCGGTAGGCTTGCGGCAAGGTGAAGCCCATCGCCTGCGCCGCGTTGCGCTGACCGCGCGGTAGAGCCTCGATGCCGGTGCGCACTTGCTCGCACACCCGCGCCGCGGTGAACAACCCCAAACACACCACTACCGACAGAAAGGCGGAAGTGGCCGGCGCCAGGTCCTGCTTGAACCAGGTTTGCGCACCCTCGGGCAGCAGATCCGGGATCAGAAAGTACCAGACGAACAACTGCACCAACAAGGGCACATTGCGGAACAACTCGACGTAGGCGGTGGCGATGCCCGCCACCCACCGGTTCGATACCGTGCGCATCACGCCCAGCACCGAGCCCAAAGCCAGGGCGATCGCCCAGCCGGCCAACGCCACGGCGATGGTCCAGCCCAGGCCGGACACGAACCAGTTCAGATAGATTTCGCTACCCACCCCGGTGGACTTGAAAAACACCATCCAGTCCCAGTGGTAATTCATGCTTCACTCCCACAACGCCAGCCCGCCGGCGCGCTCATCCGCGCCGGCGGGCCGCGGCCCGGCTTAAACGCCCGGCCACACACAAAGAAAGCGGGTACGGCCGCACGCCCCGTGCTTCCCGCGAAACGGCGGGGAGCACGGGGCGGCGACGCGCCAACCGCGACTTACATCTGCTCGGCAGACTTGTCGGTCGGCTTGGCGATCAGCTCCTTGAATTCATCGGACATCGGGAAGTTCAGGTTCAGCCCCTTGGGCGGCACCGGGCTGGTGAACCACTTGGCGTAGATCTTGTTGACCTCGCCGGACTTGAAGGTGTTACTCAGCGCGGCGTCCACCACCTTCTTGAAGGCGGGATCTTCCTTGCGCAGCATGCAGCCGTAGATCTCGTAGGACTGCGCCTTGCCGGTGACCACCCAGTTGGCCGGGTTCTTGGCCTTGGCCATCTCGCCGTACAGCAGCGCGTCGTCCATCATGAAGGCCGCGGCGCGGCCGGACTCCAGCATCAGGAAGGATTCACCGTGATCCTTGGCCGAGATAATGTTCATGCCCAGCTTCTTATCGGCGTTCATCGCCTTGATCAGGCGCTCGGAAGTGGTGCCGGCGGTGGTCACCACGTTCTTGCCCTTCAGATCCGGGAAGTCTTTGATGCCGGAGGTCTTGGCGGTCAACAGACGGGTGCCGATTTCAAAGATGCCCACCGAGAACGCCACTTGCTTCTGACGCTCCACATTATTGGTGGTGGAACCGCACTCCAGATCCACTGTGCCGTTTTGCACCAGCGGGATGCGAGTCTGCGACGTCACCAGATTGTATTTGACCTGCAGGTTCGGCATTTTCAGCTCTTTTTTCACCTGCTCAACCACTTTGTTGGCCAAATCCACCGAGTAGCCCACCGGCTTCTGGTTATTGTCGTAGTAGGAAAACGGAATGGACGCGTCGCGGTTGCCCAAAACGATCACGCCGGAATCCTTGATTTTCTTGAGAGTGCCGGTCAGTTCGGCGGCCATGGCCGGAGCGGCGCAGAAGGCGCCCAAAGTGGCGGCACAGATCAGGGTGGAGCGAATACGCATGAAGTTTCTCCTTTTTCACTTCCTGTGATAGACAGCCCCCGCCAACAAGGACGGGGACAGACGACTCTTTGTAGTGCGGCGGGCGCTGAACGCCCGCTCGTGTTTTTTACTTTCAACGCCCTGTTACTGGCGTTTGGCCTTGAGGCCTTTCGCGCTCAGATAATTGGCCAGGCGGACGTAATCCCCCACCGGCAGGTTCTCCGGCCGCAGCCCGGGATCGAGCGCCAGCGCGGCGAAGCCATCCGCGTCCAGCAGACCCTTCAAATTGTTCTTCAGCGTCTTGCGCCGCTGCGAAAACGCCGTGGTCACCACCTGCTCCAGCAGCGCCTCATCGTCGGCCACGCCGCAACGGCCCGGTGCCGGAATCATCCGCACCACGGCGGAATCCACCTTCGGAGGCGGCCAGAACGCTTCCGGCGGCACATGCAGGATGTTCTCCATTTCAAAGCGATACTGCAACATCACCGTCAATCGGCCGTAGTCGGCGGTGGACGGCTCCGCCACCATGCGTTCGATCACCTCTTTTTGCAACATGAAATGCATGTCGGTGACTTTCTGACCGTAAGTGGCCAGATGGAACAGCAGGGGCGTGGAAATATTGTAAGGCAGATTACCGACGATCTTCAGCTTGCCCTCCGCCACCGAGGCGAAGTCGAACGCCAGCGCGTCCCCGGCATGAATGCTCAAACGCTCCGCCGGAAACTCCGTTTGCAAACGGCTGATGATGTCGCGGTCGATCTCCACCACATGCAGATGCTTGAGTGCAGCCAATAGCGGCTTGGTGATCGCGCCCAGTCCGGGGCCGATCTCGATGACCACATCGTCCGGCTGCGGATTCACCGCATGCACGATGTTGGCGATGACGCTGGCGTCCTGCAGGAAATTCTGGCCGAAGCGCTTGCGCGGAATATGTTTGTTCATGAAATCTGCTAATCAGTACAAAGAACGGAGAAGCGCCGGACAGCTTGCCGTCGCGCCTCATTGTCGAAGTCAATTCTCAAGTTTTGGCCAATTGTCTGCCGATTGTAGGCTGCCCGACAAGAGCTAAAGCCGCCCCTGCGCCACAAATCTCACAATACATGCCAAACACTTGAAAATCAGTGAGGATTTTCCCGAATCGCCGCGGCGGGCCGGGTCAGCCAACGGCACAATCCGGCCAACAGCAACACCATCGCGCCCAGCGCCCATTCGCCCGGCAACGGCAAAGCGGCCAGGCCCGCCGACACGCCGGCTGCGAACAACATCTGCCCGCAGCCCAACAAGGCGGCGGCGCGGCCGGCGCCCTGAGAGAACGGCGCCATCGCCATGCCGCTGGCCGGCCCCAATGTCCAGGCGAAGCCCACGCTCAGCACGCCTATCGGCAACATATAGTGCCAAGCGCCCGGCAGGCCGGATAGCGACAACAACATGACCCCCGCCAGCAACATGATGTTGAGACCGTAGCGCAACATCGCTTTTTGACCAAAGCGGCCGATCAGCTTCAAGCCAAGGAAGCTGGCCGCCATCACCAAGAGGGCGTTGCCGCCGAACAGCAAACCGAAGGTGGTGGCGTCCACCCCGCCGCGCTCAATCAGCACCGCCGGCGCCAGCGTCACATAGCTGACGATCAAAGCCAGCGCCGCGCAGCAGCAAGCCCCATAGCGGCGCAGCGCCTGCGTGGACAGCACTTGGCGCATGCTGATCGCCGGCCCTCTGTCGGCGCTGGCAACAGCGGGCCGGGTTTCCGGCATCTTCCAGGCCAGCCACGCCGCCGCCAGCACCGCGCTGCCTGCCAGCGCCAGGAAGCAGGACTGCCAGCCCCAGCGCACAGTCAGCCAGCCGCCCAGCAAGGGCGCCATCGCCGGCACCACGTTCAGAGCGGCATTGAGCAGGCTGTAGCGCTGCGCGGCGGCATTGCCGGAAAAACAATCTCGCACCAGGGTGAACGCGCACACCGAACTGGCGCTAGCGCCCAAGCCCTGCAGCGCGCGCAAGCCCAGAAAACCGCCCAGACTGTCGCTGCGGCTAGCCAGAAACGCGGCCGCGGCGTACAGCAGCAGGCCGCCCAAAGCCACCGGCTTGCGGCCTATCCTGTCCGCCAACGGGCCGAACAGCAACTGCCCCAGCCCCAGGCTGAAAATGAACACGCTGAGGCTGATCGCGACATCGGCCTGAAAATGCAGCTGCATCGCCGGCATTGCCGACAGGTAAAGATCGATGCCCAAGGGATTGAACAAGATCAACAAGATGGCCGCCAAGGTAGCGGCGCGGGCAAACGGAGAAGCGCTAGGGTTGGGCATCGGGGTATGACGACAGGGGATGGGGAAGCAAGCCGCCATGATACCGGGGAGAGCGCCCCGCCGCAGCAGGGCGCAGGAAAAAAACCCGCCTGGGCACCGCTTCCGCGCCTTTAAAAACAGCAAATTGACGCCATGTAACACGGACCGCGGCGGCCTGAAAAAGCCTGGCGCCTGATGGATTCGATGGTTGCGGCATCACGCGTCTGGTAACCTAGACAGCGACCGAAAGAACAAATGAGCAGACTATCATGACCGCAAATGACACCCGGATTTACCTGTCCTCCGGCAGCCCTCGCCGCCGCGAAATTCTGGAACAGTTGGGCATGCACCTGGAGCGCATCCACGCCGATATCGACGAATCGGTGCGGCCCGGCGAATCCGCCGTCGCTTACACAGAACGGCTGGCGCTGTCCAAGGCCGAGGCCGGCTGGCAGGTCGTGGTGTCTTGCGGACTGCCGTCCCGGCCCTTGCTGGCCGCCGACACCACGGTGGCGATGGACGGCGAAATCTTCGGCAAGCCGGAAAACGCCGACGACGCCCGCCGCATGCTGCGGGCCTTCTCCGGCCGCAGCCATCAAGCCATCACCAGCGTGGCGGTGCGCGAAGGCGACAAGGTGCGGCTCAAGACCTCGGTCACCGAGGTGTTCTTCCGCCCGCTCAGCGAGCAGGACATTGAGCGCTACCTGGACAGCGGCGAGCCTTTCGACAAGGCCGGCGCTTACGGCATCCAGGGCAAAGCCAGCGTCTTCGTCGAGCGCATCCACGGCAGCCACAGCGGCGTGATGGGCCTGCCTATCTTCGAAACCGCGGCGCTGCTGAGCGAATTCGGCTTCCAGTTTCCATGAGCGCCCGGGGGACCACCATGCTGCATCAATCGATACCCCTGCCGCGCGATCTGCCGCGCCCCAAGGAACAAATCCTAGTCAACATCACCCCGCAGGAAACCCGAGTCGCGGTGCTGGAAGACGCCGTGGTTCAGGAACTGCATGTGGAGCGCGCAGCCAGCCGCGGCATTGTCGGCAACATCTATCTGGGCCAGGTCAAGCGCGTGCTGCCCGGCATGCAGAGCGCCTTCATTGAAATCGGCTTGGAACGCGCCGCCTTTCTGCATATCGCCGACGTGCTGGAACAGCGCCAGCACCCGACCGAACCCCAACGCATCGAGAAGATGCTGTTCGAGGGGCAGACCGTGCTGGTGCAGGTGATCAAGGATCCGATTGGCACCAAGGGCGCGCGTCTGTCCACCCAGATCTCGCTGGCCGGACGCTTCCTCGTGCACTTGCCGCAGGAAGAGCACATCGGCGTATCGCAGAAGATAGACAGCGAAAGCGAGCGCCACAATCTGAAATCCAGGCTGGAAAAACTGTTACCGGCCAACAGCCCGCGCGGCTACATCATCCGCACCAGCGCAGAGACCGCGCGCGACGACGAATTGGCCGCCGACATCGGCTACTTGTCCAAGCTGTGGTCCGACATCCGCCACAAATCCCAGCACCTTCCGGCGCAAAGCCTGCTCTACGAAGACCTCCCGCTGGCGGTGCGCGTGCTGCGCGACATGGTCAGCGGCTTCACCGACCAGGTGGTGGTGGACTCCACGGAAAACTACAGCCGCATGGTGGAGTTCGCCGAGCAATACGTGCAGATCGCCGTGGACAAGATAGAACGCTACAGCGGAGAACGCCCGCTGTTCGAGCTGCATGGCATCGAGGCCGAGATCGACAAGGCGCTGGCGCGCCGCGTCAACCTGAAGTTCGGCGGCTATCTGATCATCGACCAGACCGAGGCGATGACCACCATTGACGTCAACACCGGCGGCTTCGTCGGCAACCGCAATTTCGACGAAACCATCTTCAAGACCAATCTGGAAGCCACCCAGACCATCGCCCGACAGCTGCGGCTGCGCAATCTGGGCGGCATCATCATCGTCGACTTCATCGACATGGACAACGACGAGCACCAATCCGCGGTGCTGGCGGAGCTGGCCAAGGCGATGGCGCGCGACCGTACCCGCGTCACCCTCAACGGCTTTACCAGCCTGGGCCTGGTGGAAATCACCCGCAAGCGCACCCGTGAAAGCCTGGCCCACGTACTGTGCGAGCCCTGCCCCACCTGTCAGGGCCGCGGCGAGATCAAGACCGCGCAAACCGTGTGCTACGAGATCCAGCGCGAGATTGTGCGCGAAGCGCGTCAGTTCGACGCCAAGGGTTACCGCATCCTGGCCGCGCAATCGGTGATCGACATGTTCATCGACGAAGAATCGCAAAGCCTGGCGATGCTGATCGACTTCATCGGCAAGCCGATCTCGCTGTCGGTGGAAGCCACCTACACCCAGGAGCAATTCGACGTCGTCCTGCTGTAAGCCGCCATGTCATTCCGCCCGTTTCGTCTGGCGGCCCGGCTGCCGCGCCTGTTGTCCCGCGCGGCGCTGGGCCTGCTGGCGCTAATTTCGCTCTACCTGCTCGCCGCGCTGACGCTTGGGCTGCTCCCGGTCAACCGTGACTGGCGGCAGAGCGACGCCGGCATTCCGGTTTTCCTGGACAGCAATGGTGTGCACGCTGGCCTGCTGCTGCCGCGCAGCGGCCCCGGCATGAACTGGGACGAGACCTTCTCCCCAGAGCATCCGCGCGCCGGGCCCAATCTGGACAAACTGCCCTATGTGGGCATAGGCTGGGGCAGCCGCAGCTTTTTCCTGGAAACACGGGACTGGTCGGACCTCACCCCAGGCAAAGCGCTTTACGCCCTGTCCGGGCTGGACGGCGCCGTACTGCATGTGGAATATCTGCCGATGCCGCGCGAAGGCGCCGCCACTCGGCGCCTGATGCTTGCGCCGGAACAATACCGGCGGCTGGCCGGCTTCATCCAGGCCTCCGTCGCCCGCGACGCAATCGGAAAAGCCCTCTGGATGCAGGGCTATCATTATCATGATCAGGATGCGTTTTATCTGGCCAACGGCCGCTATAGCCCGTTGACCACCTGCAACCAGTGGGTGCGCGACGCGCTGGCGGCCAGCGGCGTGCGCACCGCCTGGTGGTCCCCATTCGACCACGCACTATTCTGGCAATTGAAAGACCGCTGAGACGATCGCCTCGGCGTAAGGGAGTTTCGCAAAATGAACGAAGAAAACGGCGATCCGCTCTGGTTCGCCATCCGGCAGGAAGCCGAACAAGCCGCGCAAGACGAGCCCATGCTGGCCAGTTTCCTGCACATGACCGTGCTGCGCCACAATACCCTGGAAGACGTGCTGGCCTTTCACCTGTCCAGCAAGCTCGCCAGCCCGGTGATGGACGCCCGCGCGCTGATGGAACTGTTCCGAGAAGCGCTGGACGCCGACCCGGCCATCAGCGCCGCCACGCGCGCCGACATCAGCGCCTGCTTCGACCGCGATCCGGCCTGCGACAACTACTCCACCCCGCTGCTCTATTTCAAAGGCTTCCACGCCATCCAGTGCCAGCGCATCACCCACTGGCTGTGGCGGGAAGAGCGCAAAACCCTGGCGCTGTTTCTGCAAAACCGCATTTCCGAAGTCACCGGCGCCGACATCCACCCGGCCGCCCGCATCGGCCAGGGCGTGATGCTGGACCACGGCACGGGCGTCGTGGTGGGCGAAACCGCCGTCATCGGCGATAACGTCTCGATGCTGCAGGGCGTGACCCTGGGCGGAACCGGCAAGGAACACGGCGACCGCCATCCCAAGATCGCCGACGGCGTGCTGATCGGCGCCAACACCTCCATCCTCGGCAACATCCAGGTGGGCGCCTGCGCCAAGATAGGCGCCGGCAGCGTGGTGCTGGAAGACGTGCCGGCCCACACCACCGTGGTCGGCGTGCCCGCCCGCGTGGTGGCCCGCGCCTGCGAAGGCACCCCGGCGCTGGATATGGATCAGCGCGTATGAGCGCTGAGCGGGCCCACCTCGCTGTCGGCGACTCCGCCGCCGGCATGCTGAACGCGCTGCGACGCGACGGCCTGCTCAACGGCGAAGTCCTACCCTTCATCGAAGATCTAAGCGCCGGCCCGCTTCTGGACGCCGACGCCATCGATCAAGGCCTG
The DNA here is from genome assembly GCF_000711885.1 of Chromobacterium haemolyticum DSM 19808. Classification (GTDB taxonomy): domain Bacteria; phylum Pseudomonadota; class Gammaproteobacteria; order Burkholderiales; family Chromobacteriaceae; genus Chromobacterium; species Chromobacterium haemolyticum. The sequence continues at coordinate 36,971 of NZ_JONK01000021.1, forward strand.
CGCCTGGCCTGGCACCAACAACTGCTACAAGCTCAACCCTGGCTGCCGGAATACGAGGACGGCTGGCTGCTCCGCCACCAGGCCAGCCGCAAGGCGCTGCTGCGGCTTCTGGAACAGCCGCGCCCGCTCACCATCTGGCTGGGCCGCAACGCCGGCGACCACCTGACGCTGGCGCTGTTGGCAGAACAACTGCCGGCGCACTGCCCGCTGTCCGTCATCGCCGTGCCGGAACCGGCATGGCAAGCCGGCGACGAGATGGCGGAATGGAGTCTGGCCATGCTGCCGCTGGAACAGCTGGCCGCCTGCCGGCCGCTGCAACGCCCGCTCAGCGCCGCGGAACGGCAAGCGCTGGCCGCGCAATGGCGCCACTGGCGCGAACGCGGCCAGGGACTACGCCGCTGGCAGGACAACACCATCGTTGAAGCGCCGCTGGAGCATTACGATGCGCTGCTGCTGGAACAGGCCGGCGCGGACCCGCTCGCTATCCAGCGCCTGGTCGGCGCCGCGTTCATCCGCATCCGGGACGCACTGGTTTCATCCGACCTTCTGTTCTGGCGCGTACAGCAACTGCTGCGCGCGGGTCGGCTCTGCGCCGAAAGCGCGGCTGGAACAGCGGGTTCTTCCCCGCGAATCCGCCGCTGCGCCTGAAGCCCAGTTGCTACAGCGCGACATCTGCCCTGAAGGACTACAGCAAGCGCTTGGTGATGCACAGCCGCGCGGGTAAAATCCCAGCCCTTGACGCCTGCCCCGCCATTGAATGGCAGCGTCCTGCATCCTCAGGAACCCCACCCCATGAATGTCAGAGTTGTCGACTACCACGCGCCGGACGCCGCGGAACAATTCACCCGTTCGCTGCACGAAACCGGCTTCGGCGTGCTGGTCAATCATCCGGTACCCCAGGACCTGGTCGAAAAAATCTATGCGGACTGGCTTGCCTTCTTCAACAGCCAGGCCAAATACGACTACGCCTTCTCCATGGAGCGCCAGGACGGCTGGTTTTCCCCGGAGGTGTCGGAAACCGCCAAGGGCTCAAGCCTGAAAGACATCAAGGAATACTTCCACATCTACCCGTGGGGCCGTGTACCGCCGGAACTCAAGGCGGATGCCGACCGCTACTACGCCGTCGCCAACCAGTTGGCTCAAGAACTGCTGTCCTGGGTGCAGCAATACACCCCGGCCCACATCGCCGCCAGCTACACCGAACCGCTGTCCCACATGATCGCAGACAGCCAGAAGACCCTGCTGCGCGTGCTGCGCTATCCGCCACTCACCGGCCGGGAACCCGCCGGCTCGCTGCGCGCCGCCGCCCACGGCGACATCAATCTGCTGACCATCCTGCCCGCCGCCAACGAACCTGGCCTGCAAGTACAGGACAAGCAAGGCGAGTGGCTGGACGTGCCCTGTGATTTCGGCACCCTGGTGGTCAATATCGGCGACATGCTGCAAGAAGCCTCCGGCGGCTACTACCCGTCCACCCAGCACCGCGTGGTCAACCCCACCGGCGAAGGCGCGACCAAGAGCCGCATCTCGCTGCCGCTGTTCCTGCACCCGCGGCCGGAAGTCGTGCTGTCCAACCGCTACACCGCGGACAGCTATCTGAACGAGCGCCTACGCGAACTGGGCGTCAAACAGTAAGCCCCTGCCGGCGGAAGCCCCACTCTCCGCCGGCGGATTCCACAATTAAGATCAAACATTCATTAGTGTTACGCTATCGACTTGAGCAAAAGAATCAACTGGCACACATAAATGAGAATGACTATCATTCAGTTAATTCTCACCGAGGAGCCTAGCCATGCTCAAGACCATCACCTTCGCCATCTGCCATTTCACTGTCGCCTTCAGCGTGGCCTATCTACTGACCGGCAATATCGGCGTTTCCAGCCTGCTGGCCCTGGTGGAACCGCTGGTCAACACCGTGGCTTATTACTTCCACGAAAAAGTGTGGGACCGCATCCGCGGCCGCAAGGCCCAAGCCGCCGAAACCGGCGCTGCCGGGCACAACGCCCTGTTCCATCAGCACTGACTTCTTCGACGCCGTGCCCGCTCACCGGGCACGGCCCCTTCCCCTCCGCTCCCTTTTTTTCATCATGCCAATGAATTTCTGTGTTGACAGAAATTTCGGAAACAAATATTGTTAACCCCATGGAACTGACACCCGTATCTCAACGCTTCGTGCTGCACTGGGGCGAAATGGGCACCCGCTGGGGCGTGAACCGCACCGTTGCTCAAATACACGCGCTGCTGTTCATTACCGGACGCCCGCTGAACGCCGAGGAACTGGCCGACACCCTCAACGTGGCCCGCTCCAACATCAGCAATAGTCTGAAAGAGCTGCAAAACTGGCAACTGATCCGCACCGTGCATGTGCTGGGCGACCGCCGCGACCACTTCGAGACCTCGGGCGATGTCTGGGAACTGTTCCGCATCATCGTGGCGGAGCGGCAACGCCGCGAAATCGAACCCACGCTGCTGGTGCTGAAGGAATGCATGGACAGCCCGGACTTTCAGCAGGAAAGCCCGCTGGCGCAGGAACGCATCCGCAACACCTGGCAGTTCATGGACACGCTGACCTCCTGGACCCGTGAAATGCTGCGGCTGTCCACCGCCACCCTGAGCCGGGTATTGAAGATGGGCGCCAGCATCCAGAAGCTGCTGGGCCGGGACAAGTAAACACACGGCGCGGGTTGGATCGGCGCAGCCACAATGCCCGCCCTTTTTTTTGCCACTATATTTCTGTTTTGACAGAAATTTCAGAAACCAAGGAGAACACCATGAGCGGATTCATCATCAGCATGATCATCATCCCCCTGTTGTGCGGCCTGCTGTGCTGGTGGCTGCTGGCCGGGCCTTTGCGGCAAGTGACCCAAGCGCTTTGCGAGCACGGCGCTGGCGGCCCGTTCTGGCAACGCGCCTTCTTGATCCTGATCCTGGCCGGCCCGCTGCTAGCCGTGCTGCTGTTCGCGCCTGACGTCCCCTCCGCCTCCTTATGGCTGGACATCCGCGGCATCCTGATGTGGGCCTTGCTGGGCGTAGTGGCGCAAATGCTGGTGCTGTTGCGTCTGGTGTGGCGACAAGTGGCGCCGCGTCCCGGCGCCCATCAGGTCCAAACCGCGCCGGCCGCTCCCCGGGAGGCTACGCAATGAAGATACTGCTCTTGGGCGGCAGCGGCTTCATCGGCCGGCCGCTGCGTCAGCGCCTGGAACAAGACGGTCATCACGTCAGCGCGCCCAGCCGTCGCCAGTTGGATCTGCGCCAGCCGCGCGCCGACTGGCGTTACTGGCTGGAAAACGTCGACGTGGTGGTCAACGCCGCCGGCCAACTGCTGGACCGCCCGGCCGGCGCGCTGGAAGCCATTCATCACCTGGGGCCGCTGCAGTTGGCCAGCATGGCCTATCAGGCCGATGTCCGCCGCTGGGTGCAATTGTCGGCCCTCGGCGCGGATCCGCAAGCGGACACCCTGTTCCTGGCCGGCAAGGGCCGCGGCGACGCCGCCCTGCTGGCCAGCGGCCTGGAGGCGCGCATCGCGCGCCCCTCGCTGATCTACGGTCCACAAGGCGCCAGCAGCCGTCTGCTGCTGCAACTGGCGCGGCTGCCGCTGTGGCTGCTGCCCGATGGCGGCAGCCAACAGGTGCAGCCGGTCGCGCGCGACGACGTGATCGACGGTCTGGCGAGGCTGGCCGCGGCCGATGAAGCGCCGGAGGGCGTCGTCGATTTCGTCGGCGCCGAAGCGCTGACGCTGGCTGACTATCTGCGCCAGCTGCGCCAACTGCAAGGTCTGCCCTCGCCCGCCTACATACTCAACCTGCCGCCTCAAGCCAGCCGGGCGCTGGCGACGCTGGCCGAACGCTGGCCGGCCAGCCTGATCAGCCGCGATACCCTGACCATGCTGAACCGCGGCAGCTGCGGCGACCCGGCCGCCCTCGGCGCGCTGCTGCAACGCGCCCCGCTGGCCAGCAGCCAATTCCGGGAAGCGCCATGAATCCGTCCACACGCAATATTGAATACGCGCTGGCGGCGCTGTGGCTGTGGAGCGGCCTACAGCCGCCGCTCAGCGCCTGGGACGCGTCCATCGTCATGCTGCAGCGTTTGCCGCTACCCGTCGGCTGGGCAGCGCCGCTCTTTCTCGCCGCCTGCGGCCTGGACCTCGCCTTCGGTCTGCTGACCCTACTGCGCCCCTGCCGCGCCTTGTGGCGGGCCCAGGCCGCCGCGGTCGCCGGCTATAGCCTTACGCTGGCGATCTGGCTGCCGGAAAACTGGCTGCATCCGTTCGCGCCATTAATGAAAAACCTGCCCATTCTGGCCATGCTGCTTTGGCTGGGCGCTCGCCGGGAGACTCTCTCATGAACGTCTATCTCGTGGTCAAAACCTTGCATATCCTGTCCGCCACCCTGATGGTGGGCACCGGCTTCGGCTCCGCCTTCTACATGTTCTTCGTCAACCGCGGCCGCCAGAGCGCAGCCCAGGCCGAGGTAGCGCGGCTTGTGGTGCGCGCCGACTGGTGGTTCACCACTCCAGCAGTGATTTTTCAGCCGCTGTCCGGTCTGTGGCTGGCGCGGCAGGCCGGTTGGCCTCTGGCCAGCGGCTGGCTGCTCACCTCCATAGGACTGTTCCTGTTCGCCGGCCTGTGCTGGCTGCCGGTACTGCGGCTGCAAATCCGCATGGCGACGATGGCGCGCGCCGCCGTCGCCGCCGGCCAACCGCTGCCGGCGCGCTACTGGCGTTACGCCCGCTATTGGGAATGCCTGGGCTATCCGGCCTTTCTGGCCATGCTTAGCACATACTCCCTTATGGTGATAAAACCGGCTGGTTGAGTTGAAAAGCAGATAAAATGCCTGGTTTTTATTATTCAAGCCCGAATCACGGCTTGATCTCTCTGCAATATGTCGCTCACTCCTCATTCCTGCATCGATGCCAAAGCTTACCGGCCGGACATCGACGGCTTGCGCGCACTGGCCGTGCTCAGCGTGGTCGCCTTCCACATCGGCCTGCCTGGATTCGGCGGCGGCTTTGTCGGCGTAGACATTTTTTTCGTCATTTCCGGTTTTCTGATCAGCGGCCTGCTACGTCAGGAATTGCTGGCGCAAGGCCGCATTGACTTCAAGGCATTCTACGCGCGTCGCATCCGCAGACTGGCTCCGGCCCTAGCGCTGGTGCTGGCCGCCAGCCTGGTTGTAGCCTATTTCGTGATGCTGCCGGACGACCAGATAAAACTGGGACGAGAAGTGCGTGCGGTTGCCACATTGTCCGCTAACCATCACTTTCTCAAGCACGCCTTCGATTATTTCGACTCCGACGCCGACCTCAAAGTCTTCCTTCACACTTGGTCGCTGGCGGTGGAGGAGCAATATTATCTGGTCTGGCCCTTGCTGCTATGGGCCGTTTTCCGTCTGAGCAAGGCGGATCGCCATGTTACCGACTCGCGAATGCGCTTGGCGCTGGGTGCGGTCCTGCTTGGATCACTGTGCTTGAGCTTATGGCTAAGCTATCGCGATACGCCGCAAGCCTTTTATCTGATGCCCGCCCGCGCCTGGGAATTCGCCGCCGGCTCCTTGCTGGCTTTGCTACCGCCCCCGCGCGGAGGCCGGCGTCTGGCTTTGCCCATCGCTGCTCTCGGCCTGGCGCTGTTGCTGGGGTCAATCGCGCTGCTGAATGAGCGTATGGTCTTTCCCGGCGTCATTGTGTTACTGCCGGTCATCGGCAGCGTGCTATTCATTCTGGCCGGCATGCTGGACGCATCCAACCCGATAAGCCGCTGCATCGGCTCTCGTCCGTGGACCAGCATCGGTCTGCTGTCCTACGGCTTTTATCTGTGGCATTGGCCACTGCTGGCGCTGGGCCGCTACTGGGGCCTGGGCGAGCGCGACCTCACCCGCGACATGCTCTTGGGCGGCGTCCTGGCGCTGGCTCTGGCCTGGCTGAGCTACCGCTATGTGGAGCAACCACTGCGCCGAGGGCAATGGCGAAAGCTGCGCGACGTCAAATCCACGCTGCGGACCGGCCTGAGCATCACTCTCGGCCTGTGGCTGCTGGGGACTGCCGCTATGTACCTGCCCAAGCGCTTCCCTTGGCCGGGGCAGCAAAATATTCTGCAGGCCAAACGCGACGCTTTTCATTTTGTTGGCGATTGCGGCATGCCGGCCGACGGTGCCCCTTTGCCCTCACGCTCGCAATGCCTGATCGGCTCGCCCGGCGCTCCGCTTAAACTGCTGGCCTGGGGCGACTCCCATACCGATCATCTGATGCCGCTGTACGACACACTGGCCAAAGAGAGCGGCGTCGCCGTCCTGCGCCGGGTCTACCACGGCTGCCCGCCCCTGGCCGACGCCATGCCCGTGGGCGAAGGCAAAAAACGTAGTTGGTGCCTCAACTTCGCCCGAGCCGTGCGCGCGGAACTACCTCAGTTGGCGGCCCAAGGCGTCACCGGCGTACTCCTCAATGCGCGCTGGAACAGCTACACCGCCCAAGACTTGCCGGGCAGGCCCGCCATGACCGGGCTGGTTGCCGCAGGCCTTGACGGCACTCCCAACCTATCCGGCGGCATGAAGGCCGGCGTCGCTCCGCTAGACCGCGCCACCTCGCTGCAAGTCCTGGAACAATCGTTGAACCGCAACGCGCAAGACATGGCCGGCCTGGGACTGAAGATCGTCCTGGTGCTGCCGGAAGCGGAGATGAGCAAGTCGCCGCCGGAATGCGTCGCCCGCTTGGGCGCTGCGGCCTGCGATGTTCGGCGTGCTGAAGTTGAGAGCCGTCGCCTGCAAATTGTTCAGCTATTGCAACGCGTCGCCGCCCGTCACGCGAATATCCGCCTGTGGGAGCCTTTGGACCAGTTCTGCGACGCCAAAACCTGCTTCGCCAGCCGTGATGGCAAAGTGCGCTATCAAGACAAGGACCACATCACCGCCAGCATGGCGCTGACCTTGACGGAAAGCTTCCGTCCCAGCTTCGACTGGGCAAGAAGCGCCGAGCGCTAAACCCGCCCCTGCGAATGGCAGCCTCTTGGCTGCCATTTTCGCTTTTCCCCACGCAATGCCGACGACGTCGACGCCTAGTGTAAAATGGCGTTTTGCCTGAACCAGATAGACACCTCGCCATGACAGATCTCCTCGCCGGCCTCAATCCAGAACAACTGCGCGCCGTCACCTGGCCCGACAAGAGCGCGCTGGTGCTGGCCGGCGCGGGCAGCGGCAAAACCCGGGTGCTGACCACCCGCATCGCCTGGCTGCTGTCCACCGGGCAAACCAGCCCCAGCGGCGTTTTGGCGGTGACCTTCACCAACAAGGCCGCGCGCGAGATGCAAACCCGGCTGGCGAGCATGGTGCCGGTGAACGTGCGCACCATGTGGATAGGCACCTTCCACGGCCTGTGCAACCGCTTTCTGCGCTCGCACTACCGCGACGCCGGCCTGCCGCAGACCTTCCAGATCCTGGACTCCGCCGACCAACAAGCGGCCATCAAGCGCCTGCTGAAAAGCCTGGAACTGTCCGACGAGAAATTTCCGCCGCGCGCGGTGCAAAGCTTCATCAACGGCAGCAAGGAAGCCGGCCTGCGCGCCGACAAGCTGCCGCCGGCGCTCAATCCCTACGAAGCCAAACTGGTGGAACTGTACGCCGCCTACGACGCCCAGTGTCGCCGCGAAGGCGTGGTGGACTTCGCCGAGCTACTGCTGCGCAGCTACGAACTGCTGAACGCCAATCAGGCCCTGCGCCAGCACTACTGCAGCCGCTTCCGCCACATCCTGGTGGACGAGTTTCAGGACACCAACCATCTGCAATACGCCTGGCTCAAGCTCCTGGCCGGCGACGACGGTTCCTTGTTCGCCGTCGGTGACGACGACCAGAGCATCTACGCTTTCCGCGGCGCGGAAGTGGGCAATATGCGTTCCCTTCTCAACGATTTCTCGGTCAGCGAGCCGGTGCGCCTGGAGCAAAACTACCGCTCGATGGGTAATATCCTCAACGCCGCCAACGCGCTGATTGAGCAGAATGACGGCCGGCTGGGCAAGAATCTGTGGACCGACGCCGGCGAGGGTGAAAAGATCCGTCTGTTCGAGGCCTATTCCGACGGCGAGGAAGCCGAATTCATCACCGACGAGGTGCGCAGCCTCAAGCGCGATGGTTTCAACCTCTCCGACATGGCCATTCTCTACCGCTCCAACGCCCAGTCGCGACTGCTGGAGCATGTGCTGGTCAACGCCCAGATTCCCTACCGCATCTACGGCGGCCTGCGCTTTTTCGAGCGTCAGGAAGTCAAGCACGCGCTGGCCTATCTGCGTCTGATCGCCAACCCGGAAGACGACAACGCGCTGTTGCGCGTGATCAATGTGCCGGCGCGCGGCATCGGCGCGCGCACGGTGGAAGGCCTGCAGGCGGTCAGCCGCGAGCAAGGCGTCACGCTGTGGCAGGCCGCCTGCGCCTCCGGCGGCGGCCGCACCGCCGCCAAGCTGGGCGAATTCGTACTGCTGGTGGAGCGCATGCGCGAGCGCAGCCGCGAACTGAAGCTGGCCGAGGCCGTCAGCCTGGCCATAGACGACTCCGGCCTGCGCGCAATGTACGAACAGGACAAGAAGGAAGGCGAAGAACGGCTGGCCAACCTGGACGAATTGATCAACGCCGCCGCGGGCTTCATGCCGGACGATCCGGCGCAGGCGCTGACCGAATTCCTCAGCGCCGCCAGCCTGGAAGCCGGCGAGCACCAGGCCGAAGCCGGTAGCGACGCGTTGCAGCTAATGACGGTCCACGCCGCCAAGGGACTGGAGTTCGACGCCGTATTCGTCTCCGGCCTGGAAGAAGGCCTGTTCCCGCACGAAAACAGCATGAATGACGGCAAGGGCCTGCAGGAGGAACGCCGGCTGATGTACGTGGCCATCACCCGCGCCCGCCAGCGGCTCTATCTGTCCAACGCGCAAAGCCGCATGTTGCACGGCCAGAGCCGCTATCCGATCCGCTCTCGCTTCGTCGACGAAATCCCGACGGAGCTCACCCACGACCTATCTGCTAAAGTGAAAGCGCCGGCCAAGACAAATGCATCGACAAACACATCCTGGCGCACGGTCCCCAAAGTCGGCCGCGTGGCCGCTGACAACAGCCAGGGCTTCCGCATCGGCCAATCCGTCGAGCACGCCAAGTTCGGCAGCGGCGTGGTGATCAACGCCGAAGGCGGCGGCGAGGATGTGCGTCTGCAAATCAACTTCGCCGAACACGGCGTGAAGTGGCTGGATCTGCGCTACGCCAAACTAAGCGCCGGCTGAGCCTCTTCCCGCCGCAGCGGCGGCCGCTTGAGCGATTTTTATAAGTCACACTAATGACAGTTTGCGGAGAATCGTCAAAGATAGCGAGATGAGCACAGCCAACACAAACTCGACCACTTTCCAAAGCGTCGCCGCGGGCAAGACCGGCGCCTCGCCGCGAAAAGGCTACGATGACCCGTACAGCAAGCGCCTGTTCCTGATCATCGACAGCCTGCCGGAAATGCAGCGCGCGCTGGCGATGACCCTATCCTCCTTCGGCGCCGACAAGGTGGAGTACGCCAGCAAGGCCGGCGACGCGCTGGCCAAGATGGGAAAATACGAGTTCGACGTGGTCCTGTGCGACTACGATCTGGGCAACGGCTATGACGGCCTCTACCTGTTTGAAGAGGTCAAGGAACGCAACCTGATCAAACAGTCTTGCGTCTTCATGATCGTCACCGGCGAGCGCCGCTCCCAGCGCGTCATCTCCGCCGCGGAACTGGGGCCGGACGACTACCTGCTCAAACCCTTCACCGGCGAAGTGCTGCGCGAACGGCTGGAGAAGGCGATGCGCCGCCGCGAAGCCTTCCGTCTCGTGGACGAGGCCATCATGCGCCACGAATACCTGAGCGCCATCGAAGTCTGCTCGCGTCTGATCAGCGAGCGCGGAGAGTTCACGCTGGACTTCATGAAACTCAAGGGCTCGCTGGCGCTGAAGATTGGCGACTTCGACAGCGCGCGCTCCTTGTACATGGACGTGCTGCGCATCAAGCCGGTGCCCTGGGCCAAGATGGGTCTGGCCAAATCGCTGACCGGGCTGAAAGCCTACGACGAAGCGAGGCTGCTGTTCGAAGAAGTGCTCACCGACAACGACCGGGTGATGGAAGCCTACGACTGGCTGGCCAAACTTTACCGCAGCAACCATAACCTGGACGAAGCCCAGGCCACCTTGAAGCAGGCCACCGACATCTCCCCGGTAGTATTCCGCCGCCAGCAACAGCTGGCGGAAGTGGCCCTGCTCAACAATCAGCTGGAAGTGGCGGAAGGCGCTTGCCAGACCACGCTGGACATCGCCAAATACACTTGGCACCGCAGCCCCACCCACTACGCCGCGCTGGCGCGGGTGCAACTGGCGCGCGGCGACACCGCCAATGTCGGCCGCACCTTGTCCAACCTCCGCCGTGACTACCGCTACAACGAAGAAGGCGAATGGATGGCTTCCGTAGTGGACAGCCAGTTGCAAAACAAGAAAGGCAACCGCGACAAGGCCCGGCAGTTGTTCAGCGACGCCGAAGCGAAATTCCGCCAACTGGCGCCCAAGCTCAGCAGCGACGCGCAGATGGAGTTCGCCCGCGCCTGCTACGCCCAGGGGCACAAGGACGCCGGCAACAATGTGATGCGCGATCTGGTGCGCAACCATCACGACGACGAGGAACTGCTCGCTCGCTTCGGGGACATGTTCGAAGAAGTGGGCCTGGGCGAAGACGGCCGCCAACTGATCGCGGACAACGTGCAATCGGTGCTGGAGCTCAACAACCAAGCGGTGCGGGAAGCCCAGGCCGGCCAGTTCGACTCCGCCATCGAACGCTTCGTCAAAGCCCACGAGGAAATGCCGCAAAACATTCAGGTCATGCTCAACCTGATCAACGCCACCATGGCCTACGTCCACCGTCAAGGCTGGCACGAAAGCCATATGCGCCGCGCCCACGACATGCTGGGCAAGGTGCGCGACATCGCCCCCACCAACAACAAGTTCCAGAAAATCCTTCAAGCCTGGCGCATGCTGGTGGAAAAGCTGGGCAAGCCGCAATGGGTGCTGTAAGCCCCTGGCAAGACTGGCGCGCACTGGTGGTGGACGACGAGCCGCTGGCCTGTGAACGACTGCGCCAGCTCTTGCGGGAACAAGGGCTGCAACACGTCTACTGCCTGACCGATAGCCGCCAGGCCATGGCCTGGCTGGCGCAGAACCTGGCCGATATCGTGCTGGCCGATATTTCCATGCCCGGCGTTTCCGGCCTGGAACTGGCCCAGCAGCTGCGCCGCCAGCCGTTGGCGCCGCAACTGATCTTCACCACCGCCCATGAACAGTACGCGGTCAACGCCTTTGAACTGGAAGCCATAGACTACCTGCTCAAACCGGTGCGTCGCGAACGGCTGCGCCAGGCGCTGGAACGCGCCTGCCGCCAGCGCGGCGAAGCGCCGCAGCCGGAAGCCAGTTTCACCGTGCGCCAGCGCGACCGCCTGCTGCCCATCCCTTTCTCCCAGGCCCGCTATCTCAAAGCCGAACTCAAATACGTGACCCTGGTGACCCCGGACGCGGAATACCTTCTGGACGAAACCCTGATCGCGCTGGAGCAAAGACTGGGCGACGCCGCCGTGCGCATCCATCGCAATTGCCTGGTAATGCGTCACGCGCTGCGCGAACTGTTCCGCGCCAACGCCGACGGCGAAGAACAATGGCAAGTACGCCTGGCCGATATCGGCCAACCTCTGCCGGTCAGCCGGCGGCAACTGGCCGGCATCAAGCAATGCCTGAACCAGCAGGACTAGGCCCCCTCCCTCTCAATCCGCCGCAAAAATACACAGCTCACAAAAACACAGCATCTGTCATTATTTTCGACAGAATAATGCGTTCTGATTTTCAATCGCATCAAGCTTGACATTAATCATTTGTCATTATTCGGACTAAAACTATCATCCTCGCCCAAGCACATGGCCGAACTGGCGCTCCGCCGCCGGCCATGCATTCCATTTAGGGCAAGGAGCGGTCATGCGGTCATTGAAAATCATCCTGTTATCGTCGGCGTTCAACGGACTCACCCAGCGCGCCTGGCTGGAATTGCGCCAGTCCGGCCACCAAGTCAGCGTGCAACTGTTCACCAACGAGCAGGAAGTCAGCACCAATATTCAGCAATCCGGCGCCGACATCGTCATCTGCCCCTTCCTCAAGGACCGGGTGCCGGAAACCCTGTGGCGCGACAGCAGCCGGCCGGTGGTCATCATCCACCCCGGCATCGTCGGCGACCGCGGCGCTTCAGCGCTGGATTGGGCCATCACCCTGCGAGAAAAACGCTGGGGCGTCACCGCGCTGCAAGCGGTGGCGGAAATGGACGCGGGTCCGATCTGGTCCAGCTGCGAGTTCGACATGCCGCCGGAAACGCGTAAATCCGAGCTCTACAACGGCCCGGTGAGCGACGCCGCCATGTATTGCATCCGCGACGTGGTGGAAAAATTCGGCACCGGCTTCGAACCGGCGCCGCTGGACTACGGCCAAGCGCATGTGCGCGGCCGGCTGCAACCCAATATGAAGCAAAGCGACCGCGCTTTCCTGTGGCAACAGCCCGCCGTAGAGATCAAGCGCCGCATCGACGCCGCCGACGGCCAGCCCGGCGTGCTGACGCAATTGGCCGGCGGGGACTACTACGTCTACGACGCCCATCTGGACTACCGCGCCGGCCAGCCGGGTCAACTGCTGGCGGTGCACGACGACGCCGTGCTGGTGGGCGCCGGCGAGCACAGCCTGTGGCTGGGCGCGCTGCGCCGCAAACCGGAGGCCGGCGAGGAAACCTTCAAGCGCCCGGCGCGACATGTGCTGGCCGGTTTGCTGGACGGCGTGCCGCGGCTGGACTGGTCCATCAACACCCACCCTCACTGCGAGGAAAACTACCAGCCCATCCGCTACCGCGAATACGGCCGCGTAGGCGAACTGACCTTCGAGTTCTACAACGGCGCGATGAGCACCGAACAATGCCAACGGTTGAGCGAGGCGCTGCGCTGGGCCAAAGCTCAGGACACCAGCGTGCTGCTGGTGCGCGGCGGCCGCGGCAGCTTCAGCAACGGCGTCCACCTCAACGTGATCCAGGCCGCGCCCGAACCTGGCTTGGAGGCATGGGCCAATATCCAGGCCATCGACGACGTCTGCCAGGAAATGTTGACCGCGCGCCAGCTGGTGGTGTCCGGCCTGACCGGCAACGCCGGCGCCGGCGGCGTGATGCTGGCCTTGGCCGCCGACCTGGTGTTCGCCCGCGGCGGCGTGGTGCTTAACCCCCACTACAAGACCATGGGCCTGTACGGCTCGGAATACTGGACCTACAGCCTGCCGCGCGCAGTAGGCGAAGAACAGGCCCGCCTGCTCACCGACGCCTGCCTGCCGCTGAGCGCGCGCGAAGCCTGGCGCCTGGGCATGGTTCACGACATCGGCCCGCACGACCCGCACGACTTTGGCGTCTGGTTGCGGCAAGCCGCCGGGCTGGCGTTGAACGACGACCGCTTCCGCCCGCAGCGCGCGCGCAAGGCCGAGCTGGACTTGGAGCGGATGGAACGCTGCCGCCAGACCGAGCTGCTGGAAATGCGCCAGGACATGGTGGAAAACCGCGGCCAGTTTTTGGAAAAATGCCGCAACTTCGTGCTCAAGCGTAAAGCCTGCGGCACGCCGCAGCGTCTGGTCGCCGATTGGGCCCGGACGCGCTAAGAACCTGTTCATAATCTGCCGCGCGTTGGCGATACGGCGTTGAAACCGTCTTCGAAATGCTCATGTGCCACTCGTACATTCCGCTTTCTCAGCCGTTTTCGCCCTCTCCCGCCCTTGCTCGCGAGATCGTAAACAGGGTCTAAAACCCATCACGCTGTTCCCACCCTCAAAACGGCCCGCCTCAACGGGCCGTTTGATTTCAATTTCATGACGAAAAACAACAGCATTGTTTTACGTACAACTACTTAAAAACCGCTTTTTCATCAGTCAAAGCTAAAAAATAACCGCGCCTTCTTATAAAATCTGACATCCCCTCTTTCCCCCTTCCTAACGGTTGCTACATGCGGACACGGCTGGTTTATGCAGGATGCATCGCGATATGGCTGGTGCTGAGTGCGCTAGTCGCTCTGTCGATCGCCAGTCACGCGCTGCTAGGCGCCGAACAACAATTCAACCGCGACGCTCTGCTGCTGTCCGAACAGCTCAATCAAAAACTGCAAAGCCATGAAACCGTGCTGGACAGCTACGCCACCTTTAGCGCGTTGGATCGCCGCCAGGATCTGCCATCCGAAAAAAGGCTTGCCCGGCAATTACTGCGCCGCTATCCGCAAATCCAGTGGCTGGGTCACATCGAACGCATCAGCCCCGACCAGTTGCCAATGTTCGGCCAACGTCTGAAGCAACTATACGGCCAAACGCTCCCCATGCCCGCGGCCAGCGGCGACGGCTGGGAAAGCCGCTTTGGCCTGTTCCCGCTCGCCTTCATCGAACCCATGCCCCAGCCCAACCTGCTGGCCGCGGACCTGGGCCGGCTGCAAGCCGCGCGTCAGACCCTACAGAACGCGCTGGAAAGCGGCCGGATGGAAATCTCCAGTCAGATCAAACTGCCCGGCCTCCCGGCCGGCTACCTGCTCATCCGCGCCGTGGACGATATGCTGAGCAAGCCCCTGGCCGCCTCCTTGGCGCCAGCGCACTTCGCCGCCATGGCGATACGCGCCGACAGCCTGCTGCCCAGCCCGCTATCGCTACGGGAAGGCGTGGAAGTTCGCCTGTTCCACCGCAACGATCCGCCCCCTGGCCAACCCGCGCTGCTGCGCGGCCCCGAGCGCGCCAGTGCCTTGGAAACCCTGCTGTTCCCACGCTTGGAAGCCCGCCACCCGCTGGGCGGCGCCAACCAGCCGCTCTTGCTCACCATCAACCAGCAACTGGGCTGGCGGCAGATCGGCACATTCGAATGGGGCATGCTGCTGGTCCTGTCACTGGCTCTGCTGACCGGCCTGCTGTTGGTGTCCCATCACTATCTGCAATTGGCGCATGGCCGCCGCCAGCGGGAAAACCAGCTATTCTACCTGGCCAACCACGACCGCCTGACCGGACTGGCCAACCGCAACCTGTTCTACGACCGGCTGCAGCACGCCATCTCGCGCGTGGATCGCAGCGGCAAGCGGCTGGCGCTGCTGTTCCTTGACTTGGACCGCTTCAAGCCGGTCAACGACACCTACGGCCACATCACAGGCGACCGCATCCTGCAACTGATCGCAGCCCGCATCAAGGAAGAATTGCGCAGCGAAGACACGGTGGCCCGGCTGGGCGGCGACGAATTCGTGGTATTGATGGAAGATATCGAATCCAACCGCGAGGCGGACAAAATCGTCAATCGCCTGAAGCAGGTGATCCATCAACCCTACGAGGTCAACGATCATTTAATTTCGGTGGGCGTCAGCATCGGCATCGCCTATTACCCGGAGGACGGCTTGTTGATCGATGAGCTGCTGACGGTGGCGGACCGGAAGATGTACGGGAATAAGCGCGAGATCGCGGCGGCCGGCGCTGAAACCGCCTAAGAGCCTGTTTACGATCTCGCGAGCAAAGACAAGATAAGGCGAAAAACCCTGAGAAAGCGGAATGCGCACAGGGCACATTAGCATGTCGAAGCGGGTTTCAACGCCTTCTTCTATTCATCCCGATAAAGCGCAGCAGACTTTGAACAGGCTCTGAACCCGGGCCGTCTCAACACGGCCGCTGGCATGCGGCCTCCCCAAGCGCGGCACCTTTCGACGCTGTTTCCCGTGGCCGCGCCAGGCCGTTGAACCAGACATTCAGCACCACCGCGCTGACCGTGGCCAACAGGATGCCGCTATGCAGCAAGGGCGCCAGCACTTCCGGCAAGTGCCGAAAAAATCCGGGCGACACCGTCGGAATCATGCCCAAGCCCAGGCTGATGGCCACCACCAGTAAATTATGCCGCTGCGTCTGATAATCCACCTTGCCCAGAATCTTGATCCCGGTGGCCAGCACCATGCCAAACATCACCAGGCCGGCCCCGCCCAGCACAAAGGGCGGAATCGACGCCACGATCAGCGACATCTTGGGCACCAAGCCAAATACGACCAGAATGCCGCCGGCCATTACACACACCCAGCGGCTGCTGACGCCGGTGACGCCCACCAGGCCCACGTTCTGGGAAAACGAAGTATGCGGGAAGGAATTGAATAGACCGCTTATCACCGTGCCCAACGCATCCACCCGCAAACCGCTCACCAAGGCAGCCCTGTCCACCGGACGCTCCACAATGTCCCCAAGGGCCAGGAACATGCCCATGGACTCCACAAAAATGATCAGCATCACCACGGTCAACGTCAGGATGGACCATAGCTCAAAGCGGGGCATGCCGAAATGGAAGGGCGTGATGGGCGCGAACCAGGACGCCTCGCCCAAGCCGCCCAAATTAACCTTTCCCAGCAGCAGGGCCAGGGCAAAGCCGAACAACAAACCCAGCAATACCGCGATATTGCAGAAAAAGCCCTTCAGATAACGGGTGACTAACAGAATGAACACCAGCACCGCCACCGATACCCCAAGATAGAGCGGATGGCCGTAGTCCGGGTTGCCTCTGCCGCCGGCGGCCCAGTCAATGCCAACGGGGATGATGGACAGACCGATGGCCGTGATCACCACCCCGGTGACCAGCGGCGGAAACAGGCCGATCAACCGCCCCATCAGCGGTACCGCCAACAAGCTGAGCACTCCGGCGCCGATGGTGGCGCCGAAAATGCCGGGCAGGCCCAATGCCGGATTGCTGCCAATGGCCACCATCGGCCCCACCGCGGCGAAAGTCACCGCCATGATGACCGGCAGGCGGATGCCCAGCCCGCGGACGCCCACGCACTGCAATAAGGTCACCACCCCGCAACAGAACAGGTCCGCGCTGATCAAGAGCGCGATTTGCTCCTTGGGCAAGCCCAGGGAGCTGCCAATGATCAGCGGCACCGCCACCGCACCGGCGTACATCACCAACACATGTTGCAGGCCCAGGGTGAACAGCTTGCCCAAGGGCAGGCGTTGATCCACCGGGTGCACCGACAGCTTGGAATCCATGCTCGTCTCCTTTGTAGATGTCGGGCCGCTTTTTAAAACATCGCCGCCCTGACGACTTGCTGGTATTACACAATCGACTCCTTGACCGCTAAAAAAAGAGGTCGACGCAGGCTAGCCCGCGCCGACCGATTGGATGAGATAGGACTGCGACAACATTGCCTCGTCGCAATTGTCGCCGGCGCCGATGCGGTCCAGCAGGATGAAATCTCCGGCCCGCTCCAGACAAGTCAGCGGGTGATGCCAAGTGCCGCGATGGTAGTTGACGCCCTGATCGCCGCGCGCCAGAAAGGCTCGGATCCGGCTTTCGTCCGGCCGGTCGCCGACGCAAGCCGGCGCCACCACCACCACGCAAGGGACGCCGTTGCAAGGGATGAAAGCCTGGCTGCCCAGCGGGTGCCGCTCCAGCATGCGGATCTCCAGCGGCAGATGATGCGCGTCACCGCGCGCCATGCTGATGCCGGGCAGGCCGCCGTCGCCGGCGACATCGATCAGACCCAGCCGGTGATAGCGGCGAGTACTGCCCTGGTTGATGGGAAACCAATCGCTGCCATCGGCTTCAATCACATCGCCAAACGGGGCGAAAGCCTGTTTGGTCAAAGGCTCCAAGCTTAAAATCGTCATGCCGCGCTCCTTCGTGGGGTGGCGGACCAAGGCGGCTCAATCCGCCAACCGTCCCCAGATTCGCAGCCGGCTGACCCCGCCGTCAGGGAAAATGTTCAGGCGCACATGCGTGACAGCGCCCAGATCGCGCAGCAACTCCTTGCCGTAAAAATGCTGCCGATCCATTTCCGTTTTCTGCTCCGGCAGCAAAACGTCCCAAAACATTGCTTGGGTCACGACGGACTGGTCGGTGCCATGGTGGACATAGGCGGCCTGTACAGAGATCCGGTCCGGGTAATTGCCCTTGAAGTGAGCGGTGTCGACTTCGATGCTCTCCACCAGCGCCGCATGCCCCAGCTCAACGATGCACCAATCGTTGCCCGGCTCCCGCCGACGGCGGGTTTCCCAGCCGTCGCCCATATTGACGCCGCGCCCCGGCATGATCAGCCGGAAGGGCACGCCGAAATGGGCATCGTTATAAGCGACGACGCGGCCGCCCTTTGCCAGCGCCGACACCTCATGCAGCGCGGCCGGGTCCTGCCGCGCCCAGTCGCAGGCGGGTTGTCCGTATACGCGGAAGCGCGCCACACCGCCGTCTGGATAGATATTCAAGCGCAAATGGGTCCAGTCGCGCGCATCCTCAATCGCGATGAAATGATGAGCGCTGGGGCCCAAGGACACGGCCGGCAGAATCTCCACCCACTCTGTCCGTTCGTCAGGATCGTCGGCCGATCGGCAGGCCTCCACCGAAGCCGCCGGCGGATAGTTGCCGCTGAAATGGCTGGTATCGATGTCCAGCCCTTTGATCACGCCGGGCAGGCCCAGCTTGATCACCGCGTGGTCGTAGCCTCCGTTGCGGCGGCGACGGGTTTCCCAGCCGTCCATCCATTTGCCGTGATCGTCGAACTCGCCGACGATAAACACCGGCTCGGACGCTTGCAGCATCCGCTCCGCCGCGGCGAACCACTGATCAGAACAGGTCAGGACCCTGGCGCCGAAATCGGCGGCGGCCAAGTTAGCGTAACGCCGAGCGAACTCCGGCACATCGGCCGCCGGTGCGTGCAGCACCGTTCCCGCCGGGTGATTGACAAGCGCCATCAGATTTTCTCCTTCTCAGTGCGTCGACGCGCGCCGGCAGGCCGCGCCGTCCGCCGTTCACGCCGCTAGCCGGCCCCAGATCAGCGCCAGCCCCAAGGCGAGGAAAAACAAGGCCGAAGCCTTGAGAAACACGATGCGCAACACCGCCATACGCTGGAAGAACAACTGCGCCAACACGCCGTAAGCGGTCTTGCACGATAAATCAACCACCACCCAGCCAGCCGCCATCCACCCCAATTGCGGCGCCAGCGGCGCTTGGGCGTCGATGAACTGCGGCAGCAGCGCCACGAAAAAGGCGATGTCCTTGGGATTGCTGATGCCCAGCAGAAAGGCATGGGAAAACCATTGCGTCGGAGCGCCGCTCCGGCCGTCCTGCGCGCCCGCGGCCTGCCCTGCGCCCCGCCAGGCCTTGAGCCCCAGCCACAACAGATAAGCGGCGCCCAGCAACTGCAAGCCGGCGAATAGGCCGGGCGACGCCAGAATCAGCGCGCCCACGCCCAATGCGGACAAAAGCAGCAGCGACAAAGAAGCCAGCACGCCGCCGGCAAACGCCGGCCAGGCACGCAGCAGGCCATGTTCGGCGCTGGTGGTTACCATGAACAGGGACAGCGGTCCGGGCACGGCGATCACCACCAGGATGGACAACAAATACATGACGAGAATCTGGCTGGACATGGCCGCTCCGGCTAAGCAATCAGTTGGGCCAGACGTAGGCCGGCGATCCGGTATATCTGCTGCAAACAAGCCTGCCGTTCCGCCTCCGGCTCAGCGGCCAGCCGCCGCTGAAACTCGGCGATGATGCCCGCGCGCTCATAACCGCGAACGGCCATAACGAAGGGAAAACCGAAGCGGGCCCGATAGTCGGCGTTCAAGCGCCGCAACAGTTCCAGTTCCTGCGGCGAGCATTGATCCAAGCCGGCGTCGCCTTGCTCGGCGGCGGACTCGACGGTCAAGTCGCCGTGCTGCGCCGCCTTGCCGGCCAGTTCCGGATGCGCGCGGATCAGACGCAATTGCGCCTCCACCCCCGCCTCCTCCACCTGTCGCCGCATGCAGTCGTGTAAGTCAGCCATGCTGGCGAATGGCCGCTGATCGGCTGCCTGCGCCGCCACCCAGGGCGAATGCTCGAAAATGCCGCCCAGCGCGGCGACGAACTGCTCCGTCGGCAGCGCATTCAACTGCGTCAGCGTCAAGGACATGATCCGACTCCGGTGAAAGGATGCGCTTCCCGCCAATGCCGGGCGATATCCACCCGTCGGCACACCCACACTCGCGGATGCCGCTCCAGATAATCGAGAAAGCGGCATAGGCCGGCAAAGCGGCCGGGCCGGCCAATGAGACGGCAATGCAGTCCCACCGACAACATGCGCGGTTTGTCGACGCCCTCGGCGTAGAGCACGTCGAAAGCATCTTTCAGATAGCTGAAGAAGTGCTCTCCGGTATTGAAACCCTGAGCGGTGGCGAAACGCATATCGTTGGTGTCCAGCGCGTAAGGCACGATCAGATGCGGCAGCTCGCTGCCATCGCTGCGCCGCGCCAGGGTCCAGAACGGAAGATCGTCGCCGTAGTAATCCGAGTCGTAGAGAAAACCGCCGTCGTCCACCACCAGCCGGCGCGTGTTGGGGCTGTCTCGGCCGGTGTACCAACCGGAAGGCCGCTGGCCGGTCAGGCGACGAATCGCCTCCACGCAGAGCCGCATATGCTCGCGTTCCACCGCCTCGTCCACCTGCTGATAATGAATCCAGCGATAGCCATGGCCGGCCACCTCATGGCCCAACTCCGCCAGCGCGCTGGCCAGCTCCGGGTGTCGCTCCAGCGCCATGCCCACGCCGAATACCGTCAGCGGCAGGCCGCGCCGTTCAAACTCGCGCAGGATGCGCCACACCCCGGCGCGCGAACCGTACTCGTAAACCGACTCCATCGACAGATGCCGCGCCGGGTACGCCTCCGCGCCGATGATTTCCGACAAGAACTGCTCTGAGCGGGCGTCGCCGTGCAGGACATTGTTCTCGCCGCCCTCCTCGTAATTCAGCACGAACTGCACCGCGATGCGCGCCGCCCCCGGCCAATTGGCCTCCGGCAGCTCCCTGCCGTAGCCGATCAAATCACGTGGATAATCCGCCTGCATGGCTATCCTTCCCTCGGTCAGCGTTTAAGGTTGAATACCGTCCACGGGTCCAGTCGGCTAGGGGCCTCCACCTTTAGCCGCCGTTCGCAGTCTTCCAGATGATGGTGCATCGCCGCCGCCGCGCCGGCGCGGTCACCCGCCTCCAGCCGCGTCAGAATCGCCTCATGCTCGTCGAAGGAGCAGGCGCTTCGGCCGGGCACATCGTACAAAGCGATGATCAGCGAAGTGCGCGAACACAGGCCGTGCATCAGCTCGGTCAACACCTCGTTGTCGGCCAGCCGCGCCAGCTGCACGTGAAAGGCGTTGGACAGGCGAATCCAGCTGACCCGGTCGCCACGCTCGAAAGCCGCGCGCTCGTCGGCCACCATGCGCCGCATAGGCTGCAAACGCTCGGCCAGATCAGGCAAGACCAGCAGTTTGTCCAGAATCGCCGCCTCAACCATGCGTCGGGCCTCGAACACATCTCGGGTTTCCTTCTCGTCCGGCTTGGCGACGAAGGCGCCGCGGTTGGGCTGGATGTCCACAATCTTGTCGTGCGCCAACTGAGCCAGCGCGCTGCGGGCGCTGCTGCGCGAACACTGGAAGGCGTCGCACAGCACCGCCTCGGTCAGCTTCACCCCCGGCAATAGCCGCTGGTCAATCACCGCATCAAAGATTTCCCAGTACAAGCGGTCGGCGTCATTGCTCGGCACGCCGTCACCCACCAAGGTAGACGCCCTGGGCGCGGCGGCGGCCTGGGTTCCGTTAGCCGAATGCAACATGTCTCCTCCCGGTATTTCCATATCCTGCTCTATGCTTTCAGAATTTTGTTGACAATTATTGTCGTGAGCAAACACTATCGTCAACACAAATTGTCGACAATTTCAAATCGCCATCGCGAATAACAAGATCGACGATAACAGGCCCGCCAGATCGGGCCCCACAACAAAGGAGAAACCACTGTGGGCAAATTGACCACCCATGTGCTGGACATCATGCACGGCAAGCCGGCGTCGGACGTGCGCTGCCAGTTGTACCGGCTGGACGGAGAACAACGCCTGTTGCTGGCCGACGCGGCGACCAACCGCGACGGCCGCTGCGAACGCCCGCTGCTGGAAGGCGAGCAGCTGCGCGCAGGCGTGTACGAACTGCTGTTTCATGCCGGCGATTACTTCGCCGCCCAAGGCGTGAAACTGTCGGAACCGCGCTTTCTCGACCAAGTCGTGTTGCGCTTCGGCATCGCCAAGGCGGCCGAAAACTACCATGTGCCGCTGGTCGTCACGCCTTGGAGCTACTCCACCTACCGCGGCAGTTGACGCTGTTCCCGTTCCCCACCCGGAAACCTCGCCATGGAAAACTACCTGCTGGAGCTGGGCAACCTGCTGCTGCGCTGGTTGCACGTGATCGCCGCCATCGCCTGGATAGGCGAATCGATTTACTTCGTCATGCTGGACAACAGCCTGTCGCCGCCCTCCATCGCCGATGCCCGGCGCGGCCTGCACGGAGAGATGTTCGCCGTGCACGGCGGCGGCTTTTACCACAACCAGAAATACCTGGGCCAGCCGCCCTTCCCGCTGGACGACAAGCTGCACTGGTCGTTTTGGAAATCCTACGCCACCTGGCTGTCCGGCTTCGGCCTGTTCTCCCTGCTCTACCTGTTCAACGCCTCCTTCTACCTAGTCAACTCCGCCAGCCCCTGGGCCTGGGCGGCGGCCTTGTCCGGCGGCCAGGCCGCGGTGATCGCCACCGCCTTCCTGCTGGGCGGCTGGCTGGCCTACGACCAGCTCTGCCGCCGCATCAGCCCGGACATGAACCGCGACGGCCCGCTCAGCCTCGCCGTGGCGCTGCTGATGGCGCTGGTGGCCTACGCCAGCAGCCAAATCTTCCAGGGTCGCGCCGCCTTCCTAATCACCGGCGCGGTGATGGCCACCTGCATGTCGGCCAATGTCCTGTTCTGGATCATTCCCGGCCAGCGCCGCATGGTGCGCGCCATCCGGGCCGGCGAAAAACCCAATCCGCTGGACGGCCTGCGCGGCAAGCAGCGCTCGGTGCACAACACCTATTTCACACTACCGGTAGTGTTCCTGATGATCAGCAACCACTACGCCTTCACCTACGGCAACCGCCATGCCTGGCTGATCATGGTGCTGTTCATCCTGTCCGGCGCGCTGATCCGCCAATACTTCGTGCTTCGTCATTCCGGCCACAAGCGGCCGCTGCTGCCGGCGTTGGGCGGCCTGTTGCTGGCTGGCGTGGGCTTATTGGCCGCGCCGCCCCCGCCCAATATCGCGCCAACCGCCCCGCAAGCCGCGGCACCGGTCGCAACGGGCTCCCTGGCGGCGTCGACGGCGCAAAAAACAACCGACAACCTGCATCAGATTCACGCCATCATTCAAAACCGCTGCCTGTCCTGTCACTCGGCCACGCCCAGCCAGGCCGGATTCGTGGCGCCGCCGGCCGGTTTGAAGTTTGACGATGCGCAGGAAATCCTCATCAACGCGCACAGAATCAAGCAGGCGGTGGCGTCCAAATACATGCCGCTGGCCAATTTGACTCAGATGACTCAAGAGGAACGAGAGATTTTGTCCGCATGGGGGCCAGCACCTAGTCACTGACGCCGCGCCGACACGTTTGAAAAAGACGAGAGGCTTAAGAGCCTGTTCAAAGGCTCGCGAGCAAGGGCGAGACCAGGCGAAAACGAGCGAAAAAGCGGAATGCACAGGTGGCGCACGAACATTTCGAGGCGCGCCCCACCCTGCCGTGTCTCACGACGTGTAGCCGATCGTAAACAGGCTAAGCCCGGCCCGGAATGAAAACGCGCATCCTGTCTTTCAAGGCGCGCCGCCCTGCCAACAAACCCCGCCGAGCAGCGGTTCCGCCCAGAAAGGCGGACGGGCTCCCTCATCCGGGGCTTTAGCCATTTCCACCCAGGCCTCCTGCTTGCTCCATTCATACAAGACGCCAGGCTGGATGAGATGCAGGTAGACGCGCTCGAATGCCGACGACTCCAGCAAATCATGGGTGGCGGCGGTCAGCGCCGCTTCCTGGATAAAGGCGGGAAACAGAGTGGTGGCGGCCACGCCGCCGAACTGCGGGATATTGGCCGCCAGCAGCAGGCTCAATTCATAGCCCGGCTTGGCCGCGTAACGCTTCACACATTTGGCTTGAATCCGGTATTTGATCGCGGCGATGGGCGCGTTGGGCACGCTGATCGGCACATCCTCGCCCTGCTGCGCCTGGCGCACTTCGCGCGCGCGCAGACAGCCTTTGCCGCCGCCAAAAAGATGTTCGTCCGCATGGACTTCCGTCACTTCAAAAGCGATCCGCCGGCCGTCGCTGAGGGTGGCGCCGACATCCGGCAGCGGCGGCGGCCAGGACTGCCGGTCCACGGCGTGCAAACCCTTGCGCTGCAATAACCGCAGCACCAGCTCCAGCTCCTTCTGCGCTTTTAACGCCATCGGCCTCCCCCAGCGCACGTCCGGCGGCGTTGCGGCGCGGCGGTGGCCGAAACGCCGAGACGCGGTTATTTTGGCTATCGCTCAACCCAACCCGGCACAAGATATTTCTTTTTAGCACAAAAAATAAGCTATTCAGATTGGATTTAAAGTTTGATAAGCGATGCCGCGCTACTGGGGGGACGCTTTCAGTCCGAGGGGGCCTCTTCGCCGGGCAGCACCACAAATTCACCATCCAGGCCGCCCACCGCTTCGCCTTCGCATTCCAGCGCCACCGCCAGCCGCAGCCGCCCCATGCGTTCGCGCCGCAAAGCACGTTCCAGCTTGTCCCAGGCGGCCGGCTCCGGCGCGGTCGCTCGTGCCAGAAAGCCTGCGGCGATGGGCTTGTCGTAACGCATGCTATTGCCGTGGATGATGACGCGGCCGGGTAAGCCGCGCTCGCGCAGGCGCATGAACACCAGGCTCCAGGCGGCGAGGATGGCCACCGCCGAAGCGCTGCCGCCAAACACGGTGGCGCGGTGATTGATATTGGGCGCCAGCGGCGCGTTCAGGATCACGCGCTCGCCGCTGGCCTCGGCCACGCCGACCTCCATCGCGGCGGACAGCGGGATGTGTTGGTGAAGGTAGTCTTCAAGCGCCTTTGGACTCATGTTTTTCTCCCGGTTCGGCGCGGCCGGCTTCGGCGGCGCCGTCTCCATTCTGCCCCAATAGGTGGCGCTGGAAAAACCACAGGCTGTGGCCCAGTTGCAGTACCTGGTTTTCACGCTTGGCCGCGCCGTGGCCCTCGTCCGGGAACAGGATCAGGCCCCCGTTCACTCCCTTGCCCGCCATGGCGCGATACATTTGCAGCGCCTCGCCCACCGGCACCCGCGGGTCGCTGACGCCCTGGATGATCAGCAGCGGATCGCGCAGCTTGTCGATGTGATTGATCGGCGACAATTGCTCCAGCGCGGCGCGGTCACGTTCCAGATCGCCATACTCGGCGGCGCGCAGCGCGCGTCGGTAAGGCGCGGTGTTTTGCAAGAAGCTGACCAAGTTGGCGATGCCGACATTGGACACGCCGGCATCGTAGGCTCCGGCGAAGATGGTCATCGCCGCCAACGTGGAGTAACCGCCGTAGCTGCCGCCCATCACGCCGATCTTGGGCGCCGCGCCGGCCGCGCCCCACTGACTGCGGATGTAACGCGCGGCATCTTCAATGTCGGACAGCACTTGCAGCCGGCGCGGGCCGTTGTCGCTGTCCAGCCAGGTTTTGCCATAGCCGACGGAACCCCGAACATTGGGCTGCACATAGATGAAGCCGGCGTCGACGAACAATTGCGCCTGCGGAGAGAAGCCGGCGCGGCTCTGCCCTTCCGGACCGCCGTGGAAGTTGACCACCACCGGGCAGGGCGTGGCCGCGCAGCGAGCCGGCCGACGCACAAACATCGGAATCGGCGTGCCGTCGCGCGCCGGATAGCTTTCCAGGCTGGCTTTGGCGAAGCCGCGGGTGTCCAGCTCCGGCGCGGAGGGCAGCAGCCATTGGCCGAGCTTGCCGCTCTTGCTGTCCCAAACATGGCTGCTGGCCGGCGCGGTGTCGGTTTCCACGCTGAAATTGACGTAGCGGCCATCGCGGCTGAGATTCACAACATTAACCTGGGCCGCACCGGGGAAGGCTGGCAACTTCAGCACGCGGTAATGGCGGCGGCCGTCCAAGGCCAGCGCTTTGCCGTAGCCGTCCTGGCTCAAGGTGTAGTACACGCGGCCCTGCTCGCGGTCGATGTTGAGGTTCTCCACATCGCCGCGCGTCTCCGGCGTCAATGGCTTGAATACGCCGGCGCGCCACAGATAGAGACGGTGGTATTCGCCGAACTTATTGGTGCGCACCAGATATTCGCCATCGCGCAGGCCGAAGTCCATCCGGTAGTCGGTGGTCTCGCCTTTACCCAGCAGCGGCTGCAAGGGTTTGCCGTCCGGCGTCCACAGATAGAATTCCGCGCTGGCGTTGCTCAGCGTCTTTTGCAGCAGCAGACGGCCGTCGTCGCGATGGCCGGCGATGCTCCAGGCGCCGCGCTCGCCGAACAAGCGCTCGCGGCGGCCGTCTGCCAGCCGGTAGCGGTATAGGGTATAGCTGTCGGCCCGCTCGTCGTTGCTGCGGTAGTACAGCCATTGGCCGTCCTTGCTGAGAAACTGGAACTGGGTTTGCACGCCGGGCTTGTGCTGTACTTCGCGCAGCGCGCCGCCGCTGGCGGCTTGCAGATAGAGGCCGGGGTTTTCCTCGCCCTTGCGGTCGCGGCTGAGCACCAGCCAGCGCCCATCCGGGCTGACGTCCTGAATCAGGGTGGCGTCTTCGCCGCCGGTCAGCTGCACCGGGAAGCGCTGCGGACCATCCAGTTTCCAGACCTGCGGCACGCCTGTGACGCGCCAGCTGAAATACAACGCCTTGCCGTCCGGAGCCAGCACGCCGGCGCCAGGCGCGCGCAGGTCCAGCATATTCTGCACTTTGCGGCTCAGTTCCGCCGGCAGCGGCGCGGCGCGGTAGCGCGCCACCTCCTCCGCGCTGACACTGGCGGCGCCGAGGCCGCTGTAGCCGCCGGCGGCCCAGCCATGAGTGGAAAGCATCATTAGCGTTGCCGCGGATAAAGCACGAACCATCATGACTGCTCCTGAGCGATTGGGCGGGCCGACCAGTATAGCGGCCATGACAATGACGTTACAACTTGCATTATTCTCATGCCGACTCTGCGACACTTTGTCGCACTCGGAAGCAAATGCCGCACGCTAAACTGGTGCTACTCATCATCATTCGCATTTGCCGACCTTGCCCGGCCATGTTCCAACCCTGATCTAAAAAGCACTCTCATGAAAAAACTCGCCCTGCTAGCCTTGCTAACCGCCTCCGGTTCCGCCCTCGCCCACGTCACCCTGGAAACCCCCACCGCCGCCAGCGGCAGCTATTACAAAGGCGTGCTGAAAATCGGCCATGGCTGCAACGGCAGCCCCACCACCGCCATTAGCGTGGAGCTGCCGGAAGGCGTTCGCCTGGCGCAACCGATGCCGAAAGCCGGCTGGGAGGTGGAGGTGAGCAAGAGCGCGGTCAAGCCTTTCGACAACTATGGCCGTAAGGTAAGCGAGGATGTGAGCCGCATTACCTGGAAGGGCGGCAAGCTGCCGTCCAATTTCTACGATGAGTTCGTATTCCAGGCCAAGATCGCCGCCCAACCGGGCAAGCTCTACTTCAAGGTGAAGCAGCAATGCGAACAGGGCGAAACCAACTGGGCGGAGATTCCGGCCGCTGGTCAAGACGCGCATGACTTGAAGAGCCCGGCGGCGGAGCTGACGGTGACGGCAGGCGTCGCCGGCCATCATCATTAAGACCCGCTAACAAAACCCCTGATCCTGCGTTGCGCCTCCTGGTCGTACCACTTGTACTGTCTGCGTCGGCGCGCCTTGGCTCAGGTTCTCTGCGAGGTTTTGTTAGCGGCTCTAAGCCTTCTCCCCTGCTCCCATGAAAAACGCCGGCGGCGAGTCTCTCGCGGCCGGCGTTGTTGCATGGACGGGTCAGATCAGCGGAACAGGCCCTTGAGCAGGTCCGTCCCCTGGGACAACAGATCCTCGCCTTGCGGCACCTGGCCGTTGGGGGTCAGCTTGTCCACCAGACCAGGCAAGTGCTCGGCCACCAGCTGCGACAGTTGGCCCTGATCCAGGCCAAACTTCTCGGCCAGGCCGGACAGCTGCTCCGAGCCCAGCACTTGCTGAATCTGCTCGGCGGACACCGGCAAATTGCCGCCCTGTCCTACCCAGGACGACACCAGCTCGCCCAAACCGCCTTGCTGGAATTGCTCCAACAGGCCGGACAGGCCGCCCTGCTGTTGCAGCAGGGCCTGCAAGGCTCCGCCAGCGCCGCCTTCCGCGCCGCCGGACAGCAAACCGCTCAAGGAATCGAATATAGCCATGGTGCTCTCCTGTTTGCCGCGCACTGTGCGCGAATCTCGGTAAAAACGGCAGCGCTTGCGCGCCGACTCAAGCCGCCAGCAAGCCCGCCAACCCTCGCATGGTCTGCCAGGGATCGCCGGTTTCCACGCCTTTGATCTGGCGGTCTATGCGTGCGCACTCGTCCAGCGCGGTCATCAGCTTGCGCGGGCCGATGCGGCGCAAGGCCGGCTCGGCCAAACGCTGCTTGTCGCCCCATAACCGCAGTTCGCGCGCCATGTCGCGCGCGTTGCGTCCGTCTTTCAGGCCCTGCCGCAGGCGCAGCAACATACGCACGTCTTCGGTCAGCGACCACAATACCAGCACCGGCGCCTCGCCTTCGGCCATCAGGCCGTCCAGCATGCGCAGCACCCGCGGCACATCGCCGGCCAGCCAGGATTCGGACAAATGGAACACGTCGAAGCGGGCCACATTCGCCACTGCGGCGCGCAGTTGCTCCAGCGTCAACTCTCCGGCCGGGTACAGCAGGGCCAGCTTGTCCACTTCCTGGCGCGCGGCCAGCAAATTGCCTTCGACGCGATCGACGAAGAAGGCCAGCGCCTCGCCGCCCAACACTTGGCCCTGAGCCTTGAGGCGGCGCGTGATCCAGCTTGGCAGCTCGGCGCGGCCTACCAATCGGGCCTCCACGGTTACCGCCAGCTTTTCCAGTGCCTGGAACCACTTGGACTGCTGCTGCGCGCGCTCCAGCTTGGGCAGGGTGATCAGGGTCACTGTGTCCTGCGGCGGCTGAGCCGCCAGCTGTTGCAGCGCCTCGGCGCCTTCGGTGCCGGGCTTGCCGTTGGGAATGCGGATTTCCAGCAGCTTTTGCTCGGCGAACAGCGAAACGCTGCTCATCGCGTCGCGCAGCTGCGACCAATCGAAACCCGCCTCCACCGTCAACACTTCGCGCTCCTGATAGCCTTGATCGCGCGCCGCCTGACGCAGCGCGTCGGCGGCCTCCAAGGCCAGCAGCGCTTCCTCGCCGTGGATCAGGTACAGCGGCGCCAGGCCCTTGCCCAGCGCCGCGATCAGCGCGTCAGGGCTTAGGCTGGGCATCGGCGGGCTTCAGGCTTTGCGGGCCGGTCAGCGGCGCGGCGGCCGGCTTTTTCAGGTAAGCCAGACGACGGACGATCTGCTCCGCCGCGTCGCGACGGGCGTCGGTCCAGATCAGGGCCTCTTCCTGCTCCTTACCGAGGATGGCGCTATCCGAGTAGTTCATGCTGCGGCGCACGACCACGGTCATGTCCGGCTCCACCGGCACGCCGAACAGCACGGTGCGCACCACGGCGGTATAGGTCAGCTGGTACTCGTTGATCTTGCCGCCCACGTTCAGGGTCAGGATGTCCTTGGACTGGTTTTCGCTGAGGATGGTCACCACCGCCTCGGCCTGCTTGGGATTGTCCAGCACTTGCAGGCGCGGGTCGCGCGCCAGCACGGTGCGCACATCGCCGGCCACCGCGGTGCCGCCGCCGTCGAAATACAGCGAGGCGAACGGCAGCGGCTTCATCGGGCCGCCCAGGCCGCGCAGGTGGAAGCCGCAAGCGCTCAGCGTGACGGCCAGCAGCGCCAGCCACAACCATTGCAGGGAAAGTCTCATTCACGATTCCTTATCGGGAAACAATGCTTGCCTGGCCCGGTCCAGCGCGCAGGCCGCGCCCAGGACCGGGGCCATGTCGGTTTACACCACGATGTTGACCAGGCGGCC
The DNA here is from genome assembly GCF_000711885.1 of Chromobacterium haemolyticum DSM 19808. Classification (GTDB taxonomy): domain Bacteria; phylum Pseudomonadota; class Gammaproteobacteria; order Burkholderiales; family Chromobacteriaceae; genus Chromobacterium; species Chromobacterium haemolyticum. The sequence goes on from NZ_JONK01000021.1 coordinate 66,959, forward strand.
CGGCACTACGATGATTTTTTTGGCCGGCTTGCCTTCCATGAACTTCTGCACGTTTTCATGCGCCAGCGCCGCGGCCTCGATCGCGTCCTTGGCCGCGTCCGCGGCCACGGTGACGCTGCCGCGCAGCTTGCCGCCCACCTGCACCATCAGTTCGATCTCGCTCTTGACCAGCGCGCTCTCGTCTACTTTCGGCCAGGTTTGTTGCAGCAGTTCGCTGCCCGGGCGCAGCGCGTTCCACAGCGCGTCGCAGATATGCGGCACGATGGGAGACAGCAGCAGCACGACGGTTTCCAGCGTTTCCTGCGCCACCGCGCGGCCGGCGTCGCCGGACTTGTCGGTTTTGTCGTAGGTGTTCAACAGTTCCATCACCGCGGCGATGGCGGTGTTGAATTGCTGACGGCGGCCGTAGTCATCGGCCACTTTCTGGATGGTGGCGTGCAGCTTGAAGCGCAGATCCTTCAGGCCGGCGGACAGTTCGCCGCCGCTGTAGGCCGGAGCCAGGCCGGCGGCTACATGCTCGTTCGTCACTTTCCACAAACGCTTGAGGAAGCGGAACGCGCCTTCCACGCCCGCGTCCGACCATTCCAGGCTCTGTTCCGGCGGAGCCGCGAACATCATGAACAAACGTGCGGTGTCCGCGCCGTAGTTTTCAATGAATTCCTGCGGGTCCACGCCGTTGTTCTTGGACTTGGACATCTTCTCGATGCCGCCCACCACCACCGGCAGGCCGTCGACGCGATGCTTGGCGGCGACGATCTTGCCCTTGGCGTCGCGCTCCAGCACCACGTCCTGCGGCGCGATCCAATCGGTGGCGCCGTTGGGCAGTTCGCGGTAGAAGGTTTCGCACACCACCATGCCCTGGGTCAGCAGGCTCTTGAACGGCTCGTCGCTGGACACCAGGCCTTCGTCGCGCATCAGCTTATGGAAGAAGCGCGCGTACAGCAGGTGCAAAATGGCGTGTTCGATGCCGCCGACGTACTGGTCCACTTGCAGCCAGTAGTCGGCCGCCTTCTTGTCCACCATCGCGGTGTCGCACTTGGGCGAGGCGTAGCGCGCGTAGTACCAGCTGGACTCGACGAAGGTGTCCATGGTGTCGGTTTCGCGCTTGGCCGCGCCGCCGCATTTCGGGCAGCTGGTTTCGTAAAATTCCGGCATTTTGGCCAGCGGGGAGCCTGCGCCGTCCGGAATCACGTTTTCCGGCAACGTCACCGGCAGGTCTTTTTCCGGCACCGGCACATCGCCGCAGCTCTGGCAGTGGATGATGGGGATAGGGCAGCCCCAGTAGCGCTGGCGCGAAATGCCCCAGTCGCGCAGACGGTACTGGGTTTTCTTCTGGCCGGCGGCCTTGGCTTCCAGATCGCCGACGATGGCGTCGAAGGCGGCGACGAAGTTCAGGCCGTCGTATTTGCCGCTGTTCACGGTGCGGATGCTGTCATCCTTGGCCGCGTACCAGTCCTGCCAAACGGCGGCGTCGAAGTTGTCGTCGCCGTTGGCCGGCGCGTAGACCTGCTGGATCGGCAGCTGGTATTTGTTGGCGAATTCGAAGTCGCGCTCGTCATGCGCCGGCACCGCCATCACCGCGCCTTCGCCGTAGCCCCACAGCACGTAGTTGGCCACCCATACCGGCAGCTTGGCGCCGGTCAGCGGGTGGACAACGAACAAGCCAGTGTCCATGCCCTTCTTTTCCATCTTGGCCACGTCGGCCTCGGCTACGGAGCCGGCCTTGCATTCAGCGATGAAGGCTTGCAGCTCCGGCTTGCCGGCCGCGGCCTGGGTGGCCAGCGGGTGTTCGGCGGCCACGGCTACATAGGTGGCGCCCATCAGGGTGTCCGGGCGGGTGGTGTAGACCTTGAGCTGGCCTGCATGGCCGATGCTGGCTTCGTCGTAGGCGAAGGCCACGTCGGAGCCAAAGCTCTTGCCTATCCAGTTGCGTTGCATGGTCTTGACCTGCTCCGGCCAGCCGTCCAGCTTGTCCAGGTCCGCCAGCAACTGCTCGGCGTAGTCGGTGATGCGGAAGTAATACATCGGGATTTCGCGCTTTTCCACCAGCGCGCCGGAGCGCCAGCCGCGGCCGTCCACCACTTGTTCGTTGGCCAGCACGGTCTGATCCACCGGATCCCAGTTGACCACGCCGTTTTTCTTGTAGATCACGCCTTTTTCAAACAAACGGGTGAACAGCCACTGTTCCCAGCGGTAGTAATCCGGTTTGCAGGTGGCCAGCTCGCGTTCCCAGTCCAGCGCAAAACCCAGGCTGTCCAGTTGCTGCTTCATGTACTCGATGTTGGCGTAAGTCCAGGCAGCCGGCGCGCCGCCGTTTTTCATCGCGGCGTTCTCGGCCGGCAGGCCGAAGGCGTCCCAGCCCATCGGCTGCAGCACGTTGAAGCCTTGCAGGCGCTTGAAGCGGGCCAGCACGTCGGTGATGGTGTAGTTGCGCACATGGCCCATGTGCAGCTTGCCGGACGGATACGGGAACATCGACAAAGCGTAGTACTTGGGACGCGAGGCGTCTTCCACGGCTTTGAAGGCGGCAGTCTTCTGCCATTTCTGCTGGGCGGCGGCTTCAACCGCGCGCGGGCTGTATTGTTCTTGCATGGCGATCTTTGTCTGGACTCTGAAATTCAAAAGGCGGAAATACAAAAGGCGGGCTGCCCGGAGGCGCCAGTGATGAGCCGCGCTCCGGATAGCCCGTCCGCAAAAAGGTTGCCCCCATTATAACGGCGTCTTCGCTCCCGCGATAAGACCCCAAAAAAACAAATGCTTGGCCGGCTACTCAGCCTAGCGCAATCACGGGCAGAGCTTGACGCCCCAGCCTTTGCGGCCGCGCCAGCAGGAGAAGTCCTCCTTCACCGCGCGTATGGTCCAGACATTGTTCTCGCGGCTAAGCTGGAAGCGCTGGCGCGTGCCCTTGACGCTGTCGTCCATCAGGCCTTCGCGCAGCAAGGCGATGCTGGCTTTGTCGAACGCTTCCGGCTGGCTGGTCTGGATCACTTTCAGGCTGCGGTATTCGAACTGGCCGTCCTCGCCCAGGCGGTTCTTGGCAAAGCGCAGCACCACCTCAAGCGGCAGTTCGCCCGGCTGGCCGGCAAACGGCAAGCGCGCTTCGTCACTGTAGGCAGAGGCGGCGGCGGGAATCGCGGCCAAGGCGGCGGCGCAGAGCATTATCGCTTTCATGTCCATCCTTGAGTTATCCGGGGAAAGTGGAAAGTTGGGTTCGACTCCTGCTGCGACTAATTAGTTGCTCAGCTTAAGAGCCGCTCCCCTCCCTGATGCTGCATTGCGCCGACTGGTCGTACTCAAGCACGGCCTGAGTCGGCGCGGCTTGCCTCAGCCATGAAACTGAGTTTTGTTAGCCACTCCAAGAACCTGTTTACGATCTGCTGCGCGTCGGCGGGATGAATAGAAAGGGGCATTGAAAGCCCCTTCGAAATACTCATGTATCCTATGTACACTCCGCTTTCTCAGCGGTTTTCGCCTTGTCTCATCTTAGCTCGGGAGATCGTAAACACGCTCTAAACCCGGCCGGCCAGATGGGCGTCGCGGAAACGTTCCAGTTGCCGCAGCAGCGCGTCCAGGATGTCCGGCTCCCACAAAGAATGGCCGGCAGCCTCCACCAGTTCGTAGTGGGCTTGCGGCCAGGCCTGAGCCAACCGCAGCGCGGTGACCGGGGGGCAGACCACATCGTAACGGCCTTGCACAATGGCGGCGGGGATATGGCGAATGCGCGCAAGCCCGGCCAGCAAGGCGCCCTCCGGCAGAAAGACGCGGTTGACGAAGTAATGAGCTTCCAGCCGCGCCAGCGACAATGCCACGTATTCGCTGCCGGCGCGTTCGGCGGCGTCGGCGTTGGGGCTCAGCGCGACGCAAGCGCCCTCGTAACGTCCCCAGGCGCGACAAGCGGGCAGGTGCACCACCGGGTCGGGATCGGTCAGACGCCGGTAGTACGCGGCCAGCAAGTCTCCGCGTTCAGCCTCCGGGATGGGCGCGACGAAACGCTGCCACTCCTCGGGAAAGAACTGGCCCATGCCGTGCAGGAACCAGTCGATCTCGCTGCGCTCGCCCAGGAAGATGCCGCGCAGGATCAGCCCGCTGACACGGTCCGGATGCGCCTGGGCGTAAGCCAGCGCCAGCGTGCTGCCCCAGGAGCCTCCGAACACCAGCCAGCGCTCAATCCCCAGGTGCTCGCGCAGCCGCTCGATGTCCGCCACCAGATGGGCGGTGCTGTTGTCGCGCAGCTCGCCGCGCGGCGTCGAACGGCCGCTGCCACGCTGATCGAACAGCACCGCGCGGTAAAAGCCGGGGTCGAACAACTGACGGCAGGCCGGCACGCAGCCGTCGCCCGGTCCGCCGTGAAGATAGAGCGCCGGATAGCCCTGCGGCAAACCGCATTGCTCCCAGTACATCGCATGCAAGCCATCCAGCGGCAACATGCCGCTGGCGAACGGTGCTATAGGCGGATACAACATGGCCTCTCCATACGGGGAACAAGGGAAAACGCGCCGCGCTCAACCGCGCAGCAGGTTGTATAGCATCTCGCTGGCCATTACCGCCATCAAGGCGGCGAACACCTGCTTCAAACGGGCCACCGGCAGCTTGTGCGCGGCGCGCGCCCCCAAGGGGGCCATTAACACCGTCATCAGCATCAGCGCCAGCATGGCCGGCAGATAAACGAAGCCCAAGGCGCCGGCCGGCAAGCCGGCCGCGCCCCAGCCGCTATAAAGGTAGCCGACGGCGCCGGATACGGCGATGGGCCAGCCCAGCGCCGCGCTGGTGGCGATAGCGGTGCGCACCGGCACATTGCACCAACTCATGAAAGGGACGCTCATTGAGCCGCCGCCTATGCCCACCCAGCTGGAGATCATGCCGATCAACCCGCCAGCGCCCCATTGCCCGGCCGGGCTCGGCATTCCGCGGCTGGCTTGCGGCTTGAGGTTGAAGAACATTTGCACCGCGACCAGGTAGGCGTAACCCACAAAGAACCATTTCAGCGCCAGCCCGGAGATCTCACCGGCCACCAGGCTGCCCAGCAAGGTGCCGATCACCATCGCCGGCGCCATCGCCCTCACAATGCGCCAATCCACCGCGCCCTTCTTATGATGGGCGCGCACGCTAGACAGGCTGGTGAACACCATGACCGCCAGCGAAGTGCCCACCGCCAGATGCTGGGCATGATCGCCGCCCAACTGCGCGGCGGACAAGACGCCCAAAACCACCGGCACAATGACCAGGCCGCCGCCGACGCCGAGCAATCCGGCCAGAAAGCCGGCCACCGCGCCGCAGGCCAGCAGCGCCAGAATCAGCGGAACGCTCAGCATGCCAGCAACTGTTCAGTGATATAGCGCCATTCGTCCTCGCTCAACGGGGTGATGGACAGCCGATTGCCGCGCTTGAGCACTGTCATCTCAGCCAGGGGCGGGTGTTGACGCAGCTCCGCCGGCGACAGCAGCCGGGTCTTGCGCAGAAAACGCACGTCCACCGCCAGCCAACGCGGCGCGTCGGGTGAAGACTTGGGGTCGTAGTAAGGGCTTTCCGGATCAAACTGGCTGGAGTCTGGATGAGCGGCGGCGGCGATTTCCGCCAGACCGGCCACCCCCGGTTCCGGACAAGACGAATGCCAGAACAGCAGCCGGTCCCCCACTTGCATGCCGTCGCGCATGAAATTGCGCGCCTGGTAATTGCGCACGCCGGTCCACTCGAACAAGCGTTCGGGCTCGGCGGCGAGATCGTCGATCGAAGTATCGTCCGGTTCGGACTTCATCAGCCAATATCGCATGGGCAATGTCTGTTAATTAGTCAGGGAAAGGGTTAACGCTTGCTCAATCTTACCTGGAAAGATTGCCGTTTATGCTGACATTGGCATCCCAAGGGGATATGGCGATAACTGAAAGAAAGGATGAAGGCGATGAATACCCGTGCCAAACAATGTCTGCTGGGACTGGCGCTGGCCGCCGGCTTAAGCGCTTGCGTAGTAGAGCCGCCCAGGGTGGCCGTCAGGCCGGTGGTGGTCAGGCCGGCCCCGGTGGTGGTGACGCCGGTTTACGGCTATTACTACGGCGGCCGCCACGACTGGCGCTGATCGCTCAATGTGTCCGCAAATACAGCCAGCCGCCCAGCGCGGCCAGATTCAAGGCCGCGCCGCACCAGAACAAAAGCCGAAACGGCTGCTTGACGGTTTTATGGCGGAACAGCCTGCGCGCCATCAGCCCGCCCGGCCAGCCGCACAACACGCCCAGCCACAACAACCTGGCCTCAGGCGTGCGCGGCCCGCCGCGCTCCGCCGCCCGCTTGTCCCGCCAGTACAAAACAAAGCACAGCAGGCTCAGGCTCAGATACAGCCACGCCACCGCCCATTCCAAACGCCCCAGCAGAGCCAGCGCCGGCAAAACGGCCAGAAAGACGACGGCTAGGGGCATAAGGGGCGTAAGGGCAGCCTGCGCAGGCCGGATTCGGTCAACAAATAATCGAGCCGGACGTCCCACGCTTCGCGCGGCACCCGCTCCACGCGTTGGCAATCATAGGCCACGCCCACCAGCAAGGGCTTGCCGAACTGGCGCGCGCGCTGGCGGAAGGCCAGCGTGGTGTCGTAGAACCCCCCGCCCTGGCCCATGCGATAGCCATCGTCGTCAATGGCCAGCAGCGGCACAAACAACACGTCCAGCCGTTCCGCGCGCAGCGCCGGGCCATCGTATTCGACGATCCGGTAACGCGGATGCAGATACCAGCGGTCCGCCGCGCCCAAGCGGCTGAACCAGAGCCGACGGCCGCGCCGCGGGATCTGCGGCAGATAGACTTCCGCGCCGCGCCACAGCGCGGCGCTCATCAGGACCTCCAGATCCAGCTCAGAACCGGCTGCCAGATAAGCGCCCACGCGCTTGCCGCGTTTGAGCAGCCGCGAGGCATGACGGGCGATCGCCCTCATCGCCTGCAAACGATAGCCAGGGCTCAGCGCCTGGCGCGCACGGCGAATCCGCCTGCGCAATGCGGGCTTGTCTAGGGAAACCGGATCGGAAACAAAGGAAAGTGCGGTCATGGCAGAGGGGGGAGCCCCCGCGAGTGTCGTTCGGGCAAAATTCGCTTGTACCCTGTTTCCAGGGAGGGCCGCCTGCCAGTCATTTCGGGCGCATCCACAAGAGGACGCGGCACGCCCATGACTCACGCTAGCAGCCTGAAGCGAACGCATTGGTACAAAGGAATTGTGTGCCTTCACAAACACCGCAGGGGGTACTGACCTTGGTGTTCGCCAGCTGCTCTGCGTTTAAAACAGCGCTTGCTGGCTTTCGCGAAGCGCTTGGTCGGCGGCTTCGCTCATACTGCGTATTTTACGCTGAAACGCCGCCATCTCCAAGCCCTCTCCCACTTTTGTCTTCAACAAATCGTGGGCAATGTTCAGCGCGGCCATGATGGCTATCTTGTCGGCGTCCATTACCTTGCCATGCTGCTGAATCATTTCGATCTTGCCGGCCAGCAGACGCACCGCCTCTTGCAGCGTTTCCTTTTCTTCCGCCGGGGTGCCAATGGTGAAGGAACGCCCCAGCAGTTCGATTTCAACCTGAGCCACGTCGCTCATTCCGCATCCTCCGACGCCTTGGGCAGGCGCTCGACCAGAGCCGCCACCCGCGCGCGGGTTTCGTTGACTTTGAAGTTCAGCTCCGCATTTTCCCGCAGCGCTTCGGACAGCGCTTCGGCAAAACGGCCGTTTTGTGTTTCAAGTTCGCGAATGCGCGCCACCAACGCCGTCACCCTCGACTCGAGATATTCCAGTTCCTTGTCCATGGCGGCGAGGATAGCCGGCGCTCACTTGGCCGTCAAACCCAGCCGCTGCCGCGCTGTGTCCAGCGCGAGACACAAGGCCTCCGCGCCGTCCACCAGCCGCGGACCGGGCACGACCATGGCGTCGCCCGGCAGGGCGAACAGCGCGTCTTTGGCCACAGCCGGCAGCGTTTGCCAACGCCGCCACATCCTCAGGCTGGCTTCGTCTCCAGCCAGAATCACCTGCGGACGCGACGCCACCACAGTGGCGGCGGACACTTGCGGCGCGGGTTGCCGGACATCGCGGAACACATTGACCCCGCCGCACAGGCGGATCAGCGGGCCCATGAAGCTCTGATCGCTGACGGTGAAGATAGGCGTCTGACTGACTTGGTAGAACACCCTCACCGGGGCGCGCTCGCCGTAACGCCTGCGTAGATCCGCCAAGCGCTGGCGATATCCCCCCGCCGCCTTGGCGGCGCTCTCGTTAACGCCGGCCAGCCGTCCCAGCGCCAGCATTTCCTTGGCCACGTCGTCCGGCTGCAAGGGATGGCTCAGATAAACAGGAATGCCCAGGCCGCGCAAACGCTCCAGTTCACGCGGCGCTCCACCGTCGCGCCAGGCCACCACCAGGTCCGGCCGCTGACGCATGACCTCCTCCAGACTGAAGCCGGTGAAGCTGCCCACCCGCGGCAAGCGCTTGGCGGCGTCCGGGTGGTCGCTATACTCCACCGTGGCCACCAGCTTGTCGCCAGCGCCGATCGCGTACAACATTTCCGTGGCGTGCGGCACCAGGGTCAAAATCCTTTGCGCCGGCTGCGCCAACGTGATGGTCTGACCGCTGCCGTCCTGAGCGCTGACCGCCGCCGTCGCCTGCAGCGCGCTCAACAGCAGCGTCAAACCCAACAACCGTCTCATGCCTCCCCTTTCAACACCAGCGGCAAGCCGCAGGCCACCAACGTCACCCGCCGACAGGCCGCCGCCACCGCTTGGTTCAAGCGCCCCAACTCGTCGACAAAGCAACGAGTCTGGGCATTGGCCGACACCACGCCCCAGCCGATTTCATTGCTGACCAGCAGCACCTCGCCCCTCGTCTGCTCCAGCGCGGCCAGCAACTTAGCTCGCTCCTGCTCGAAACCGACTGCGTCGAAACCGCCGTCCTCATCGAAAAAACGCATCAGCCACATGCCCAAACAGTCGATCAGCAGCAGGCCGCCGACCGCGTCATGGCGCAACAACTCAGCGGCCAGCCCACGACCGGCCTCCGCTTGCGACCACTCGGCCGGACGCCGCCGGCGATGATGCTCGACGCGGGCGGCGAACTCGGCGTCGCCGCCGCGCAACTCCGCCGTGGCCAGATAGCAAACCGGGCCTGGATGGGCCAGGGCCAGGGTTTCGGCGTAGCGGCTCTTGCCGCTGCGCGCGCCGCCGGAGATGAGGTGGGGCATGCTCCCTACTTTTCTGCGCTATTGCGCCTGATATGTCACACCGATATAACCGCCCAAACCACTAGTGTTGTAACCATAAGCCGTGGTGTAACGCTTCTCGAAGATATTGCTCAGGCGCATTGTTGCCGTCCACTCCTTGGCCAAACGATAGTTGGCGAACAAATTGGTCAATGAGTAACCTCCCAAAGTGACAGGCGCAGATGGGAAAGGCCGGTAATCTACATCCGGCCGCTTAGCGCTAGCCTGCCATTCAAGCCCAGTAATCGCTTTACCCCAATCATAGGCAGCGCTCATCTGCGCAAATGCGCGCGCACGGCGTTGCAATTGCAGATGGCTGCTCTCATCGATCGGGTCCTGATACGTGGCCGAACCGGCAAGATCCCACGCGCCGTATGTCACAGCGCCAGACAAAGTGACGCCACGAATATGAGCATCACGATTGAGGGATTGCTTTTGCTGATAAACAATCAGATTTTCGATTCGATTATCAAACAAAGACAACTCCAAGCGACGGCCTTTCCCAAGCCACTTCAGGCCCAGTTCGATATTGCGCGAAGTCTCGGGCTGCAGGAGCGGGTTGCCGTAGTTAGGCCAATACAAGTCATTGAAGGTGGGCGCCTTATAAGCTGTTCCGTAGCTTGCTCGTGCGGTCAGCTCATCGCTAAGGCGGTAACCATAAGCCAATTGCCCTGTGGTCTTGCCACCAAACTGGGAATCCTTATCATTGCGCAGATTAGCCTGCACTAAATGATGACCAAACTCTCCAGAGTAACCGATAAACCCGGCATTATTGGTACGTTGGGTCACAGAGTAACCATTCGGCAAATAAGTCGACTTACCATCAACATTCTGCTGGGTATGCACCGCACCAGCCAAGAACGTACCGATACTCGTCTTGATATCGTTCTGCCAGAACCATTCATTCTGGCGAGTCTCTATCAAGCTGTCTCGGTTCACCATATCACTGCCAATCCAAGTTTCCTGGCGATCAACCGTGTGGCTGAAACGTAAAGTACTGACCCAATGCTCCATCAACGCATTTTTGGATTGGATAGTAAAACCGTTTTGACGGCTTTTCTGCAAATCCTCGCCAACAAGCGACTGGTCATAATCGAATTTGCTAAAAGTCTGGAAAGCACGCACCGTCAGATCATGACCCGGCAACAGTGTTTGGGTGACATTGGCGCTGTAAGAAAGGTTGCGATACGGATCCCGGTCTGGGTTGTAGTTGGAACTGTCTCTGTTAGTGGCGGAAATCCCTTCATTGATTTCATGGTTTAGATTCAGGCTAAACGCGGTATTCTCGACTTTACCGCTAACCCCAGCCCCAACCTTCACCAAACCATGATCGCCAATACCAAAACTGGCATTCAACTTGGGACTGCCTTTGCCCTCGCGGGTAAAGATCTGGATCACCCCTCCAATTGCATCCGCGCCATACAGACTGGAACCCGACCCTCTCAAAATCTCTACTTTCTCGATCTGTTCGAGAGGAATGTTCTCAACTGCGCTGACGCCTGTTGTGGCCGAAACAATACGCACTCCGTCCACCAACACGACAGTCTGATTGGAATTGGCCCCACGCATGAAAATACTGGATGGCGCGCCACGCGCTCCTGTACTGACAATCTCCAAGCCCCCTTGACGCGATAACAATTGAGGCAAGCTGGTTGCAGCTGATTGTTCGATCTGTTCGCGCGTGATCACACTCACGTCGGACAAGGTCTTGGAAATCTCCTGCGGCTGGCGCGTGGCGGTCACCACTACCGGATCGCCGGCGAACTCGGGCACATTGGCGGCGTAGGCCTGGCCGGCGCAAGCCAGCGAAACCAGCAACGCGCATTGTTGGGGCTTGAACATGAAACACACTCCACTTTTATGATCTGGCCGCCGTGGCGGCATTGTTAGGAAGAGTGCGAAGAAGGCATGAAAAGGGGGACGCCGCGGCAGAGCGCCGGGCAGTCTGTCGGATCGCCTCCCCGCGATACTCCAGTGCGGCCGCCTTCCGGGCAGCCATAGCGCGCGCATTGTCTCCATGATCGCGCATGCCAGCAGGCCGGTCTCCGGGCTGGGCCTTGCGGCGATGCGCCTTCCCATCCCATGGACAGTGGCCATTGCATCGCCTGGGCGTTTAGGTTCAAGAGCTCGCGAATCAAACGCGACGCTATTGAACAGCTTCATACGCCAGGCCTTACCGTTGCGGGGGCAGCGCCGGTTTTTCACCGGCTTCCCGTTTCATCCGCGCCATTGAGACGCGGACACCTGCTAGGCTCAGGATTATACCGGAGAGCATCCCGACGGGATGGTGCCAAAAGAAATATGTTTAGTTAGGATCAAATCGCCCATCGGCTGCGGGTTGCCCCCGTGCGCGGCTATCGCTTAAAGTCGCCGCTGAATCACTTTCTCACCCAGGCTGGAGCTGGCCATCTCATGACATTCACCGACACCTTTCGCGCACCCGACTTCGCCGCCTATCAAGCCGCCCGCGCCCGCCAGGCCACACTGACCAAGCCGGCGGGCAGCCTGGGCAGGCTGGAAGAGCTGGCCTGCCGCTTCGCCGCCTGGCAGGGCAAGACCTGCCCGGACGCGCTGCGGCCGGCCATCACGGTGTTCGCCGGCGATCACGGGGTAACGGCGGAAGGCGTATCCGCCTATCCATCGGTGGTCACCGGCGAGATGGTGCGCAATTTCGCCAATGGCGGCGCGGCCATCTGCGTGCTGGCGCAAAGTCTGGACGCGCGCTTGGTGGTGGTGGACGCCGGCGTGCTCAGCGACGTCTCCGCGCTGCCCATCGTCCACGCCAAAGTGCGGGCCGGCACCGGCAATCTGGCCAGGGAGGCCGCGATGACGCCGGCTCAGGCCGAGGCCGCGCTGGAAGCGGGCCGGCTGGCCGCGCGCCGCGCCTTGGCCGGAGGCGCCAATCTGCTGATCGCCGGCGACATGGGCATAGGCAACACCACTGCGTCCGCCGCGCTAATCTGCCGGCTGGCCGGCTTGCCGCCGGAACGCATCGTCGGCCGCGGCACCGGCCTGAACGAGGCCGGCCTGGAAACCAAGCGCCAAGTGGTGCGCGCCGCGCTGACCCGTGTCGCCGGCCGCGAGTTGTCCGCCCTGGAAACCCTGGCCGAGCTGGGCGGCCTGGAAATCGCCGCCATGGCCGGCTTCTACCTGGAAAGCGCCGCGCAAGGGGTGCCGGCGCTGGTGGACGGCTTCATTGCCAGCGCCGCCGCGCTGTGCGCGCAGGCGCTGGAGCCGCGCGTGGGAGATTGGCTGCTGGCCAGCCACCTCTCGGAGGAAACCGGCCACCTGCTGGCGCTGCACGCGCTGAAACTGGAGCCGGTGCTGGACCTGGGCATGCATCTGGGCGAGGGCTCCGGTGCCGCGCTGTGCGTGCCCTTGCTGCAAATGGCCATCCGCCTGCATAACGAGATGGCCACCTTCGCCGAGGCGGGCATCACCGGGAAAGCAGAATGAATCCCTACACGCTGACCCTGCTGCGCCACGGCGAAATCGACCATGAGGGCCGCTTGATCGGCAGCAGCGATTTGCCGCTGAACGCTGCGGGGCACATGCAAATGGCGCAAAGCTGGCAACGCATTTGCGCGCTGGCGCCGGTCACGGCGATGGCCAGTTCACCCTTGCAGCGCTGCCGCGAATTCGCGGTCCGGCACGCCTTGCATGGCTCGTTGACGCTGAAAGTGGACCCGCGGTTCGCGGAAATGGACTTCGGCGACTGGGACGGCATGGACGTACAGGTTCTGGCGCAACGCTATCCGGACTGGCGCGCCAAGCTGGCCGCCGGCGAACTGACCCCGCCCGGAGGCGAGCCCTACGAAGCTTTCCGCACTCGGGTGCTGGCCGGCCTGTCCGAATGGATGACGACGGCCAACGGCAGCCACCGGGTGCTGGTGACCCACGGCGGCGTCATCACCACCTTGCTGGCGGAACTGCTGGGCGCGGATTTCTCGGTGGCCAAGCTGATGACGGTGCAGCGCGGCGGCTTTGCCCAATTGTCCATCCTGGAAGGACATCCGGCCTACCTGATGCGTCTGGAAGCTCCGTGCGCGGACTGATTCTGGCGCTGCAATTCCTGACCCGCCTGCCCACGCCTCAACTGCGCGAATTCAAACAGGAGTGGCTGGCAGACAGCGCGCGCTGGTTCGCCGCGGTGGGCCTGATCGTCGGCGCGCTGCTGCTGGCGGCGCTAAGCCTGGGCCGCCTGAGCGACCCCTGGCTGGCGGCGCTGTTGGCGCTGTTGATGTGGACCTGGGTCACTGGCGGCCTGCACTTGGATGGCCTGGGCGATCTCGCCGACGCGCTGGGCGCGGCGCACCGCTCGCGCGAGCGTTTCTTTGAAGTGCTGAAAGACCCTCACGTCGGCAGCTTCGGCGCGCTGGCGTTGATCCTGGCCATCGTCGCCAAACTGGTCTTGCTGATGCTGCTGGCCAAACAATCGGCGCCGGCTTGGGGCCTGCTGCTGATTCCCGCCTGGTGTCGCTGTTTCGCGGTGTACTGGTCGGCCAGTCTGCCGGCGATCGCGCCCGGCAGTGGCGAACGCTTCGCCTGGCGCCGCCACTGGCCCAGCCTGGCCATCAACGCGACGCTGCTGGCAGTGCTGTCGGCCTGGCTGGCTCCATCCTTATTGCTGGCGCCGTTAGCGGCGCTGGCTTGGCGTCGCTTCCTATTGCGCAAGCTGGGCGGCATGACGGGCGATTGCCTGGGTGCGGGTATAGAGCTGTGCGAAATCGGCCTCTTGCTGCTGCTGACGGTGCGCTGGCCAACGCTCTAGCTACGCTGTAAAGATTCCGCCATTTCCCTGTCATCCGGCGGAGATGCCCCGCGTGGATACTGGCGGCGCCTTCATCGCACGGAGCCGCCATGGCCCACCTGGAGATCAGCTGCGAGCGCGGCCGGCTGGACCGCGACATGATTCTGCGCTTCCTGACCCAGACCCACTGGGCGCAAAACCTGACTCGGGCGCAGTTGGACAAGGCCATCGAGCACTCTCTGGTGTTCGGCGCCTACAGCGGGCAGCGGCAACTGGGCTTTGCCCGCATCGTCACTGACTACGTTAGCTTCGCTTATCTGTCTGATGTGTTCGTGCTGGCCGAGGCCCGCCGTCTGGGCGTCGGGCGCGCTTTGATGGAGGCGGCGCTATCCCACCCCGATCTACAACAACTGCGCCGATTCCTGCTGGTGTCGCGCGACGCGCGCCCCTTCTACCGCCGGCTGGGCTTCACCGAGCTACGCGACGGGGAACGCTATATGGAACTGCGGCGCGAGCCGGGGACCATACCGGCGCGCGCGTGGTCCTGGTGCCGCACAAGTAAAAACGCCGCTTGATGAGAGCGGCGTCCTTACATGCAGAAAAGCTTGCTTACAGCGTGCCGGCCAGCTTCTTGTTGCGCATCAGGCACAGCATGTCACAGGCCAAATGCGCGGCGGCGATGGCGGTCACTTCGCTGTTGTCATAAGCGGGCGCCACTTCCACCACATCCATGCCGACAATGTTCAAATCACCCAGATTGCGGACGATCTTCAAGGCCTGGGCGCTGCTGAGGCCGCCCGGAACCGGGGTACCGGTGCCCGGCGCAAACGCCGGGTCCAGACAGTCGATGTCAAACGTCAGGTAAACCGGGCTGTCGCCGATGACTTCCTTGATGCGCGCGATGGTGGCATCCACGCCGTTATCGTGTACCCAGGGCGCATCCAGCACATTCATGCCCATGAAGTCGTCGTTCCAGGTACGGATGCCCACCTGCACCGATTTCTTAGGATCAACCAAACCCTCTTTCACCGCTTTGTAGAACATGGTGCCGTGGTTCAGGCTATCTGGTTCATCGTCCGGCCAAGTGTCGCAGTGAGCATCGAAATGCAGCAGCGCCAGCGGCTTGCCGTATTTCTCGGCGTGCGCGATCAGCAGCGGGTAGGTGATGAAGTGGTCGCCGCCGAAAGTCAGCATCTTGGCGCCGGAGGCCAGGATGGTGCGCGCGTGTTCGATGATGGAGGGCTTGATGGTCAACGGATTGTGCGCATCGAACCAGCAATCGCCGTAATCGATCACGGCCAGGTCGTCGAAGGGATTGAAGCCCCAGGGGAAGGGACTCAACTCGGCCAGCTGCACGCTGGCGGCGCGGATAGCCTGCGGGCCCAGCCGCGCGCCGGAGCGGAACGTGGTGGACAGGTCCAGCGGAATGCCGGACACCACCACGTCGGCGCCGGTCAGGTCGCGGCTATAGTTGCGGCGCATGAAGGACAGCACGCCGGCATAAGTGTTTTCAATGGAAGAGCCGTATAGGCCCTGACGGCGGATCGCGCCGTCGCCGAAAATGGTTTCGCTCATGAATACTCTCCGCGAGAGAGTACGCCGGGCTCAGGCGTCCCGACGATTACCGTCCATCTTGCACAGCCGACGGCTTGAGGCTGCCGCCCCCCTTGGGGCGGAACCCCGGAGTTTGCCGCGATGCGCGCGCCCGCACAAGAGCCAATCGAATCAATGGCTTTCCAGCTGGATGCGCCACAACCGGAAACGCAGCCGAACGTCGTACCAGACCGGGCGCAAGCCCAGCAAAAACAAGAGCAGCGCCAGCGGCAGGGTGAAACTGTATCCCATATGCTTGAAGCCCAGCGCGCCCACCACGCCGCCGCCGAAAAACGACAGCAGGATCAGCAAATAAGTGCGCAGTTTGACGCGGTTGGCGCGCACGTCCTTGACCTTGGGCATGCTTTCACGGCCGTAGTAGCTGAGCTTGGCCAGTTCTATGCCGATGTCGGTGGCGATGCCGGTCATGTGGGTACTGCGCAACAGGCCGCCGGATAGCTTGGTAACGATGGTGTTGTGCATGCCCATGATGAAGCAGAGCAGCATCACGGTTAATGGGGTGAAAAAACCCTTGTGCAAAGAAAGCGCGGCCCCCAGCAAGCCAAACAACAGCAGCAGGCCGGCCTCCTCCATCATGGACACGCCGTAGCCGCCGCGCAGCCGCTGCCGGCGCGCCCAAAGAATCAGCCAGGAGCTGTGCATGGCGCCGGCGATGAAGCACAGCAGCATCACCAGCAGGGACAAGCCCAATGTCACCTCGCCCAGCGCGAACTCGTCGGCCATGCCGGACACGATCCCGGACATGTGCGAGGTGTAGCGGTGCACGGCGAGGAAGCCTCCGGCGTTGAGCGCGCCGGCGATGAAGGCCATGGACCATCCCAAATGCCGCAAGGTGTGGTCGTTGAAACGGCCCCGGTCCAACAGCCGGGTGATGTTGGTTCGTCTGGACATATCCTGCTGACAGAATGAACAACGGCGGCCAATGGCCGCCGCTATCTGAGAAATGAAGACACTGCGCCTGCGCCCTGCCGCGGGCGATGCTTGATAGTGCATCGCCGCGTCGGCGCTGGCAAGCAGTCAGATCAAGACTAGCCGCCTCATCCGCAGGATTTCAGGCCGATTCCCGGGGTCAGCCGCTTTTGCAGCGCCTTGAGCTTGTCGGCCTGCTGCGCGTCCAGCGTCTTGAAGCTCAGCGTGGTCTTGCTCGCCTTCTGCCCCTTTTGCTGCACCAGCGCCTTGTCGTAGCCCGCCACCTTCAGTCGCGCGGCCAAGCCCTTGGCCGCCTCTTCCTTGCCGAACAAGCCCAGCGACAGGTGGCCTTTGAAGTCGTCGCTTTTGACGATGTAGTTGTCAAAACCCTTGCCTTTCAGCTCCGACGACAGCGTCGAAGTCTCCGCCTGGGTCGCCAACGGCGGGTAATAGACCCAGAAGCGCCCGCCTCCGCCGACCTCCTCCTTGCTGGCTTCGCTCAACTGGCCGGCCTTGAGTTTGAGTTGAGGCACGCCGCCCTTGACTCTGGCCAGCAGCTTTTCATCCAGCGGCCCCCATTGCAAGCAAGCCGCTGCGGTTTCCGCCGGCTTGGCCGCTTCGGGCTTGGCGGCTTCCGCTTTGGCCGCCGCTGTTTTCGGCGCGGACGCTTCCTGAGCTTTCTTGGCCGCTGCGGGCTTGTCCGCTTTGGGCGCGGAGGATTCGCGCAAAGGCTCCGCCGCAGGAGCGGAGGCGGCCGGCGCGGAGGCGGCGTTCGGCTTCCAGTTGGCCGGCAGCAGTTTGACCAACTCCGGACTCACTTCCTGCGCCCGCACATCCGCCGGCGGACGCTGCTTGAACGAGCCATACATCGCCACCAACAAATTCAGCACCACGACCAAGGCTAGAAACCACTTCATTTTTTGTCGGCCACTCTTAATAAGCCCAATAACACCAGATTATCCACGATCTCGACCGGCCCGGCGAGCCAAGGCGCCAACTTCGCGGCGTCGCCGCCGGTCAGCAGCACCCGCACCGGGGCGCGTCCAGTGCGCGCTTGCAATTGCCGGCGCTGGGCTTCCACCGCGCCGGTCAGCGCGTATACCGCGCCGCTGGCCAAGGCGTCTTCGGTCCCTTGCGGGAACGGCGTCACCACACCGGCGGAGCGGTCCAAATTGGCGGTGTTCCGCGCCAGGCTGCTCAACATCAGATTCAACCCGGGCACAATCAACCCGCCCAGATATTCGCCCTCCGCCGTCAAGGCTTCCACGGTCAAAGCGGTGCCGGCGCAGGCAACGATCACATCGCCCTGATGCAGTTGCCGCGCGGCCAGCACCGCCAGCCAGCGGTCAGCCCCCTGCTCGGCCGGATTGCGGTAAGCATTGCGCACATCGCCGAAACCCGCCTCCGCGCGCACCCAGCGCAAGGGGCAGGGCGCCGCCGCCGCCAAGGCTTTAGCCACCTCGTCGTGGGCCACCGACGCGCCCCAGGCTGCCGTAATCGGCCATTGCCGCCAGACTTCGGCTAGGCTGGCGATCTCGCAGTGCTCCACCGCGTCCTGCGCCAACCAGCCGCGTCCATCATGCACCGCCCATTTGATCCGGCTATTACCGGCGTCGATCAACAACTTCATGCCAGCTTCCTCAAACTGACCTCGCCGGCGTGATAGGTCTTCATCCCGTCGACGGTGTCCACCAGCAAGGCGCCGCTCTCAGCCACGCCTCGAGCTATGCCCTGTACCGGATCGCCATGGGAAAAACTCAAACAGACCGGCGCGTCCTGATGCGCGGACAAACTCATCCACTCCTGGCGCAAAGGCATAAAGCCATGGCGGTCGAAGTCGCTCAGCACGCGGTGCAATTCGTTCAGCAGCTCCGCCAGCAGCGCGCTGCGCGCCAGCTTGACGCCAGCCTCGGCCAAAAAGGCCACCGGCTGGTCCACTTCGCCCGGATCGCTCACATTCATGCCGACGCCGATCACCACCGCGGTCGGCCCCAGCGCATCGCCGGACAGCTCGATCAGGATGCCGGCCAGCTTGCGTTCGTCCAACAACACATCGTTCGGCCACTTCAAGGCCACCGGCGCGCCCAAGCGCCGCAACGTCCGAGCCAAGGCCACCCCCACTGCCAAGGAAAGCCCGGCCAGCTGGGACAGACCTCGGTCGAAACGCCACAGCAGGGAGAAGGTCAGGCCCGAGCCCAGCCGAGCTTGCCAGCGTCGCCCCAGCCGGCCCCGGCCGGCTGTTTGCAGCTCCGTCGCCAACACCAAGCCATGCAAGCCGCCGCTGGCGGCGCGCGCCAACAGTTGGGAATTGGTGGAATCCGTACGCTCCGCCACCGCCAGCGTGAAGGTGTCGGCAGCTGCTTCGTCCAGGCCATCGCGGATAGCCGCCACGTCCAGCCATTCAAACGGCGCCGCCAAGCGATAGCCCTGGCCGCGCACGCTGAACACGGTGACGCCCAAATCCTGCTGAATGGCGTGCACCGCTTGCCAGACCAGGGTGCGGGAACATCCCAATTCGCCGGCGATGTCCTCGCCGGAATGGAAGCGACCGTCGGCGAGACGGCGCAACACCGCGAAAGCGTGCTCGCTCACTGCTTGGCCTCGTTGGCCCGGATCTTGTGCAAGGTAGCGGTGGTGGAAGTATCGAACAGGAAAGGTATGGAATGCACCGAGCCGCCTCGCGCCAGCGTCTCGGCGCTGCCGACGATTTTATCCGGTGTCCAGTCGCCGCCTTTGACCAGCACGTCGGGGCGCACCAGCTCGATCAATTGCGCCGGGGTGTCTTCGTCGAAACAGATCACCAGGCTCACACTTTCCAGCGCGGCCAATACCGCCGCTCGGTCGTCCTGATGATTGATAGGCCGGTCGTCGCCCTTGCCCAGGCGGCGCACCGAAGCATCGGTGTTCAGACCCAGCACTAGGCTGGCACCCAAGGCGCGCGCCTGCGCCAGATAGGTCACATGCCCGCGGTGCAGGATATCGAAGCAGCCATTGGTAAAAACAATGGGGCGCGGCAAGGCCGCCAGCTTTTGTTGCAATTGCTCTGCACTGCAGACCTTATTTTCAAACAATGGGGCCGGATACGACATTCGTTTCCCTGAGACAATTTAGTGGGCCCGAGCAGCGTAGGTCAACACACACGCACACCCTGCGGACAGCATCGCTATAATTGAAATGCCACCTAGGATACCATTCGCGGCACCACTTCCCCAACCGCAACACCTACTTTAACGCCAGCAATTGGCTACCGTGCCGCTGGCCGCCCCTCTATTGCCCAAATTATCTAATGTCAAATTCCCGCAAGAGTCATTTTGCAAAGTCGCGCTGGGTATTGCTGTAATGGTAAACGCAGTACCAGAAGACTGGAGGGCCGTACTGATAGTGTATGCAGAGACTCCGGACGAGATATCCACCGTTGCACTGGACTGTGAAGCGTTATAGCTATTGTTCATTGTGAACCAACGCTCCTGCTCCTGCGCCATCTGCAGCATGGTGGACTCAGCTTGTGCCCGCCTCCCGCGCATGACATAACTGCTATATGACGGATAGGCGATTGCCGCCACAATACCGAGAATAGCTACCACAATCATCATCTCAATCAAGGTAAACCCAGCCAAACGCCTCGTCGCCATCAAGAATACCCCTACCAAGTTTGAATGATTTCCCGCCAGGATAAACGGCCGAAAGAACCACTAAATGTATTGACTCGGACACAGCCGCCCTTGCCGCCTGAACCTGCTGTGCAAATCCACTCATAGCCGTTTTGATCGATCAATCTCAAAGGAGTCCCTCCCGTCACGCCACTGCTGTCTCCTGGCCGGAATCGGCCGGCAGCCTGATCACTGCTGTTGATCACGCCATCGCCATTGGTGTCGAACACAGGGGTCGAGCTCATACCTCCACTAAATATATTAACCTCGGTCACCCAGGATGTCCCGCCATTGGTACAACCGGTAGAATCCGGAATGATGCTATTAAAACGCACAGTCTTGGTACCCCTCAGCAGCGGCTTCGCCACCACTCTCTCATTGGCCGTCAATTGAATATACCAACCATTGCTACTACTACTCATTGCCGTGGACGAGGTAGCGTTGAAGGTCCCCCCTACCGTGCCGCTCAGTTGAGAGCCTATGGTCTGCTGCAACAGACTGCCGGTAATTGGATTAGTTAAGGCAAGCCCAGTATCGCGTACTCCATACAAAGCCTGAGTCCCCACAGTGCGATCGCTGTCGGATAAGAACTGGCCAGTACCAAACAACACCAAGTAGCCTTTCTGACTATCCCGGGTGACCACCGGGGCCGCCGTGATCGGCTGACGCACCCCCAATGCCTGAGTCGAACCGGAGGTGGTAACTGAATAAGCGGAGATCAGCGGCAGACATGCCGAGGAGCAGACACTGTTGTAGTTGCCCGCAGTTCCCCAAGCAGAGATGCCCCAGCTGGAAGGGGTGGCCGAATTCAGATTAAACTTCCATAAATTGCCGTTGATATCACCAGCATAAACAAAGTCCACCATGCCGTCGCCTGTAGTGTCCACTGCCGTCGGGCTGCCCATGGCATTTGGACTCACGCTCTGCCCTGACTGATTGGGAACATCAATGCGAAAATAATTGCTTCCTCTCGCCCAAGCTTCTCCTTGTGCTTTATCTAGATACAAAACGAAAATGGATGCCAAGCCACCGCTACCTGTCTGATTGTAGCCATTACCGAAGATTACCGCCGGGCGACCATTCTGTAGTTTGACGATTTGTGGATTTCCAATTGTCTGTCCCAGATTGGGATCATCTGCGCTCGTGAACTCCCACAATACGCTGGACGCCCCCATACTACCTGGCAGGGTAATATCAAGCGCATAGACACTATTGCCTCCCGCCCCAGTTGTGCCCACCACCACAGTGCGAGCCTCAGCAACAGTCAGCGCCGAGCCAGATGACGATAAAGTAAAACAGACATCCCTGGCATTTGGCGTGCCGTCGTTGTAATACTGATGCACATAAGATGGGGAGGTCAGGCTAGGTAGATTAGCGAAAATCCCACCAGGTAGATAAGCAAACCGTTCGTTGCCGCTCATATCGAAACCGTGCAGGAAACCATCATTGGCTGCCACCATTACCATCGCTGGTCGCGAAAAGATGGCGGCACGGTCAGTCGCTTGCGTGCTGCTGTTTGCCGCAAACGCGCAGTCTGCGGGGTCCTGAGCGGGGGCAGCCATATAAACCGGGGATGAATTGACGATATCACCCAAGCGATAGTTTCGAGGACGAAACTGCGGTGATGAACCTGCCGCTTCATTCGTCTTATCACCACGCAGGTAGCTGACTCGAGCAGCCCCTTGAGCGTCTGTGCTGTTCAATGCAAGCTTCTGTGCATTTGTCGCCGCCAAACCGCTAAACCAAGCACTGTTGAAAGTCGCACCCAAGCGTGCGGCAACGTCGTAGGTCAACACTGTGCGGCCAGCCAAATTACTGTTTAGCTGTGTCTCCAGAGTATTTTTCGCTCGCCAGCCATGACTCGAGTCCTGTACTAGAGTTGGGGCGGAAAACGCATTGGCCTGGACAATCTGATAAGCGATTAGATCGCCATGCCAGTCAGTCGAGTCAAATGATGACTGGAACACATAGGCAGAAGAAAATACTTGAGAGCCGCTGGAAGTAGTCGACAAACCAGCCAGCGTCGGATCAGTTGCCGCGGAAATCGAAGCAAACGCAGATTGCAAAGCCGTGGTCATCCGAGAGGGATCACTAGCTTGGGCGAAATTTTTAGGAACACCATTAGGGTACGCAGCGATACTGGTTGCCCCGCTAGGATCACTTGTCCATTCTGATCGGGTACCTGGTGTCTGCGTACCATCGGTGTCAGTAAAGCCACCATATTTTGCTGCCAGATAAAATGGGTTGGTAGTTTGGGTCTTTGCATTCCCATTTTCCACTACATCTATCATGAAAGCATTAACGGTTTGTTTGCCGGTCAGGTCCGGGCGCAAATCGGTGACATTTCCCCAATAGGCCAAGCCAGCGATAAATGGCGGCGAATTAGTCGAACCGGTATTGATACTGGACAGATTGCTCACGCCCTCCTGATTGCCAATGGAGTTTGTCCACGCGGCAACCCCTGAGCCACTACCACTCACAGGCGGTGACCCCATATTGGACGCGGCATCGTCATTGGGTGGTCGCAAAGGTGACGTCTGATTACCACTCGGCACGGGCCAAGCGGAACCGGGCAAATCCACATCACCATGGGTATTGGTATCACCAATATAAATAATGAAATTCTGTTGACATGAATTGACAATAGGGTCATCCCAGTCCGTTATAACTGGAAAATTATCCTTCATCGCAGCAGTCAAGCTACCACTATAAGCAGAGTAATTACCTATTTTACGAAAATAACGCAAAGCAGCATAATAGAGCTCTGCGGCTGGGTCGTAGGTTTTATAGCCATTATTATCACCAAACTTATTCAAATAATTAATCACCCCGCTATTAGCAACACTACTGCCGGTAGCATCTGTAACATCAGGATTTACCGCAAACACCCCATTGACATTACTCCATTCAGCCCCTAAGGTGAAAATATTGGAGGAGGTCGTCGCAGACGTTGATGAGGAAGAAATGCCAGGATATTTCATTCGCGCTCGCAACACCCCACCATCACGATTGTAATTAGCATCAATCAAATAGCTAAATACACTAAAGCGCATATCCCCGCCGTACTGCTGAATTAAACCTTCCGGCTTATAATTACTTCCATACCCTGTGCAGTTATCTTCTATACCATTACCGTACTTCGAAGTCAGACCTAAGCTCGAGTATTGAGAATTGCCCACACCGCTAACTGTAGTGCACACCTTAGCCATCACATTGAACGTACCCAAAGTAGTCCAAGTGGTGCCATTGTTAGAGCCCTCCACCGTAGTGGACCAGTTAAGGCTGGTAAATCTCAGTTGCGAATAACTATATGGACTCAATGACGAAACATTGGTCGTTAGCTTGCGTACAGTATTGAAACCATAACCCTGGTTTTGTCCAGAAACAATCCGGGCGCCGCGCAACACGGTCAGGCTGGCCGTATCTCCCACGGTATAATCTGTCGCTGTACCGCTGGTTCCTAAAGCTCGATTGCCCCCAGTCAAGGTCTGTCGAAAAACATCAATCGCCGACATCGTCGCCCAGTTCAAAAGGCTACCGCTCCAATTACTACCGCTACAGGTACGATTCGTCGCGTTATTCACCAGAGATACCGGATAAAAGTACCCCGGTGTAGAACCTGACCCCGCTTGATAGGCATAACACTTGTACTGATCAAAATACCCTTTATGATCCTTGCTCAATTCCGTGCTATCAAAAGTCCGATTAGTATAAGCTTCCCCAGCTGTAGGAAACTCTACCGACAAGCCCAGCAATACATTGGGGCCATAGCGCCCCCCCACCCCCGCTAGAGGCACTTGTGACACACTAATAGCTGCGACAGCAGGCCAAGCCAGCCAAAAACCGCAAAACCCCAGCCCTCTTAACAACTTGCCACTTAGCGCCATGCCTCATTACCCCACTATCAAAAGGGTCGGTACACGCTTTCAAGCGTGACATTAATTTGCGGGTTCATACCGAAACCGCGACTGGTAATTCGGTACTGCACACTTTGCCCACCCGTTTGAGCAGTCAGATCTTCGCCCGGCTTGATTGCGGGAAATACCTCAACCACATAACGTGGTGCCTGCAAGCTGGCACTGGGTGGGCTCCAACTACTGCTATCTATCGCCTTGGTCACCGTATCTGTCGCACTACTCAAACGGCTATTTAGCAGTACATGCATCGGGCCGCTTGCGGATGGAAGACATAGACCATTGGCGGAACTCGCCGTTGTGCAATCGACAAAACCATAACGTCCCCGGATCTGGCCTATCGTCACTTGATTTTCAGCAAACCGTAGCGCTGCCTCTGCTGATTCCGCTGCCAGAATAAAATCGCGTCCATTACGTGCAAAGCGCTCCTCCTGCACGGAAGAATAGGAGGCCGAAAGCGCCACTAGCATCAGCGCTACCAAGAACACCAAAGTCACCACAAGGGTCACTCCCCGTTGGGATTGAAGAGCTACTTGGTACTTCATGGTATTCGGTTCCGCAACGTAAAAGTCGACTCAAAAACTCGGCGCGACCAACAGGGTGTCGCAGCAACGCAAGCAACAGTAGAACTAGCCAAAGGATTGACAACAGAACCGGTATCGGTGCCCACTACATAGTTTGAACCAAAAATATTAAATGCCGCGGGCTCTGCGCGCAGCTGACCATACACTGGATCGGTGCGCGCCAACAAAGCCACCCGCATGGCAACAACCTGAGTCATGTCGATACTTGCGCTTGGGGGAGAAAACTGATCCGCGACACCATCACCAGTACTGTCAACACCAAGCAGAATCTGAATACGCTCAATATTATCGGCGACCACGCCAGTCGCCAAATTACTTCCGGAGGGAGCAACTCCATTCCAAAGCACATCACACATCAGCGATGGACGAGTCACCCCGCTAATCGTATTCACATCGATATAAAACCGATTCGTCACTATTGTATTTTTTGATGTAACACTATTACCCAAACAATCAGGAGTAGCATTCCCTGTGCTGGCTTGAGGCCCCGTCATAAAGGTGATGCTAAATTGATCGGACTTGACGCCATTTAGAACCGACAAAGCATTTGACGCGTTGAATGAAGTCACGGTTACATCATTGCTGGCGGACAAAACTTGACTTGCTTGAAGGCTGGGTATAGCCCAATTGCCACTGGCATCCATTGAGACCGTCCATGTTCCGCTTGCGGAAAAAGTGCCGCCCAAAATATCATAGAAACCCGCTTGCCGAACTAGACGGCCAATCTGGGCCATAGCAAAACGACCGTTATCCTGCATTTGAGCATGACCGGCCTGAGCCTTGTTAGTCTGTTGATTAGACAAATACAAGCTGGCGACGGCCAATGACACCATCAAGCCAATCGTAATCGCAATCATCAGCTCAATCAGTGTCAGACCCAACTGTTTGGAACTTGGCACGCGGTTCGCCATTAATTTGGCCTCACAAACAATTGCAGCTGTGCCGCTTGCGCAGATGCCTGTGCTGCGCCCACCCCAGCGAAGCCGCCGCGCTCGCTCCAGCTAACTGTGATCGTAAAACCACTGGACGCTGCTGCCACCGAAACGGTCCCACTAGACAGTCCACCACGAGTCGGATCCACTGCCAATGCTTGTATCTCCGTCAAATCAAAATCTTTTCTCTGCGCTACGGTGCAGCTTGCCGTATAACAATTGGCCACAGTACCTGAGGCCGCAACACCATACGCCCCACTTGGATTGCTGCGAATGCGTTCCGCCATCTGCTCCGCCAGCAGGCTCGCCTGCGCCCGGCTAGCACTCAAGGCGGAATACCGGAGATTGTTCAATTGCAGACCCGCAATACCTAACAAACCAAAAGCCAGAATCACAATGGACACCAAAACTTCCAGCAATGTAAATCCGCGACAACGCAATCGAGAGATCTCTCTTTTGGCATAATTCATGGGCAACTTTCACCACTATTCAGTGAGGCCACCATAGGGCGGCCTGACGTAGAGAAGACCAGCTTGCGAGCGATACTTGCATTTGCTGAATCATCACAGATGATCAAATTTCCCGGTGTTGTCCAACTAGCGTTGTACATCTGAACTCGGCCTGTAGGTACGTAGCGATAAGAAGTTACCGTAGAAGCACCTGACACGCTCAAGCGCAACAAAGAGCTGATATTAGATTGTCTTAATACAATCAAATCAGTCGTACCGGAAGCTGCCGTACTACCAAACGGTAATGCAGTACCGACAGCTAAAGCGTTATCTTGATTCAAGTCCACAAAAGCCACCCACCCCATATTCCAGCTACTTGCATTACAGCCACCATTGCTCTGACTAGCACAGATCACAACCGGAACCCCAGTTCTGACCGAGTTGCTCCGAGCAGAAAGAAAGGTCTGCATCAAATCGTTTGCCGCAGCAGAAATACGATTTGCGCGAACAAAATTGATAACGGACGGCACGGCGATAGCAAGCAGGATTGCGGCAACTGCAAATACCACAATCATTTCAATCAAGGTGAATCCCTTATGGGATTGGCGGGCTGACACTATCTCTCTCCTTTGCTTGTTTCATCCTACGACATCGCTATATCACCAGCAAACCCAAGCGACAAACGCATGTACAGCGGAGATGAGCGGCATGCTTACCGAAAGTTACGGGCTACCGATCTGGATCCTGAGCGCCTCGCAGACGCAAAAAAGCCTCCCATGGGGGAGGCTTGGCAAGGTCTGAACACCAATGCAAAAGCCCAGCTCGTCTGAGCTGGGCTTCGCAATCGGGCGTCTGGCGGTGTCCTACTTTCACATGGCGAATGCCACACTATCATCGGCGCTAAGGCGTTTCACGGTCCTGTTCGGGATGGGAAGGCGTGGGACCACCTCGCTATGGCCACCAGACATAAACTGGTACAAACTAGAAGAAGCCTGGGCTGATCTTTGATCAGCCCACATATATTCGGTATTCAATTGTGTCGCACATCCACACTTCGTCGCTCAGTCTCCCAAGCCACTCAAATG
>NZ_KL543997.1:0-21082 GCF_000711885.1 Chromobacterium haemolyticum DSM 19808
TCACCCGTTCGCCACTCGTCAGCGGTGCAAGCACCCTGTTACCGTTCGACTTGCATGTGTAAAGCATGCCGCCAGCGTTCAATCTGAGCCAGGATCAAACTCTTCAGTTCAATTCCAAGCAAATTTTCTGGCACGCAAGATCAAAGAAACATCGAGACATTTCTCGTCTTGCAGTGCAAGTGTTTGGTCATCGACCGAGCACTTACACCTATCGGTTATTCGTTCTGTTAAAGATCGGTGCGGACCGCTGCGTTTCGTTTCCGTCGCTGCGTTGTCTGCTGAGGAGGCGAACTATACGTCACGACTCTGAACCCGTCAACACCTTTTTTGATAAAAACCGCCATTTCCGCAAGCAGCCTCAACAAACCGTTGATTTGTAAAGAATCGGTCATATCGGGCAGGAATGATTTATTCCGTGCGTCCTACCTGACCTCGCTTCAAGGGGGGAGCTCATATGCGTCAAAGCCCCGCAAACCGGGGCTTTGACTGAAATGAGCGCCGGTTTTCAGGCCGGCGCCCACGCCAAGATGGCTCAAAAGTTTTGCTCAGCTACGGTAGTCCGCATTGATTTTCACATAATCATAGGAGAAGTCGCAGGTCCAAACCGTAGCCTCCGCCGCGCCGCGTCCCAAGTTCACCCGCACCAGGATTTCCGGCTGGGCCATCACGCGCTGGCCGTCTTCTTCTTTATATAGAGGATTGCGCCCGCCGTTGACGGCGACCAGCACATCGTCCAGATACAGTTCCAGGCGATCGACATCCAGGTCCTGCACCCCAGCGTAGCCGATGGCGCACAGCAGACGCCCCAGGTTGGGATCGGAGGCGAAGAAAGCGGTTTTCACCAGCGGGGAGCGCGCGATGGCGTAAGCGACGTCCTTGCATTCTTCGAACGAGCGGCCACCCTCGACTTTGACCGTGATGAACTTGGTGGCGCCCTCTCCGTCGCGGACGATGGCCTGGGCCAATGCCGTGGCGACTTGAACCAGTTCCGCCTTTAACGCTTGGTAGGCTGCCTGCTGCGGGGAATCGATCAACGGCCCCCCGCTCTGACCGGTGGAGATCAGGATGAAGCTGTCGTTGGTGGAGGTGTCACCGTCCACCGAGATGCAGTTAAAGGAAACATCGGCCACTTCCTTCACCAATTGACGCAGCACCGGACGGGTTACCGCGGCGTCGGTGGCGATGAAACCCAGCATGGTGGCCATATTGGGGTGGATCATGCCGGCGCCTTTGGAGATGCCGGTGATGTTGACCGGGTGGCCCTCCAGCGTCAGGCGGGCGCTAACCGCTTTGGGCGCGGTGTCCGTTGTCATGATGGCGCGGGCGGCATCGGCCCAGTCCGCGCCTTGTCGTCCCGGCAGCGCCGCGGTGATCTTGTCTACCGGCAGCGGTTCCAGAATCACGCCGGTGGAGAAGGGCAGAATCTGTTCGGGTTGGCAGCCCAGCTCATCGGCCAGCGTCCGGCAGACTTGTAGCGCGTCGCTACGGCCTTGTTCGCCGGTGCCGGCGTTGGCGTTGCCTGTGTTGACGACCAGCGCGCGGATTTGCACACCGGCGTCCAGATGCTTTTTACAGATTTGCACCGGAGCGGCGCAAAAGCGGTTTTGGGTGAACACGCCGGCAACGGTGTTGCCCTTGTCCAGACGGATGACCAACACGTCGTTGCGGTCGGCTTTCTTGATGCCGGCGGCGGCGACGCTCAATTCCACGCCGGGAATGGGGAAGAGATGTTCGCCGCTGACGGGCTTGAGGTTTACTGCCATCTATCGCTCCAGATCAATCAATATTATTCGCATCGATTGTAGCGGATTTGTTCCGCCGGACTGGAAACTAAAACGGCAGACGGATCAGCCCGCCTCGGCCGCCGCCGCGTTCAATAATTCGAGCAGCGCCTCGCCGTAGCGCGCCAGTTTGAGCTCCCCCAACCCATAGACCTTGGCCAGGCCGGCACGCGAGGTCGGATGCTTTTCCACCAGGTCTCGCAAGGTGCGGTCGGAGAACACCGCGTAGGCCGGCACATTGTGTTCGTCCGCCATTTGTCGGCGCCAGCCGCGCAGCGCCTGCCACAGCCGTTCTTCGCGCTCGGTGCGCAGCCAGCGGTCGGCGCTGGCTGTGCTGCGCGACGCTTTGTCGTCGGCCACCGGCCGCAAATAGACTTTTTCCTGGCCTTTGAGCACGCTGCGGCATTCATCGCTCAACACCAGCGATTGGCCGCGGGCGATGTCGACATGCAAAAGCTTGCGCGCCACCAGTTGGCGAACGATGGAGCGCCAGACACGTTGGTTGTAATCTCGACCGATGCCGAAGGTGGATAGCTTATCGTGGCCGTAATGGCCAACGCTTTGATTGGCGCGGCCCAGCAGCACGTCGATCACGTGGCCGGCGGAAAAGCGCTGCTCCACCCGGTAAATGCAGGACAGCAGCTTTTGCACCGCCACGGTGGCGTCGAAGGTGATGGGCGGATGCAGGCAGTTGTCGCAATGGCCGCAAGGGCTGCTCTGTTCGCCGAAATGCGCCAGGATGTGCTGACGGCGGCAGGACGCGGCTTCGCAAAAGGCCAGCATGGCTTCGAGCTTGCCTAGCTCCACCTGCTTTTGCAGTTCGGCCATTTCCCCGCCCTCTATCATTTGCCGCAGCTGCACCACGTCGTTGAGTCCATAGCACAACCAACTGGCGGCGGGCAGCCCGTCGCGGCCGGCGCGGCCGGACTCCTGATAGAAGTTCTCCGGGCTCTTGGGCATGTCGATATGAGCGACGAAGCGCACGTCCGGCTTGTCGATGCCCATGCCGAAGGCAACGGTGGCCACCATGACCACGCCCTCGTCGCGCAGGAATTCGCGCTGATTCGCCTCACGCTGCTGATGGCTGAGGCCGGCGTGGTAGGGCAGCGCGTGAATGCCGTTGTCGCATAACCATTGCGCGGTGTCTTCCACGCGCTTGCGCGACAGGCAATAGACGATGCCGGCGCTGCCCGGGTATTCGTTGCGGATGAAATCAAGCAGTTGCTTCTTGGCGTTGTGCTTTTCCACCACTTGGTAGAACAAGTTGGGCCGATCGAAGCTGGACAGAAAAACGCGCGCATCCTGCAGCTTCAAGTAATCAATGATGTCCGCGCGGGTTTGTTCGTCGGCGGTGGCGGTCAGGGCAATGCGCGGCACTTGCGGGAAACGTTCGGCCAGGAAGCCCAATTGCTGGTATTCCGGACGGAAGTCATGGCCCCAGTGGCTGACGCAATGCGCTTCGTCGATGGCGAACAGGCTGATGTTCAGCTGAGATACGAACTCTTGGAAGCGCGGTGTCAGCAAACGTTCCGGCGCCACGTACAAGAGGTCCAGCGAGCCGGCCCGCGCCTGGCGCGCGATGTCGCGCGCTTCGTCCAGCGGGGTGGCGGAATTGAGGCAGGCCGCGGCCACGCCCTGTTCCACCAGAGTGGCCACTTGGTCCTGCATCAGCGCGATCAGCGGCGACACCACGATGGCGACGCCTGGACGCATCAGCGCGGGGATCTGGAAACAGAGGCTTTTGCCGCCGCCGGTGGGCATCAGCACCAGCGCGTGGCCGCCCTGGGCGACATGATCGACAATCTCCCCTTGCTGCCCGCGGAATTCGGGATAGCCGAAGATATTATTGAGTAGGGAGAGCGCGTCCTGCATAAGCCGTCTTCTTGCGAGAAGGGGACTATTGTACGGCAAGTGGCCGGCAGCGTCCTGTCTCGGGCGCAATGGGCAAAAAAAGGGCCGCTGGAGTGCAGCGGCCATAAAGTTGGATGGAGACAATGTGAAACGAAGAGGAAAAATGCTCTCGCACTACCATGGACCTGTGGGACACTCGCGAAGTTCCGTTTTTTACATTTATTTTTGGTGTTCTCTCGCAAAAAAATACTTACATGGCATTGAGGATTTTTTGCGGCGCGGCGCTGTCGAAGGCTTCCGGCAGCCAACCTCTGCCCGGCGCCGCTCGAACCGCACCGCGCGCCAGACTTGGAGCCTTTCTTCCGCTGTGCGACACTGACCGACGATTTCGTGGAGGCATCAATGCGTAATATTTGGCCCGTCCTGTTGGCGGCCGCAGTGATCAGCGGCTGCGCCAGCGCCCCTAGCAAAGCACCCAGCCCGTCGACCGTCGGCAAGCCTATTCAATCCGGCGCCAGCCCAGCCAACGCCGATTGGCAAAACCTGGGGGTGTCCCCCAACGGCAACATTCTGAACGAGCTGGACAAGTTGTCGGTCCGCAAACAGGGCCAGCTGGTCAGTTTCCGAGACCGTAAAACCATCTTCAACCTGAAGAAGGAAAACTTCCTGTCCACGCCGCGCCACAAGGTGTCGATCAATACTTGGCAGATAGACTGCTCGCAACGCACTTTCCGCCTGCTGGACATGGGGTTGTTCGATGAGAACGGCCGCCAGATCGCCAGCTTCACCTATAATGACGCTCAGATAAAACCTATGCCGGTGGTGCAGAATTCGGCCAGCTATCAACAAATGTTGCTGGTATGCAAGGGCGACCCAGGGTTCTGAACCCGATTCGCCCTACCCGCTCGCGCGCGGCGCGGCCCGGCCCCGCGTCGCGCCAAAAGGCGAGCGGGCCTCTTCTGCGTAGCGGCCCCGCCGCCCAACCGGCCCCATGCCTGGAGCACCCATGCAAGCGATTAGACGAGTGGTCTTCAATCAAAAAGGGGGGGTGGGCAAGTCCACCATTACCGTCAACCTGGCCGCCGTCGCCGCCAAGCAGGGAAAACGGGTGCTGTTGGTGGACCTGGACCCGCAAGGCAACGCCAGCCATTATCTGATGGGCTCCGCCGCTAGGGACGAGGCGCCGTCGCTGGCCGGCCTGTTCGAGCAGATGCTGAATATCTCCATGTTCAGCAAGGAGCCGTCTGACTTCGTCCGCGCCACGCCGCTGCCCGGGCTCAGCCTGCTGGCCTCGCACCCGGACCTTGCCGAGCTGATGGGCAAACTGGAGGCGCGCTACAAAATGTTCAAGCTCAAGGAAGCGCTGGACAGTTTGAGCGGCCAGTTCGACGAAATCTGGATCGACACTCCGCCGGCTTTAAACTTCTTCACCCGCTCGGCCTTGATCGCCGCGGACCGCTGCCTGATTCCCTTCGACTGCGATGCCTTTTCCCGCCAGGCCCTCTATAACCTGAAAGTGAACACCGAGGAAATTCGCGCCGACCACAACCCCGAGCTGTTCATTGAAGGCATCGTGGTCAACCAGTTCCAGGCCCGGGCCAGCTTGCCGGTGCGCCTGGTGGAGGAACTTAAGCAAGAAGGCCTGCCGGTGCTGTCCTCTCCGTTGTCTTCATCCGTGAAAATCCGGGAGTCACACGATGCGGCGCTTCCCATGGTGTACCTGGACCCACGCCACAAACTGTCGCGCGAGTTCGAGGCTCTTTACCAGGAGCTGGCGCAGGATGGACGGCGAACCTAAGCGCCCCGGATCGCCGTCTGCCGGCTTGCGCGGAGGCGGCTTTCCTTGAATCGCCTGAGCTCGCTGGTGATTAGCGGCCTGCTGAGCGTCGGCCTGCTATCCGCCGAATATTGGCTGATGATCAACGATGAACGCGCCGAGCTCATCGACCGTCAGCATTACTGGGGCGAGCTGAGCGCCGAATTGCTGCGCGTGCGAGTGCAAGCGATGCTGGACCACTCCGCCGTGCTGGCGCAAAGCCTGGCCAACAGCCCCCAGCCACGCTCTCTGGCCGTGCTCGCGCGCAGCACCATACGCGACGATACGCCGTTCGGCGGACTGGGCATCATCGAATATGTGCGCCCGGAGCAGCGCGAGGCGTTCGAGAGCCGCATCGCCAATAGTATTCGCGTGCTCCAGGACCGGCATCTGGCGCCCAGCCCGCGCCGTCCGCTGTACTATCCGATCTCCAGTTATCTGCCTGACGACAGCAACGCCTTGCCGCAAGGCCTGGACCTGGGCGGCGTCGGCAATGCCCGCCGCAAAATGGACCTGGCGCGCCACAGCACCCAACCGGTGCTGATGCCGACCACGCTGCCCGGCAGCAATGGCAGCCGTCTGGACATCGTGGTGCGGCTAAACGATGACAACACGCTGCTGCTGTTGAATCTGCGCAAGGACAAGCTGATTCAGGACAGCCAGCGCGAACCCGGCACCGCCAGCCCCTTGCGCCATGTGCGCATTGTCGCCTGGACCCAGGAGCAGCCCGACGCGCCCTTGCTGGACTCTCAGCCCACCCGGCCGTTGCCGTCCATGCCGCCCTTGTACACCATTCGCCACAACCTGGGCGGCAACGAGATCTTGTTCGGCGCTTATCCTCAAGGCGTGGCCAATCCCGGCATGCGTCTGACCCACTGGGCCATCCTGGCCACTACCGCCGGCTTTTTGCTGGCGATGTTCTGGTTCCAGCAACAACAGGCCCAATCCCGCCGCCGGATGCAGGATCAGCTCAAGCGCAGCCAGCAGCAGCTGGAAATGAATACGCGCACGCTGCGCGAGCAAATCAACGACAGGGTGATGTCCGAGCAAGCGCTGGCGCAGAGCGAGGCGCGCCAACGCGCCATTCTGCAGGCCAGTTCCGACGCCATCATTCTGATAGACCACCAAGGCCTGGTCTTGCAGATCAACCCGGCGGCGGTTCGCTTGATCGGCCAATCGGCGGACATGGTGCGCCAACTGCCGATAGGCAAACTGCTGGACGAGTTGTACGACCGCAATCCGGCGCGCAGCTTCGAACACATCGCCCAAGAGCATGAAGGCCGGCCCTTCGAAGCCAGCTTGCGCCGCAGCGACGAGCATCTGCTGCCGGTGGAGCTCTCGCTCAGCCGGGTCACCCTGCCGGACGATTGGTTCTACGTGGTGGTCTGCCGCGACATTTCCATCCGCAAGGAACAAGAAGCGGCGCTGATCGAGCTGAAAAACAGCCTGGCCGAGCAGGTGGAAGTGCAAAGCCGCCAGCTGTCCGCGCTGCTGGACGCCAGCCCGATGGCGATGGCCTACATCGTGGACCGCAACCTGCTCCAGGTGAACCGCGCCTTCCTCGACCTGTTCGAGCAGCGCGAGGAAGCCGTCCTGGGCCAAAGCACGATGCCCTTCTTCGAATCGCCGGAACAATGGGAGCGCACTGGCAAAGCGTTGTACAGCCTGCTCAACGACGGCAAGGTGGTGCAAACCGAACAAAGACTGCGCACCGGCACCGGCAAGCTGTTCTGGTGCCGGCTGTACGGCAAGGCCATCAACCCCTCGGTGCCCAAGCTCGGCACCATCTGGCTGTACCAGGATTTCTCCGCTCAGCGCGCACTGGAGGAAACCCTGCGCCACGCCAAAGTGCTGGCCGAGGAAAACAGCCGCGCCAAAACCGAATTCCTGGCCAATATGTCCCATGAGCTGCGCACGCCGCTACACGCCATCCTCGGTTTTACCGAGATGGGTCAGGCCCGCTCGCGCGGGCAGAACGACGACAAGATGGCGCAATATTTCAGCCGCATCCAGAGCAGCGGCAACCGGCTGCTGACGCTGCTCAACGATTTGCTTGACCTGGCCAAGATGGAAGTGGGCCGCATGGAATACACCATGAGCCGCAACAATCTGTGCCAATGCCTGCGCGATATCTGCGACGAAATGACGCCGCTGGCCGCGCTCAACGAGATCCGCATCGATCTGAACTGCACGCCAGAACCGCTGAACGCCGACATCGATCCCTTCCGTATCGGCCAAGTGATGCGCAACCTGCTGTCCAATGCCATCAAGTTCAGCCCCCGCGGCGGTGAAATCGGCGTCAACGCCTGCCTGCGCCAGGACGCCGACGGCGAGAACATTCTCGTCACCGTGGAAGACGCCGGCCCCGGCGTGCCGGAGTCCGAGCTGGAAAGCATTTTCGACAAATTCATCCAGAGCAGCAGCACCAAGACCGGCGCCGGCGGCACCGGCCTGGGGCTGGCCATTTGCCGCGAAATCATCACCGCTCACCATGGACGCATCTTCGCCAGCAATTTGCCGACGCACGGCGCGCTGTTCACCTTCATCATTCCGCGCACCCGGCCAGCCGGCGCCACGGAGGACACCAACCATGCCCCACAAACTACTACTCGTTGACGACGAACCCTTCAATCTGGAGCTGATGGCAGAGCTGCTGCAGGACGCCGGCCACGAAGTCGTCCAGGCGGAGGACGGCGAAACCGCGCTGGCCATCCTGCAACGCGAAGGCGAAACTTTCTCCACCGTTCTGCTGGACAAGATGATGCCCGGCATCAGCGGTTTCGATGTGCTCAGACGCATCAAAAGCGAGCCGCGGCTTGAGTTTTTGCCGGTCATCATGCAAACCGCCATGGAGGCGGCCTCAAGCGTGCAGGAAGGGCTGGCCGCAGGCGCCTTCTACTACCTGACCAAACCGTTTTCCCGTGACATGCTGCTCGCCATCGTCGAAGCGGCGATAGGCCACTGGGACCGCTACGCCCATTTCCGCGAGCTGGCCAACCTGCACGTCGATGCCTTGCGTCATCTGAACAAGGCCTCCTTCACCTGCCGCAGCCACAAGGAAGCCCAAACCATCACCGCCTTGTTGGCCAAAACCTGCGCCCATCCGGAGCGAGTGGCCACCGGTCTGTTCGAACTACTGGTCAACGCCATCGAGCACGGCAACCTGGACATCAGCTTCGACGAAAAAAGCCACTACATGGCCGAAGGGCAGTGGGAAGCCGAGCTGGCTCGCCGCATGCAGGACCCGGTGCTGGGACTGCGCCAGGTCTCCGTGGATTTCAGCCGCGAACCGGAACAGATGCGTTTCACTATCAGCGACATGGGCTCGGGCTTTGATTGGGAACGCTACCAGAACGCCGAACCCGCCTCGCTGATGTCCAGCCACGGTCGCGGCATCCTGATCGCGCGCAAACTCTCCTTTGACGGCTTGCACTACCAGGGGCAGGGCAATATCGTGGTGGCCCACGTCAACAGCGGGGAATGAGAATCGGCGCCATGCCTGCCGCGGCGTCCCCCATGTGTCCGCCAAGCTCTAGCTTCAAGGCGGCTCGCCGCAATCGCCGCGCTCGCGCCAATAACGGCGCTGGCTGTCGCGCAGGCAGCTCCACTCCACCCCGTCGCCGAACTCCAAAGTCAGCGCGCCGTCCAGATCGGTGCGCAACACAGCGATCCCAGCCTCCTCCACCCGTCTCAGCACCGACGGATGCGGATGGCGGTAACGGTTCAGGTACCCGGCGCTGATCAAGACCACTTCCGGCTGCGCCGCCGCCAACCAGGCGGCCCCGGTGGAGGTGCGGCTGCCATGGTGGCCGGCGGCCAACACCGTGCTGCGCAAGCGCAGCCCAGGCTGAGCGGCCAACATGCGCTCCACCGCCTCCGGCGCATCGCCGCTGAGCAAGAGCGCGTGTTTCATGCCGGCCACTCGCAAAATACAGCTCTGCGCGTTCTCGTCGTTGGCCGGCGCCGTGTCCGGTGGGCCCAGCACATCGAAACGCACCCCGTCCCATGCCCAGCTCTGTCCAGGACGGCAGCCCTCGCCGCTCAACCCCAGCTCCGGCAAGGACTCCGGCTGGCCGGCCAGCACTCGCCCCACCGGCAAGGCGGTAGCCAGCTCGGCAGCGGCGCCGTCGTGATCGCTATGGTGATGCGACAGCACCAGGCTATCCAATGCCTTGACGCCCAAACCGCGCAACTGTGGCAACAGGATTCTCTCTGCCCCGCCAAGTCCCGTATCGAACAACAAGTAACGGTTCCGGGTTTGCACCAGCACCGCCAGGCCCTGGCCTACATCCATCATGGTGGCGCGGAATTCCCCCTGTGCCGGCGGCGGGGGCTGATAAGCCAACATCGGCAGCAACATCAAAGCCGCCAACCCTCGTCCCGGCACGCCTCGCGGGGCGATCAGCCACACCGACCCAAGCAAGGCCAGCAAGAACAGCGGCAGCGGCGTTCCGGCCAAGGACATGGCCGGCGCTTGCGCCAACCACTCCACCCCCCAGTAAAAACCGCGCACCAGCCAAGCGGCCAAATGCAGCGGCCACTCCAACGGCAACAAGGCTGCGGCCAAAGCCAGCGGCGTCAGCAAGACCGACACATAGGGGATGCCCAAAGCGTTGGCCAGCGGCGACACCAGCGGAATGCCGCCGAACCACCAAGCCAGCGGCGCCAGCGTGCATACGCCCGCCGCCCACTGTCCCGCCAACGCCGCCCGCCATTTGCCCGGCGCGCGGCGTCTGGCAACGGAACTGGCCATCAAGGCGGCTACCAGGCCGAAAGACAGCCAGACGCCAGGCGCCAGCACGCAGAAAGGATCCATCAGCAAGACCACCGCCAAGGCCAGCCACCAGATGCGAAACGGCGACAAGCCGCGCCGCAGGCACAGAGAGGCCAGTCCGACGCCCAACATGAACAGCGTGCGCTGGGTCGGCACCGAAAAACCAGCCAGCAAGGCATAGGCCGCCGCCGTCAGAAAAGCCCCGCCGGCGATCAGCAAGCGCGGCGGAAAGCCTAAGACCGGCAGCCTTCGCGACAACCAGGCCAGCGCCGTCGCCGCCAAACCCGCCAGCATGGTGATGTGCAGGCCGGAGATCGAAACCAGATGAGTCAGGCCGGTGGCGGCGAACAAGCCCCAATCCTCTCGCGCCACACGCTGCTGGGCACCCACCGTCAACGCGGCGATCAGGGCCGCTTCGCGCGACTCGCCCAACACCCGCTCTATGCGCGCCACCAGAGCGGCGCGCGCGCGATCCACCCAGGCCAGAGGCGCTCGGCTGTCCTCCAGCCGGCGCTCGCCCGGTCTCAACGAACCGCTGGCTAACACGCCTTCCGACCACTGCCATTGTTCAACGTCGAAACCGAATGGATTGGCCGTGCCGCGGCTGCGCTTGAAGCGCGCTTCCGCCCGCCAGCGGCTGCCTGTTGGCCAATCGCGCTGAAGAAAATCCGTAAGCCGCACGGTTTGCGGCAGCTTGACGCCCGGTGTCAGCGTGCGCTCCACCTCCATGATCAGCCGCGTCCCATACTCCCCGGCCTGCGGCAGGCCGCGCACCTCGCCGACGAAAACGATGGACCGCTGCTGCCAATCGGCCGGCAGTTGCTGCGCCATGCGGTAGTCGGCGCGCCAGGCAGCATAGCCTAGCCCCAGCAGGAAGGCGGGAATCAGGGCGGCCCAAGGCCGCGCCCGCAACGGCAGGCAAGCCGCCAGCGCCGCAGCGCCCACAGCCAGGCCCAAGCACCCCGTCGCAGCGGGCAAGGCCGGCAAGGCGGCGCAAATAGCAATGCCGCATAGCAGTGCGATCAAGACAAGCATGCCGGCATCTTAGACAGCGATGCCGCGCCATCGCAATCTATTAAACACATTCACTAAACCACTAGCCAACCATCATGCTATATGTATTTTTTTCACGCCAAAACCCCACTCGTAGCAGATAAATATCAAAAAAATAAGCAGTGTAAATGCGTATTGCATTAACAGGGCGCTGGGCTACACCTAGGACAAGCGCTTTCAAAAACGCCCGGTCGCCGCGAAGCCCCGCTTGGCTCCAAGCGGTCTCAAGCGCGGCAGCCGGCTTCACTTTGAAACACGGTTTTCCCATCTGGCAACCGCCAGGCGGATCACTCGCAGGAGGAACACATGGACGCATACATGGGCACTATTACGGTCTACGGCTTCAATTACGCGCCGCAAGACTGGGCGCTGTGCCAGGGCCAGACCTATCAGGTATCGCAGTACGAAGCCTTGTACTCGCTGCTGGGCACGCTCTACGGCGGCACCGCGTCGCAAAACTTCAAGCTGCCCAACCTGACCGGCCGCATGGCCATTGGCACCGGTCCCGCCCAGCCCGCCTATAATCTGCCTGCCTACAACCCCGGCCAGTTCGGCGGCACCCAAAACGTGGCGCTCAGCGTGGCCAACTTGCCGGCTCACTCCCATACCGCCACCTCCATGGCAGTAACCTTCCACGCCGCCGGCACGCCGACGCCGGCCACCCCGGCCAGCGCGCCCAGCGCCAGCAACCCCTACCTGGGCGCTTCCGGCGCCGGCACCGGCTTGGCCACCATCTGGTCCACGGCGCTCAACAATCCAGTTTCGGTGCAGGGCTTGTCCGCCACCGGCAATACCGATCTGACCGGCGGCAACGCTCCGGTCAGCGTGCTCAACCCCTTCCTGGCGCTGAATTTCTGTATCGCCATCAACGGCCTGTATCCGGTTCGTCCATAATCACAATACGCGGCGTTGCGCCGCTTCCGGCCGCCTCTCCGCGCAGGGGCGGCGGCCTTTGTCTTCAGGGGGATCTCGCCATGCTCGCCACCGTCCAAGCCGAAGATTTCATGCATCTACTCGGCAAACACTGCATCTTCCGCAACCCGCAACATCCCGATATTTCGCTACAGGTGCAGGCCGTGAAGCTACGGCCGCAGGCTCAATCGCCGCACCAGACCGCGCGGCGCACGCCTTTTGTGGTGGAACTGGCCGCCGAAGGCGCCACCAACCTAGAGGACGCAGTGGGTCAACTGGAGCTGCCCGCCACCGAACACAGCGACGCCATCCGCCTGGATCTGGTATGGATAGGCCGGGTGATTCCCGCCGGACGCGACCCGGCGCTGGCCTACTTCCAGCTGCCTTTCAACTGAGCAGCCGCTTCAAGGCGCGCGCGATCAAGATCGTAAACAGGCTCTAAGCCGGCCCGCCGGGAGTGGCCGCTCCCGTCAGGCCGCCGACGCTACAACCCGACCCGAACCTCGCCCCGCGGCGAGTGGCGCTCGGGCCGCCACACCAGCTTGTCCGCCATGTCGCCGGCTTCTTCCAGCACAAAACCCAATTGGTGATAGAGCCGGCGCGCTTGCACATTGCTGTGCCAAACCACGACCGCCAGCGACGCGCGCACTTGCCAGGCCGCCTGCTGCAAGCCCATCAGCACTTCCTTGCCGTAACCCAGACCGCGCGCTTCCGGCACCATGGCCAGGAAGATGATGCGCACTTCGTTATGGCCAAAATCCACCATCACCACGCCGACGCTAGTCCCGGTTTTTTCGATGACGAAGTGCATCGCATCCGGATAGTTGTCGCCTGCGCCGCGTTGCAGCACCTGGTATTGCTGTTCCTGTACGGTGCGGATCAGTTCCTCCTCTCCGTCTATCAGTTGCAGGTCCGGGCGCGCGCTGCGGTAGAGACTGGCAATGAAGGCCTCGTCGAGATGCCGCGCCGGGCGTAGATGCAAGCCTTCGGCCAGCGAGGAAGTGTTCAAGAATGAGGACATGATGAACGGCTCCTTTCCAAAACCTGTTGCGGGACGCGCCGGCGGCGCGCCCGTTTCGTTCTACGCGCCAGCGCGCGCAAGATCTTGCAAATCAGGCGAAAACGGCTGAGAAAGCGGAGTGCGCGCACGGTGCATGAGCATTTTGAGCTCATTTTTAACGCCGTCTCGCCGAAGCGCAGCAGGCTTTGAGCTGGTTCTTACAACCCCGCTTCCCGGCGAAACACCGCCAGCAACTGACGCGCCCCGCGTTCCAGCAAGCTGTAACGCTCGCCTTGCAGCCTCGCTACGCCGGCCAGTTCCCGCAGCGGCGCGCCGCGGCGGTCGCAGCGCTCCAGGCGCACGCGGAAGGTGGCCGCCAGCGGCACCAGGCCGCGGTCCCGTTGCTCGGTGGGAACCGGCCCGCCATAGGTAGAGGCCAGCAAGGGCTGATCCAGCAAGGGCAGATTAAGCCTGTCGATCTGGCCCAGCCTGCATTCCACGCTCCAAAACTCCCCGCCGTCGGCGACGAAGCGAGCAACATGCCCCGGCTTGAGTCCGTTCAGCGCCGCCTCCTCGACAAAGGCTTCTCCCTTGACCCCGTCGGGTCCCACCACGTCCAGCAGGTGCTCTCCCTCGGCCAGCGCGGTGCCGGCGCGCAGCGCGTCGCTGACGTCCACGACCCGACCGGCGAAAGGCGCCGCCAGGGTGAGCCTGGCCATTTGCTGGCGCAAAGCGGCCACTTGTTCCTGCGCCACCTGCCATTGCTTGCGCAAGGCGGGGCCACGCTGTTGCAGCTCCAGGTTGAACGGTTGCTGCGCGGTCTGCCAGGCCAGATCTCGCTCGCGGGCGCCGGCCAGCGCCAGTTGCGCCTCCAGCATCGGCGAGCTGAGCCTGGCCATGACCTGCCCCGCCTTGACCAGTTGGCCGTCGCGCACCAACACTTCGGCCACTTCGCCTGCCGCCGGCGCGTACAAACCCTGGGACTGCAAGGCGCCCAGCACCGCCGGGCTGGCCACCTCGCGCTGCCACGGCAGAATCAGCGCCAGTGTCAGGACTAGCAAGGCAGCGGCGCTGCGGCGGGTTTCGCGGCCCCAGTACAGATCGGTTCGGCGCTGCCACCACACCATCAGTTCACCCACCACCGGGCGGGCGATGAACCATCCCAGTTCCACCGCCAGCAACAGCATGCCCAAGGCCTTGAAGAACAAGTGATAGACCAGGAAGGCGATGGAAAGAAACAACACCAGCCGGTACAGCCAAGTGGCCCACGCGAACAGAATCAGCCCGCGTCGGCGCGCGGCCGGGAAGTGCTCCGGCACCGGGTCGTCCAGCCCCAACAGCGTTTTGCGCAACTGCCAGCGCGCCAGCGCGAAAGCGCGGTTATGCAGGTTGGGCAGGCCAAGATAGTCCGCCAGCAAAAAATAACCGTCAAAGCGCATGAAGGGGCTGGCGTTGATCGCCAACGTCGCCAGCCAAGTGGTGGTGGCCAACAGGAAAACCCCCGCTCGCAATGGGCCGTCCGGCAAGAAGCTCCATAACAAGGTGGCCCAAGCGGCCAGAACCAGCTCCGCCAGCATGCCGGCGCCGCCGATCAGCAGCCGTTGACGGCGCGAGTTCAGCTTCCACGCGTCGTTGGTGTCGGTGTAGAGCACCGGCATCATCACCAAAAACGCCACCCCCATGGCCGGCACCCGGCAACCGAAGTGGCGCGCGGTCAGCGCATGCCCCATTTCATGCAGGATTTTGGCCAGGCTCAGCGACAAGCCGATGCCAATGGCGGCGCTGACCCCGCCATAGGCGGAAAAAGTATGGGTGAACTCGTCCCAGCGCCGGGATACCAACGCCAACGCCAGCAGCAGCACCGCTCCCATCGCCAGCCAGAAACGCGGATGGAACAGCCAGCCGGTCCACGGCAGCAGGCGATTGAGCAGGGCCTCCGGCCTCAACAGCGGCACCCGGAAGAACAAATAGTTTTTCAACAGCCACATCGCGCGGCTGGGGCGGTTGGCCTCGCGCAACTGCCACAGCCAGCCGTTCTGCTCGACGCTGGCGGCCTGCAGCAGTTGATGGCGGGACAAGAACAACAGCACAGCTTCAATGTCTTCAGCGCCAAGTTGCAGCGTGGTTTCGGCATTGACGGCTTGCAGCACCGCCTCGGCGGTGCCCAGCCGCCAGCGCGACAGGATTTCGAAACTGGCCCAGCCCAGTTGATAAAAGCGGTGGGCACAGGGATCGTGCAAGGTCCAACTGGGCGCGCCGTCGGCCAGCACCGGGCCGGGATGCAGCGTCAGCTCCTGACGCAGCGCGGGCAAGGCGGGAGATGGCATGCTCACCACCCCAGCCATTGCCGCGCGGCGGTCAGCGGCCTGCGCAAAGCGTAATAAATCAGCGGCACCCAGTCGCCGTAGACACGGGCGGTGCCCATCTGCCCCAACCGCGGCTTGTCGCCGTCAACGAAGCGGGCTTGCAGCCGGTAGGCAAGCAGGCCGCCCTCCACCGCCTCGGCCTTATAAGCGACGCGGGTGATTTCGGCGTCATAGGACTCGGTGGGCGAGGCATTGGGGTAGAGGGTGATCTTGCCGCCGGGGGCCACGTCTATGGCCTCCGCCGCCGGCAGCCAGGCGGCCAGTTCCACATGGGTGGGGTCCGCCAGGGTCATCACTTTTTCACCTACCGTCACCGCCTTGCCCTGCCAGTCGTTGCGATCGGAAAACACCACTACGCCGGCGCTGGGCGCGGTGACGTGCAATCTTTGCAGCTCCAGGCCGGTGTATTCGGCGGCGATGCTTTTTTCTTCGAGCTTGGCGCGGTCCTGCGCCATGGCCAGCTTGCCCTTGTCGTCGGTGACCGCCAGTTGGGCGCTGGCCCGAAAGCTTTCCTGCGCGGCGTCTCGCTCGCGCGCGGCCATTGCGAACTGACCGGCCAGCGAGGTGGCGTCCAGATCAAACAAGGGATCGCCGGCTTTGACGCGCTGATTGGGTTGCACCTGAATGCGGTCTATCACCCCGCTGAGAGGCGCGCGCAGCAGCACCGGGTTTTGCGGCGTCACCTCTCCGCGCGCCAACACGCTGAGGCGTATCGGCATGCAGGCCAGCAACAACGCCGCGATGAGCAATCTCCTCTGCTTGCGGCCGGGCCTCAGCCATTGCCCCGCCAGCTCCCGCCAGTTGCGTCTGGGCGCGAAGCGCAGCAGCGCATGGCCATAGCCATGAGCCAACTCTTCCGCCAGCTTGCGCTCGTAATCGCTCCACGGCATTTCCCGCGCCAGCAGCCAGGCGCCCTGCTCGCCCAGGGGCAGCCACAGCGCGTGGGCCGGTAGCCAGGAAGACCAATCTTCGGCCAGCGCCGTCGGCAGGTCGCCGGCTTCGAGCAAGCGGCTGTCCTGTCCGGCTTCCTGCCCGCCGACCTCCGCCAAATGGCGGAAGACGCGGGACAGCCATTGCATGTAAGGCGCGGTGGGGTCCAGCTCCGCCAGGCCGGACAATGCGGTCACATGGCGATGCAGGCCCTCGCGCCATACCGCCGCCTGGCGGTATGGCAGCAATTGCTGGCTTTCGTTGACGATGATGAAACCCAGCTGCTCTGCGCTGACCGCGTCGCGCGCGCGATGCAGCAACTGCAGCAGGCCGGCCAGTTCCCGGCTTCTATCGGCGTGCCCCATGCACCGCCTACTTGAAGCTGGCCCAGCCGCTCATCCCCGGCAACAGGCTGGCGCCGTTGCCCTCGATGACGCCCACCGCGAGGATGGACTGGCTGACCGGGTCTATCTGCGCGCCCAGGCGTTCTATCCTGGCCGGGAAGCTGGCGCCCAACTCGTCCACCGCCACGGTGAACTTGCTGCCGGGCTTGAGCTTGGCCAGCCATTTGGACGGCACCAGCATGCGTAGTTCCAGCGAGCCGGAATCGACGATGTCCAACACCGGATTGCCCGGGCTGACGTATTGGTGCACGGCGGCGATGCGGCGCGCCACGCGGCCGTTGAACGGCGCGCTGATCACGCATTTGCCTACGATGGTCTGC
Source organism: Chromobacterium haemolyticum DSM 19808 (assembly GCF_000711885.1). Classification (GTDB taxonomy): domain Bacteria; phylum Pseudomonadota; class Gammaproteobacteria; order Burkholderiales; family Chromobacteriaceae; genus Chromobacterium; species Chromobacterium haemolyticum. The sequence goes on from NZ_KL543997.1 coordinate 17,208, forward strand.
ATATAGCTGGCGTCCGCGGCCGCTTCCTTGGCTTTGCCCTGGGCCTGGGCCACGTCCAAAGCGCCGGCGGAATTGAGTTTGGCCAGTTGGTTGTTCACCTTGAGCAACTGGCTGGCGGCCTCCAGCGAGGCCTGGGATTTGCGCAGCTGGGCGCGATAACTGCCGCAGTCGAATTGCACCAAAGCCTGGCCCTTGCTGAAGCTGGCGCCCTCAGGCACCGGCAAGGCCGCGATTTTGGCCGCCACCTCGCCGGAGAGGGTCACGGCGTTGCGCGCCATCAACTGCACGCGGATGCGGCCGTCGCTGGCGTTGGTCACCGGCGCCGGCAACGGTTTGGCCGGCGGCGTCGCCGCCTGAGCCCAGCCGGCCGCCAGCAGGCAAACCGCGGTCCGAAATACCGTCAACTTCATGGCTTGCTCCCCGCCACCTGCCCCTGCCAACGCGTTTCCGCGCCTTTGAAGGCGGCGGACAAAGCCGGCAGATCATAGCTGGCGGTGCTTTCCGGCAGCGGATCCATCCCCAGGCTGGAGCCCATCTGGCCGTAGGCGTTTTGTAGATCGCCGTAGCTTTGGTACAAGCGCAGCGTGGAGAATACCGCGTTGGCGTCGGCCAGGATCGCCGGCAGGCGGCCCTGCACGCCGCTATCGGTGGCGTTGCGGTTCTGCACGTAGATGCGTTGTTCCACGTCGTTGAGCTCTTGCTCCAGCGAGAACTGGCGTGAACGGCCCTTGAGGTCCAGATAAGCCACGTGCACCTGGGTCAACACCGCCATGTTCAGCGCCATGCGCTGGGTCTTGGCCACTTGCAGCTGGGCGTCGGCGGCTTTGGTGATCGGCCCGGCGCTGAACAGATTGAGCAGGTTCCAGCTGATGCGCAGGCCGGCGTCGCTCCAAGAGTTGTTGACCAGGAATTTATTGCTGTCGTAGTTCTGTCCGATGCTGAATTCCAGGCCCGGCAGCAGTTTGGCGATGGCCTTGCGGGTTTCGGTGACGCCGATGCGCTCGTTGTAACGCGCCTCGTTCAATTCCGGTCGGTTCAGCAGGGCCATTTCCTCCATCTGCTCCAGGTTCAGCCCCAAGGTCGGCGTGGGCAGCCCTTCCGGCACCGCCACCTTGAAATCGGTGCCAGGGGGCACGTTCATGATGGCGGCCAGCTTGGGTTTGGCCTGGGCCAGCGCGTTGCGGATCATGCCCATCTGACGGATCACGTCCAGCAGTTGGCGGCGGTAGTTCAGCGCTTCCAGCGGCGCGCGCAGCTTCTGCCTCTCCACCTGTCTCGCGTCTTCCAACGCGCGGTTGGTTTCGGCCAGCAGCGAATCGATGCGGCTCTCCAGCTGTTGCGCGCCCACTGCCTGCCACCAGGCTTCACGCACTTGCTGCATCAATTGCTGCGCCACTTTGCGCTTGCGCTGCTGCAGGATCAGCATGCGGTCGGACTGCTGCTGCGCGGTGTAGTAGCTGACGCCGAAGTCCAGCACGTTCCAGCTCAAGTTGAGGTCCGCGGTATGGCTGCGCTTCTCCGAGGAGATGGACGGCACCAGCGATTGCTCGCCGGTGGCGACGTTCTGCGACGAGGAGGCGTTGTCCTTGTTGCGCGCGGTGTAGCCGGCGGCCAGCGCCAGCTTGGGCAGCATGTCCAGGCTGGACAGGTCCAGCTGGCGCTGCGCCATCGCCTCTTCCATCAACTTGACCCGGTAATCCAGGTTGTACTTCAACGCGCGCGCCATCGCCTCTTGCAAGGTTACCGGCCCGGCCAGCGGCTCCTGGCTGCCGAACATGGCCTGGCGGTCCGCCGCCAGCGTGGCTTGGCGATCTCCCAGGCTCATCGGCGTGGGCGTGACCGCGCAACCGGTCAAAGCCAACGCGGTCAGCGCGGCCAGCGTTCGAAGAACGCCGAGGCCGGCCCCTCCCCCCTGTGTTTGTTGCTTCATATCGTCCCCTGCGCGTTTGTTTGTTTAGTGAAGTTATGGATGAAACCCGCGGTCAAACCACGTCCTCCGCCTGCAGCCATTCGGCGATCTGCTGGTCGAACGCGGGTCTGCCGTGCTGGCGGAATTGCTCATGCAAAGCCGGCTTGCCAGCCGCCGCGACCTTCTCCGTTGCCGTTGCCGCGGCCGCCCGTTCGCCCGCGCCGGTTTTCAACTGCATATGCGTAACGCCGCGATGGCCGTTTTGGTCGCTGACCGTCACTTCCAAAGACAGGGATCGGTTCCAGCCCGCCGGCGGCGTGCCGCTGAAACGGCCGGTCTGAGGATCGAACTTCAGCCAGGTCGGCAGCGGCTGACCATTGCTCTGACGCACCTGAATATTCAGCACCGCGTCCGGGTTGCGGGTAATCACGGTGCCGGGAGGCAGGCTGAAGTTGAAGCCCTGCCCGGCCACCAGCGGCCTTACGCCCAGATCCGGCATTACTTGCAGCGGCGCGCCCGAGGTGCCGCCCAGATTGGAAACAAAGGGCAGACCGGCGTTGCCGCGTCCAAACGGCTCGCTGGGCGTCGGGGCGAAACGGTCCTGACCAAAGGAAACCTGGACGGGATTGCTCGTCAGAGGCCCGACAGGGCCTTGCGGCGTCTGCGCGGGGCCGTTGCCCACGCCGCTCACCGCGGCCAGCACGATATTGGGCGTAATGGGCGCGATGTTGATGACCGGCGCCGTGTTGGGCTGCGGCGTCGCTTCCGCCGGCTGCAGCGGCGGCAGCACCACCGTGGTGGCGGAGCTCAATTGATAGGCTGGAGCCACCGTCTGCTGCTGGGTCACATTGCCGGCCAGATCAGCCGCCGCGCCGGACTTGAGCGCCAGCGCCACTGAGCCTACGCCGCCCACCCCGGTCAACTGCACCACATAGTGGCTATCGCTGATGCGGATGATATTGCCGATGCTGGCGCGAGCGCCGCCGCTGGTGATCACGCTCAGATCGCTGGCATTCAGGCCAACAATGGGTTTGTTCAGCACCAGGTCGTAGCGCAGGCTGCTGGCGGAGCTGGAAACCGGGTCCAACTGGGTGAAGGACTGCGGCGCCGGCGCGGCGGTATCCACGGTGAACGTGAACGACGCCGACTGCGCGCTGATGTTGCCGGCCACGTCGGTAGCCGTGGCGCGCACGCTATGGTTGCCGTCCGCCAACGCCTGACTCAGATTAAACAACCAGACGCCGCTGCCGTCGGCGGTGGCAGTGCCTACCTGCACGCCGTCGATAAACACAGCCACCTTGCTGCCAGCCTCGGCCAAGCCAGTGACACTGGGGCGGTTGACGTTGGTGATGCCGTCCCGGTTGCTGGAGCCGGAGTCCGTGGCCTGGGTCAGACCAGTATTCGCCGGGCGGTTCGGCGCGGTGGTGTCCACCGTGATGACGTAGGTCGTCGATTGACCGCTGGCGTTGCCCGCCAAATCGGTGGCGGTGGTGCGGATGCTGTGATTGCCATCCGTCAGAGCGCTGCTCAGGTTGTAGCTCCATACCCCGCTGCCGTCCGCCGTCGCCGTGCCCACCGCCGTGCCGTCCACATAGACCGTCACCGTGCTATTGGCTTCCGCCGTGCCGGTAATCGTCGGCTGGTTGTTGCCGGTGATGCCGTCGCTGTGGCTGGACCCGGTATCAGTCGCGCTGCTCAGGCCAACGCCGCTAGGCGCGGCAGGCGCACTGGTGTCCACTGTGATGCTGCGCGAGGTGGACTGGCCGCTGGCATTGCCGGCCAGGTCGGTGGCGGTGGCGCGGATACTGTGATTGCCGTCGCTCAGCGGCGTGGCAATGTTAAAGTTCCAGGTCCCGCTCCCATCCGCCGTCGCCGTGCCCACCGCCGTGCCATCCACGTACACCGTCACCGTGCTATTGGCCTCCGCCGTGCCGGTGACCGTGGGCTGGTTGTTGCCGGTGATGCC
>NZ_KL543997.1:21437-92714 GCF_000711885.1 Chromobacterium haemolyticum DSM 19808
GTCACCGTGCTATTGGCCTCCGCCGTGCCGGTGACCGTGGGCTGGTTGTTGCCGGTGATGCCGTCGCTGTGGCTGGACCCGGTATCGGTGGCGCTATTCAGCGCCACACCGGACGGCGTGGGCGGCGCGCTGGTGTCGATCACCACGTTATAGGCGCTGGATTGACCACTGCTGACCCCGCCGCTGCTAACCACGGCGGTAATAGCGTGCGAGCCGGACGTCAGGCTGGAGACGAAGCTGTAGCTCCATGCTCCGCTCCCATCCGCAGTGACCCCGTCGATCGGCACCCCATCGACATAGATGGTGACGAGGCTGTTGGCGATCGCGGTACCGGTGACCGTGGGCGTGGTGTTACTGGTGATGCCATCGCTATGGCTGCTGCCGGTATCGGTGCCGGCGGTCAAGCCGCTGACGCTAGGCGGCACTAGCTGCACCGCTATCGCCCGGCTCGCCGTCGCGCTGGTTTTGATGCCGTCGCTAACGCTGAAACCGATAGTGCGAGTGGCGGTGTTGGGAGAACCCGCGGTGTCGTTGTAAGTGACCGCGCGCAAGGCCGCCTGCCATTGCGCCAAGGTGGCCGTCGCGCCGCTGGACGTCAGCGTCAGTACCCCGGTGCCAGCGTTATAACTGGCCGTGATATTGCCGAAGGCGCTGCTACTGGTGTTGCTGAAGGCCAGCACGTCCTCGCCGCTATGGAAGTTGCCGGTAATCGCCACCGTGGCGCTGGCCAGCGTGGCGTTGTCCCGATCAGAAACGGTGAGGCCGCCGTCCACCTGCGTGGCTCCGCCGCCAACGACATAAGCCCCAGCGCTGCCAGTGGTGGTGGCGATCGGCGTTTGGTCCGTCGCCGCCACCGTCACCGTGCGTGTTACCGCGGCACTATCCTTGCTACCGTCGTTGACACTGAAGCTGACGGTACGGGTGGCGGTATTGGGCGTCACCGCAGTGTCGGTGTAAGTGACCGCGCGCAGTGCGGCCTGCCATTGCGCCAGCGTCGCCGTGGCGCCGCTGGACGTCAGCGTCAGCACTCCGGTGCCGGCGTTATAACTGGCCGTGATGTTGCCGTAGGTGCTGCTATTGCTGTTGTTGAAGGCCAGCACATCCTCGCCGCTATGGAAGTTGCCGGTGATGGACACTCGGGCGCTGGCCAGCGTGGTGTTGTCCAGGTCGCTGACCGTAATGCCCGTGTCCACCGCCACCGGCGTGGACGTCGTATTGTCCCCGGCGGTGAAGGCCGCGCTGCCGCCGCTCGCGGTGGCGATCGGGGTTTGATCGGTGGCGGCCACCGTCACGCTGCGAGTCACCGCCACGCTGTTCTTGCTGCCGTCGTTGACCTGGAAGCTGACGGTGCGGGTGGCGGTGTTGGGCGTCACAGCGCTGTCGGTGTAGGTCACCGCGCGCAGTGCGGCCTGCCATTGCGCCAGCGTCGCCGTGGCGCCGCTGGAGGTCAACGTCAACACCCCGGTACCGCTGTTGTAGCTGGCGGTGATGTTGCCGAAGGTGATGGCGCTGGAGTTGCTGAAAGCCAACACGTCCTGACCGCTCTGGAAGTTGCCGCTGATGGACACCGTGGCGCTGGCCAGCGTGGTGTTGTCCAGATCGCTGACTGTAATACCTGGGTCCACCGCCACCGGGGTGGACGTCGTATTGTCCCCGGCGGTGAAGGCTGCGCTGCCGCCGCTGGCGGTGGCGATCGGGGTTTGATCGGTGGCGGTCACCGTCACCGTGCGCGTCACGGCACTGCTGCTGGCGTTGCCGTCGTTGACCTGGAAGCTGATGGTGCGAGTGGCGGTGTTGGGACTGACCGCGCTGTCGGTGTAGGTCACCGCGCGCAAAGCCGCCTGCCACTGCGCCAGCGTGGCGGTGCCCCCGCTGGACGTCAGCGTCAGCACCCCGGTGCCGCTGTTGTAGCTGGCGGTGATGTTGCCCATGGTGCTGCCGTCGTTACTGAAAGCCAGCACGTCCTCGCCGCTATGGAAGTTGCCGGAGATGGAAACGGTGGCGCTGACCAGGGTGGGGCTGGCGCTGTCGGCGACGGTGAGACCACTGTCTACCGCCACCGGGGTGGAGGCAGTGTTGTCGCCGGAGGTGAAGGCGGCGCTGCCGCCGCTGGTGGTCACTACCGGCACCACGGCGACGTTCACGGTAGAAGCCAGCGCCAGCGTGGTGGTGTCGACGCCGCCATTGCTGGTGCCGCCGTTGTCCTTGACGCTGGTCAGCGTCACCACCCGGTTGCCGGCGGTGGGGCTGCCGTTGCTGTCTCGATAGGTGATGCCGTTGACCACGCTGGCCGCGGTGCTGCCGGATATGCCGCTGCTGCTGATGGATACGGTAGCGGTGCCGCCGGAGAGCGAGACGGTGACGCTCAGGCCGTTGCCGCTGGTGGTGACCGAGTTACCGTTGGTCAGCGCCACATTGCTGCCGTCTATGGATAGGATTTCGCTGCTGCCGTCATGCAGGCCGGACACGGTCAGCGTCAGCAGGATGATGCTCTGGCTGGATTCAATCGCGCTAACGCTGGCGCCGCTGAACACCGCCACCGCGGAGCCGCCCATGGCGAAGGTGGGGTTGCTCGCCGTGGCGCTGGTGGTAGGCGCGTCGTTGACCGCCGCCACCGCCACCGTCACATTGCTGGAGCCCGTACCGCCACGGCCGTCGTTGACGCTGACGTTGACTGTGCGGGTGGCGGTGTTGGGGTCGTTGCTGGTGTTGTTGTAAGTCAGCGCCGCCACCAGCGTGGCCACTCGCGACGGGGTGGCATTGCTGTTGAAGGTGACGATCAGGTCGTGACCGCCGACACCATCGCCATTGCTGGCGATCACCCCTATGCTCACCCCGCCCACCGTCACCACGCTGCCCACGCTGGTGCCGCTGGACAAGGTCACCGTGCCGCTGGTGTCGATGCCCAGCACATCCTGGCCGCTTTGTCCGTTGGCGGAAATGTGCACGGTCAGATTGCCGCTGTTGAAGTTGGGCGTGTCGCTATCCGTCACCGTGACCGCGGTGCCGGTATCCAGTTTCACCGCGCCGCCTTTCTCGGTGAAAGTGGGATTGTCGCCGTTGAGGTTGCCTATCACCGGCGCGGCGTCCGCCGCCACCGTCACCGTCTTGGTCACCGAGCTGCTGTTGATCGCGCCGTCGTTGATGGCGAAGCTGATGGTGCGGGAACTGGTGTTGGGCGACAGAGAACTGTCGGAATAGGTCACCGCGCGCAAAGCGGCCTGCCATTGGGCCAGGGTGGCCGTCGCGCCGCTGGAGGTCAGCGTCAGCACCCCGGTGCCGGCGTTATAACTGGCCGTGATGTTGCCCATGGTGCTGCCATTGTTGGTGAAGGCCAGCACATCCTCGCCGCTGTGGAAGTTGCCGGTAATGGACACCGTGGCGCTGGCCTGGGTGGTGCTGTCGGAATCGGACAGCGTGATGCCGCTGTCCACCGTCACAGCGGTGCCGGTGCCGCTGCTGTAAGCACTGGAGCCGCCGCTGGCGGTCAGCGCCGGCGCAAAACCGAAATTGATGGCGTTGATGGCTCCAATGCCTATCATGCCGGTCACATTGTGACCGTTGGCCGCCAGTACCCGGAAGGAATCAATGCCCTGGAAGGCGCTGTTGCCGGATACGTTGAAAGTCACCAACCCGCCGCTGCCTTGCAACACGTCGCCCACGTTCTGCGTCAGCGTCGCGCCGCTGACCGCGGAACCGTTGATATAACCGACCAGTTGCAGATTGCCGCCGGCAGTGCCGGAGTCGAAGCCGTTCAGCACCACGCCGATGGAATTCAAGGTAAAGCGGCTGTTGTCGTTGGACTTGACGCTGAAATAGGAGATGGGGATGTTGCCGTCGCTATAGCCGTCCACCGTTTCCGTGGTCACCGAGCCTATTTTTTCGACAATGATCGTCTGGCCGCCGTTATTGACGGAGCCCAATTGCAATGTGAAATCCCAGCCTTGCAAGGGACTGGCGTTCACCACGCTGCCGGATGGGTTATAGGTGTTGCCGTCCGATGTGGTGAAATCGGTGGTGCCGGTTACCGGCCGCGCCAGCAGAGCGTCGTAACTGAAATGCAATGCATCCACGTCGATATGGCCGCTGTTGCGCTCCAGCGTCCAGTCGCCGCCCAGCCTTGCCGCGCCGGTGGCGTCGGTGGACGCGGCCACATCGGCATGGGTATAGCGGGACAAGGCGTTAACGAAGGCCGCGCCGCTGCTGCCGGCGGCGATATCGCAGCCGTAGAGCAGAATATCGCCGTCCGGCCGCAAGGATTGACCTATGGTTTTCAGGTCCGCCTGGCGGCTGTCCAGCTTGGCGGTGGTCAGCTCCACACTGCCCAGCATCAGGTCCGCGCTCTGACCGTGGGAAATGATGTGAATGGCGGCATAGCCGTGATGGGTTTTGGCCCACTCGGCAATCTGGCTCAGGCCGTCCTTGCCGGCGTCCAACACCACCACCTCCATGCCGGCCGGCATTTGCGACAGCAGGCTCTGGTAATTGACGACATTGGATTCGACAAACACCACCTGTTTGACCGGCGCAACCGGTGCCAAGGCCGCGGCGAACTTCTCCGCCAGCCGCTCCACCGCGGCGGACCGCGGCGCGGCGGGCGTCTCCGCCGGAGCCGGTCGCTCCACGGGGTGCGGCGCGTCCGCATGCGCCGAGGCGGCGGCGGCCGTGGCCGCCGCCGCGCCGTCAAACATCAACCTGGGCTCCAAGGCCTGCAATAGCAAGCGGGAGCGTTTGAGAACCGGTGTCTTCTTATGACTGCCTTGCGATTGCCCCGCTGATTTCCACCAACCCATCACGCTCTCCCCGATCATTTCGGCTTAAAGCACCGGTCGAACCACGCCTATGACTGCATCCAAAAAGCTGCTCAGCGGATTAGAACCTGTATCAAAGCAAAAATAAATGACAATTAAATAAATTCAAATCAGAACAACTGCGATAACGTAACAAACCAGGCCGCTTGCAAGCTGACAAAAGCTGTCAACCTCAACGAAGAAGGCCCCTCTTTAAAAAATAGTTGTTCCTCACGCGAAGTAAGCTAAGTGCAAATACGTAGCGCACACGATATTTGTCCAACATATGCGATATGCCACGGCTTGCCCTCGCCCGCGCCATCCCGTATCGTTCGTCCGCCGTCCGCTCCATCCAAGGATTTCTCCATGCCCGCCACCCCGCTCTACTGCGCCTGTCCCCGCCGCCTGGACGCCGCCCGCCTGCTAAGCCAGCGTTTTGCTTTGCCGCTGCTGGAGCAAAGACCGCAACAAGGCTATTGGCTGGAACTGGGGGAGGAACGACTGGAACTGCTGACCACAGGCAAACACGGCGCGGTGTATGCGGAATTCGTCGAAGGCGCGGCCAAACATCGCCGCGAGCAGGGAGGCGGCCGCGGCCAGCCGGTGGCCAAGGCCATCGGTCTGAAAGGCGCCAAGGAGCTGCCCTATGTGGTGGACGCCACCGCCGGCCTGGGCCGCGATAGCTTTGTGCTGGCCGGTCTGGGCTGCCGCGTCACCCTGGTGGAGCGCTCGCCGGTGGCCGCCGCGCTGCTGGCCGACGCGCTGGAACGCGCCGCCGGCCACCCGGACACCGCCGACATCGCCGCTCGCATGCAACTGGTTCACGCCAGCTCCATCGCCTGGCTCGCTGCGCTGAGCGAGGCCGAACGGCCGGATGTGGTCTTCGTCGACCCGATGTTCCCGGATACCGACAAGAAAAGCGCGGCCGCCAAAAAGGACATGCAAGCCTTTCAGCAGGTGATAGGCGACGACCAGGACAGCGCCGCGCTGTTGCAAGCCGCCATCGCCGCGGCCAAGAACCGCGTGGTGGTGAAACGGCCGCGGCTGGGCGCGGCCATCGAAGGCGTGAAACCGTCCGCGGTGCTGGACGGCAAGTCCACCCGTTTTGATCTTTACGTGATCAAGGCCTTGAACCCGGCTCTGGGCTAACGCCATCAGGGACCTGTTCCCGCTCGTCCATCCCATAGTCCCGCAACACCGCCGCCACCCGCAGCCGGTAATCGGCGAACAAAGCCTCCCGGCCCTGCCGCTGCGCCGCGCGATGCGGCTCCAGCCGCCGCCAGGCCGCCACCGCTTCTTCATCGCGCCAGAACGACAACGACAGCATCTTGTTCGGCCGGTTCAGGCTGGCGAAACGCTCGATGGACAGGAAACCGTCCGCCGCCGCCAACTCCCGCCCCAGGCGTTCCGCCCAGCCCAGATACCCATCCCGGCCGCCCTCGGCCAGTTCCACCTCGAAAATCACCGCAATCATTCCGCACTCCCTTCCTCGTCGTAGATGCGCACGCGCGCATTGGGCAGCCGGCGAAAACGCGCCGCCGCCGTCAAGGTTTTCCAATCCGGCCGCACCGCCACCAGGGCGGCCAAGCCGCCGCGGGCAATCTCCAGCGCCAGCGCCTGGCCCGGACACGCATGCCTACCCGCGCCAAACATCAAGCCTTCGCCCGGCCCTGCCGGGTCAAGCGCCGCCGCGGCCAACACCACCAGCACGGAAGCGCCGGCCGGTACCGTCTGCCCGCCGTGGGACCACTCCCCCGCGCTAAAGCGACGGGTGTTGTGCAAGACCGGATCATGCAAGGCCAGCCAGGCCCAATCCGCCGCCACGCCCGCCGCCAGCGGACGGCCATGGGCCTGATGCCAGACCGCGGCGGCGAACAGGCCGGCGCCGGCGTCCAGGCTCTGGAACAGCAGGCCGATCACATTCGCCGTCAGCGCCGCCTCCTCCGCCGTCCACTCGCGTCGCAGCGCAGCCAATACGCCGCCGGACCGCGGCAAAGCCTTGGCCACCCGAGCCTGCAACGCCGCCAAAGCCCGTTCCCCGCTCGCCTGCGCCTCGGCGTCGGCATCCGCCGCCAACGCCCGCGCCAAGGCCGCCACCTCCGCGACCACACCCGGCGCGTCCTCCATCGGCAGCCCCAGCAAACTCGCCAGTGTCAGCACCGGCAAACCCTGCGCCATCCGGTCCAGCAAGCCTCCATTCAATGGTTCGCGCGCCAGCCAGTCTCGCGCCAGACTTTCCGCCAGACCTCCGGCCTCCGCGCCCGCCACCGTCGCCAAGGCCCGGTTCAAGGCCGCCTTCAAGACCGGATGGCGCGGCGCCTCGCTCATCCGCGCCCACAGACAGAAAGTCCGCGCCACGCCGCCGTCGCCCAGTTGCGACGGCGCGGGCTGTTCCACCGGCCGCACCCGGCATGTCGCTGAAGCCAGCGCCGCCTGTACCGCCGCGTGGCCGGCGGCCACCCACAACCCCAGGCCAGCATCAAAATACAATGGCTGTCGCTGCGCCAGATCCCGGTAATAGGGATAGGGATGGGCGTGGACCACCGCCGCCAGCGGGTCCGAGGGCCAGGCGCTCACGCCGCCGCTCCCAGATACCGCCGCCGCGTCAGCTCCACGCAGCGCGCGCGCGAGCTACCCGCTCGCTCATGCGGCGCAAACGGCGCCGCTACCTCGTCCAGCAAATCCACCGCCCACGCCAGGCGCTCACGTTCGGCCGGCGCCAACCCGGGCCGGCGTTGACGATCCGTCAACGCGTCGATCAGCGACACCAGCGCCTCCTTCTGCGCGACCTCCCCCGGCAAGCCGGCGCGGGTGCACACCCCGTAGCTTCCGGCCAGGAAATCCCGCCACACGGCCGCCAAGTCCGGCTCCGCCTCGGCAGGAGGCAGCTCCAACGCCGCCAGCCCCTCGCGCCACGCGCTCTCAAAGCCGGTGCGCAAACGCTCCGGCTCGCCGTCCAAGGCCAGCGCCTGACCCAACCAACACAGCATGCCTCGCGGATACCAGGCCGACTCCGCGCTCAAGGCCGCCGAGCCCATGCAGGACGCCGCCTCCCCGGCCAGCGTCAGCCGATACGACGGCCACGGCGCCGCGCCGGCCCGCTGCCAGCCGCGCAAAGTGTCCAGGCTCATGCCGCTGCGCGCCAACAGCTCCGGTTCCGCCAGAAAATGACGGCGCAAATAGTCCAGCAAATCCTCCACTCCCGCTCTCCTTGTTCCAACTTGACGATGGGTTTATCGTAGCCGGCGGCGTCCGCCAAAGTTTCAGCCAAGGATGAACCATGCTTGCAACCCCGCACGACCGTATACCCGACATCAGCCGCCTGGCCAGCCTGCTGGCCGATCCCGGCCGCGCGCTGATGCTGCTACTGTTGCAAGACGGCCGCCTCTACCCGGCCAGCGACCTGGCCCAGGCCGCCGGCCTGTCGCCGCAAGCGGCCAGCAACCATCTGGCCAAGCTGCTGCACGGCCAGGCGGTGCGGGTGGAACAGCGCGGCCGCCACCGCTATTACGGGCTGGCCAGCCCCGCCATCGCCCATGCGCTGGAAGCCTTGTCCGCCGCCGCCGGCCACCACGCCGCGGTGCGCCCCAAGGGCAACGCCGACATCCGCCTGGCGCGCAGCTGCTACGACCACCTTGCTGGCCGGCTGGGCATCGTCGTCGCCGACTTCCTGCAACAGCAGCAACTGCTGCAACGGCGGGATGAACGCGAGTTCGCGGTGACGCCGGCCGGCTCGGACTGGCTGGCGGCGCGGCTGGACATTCAACTGGACGGCATCGCCCGCCCGCGCCGGCCGCTGGCGCGGGCCTGCCTGGACTGGAGCGAACGCCGCGACCACATCGCCGGCAGCCTGGGCGCGGCCCTGTGCCAGGCCTTTTTGCTGCGCGGCCTGACCGAGCGCCGCAACGACAGCCGCGCCTTGCGGATCACGCCGGCCGGTTACGCCTTCTTGAAGCAGGAATGCGGAGTGCGCAGCGAGCAGCTGCGGGGGGAGTGAGGGGGATATAAGGTGGGTATCGCCGGACGGCGATACCCACGCGGCGGAGGTCAGCGATTGCGCAGGCGGATGCGACGGAAACGCGCCTCCAGCTTGAGCCGTTGTCCCAGCGCCAGATAGAACTGATGTTGGCTATCGACATGGCGGTAGACCCTGACCCGGTCGGCACCCAACAGCATCATGATTTCCAGATAGTAGAAGAAACCCATCCACTGGCCGCGACCATCGCGGTCGTCAAAATCGATGTCGCGCGCCACACGGCTGAGCAGGCCCTTACCAACGTATTCGCGGTTGTCCTTCATCCATTGCAGCAAATGCGCCGCACATTCGCGGCCGTAGGCGCTGTCGGCGGGGGAATCCTTACGGGGCGTGGGCATTTGCCAGTAATGCGCATAGGTGCGGCCGGGGCAGAAACGAACAAAGGGAAGCAAGGCTTCCTGCTGCTCCAGCGAGTGCAGTTTGTAGCGGCGGCGACGGGGGAAGTTTTGAGCGTGATGCATGGTGTTTCTCCTGCTGTGACACAAGATAAACCACCTGCCGAGAGAAGCTGAGGTATTAGGCAGGCGCGTGGCAGGATTGGCGTACCGGATGAATCCCAGACCGGTGAGTGCATGGCACTCTCCCACCATGCGCCTGCCAAATGGCGCGGCCATGGTAAAGCAGCCTACGCAGTGGTGCGTAGGCCTGTTAGTTGGGATTCATAACGGGACGCCAATCCCGTGTGCCGCTTGTTTTGGCGACAACGGGGGGATTGTTGCCGAGGGGGCGGTTGGGGTCAAGGTGGGGTGGTTGCTTTGATTGAGCGTGGTTTATTTGGTTAGGTGATCTGGTTTTGAATCCGCTACGCGGATATTGATTTAGGTGCCGCTTTCCGCGCGGCGAACGGGGAGGGGGCGGGCCGCCGCCCCCTTCCATCCCCGCTCGTCCCCCAGGACGCGAAACCCGGAGCGCGCCCCGAGGGGACACTTGGGCGCTACACAAAGTGGTCTTTTTTGAATAAGAGGGGTCGTTTAGCAAAGTGGGGCATTTCTGTGGGTAACTTGGCCCCATTGCTCTTGTCTGTGGATAAGCCTAGCTCCCTATAAAGAAAGCATGTATCCGACGCGCCCCAGGTCCCTTCAAGCCTGCCGACGGGTGGCAGGCCCGAGGTCTTAAGCGGCTGCTTGTTCGAGCAGCGCGACGTTAGCGCGCTGCGAGTTCAGCCGCGCCTCGGGCCTGACGGGAACCGGCGGGAAGCCGTAGGCCAGGCTTGCAGGGCGGCCTTTGGGGTGAAGGGGAATTTGGCCGCGCAAATTCCCCTTCCTGCCCGCCGGGCAGCCCCGGCAATCAAAAATATCATCCGCGCAGCGGATTCAACAAAACAACTCTCTCCAAGCACAAAGCTATCTAAAGACCGTAAGCCCCTCCACAAAACCAATCCCAAGCCATCGGCACACCCCCGCCTCCCCTGCTACACTAAACCCCCGCCATGACCCCGGCATTCCCGCCATGCACACCGCCCCCGCCCTCATCATCATCGACATGCAACAAGGCATGAGCCGCCCCGAAGCCGGCCCGCGCAACAACCCCCAGGCCGAAGCCAATATCGCCCAACTGCTGAACGCCTGGCGCCAGGCCGGCGCGCCGCTGGTTCACGTGCGCCACATTTCCCGCACCCCCGGCTCACCGTTCTGGCCCGGCCAGCCCGGCGTCGAATTCCAGCCGGCGCTGACCCCGCTGGCGAGCGAACACGTCATGGAAAAGAACGTGCCGGACGCCTTCGCACACAGCGGCCTGGAACGCTGGCTGCGCGTGCGCGGCATCGAACAACTGCTCATTGTCGGCGTCAGCACCAACAACTCGGTGGAAGCCACCGCCCGCAGCGCCGGCAACCTCGGCTTCCGCACCCTGGTGGCCGCGGACGCCTGCTTCGCCTTCGACAAAGTGGACTACGCCGGCACACCCCGCAGCGCAGATGAAGTGCACGCCATGGCGCTGGCCAATCTGGACGGCGAGTACGCTCGCGTCGTTGAATGCGCCGACATTCTGCGGCAACTGCAATAAACCCTGATCAGGAGCTCAACCATGCAATTCGGTTACACCATTCTCTACGTCTCCGACGTCGCCGCCTCGCTGGCCTTCTTTGAAAACGCCTTCGGCCTGAAGCGCCGCTTCCTGCACGAATCCGGCGATTACGGCGAACTGGACACCGGCGCCACCACTCTGGCGTTCGCCGCCCACCCGCTGGGCCGGATGAATCTGCCGGAAGGCTATGTGGCGGCGGACGCCTCGCCGCTGCCGCTGGGCATGGAAATCGCGCTGGTCACCGACGACGTGGCCGCCGCGCACGCCCAGGCCTTGCGCCACGGCGGCGTTGAACTGCAAGCGCCGTCGCTCAAGCCCTGGGGCCAGACCGTGTCCCATCTGCGTTGTCCGGATGGCTTGCTGTTGGAGTTGTGCTCGCCCATTTCCTAAAGAACCTGTTCAAGGTCTGCCGCGCTTCGGCGATACGGCGTTGAAAACGTCTTCGGAATGCTCATGTACTTCTTGTAGATTCCGCTTCCTCAGCCGTTTTCGCCTTGCCTCGCTCTTGCTCGCGAGACTTTGAGCCGGCTCTAAAGCGCCAGCCCAGAACCAGCAACAACACAGCGCCGGCCACGGCGGCCAACGTCAGTTGCGGCCACGGGCCGAAGCCGCGCAGCGGAAACAACAGCAGGCCGGCGGCGGCCAGCGGTACGGACGCCGTCAGGCCCTGGCGGACCAGCCTTGGCAACAGGCCCTGACCCAAGCGGGCGGCGAGCAGGCCGCCGGTCAGCCATACTCCCGCCAAGGCGGCCAGCGCCAGGCCGGGCAAGCCCAGCCAGCGCGGCAGCGTCAGCAGCAGCGCCGCGCTCAACGCGCTGCCCGCCAGTTCCAGCAGCATCGGCCCGCGGGTATCGCCGCCGGCGTAGCAATAGCGCGCCAACAGCGCGTTCCAGGCGCCGAACACAATGCCCGGCGCGTACAGCGCCAGCAGCAGCGGCAGGCTGCTCGCCGCCAGCCCGGCCGGCAGCAACAAGGCCACCAGCGCCGGCGCGGCGCCGATCAAACCGGCCGCCGCCGGCAGGGTCAACAGAGTGCAGGCGGCCAGGCCGCTATCCAGCAACCGCAGCCGGTCCGCGCCCAGCGCTCCGCTCATCTTGCTCAACAGCACCTGGTTCAAACTCATCAGCGCGATCAGCGGCAGATTGATCAGCTTGCGCGCCAGGTTGAGCAGGGTAATCGTCCCCTCCCCCAACAACGAAGCAGCCACCCGCTCCAGCAAGCCCAGGCCCTGGCTGGCGGCGCCGCTGGCCAGCAAGGGCCACAGCTGCCGCCAGGCCTGGCCGGCTTCGCCGCGGCCGGCTCGCAGCCAGGGCCGCCAACCCAGCCGCCAGTTGCCGGGCAGCAGCGCCGCCGCCATCAGCAGGCTGCCGACAAGAAAGCATTGCGCCAGCGTGGCCGCCTCCGCGGCCGGTCCGGCCCAATACAGGTATGACACCGCCGGCAGATTGAACAGCAGCGACCCCAACCCGGCCAGCAGGAAACGGCCCTGGGCTTGCAGCGGCGCCGCCAGCGCCGCCTGGACCAACAGGCCAGGCGCCAGCCAGGCCAGCCAACGCAGCGCGGCGGCGGCCTGCGCCGCGTGAGCGACGTCGACGCCGGGCGCCAGCGCCCGCGTCAGCCATGGCGCGGCCAGGCTCAACAACGCGGCCAGGCCCAGGCCAACGCCCAGCCAGTGGCGCAGTTGACCAGCCAGCCAGGCGCCGCGCCGCGCCGGCGTCTGCGCTTGCCACAAGGGCAGCAGCGCGGCGGACAGCAAACCGCCGGCCAGCAGAGTGCGCAAGGCTTCCGGCAGGAACATCGCCACCAGAAAGGCGTCGCTGCGCCCGCCGGCCCCCCAGGCGGCCACCAGCAGCCACTCGCGGGCGAAACCGGCCAACAGGCCGGCCAGCGTGGCCAGGGTCAATAAGGCGGCGGGACCGAACATGGGCTCAGTGTCATTAGTGGAACAGGGTGAACAGCCCTTTGCCGCCCACCTTGTAGTTGAGATCGCGCGGCCGCTCGCCCATGGGCTTGGCGCCGCTGCCGCCGACGATCTTGTACGGGGCCACTTCCTTGCCCACCACGGTATTGGCGGTGACCACGGCGCCGCGGCCGATGCGCGCGCCGTGGCCGATCAGCGCTCCGGTGGCGATCCAGGCGTAATCGTCGATGTACATCGGCGCAGACACAGACCAGAATTCCGGCGCGCTCAGGTCGTGGCTGCCGGCGATGATTTTGGCGTAGGAGGCAATGGCGACATGATCGCCGATGATCAGCCCGGCGCGGGCGTCCAGCAGGCAATGCCAGGCCACGCAGCTGTCCGCGCCTATCACCAGATTGTTGACCCCCAGCACCTCGGTGTTGCGCCACACGCTGGAGCCCTTGCCGATGCGCGCGCCGCCCAGGCGCAGCCAGGCCAAGCGCAGATGATGAGACGGCAGTTTGTTGATCAGGATGTTGTAGCACTGCTCCCAGGCGCGCAGCCAACGATCCTTGAAAGTGGGCCAGTTGAGGCCGTAACGCGGCACCAGTTGGGTGGGCACTTCGTCGCGCAGCAGCGCGTAGAAGCGGCTCGCCAACGGATGCGGGATGCGGCTTTCCATATTCACGGAAACGATGGAGACGCGCGGCTCCGCGGCGTCGCCCTCTTCGAAGACCACATTATTGGCCAGCATCCAGTCGTAGGCGACGGCCAATTCCGCGGCCGGAACGCCAAGGCGCGCGGCGTAGCCGTCCAGGCGCTCGCGCAGCGCGCTGCTGTGGTAAATACGGTGGCGTAGCGTCAGCGCCGGCGGCGCGGGGGGAAGGTCGGTCGGGTTCATCGCGGTTTCGCTTTCAGATCGATTGGCGCGGAACCTGCCGGCGCAGAGAGGGTCAACAGCGTGTCGCCGCGGCCGGCCAGCCGGCGCGCCGCTTGCAGATTGACGCCCATCAGCAGCCAGAACAGGCCGATCAGCACCATGGTGAAGCTGTAATAGTGGTCAAACAGACCGGTGAGCAGCGCAGCCAGCAAGCCGGACAGGGTGCCGAGCCAGATGGCGCGCTCCGGGTCCAGCGCGGACAAGGGGCCGCGCGGCCGCGCCTCGCGCCACCAAGCCACGGTGACGGCGACGAACAGCAACATGCCGGGCGCGCCCAGCTTGTAGACGAAGTTGAGCCAAAGATTGGAGATGCCCAGCAGGCCGCTGTCAGGCGGCGGCGGATCCACCTTGAAGCCCAGACCCAACGGGTAAGTGCGCACCGCGTCGGGGAAGCGGCGGTATTCGTCCATGCGCACCTCGGTGCTGGCGTTGCTGGCGGAAAAGGTCGTGGCCAGACGCTGTTGCAAGGGCGGGTAAAACAGGACCAAGGCCAGGCCCAGCGCCGCGGCCAAGCCGATGATGCGACCGGCGTGCGGCGCGCGCCGCCAGCTCAGCCAAAGCAAGACCAGCGCCAGGCTGACGATGGCCCCGCGCGAAATACTGAACAACAGGCCGGCCGCGCCCAACAGCGCCACCGTCAGGCCCAGCAAGCGCCGCCAGCCGCGCTGCGTCAAACCGTAAAAGAAAGCCAGCGGCAGGAAAAGCGCCAACGCGCCGCCGGTGAGGTTGGGGTGCACCCAGGGCGAGGCCATGCGGGTGTAGTTGGCGGAGAAGATGTCGCGCACCGCTTCCGGGTGGGCGTAGCGCAGTTTCTCCAGCACCGGGATGAAGCTGTTGGCGTCGCGGTCCTTGAGAAAGTAGCCGATGGACAGCAGCAGCATGGCCAGCGTGCCCAACAGCAACATCACGATCAGACGGTCGCGGCTGCGCTCGTCCGGCAGCAACAGCGGGGCCAGGAACAAGGCGGACAGATTAAGCAGCCAGCGCGCCCAGTTGACCGGGCCGTTGCCGTCGGCCTGCACCATCAGCTGTCCCGCCAAAAACGGCAGCAGGCTGAAGGCCATCAGCCACAACAAGCGCCGCTCGACGCGGCCGCTCGGCCATTGCAGGACGCCGACGGCCAAGCGCGGCAGCGCGCCCAGCCAGGCCAGGCCCAGCAGCGCCTCGGATACGGTGACGCGCACGCCCAGTTGCACCGTGGAATAGGGCGTCAGGGTGGCGGCGAAGCCGAACAAAACCAGACCCAGCAGCGGCGCGCGCAGCACGGCGACTCCGGCGCAGGCGGCGGCCAGCGCCAGCGCGGCGGCGGCCGGGCTGAAGGCCAGCAAGCCGCCGAACAATAGCCCGCAGACCAGGGCGAGCGCGCGGTTCAGCGGCGTCATACCAGCAGCCGGTCCAATAGCTGATCCACGCGGCGGCGATAGGCATCCATATCGTAGCGTCGCGCCCAGGCGCGGTTGGCGTCGGCGTCGCCGTCCGGCCCGGCCGCGGCCAGCCGGTGCATCAGGGCTTGCAGCCCGCTGGCGTCGTTGGGGGCGAAGCGCGCCGCTTGCGGCGGCGCGACTTCGTCCAGCGCCGAGCCTGTGGCCACCGCCACCGGCGTGCCTTGCGCCAGCGCCTCTATCACCGGCAGGCCGAAGCCTTCCGCGTAGGACGGTTGCCACAGCCGTTCCGCCGCCGCGTACACCGCGCTCAACATGCCGTCGTCCAGATCGCTGAGCCAGATCAGCCCCTCCAGCCGCCGCAGTTCCGCCGGCAGGTCTTCCGGCCGCGCCACCAACGCCAATGCCGGCAGGTCCGGCTGGCGCTGACGCGCCTTCCTCCATTGCTCAACAAACCAGGGCATGTTCTTGCGCGGTTCGCGCGCGCCCACCGCCAGCCAGTAGCGCGCCGGCAGCGAGGCAGGCAGCGCCGCGGCCGGCGCGGCCGGCTGCGGCACCGCGTTGGGCAGCAGCGCCAGTTTGGCGCGCTGACGCGGGAACAGCCGCGCGGCGGCGTCGGCGGTGAATTGCGACGGTGTCCATATCGCGTCGGCGCGCTGCAAGGAGCGCGCGGTGCCGATCCAGTCGATCACGCGGTAAGCCAGCGCGCGCAGCAAGCTGACGTGGTAGTTGTCCAGGGTCAGCTGGAACACATCGTGCAGCAGCATGGCGTAGCGCACGCCGCCGGGCGCGCGCCAGAGCGGCAGGCCGGTGTTGGCGGTGGCGATGTACAGGTCCAGCCGACGGGCGCGGATGGCCCGCGGCAAAAAACGGCATTCGAAATGCCAACGCTCGCGCGGGCGGTGCAGTCCGTCCGCAGGACTGGGCCGCGCCGGGCATTCGGCCAGCCGCCGGTGGGGATGGTCTGCCGGACAGGCGGTGAAGCGCAGCACTTCCACGTTCGGCCGCGCCGCCAACGCGGCTTCCAGCGCCAGCACTTGCCGCGCGATGCCGGAGCGCGGCGCGGCAGTGACCGGACGGTAATCAATTCCGATGCGCATGTCTCAGCTCCCGATACAAGGTTTCCAGCTGGTCGGCGGCGATGGCCCAATCGTGCCGCCTCCTCACGTATTCCCGCCCGGCCGCGCCCAGGCTGGCGGCGCGCTCCGGCCGGCTCAGCAGCGCGGCGGCGGCCTCGGCCAACTGCTCGGCGTCGTCGCCCCTCAGGTAATCGCTGTCAGGCCGCAGGTCCAGCCCGGACGCGCCCTGCGGCGTGCTCAGCAGCGCCAGGCCCGCGGCCAGCGCCTCCAGCACTTTGAGCTTGGAGCCTCCGCCCTGACGCAGCCCGGCGATGAAGG
Organism: Chromobacterium haemolyticum DSM 19808; assembly: GCF_000711885.1. Lineage (GTDB taxonomy): Bacteria > Pseudomonadota > Gammaproteobacteria > Burkholderiales > Chromobacteriaceae > Chromobacterium > Chromobacterium haemolyticum. Next base: position 37,908 of record NZ_KL543997.1, read on the forward strand.
CGGCGGCGCGGCGCTGCTGCGTCGAGAGTTCCGGCACAAAGCCCAGCCACTCCAGGCGCTCGTCCGGCCACCGCCGCGCCCAGTCTTCCGGCATCGCGTAACCGCATATCGCCAGCCGCGCCCGCGGCAGCCGCCGCCACAGCCGCGGCATCACTTCCTCCGCCAGCCAGACGACGGCGTCGCGGTTGGGCGGGTATTCGAAATTGCCAACGAACAGCAGACGCTGGCTGGCGTAATCCGGGCGGACTTCGGCGAAGGCGTCGGCGTCCACGCCGTTGATCACCACGTCCACCAGCCGGCCGCTGTGCTGAGCCATTACCGCGGCATCCTCCCAGGTGACGGCGGCGACGCGCTCGGCGGCGTTCAACGCCAGGGCCGCCCAGCGCCGATAACGCCAGCGGTCCCACCACACAAAGGGCGCGCACCAGCGCGGCAGGTGCTGATAAGTGGCCGCGCCCAGCTCGGATTCGACATTGTGCTCGGTCAGCAGGAAAGGCTGACCGTGGCGGCCCAACACGTCCAGAAAGGGCTGCAAGCCGTAACTGTGCTCGATTTGCACCACGTCCCAAGGCTGGCGCAGCAGGCCGTCGAAGGTCCGGCTCAAGTCCGGCGACAGGCCGTTGACGCTGGCCAGCAACGGATACGGGCCCAACGCGGCGGCCAACAGCGTCAGCGGGTGTTTCAGCGGACGGCGCGGCAGCACGATCAGCCGTTCAACAATGCTTTCCAGCTGGCGGCGGCAGGCGTCGCTGGCGGGCTCCTTGCTCTGCACCAGCAAGGTGATGCGATGGCCGCGCGCCGCCAGCGCGCGCAGCAGTTGGAACTGACGCAGCTTGCCCCCGCTGGTGGTGGGCCAGGGCAGATAAGGCAGGGTCCACAAGATACGCAGCGGCGGACACGCGCCGGTGGAACCGAGGGAAAGTGGACGGTGAAGAGACCCCGGTTTCATTCTCGCCACTCCAAAATTTGCAGCTGCGGCGTCACCGTCACGCGCAGGCTGTCTCCGGCGGCGCTCAAGGCGGTGCTGCCTCCGCTCAGCGGCTGACGCAGCGTGGCGCGGGCGATGCCGGGCAAACGCGCCGCGCCGCCGCTCGCACTCCAGAACATCCACAGGCGCGCGCCGTCCGGCTTGCGCCAGGCGATGCTGTACAAACCATCCGGCGCGGCATCCAAGCGCGGCGGCGCCGCCGGCTCCAGCCGCGGGCCGGTAATGGCGAGGAAGCGCGCCAGGGCCTTGTAGGCGGGCTTGGGCTTGCCGTCGAGATCCAGCAGGCCGTAGCCGCGGTCGCGCGCGCTGGCGCGCTGGTCCAGATCGGACAACGCGAACAGGAAGACGCGGTCGTAATCCAGCGCGCTCATCAACGCCAGCCGGCGCAATAGATAATCCGCCTGGCCGTCGCGGCCGATGATGTCCTGCTCTTCCTTGGGCCCGGCGTAGCTGGACCAGCCCCATTCGGTGGCCCAGATCCCCGGCGCCTTGACCTGGCGCAGCCGGGCGTTGATCTGCTGCGCGCGCAGCACGAAGTCCCGCGTTTTAGGATCGTCGCCCTCCGGCTGCTGGCTGTACGGATGGTAGGCGACGATGGTTTTCAGGTTCAGGCTTCCCTTCTTGCCCAGCTCCTCCAGCATCAGCCCGCCGCGCACCGGCATCTGACTGTAATAAGCCATGCCGGCCATCACCACCGGCTTGCCCGGCGCAGCGGCGCGCAGCGCTTCGGCGCTGGCCTGCAACAAACGGCCGTACCCTTCCGGGCTGGGCAGCGGCCGCCAAAAGCCGGGCAGATTGGGTTCGTTCCACACCTGCCAGGCATCCACCGTCGGATAGCGCCGCGCCAACATGGCCATGCGCTTGGCGAACACCTTGTCGTCCTTGGGCGGGTACTGGTCGCTGGAACCAAGCAGCGGCGGCACGCTGCTGGCGAAGGGCGCCGACCCCACCAAGTAAAAGACCGATTTGAGCTTCTGCGCCTTTAGCGTGTCCACCAGTTGGTCCAGCGGCGCAAACACAAACTGGCTTTCCTTGGGCTCGTGGCGATCCCAATGCAGGTCCACGCGCACCCAGTTCAGGCCAAGCGACTTGAGCTGCTGCATCTGGCGCTGGTATTGCGGCGGCGTGAACCACAGGAAATGCGCATTGACGCCAAGGAAATCGCGCCACACCACCGGCCGGCCGGCTGTCAGCTCGGTGGTTTCCGCGCGCGGGCCAGCCGCGGCCAAACCCAGAACCGCCGCCAGAACCAACATCCGCCGCGCCGCGCCGCCGCGCGCGCTAGCCATGCGCTCTCTCCCGCAGCGCCGTCTGAAACAATTGCAGAAATTGCGTCGCCACCCGCGGCCAAGCGCGCTCCCGCCCCAAGCTCCGCGCCTGCTCGCTATGCTGACGCAAGCGCTCCGGCTGACGCAGCAGCCCGCTCAAGGTCCGGGCCAACGCCGCGCTGTCGCCCCGGGCGTACACCGCGCCGTTGCCGAAGGAGGCCTCCTCGGCCAGGGCTCGGGCGTCGGAACAGACCACGCCGCGGCCGCAGGCCACCGCCCAGGACAGCGCGCCGCTGGCGCCGCACATCCGGCCCAGCAAGGCCAGCTTCCACGATTCCCGATAAGGCAGCACCATGGCGTGATTGGCCTGGATCAGGCCGGGAATCTCGGCCGCCGGCAGGTCCGGCCGCCATTCCAGCATGTCCCGGTGCAGCCCCAGCAGGATGGCTTGCTGGCGCAGGGATTCCAGATAAGAGCCGGAGCGGCCGAAGGCGACGTCCGGCGCCACTCCGCCCGCCAGAGTCAGCCTCACCCGGTCGCGGGTATCCGGCTCTTCCTGCAGCAGCGCCAGCGCGTCCAGCACATCCTCGATGCCCTTGCCCTGGTAGATGTAACCGAAGTACAGCAGCCGCAACGGCCCTTGCGGCGGCAAGGCCGGCAACGGCTGAGCGGCGATCTCGCAATTGCCGTGCGCGATATGGAACACCCGCCCGTCCGGCAGCCGCATCCGCCGGGCCAGGCGCTCCGCGCCGATGGTCGTCAGCGTCACCAGCCGGGTCAAGCGCCGGGCCAGCCGCCGCTCTCGCGCCAGCGTCAGCGGAGCGGCCAGCAAGGCGGCGGCCTGGCCAAGCGGGCGCGGCAGCCGCCGCGGCAAGCCGGGCGGCCTCCAGACCAGGCGTTCCGGGTCATGAACGGTGGCGGTCAGCCTCAGTTCCGGCTGATGACGCGCCAGCCACTCCAGCGCCATGAACTCGCCGCAGCGCCCGCCTCCCAGCTCCGCGTGCACCAAGTCGAAATCGCTCCAATTCACGTTCTGCATCTGCCAGGACAGTTCCAGAGCGTTGCTCGCCAGCGGCTGCCCCCCCAGCGGAGAGACGACGCTGACGCCTTCGTTTTCCAAAGCCCGCCGCCAGGCGTCGGCATAGTCGGCAATGCCGTTCTGCTCCGACGGCAGCGGAGCCAACAGGGCGATCTTCATCGGCCTTCTCCTTTCCAGCGCGCCGCGCGTTTCAGCACGGCGGCGGGGATTTCAAAACGGCGGCGGTTGAGCACAATGCCGTCCACCTGTCCAAACGCGGTGCCGAGGATGGCCAACGCGTTTTCCACCACCGGCACCGTGGAGGCGCGCGCCTCCACCACCAGCAGGATCAGATCGGCGCGCTTCAACTGCACAAAGGCCTGTTGATTGTCGAGCAGCGCCGGCGCCTCGATCAGCGCCACTTCGCCGGGGCCGACGCGCGCGTCGCCGGCGGCCAGCCTTGCCGGCACGCCTCTCTCGGCCAACACGCGCAAGAACTGGCCGGCGATGAAGCTGACGCCCTCGCCGCGCCGCGAGGACACCAGACCGATCACCAGGCCGTCTCGCGCCAGCTTGTCTGCCGGCAGTTGGCTGTAAAGTCGATAGACACTGGCTTCGAACGCCGGAGGCGGGGTTTGGCCCGGCTCCAATTCCATCAGCGTGCTCCACAGCGGCACGCCAAAACGGCGCTCAACGCCCCCACCATCGTGAATGCGCTGGTCCAGCAGGTAGCACAGGTAGAGCACGAACAGCCCCACCGCCAAACCGGCCGGCACCGCGGCCAACAGGATGGCCAGGCTCTTGGGAAACACTCGCGCCGGGCTAAAGGTGGCTTGCTCGATCACCGCGATATTGCTGATGCGGCTGTTGTCCAGCTCACGGTCGATGCGCGCTTTTTCCAGACTGTCGCGGTAGAGCAGGTAGTTCTTTTCCGCCACCGCCAGATTGCGCTCCAGCCGCGACAGCTCCGGCTCCACGCTCAGAATGCGCGCGCGCTCGTCCTTCAGCGCGGCGATGGCCTTGTCGTAAGCCGCCACCTTGGCCTTTAGCTCGCCGGCGCGCATGCCGCGCTCCAGCTTGCCGCGCTCCAGCAGATTGACGAGGTCGCTGGGCACGCGGTTTTCCGAGCGCTGCACCGTGTCTTTTTCACGCGCGATCAGCGCCTTGAGCGCGGCGATGTTTTCGTCCAGCTCGCGGATGGGCGGCGCGTCCGGCAAATAAGTCTTGAGCTTGTCCAGCCGCTCCAGCTCCAAGCCGTTGAGCTTGAGCTTGAGATCCTGCTGCGCCGGATTCAGGCTCAGTTCGCGCTCCTTGGTGATTTCACGCGGCAGCTTGCCGCCGCTGGCCTGGGCATTGGCGATGCCGCCCTGCGCCGCCATCCAGTCCGCCTGGTCGGCGCTGCGCGCCGCCTCCAGCTTGTTGAGCTGGTCGGTGAGGCTGTCCAGCCTCTCCTTGGAACTGATGCCGTCGATCTGGCGCAATTGCTGGCCGATGCGTTCCTTGTAGCCGGCGATCTGCTCGGCCAGCTTGCCGCTCTCGGTTTCGTAAAACGCGTACAGACTTTTGCGGCCCAGCGCGCGGCTGCGCTCATCGATGTACAAGGACAGCCACTTGGCCAGCACTTGCTGCGCCACCGCCGGATCGTCCCAGCTGAAAGCGATTTCCATCACCGCGGAGCCGCTCTGATGGCTGACGCTGAACTGTTTTTCCAGCCTGGCGGCCAGGCGCTCTTGCGGGGTCTGCGTTTCCACCACCCCGATCAGGGCCAGCGCGTCGCGCACCCCGTCCAACACCGTGGCGGCGGCCTGCTTCGCCTGATACTTGAAGGTTTTCCACCAGCCTTGCGGCGGCGGAGAGCGCATTTCGTTCAGGTAGTAGTCGGCGACCTGGTGGATGATGGGACGGCCGGTCAGCAGCTTTTCCTCATCCACGATGGGGTCCCGCTGGGTGCTGGGCGCCACCAGCGTCTGACGGTCGGCGTATTCGATCGGCAGCGTGCTGGTGTCGCGGCCGGGCTTGACCAGCAGCCGCGCCTCGGATTCGTAGCGGGCCGGCAGCAAGAAAGCGCCCAGCACCGCCACCAGCACGGTGGCGGCGAACGCCCATTTGAACTCCCGCCGGAAGATGAAGAACAGGCGGGCCAGATCGCGGAAGGAGCGGATTTCTATCATGTTGCTATCGCCGGTGCGGACCAGGGGCTAACCGCCGGCCTTGATGGTGGGGTTGTTCTGGATGTTGACGTTGTTGCTGCCTTTGCCGCCCAGGTCGTAATTCAGGCCTATGCCTATCGCCTTGGAGAAGGGCAGCAGCTGGTTGACGTACATGTCCACGCCTTCCACCGCCTTGCCGATGGCGGATTTGGGCACAAACACGATGTCGCCGCGTTGCAGCATGACGCCGCGCCGTCCAGCGGCCGGGTCCAGCATCCGCGCCAGATCGGTGAAATAGATCTGATACAGGCCCGTCTCGTCCATGCGCAGCAGCGCCACGTGCTCGCTGTCGGCGGACGGCAGCACGCCGCCGGCGCCGATCACCGCTTGTTCTATGCTGGCGGCGGCGCTCAGTTCGAAAGCGGACGGATTGCGCACCGCGCCGCCTACGAAGACGCGGTTGCCCGGCGCGATGGCGATGTTGACGGTGACTTGCGGCTGGCGATACAGCGTGGACAGCCGGTCGGTGATCTCCGCCCCTATCTCCTCCGGCGTGCGGCCGCCGCCGCGGACCAGGCCGGCGTGGGGGTAGGAAAAGCTGCCGTCCGGGCGTACGAAGAACAGCGCCATCTCGTCTTTTTCGGCCGGAGATTGCGCGTCTCGGACAATGCGCAGGGTGTCGCCGTTCATTACCCTGGTAACGGGCGGCGGCAATTGGCTGATGTCGCGCAGCGCCAGCTGCCGCGCTTCCACGGTCTTGGCGTCCGGCAGCGCGATGGTGCTGGGGGTGGAACAGGCCGTCAGACCGCCCAGAACGGCGAACAACAAAACGGCGGCGAGTTTGGCGGTAGTCATCGCATTCATTTCCAATAAGCGGGGAACATGCTGAGGCGGCGCTTGAGCGCTCGCGGCAGCCAGCGCTCGCCATGGCCCAGGCGGTAGCCGGCCAGCTTGAGCGCGCAACGCAGCAACACTTCGGACTGCCGCCACGGCTGGCCTGCCCGGCGGACGGTTTCCAGCTCGGAGCGCAGAAAACGCCGCCCTTCCGCGCCTGCGCGGCCAAAGCGCTCGGCGATCCAGCGCTCGCGGCCGTAAAACACGCCGATGTCGAAATAGCGGCGCATTTCCTCCAGCAGTCCGTAATCGTGCGAGTGGTGAACGCAGGCGGCGGCCTCGTAACGCACCGCCCAGCCGGCCAGCAGCATGCGGCCGGCGACGTGGGCGTCTTCGGAGCCGATCACGTCGGAAGGGAAACCGCCCACCTCGCGCAAGGCCTCGCGGCGATAGGCGGCGAAGGAGTCCGAGCTGAAACAGGTCCTGATGCCCAGTTCGGCGGCATCGGCCAGCCGCTTGGTGCGGCTGAACGGCGGGTAATTGAAACGGCGCGCGTGCGCGCCCAACAGGCCGGCGTCCGACTGCGGCAGTTGGCGGCCGTAGGCGACGCCGATGTCGTCCTCCGCCAGCAGCGCGTCGCGCAAGCGGCGCAAGGCGTCGGGCCCGGCCGGGATGGCGTCCTGGGTCAGATAGATCAACACCTTGGCGTCGGTCAGTTCGCTGGCTAGCCGGCGCGTGCCGCCGTGATTGAAGTCCGCGGCGCGCACCGGCACCACGCTGGCGCCGGCGGCCAGCAAGCGCGCCCGGCTGCCGTCGCTGGACTCGCTGTCCAGCGCCAGCCATTCGTCCGGCCGCAAGCTTTGCGCCGCCAGCGCCGGCAACAGCCGGTCCAGGTGGCGGCCGGCGTTGCGCACAGGCAGGATCAATGCTGTGCGGCTCACGGCGCGGCCTCCGAGCGGCCGTAGTCATCGGCGAAGCGCACGATGTCGTCCTCGCCCAGGTATTCGCCGCTCTGCACCTCGATCAATACCAGATCGATCAGCCCGGGGTTGCTCAATCTATGTGTTTCGCCAGCGGGAATGAAGGTGGATTCATTGGTGTGCAGCAAGCGCTCTTCTTGGCCGTGGGTCACCATCGCGGTGCCGCTGACCACGATCCAGTGCTCGCTGCGGTGGTGGTGCATCTGCAAGGACAGCGACGCGCCCGGCTTCACCACGATGCGCTTGATCTTGTAGCGTTCGCTGTCCGCCAGCACGGTGTAATGGCCCCAGGGCCGCTGCGAGCTCAAATGCAGCCGCCAGGCAGGATGATTCTGGTCCTGCAGCCGCCGCGCCAGCTCGCGCACTTCCTGGCTGCGCCCGCGGTCTGCCACCAACAGGGCGTCCGGGGTGTCCACCACCGCCAGATTGTCCACGCCCAGCATCGCGATCAATCGGCCGCGGCTCTGGATGAAGCAATCATGACTGTCCCGCAGCAAGGCGTCGCCGCTGACGCGGTTGCCGTCCGCGTCGGCGGGAAACTGCTCGGCCAGGCTGTCCCAGTTGCCGATATCGCTCCAGCCCAGTTCGCAACGCACCACCGCCGCGGCGCGGGTGCGCTCCATCACCGCGTAGTCGATGGAAATGTCCGGGCAACGGCCAAAGCGCTCGCGCTCCAGCGCCCGCAAGCGGTGGTCCGCGCTCTGGGACGCAGGGCTGTGCGCCAGGCAATCCCGCACCGCCGCCAACACATCGGGCGCGTGTTCGGCCAGTTCCTCGCACAAAGCAGCGGCGGAAAAGCAGAACATGCCGCTGTTCCACAAATGCCGTCCGCCAGCCAGATAGCCTTCGGCGGCGGCGTGGTCCGGCTTTTCCACGAAGCGAGCCACTTCCTGTCCGTCAGCGCCTATCGCCACGCCGGCCTCGATATAGCCGAAACCGGTTTCCGCGCGGCTGGGCTTCAAGCCGAAAACGACAATGCGTCCATCGCCGGCCAGCCGCGCGGCTTTCTCCACCGCGGCGGCGAAGGCGGCTTCGTCGGCGATCAGATGATCCGCCGGCAGCGCCAATAGCAAGGGATTCGCCGCCGGTTCGCGCTCCAGCAGGTCCGCGGCGGCGGCCGCCAGCGCTGGAGCGGTATTGCGCCCTTCCGGCTCCAACAGCAGCTCCAACGCCAACCCGCCGGCGTTGACCGCCCGGCATTCGTCCAGGGTGCGCAGTTGCGCCTGCTGATTGGTGATGATCATCACCCGCTTCACCCCCGGCAGGCGCGCGGCGCGCAGAAAGGCCTTCTGCAGCAGGCTCTGATCGTCGGCCAAGCGGATGAAGGGTTTGGGAAAAGCCTGCCGGGACACCGGCCACAAGCGGGTGCCGGCGCCGCCGGACACGATGCAGGGAATCAATTCTGGAATTTGGGTTTGCATGGCGGCCTCAATAGGCTTCGTCGGCCGACAGCACGGCCGGCAGAGTGCGGATCAGAATGTAGGCGTCGAACCATAGCGACCAGTTCTCGATGTATTCGAGATCGTGCGCCACCCGGCCCTCTATCTTGGCCAGCGTGTCGGTTTCGCCGCGGTAGCCGTTGACCTGGGCCCAGCCGGTAATGCCCGGCTTGACCCGATGGCGGGCGGAATACTCCGCCACCGCGTCTTCGAACAAGACACCGGCGGCCTTGGTGGCGGTTGCGTGCGGACGCGGCCCCACCATGGACATGCTGCCGCCCAGCACATTGAGCAATTGCGGCAGTTCGTCCAGGCTGGTCTTGCGGATGAAGCGCCCGACGCGAGTCACGCGCGGGTCGCTGCGTGTGGTTTGCGCCTCGGCGTCGGCGTCGGTCCGCTCCACGTACATGGAGCGGAATTTGTAGACCTCGATCAAACGGTTGTTGTAGCCGTAGCGCCTTTGCCGGAACAGCACCGGCCCCGGCGAATCCAGCTTGATCAACAAGGCGATCAACAACATCAGCGGCGCGGTCAGCGCCAGCGCGCAAACGGCGAGCAGCACGTCCTCGCAGCGTTTGAGCAAGGGCGACCACCCCTTGAGCGGGCGCTCGGAAATATTGAACATCGGTAACCCCGCCACCGCGGTCACCCGATGATGAGCGTGCTGCAAGCCCGCCATGTCCGGCGCCAGCAGCACCGTCACCGGCAAGCGCCGCAGCATGCTGACCAAGTCTCCCATCCGCTTGACCGCCGCCCAAGGCAACGCCACCAGGATTTGCTGTACCTCGCCCTCGCGCACCATCGTCTCCAGCCGACGCATGCCGCCCAAATAAGGCAGGCCGGCCATGGCGTGCTGCAAGCGGTCCGAACGATCGTCCACAAAGCCGATCACGCAGGCGCGGATGTCCGCGTTTTCCTTCAGAAAACCGGCCAGCAAATGGCCGCTGGCAGTACAACCCAGGATCACCGTGCGTTGCAGGCCCACGCCGCGACGCACCAGCCGGCGGCACCAGACGTACACCAACAAGCGCTGCGCCAGCAATAAAGCCAGCGTCGCCGTAAACCAGACCGGCCACAGCCGGTCCGGCAAGGCGGCCAAGGCCGGGGACAGCCCGCGGGCCAGCCACAAGACCAAAAACAAGAGCACGCACGCCGCGGCCAAGGGCCGCAGGCGCAACTGGCGTAAAAACATGCCTCCGCCGTAAACGCCCAGCGCCTGGAAAGACAGCAAAGCCAGCGCGCCGGCCAACAACAAGAGCTGTCCGGCCTGCCCGCGGGCCGCCGCGGCGGCCGGATCAAACAACAGCAAAATACAGCCGGGCGCCAGCACCATCGCCAGGTGCGTCAACCGGGCCAGCAGCCGCAGATAGGTCAAGGTCTCGGGATAGAACTGCACCAAGCCGTCCACATTGCGAATTCGCATCTTGTAAACCATTAAGTTTAATTTGATTAAACAAATCCACCTTTTAAGTTTAAAATTTTAATTTAATGTCTTTAAACCTTTTGCGTAATATCGCAGCAAAGCGTCCTCCACGCAACCAGGATTTGCTCCGCGCCTTGAAATCTGTTGTCAAAAAGAATGTAAAGCGAAGCCGGCAAGCTGACTGCGCGACGATTTATCGATTAAAATCACAACATCAGCCTTAGGAAGGAACGATGCGATGTATCAGTCCGATTTCACCCAATTCATCAATGGCTTCCTGGAAGAACACCCGGAAGTGGACAGTCAACGCCGCGAGCTGCGCCTGACCCTGTGGGACCGTCAATTGAACGCCGACGACCAGAAGCGCTGGAAAGAATCCCGCGTTCCGCAGCAGCCCTACGTTTACCAGCCGGAATAAAACCGGCTCCCGCCTGACCCGACGCCCGCGCCGCGGGCGTTTCCGATTGCACTGCATACCCATGACCAGCCGCACCCTGGCGCTAGACGGCGCCTTGCACGACTACTTGCTGAACATCAGCCTCAGCGAACATCCGGTGATGCGCGAGCTGCGCGAATTCACCGCCACCCACCGCATGTCCAAGATGCAAATCGCGCCGGAACAAGGCCAGTTCATGGCCTGGCTGGCTCAACTGATCGGCGCGCGCCGCTATCTGGAAATCGGCGTGTTCACCGGCTATAGCGCGCTGGCGGTCACCTTGGCGATGCCGGCGGACAGCCGCACGCTGGCCTGCGACGTCAGCGAAACCTTCACCGCCGTCGCCCGCGATTACTGGGCCCGCGCCGGCGTCGCTGATCGCATTGAGCTAGTGCTGCAACCGGCGCTCGTCACCTTGCGCCAGCAGCTGGACGCCGGCCAAGCGGGTCAGTACGACCTGGCCTTCATCGACGCGGACAAGCCAGCCTACCGCGACTACTACGAAGCCTGTCTGCAACTGGTGCGCCCCGGCGGCGTGATCGCCATCGACAATATTTTCCTGTCCGGCCGCGTGGTGGAACCCAAGCCGGAAGACCCGCCTGGCGTGCACCTGATGCACGAATTCAACGCCGGGCTGAAGCACGACCCGCGCATCCGCATGTGCGTGCTGCCGGTGGGCGATGGGCTGACCTTGTGCACGCGGCTGGCCTGAACGCCTCAGGCCGGCGCGGCCATGAACTTTTCATGATCCGCCGCGGTCTGACCCGCTTAGAGCCTGCTCATCAGTCTCGCGAGCTAAGGCGAGACAAGGCGAAAGTCGTTGAGAAAGCGGAATGTACAAGCGGTACATGAGTATTTCGAAACGGTTTTCAACGCCGTATCGCCGACGCGCAGCAGATCGTAAACAGGTTCTTAGCCGGCCCACTTGGGCCGGAGCCCGGTGTATCATGACCGCTTGCCAACGCTAACAGACGCTCCATGCTCAATCGCCGTCCCCGCCGCCAGATGAACCAGATGAACGTCGTGCCTTACATCGACGTGATGCTGGTGCTGCTGGTCATCTTCATGGTGACCGCGCCGATGTTCACGCCTGGCGTGATAGAAGTGCCCAGCGTGTCCCAAGCCGCCAGCATCGACACCCGTCCGCTGGAAGTGACCGTGGACGCCCAGGGCAAGATTCAACTGATAGACCAAGACCGCAAGACAGACGTCGCCTCCGTCGCCGACCTGGCCACGCAGATCCAGGCGCTGGGCGCGGCCGAGCGCCCGGTGGCCATCTCCGCCGACGCCAACCTCAAATACGCCGAGGTAGTGCGCATCGCCGACAAACTCCACCAGGCCGGCGTCAAGCGCGTAGCGCTGACGGTCAAGCAGCAAAAGCAGGGATGATGGCCGCAGTGTCCACCTCCCCGCGCCCTTGGTCGTTGATTGTCTCGGTGCTGCTGCACATCGCCGTGGTCGGCCTGCTGCTGTGGGGCGGCTTCCATTCCCAAACCTTGCAGGAACAAGCGCCGGTAGCGCTGGAGCTATGGACCACCGCGCCTCCGCCCCCCGCGCCCAGCGCCGTGGCCGAACCCAAGCCCGCGCCGGTGGTGGAGCCGCCGCGTCCCGCCGTGGCGGAGCCTCCAGCCGACGTCAACCTGGGCCGCCACAAGAAACCGCCGGAGCCGCCCAAGCTCAAACCTGAACCCAAGCCCGAGCCTAAGCCGGAGCCCAAACCCGAGCCGGCGAAGAAGCCCGAACCCAAAAAAGCGGACAAACCGGCCGAGAAAAAACCGGAGGCCAAAGCGCCGCCGGCGACGGCCGCCAAGCCGCAGGCCAAACCCAAGCCGTCCAAGACCTACAATCCGGAGGCCGACGACCTGCTGGCCAGCCTGGACAGCCCCCGCACCAACGGCAAAGCCAATGCGCGCAGCGACCAGGCCGGTTCCCCCAACGGCGTGGCCGGCGGCGCGGCCAATGGCTCGTCAACGGCCAAAGCAGGCTGGATCAGCCGGGTCAAGACCAAAGTCACTCCGCTGGTGCAGGTGCCGCCGGAACTGAGCGGCAACCCCAAGGTAGTGTTGCAGGTCAGCCTGCTGCCCTCGCTGGAGGTGAACCGGGTTCAACTGCTGCAAAGCAGCGGCAGCAAGGCCTACGACGACGCGGTGCAAAGGGCGATCTGGGAAGCGAAAACCTTTCCGGCGCTGCCGCCCGGCGCCAATTTCAACGACGGCTACCGGCAGTTCAAAATGGAATTCCGTCCCAGGTCATAAGACGGATCAAGCACAAGCCATGATGGAACGGCTGCGGCGTCGCCTCATGCCGATAGACTGATTCGAGGGAACTAATGTCCAGCTTTAAAACTCTGTTGAATATGCTGCTCGTCACGCTGGGCCTGATGGCCGCAGGCGGCGCGCAAGCGGAAATGACCATTGAGATCGTCGGCGGCGGGGCGAATCGCCACGCCATCGCCATCGCTCCGTTCAAGGACGAGGCCAACGCCCAGGGCGGCCTGGGTCCGGTGATCAAGAACGATCTGACGATTTCCGGCGTCTTCCGCATGGTGGACGCGGCCGGCGTGGCCAATGTGCCGTTTGAGCCTGCTGACATCCGCTACCCGCTGTGGCAAGCCGCCGGCGCGCAATCGGTCGCCATCGGCAAGGTAGAGGCCGCGGGAGGCGGGCAGTTGAAAATCAGCTTCCGGCTGATGGACGTCGCGCAGAAGAAACAACTGACCGGCGGCGAATTCACCGTCACCCCAGACCGCACCCGCCAAGTGGCGCACGCGATCGCCGACATGATTTACGAGGCGATCACCGGCCAGAAAGGCTTCTTCAACACCCGCATCGTTTACGTGCTGAAGACCGGCGGCAGCTATCTGCTGCAAGTGGCGGACGTGGACGGCGGACGCGCCCAGACCATTCTGCGCTCCAGGGAGCCCATCATCTCCCCAAGTTGGAGCCCGGATGGCGGACGCATCGCCTACGTGTCGTTTGAAAGCAAGAAGCCGGTGGTCTGGGTGCAGAACTTGGCCACCGGCCAGCGTTTTGCCGCCGCCAACTTCAAGGGCAGCAACTCCGCCCCGGCCTGGAGCCCGGACGGCAGCAAGCTGGCGGTGGTGCTGACCACCAGCGGCAATTCGCAGATTTACGTGATCAACGCCAACGGCGGCGGCTCGCGCCGGCTGATGTACAACGGAGGCATCGACACCGAGCCCACATGGAGCCCGGACGGCGGCAGCCTGTACTTTGTCTCCGACCGCGCTGGCGGCCCGCAGATCTACCGCGTGTCCGCCGATGGCGGCAACGCCCAGCGCGTCACCTGGGAAGGACGCTACAACGTATCGCCCAAGGTGTCGCCGGACGGCAAGACCCTGAGTTACATCCGTCGCGAGGGAGGCAACTTCCGCGTGATGGCGCAAGACCTGGCCACCAACGACAGCCGAGTGCTGTCTGACGGCGGCTACAACGAACGCCCAAGCTTCGCCCCCAACGGCCGCATGGTGCTGTACGCCAGCGACGCAGGCGGCAAGAGCGTGTTGTACGCCGCCACCACGGATGGCAGCAGCAAAGTGAAATTGGCCGTGATCAACGGCGATGTACAGGACCCGGCTTGGGGCCCATTTAATCGTCCTTAATTGGAGCTATTGATATGAACTGGAAACAACTCGTCCTCGGCACCGCCACCGTAACCCTGCTGGCCGCCTGCGCCAGCACCAAACCGGCCGACACCACCGCCGGCACCCAGCAGCCCACCACGCCGCAGACCACCGCGCCGGTGGACACCGGCAGCGGCAACCAGAATCAGGTGTCCGTGGATCCGCTGAACGATCCCAACAGCCCGCTGGCCAAGCGCAGCGTCTACTTCGGCTTCGACTCCTCCTCCGTCGACGCCAACGGCAAACCGGTCGTGGAAACCCACTCCGCCTACCTGAAGCAGAACGCGGACAAAAAAGTCATCATCCAGGGCAACACCGACGCTCGCGGCAGCCGCGAATACAACCTGGCCCTGGGTCAGCGCCGCGCCGAGAGCGTGAAGAAGGCGATGGAAGTACTGGGCGCCAAGGAAAGCCAACTGGAAGCGGTCAGCTTCGGCAAGGAAAAACCGCGCGCCACCGGCAACACCGAAGCGGACTTCGCAGAGAACCGCCGCGCCGACATCGTGTACCAAGGCCACTAAGAACGGGTTTACGATCTCGCGGGCTAGGACAAGACAAGGCGAAAACGGCTGAGAAAGCGGAATGTGCAGCTGGCGCATGAGCATTTCGAGGCGCGACTCGCCTTGCCACGTCTCACGACGCGCAGCAGATCGTAAACAGGTTCTAGTCCTATGACGCCGGCCCGGTTCCCCGGGCCGGCTTTGCAGCCGGACATCGGGCGAGTGCGTTTTCACGCGCTTGCCGTTAAGATATCCGGCTGTATTCATTGCCACCCAACTCACACGCGTCGTCCCCTCCGGGGCGGACGGCGGGACATCCTGGGACAACCATGAAACGGCTCACCCTTTGCAGCGCGCTGCTGCTGGTCCTCACCGGCTGCGCCACCACCGGCGATCTGGAAGAAACCCGCCGCCAGCTGGACCAAGTCAACCGCCAGGCCTCTACGCGGCTCAATGAAGTGGAAAGCAAGCTTTCCAATGAAAAGCTGCTGGAGATGGTCAGCCAACTGGAAACGATGAAGGCAGAAGTGGCCAAGCTGCGCGGCGACGTGGAAGTGCTGAACTACAATCTGCAAACCACCCAAAAGCGTCAGAACGATCTGTACAACGACCTGGACGGCCGGCTGGGCCATCTGGAGAACAGCGGTGCCAAACCGGTGCCCGCTACGCACGGCGACGCCTCGGGCGCCGCGGACGGCGGCGCGGCCACCAGCCCGGATTACGACAAGGCGCTGAACTTGCTGCGCGCTCGCGACTTCGCCAAGGCCGCCGACGCGCTGCGCGGCTTCATCGAACAAAACCCGCAGGCGCCGCAAGTGGCGGAAGCCACCTACTGGCTGGGCGTGTCGCACACCGCCTTGCGCCAATACGACGCCGCCATCGACATCCACCGCCGCTTCGTCGAGCAGTTTCCGGACAATCACTTCGCGCCGGAGGCCCTGCGCAATATCGGCAACTGCCAGCGCGACCTGGGGCAGATGGATCAAGCCAAAACCACTTATAAACGCCTGATCAAACTGTATCCCAAAACAGATTCCGCCCAGAAAGCGCGCCAGCAACTGGCAAAAATGTAACACCCCGGCCGGCTCGCTTCCGGCCCTCATGCCCCATTTTGACGCCAGCCCGCCGCGGCTGGCTTTGTCTTATGCGCCCTTTTCTCCCACGGCAAACACCTGATTTTTCAACAAAAAATTAAAACACAAATAATTATAACCGCTGGTTATCTACACGCCGCACCAAAATAGCGCATTGCTCCGTCTTTTCCATCCGCTTGTCCCCCCGCTTCCTCTTGCCTTGTCCATGCGTTTTCTCTACCAAACATGCTTACCGCATGACAATATATTCATTCTGGGTTTAAACCCGGATTAAAAACACAAACGACAAGCTATACAAAGGAGTTATCCGTGATGAGAACCAGACAAGCAAGTGGAACCCAATGGTTCCGGCTTGGCGCTATCGCCGTGGGCGTGGCGCTGATCGGCGGCCTCGCCGGCTGCGAAGACGACGGCAGCACCCCCGGCGACGGTTCCAGCCATCATGGCGGCAGCGGCCGCCTGGCGGTGGACATCTTCGGCAACCGCGGCGGCGTGCTGACCGCCGTGCCCAGCGGCCGCTGCCTGGGCGAACCGCGCGTGCAATGGAGCAACGGCGCGCGCGGCTTCAGCGCTGAGGACAGCGCGCCGGACCAGCCGCTGACCGCCACCGTCAGCTGCGCCTTGACCAGCGCCAGCCAAACCCTGGTGCCGCAGAACGTCTTCAGCGCGCCGTCGGTGTTCGCCGTGCTGAAGACGGACCGCACGCTGGCGGTCTGGGGCAGCCGACGCCTGGGCGGCGACACTTCCACCCTGCCCGCCCAGCCTAAAAACGTAGTGGCGGTGGCCGGCAACGAACGCGCGATGGCCGCGCTGCAAGCCGACGGCACCATCGTGGGCTGGGGCCGCGCCGGCTCCGGCGCCAGCTACGCCGGCCCGGTGGGCATAGGCAACGCCGACGCCACCTCCCCGGTGGCGCCGCTGGGCAAGGTGGCCAAACTGTGGCCCACCAAACGCGGCTTCGTCGCTCTCAACGACGACGGCAGCGCCACAAGCTGGGGCAATATCGAAACCACCTTCGACGGCAACGGCGGCTCCAAATCCATTTCCTCCTACTTCGACGCCGCCCGGCTCGCCGCGCTGAAGGACGTCGCCAGCGTCAGCCACAACCTAGGCGCGGTGGCGGTGCTGAAGAAAGACGGCAGCGTGCTCGCTTTCGGCGACCCCAACTCCGGCGGCGACGCCTCTCCGTTGGCCGCCAAGCTCAACAATGTGGCTAGCATCGCCGCCACGGACTACAACTTCGCCGCGCTGAAAAAAGACGGCAGCGTGGTGGTATGGGGCCTGAACTGGGACGGCCAGACCAGCGACTACTACGATGGCAGCGAAGCGATGCCGGCCGGCGTCAGCGCGGTGCAAACCAACCTCAACGTCTTCGCCGCGCTGAAACAGGACGGCTCGGTCGCCACCATAGGCAGCGCCTACTTCGACCGCGGCGCCGACACCGGCCCGGTGGCCGGCAGCCTGGCTGGCGTGGCTAAAATCTACGCCAGCAAGACCGCCTTCGCCGCCTTGCGCAAGGACGGCAGCGTGGTCACCTGGGGCGACAGCGCCCGCAACGACGCCAGCGGCGTGCAGCACAAGCTCAACCGCGTGCGTTCCATCGCCGCCACCGAGCTGGCCTTCGCCGCCTTGCGTCAGGACGGCAGCGTTGTGACCTGGGGCGACGAGCTGCGCGGCGGCGACAGCAGCGCGGTGCAACATCGTCTGCGCAACGTGGTGGCCTTGTTCTCCAACGACTACGCCTTCGCCGCCCTAAAGGCCGACGGCAGCGTGGTCACTTGGGGCGCGCCCACTCACGGCGGCGACAGCTCCGCAGTCAACGCGCGCCTGGTCAACATCCGCGCCATCTACAGCACCCCGCTCGGCGGCTTTCTCGCCGTGGCCAAGGACGGCAAGTTCGTCGCCTGGGGCAGCCCGTCCGCCGGCGGCAACGCCCCGGCCGGCCTCGCCGCCATCCCCTACGTCAAGAACTAAGTCCCCGACGCATTGGAGCAATAGAACATGAACCGCAAAACCTCGCTGTCCCTGCTGATCGCCGCGCTGCTGGCCGGCGCCGGCGCTGAAATCGCGGCGGCCGCGCCCTCCGCCGCCGGCATCACCGGCATCATCGTCAAATACCACAGCGTCTCCCAGCAGCAACTGGTCCAGGCGCGCATCGCCAACGGCGGCCGCGCCCCGTCCAGCCGTCCAGCCGACTTCGCCGCCCGCACCCAGCGCGTGCAGCAACTGAGCGGCAGCCCCTTGCAATTCCATCACCAGATGGGCACTGGCGCCTATGTCTACCAAAGCGGCAAGACGATGAGCGTGGCCGAGGCCCAGACCCTGGCTCGCAAAATCCAGCAAGACCCGGCGGTGGAATACGCCGAGCCGGACTTCGTCATGAGCCCCAACTATCTGCCCAGCAGCCCGCTATACGCCGGCAAGCAATGGGATATGCAGGCCAGCGCCGGCGAACCGGGCGCGATGAACCTGCCCGCCGCCTGGGACCTGTCGCTGGGCGCCGGCGTCACCGTCGCGGTGCTGGACACCGGCTACCGTCCGCACGCGGACCTCAAGCCCAACCTGCTGGAGCCGGGCTACAACTTCATCTCCGACCCCAAACGCGCCCGCCTGCCCGCCGTGGCGCAAACCAACGCCGACGGCAGCCCGCTCTTGGACAGCAACGGCCAGCCGGTGCAAAGCGCGCGCACCAACAACGGCCTGGACCAAGGCGACTATAGCGACGGCAGCCTGTGCCGCGCCGGCAATAGCAGCTGGCACGGCACCCACGTGGCCGGCACCATCGCCGCGGCCGCCGGCGACGCCAACGGTCTGACCGGCGTGGCGCCCAAGTCCAAACTGCTGCCGTTGCGCGTGTTGGGCCAGTGCGGCGGCGCCAGCTCGGATATCGCCGACGCCATGCTGTGGGCAGTGGGCGCCACCGTGCCCGGCGCGCCGATCAACGCCAATGTGGCTCGAGTGCTGAGCATGTCTCTGGGCGGCGCCCAGCCTTGCAGCCGCACCTATCGCGATGCCATCCAGCAGGTCAACGCCCGCAACGGCGTGGTGGTGGTGGCCGCCGGCAACGCGATGAAAAACGTGCGCAACACCAACCCGGCCAGCTGCCCCGGCGTGATCACCGTGGCCTCCAACGGCAAATCCGGCGGCATCGCCTCCTACTCCAACTACGGCGCGATCACCACCGTCACCGCGCCGGGAGGCGATCTCAACAGCGGCGACCCCGGCATCTACTCCACGCTCAATAGCGGCACCACCGTGCCGGGCGCGGACAGCTACGCCGCCTTCCAGGGCACCTCGATGGCCACGCCCCACGTGGCCGGCCTGGTGGCGCTGATGCTGTCCTCCAACCCCAGCCTCAACTGGAAAGCGGTGCGCAACATCCTGATCAAGACCGCGCGCCCACCGGCGGCGGATTGCGAAGGTTGCTCCGCCGGCATCACCGACGCCGCCGCCGCGGTGCGCGCGGCCAAAGCCAACTAAGCCCGCCGGCGGCGCGCACTTGCGTGCAGACCGCCGGTTCGCTTACGGCTTCCTTTCCCTGCACACGGGAACCTGCCGCCGTGGTTCTGGCCCAAGCCGGACGGCGGCGGCTTTTTTCTCAACGCTTCGCGGGCGCGTTTACGATCCAGCAAATCAAGACGCGGCAAGGCGTTGCGGCTGAGAAAACGGAGTGTACGCACAGTACATGAGCATTTCGAAGCCGTACTCACCGTGCAACGCTCCACGACGCGTAGCAGATCGTAAACAGGTTCTTAGGTATCATTCAGTATCCAAACCCATCCCGCCGCGAGCCCCCATGTCCCTGCCCACCCCGCCCTTGCCGGATTCCCTGTCCCTTGCAGCCTTCCTCCTATTGGCGCTCGCCCTGCTGGCGGAAAGCCTGCGCCTGCGCTGGCCCTCCCGGCTGGCCGCGCTCAGCAGCGCCGGCATCGCCGTCGCTTGCGGCCTGGTGCAGCCCTTGGGCGCGGCGGCCCTCCTCGCCGCCCTCGCCGTCAGCCTGGCCGCGATCCGCTACCGCCGGCCGGAGTTGTGGCTGGTCTGGATCGCTCTGCTGCTGGCGCTGGCGCTGCACGCGCTGCCCGGCTTCGACAACCCCTTGCTCTGGCAAGGCCTGAGCACGCCGAACAGCGCGCCCTATCGGCTGTACTGGAGTTACGACAAAGGCTCCGCCGGCTGGCTGCTGCTGATGGTGCTGGCGGCCAGTCCGCAGGTGGAGCGGCGCTGGGGACCGGCCGCCGCCGGCGTTGGAGCGCTGCTGTTGCTGATCGTGCTGGGCCTGGCCAGCGTGGCCGGCGTCATCGCCTGGGCGCCGAAATGGCCGTACTGGCTGCTGCCCTGGCTGTTCGCCAATTTCTTCCTGGTCTCGCTGGCGGAGGAAGCCTTCTTCCGCGCCGGCCTGCAACGCTGGCTGGAACTGCGCACCGAACCCTTCGCCGCCTTGATGGCCGCCTCCGTGGCCTTTGGCCTGGTCCATGTTGCCGGCGGTTGGGTCTGGGTCGGCCTGGCTACCCTCGCCGGCCTGGGTTACGGCCTGGTTTACGCCGCCACCCGCCAGGTCTTGTGGGCGGTGCTGGCTCACGTCGCTTTCAACGCTGTGCACCTGATTCTGTTCACTTATCCGCGGCTGATGTGATATGCCCTAAGTACCTTGATGTCAAAATAAAAAACCATAACGGCAGCAGGCCCCAATCGGGTAAAATCACGCCTTTAGCCTCAACCAGCGAGCTTCTCCGCCATGATTGAAGTCGGCATCGTGATGGGTAGCAACAGCGATTGGGAAGTCATGCAGAACGCCGCCCGCGTGCTCAAGGACTTCGGCATCGCTTGTGAAACCCGCGTCGTCTCCGCCCACCGTACTCCCGACCTGCTGTTCCAATACGCAGAAACCGCTGCCGAGCGCGGCCTGAAGGCCATCATCGCCGGAGCCGGCGGCGCCGCCCACCTGCCGGGCATGCTGGCCGCCAAGACCCATCTGCCGGTGCTGGGCGTGCCGGTGCCGTCCAAATACCTGCGCGGCGAGGATTCGCTGCTCTCCATCGTGCAAATGCCCAAGGGCATCCCGGTGGCCACCTTCGCCATCGGCGAGGCCGGCGCCGCCAACGCCGCGCTGTTCGCCGTGGCCATGCTGGCCGCCACCCGCCCGGAACTGGCGGAACAGCTGATCGCCTTCCGTCGCCAGCAGGAACAGACCGTGCTGGCGATGACCTTGCCGGAGATCGAATAATGTCCGCCATCCTGCCCCCGGCAATGCTGGGCATCCTGGGCGGCGGCCAATTGGGCCGCATGTTCGCCGTGGCCGCCAAAACCATGGGCTACCGCGTTACCGTGCTGGACCCGGACGAAGCCGCGCCGGCGGCGGATTTCGCCGACCGGCACCTGTGCGCGCCGTTCAACGACCCGGCCGCGCTGGAAGATCTGGCCAGGAGCTGCGCCGCCGTCACCACCGAATTCGAAAACGTCAACGCCGACGCCATGCGCGTCCTGGCCAAGACCACCCGCGTGTCGCCATCCGGCGACTGCGTCGCCATCGCTCAGGACCGCATTGCGGAGAAAGGCTGGATCCGCAAGGCCGGCTTGCCCACCGCCCCCTATCTGGCCATCCAGAGTGTGGAAGACATTCAGGTTGAGCTCGCGCCCTACCTGCCCGGCATCCTGAAAACCGCCCGCCTGGGCTATGACGGCAAGGGCCAGGTGCGGGTCGGCACCGCGGAAGAAGCGCGCGCCGCCTACGCCAATCTGGGCGGTCAAGCCTGCGTGCTGGAAAAGATGCTGGACCTGCAGCTGGAAGTGTCCGCCATCGTCACCCGAGTCAGCGCCACCCAGTGCGCGGTGTTCCCGGTGGCGGAGAATATCCACGTCGGCGGCATCCTGGACGAATCCATCGTGCCGGCGCGCATCAAGCCGGCGCTGGCGGCCGAAGCCCAAAGCATGGCGCTCAAGCTGGCCGAGGCGCTG
Organism: Chromobacterium haemolyticum DSM 19808; assembly: GCF_000711885.1. GTDB lineage: Bacteria > Pseudomonadota > Gammaproteobacteria > Burkholderiales > Chromobacteriaceae > Chromobacterium > Chromobacterium haemolyticum. The sequence continues at coordinate 59,633 of NZ_KL543997.1, forward strand.
GACTACGTCGGCGTGCTGGCGGTGGAGTTCTTCGTGCTGGCCGACGACAGCCTGGTGGTCAACGAGATCGCGCCGCGGCCGCACAACTCCGGACACTACACGCTCACCGCCTGCCTCACCGACCAGTTCCAGCAACAGGTGCGCGCAATGTGCGGCCTGCTGCCGGGCCGCACCGACCTGCTCAGCCCGGTGGTGATGGTCAACCTGCTGGGCGACGTGTGGAAGGACAACGGCGGCCAGCCCAATTGGGACGTGCTGGCGGAAGCGCCCAACGCCCAACTGCATCTGTATGGCAAGAAAAGCGCGCGCCCCGGCCGCAAGATGGGCCACTTCAATGTGATGGCGGCCACCGCCGACGAAGCCTTGGACCAGGCCCGGGCCTTGAAGGACACCTTGTAAGCGCATGGCGAAGCCTAAGAGCCCGTTCAATGTCTGCTGCGCGTCGGCGATACTGCGTTGAAAACGACTTCAGAATGCTCATGTACCACATGTACATTCCGCTTCTTCAGCCGTTTTCGCCTTGTCTCGCTCTAGCTCGCTAAACTTTGAACAGGTTCTTACAGAACTTCGCCATTTTTCCGCCATGACACTGAACGGACTGAATCACCTGACCCTGGCGGTGCGCGATCTGGAGCGCGCCTGGGATTTCTACGCCGGCATCCTGGGCTGCCAGCCCCACGCGCGCTGGGACAGCGGTGGCTATCTGAGCCTGGGCGGCCTGTGGCTGTGCCTGTCCTTGGAACCCGACGCCGTACCGCCCGCCGGCTACACCCATTACGCCTTCGGCGTCGACGCCGCCGACTTCCCGGCCTGGCGCGAACGCCTGGCCGCCGCCGGCGTCCGCCAATGGCGGGACAACCGTAGCGAGGGCGACTCGCTCTACTTCCTGGACCCGGACGGCCATCAACTGGAACTGCATGTCGGCACGCTGGCCTCGCGGCTGGCCGCCTGCCGCGCCCGGCCTTACGCCGGCATGCGCTTTTTCGACGAGGCCCCGGCGTGAACGCCGACATCGCCGCGCTGCGCACCGGACTCAGCGCCGCCGCCGTCCCGGAGCAGGCCGCGCCGATGCGCGCCTATATGCGCGAGCGGTTCGACTTTCTCGGCGTGCCCACGCCGGCGCGCCGAAAAGTATCCACGCCCTGGATCCGCGCGCTCAAGACCCACTCCGCGGAATACTGCCTGGACCTGGCCGAGCAACTGTGGCGGCAACCGGAACGCGAATTCCAATACGCGGCGGTGGACCTGCTGACCGCGCGCGCCGAGGAACTGCCGGCCGCCAGCCTGCCGCGGCTGCTGGCCCTCGCCGCCGCCAAGCCCTGGTGGGACTGCGTGGACGGCTTGGCCGCCTGGGTGGTCGGCGCACTGGTACGCCGGCACCCGGACTTGCAACACGATATGGACGCCCTCAGTGGCGATGCCGACTTCTGGCTGCGCCGCGTCGCCATCCTGCACCAGTTGCGCTGGAAAGCCGACACCGACGCCGAACGCCTGTTCCGCTACTGCGCCGCGAATGCCGGCGACGCCGAATTCTTCATCCGCAAGGCCATAGGTTGGGCCTTACGCGAATACGCTTACACCGACGCCAACGCCGTGCGCGCCTTTGTAGCGGCCACGCCGCTATCCGGGCTCAGCCGGCGCGAAGCCTTGAAACACATTGCCCGTTCCACCGAGGATTTCCGATGACCGGACTCAACACCACCCAACTGACCAGCTTGAAGAAAATCTACTCCGGCAAGGTCCGCGACCTGTACGAGATCGACGACCAGCGCATGCTGATGATCGCCACCGACCGGCTGTCCGCCTTCGACGTGATCCTGGACGACCCCATTCCCGGCAAGGGCCAGATTCTCACCGCCATCTCCAACTTCTGGTTCGACAAGCTCAAAGACCTGGTGCCCTGCCACCTGACCGGCGACGCGCCGGAAGACGTAGTCTCCGCCGCCGATCTGCCGCAAGTGGCCGGCCGCGCGGTGGTGGCCAAGCGCCTGAAGCCGGTGCCGATCGAAGCCGTGGTGCGCGGCTACCTGGCCGGCTCCGGCTGGAAGGAGTACCGCCAAAGCGGCACCGTCTGCGGCCTGGCGCTGCCGGCCGGCCTGCGCGAGGCGGACAAGCTGCCCGAACCCATCTTCACCCCGTCCACCAAGGCGGCAGTGGGCGATCACGACGAAAACATCAGCTACCAGCGCTGCGAGGAAATCGTCGGCGCCGAGCTGGCCGCCCAGGTGCGCGACACCGCCATCAAGCTCTACCGCGCCGCCGCCGAATTCGCCGCCAGCCGCGGCATCATCATCTGCGACACCAAGTTCGAGTTCGGCCTGGACGAAAACGGCGTGCTGACGCTGATGGATGAAGCGCTGACCCCGGACTCCAGCCGCTTCTGGCCGGCGGACAGCTACGCGCCGGGTGGCAACCCGCCGTCCTTCGACAAGCAGTTCGTCCGCGACTGGCTGGAAGCCTCCGGCTGGGACAAGCAGGCGCCGGCGCCGGCGGTGCCGCTGGAAGTGCGCGAGAAGACCGCGGCCAAGTATAAAGAAGCGCTGGACAGGCTGACCGCCTGAGAACCTGCTTACGATCTGCTGCGCTTCAGCGATACCGCGTTAAAAATGAGCTCAAAATGCTCATGTACCACTCGTACATTCCGCTTTTTCGCTCGTTTTCGCCTTGTCTCGCCTTAGCTCGCGAGATCGTAAACAGATTCCAAGTTCCCACCCAAGCCCCGCCCTAGCGGGGCTTGCTTTTTGCCGCGTTTCATATGACATTGGCGACTCAACCCCGCGACAGGAAACCCCGATGAAAACCGCCCTGCTGATCATAGACGTGCAAAGCGGCATGTTCGACCACGAACCGCGCGCCGACCAGGCCGACGCCGTCATCGCCCGCCTCAATCAACTGGCCGCCGCCGCGCGCGCGGCGGGAACACCGGTGGTCTGGGTTCAGCATGAACGCGCCAGCGCGCCGCTGACCCACGGCTCGGCGGAATGGCGGCTGGCCCGCGGCCTGGACGCGCAGCCGGACGACCACTATCTGCGCAAGACCACGCCGGATTCCTTCCTGCGCACCGGCCTGCATGAGCAGCTGCAACAATGGGGCGTCGGCCAATTGGTCATCGCAGGCTACGCCAGCGAATTCTGCATCGACACCACCACCCGCAGCGCGGCGGCCCACGGCTACGCCATCATCCTGGTCAGCGACGCACACACCACCCACGACAAGGACCATGCCAGCGCCGCCCAGATCCGCGCCCATGAAAACGCCACTCTGCCCAAGCTGGGCAGTTTCGGCGTGCCCATCCTGCTGCGCGCGGCGGCCGAGATCGCCTTCCCCGCCAACGCCTGACCCGCATGCCCATCGTCCAACCCACCCTCAGCACGCCGCGCCTGCTACTCTTGCCGGCGCAGCCCGCGCTGGCGCGCGCGATGCTCGATTTCCACGTCCGCAACCGCCAGCACTTCGAACCCTGGGACCCGAAGCCCGGCGACATGTTCTTCACCGAGCTGTACTGGACCATGCAGCTGCGCCAGCGCGTACGCGACTGGGAAGAAGGCCGCGGCGGCCGCTTCCTGCTGGCGCTGCACGCCGAGCCGGAACGGGTGATCGGCAGCGTCGGCCTCAGCAACATCAGCCGCGGCGCTTTCCAATCCTGCCACCTGGGCTACGGCCTGGACCAACACTGCCAAGGCCAGGGCCTTATGCGCGAAGCGCTGGAAGCGGTGATACGCTGCGCCTTCGACACCCTTAGGCTGCATCGGATCCAAGCCAACTACCAGCCGCATAATCTGCGCAGCGCCGGCCTGCTCAAACGCCTGGGCTTCGAGATAGAAGGCCACGCCAAGAACTATCTCTATCTGAACGGCGGCTGGCGCGACCACGTGCTGACCTCGCGGCTCAACCCGGACTTCGACCCGGAACACATGCTGGCCTGAAAGATTGTCCACCACCTCCCCGCCAGGCCGGCGGGCTCATGACGTGACGGTTTCCAGCCTTTCAACGCCTCCTGCAAGCACCGCGGCAAAGTCTCCAGCAAGGCCCACACCCCCTTGCCGCGCACTTGCGCCTTTTCGGCGTGATCCAACATCAACCTCTCGATGGCGACGCAAACGCAAGGACATTTGGATAGCGCTTGCCAGCATCGTCGCCCCATGTTCTGCTGTGAAGCCGCCGCTCTACCGCAACCCTGATGCCGCGGCGTAGTCAAAACAGGCCATAAAAGGGCTCACCGCCATGCAAACCTTCCACCTGAACGCCGACGACGGGGAAACCCTGCACGCCGCCTGCTGGCTGCCGGACGGCGCGCCCCGCGCCGTGGTGCTGATCTCCCACGGCATGAGCGAATACGCGGTGCGCTACCACCGCTTCGCCCAAACGCTGACCGCCGCCGGCTACGCGGTCTACGCCCACGACCACCGCGGCCACGGCGCCGCGCCGCGGCTGCGCGGCTATTTCGCCGCCGAGAACGGCTGGGACAAGGTGGTGGCCGACGTGGAGACCCTGCGCCGCCACGCGGCGGAACGCCACCCCAGCCTGCCAGTGGCCCTGTTCGGCCACAGCATGGGCTCTTTCATCGCCCGCGCTTATTTCCTGCGCCACGGTGCGGCGCTGTCCGGACTGGCGCTATCCGCCACCGGCTACCGCCAGCGGCCGCTGGCCTGGCTGCTGCGCGGCCTGGCGCGGCTGGTGGCCCGCTGCGGCAGCCCGGAACGGCCTAGCCGGCTGCTGGCGCGGCTGATTTTCGGCAGCTTCAACCTGGGCTTCCTGCCCGCCCGCACCAGCATGGACTGGCTGAGCCGCGACCCGGCGGAAGTGGATAAATACCTGGTGGACCCGCTGTGCGGATTCGACCCCTGCCCCGGCCTGTGGATAGATTTGTTCGGCGGCATCATCGCCATGGAGCGTGGCGAGGCGAGCGGCGACAGCCTGCCGCGCCGCTGTCCGGTCTGGCTGTTGGCGGGCAGCCGCGATCCGGTCAGCCTGGGCAAACTGGGCCTGGGCCAGTTGGAAATCCGCTACCGCGAAGCCGGCCTGCTCGACGTGCGGACCACGGTCTACCCCGGCGGCCGCCACGAAATGCTGAACGAAACCAACCGGGTGGAAGTGGAGCAGGACATGCTGCGCTGGCTGGAGCGGATAAGCGCGCAGCCGGCCGGCGCGGGTTCAGCCTGAGAGCCTGTTCACAATTCTTTTTCAGCACTTTGAAACCTTGCTAGCTAGGCAGGAAACCGCGTATTCGACGCGCCCCAACCCCCTTCAAGCCTGCCGACGGGTGGCAGGCCCGAGGTCTTAAGCGGCGGCCCTGTTTGAGCGATTTGACGCTAGCAAATCGCGAGTTCAGCCTCGCCTCGGTGCCTGACGGAACCGAACGGGAAGCCGCAGGCCAGGCTTGCTGGGCGGCCTTTGGGGGACTACGTGCGAATCTTTGATTCGCTCAGTGATAGGGAGATTTGACCGCGCAAATTCCCCTTTCCGTTTTATTCCCTCGCGACGCTGCGCTTGCCTCGCTCGGTCACGGCGGAACCGGCCCTAAATCATCATCCTCGCAGCGGATTCACGGCATTGGGCAATGGTTCCGAACCGGAAGGATTAGAAACAGCTCCCAAGCGCGCTGGCGCGAATTGGACTAAAATCCGGCGATTCGTTTTTCGCAGGAGGCCGCCATGAGCCTGATTCCCGAGATCAAACCGCAGCAATCGCTGGAACTGCTCAAAGAGCTGCACATCCTGACCCGCGATGGCAAGATCAACCAGGACACCCGCCGCAAGCTGAAGCAGGTGTACCACCTGTACCAGTTCATCGAACCGCTGATGGCCGATGTGCTGGCGGAAAAAGGCGAGATGAGCCTGGCCGACCACGGCGCCGGCAAATCCTATCTGGGCTTCATCCTTTACGACCTGTTCCTGAAGGACAAAGCCGCCGGCAGCGTCTACGGCATCGAAACCCGGCCGGAACTGGTCAGCCGCTCGCAGGAACTGGCCGCCCGCCTGGGCTTCGAGCGCATGGGCTTTTTGAACCTGAGCGTGGAGCAGTCGATCACCTCGGACCAACTGCCGGAGCAGGTGGACATCATCACCGCGCTGCACGCCTGCAACACCGCCACCGACGACGCCATCCGCTTCGCGCTGGCCAAGAACGCACGCTACATCGTGCTGGTGCCTTGCTGCCAGGCGGAAGTGGCCGGCGTGCTGCGTCAGAAGAAAAACCAGAGCTTCGGCCTGACTCCGCTGTCCGAAATATGGCGCCACCCCATCCATACCCGCGAGTTCGGCAGCCATCTGACCAATGTGCTGCGCTGCCTGCAGTTGGAAGCGCGCGGCTATCAACTCACCGTCACCGAACTGGTGGGCTGGGAGCACTCGATGAAGAACGAGCTGATCATCGCCAAATACACCGGCCAGCGCAAAAACAGCGCGCGCGAACGCCAGGAGGCGATTCTGAAAGAGTTGAACCTGGAAGACCTGCGCGAGCGCTTCGTTTACTAGTCGCCAGTTCAAAGGCTTTAATGATTCGCGGGTTGCGGCATCATTGCCACTGACACCCGTCGCCTCGGCCCGTTTCCGGGCCCTGAGCATAATGGGGACGACGCACCCGGACCGCCTCGCGCGGCCGGCCTCGCCCCCGCCCGCTTCTCCTCCCGCCTCAGATTCTTTCGAGCGTCTCTCCGCGTCCGCCGGGGGCCCTTCCCAGGAGCCCGACATGAATATCAGCGCCAACGGCATCAAACTGATCCAGCAATTCGAAGGCCTGCGCCTCAAGGCTTACCAGGACGCGGTGGGCGTCTGGACCATAGGCTACGGCCATACCGGTCCGGACGTGACGCCGGGCCTGGTCATCACCCAGGCCCAGGCCGACGCGCTGCTGGCGCGCGACCTGAGCCGCTTTGAAACCGGCGTCACCCGGCTGGTTCAGGTGCCGCTGAATCAGAACCAGTTCGACGCGCTGGTCAGCTTCAGCTACAACCTGGGCCTGGGCTCGCTGCAGAACTCCACGCTGCTGCGCCTGCTCAATCAGCGCGACTACGCCGGCGCGGCCGCCCAGTTCCCTCGCTGGAACAAGGCCGGCGGCAAGGTCTTGCCTGGCCTCACCCGCCGCCGCGCGGCGGAGCAAGCGCTGTTTCTGCAACCGGTCTGAGCGAGTGGTCTGAGCCATGAAAAAAGCCCAAGCGAATGCTTGGGCTTTTTTTACGGAACGCGGCAAACTCAGCCACCCCGCCGCCATGTCTTATTGCGGCGATTGCACCAGTTGGGACTCTTTCACCCCTTTTTGACCTTCGGCCTCGTCCACGCTCTGCAGCTTGTTGCGAGCGTACAGCACGCCCATCTTCACTTCCTGCCAAACGTAGTAAATCTTGCCAGCCACCATGTCCAGGGTCAGGCTGGAATCATTCTCGGCCTTGCCCACCAGTGTGTGCGAGCCCGGCTCCAGATCAGCCATGATATAGGTTTTGGCCACGGTATCGCCCAGGGTCTTGTTGTCGGCTAGCACATTCATTTTCACTGCGGCGCCTATCGCTTCATTGCGGTAGATGTAAACGCGGGCCTTGGCAGGCTGAGCGTTGAACTGTTTGGCCTGGGCGTCGGCCTCGGGCGTCGCCAGCGTGGTGGAGGCGCAGCCGGACAGCAGCGCCAGCAGAGAAGCAGCGGCAAATAGTTTTTTCACGGAAAGTTCTTTCTTATATTTAAATGGTATGGCGGCGGGGATTCTACATGCAAATATTCCGCCCTGCATCCATCCATTTTCACTTTCCCGAAATACCGAACCGGCCCCGGGGCCCCGGCTCAATCCTCGTCCGCCAGCACCGTCTCGCCGTCGCGCTGCGTCAGCGTGAAACGGCGCAGCGGCCGGTGACGCGCAATCAGCTCCGCCAGCCGCGGCGAATGGCTGGTCACCCACAGCTGGCTGTGGCGGCCCGCCTCCGCGATCAGCCGCGCCAGCGCCGGCAGCAAGTCCGGGTGCAGGCTGTTTTCCGGTTCGTTCAAGGCCATGAACGCCGGCGGGCGCGGGCTGAGCAAGGCCACCGCCAGGCATAGGAAACGCAGGGTGCCGTCGGACAATTCGGCCGCCTCCAGCGGCCGCAGAATGCCGTCGCGCTGCATCAGCATCTGGAAACGGCCATGCAGCGCCTCCACCTGGAAGCGGCTGTCCGGAAAGGCGTCGGCCAGCACGCTGCGCAACAGCTCGACGTCGCCGATCTCCACGATGGTCTGGAAGGCCGACGCCAGGTTGCCGCCGTCGTGCGCCAGCACCGGCGAGCGGATGCCCACCTGCGGCGCGCGCGGCGGCGAGCCGGGCCACACCGCGAACTCATGATAGAAGCGCCAGCGCCGCAACGTCTCGCGCACTTGCGATACTTCGGGATAGAGATGCGGCTCCGACAACTGGCCAAATACCGATTCCTCGGCTTGCAGGCCCAATGGATAGGTCGTCCTGACCCCGTCCACGCTGGTAAGAAAGGCGCTTTGATTGCGCCGCTCCAGCACTTGGGCCGAAGGGCGGCGGCCCTGGCCGGCCAGCCACAGCGTCTCCTCCTTCACCAGCGGGTCCAGCGAGAACAGGCTGAGGCTGGGCTCGGGGTAGCCCAGCTGCAATTCGTAGTCGTAATCGGCCAGCCGCGCCGCCAGCGTCATGCGCTTGGGCTCGCCCTTGCGGTCCCCGCGGCGCAGGCCGCCGGCCCACATCGCCTTCTGAATGCCGCCTTCTTCCGCCAGCGCCGCGGACAGGCGACCGCAAGCAGCCTCGTGCAGCAGGCGCACCGCTTTGTAGAGATTGGATTTGCCGCAACCGTTGGGACCGACGACGACATTGAGGGGCTCCAGTACCAACCGCAGCTGGCGGATGGATCGAAAACCCTTGAGGCTGAGCTCGTGAATGGACATGGCGGCTCCGGTGACGACGGAGCCGCCATTCTAGCGCGGACGCGCCGTTTTACTGCAGCGCCTGGTTGATCACCATGGCGATGCGCGCGCCGGCCTTGGCCAGTTGCTGTTTGACCAGTTGAGCGCCGGCGGTCTGGTAGGTGCGGTCCAGGTAGGCCACGTCGCTGGGCGCGCTGCCGCAGCTGAAGTTGGACAGCGGGCCGTACACCTCGCTGCGCGCGTACTGGTTGGATTCCTTGATCCAGTCATTGACCTGCCCGCTCTGCCAGCCGGCGATGTTGCGCGCGTAGTACTTGAGGTCCTGCGCCGCCCAGCTCTGCTCGTTGGCGCCGTTCAGCGCTTGCTGCACCAGCGCGGTGTCCCACACCGAATGCAAATTGCTGACCTTGCTGCTGCCGGCCAGGCGCACGCGGACGTCGTTGCCGCCGCGGTCGTGGTTGTCGGCCGCGTGCAAAGGCTGGTGAATGTCGCCGATCATATGAAGCAGGAAGGTCAGCGCCTGAGCGCGGGCGGACTTGCTCGCACTCTTGTCGGCCAGCACCTTGCTGTAGCGCGCAATCTGGTTGGACGCGCAGTTGCCGCTGGGGCAGTCGTCCTCTTCCACCCCGTCGCACACCGGCTCGTCGTTGTAATGCCATTGATCAGAACCCGGCAGCTGCTGCTTTAATTCCTGCTTGTGCTGGTCCATGTACAGGGCCAGCTGGGCGAAGTCCGCGTTGGGGATCAATTGATTGACCGCGGCCTTGGCTTGAGGGCTCAGCAATTGCTGGGCGATATAACCGGTGATGCGGTGGCCTTCCTGACCCCAGGCCAGCGCTTGGGCGCTGGGCAGCGCGAAAGCGGCGGACAGCAGCATGGCAAGCGTGAGTTTCTTCATGATGGTTTCTCTTCTGATTGTGATGGGCCGCGGGCGGCGAAATGCCGGCCACTTTTATGGCGAACGCATATTACCTGAAAATCATTAAACTAAAATGCCATTCAGATTTCACGTGAAGATAAACCGCAGGCGCAAAAAAACCCGGCATTGCCGGGCTGGGTGTCTGCTACCTATCCATTGTGGACTCAGTCGGTACCGTACTTGGGAGAATACGGGCCATACAGCAAACCACCGTTATAGCCGGTGCTGAATAGACGCTGGCTGGTGATGCCGGCTACATCGTGGCTGGCGTCGGTGGCGGTGTTGATGATCTGTTTCAAGGCCGCGGTCACCAGAATGCCCACCAGGCCGCCGGAGTTATTGTTGTTGCCTTCGTTGTTGGAAGCGGAGGCGGAACCGGTCCACAGCACCGCACCGGTCTTCAGGTCCACCATCTTGGCGCTGGCGGACACGATGGTGTCGCTGCTGATTACGCTGTAGCTGGTGCCGTACTTGCTCACTGTCACGTACAGGGCCGCATCCGCGCCAAAGATTTCCTTCAGCTTGGCCGGAGCCACGCCGTGGATGTCCGAAGCCGTGCTCATGCCGTTCTGCTTGAAGGTTTCTTCCACCAGCGTCACCGGCAGCACATAGTAGCCGGCTTCGGCCAGCGGCATGGTGACTTGCGACAGCATGCTGAGGCTGGCGGCCACTTCCGGCGATTCGTTCAACGGCGGCAGCACCAGAATGGAACGAGGACGGCTTTGCTTGTAAGCGGTGTAGTCGTAGGACTTGGGAGTGGCGCAGCCGGTGGCCAGCGCCGCGATGGCCAGGCAAGCCAGCCATTGGGCAATGCGTTTGATCATGGTGCGGTCTTTCACTTCTTGGCTTTTTTCAGCAGGAAGTCCATATAGGCGGCGGACTCCGGAAACAGCTGCTTCTCGGTCTGAAACTGCTGGACCATCTGATCGTCCTTGCCCAGGTTGGCGTACAGCATGCCCAGATGGGCATGGTAGCCCGGCGGCGGTGTCTTGCCGCTGGAACGGATCTTCTGCAGGTCGCGCTCCAGCGCGGTGACCTGCTCTTCAGCCGCCGCGCCCTTGAAGTGCTGATAGACCTGAGGCTGGTAGCTTTCCCACTGGTACAGCGAGCTTTGGCTGGCGCAGCCGGTCAACAATGCGCCGCCCAACAGGGCCAGCGCCCATAGCGGCGTTTTCGCCATCTTGTGTTTCATGATGTTCAATCTTGTAATAGCTATCACGGGCGGGCCGCAAGACCCGTCCTGTAATCATTCGAGGCTTGCTTAACGCTTAAAGCCGTTAACAAAACCTCGCAGAGAACCTGAGCCAAGGCGCGCCGACGCAGACAGTACAAGTCGTACGACAAGGAGGCGCAACGCAGGGTCAGGAGTTTTGTTAGCGGGTCTTATTTGCCCGGCTGCCAGGCGCCGGAATCTATGGCTGCGGTCAGCCTGTTCACCGCCTCGCGCATCGCCAGGTCCAGCACCTTGCCATTCAGTGTGGAGTCATAGCTGGCGGTGCCCCCGAAGCCGATAATTTCCCGGTTGGACAGACTGTACTCGCCGGCGCCCTGAGTGGAGTACACCACTTCCGAGGTGGCCACCTTGACAATGTTGAGGTTGACCTTGGCGTAAGCAATCTGCTGTTTGCCGCGGCCGAGAATGCCGAATAGCTGATGGTCGCCCACTTCCTTGCGGCCGAATTCGGTCACATCGCCGGTCACCACATAGGCGGCGCCCTTGACCGCCTGCGCCTGCTTGCTAAACGCGGCTTCCTGCTTCATTTCTTCCAGGTTGTCGCGGTCCAGAACATTGAAGCGGTTGGTCTGCTGCAAATGGGTGATCAGAATGGTCTTGGCCTGGCCGCCCAAACGGTCCACGCCGTCGGAGAAAATGCCGCGCATATAGCTGGAGCGGTTATCGAACTTGCCCACCGCGATAGGAGAACGTGGGCCGGCGTAAGGCTTGCCGGCGGTTTCCACCTGGGCCACCGTCAGCGCGCGCGAGCTTTCCGTCGCGCAGCCGCTCAACCCTGCGGCCGCGGCCATGGCGAGTACCAGGCATTTCTTTGCGATCTTCATTGTTATTCTCTCAAAACATCCAACACAGAAAGTCGAACATCATACTAACCGCCACGTGCAGGGTCGACGCAATTTATGCCAAAACAGCAACGACTTATCTGCGCTGAACCCAGTCTAGCCAGTGCTTGCAAGCGGCCCCTGGCGCCGCTGCGCCACACCGCCAAACCAAAGGCATGAAAAAACCCGGCCGTGGCCGGGTGGTTTGCACTGGAGTGGACCGCGCTCAACGTGGCCGGTCGCCCAGTATGGTGGCGCGGTGCATCACTCGCCGCTGCGGCAGGTAATCCGCCACCGCGTAATGCTGGGTGACGCGGTTGTCCCAGAACGCCAGGTCGTTTTCCTTCCAGCGCCAGCGCACGGTGAATTCCGGCCGCGCGGCATGGGCGAACAGCAGGGCCAGCAAGGCCTCGCTCTCACGCGGCGCCAGCTCCAGAATCCGAGTGGTGAAGCCCTCGTTGACGAACAAGCCCTTGCGGCCGGTGACGGGATGGGTCCGCACCACCGGATGCACTACTGGCGGATGATCACGGCTGGCCTGTTGCCAGCGCGCGTATTGCGGCGTGTCCTTAAAACGGCTTTCCGGGAAAGAGTGGATAAAGCTGTGTTCGGCGCTGAGGCCGTCAAGCAATGTGCGCAAGGCCGGCGACAAGGCCTCGTAAGCGGCGCTGTTGCTGCTCCACAGCGTGTCGCCGCCCACGTCCGGCAGCTGCCGCGCCGACAGCACCGCGCCCAACGGCGGGGTGGTGATGAAGGTAACGTCGGTGTGCCAATTGTCGTTGTCCGGCAAGTTGTCGACGTGGGTGTCCAGCACAATGATTTCCGGCTGCTCCGCCACCGTTGGGTAGACCGGATGCAGATGCAGATCGCCGAAGCGGGCGGCGAAGTCACGCTGCTGGCGCGGCGTCAGCGGCTGGTTCTCGAAGAACAGCACCTGGTGACGCAGCAGCGCGGCTTCAATCGCGTCGCGCTCGGCGTCTGACAGCGGCGCGCTCAAGTCCACGCCGGAGACAATGGCCCCCAGGGCCGGACTAAGGGCTTGCAGTTGCAGGCTCATGAATGTGTGCTCCCTATCCGCGCGGCGGATTCAATACCAAGAAAAACGAAAATCAGATCAGAAACGCTCAGGCGCGGCCCAGCCGGCGAAACGCCGTTCCACCCAACGCAGCCCCAGCTCCAGCGCCAACGCAATCCAGGCGATGATCAGGATGCCGGCGATCACCGCGTCGGTGACCAGGAACTGGGCGGCGGACTGCACCATGAAACCCAGGCCGCGGGTGGCGGCCACCAGCTCCGCCGCCACCAGCGTGGACCAGCCCACGCCCAACCCGATGCGCAGCCCGGTCAGGATGTCCGGCAACGCGCTGGGCAGCACCACCAGCCGCAGCAGCTGACCACGGCTGGCGCCCAGCGAGCGCGCGGCCTGCAGCCGCGCCGGGTCCGCTCGGCGCACGCCGGCGGCGGTGGCGATAGCCAGCGGCGCGAAGATGGCGAGATAAATCAGCAGCACTTTGCTGACCTCGCCGATGCCGAACCAGATCACGATCAAGGGCAGATAAGCCAAGGGCGGCACCGGCCGATAAAACTCGATCAATGGATCCAGCGCCGCATGCGCGCGCCGGCTCAGGCCCATCAACATGCCCAGCGGCACCGCGGTGGCCGCGGCCAGCAATAGCGCCAGGCCCACCCGGCCCAGGCTGGCGGCGGCGTGACGCCACAGGCTGGCGTCCATGAAGCCGTTGACCGCCAGATCCGCTAGCCTCGTCGCCACCTGAGCAGGGCCGGGCAGAAATAGCGGCGACACCAGCCCGCCGGCGCTGGCCGCCCACCACAACAACAGCAGGCCGCCCACCGACAGCGCGCTGGGCCAGCGCCGGCGCCAGGCGGCGCGGCCAGGGACGGGAGGATGTGCTGGCGGCGGCGCGCTTAGCTCGGCTTGCGCGGCCGGGCCCAATTCAGTCAGTTCAAGCGGCGGCATGGTCGGCCTCCTCCGCGCGGAAAATCCAGTCCAGCAAATGCTCGCGCATGGCGATGAAGGCGGGATCGGCCTTGATCGAGCGCGCCGATTCGCCGGCGGCGTAGCGATGGGCGAAACCCAGCTTCTGCCGCAGCGCGATACGGCCGGGGCGCGGTGTCAGCACCAAAAGCTCGGTGCCGAGGAACAACGCTTCCTCAATGCTGTGGGTAATCAGGAAAATGCCCTTGCCGCTGCGCTGCCACAGGCTGAGGATCAACGACTGCATCTTTTCCCGGGTCAACGCGTCCAGCGCGCCCAGCGGCTCGTCCAGCAGCAGGAAATCGGGATCGGCCGCCAACGCGCGCGCCAGACCCAGACGCTGGCGCATGCCGCCGGACATCTGGCTGAGCGCGTGGCCGGCGAAAGCCTCCAGCCCCACCCAGCCCAACATGCGGCGCGCCTCGAGCCGCCGCTGCTCGCGCGGCACCCCGCGCAGGCGCAGGCCGAAAGCCACATTGTCTTCGGCGTTGAGCCAGGGCATCAGCGCGTCGTCCTGGAACACCACGCCGCGATCCGCGCCCGGCCCGCGCACGGGGCGGCCGTTGGCCAGCACCCGGCCCTGGCTGGGCGCCTGGAAACCAGCCATCAGCCCCAGCAAAGTGGACTTGCCGCAGCCGGACGGCCCCAAGGCCACCACGATTTCGCCGGAGTGCAGCTCCAGCGACACCCGGTCCAAGGCTTGCACAGGACCGGACGGGCCGGCGTAGCTGACGCCGGCGTTTTCCACGATCAAGCTCGCCATCGCGGCCTCCTCGCGCTCAGCGCGTCTGCGCCAGCCGCACGAAGCGCGGCTCGACATAGGCTTGATAATCCGGCAGCACCGTTTCCACCTTCTTCTGTTCCTTCAAGAACAAGGCGGTGTCGCGCAGCGCCTTGGCGGTGCCGCCGCCCAGCAAGCGCGGCGACAACTGCTCCTGCGCCAGCGGGAAGCGGCTGCCGGCCAGCAAGCCGGGAATCTGCGCCGGATCGGCCCCGGTCAGCCGCGCGATCTTGGCCACCTGCGGCGAGCCGACGCTCCAGGCCGCCGGCTTGGCGCGGTAATCGGCGAAGGCCTGCAAAGTCACCTTGGCGAAGGCGGCCAGCGCCTGCGGCTGAGCGGCGGCGAAGTCCTTGCGCGCCACCCAGGCTTCGAAGGTGGGCGCGCCCCATTGCCCCACTTGTTCGGAATTAACCAGCACCGAGCCGGTTTTCAGCGTCTGGCTCAGCGCCGGGTCCCAGACATAGGCGGCGTCGATGTCGCCGCGCTGCCAGGCGGCGCTGATCTCGGACGGGCGCAGATTGATGATGGACAGCTTGGCCGGGTCCAGCTTCCAGTGCTTGAGCGCGGCCAGCAGGCTGTAATGGGTGGTGGAGACATAGGGCACCGCCACCTTTTTGCCGATCAGGTCCTGCGGGGTCTTGATGCCGCTGCCCTTGCGCGCCACCAACGCCTCGGAGTTGCCGATCTCGGCGACGATCAGAAAGGTCTGGATCGGCAGTTGGCGGGTGGCGGCGGCGCTGAGCGGGCTGGAGCCCAGATCGGCGATATGCACGTCGCCGGAAGCCAGCGCGGCGAGCACTTCCGCGCCGCTCTCGAACTTGCGCCACTGCAGCGGCCGGCCGATGGCTTTTTCGTACAGGCCGTCGGCCTGGGCCACCTTGGATGGATCGACTCCGGTCTGATAACCGATGACGATGGGCGCCTCGGCGGCGTTTGCCGCCAAGGCAGCGAGAGAGAGGCTGGCGAGGCTGAGCGCCAGCAGGGAACGGCGGGATATGGACATGGCGTGCTCCTGAGAACCGGCTCACGCTCTGCTGCGCGTCGGCGGGGCGGGGTTGAGAACCGCTTTGGAATGCTGAGGTACCGGGGTACACTCCGCTCCCTCAGCGGCTCTCGCCTCGTCTCGCCCTAGCTCGCAAGATCGTAAACAGGCTCAAAGTGGTGATGGACTCAGCACACTATAAAAGCCATGTTTAATATCAAAAAGTAATTAAATTTGCTTTCAATATTCCAAATAAATCAATAGCGTATTGAATCCCGACCCGCCTCACCACTTCACCTGATCGTTCAGCGTCAACCCGCCAGCCGGCGCCTGCAACACGCGGTTGCCTGCTCGCTGCTCCCAGCTCACGCTGCCGTCGGCGTTCTTGCGGTAGTACTTGTACTCGATCCGCTGACCCGCCGGCAGATTGACCCTGGTTCTCCACAAGGGGTAAGCCGCCGCATCCGCCGGCAGGCCCAGGTCCGTGTTCCAATTGCCCAATGCGCGGGCCGCGCCGGTTACATACAGCTGTTGTCCCCAACTGGTATCGGCGGCGGCCTGGATCTCCACCGTCGCCTCACCGGCCTTGGGTTCAACGCGGCAGGCGTAGTAACGCGCGCAGGCGGCTTCCGGCAAATCCACGACGCGGCCGGCGCGGATGGAGGCCAGCAGGCTGATGTACTCGCCCATCGCCCAGCTCAGGGGCGCGATCGAACGCGTGGGCGTACCGGCGCGGTTGCCGGCTGGCGTCTCCACCGCCCAGCCGTCCGGCAGCACCGCGCTGTGCGGCCACACCTGTTCCGGCAGCATGCCCTCCGGCGTGGCCAGCTGTTTCAGCGCGGCCAGATACGGCTGGCCGGCCGCGCCGCCGCCCTGGCGCGCAATCTCGTAGATGCCGCGCTCCGCGGTGAAGATGGGCCACAGCCGGCCCACCCCGCTGCCGGCGAAATCGCCGCCGTCGTTGCGCTCGCCATAGCCGTCGAAGTTGTAGCGGAACCAGGCGTTGACCGGCAAAGCCGGCGCGCCGGGCAGCTCCAGCCGCTGGCCCAGCACCGCGTCGTAAATGCCCAGCGTGGCGAGCACAGCCGGATCATCGGCGCGCTTCACCCCCATGCGCACCAGTTCCAGGAAGCCGCCATCCACCACTCGGCGCGCGTCGCGGCTGCCGCCACCGTTTTTCACTTCCAGCGTTTGCGGCGTATCCGGCCCCAGCGCCGGCGCCTGGCCTGCGCGGCTCATCCCGCCGGCGCGCGCGGACGGGTTGAGGCGCAGATAATAGCGGCCGTCGCCAAAGCCGCCGCTGCGGGTGAAGGTCCAGGCGTCCACGTTCTGCTGCCAGTAGTCGGCCGCGGACAGATAGCGCGCGGCGCTGGCATCATCACCGTTGGCGCGGGCGATATCGGCGGCGGCGGCCAGCCCGGCGATCTGCGCCGCCAGCGTGGACGGCGAGTAGCCGCTGTTCTCCTCCCAGCGCTCCTGATAGGTCCACGGCCCGGCGCTCAGGATGTAGTCGGCGGCCAGCTTGATGCGCGGCCACAGCGGCGAGTACACCGCCGGCCCCTGCCGCCAGGCCAGCAGGATGGGCATGGCCTGCTCGTCCATCTGGGTGCCTTGCCAATACTGCGCGCCGCTGACCCAGGCGTTTTGCGGGAAACGGCCATTGCGGCTGAAGCCGTCCGGGCAGCCGGCGGCGTCGTATTCCGCCGCGCCGCAGTCGCGACGCTGCTGCAAGGTATTGAACAGATAATCCGTCACGCGCGCTGCGGTCGCGCGGTCTCCGGCGGTGAGCAGGGCGTTGGCGAACTTGAACAGGTCGCGCGGCCACACCAGGTGGTAGCCGCCGGCGTTGGCATCGCCCTGGCTGGCGCCCCATGGCGTGCCCAGGCCGGCCACCATCGCGCCGCTGGCCTTGTCCTGCATGGTTTTCAGCGTCATCGCCGCCAGGTAATAGCCGTCGTCGGCGCTGCCGCCCTGATCGGACAGGCCGGCGGCGTAGGCCTGCCAGCCGGCGTCATAGCGCCGCTGCGCCGCGTCCAGATCGCCGCCCAGCGCGGCGGCGGCCGTGTCCAGCGCCTGCCTCTGGCTGGCGCCGAATCCCAGCACCACATCGAAGGACACGCTGGTGGCGCGCGGGTCGCCCGCATCCAGCCAGCCCATCTGCGCCACATTGCCGTTGCCGGCGGAATCGAAAGTCCAGTCCATGCGCTTGTCAGCCGCGCCGCCCAACAGATCGGTCCAGCCGTCGCTCAAACCGACAAAGCCGCTGGACAACATGCGGCGGCCGTTCTGCGTTTTCCAAGGCAGGCTGCTCAGCAGCGCCGAAGCGCGCTGATTGCGGCTGGCCGCCAAGGCCGCATCGCCGCCAACACGCGTCAGGGTGGCGGCGCTGTTGCCCGCGCCGGCATTGTCCAGATAAGGCTTGAACAGTAGGTAGAGGCGAAAATCGCCGACGCGGCGGCCATCCAGCGCGCTGAAGGTGACGCGCTGGATCAGCGCGTCACGCGCCGGATCCGTGAAAATGCGCTTGCTGATGCGCCAGTGATGGGCCGCGTTGCCTGTCTGCGCCTGCCAGCTCATGCTGCGCGGATGCAGCCGCTGCACGCGGTAATCCTGCTGCTTTTCCTCATCAACGAAGCCGCCGCCGGCATCGCCCACCAAGAATTGCAAGTCCACCGCCGCCTGAGTATCCACCGCCGGGTAGAACACCTCGGAGACCACGCCGCGGTAGCCAGTGAAATACACCCGCGACGGCCCCTCCGCCGCCACGCCCACAAAAGACTTCGCCGCCGGGCCGCGCACCGCCGTCAGCCCCGGCGCGCCAAAGGCCTCGCCGGCCTGCGCCGCGCCGCTCAAACCGCCCAACAGCAGGGCCAGGCCCATCCATTGCTTGATCATGTCCGCTCGCTCCTGAATTTGGCAGGGAGCGTAGCAAAGCAACATACAAATGTCATTTCATGCCAGAACAAAACCCAGCGGTTTCAAGCATTGAGCACCCGCAATGAAGCGATAAAACACTCAAATCCCCCCCCGCTCAGCATTTGCCAGCTTTCTCCGCTTTCGGCTCGCCTATAAAACAATGTCATGCAAATAAAATGGCCGCCCCCACCGCGGCCGCACAAGGAGAAAACGCTATGGGCTTGAATGCCATCACCCCGGACGACCACCGTTACGAAACGCTGAAAAAAGGCTTCAATCTTCGCTGGCCGGCTGCCGGCCAGGCCGCGGGCGGCATCATCATCTGCAGCGATGAAGCCGAAGTCGTCGCCGCGCTGCAATACGCGCTGGACCACAAGCTCAAGCCCACTATCCGCAGCGGCGGCCATTGCTACGAGGGCTTCGTCAGCAACAACCCCGGCGGCCTGATCATAGACATCGGCCAGCTCTCCGGCCTACGCCGCGACGTAGCCGCGGACGGCAGGCGTTATGGCTTCCAGCTTTTGGCCGGCAATCAGAACTGGGATGGCTACGTAGGCCTGTACAAACTCACCGGCAAGACCATGCCCGGCGGCTCTTGCTATTCAGTGGGCGCCGGCGGCCACATTAGCGGCGGCGGCTACGGCCTGCTATCGCGGCTGCAGGGCCTGACCGTGGACTGGTTGAGCGCAGTGGACATTCTGCTGGCGGACGGCGGCAAGGCGCGCAAGGTACACGCCCGCGTCGACAATCAATTCGCCGACTTGCTCAAGCTGTGCAAGGGGGCCGGCGGCGGCAATGTGGGCCTGATCACCAGCTATTACTTTGACGATTTGCCGCCGGCGCCGCAGCAGGTGGGCGTGCAGCTCCTGCAATTCAGCTGGGACGATTTCAAGGACTTGGGCCGCTTCAGCGACTTGCTGCAAACCTATGGCCAATATTGGCAGGAGGCGGACAGCGAGCCCGAAGGCTACGGCCTGTTCAGCCTGCTCAAGCTCACCCACATCAGCGCCAAAAACCTGGGCCTGGTGGTGCAATACACCGACAGGGACGGCAAGCTGAATCACACCGCGCCGTTCAACGATTTCTACCGGCGCATCAAGCAAGTGGCCCAGCCGCAACTGCTCAACACCTATCTGCCCGGCGGCGGCCATCTGCCCCACATTCCGCACCGCTCACCGCCAAAAAACACCGGCTCCTTGCCTGAGCACACACAGGCGATGGACTGGCTGTACGCCACCCAAACGTTGAACGGCTCAGGCAGCAATCAGCGCGGCAAGTACAAGTCCGCCTATATGAAGCGGAACTTCAGCCCAGCGGAGTGCAAGGCCATCCACCAGCACCTTAGCTCCGATCCCGACAACCAGGATCTGGCCCAATCGCTGCTACAGGTGGACTCCTACGGCGGCGCGATCAACCACCGCAGCCCCGGCAACAACGGTTTCGACCCGGCCGACAACCAGACCGCGGTGCCTCAGCGCGCCTCGGTAATGAAGCTGCAGTACCAAAGCTACTGGACCGACCCGGCCAACGACGCCATGCACGTGAGCTGGATGCGGGCGTTTTTCGACGCCGTCTACGCCGCCGACGGCTTCAACGGCACGCCGTATCCAAGTTCGGCGGCCTTGCCGGATTCGCCTTACGAGGGCTGCTACATCAACTACCCGGATGTGGACATGTTGAACGGCGCGCGGCCGGGAACCCCTGGCTACAGCTGGGGCGAGTTGTATTACGGCGCGCTGTATCCGGAGCTGGTGGCGATCAAGCGCAAGTACGACCCGGGCAATGTGTTCAACCACGCGATGTCGCTGGGCGCGGAGTAGAGCGCCCAACTCCGGCCGGGGCTCGCAAAGCACCGGCCACACCGCTCCCGGCATTCACCTGTCCTAAAGAACATTGCCCTTATGGTCAGCGCTGCCTATACCCGCGCTATGCCTATGGGATTAAATCGTCAGCCATAGCCGTCCGCGGATTTTCCGGCCAGCAAGGAGCCAATATGAGCTATCTGCAGTTTCCCCGCCTGGCCTTTTCCGGCCAGTTCCAGTCAGATGTCTCCACCGTCAACAACGACCCGCGCCACTACGACAATGCCACCTTCGAACCGCGTTTCCAGGAATACCAACAAGCGGGAGCGGACGGGCGCACCAAAACCTATAACGGCTGGTGGCACCCCACCGGCACCGCCATCATGCGCTTCGCCAACTGCCAAGTGACCAGCTTGCGCGGGCCCAGCGGCATCCTGGTCACCAATCCGGCGCAAGACCCGCTGCTGTCCTGTAGCGTGAGCAACGCCATCGGCAAACCGTCCGGCAAGATGGTGGACCTGGACCCGGACTGGCAGCTGGCCTCCAGCATCTACGGCCTCGCGGTGTCGCTGCTCAAGCCGGACGGCACGCCGCTGATGACCGCCGACTATCAGAGCAACCCCTTCCGCGATCTGTGGTTTTCCCGCGCCCAAAGCCAGGGCGACAGCGCCGCCTCCGCCGTCTTTCAATCCGTGCTCACCAATATCCAGTGGCATCTGGACGGTTTCGACAGCCCGCTGCTGGCGCGCCTGATCGAGTTGAGCGAACAGGACCGGCTCTCCATCCGGCTGTCCACCTACGGCTACAGCACCGACTACAGCGATCCCGGCTTCGGTTACGGCACCGTGCTCGGCGCCATCGGTCCGGCCTATCTGGGCCAGCCGCGCTCCTTCATCCTGGGCCGCCGCTTCATGCCGACCACGCAGCAGGGCAACGACCTTGCCAGCAAGAACGGCATCGGCTGTTTCTCCTCCTGGCTGGATCAGGACACCGCCAGCCTGCAAGTGGACCTGAGCAACGCGTTGCCCCTGGACAGCCGCTTCCAGGTGGCGGCGCTGCCGTCGCTGCAATACGCCGTCCTGCACAATGAATGGACGGCGCAGGACGCGGAGATAGGGCCTGACGACTACACCGTCATCGCCGGCGTGGACACCTCGCAAGCGCTGCAAGACCAGCAGGCCGGCATCCAATCGGTGCCGCTGACCGAGGAACAGTTGCGGCTGGCCAATCAGCCCTTGCCGCTGGCCATCGTGCAGCCGGTGGGCGTGGAGGGACGCGCCGTGGTCTGCGTGCGCGAGGCCTTGCTGGGCAACGAGGTGCGCGCTGAAGACTTCGCCATCCGCCTGGACCCCAACCATCCGGACCGAAACCACCAGCACACCCACGTTTACGCGGCGCGTTACGGTCAGCCGCTGGCCGGCGCGGCGCTGGCTTTCTGGGCCGGCGCGCCCATGCTGGACTACGGCGACACCCCCACCGACAAAACCCAGGGCACCACCCCGCGCGCGCTGTTGCCGGTCAACAACGTGCCCAACGCCGCCATCCGCATCAGCCCGGCGGAGCCGATCACCGACCAGGCCGGCCGGGCCGCCGTCACCCTGCACGGGCCGGAAAGCTTCGGCACCCCGCGCGAATACATGGACGGCCAGCTGTTCACCATCGCCTACAATCTGGCGGGCTCCGATCCGGCGCTGCAACAGCCCTTCGACAACTTCGCGGTGGTGGTTTTCAGCAGCTTCCCGCAGCCGGGCCAGGACATAGACCTGGACAATCCGCGCTGGGAAGACGTGCAGCCCATCCTGCAGCAATACGCCAACCTCTACCCGGTGATGAGCCAGGGCCTGTTCGACTTTTCCAAGCAAGCGGCAGCCGACGCCAGCGCCTTCATCATGCGCTTCGTTTTCGACAAGCCCATCGAGGACCCGGACCAGATGCCGGTGACGCGCGATCTGTCCGCCAGCAAGCGGCGCATGCTGATCAACTACTTCCAGAACGTCATAGACCTCACCGGCAAAACCTTCGACCGCCAGCGGATGTACGGCAAGCGCTGCCCGCTGCGCCAGAGCGCGCCGCCCAGCGAGGCCGATATCGCCGCCACTCGCGGCTCTCTCAGCACAAGCAAGAGCCGCAAAGGCAACGACGCCTGACCGTCCAACCGGCATCCCTTTCCAAGGAAACCAAGCCATGCTGAAGATACGCCAAGAACTGATGGACGAACTGCGTCAGGCCGACCACATCCAACATGTGCGGACCATGCTGGCCGGCGCGGTGCGGCTGGAGCTGTCCACCATCCCCACTTATCTGACCGCGCTGTTCTCCATCAAGCCCGGCCAGAATCAGGAAGCGCGCGCGCTGGTGCAATCGGTGGTGGTGGAAGAAATGCTGCACATGACCCTGGCCGCCAATACCTTGATCGCCATCGGCGGCAACCCACGCATCGTTGAAGACGGCCTGGCGCTCAATTACCCTGGGCCACTGCCGATGTGCGTGGATACCGGCCTCATCGTCACCCTCAAGGCCTTGAGCCGGCAGCAGGCGCAGGAAGTGTTCATGGAGATAGAACGTCCGGACACCCAGGCCATCCTGCCCGGCGAAACCCAGGCCTATGTCGACAACCAGTCCGGCTTCGACTCCATAGGCCGCTTTTACCAGGCCATTCTGGAGCGGCTGCAACACCTGGAAAACCATGGCCACGACTGCTTCGCCCAACCGCGGCTGGACGAACAGGTGGACGTCAGCCAGTGGTTCCCGCACGAGGTGCCGGACTGTCCGGACGGCAAGGTCTACGACATGGCCAGCGCCCGGGCGGTGATAGACACCATCGTGCGCCAGGGCGAAGGCGTGCTGGAGGAGGACTGGATCAACCCCAAAGACGAGGCCGGCGGCGGCTACGCTCACTATTTCAAGTTTGGCGAAATCTACTACGGCAAACGGCTGATCCGGGACTATTCCAGCCCCTCCGGCTGGTCCTACACCGGGGAGCCGGTGCCGCTGGACGAAACCGGGGTGTTCAACCTGCTGCCCAACGCCGCGCTCTCAGACTACCCGGCGGGCAGCGGCG
Source organism: Chromobacterium haemolyticum DSM 19808 (assembly GCF_000711885.1). Taxonomy (GTDB): domain Bacteria; phylum Pseudomonadota; class Gammaproteobacteria; order Burkholderiales; family Chromobacteriaceae; genus Chromobacterium; species Chromobacterium haemolyticum. Next base: position 82,994 of record NZ_KL543997.1, read on the forward strand.
CGGCCGTCAGCGGCGCCCAGTTCTACCAGGCCTACCAAAACCTGCTGGCCGCGCTGGACCGCACCTTCAACGGCGAGCCGCGGCACTTGGACGCCGCCATCGGCATCATGTACGAGCTGAAGCTGGTGGCGCAGAAGGTGATGCAGCACCCGGTCAACAGCAGCGTGCCGGACGTGGTGGCCGCGCCGCCGTTCATGCGCCTGCATCAGTCGAGCTGAGCGCCGGCAGCGTCAGGGCGGCGCATAGCCCTCCCTCCTCGCCGGCCAGCAGCTCCAGACGGCCGCCAAAACGCCCTGCGATCGCGGAGACGATGGACAGGCCCAGGCCGCTGCCGGCGCCGGCATGCCGCCCGCGCCAAAAGCGCTGCGCGGCCTGCTCGCGTTGAGCTGCCGTCAATCCCGGCCCCTGATCGCTCACTTCAAAACGCAAGCCCGCCTCGCTCTGCGCGGCCTCCAAACGCACCGGCGCGTCCGGCGGCGAATACCGCAAAGCGTTGTCCAGCAGATTGCGCAGCGCGGTGGCCGCCAGCGCCTGAGGCAAGGCCAGCGTGGCCTCAGGCAACGGGCCGCAGACAATGCGCCGCGGCGGCGCGGGCTCCGCGTCGCGCATCGCCAGCCGCGCCACCTCGTCTGCGCGGGCCGGCGGGCCTTCTTCCCAATCAAAAGCCCCCTCCAGCCGCGCCAACATCAGCAACTGCCCCAAAGTGTTCTGCAAACGGTCCGCTCCTTCGGCGGCATGAGCAATCGCCTGCGCCGCGTCCGGCCCCTGGGTGATGCGCGCCACTTGCAGATGGGTCTTGATCGCCGTCAGCGGGGTGCGCAGCTCATGGGCGGCGTCGCTGGTCAAACGCCGCTCGCGTTGCAGTACCTCGCCCACGCGCCGCAGCAGCTGATTCAGGCTGTCCGCCAGCGGCAACACGTCCCGCGGCAAACCCTGAGTGGCCACCGGCTCCAGCGCTTCCGGCGCGCGGCGCGCCAAGGCGCGGCGCAGCCGCTCCAGCGGGCTCAAGCCCCGGCTCACGCCCAGCCACAAGGCCACCAGGCTGCCGGCCAAGGCAGCGAGGAAGGGCACGGCGGCGGCCCAGCGGATATCCGTCAACATCGCGTCGCGTTCGGTCAGCCGGTCCGCCGTGGTCACCCGCAAGCCGTTGGCCACCACCGTATAGCTGCGCCAGCGCTCGCCGCGCAGGGTTTGTTCGGCATAGCCCGGCGCCGGATCAGCGCGGGTGTCCGGCGCGCCCGGCGTGCGCGCCAGCACCTCGCCGCGCACGGAAACGATCTGACAGGCAATGCCGGCGCCTATGCCCTCGAAACGCGGCACGGCGCGCGGCGGCGGCGCGGGCAACTGCTCCATCAGCCCGGCCACCATCTGCGCGGACATCGCCAGCCGCCGGTCCAGCGTCAGCCGCATCTGCCGGTCCAGATCATGCAGCGTCCAGGCCGCCACGCCGCCCCACAGCAGGCACAGCGACACCCCTATCCATAACAGCAAGCGCAGACGCAAACTCATTCGCCGGCCCTGCCGTAGCGATAGCCCAGGCCGCGCACCGTCTCCACCACCGCCGGCCCCAGCTTGCGCCGCAAATGGTGGATGTGCACGTTCAAGGCGTTGCTTTCAATTTCCTCGCTGTAATCATAGAGCCGGTCCTTCAGCTGCTCGGCGCTGAGAATCCGCTCCCGCGCCTGCATCAAGGCCGCCAGCAGCGCCAGTTCGCGGCGCGCCAGCGCCACCGGCCGACCGTGTAGCCAGACTTCGCCGCGCACCGGGTCCAGCCGCAGCGGACCGTCCTCGATCACATCCACGCAACGGCCGGCGGCGCGCCGGCGCAAAGCGTGCAGCCTCGCCACCAGTTCGTCCAGATCAAAAGGCTTGAGCAGATAGTCGTCCGCGCCGGCGCGCAGACCGGCCACCCGGTCCTCCACCGCGTCGCGCGCGGTCAACACCAGCACCGGCAGCGCCTCTCCGCGCGCTCGCAAGCGCGCCAGCAAGCGCATGCCGTCCTCGTCCGGCAGCCCCAGGTCCAAAATCATCAAATCGGCGTCCAGCGTCGCCAGCGCCGCCTCGGCCTGAGCCGCGCTGCCCACCGCGTCCACCGTCAGACCGTGAGCGCGCAGCCCGGCGACGATGCCCAGCGCAATCAACTCGTTGTCTTCCACCAATAACACCCGCATCTCCTGCCTCCTTGTCGCCGCCAGCTTGCCGACGACGGATTATCCCATTGTTAACGGCGGCTTAATCCCCGGCATCCAGGCTGTGCGCATTCATCGCCATGGAGACCGCAATGCCGCTCATCTTCCGCAGCCTGTTGCTGCTGCTTTTTCTCTGGATGCCCGCCGCCCAGGCGCAAACCGGTTTTTTGCCGCCGGAACAGGCCTTCCGCCTCAGCGTCAGCGAGTTGGGCGACGGACAAGTCCGCCTGCGCTGGGACATCCGCGACGGCTATTACCTGTATCGCAAGAACATCAAGATCGCGGCCGAACCCGTCGGCAGCGTCCCGCCGCCGGCGATGCCGGCCGGCAAAACCATCCGTGATGAATTCTTCGGCGAATCCGAAGTGTATTACCAGCGGCTGGAACTACTGGTGCAGGCCGGCCAGGCGCGCCGTCTCATGCTGAGCTGGCAAGGCTGCGCCGAAGCCGGACTGTGCTATCCGCCACAGCATCGCGCCGTTGAACTATCAGGAAGCGGCAAGGCCGTTAAAACCAGCGCGGCGGGAGCGACAGGGATGGATGCCGCCGTCCCCATCGCGCCGGCCTTGGGCGAAGACCAGGCGCTGGCGGCGCGGCTGGCTCAATCCGGCACGGGCTGGGTTTTGTTGGCCTTCTTCGGCCTTGGCCTGCTGATGACCTTCACGCCCTGCGTGTTGCCGATGGTGCCCATTCTCAGCAGCTTGATCGTGGGCAGCGGCGCCACGCCGCGGCGCGGCCTGGTGCTCGCCCTGGCCTTTGTGCTGCCGATGGCCTTGACCTACGCGGCGCTGGGCGCGCTGGCCGCCAGCATGGGCGCCAACCTGCAGGCCGCGCTGCAAACGCCGTGGGCGCTGGGCCTGTTCGCCGCGCTCTTCGTCCTGCTGGCGCTGGCCATGTTCGGCGTTTACGAGCTTCAATTGCCGGCCGTACTGCGCGACCGGCTGGCCATGGCCAGCCAGCGCCAGCGCGGCGGCACCCTGGGCGGCTCGGCGGCGATGGGCGTGCTGTCCGCCTTGCTGGTGGGCCCCTGCATGACCGCGCCGCTGGCCGGCGCCTTGCTCTACATCAGCGACAGCGGCGACGTGCTCAAAGGCGGCCTGGCCTTGCTCTCCATGGGCCTGGGCATGGGCGTGCCGCTCTTGCTGGTGGGCGTGCTGGGCGCCAAGCTGCTGCCGCGCCCCGGCCTGTGGATGAACCGGGTCAAAGCGGTGTTCGGCTTCCTGCTGCTGGGCATGGCCATCTGGTTCCTCGGCCGCGTGCTGCCCCCGGCGGCCAGCCTGGCCTTATGGGGCGCGTGGCTGTTCGCCGTCGCCGTCGGCTTGCTGACGCTGACCCGGCCCTGGCGCGCCAGCCCAGGCCAATGGACGCTGCGCGGCACGGCGGCGCTGCTGAGCTTGTGGGCGGCGGCGATGCTGATCGGCGCGGCCGCCGGGCAAAGCGATCCGCTGCGGCCGCTCGCCTTCATTTCCACGGCGGCCGCTCCCGCCGCCGGCATGGAACAGCTCGGCTTCGTCACCGTGCGCGACGTCCGCGCGCTGCAAAACGGCCTGGACGAAGCCGCGCGCCAAGGTCAGTGGGCGCTGGTGGACTACTACGCCGACTGGTGCGTGGCCTGCAAGGAAATCGAACACAAGGTGTTTGGCGACCCCCGCGTGCAACAAGCCTTGGCCGGCATGAAACTGCTGCGTCCCGATGTGACCGAGTCCGGTCCGGACAGCGCCGCGCTGCTCGCCTCGCGCCAGGTGATCGGCCCGCCCACGCTGCTGTTGATCGGCCCAGACGGCCAGGAGCGCCGCGCCCAACGCATCGTCGGCGCGCTCAGCCCAGACGCCTTCCTTGAACGCCTGAACCAGGCGCGACAGGCCCGCTGAGTTCAACACACCGCAAAGGACTATCAATGTTTTTCAGAATGATCCCGCCGCTGCTGCTGGCCTTGAGCCTGCCCGCCCACGCCCTGGCCGCGCCGGCCAAGCCCGCGCCCATCCAGGCGCTGGAGCGCCAAGGCTATCAAATCCTGGGCCGCTTCCCCGCGCCAAGCGGCCTCAGCGGCTACACCGCTCTTTATCTGGGGCAGCCGCAAACCGTCTACCTGACTCAGGACCGCAAGCAGGCCATCGTCGGCCAGCTCAGAGACGCCAACGGCGAGCCTTGGAACGCCCCGCAGCTGGAACGGCAATTCAGCCAAATCCTGTGGCGGCAGCTGGAAAACAGCCACTGGGTCGCCGATGGCGACGCCCGCGCCCCGCGCATCGTCTATGTCTTCACCGACCCCAATTGCCCCTACTGCAACCGCTTCTGGAATGACGCGCGCCCCTGGGTGCAAGCCGGCAAGGTTCAAATCCGCCATATCCTGGTGGGCGTGATCAAGGCGGATAGCCCGGGCAAGGCCGCCGCCATCCTGACCGACGCCGACCCAGCCGCCGCGCTGAACCGCCATGAGCGGCAACACGCCAGCGGCGGCGTCAAACCGCTGGCCAAGGCGCCGGCCGAGACTCGCGCCAAACTGGAAGCCAACCATAAACTGATGGAACGCTTTGGCGTGTTCGCCACCCCGGTGATCTTCTATGCCGACGCCAAGGGCGCCTTGCAAAAAACCCAGGGCGCGCCCAACCCCGAACTGCTGCGCCGCATTCTTGGCCCGCGTTGACGCCGGCTTGACGCCAAACCCACGCGGCTCGCTGAATTTTCTGGAAAGGACCCAGTCTATTCAAACGATTAAAAAAACAGTCCCCGCCACGCGCACGGCCTTATCAAACGCCCGGCGCGAAGAGGGAACCGCCGCCATGCCGCCCCGCGCGGCACAGGACTAAACCATGCTTTCTTTCCACCTTGGCCCGCTGGCCATTCCCATCAGCCTGACCATCGTCGCCGCCGCCTGGCTGACCGCCCACGGCGCCGGCCTGCTCGCCGGCCGAGGCCGCCGCGTCAGCGTGGCCGCACACCTCAACGACATGCTGTTGTGGGGTTTCGTCGCCGCGCGCGTCGGTTTCGTCCTGTATTGGTTTTCGCTGTACTCCCACCGGCCGTTGACGATGCTGGACCTGCGCGACGGCGGCTTTCTGCCCTGGGCCGGCATAGCCGCCGCGCTCGCCCTGGCCGCTTGGCGCGGCTGGCGCCGGCCGGAACTGCGCCGCCCGCTGGCCGCCGCCGTCCTGGCCGGCGCTTTGGTCTGGGCCGGCGGCGAGGCGCTGCAACGAAGCGGCACCGAAGCCGCGCTGTCTCCGCGCGTACTGCGCCAGTTGGACGGCCCGCCCGCCTCGCTGCCGGCCCTGGCCAGCGGTAAACCGGTGGTGCTCAATCTCTGGGCCAGTTGGTGTCCGCCCTGCAGGAGGGAAATGCCGCTGCTGCAAGACGCCCAGCAGCAAAGGCCAGACGTGCGCTTCATCTTCGCCAACCAGGGCGAGGATGAAGTCGCGGTCCGCGATTTCTTCCGCAAACAGCCGCTGCGGCTTCAGCACGTGCTGCTGGACCCCGCTGGCGCTCTGGGCCGGGAGTACGGCTCCGTGGCGCTGCCCACCACGCTGTTTTTCGACGCCGACGGGCGTCTGGCCTCCGTCCATCTGGGCGAACTATCCGCAGCCACCCTGGCCAGCAAACTGCAAACGCTCGCCCGCTCAAACTCCAAGGAATAAACGCGCCATGACCACCCCGCTCGTTCTCCGCCTGGCGCCGCTGGCGCTCTGGCTCAGCCTGCACGCCCTCCCCGCCCACGCCCAGCCCTGGCCGGCGCCCATCCAGGCGTTGGAGGCTCAGGGCTATGAAATCCTCGGCAGCTTCCCCGGCCCGTCCGGGCTCACCGGCTACGCCTCGCTCTACCTGGGCCGGCCGCAGGCCGTCTATCTGACCGCGGACGGCCAGCAGGCCATCGTCGGCAATGTCACCGACGCCAACGGCGAAAAATGGAACTCCGAGCTGCTGGACCGGCAATTCAGCGCCGCGCTGTGGCGGCAATTGGAAACCAGCCACTGGATAGCCGACGGGAAGACCGGCGCCCAACGCGTGATCTACACCTTCACCGATCCCAACTGTCCCTACTGCCGACAGCTCTGGCGCGACGCCCGGCCCTGGGTCCAGGCCGGCAAGGTCCAGATCCGCCACATCCTGGTGGGCCTGCTGGCCGAAGACCGCCCAGCCAAGGCCGCAGCCCTGCTGGCCGCGCCGGACCCGGCCGCCGCGCTGGCGCGCCACGAGGCCGGCGCTTCAATCCAACCGCTGGCCAAACCCCCGGCCGCCGTCAGCGCCAAACTGGCGGCCAACCAACAGTTGATGGAGCGCTTCGGCGTGTTCGCCACCCCGGCCTCCTTCTACCGCGACGCTCAGGGCCAGCTGCAAAAAGTGCAGGGCGCGCCCACGGCGGCCACGCTGCAAAAACTGCTAGGGCCGCGCTGAGCTCGGCTCAGCCGTTCCGGCGGCTGCGCCGCCACTGCCACAAAGGCGGCAGCAAGAGCAGCGCCACCATGCCCAGCACCAGCCACAGCATATTGTCCTGCACCCAGGGGATCGCCCCCAGCCAGTAGCCCATGGACACCAGCCCGCCGCACCAGATCAACGCGCCCAGCACGTTGTAGCAGGCGAAGCGTCGCGGGCACATGCCGGTCAACCCGGCCAGGAACGGCGCCACTGTACGCACGACAGGCACGAAACGGCCGATGGTGATGGTGGGCGCGCCGTAGCGGTCGAAAAAGGTTTGGGTCTTGGCCAGATGCTGCGGCTTGACCCAGCCGCGGCGGATCAGCGTCTGCCCCAGCGCGGAGCGGCCTATGCTGTAATTCAGCAAATCCCCCAGGATGGCCGCCAGCGTGATCAGCCCCATGGGCCACCACGGCGACACGCCCTGCGCGCCCAACAAGGCGCCGGTGGCGAACAAGAGCCCGTCGCCGGGCAGGAAGGGCAGGACCACCAGGCCGGTTTCGCAAAACACGATGGCGGCCACGATCCACACCCCCAGCACCCAGTTCTGCGCCAGCAAGGACATCAGATTCTCATCCCCGAACAACCAGCTCAGAAACCCCATGGTCAACACAATCGCACTCCTCGCATGATGAAAGCCACCGCCGCCAGACCAGCGCCCGCAGGGCCTTGGCTTGACGCTACCTAAAACTTGACCGCGCCGGCGGGCCAATGGTTCAGACGCGAGCATTCGGCCATCACCGACGCCTGTTCCTTTGTTCACCCAGCAGAAAGTCATTTGGCATTATATTCCAGGCAGACAGTCCCTCCACCGCCTGGCTGCGCCCAGGCCACCGCCAAAGGAAGACCATGCTACGTGTCCGCTATTTGTTCATCGCCGCCGTCCTGGCCGTTTCCGGCCTGGCTCAGGCCAAGACCCTGAATTTCTCCGGCTATGCCTGGGAAGTCCGCAACCAAAGCCAAAGCGGCCCCGGCCCCAACGACTGGGATGAAAACAATGCCTGGGTGGACGCCCAAGGCCGGCTCCACCTCAAGATCGCCCAACGCGGCGGCAAGTGGAGCAGCGCCGAAGTCTACCTGCCGCAACGGCTGGGCTTTGGCCGCTACCAGTTCAAGCTGATAGGCCGGCCGGACCTGTTCGACGACAACATCGTGCTGGGCCTGTTCAACTACCCGACGCCGGACGTGGGCCCGGACGCCACCAATGAAATCGACATCGAATTCGCCCGATGGGGCAACCGGCAAAACCCGATGGGCAACTATACCGTCTACCCGGCCGTGCCCGGCCCCAAGCCCACCTCCTACGCCTTTGAACCGCACCTCAACGGCGACTACAGCACCCATCGCTTCAACTGGGACGCCAGCCGGGTGCTCTACCAATCGCTGCACGGCCATCAGGACGGCGACCTGTATGAAATGGCGCGCTGGAACTTCGCCCCGACAGACCCCAAGCGCCTGGTGCCGCAACAGCCGCTGCCGCCACACATCAATCTGTGGCTGTTCCAGGGACGGCCTCCGAAGGACGGCAAGGAAGTGGAAATCGTGATCCAGGAGTTCTCCTTCATCCCAGCCGCCGCAAAATAGCCGTACAGCGAGAGCGGAAATGAAAAACCCGGCCTGCCGGCCGGGTTTCGCACTGAGAGCGGCTAAAATTGTCAGTTTCACGACTGAGGCAAGGCTCGCCGACGCAGAAAACGAGGTTTCTGCGAAGCTACAGTACTTGGAGTGCGACAAGTCGGCGCAACGCAGCATCAGGGGTTTGTTAGCCGCGGAGTACAAGACGCGTCAAAGCTTGATCAAGGCCAGGCGCTTTGGCCAATAACGCTCCAGCAAGGCAAACAGGATGGCCGCGGTTTCCACATCCATCACCCCGCGGTAATCGCTGGCGCGGAAATGCATCTGGAAGGCGCGCACCAGGGCGGTAAAGCCGGCGTCGCCGCCCGCCGCCGCCACCTCGTAGCCGTAATGCTTGAACGCCTCCAGCATCTTCTCCCGGCTGGGCAAACCCTGCTGCTGGAACTGCCGCGCGTACTTGCACTTCGTCTCCGCCTCCGGCCACGCGCCCACCCCGGCCTGGTGCAGCTCCAGCCACGGGAACATCGGCCCCGGATCGCTCTTGCGGCCCACGGCGATGTCGGAATGGCCCAGCACGTTCACCGGGCTGATGTCCGGATAGCGCGCCAGAATGTTCCGCGCCAATTCCGTCACCGCCTCCACCTGCTGCGGGTGAAAAGGTGGAAACACCATGCCGCCCTTGTCCTCCCGCGCCAGATTGACGATTTCCACGCCGATGGACGAATCGTTCAGATTGCTGCGGCCGTCCCAGGAACTGGCGCCGGCGTGCCAGGCGCGGTCGTTCTCGTCCACCAGATTGAACAGATTCATCTGCTTGAAGCCGGCCTGCTGATAGCTGGGATCGCTGGGGTCCGGCGCCAGATAATGCGCGCTCACCTGGCCGGAACCGGTCAGCGCCTTGATGGAACCGGCAAAGTCCAGCGCGGTGTAATGCAGGATCAGGAAACGGACGCGTTTGTTGAAGCCTTTGACCGAGCGATAAGTATTGAACAGGATGGGCGTCATGAAGAATCTCCAGGAGGGGGATGGGAAGGGATGCGGCCGGCCAGACAGCCGGCACATAGAGTCTGAGTCCTCCCGGGCGCAGGGGTTCGGCGGGGGTGACGGGTGTCAGTTCAGCGCGAACGGCCCGCGACCCGCTGCAAAACCGGCGTCAATCGTGTCGCCCGCCTAGCGGCCGCCCGGTCTTAGGGTCCAGACCCTTGGCCGCGGCCAGTTGGCTCATCAAGGCTTCCGACGGTTTTTCCGGCGGCACATTGGCCTTGAACGCTTCCAGCCACTTGAGCTTGCCGTCCCAAGCCGGCAGTGGAGCCGGCGGCAGCGGCACGATCTCGTCCAGTTCCGGCACCTTGGGGTGAGCGTAGGAGTAGTCGCTTAGAACATCGCTAATGATTTTGTAGCGACGGCTACGCTCATCATCCTGCTTCAGACCAAGACCGAACCTCTCTTGATTCGAATCTGCTATTGGACCAAAACCCTTTTGCAACTTGTAAGGAGCAGCCTCATCTCCCCATTTGGTCGCAAGCTGGAAAAATTTGACAGATTCT
>NZ_JONK01000024.1 GCF_000711885.1 Chromobacterium haemolyticum DSM 19808
CCACCAGCGCCGCCTCGGCCTCGGTCTCCGCCGCCGCCGCCCCCGTCTCGACCACCGGATCCGGCAGACGCTTGCGGTCCACTTTGCCGTTGGCGCTCAGCGGCAAGCTGTCCAGCGCCATGATCGACGCGGGCAGCATGTAGGGCGGCAAGCGCCGCGCCAGCGCGTCGCGAACCGCGGCAAGATCCAAACTCGCGCCCGGCAGCAACAGCACATAGCCGGCGATGATTCGCCGCCCGTCTCGCTCGACCACCGAAGTCACGCCGCGCTCCACGCCCGGCGCCGCCGCTAGCGCGGCTTCGATTTCGCCGATCTCGATCCGGAAGCCGCCGATCTTGACCTGGTCGTCCACTCGTCCCAGGAATTCGAGATTGCCGTCGGCAAGAACGCGCGCGCGGTCGCCGGTCCGGTACATCCGCTCGCCCGGCACAAAGGGATTGTCGACAAAACGGTAAGCAGTGAGATCCGGCTGGCCGAGATAACCCAGCGCCACGCCCGCGCCGGCGATCCACAGATCGCCCGGCACGCCCACCGGCACCGCTTGCAGCGAGGAGGACAACACATAAAGCCGCTGCCCCGGCAGATGGCGGCCGTAGGGCACGAAGGCGGCGTCGGACGCCAGTTCCCGCGTGTCGTACCAGCACGACCAGATGGCCGCCTCGGTGGCGCCGCCCAGCGCCAGCACCTCAGGATCGGACGTCGCGGCCGCTCGGATCTGCGCGGGCAGCCCCACCGGCACGCGGTCGCCGCTCAACATCGCCAGCTTCAAGGAAGGCGGCAGCGCGCGCCCGCTTTGCCGGCACTCAAGCAGCAACAGCTCCATCACCGCCGGCACGGATTCCCATACCGTCGCCCCCTCGCGCGTCATCAGTTCCAGCCACACGGCTGGCGCGATCGTCGACGATTCCGGCGCGAGCAAGACGGCGGCGCCCGCCGCGAACGCGCCGAAGAAATCGAATACCGACAGGTCGAAACCCGCCGCCGACACGCACATCAAGCGGTCGGACGCGCCTATCTCATAGCGGCGCAGGAAGACCTCTATCGTCAGCGAGGCCGCGCGATGGGTGATCATCACGCCCTTGGGTTTGCCGGTGGACCCGGAGGTGAACATCACATAGGCCAGATCATCGGGCGCCGCGTCCGGCAGCGCGGCATCGCCCGGCGGCGTTTCGTCGATCAGGATCGCCCGCGCGGCGACGCCGTGCAACATCGGCAGATGCTCGCGCGTCGTCAGCACATAGCCGACCGTGGCCAGCAGATCGCGCAATCGTCCCGGCGGCATCGCCGGATCGGCCGGCACATAAGCGCAGCCGGCGCGCATCACGCCCGAGTACGCGGCGACCGCGCGCGCGCTCCTAGGCAGCAGCACGGCGACCGGTTCGCGCTTCGCGCCCGCCGCCGCCACGGCCCTCGCCGTGCGCAGCGTCTCGTCGGCCAGCTCCCGGTAATTCATCGCTTCGTCCACGCCGATGATCGCCGGCGCCAGCGGCGTCAGCTCGGCGTGCCGCTCTATGCCCGCGTGCAGCAGATAACCTTCGCCTACCGGCGGCGTCGCGTTCCAGTCGTGAATCAGTCGGCGCGCCTCGTCGTCGTCCACCAGGGTCAGATCGCCAAGCCGGGCATCCGGCTGTGCGGCGAGCTGGGAGAGCAGGTGCATGAAGCTCGCGCCCAAGCGGCCTATGCTCTCCTCGTCGTAACGCGAGGCGTCGAAATCGACGTAGAGCACGGTCTCCTCGCCCGGAATCAACTGGCCGACCAGCGGATAGTTGGTGCGCGTTTCGGCGGCTGCGAACTCGCTGACATCGAAACCGGCATCGCCCCGGGCCAGCGTCCGATCCACCGGATAGTTTTCCACCACGAACAAGCTGCTCAGGAGCTCGCCGCCCTCGTAGCCCGCCCAGCGCTGGATGTCTGTGAGCGAGGCCGCCCCCAGCCTGGCCCGCTCACTCTGCTGTTCATGCAACTGCCGCAGCCATTGCGATACGCTCGCGTCGTCGTCCATGCCCACGCGCACCGGCACCGTGTTGATGAAAAGGCCGACCATCCGCTCGACGCCCGGCAAGGTCGCTGGCCGGCCGGACAAGGTGGTGCCGAACACCACGTCGCGCCCGCCGCCGGCATAACCCAGCGTCAACGCCCAAGCGCCGGTCAGCAGGCTGGCGCGGGTTACGCCGGCCCGCCGCGCGGCGCGGTCTACCTGCTCGCGCAGCGCCGCGTCGAAGACGAAGGCGCGCCGGCCCTGGCCCTGCGCTTGAGGTCCGCGCGCCGGAGACGCGAAACCAATGGGCGTGGGCTCCTCTATGCCCTCCAGCACTTGCTTCCAGTACTCCGCCTGTTCGCGCGCGTCCCGCGCGGCCAGCCAGTTCACGAAGGGCAGAAAACGGCTGCCCGGCAGCGGAGCCGCCTCGCCCGCGCCGAGCTCGGCGTAACGGCCAAGCACCTGCTTCAGAATCAGCGGCACCGACCAGCCGTCCACCACCGCGTGGTGGTAGCTCCACAAGAAGCGCCAAGCGTCGCCGGACTCGCGCACCAGGGTGCCGCGCAGCAAGGGTCCGCGTTCGAGATCGAAGCCGCGTTCGCGGTCAAGCTCGCGCAAGGCCGCGAAGCGGCTGGCGCAGGCGTCGGCGGACACGTCTCCCCAATCCAGCGTGTCCCAGTCCGGGTCCAGACGAGGGTGAACGATTTGGAGCGCGCTCTTCAGCCCCCGCCAGCGGAAGGTGGTGCGCAGCGCGGCGTGCGCAGCCGCAACATCGAACCAGGCTTGGCGGAAGCGCTCCGCATCGAAAGCCCCGCTCATTTTCCAGTGCAGTTGTTCCACGTAGAGCGGCGCGCCGTCGTCGGCAATGGAATGGAACAAAATGCCCTGCTGCAGCGGCGTAAGACCGTACAGGGCCTCCAGCCGCGGATGCTCGCGCTCGATCGCGTCGATCTCGCTCTGGTCAAGATGGGCGAGCGGCAGGTCCGACGGCGTCAGCCCTCCAGACTCCGGCGACTGGCAATGCGCCAGCACCGCGTCCAGTTCCGCGCGGAAGCCCTCGGCCAGCGCCTTGATCGCGTCTTCCCGCTGTCGCGCCGCGCTATACAGCCAGTCCACCCGCAGGCGCCCTTCGTGCACCTGCGCCACCACGTCCAGCCCGTAGCGCCGCGTCATCCCCGCCCCGCGCGTCCCGCCCGGCGGCTCGCCCAACCACGTGGAGCGCGGCTCGCCGCCCTCCTCCAGCCGCCATTGGCCCAGGTAGTTGAAACACACCGTGCGCGCGTGACCGCCCAGCTCCGACCCGCGGCCGCCGTAACGCAGCGCGTGGTAAGCCAGGCCGCCGTCCGGCACGCTCCGCATCCGCTCCTTCACCCGTTTCAGGTCTCCTGACAGCTCCCCGCTCAGCGGCAGCCGCAGCGGATACAGGCTGGTGAACCAGCCCACGGTGCGCGACACATCCACGCCCGCCAGCCCGTCGCGGCCATGCCCTTCCAGGTCCAGCACGCATTCCTCCGCGCCCGTCCACTGGCGCAAGGCCCGCGCCAGCGCGGTCACCAGCAATTCTTCCGGACGCATCCGGTAAGCCTCGCCCGCTTGCCGCAGCCAGCGTTCCGTCGTCTCCGGCTCCCACTGCAGCGAGACCCGCGACTCGGCCGCCACCGTATCCTCGGCCGCGTTGAAACCCGGCAGCGGCATGCCCGGCGCGTTCATCTCCCGCCAGTAACTCAGTGTTGAGTCCGGCAAGGTTTCCGCCCATTCCCACAGCCGCTGCGACCACGCCTGATACGACACCGTCTTGGCCGGCCATGCCGCCGCCTCGCCCCGGCTCAGCGCCGCGTAGGCCCGCCACAGGTCTTCCAGCAGAATCCGCCACGACACCCCGTCCACCGAGGCGTGATGCGCCAGCCACAGCAAGCGCCAGCCCTCGTCCAGCCGGTACAGCCGCGCCGCCCACAGGCTCGCGCCGCCCAAACGCAGGCTGGATTGCAACGCGGCGGCGTCCCGCTCCAGCGCGGCCTCCGCATCGGCCAGGCCGCGCAAGTCCACGGCCTTCACTTCCACCGGTTCGCCCGCGCCGCTTTCCTGAATCCAGCGCTCTCCATCCCGCCGCCAGCCTATCCGCAGCGCGTCGTGCCGCTGCGCCACCGCCTGCAGCGCGCCGATCAGCGACTCCGCGTCGACGGCCCCGTCCAGGCCCAGATAGGCCCCCTGGTTGAACTGTTCCCAGTCCGTGCCCGGCCAGTCCAGATACCAGGCCTGAATCGGGCCGGGCCTCACTTCGCCGACCACCTCGCCCTGCTCCGCCTGCACGCCGGCTTCTTCCGCCGCGCAGCCTTCCGCCGCCAGTTCCGCAATCGTCGGATAGCGGAATACTTGCTGCGGGCTGAGGCGCAAGCCCCGTTCCGCCGCCCGCGACGCCATCTGAATGCTCAGGATGGAGTCTCCGCCCAGCGCGAAGAAGTTATCCCTCACCCCCACGCGTTCCAGCCCCAGTAGGCCTTGCCAGATTTCCACCAGCGCCGCCTCGGCCTCGGTCTCCGCCGCCGCCGCCCCCGTCTCGACCACCGGATCCGGCAGACGCTTGCGGTCCACTTTGCCGTTGGCGGACTGCGGCAAGGCGTCCAGCCAGACCCAGACGCGCGGCACCATATAACCCGGCAGCCGCGCCTCCAGCCACGCCTGCACCGCGGCGGAATCCGCGGCCTCGCCCGAATCCGGCCGCGCCACCAGATAGCCGACCAATTGCTTCTCGTCCGCGGCGCTGCGCCGCAGCGCGACAGCGCAACCGCTCAGCCCCGGGTAGTGGCCCAGCGTCGCCTCGATCTCGCCCAGTTCTATCCGATAGCCGCGCAGCTTGATCTGCTCGTCGATCCGGCCCAGGAACTCCAATACCCCGTCGCGCCGCCAGCGCACGCGGTCGCCAGTGCGATACCAGCGTCCGCCGTCCGGCGGCGGCGCGGCGACGAAACGCTCCGCCGTCAAATCGGCGCGCCCCAGATAGCCTAGCGCGAGTCCGTCGCCGCCCGCCCACAGCTCGCCGGGCACGCCGACGGGCACCAGGCGGCCTCCCGCGTCGACCACCCGCACCTCGGTGTTGCCGATAGGCCGCCCAATCGGAATCGAGCCGCGCCGCGCGTCGCCGGCCGTCACCCGATGGCTGCAAGTAAAGGTGGTGTTTTCCGTCGGGCCGTAGCCGTTGATCAGCGCAACGCCGGGGCAGGCCTCGAGAAAAGCCCGGCAGCTCGCCACCGGCAGCGCGTCGCCGCCGGTCAGCAGTTCGCGCAGGCCGCCAAGCGCGGCCGGCTCCTCTTCCACCGCCATGCGGAACAGGTCGGCGGTCAACCACATCGTGGTGACGCCGTCACGCGACGCCGCGTCCAGAAACGGCATGCCCGGCTCCGCGACCACCAACCGCCCGCCGTTCAACCAACATCCCCAGATTTCGAACGTTGAGGCGTCGAAACCCAGCGGAGACTGCTGCAACATCACCGTAGACGCGTCCAGCCGCGCATAGCCGCCGCCGGTCGCTAGCCTCGCCACCGCGCGGTGCGGCACCGCCACGCCCTTGGGCTGACCGGTGGACCCCGAGGTGAACATCACATAGGCCAGGCTCTCCGCCTCCGCGGGCCGCGCTTCAGACTGGAGCGGCCGCGCGACGCCGGCTTCGCAATCGGCCAGGCTCAACACCGGCCCGGCATAATCGCCGAGCCATCCGGCGTCCAAGCCGTCGGCAATGATCATCAGCGCCGGCGCGGCATCCGCCGTCATCGCGCGCAAGCGCGCGGCCGGATAAGTCGGATCAAGCGGCAAATAGGCGGCGCCCGCCTTCAGCACGGCGAGGAAGGCGGCGAGCAGCCGCGGCGAGCGCTCGCCCGCAACGCCCACCACCGCGCCCGCTTCGACGCCGGCCGCACGCAGCGCGCCGGCCGCGCGGTCCGACCACTGATCAAGCTCCGCGTAAGTCCAGCGCACGCCGCCCTGCTCCAGCGCGACGCGTCCGGGATGGTCCGCCGCGCGCTCGCGAAACAGCCGGTCTATCGCGGCGTCGGCGCGATACGGCAGCTCATGCCGCCCCCATCCTCGCAGACGCGCCTCTTCCTCGGCGGATAATATGGGCAAGGCGCGCGCGTCCGCGTCGGGCGAGGCGAGCGCCGCGCGCAGCAGCGCCAGGTAGTGCTCGCCCAACTGGCGGATGGTGGCCGCTTCGTACAGATCGGTGTTGTACTGCCACACCGCGAAAGTGCCTCGCTCGTCGCCTTCGATCGACAGATAGAGATCGAAGCGCGCGAACGGGCTGTCCAGATCGAAGGGCACGGCCGCGCCGCTCGCGGTGCGCACCGCCGGCAGACGGACGTTCTGGAAAGCGAACACCGTCTGCGCGAACTGTTCGTGCCGGGGGCCGCCGCGCGCGCGCAGCCGCTCCACGATGGCGTCCAGCGGCACGCCCTGACGGGCGAACGCCCGCGCGCTGGCGTCGCGAGCCCGGTCCACCAGCGCGCCGAAGCTATCGCCCTCGCCCACCTCGGTGGCCAGCGCCACCAGGTTGACGAAATAGCCGGCGATCTCCTCCGCCGCCTGGAAAGGCCGGTTGGCCGCCGGCGTCAGCGTCAGCGCGCGCGCTTCGCCGGTATAACGATGTTGCAGCAGCGCGAAGGCGCTGAACAAAGTGGTGAACAGGGTGGTGTTGCGGCTGCGGGAGAACGCGGCGGCCGCGTCCATGCAATCGGCCGGAATCTCGAAGCGCTCGGTGCCGCCGCGCCCGCTCATCGCCGGCGGACGCGGGCGGTCGCCGCGTATCGCCGGCACCTCGTCCACTTCCGCCAAGTCGTCCACCCAAGCGTCCAGTTGCGCCGCGTAGTCCGGCGACGCCATCCAGCGGCGCTGCCAGGCGGAATAATCTCGATAGCTGAGGCCGGACGCCGGGGCCTCGGCCGCGTCCGGCGACGCGAGATAGGCGCTGAAATCGCGAATCAGCACGCTCATCGACCAGCGGTCGAAGATGGCGTGATGGATGGTCAGCACCAGCACGGCGGCGCGCTCGGGCGTCGAGAACAAATCGACGCGCCACATCGGCGCGCCGGCGGCAAACGGCAGCCGGGCCAAGTCGGCGGCGCGCGCGCGCAAGGCGTCGTCGCCGTCCACCGTCCACGCTTGCAGCGTGACGATCGGCTCGGGCAAAACCGTCTGTCGCACCGGCTCGCCATCGCTGAAAACGGTGCGCAGGATGTCGTGCCGGCGCGCGAGCGCGGCGAAGGCGCGGGCCACGGCTTCCGCGTCCACCGCGTCCGCGAGTTCGATCGCCGCCTGTTCGTTGTACATTGCCGGATCGCCCAACCTTGTCGCCGCGACCAAACGAGCCTGCCCCGGCGACAAGGCCGCCGCGTCGCCGGCCTCGCCCGGCTGCGCCGGCGCCAGCGGCGCGGCGCGCGCGCCCTCGTCGTCGAGCACGCGCAACAGTTCCTCCTTGGCCTCGCGCAGCCGCGCGACCAGCGCGGCGTCTAGCGCGCCCTGCGGCGCTTGTACCTGAAGCTGATCGCCGCGACGGCGCAGCGTGACGCCCGCGTCGGCAAGATCGGTCATGAGCCGTGCCATGGTCATAGCGTGATTTCCTCCGTGTCGGCGCCGACGGCCGAGTGTTGTTCTGTCACCAGCTTCCGCTCCAGCTGCGCCATGACTTGATCAATCAGTTCATCCAGCGAGGAACCGTCGATCAAATGCGTGATGGCGACGGACACGCCCAGCGCGCGCTCCAATTCGTTGCGCAATTCCGCGCCGGTCAACGAGTCGACGCCCAGGTCCAGCAGCGAGGACTGACGCGGCAAGGCCGCCGGGCTGGACAGCACCGCGCGCAATTCCGCCTCTAGATAATCGGCGACCCGCGCACGGCGCTCGCCGGCGGGGCGGCCGCGCAGTTGGTCGAAAGACAGAGTCCGCGCGCTCGCGGCCGGCGCACGGCCGACCAAGCCTTCAATCAGGCGCGGCAGATCGGGCTGCGCCGCGATCCGGTTCAGATCGATCGAGGCGGCCACCAGGTGCGGCTCGCCCGAGAACGCCTGCTCCAGCGCGGCGAAGGCCTCGCCTTCGCTCAGCGGGTTCAGACCTCCGGCGCGAATCCGTTCCGCCGTTTTCGCGTCTGCCGCGCCCATGCCCGCCGCCCAAGACCCCCAGCCGATGGACAGCGCCGGCCGCGCGCGCAAGCGTCGCCGCTGCGCGAGCGCGTCGAGATAGCCGTTGGCGGCGGCGTAGGCGGCCTGCCCGTGACGGCCCACCGCCGCGGAGATGGATGAATACAGCAGGAAGAAGTCGAGCGGTTCGCCCTCGGTCAAACGATCCAGCAAGGCCGCGCCGCCGGCCTTGGCGCTCAGGGTCGCGGCGAAAGCCGCGGCGTCCAGCGCGTCCAGCGTCGCGTCCCGCACAATGCCCGCGCAGTGCGCGACGCCGCGTATCGGCCTGCCGGCCATGGCGAGCGCGCCGCGCAAGGCGGCCTCGTCGGCAACGTCGGCCGCCGCCACGCGGACCTCGACGCCGTCGTCGCGCAAACGCGCGCAAGCGGCCTTCGCGGCATCGCCGGTTTCGCCGCCGCGGCTGATCAGCAGCAGATGGCGCGCGCCGCGACGAGCCAGCCAGCGCGCGGTCGCGAGGCCCAAGGCGCCGGTGCCGCCGGTCACCACGTAGGCGGCGTCGGCGTCCAGCGCCGGCAGCGCGGCCGCCGCGCCAACGCCCGCCCGCCGCAGCCGCGGCGCCAGCACGGTGGCGCCGCGCACCGCCAGTTGTTCTTCGGCGGCTTCATCGGCAAGCAGCGCCGCCAGTGTGTCGAAGGAGGCCGGCGAGCCGTCGATATCGATCGTGCCTCGCCAGGCTCGCCCCTGTTCGCGCCGCGCGACGCGCACGGCCGCGCTCAAGGCGGCGAGGACGGGATCGACGTCCTCCGCCGGCCCGGTCGCCGCCCCGCCGCGCGTAACCACGGCAATGGACGCCGACGACGTCGCGGCGCGCTCGCGCGCCAGCGCGCTCAGCAAGGCGCCGCGACGCGCAATGGCCTCCACCGCGTCTTCGCCCCCGGACGCGCGGTCGAAAGCAAGCACCAGGCCGGCGGAGCCCGCGTGGCGGATCGCGTCAATCTCGGCGGCCACGATCACGCAGCGTTCGCCGGCGGCTTCCAGCGCGCGCGCCACTTCCGCGCACAAAGCCGGATCGCCGGCGACAATCCGCTCGCCCGATCGGCGCGCGCCGGCCGGCGCCTCCACCGGCTGCCAGGCGATGCGGTAAAGCGGCGACTCCGCGGTCGCGGGCCCTTCGTCAACCCAGTAAGACTGACGGTCAAAGGCATAGGCCGGCAGCCGCGCGACGCGGCTGCCGGCGCCGACCGGCGCCGGCCAGTCGACCGGCAGGCCGGCCACATAACGCCGCGCCAGCGCGTCCAGCCGCTCGGTCGGGTCGCCGCCCGCATCGGTCTCGGGCGGCGCCGCGTCGCGGCCGAACGGCATTCCGCCGCACACGCCGCTGTGGACGGCCGCCGCCTCGCCGCGCGCAAAGCGGCCCAGTTCGCGCGCCATCTCCTCCGCGGTAGCCGCCGTCAGTGCGAGCCGATGCGGAAAATGCGAACGCGCAACGCGCGACGCGTGGCAGGCGGCCGCCCACGCCGAGGCGTCGAGTCCGGCCAGATGGTCCGCAAGCCGCGCCGCGTTGCCGCGCAGCGAGGCGTCGGATTTCGCGGAAACAACCAGCAACTGCGCGCCTTCGCCCGCGCTGGCCGCCGTTTCGCCGGCGGCCTCGCGCGGCGGCGCGACCAGCACCGCGTGCGCATTGGTGCCGCTGAAACCGAAGGAGCTGACCCCGGCGACGCAGGGCGCGTCTCCCCCGTCTATGCGTTCCGCGCCGAGCGCGAGGCGCAACGGCAGGGTGTCCCATTCAATGCCGCGGTTGGGCGTGCGCACATGCAGCGTGGCGGGCACCACGCCATGACGCACCGTCAACGCCGCCTTGATCAGCCCGGCGATTCCCGCCGCGCCTTCAAGGTGGCCGAAATTGCTCTTGATCGAGCCCAACAGCACGCGGTCCGAGCGATCGCGACCGGCAAACACGGAGGCCAGCGCCGCCGCTTCTATCGGGTCGCCCAGCGCGGTGCCGGTGCCGTGCGCCTCCACATAGTTCACCTGGGACGCGTCGATGCGCGCGGCGCGCAGAGCGGCCCGCACCAGCTCGCGCTGCGCGTGCTCGTTCGGCACCGTCAGGCCCGCGCTGCGGCCATCGTGATTGACGGCCGAGCCGGCGATCAGCGCGTCTATCGTGCGCCCGGCAGCTTCAGCGTCGGCCTGCCGCTGCAACACCACCACGCCGCAGCCCTCGCCGCGCACGAAACCGTCCGCGCCGTCGTCGAAGGAACGGCAACGGCCGCTGGGCGACAACATATGCGCCCGGCACTCGGCGGCGGTGGACAGCGGCGACAACACCACATTGACGCCGCCGACGATGGCGATGTCGCACTCGCCGGCGCGCAGCGCATTGCACGCCAGGTGCACGGCGACCAGCGACGACGAGCACGCGGAGTCTATCGTCAGCGTGGGTCCGTGCAGGCCCAGCGCGTGCGACACGCGGCCCGCCAGCACGCTGGGCGCGTTGCCCGAAGCAGTGTAAAGATCGACGTCATCGGCCCGGCGGAAGCGGTGCGCGTAGTCCTGGTGCATGACGCCGGCGAACACCCCGGTGGCCGAGCCTTTCAGTTCCGCCGCCGTCATCCCCGCGCGCTCCACCGCCTCCCAAGTCACTTCAAGCAGCATGCGCTGCTGCGGATCCAGCATCGCCGCCTCGCGCGCCGAAATCCCGAAAAAGCCGGCGTCGAAGGAGGCGATATCGTCCAGAAAACTCCCGGTGCGGCAATAGATGCGGCCCTTCGCGTCCGGGTCTGCGTCGAAGTAGCGCTCGGCGTCCCAACGCTGGGCCGGCACCTCGCTCACGCCGTCCGCGCCGTCAAGCAGCCCCCGCCACAGCGCCTCCGGCGAATCAACGCCGGCGAAGCGGCAAGCCATGCCGACCACGGCGATGGGCGCGTGCCGCCGCTGCTCTGCGCCGTCCAGCTCGCGCTGCAAGCGCTCTATCTCGCGCAGCGCGTTCCGCATCAGCATAGTCGTGTCGATTTGGCTCATCGCGCGCCCTTTCTATTCAGTTCGTTCAATTTCGCGGACAGCATTTCCACGATCTCCTCCTGCGACATCGGGGCGGCGTCCGTCGG
Organism: Chromobacterium haemolyticum DSM 19808; assembly: GCF_000711885.1. Lineage (GTDB taxonomy): Bacteria > Pseudomonadota > Gammaproteobacteria > Burkholderiales > Chromobacteriaceae > Chromobacterium > Chromobacterium haemolyticum. The sequence goes on from NZ_JONK01000024.1 coordinate 11,211, forward strand.
CGCGTCGATCTCGGCCGCGGGCGCGGCGGCTGTCGCCTCCGCGTCGGCCATGCCGAATACCGTCTGCGTCAGATGGTCCGCCAGCGCGGCTATGGTCGGGTTCGAGAAAATCACCGTGGTCGGGATGGCCCGGCCGAAGCGCTTTTCCAGCAGTACGCGCAGATCGGTGATCAGCAAGGAATCCAGGTCGTAGTCGAACAAGGAGCGCTCGGGGTCCAGCGAGGCCAGCGGCGTGCCCGTCACCAAGGCCGCGTCCTCCGCCAGCAGCTGGAACAAGCGATGTCGCCGTTCGTCCGCGGGCAGCGCCAGCAGTTCGCTGACCGAGGACGTGGATCCCGCGCCCGGCTGCGCGGTGGCAATGCCGGCGAAGCGGCTGGCCGGCACATGCGGCGGCCATTGTTCGATCAAGCGCCCCCAATCGATGGGCAGCAGCACGAGATGGGCTGGTAGATCCGCCCCCAGCGCGATCTCGAAGGTGGCGCGGCCGCATTCGGCCTCGATCTGGCCGATGCCCAGCTGCGCGAGACGCCGCTTGGCGTTGGCGCTCGAACGGGCCAGCATGCCGACGTCCTGCCACGGTCCCCAGGCGATGGACAGCGCGGGCAGCCCCTGCTCGCGGCGGCGCGCCGCCAGCGCGTCGAGGTAGGCGTTCGCCATCGCATAGGTGGATTGCCCAGGCGCGCCGAAGGCGGCCGCCGCCGAGGAGAACAGCACGAAGTGTTCCAGCGGGTAAGCCAGGGTGCGCTCATGCAGCAGCCAGGCACCGCGAGCCTTGCCGGCCAGAGTGGCGGCCAGCGACGCCGGCGTGACGTCGCCGACCAGGCAGTCCTCCACCACGCCCGCCAGATGGCAGATGCCGCGCAACGGCGGCATGGTCGCGTCGATCTCGGCCAGCAACGCGTCGACATCCGCCTCCACCGCCACATCCGCCTGCCACACCTTCACTTCGACGCCGTCGCGGCGCAGAGCGGACAGCGTCGATTCGGCCGCGGCATCGGCCGGCCGGCGGCCGGTCAGCACCAAGGCGCGCGCGCCCAGCGCAGCCAGCCAGCTTGCAACGCGCAAGCCGAGTTCGCCCAACCCGCCCGTAATCAACCAAGTGGCGTCGGCCGAGAGCGCGAGATCGGCCCGAAGCGGCAGCGCGCGTTCATCGAAGCGCGGCGCGGTGACGGCGTCGCCCCGCACGGCGACTTCGGTCTCGCGGTCAAAGCAGTCTAGGCCGCGGCGGATCGCCCGCGCGTCGCCCGCATGCAGCGCCAGCGTCTGAAGATGCGGCGTTTCCATCGCCACCGCCCGCGACAGCGCCTGCAGCGGCGCCGAGGCCGGCGCGTCCGGCGCCAGCACCACGGCGATGCGGCAAGGCCGCTCGCGTCGCGCGGCCGTGGCGAACAGTTCCAGCGCACCCGCGTAAACCGCCGGCGCCGGCGCGTCGCCGCACGCCTCCAGCCCGCGGCAATCGACAATCAGGCCCGCCTTGTCGAAGGGAATATCATTCACCGCCGCCACCACGACGGCCTCCTTGCCTTCGTCGCGCAGCATCGCCGCCAACCCGGCCGCCGTCTGTCCCGCGCCGCTCAGGATGGCGATGGACGCCGGCAACTCGGCGGCCTCGCCGCCCGCCGCGTCGCGCCATTCCACCGCATAGCCCTCGCGCAGCGGCTCGACGCGCAGCAATTCATTGCGAGTGACCTCGCGCGACTCCAGGCCGGTCATTTCGAGCAGCACCTTGCCTGCATCGAACAGACTGGCCTGCCCCCGCTCGGCCGACGCGTGACAGCGCATCCCGGCGCCGGTCCGCCCTTGCAGCGCCAACCGCGCGATGCGCGTCGGCACAAAAGCCTTGCTGCCCTCGGGCCGCGCGGCCGCCGCCACCAGTTGCAACACCGAATCCAGAATCCCGGGATGCAATAACCAGCCCGCGTCGTCGGCGTCGGCCCGCATATCGCAAGACACGTCGCCGTCCCCGACGACGATGTCCGACAAGCGCCGGAAGGTCGGCCCCATCACCACGCTGCGCGCGCGCAGCCAGCTATCCATCAGCTCGGTGGAGATCGCTTCTCCGCGCACCGGCTCCGACGGCGCCACGCCTGGCGCCTCGCCGGCGTCCACCCTGGCCGTGGCGTGGACGTCGGCGGACTCCAGCGTCAGCACCGTGGCTTCGAAGCCATCGCCGTCGCGCACCAGTTGCAGCTGGACTTTACGCGCCGCGTCCGGCGGAATCACCAAGGCCGCAGGGAAGCGCAAATCGCTCAACACGCAGGCGTCCGACCCCGTCAGCTCGCGCGCGCCGTCTGCGATCATCACCGCCAGCGCCGCGCCGGACACCACCACTTTGTCGTAGATCACATGGTCCTGCAGGAAGGGCAAGGCGGCCACGCTCCACTCCGCGTCGAAGAAGGTCGCGTCCAAGGCGGGCGCGTCCGTGCGTCGTCCGAGGAAGGGCGTCGCGCCCGCCGCCAGGAAACGCGGCGCGCGATCTATCCAGTGACGCTGGCGCTGGAAGGGATAAGTCGGCAACGCCACCCGGTTGCCGTCGCGGTAGTGCTGCGCGAGATCCAGCGCCACGCCCGCGGTCCACAGCCGCGCCAGCGCATCCGGAGAGGCCGGATTCAGCGACGCCATGCCGGCGCCCGTGCCCAACACCGTATCGCCGAAGTCCAGCACCCGCTCCGCGCCGGCAGCCTCCAGCGCCTCGGCGGCGGCAGCGGCGCTAAGCGCCATCTCCGCGCGCGCCAGCTCTTCCCGTACCGCCTCCTCGCTGTCCAGCGGCAGGCCCGAAGCCGCGCTCACCCACAGCAAGGACGGCGCGACGGCGCGGTCCGCGCGGCGCTGCCGCGCATCGTCAAGGCTCAGCGCGCCCGCCGCGAAAGCCGCGGCGAACACACCGTCGCCCGTCGCGCACACACTGGCCGGAACGACGCCACTCGCTTGCCACAGCTGCACGCGGGCAAGCACCGCGTCCAGATCGCCCGCGCCGCCGAAAGCGAAGCTGACTTCCGGCGCGCGCGCCGGCGTTTCCCCCGCGATCACGCCCGCATCCGCCTCGCCGGCGGCGAAGGCGCGCAGCGCGCGTATCAGCGCCTGCCGGGATTCGGCGCGAAACGCCGCACGCTTCTCCCAATGACGCCGCCCCAGGGCCGCCGTCAGGCAAACGTCCTCTATCCTCAGTTCGGGATGGCCGTCGAGAAAGTCCGCGTAATCCGCGCACAGCGCCGGCAAGGCCTCGCCGCGCGCCGACAACAGCAAGAGCGGCGCGACATCCGCCGTGCGCGGCGCGCGCGGCGGCGCCGCTTCGATGATCACGTGGGCGTTGGTGCCGCCGATGCCGAAGGAACTGACGCCCGCGCGCCGCAGCGGCGCATCCCAAGGCGCCGTTTCCGTCGGCAGATAGAAGCCGGCGTCGCCGCGCAACGCGTCTATCGCGCGTTCCGCGCCGACAGCGGCCGGAATCCGCCCATGCTCCACCGCCAGCGCGGCCTTGATCAGCCCGCAAGCGCCCGCCGCCGCGTTCAAATGCCCGACGTTCGCCTTCAGCGTGCCCAGCGCGCAGCGTGCGCCGGAGCGCTCGCCCAAAGCCGCGCCCAGCGCCGCCAGTTCGACCTCGTCGCCGATCGCCGTGCCCGTGCCGTGCGTCTCGACATAGCCGATCGACGCTCCGTCCACCTCGCTGAGCGCCAGCGCCTGGCGGATCACCTCCAGCTGCCCGCGCCCGCCGGGCGCGGTGAAGCCCACCTTGGCCGCGCCGTCGTTGTTGACCGCCCCGCCGCGAATCACCGCCATGATGGGATCGCCGTCGGCCAGCGCGTCCTCCAGGCGGCGCAACACCACCACGCCGGCGCCGTTGCCGAAGACCGTGCCGCTGCTGTCTGTGGTGAACGGACGGCAAGCGCCGTCCGCGGACAAAATGCTGCCCTCCTCGTACACATATCCCTGCCGCTGCGGCAAAGCGACGCTCACCCCGCCCGCCACCGCGAAATCGCACTGGAAGCTCAACAGCCCCTGCATCGCCTGGACCACGGCGACCAGCGAAGTCGAACACGCGGTCTGCAGCGTGATGGCCGGGCCGCCGAAGTCGAGCCGGTACGCAACCTGAGTGGCCAGATAGTCCTTGTCCACGCCCACCCATTGCTGCAGATAGCGGTTGGGCGACGCGCGGTCCAGCCGGTCGCGCACATGGTCAACGAGATAATCCACGCTGGCCGAGCCGGCCCAGACACCGACGCGCGCGCCGCGCGCCGCGCCGTGCCCTGCGCGTTCCAGCGCCTCATGCACGCATTCAAGGAAGATGCGCTGCTGCGGATCCATGGCCGCCGCCTGGGACGGCGGAATGCCGAAATAGGCGGCGTCGAACTGGTCGACGCCGTCCAGCGGACCGCCGGCGCCAACGAAGCCGGGCTGCCCCAGCACCGTCTCCGGCACGCCTTCGCGGCGCGCCGCGTCCGCGCCGAAGCGCTCGATCGCCACTTGGCCGTCGGCAATCATCGACCAGAACTGTTCCAGGGTGCTGACGCCGGGCAAGCGGCAACTGGCGCCGATGATCGCTACGGCGTCCACGGGTGTTGAGTGAGTCATTACAAAGCCTCCTTGCGTGCGCGTACGCGCTGTCGATAGGCGCGCGCGCCGTCGACGTCAATCATTGGGGAAAGGTCCGCGTCGCCCGAATCGGCACGCTCGGCGAGCGCCCGTATCGTGGCAAGCGAAAAGAAATCGACCAGCGGGGGAACGGCGACGCCGCGCGACGCCAACAGCGCGCGCAGCCGCACCACGTGCATCGACGTGGCGCCCGCGTCGAAGAAGCCCTGCTGGGGGTCTATCTCGACGCCGACCACTTCGGCGAACGCGGCCAGCATCGTCGCCTCCAGCGAGTCGTCGCGCCGCGCGGCCGCCGCGGGCTTCGCCGACGCGGGAGCCGGGGCCGCCAGCGCGGCGAGACGCGCGCGGTCCACCTTGCCGTTCGCCGTCAGCGGCAACGCGTCCAACACCGTCACGTGATGCGGCTGCATATAGGCGGGCAGATGCAGAACCAGCTTGGCGCGCACGGCCGCAACGATATCTCCGTCGTAATCCGGCCGCGCGACCACATGCAGCTGGATGGCCGTCGCATTGTTGCGCCGGACCACCGAGGCCACCGCCCGCGCCAGGCAACCTGCGCGCATCGCCGCCGCTTCGATCTCGCCCAGTTCGATCCGATAGCCCTGCACCTTGACCTGCCCGTCCATCCGTCCGAGCAGCTCAAGCTCGCCGTCGGGCTGCCAGCGCGCAAGATCGCCGGTGCGGTAGAGCCTGCGGCCCTCGGCATCGATGAAGAAACGGCGCTGGGTTTCCGCCTCGTTGCCCAGATAGGCGAGCGCGAGGCCGCGGCCGCCCAGCAGCAGTTCGCCCACCACGCCGTCCGGGCGCTCCCGGCCGTCCGGCGCGCGCACGAAACATTGCTGATTGGACAGCGGCCTGCCGTAGGGAATGGACGCCAGCACCGCGTCCTCGGGCGCGATCGGATGCACCACCGACCAAATCGACACCTCCGTCGCCCCGCCCAGGCTGATGGGCCGCAACGCCGGAAACGCGTCGCGCAGCCGCCCGGCCAGACCGGGCGCGATCCAGTCGCCGCTCAACAGCGCCAGCCGCAGATCCGGCGAGCGCGGCGCGGCCACGTCCAGCAATAATTCGAGCACGGCCGGCACGGAATTCCAGATCGTGATCCGGCCGTCGCAGAGCGCCTGGGCCATCGCGTCGGGGTCCCGAGCCCGCTCGGGGAAAACCACCTCGCCGCCGACCGCGAGCAGACCGAAGATGTCGTAGACCGATAAGTCGAAAGCCAGCGAGGACACGCATAGCGTGCGATCCGCCGGACCGACCGCGAAACGCTCGTTGATGTCGTCTATCGTGTTCGCCGCGGCCTCGTGCGCAATCAACACCCCCTTCGGCCGCCCAGTAGAACCGGAAGTGAAAATCACGTAGGCCGCGTCCCCGGCCTCAAGGTCCGGAGCCGGACCCGCGTCGCCGGGCGGCAGAGGCAAATCAAGACGCAACGCTTGCACCGGCAGCGTCCAGCCGCCCTCGCTCACCACCGCGTGGCGGGCGCCGGCTTCGCCGAGCAGCTCCTCGATGCGCGCGGCCGGCCAAGACGGTTCTATCGGCAGGTAGACCGCGCCCGCCATCACGATGCCCAACAGCGCAGCCACCGCCCGCGGCCCCGGCGCGACGATGGCCGCCACCACGTCGCCGCGGGCCACGCCGCTTTGCCGCAGCGCGCCGGCGATGTCCTCCGCCTGGCGCAGCAGCTCGCCGTAGCTCAGCGTCGCCGCGCCCTGCCTGACCGCGACGGCCTCCGGCGCGGTCCGCGCCTGCCGGATGATGGGCGTTTCCAGCCGGCGCGGCGCGCGCTCCGCCTCGGTGGCGTTGACGGCCTCTCGCCGCGCCGCCTGCTCCGGCGCGAGCCGGGCCACCGTCGGCCGCTCAAGGGCAGCGGCTTCAGTCGCCATCGTTTCCAGCGCGCCGAGGAAAGCGTCGAACATCGTGTCTATCATGCCCTCGGGGAACAACTGGGCGACGAACTCCCACATCACCAGCAGCCTATCGCCGCGACGGCCGAGGACAGCGTGCAACGACACCTGCGGCGTCGGATTGGCCATATCGACCACGCGGCCAATGCCGTCCAGGATGGACAGGTCGTCCGCCGGGTCGCCGGACAACAAACTGGTCAACACAACCGGCATCAATACCGGCGCGCCGTTGCGGCGGCTCAACTCGCGCAGGATAGACACGCCGGAGCACCACGGGGCGTCCAGATCCGCCCACACTTGCCGCTGCACCTCCCGGGCGAACGCGGCAAACGACTCATGGCGCTCGCTCAGCGACAGCAAAGCGTTGCTGGTGTAATCGCCTATCGCCTGTCCGGCCTGCTCCGCCCGCGTGTTGCAAGTCACATTGAGCGTGAACGCATGCGCCGCCGTCCACAGCCGCAAGGTGTCGGCGAAGGCGGCGATGCACAGCGAAGTCAGCGTGACCCCAAGCCCCTGCGCGCGCGCCGCCAACGCGGCGGACAGGGCGGCGGGCAATTCACGGCGGCGGCCGGCGAAGCGCGGTTCGGCCACGTCGGCCAGCGCCATCTTCATCGGCAATTCAGGCGCGGGCGCGATGGCTTCCACCCGACGCAACCAAGCCTCGCGCTGCTCGCCGGTCGGCGTCGCCGGCGTCATCGGCGTGATCAGTTGCGCGGGAACATCGCCGGCCGCTCCGCGCGCCAGTTCGGCCATCAGTTGCAGAAAGCTGCGCAGATCGCCGGCCAACAAGCCAAGCCGCATGTGCAGGATGGCCGTGCTGTCCGTCAGGCGGGTCACCGCCGCGACCACGGGCGGCCCGTCGCGCTCGGCCAGGCTCGCGCGCGTCGCCTCCAGACGTTCGGCGGCCTCCGCCGCATCGAGTCCGCGCAAATCCTGCGGCGGCAACAAGGGGTCGTAAGCGAGCGCGTCGAACACCCCGCGCCCATCGGCGCCCACCGTCATCCGCAAAGACGGATGGCGCGCGACCAGGCTCGCTAGACGCCGGCCCAGTTCCGGCGCGCGCGCGGCGTCGATCTCGAAGTCCACTCGGATGTGCGGCGACACGCTGCCCAGCGGCACGCCGCCCTGCTGGCCTATCCAATAAGCTTGCTGCATCTCGGACAGCTCGAACGGCTCTCCCGCCGCATAGCCGCGAACCGAAACAGGCGCAGCGCTTCCATCATGCCGGGCTCTGGCGGCAACGATCTCGCGCCTCAGTTGCTCGGCCGAGAGCGCGAACAGCGTCGCGAACGACAATTCCACGCCGTGGCGCGCCCGCGCCATGGCGGCAAGCCGCGCGGCCGACAGCGAATCCAGCCCCAGATCGATCAGCCTGGCGTCGGGCGTCGCCGCCGCGCCGGGCACAAAACTCGAGATCTCGGCGAGAATCGCGTCGTCGCTCATGGCGGCGGCGTCATCGGCGATGATGCTCAGTTCACCGCGCAGCAGCGCGTCGCGGGTGGCGCTGCGCCGGGTTTTGCCGCTGGACGTGCGCAGGATGCTGCCGCGCCGCAGCAGCGCGACGCGCGCCGGCGCCACGCCGTGCTCCCGCGCAAGCGCCGCGCGAATCACCGGCAGAATCTCGCGGGCATCCGCCTCCTCGCAGCCGCCGCGCACCTCCGCGCCGATCAAAACCTCTTCGCCCTCCTCCCCGTCGACGGCGGCGGCGAATACGCGCCCCATTCGAATGGACGGGTGGCAGGCCGACACGGAGTCTTCGAGATCGTGGCTGTAAAAATTCCGCCCGCCGACAATGATCAAATCCTTCAGCCGGCTGGTCACGAACAGATCGCCGTCGTACAGAAAACCAAGATCGCCGGTTCTCAACCAGACGCCATCGTCATCGGCCAGCCTCGCGCCGAAGATCTCGCGCGACTCCTCAGGGCGGCGCCAGTAGCTGTCGGCAACCGTGCTTCCAGACACCCAGATTTCGCCGACGACATCCGCCGCGCACGGCTCGCGCGTGTCCGGATCGACAATCCGGACGCGCGTATCGATCAGACTCGAACCGCAGGCTGCCAACTCAACTCCGTCCGCCTCTGGCGACACCCGGCCTCGCGCCAGCGCGTCTCGCCCGAAGCGCACGCCGCGCGTGCCCTCGCCGCATCGGCCAGCGGTCACTTTCAGCGTAGCCTCGGCCAGGCCGTAGCCCGGCGCCACCACGGACGGCTTCAGTCCAAACGGCGCGAAGGCCGCCTCGAAACGGCGCACGGTGTCGCAGCGCACGGGTTCCGCGCCGTTCAACGCGTAACGCAGCGACGACAGATCGGTCCCCGGCGCGAGATCCGCCGCGCGGTCCGCGCACAAGGCATAGGCGAAATTCGGCGCGGCGGTGTGGGTGCCCCGCCGCGCCTCGATGGCGCGCAGCCAGGACATGGGCTGGGCTACGAATTTCTCCGGCGCCATCAAATAGGCGGGAAAACCGCATTGCAAGGGGGTGAGAATGCCGTACACCAGGCCCATATCGTGAAAGTACGGCAGCCAACTGATCATCACGCTGTCCGCGTCGTGCATCGCGCCGCGATCAAGATCCTCTATCGTCGCCCACAGCCCGGTCTGCGTGACCACGACACCCTGCGGCGTGCGCGTGGACCCCGAGGTGTACTGAAGCAAAACCGGACTGCCTTCGCCGGCGGCGCGCAAAAAGGGCGCGGCGCCCTCGGTTTCGTCCGTGCGCATCCAGCGCAGGTCAGGCAAGGCGTCTCGCGCCTCAGCCGTCAGCGCGATGACCGCGCCGCAGTCCTCTGCGATCGCAAGCAACGTGTCCCGGCCGTGACGCGGCGCCACCGGCACGGGAATCACGCCGGCCAGGCAGCAGCCAAAGAAAGCCGGAAGGAAATCGAGAGGTTCCTGATAGACCAGCATCACCCGGTCGCCGGTCTCGGTCGCTTGCGCCAGACGCGCGGCGATGCCGGACGCCCGTTCGCACAGCCCCGCATAGCTGAGCGCGATGTTTTTCACCGGATCGGCCGACGCGTAGGCGAGACGATCGGGACTCGCCTCCGCCCGCCACAGCAACTGCCGGGCGATGCTCAGCGCTTCGCGATGCGGAAAAGCATGATGAGGTCCGAACTTGTCCGCGGCGGATATGCGCCGCGATGCGACATCGGAAGAGGAATACATTGCAAGACCTCCATGTATCGACAACTGCTCCGGGAATTCGCGGCGAGCGCCCATCGAAATAAGCCCGTGCGGCCTAAGTCGAATCGTCGCTTCGCCTTCACTGGGCCGACTTTCGCCGTCACCCTGCCGCTCGTTCAGCCACGGCGAATGCCGCGATGATCGCGAGGACTTTGAATACGGGCCGGGCCGTAGCCCGCCCCATTCAAGAAGCAGTCATGCTGTTTTGATATATTCCGCCCTGTCGAAACCATGTCCTCGACAGGTTGGCGAGGATCATCCCTTCGTTTTCACGTAAGGATGCGTGACGCGTGCGCAGCGGTTTGCCCAAGCAGCGTTTGAATCAAGTGAATAGGATTTACAGTGTGTCTCATGCGCCGTAATCGGACTTTCTTTTGAGATGATTCGATATCATTTCAGCGATCAAATCATTGCGAATCAGCATTGCTTTAATAATTTGCATGGCTATTTTTCCGTGTAGCCCCAAATTAGGAAAACGCAATGAATATTGATGCTAAAATTGTTTTCGTGTAGATTTATTTGATCGCTTTAATTCAAAAAATCCCATGCGGGAAGAATGAAGCGTCAGCACTATACTGAAAGACCTCTAGGAAAAGCATCCCCCGAACTGCCAGTTACCACTTCAGCCGATTTACGGCTTGTATTTTTTGAAATACAGATTTTCGCGGCGATATCAAAGATTTAAGCGCCGCGAATTGGATCGACAAAAAAAGATCCGGATCGATGAATTCAACTCCAATCGACATGACAATTACGGCATAAATCACCGGCAGTTGTTTAATTAATTGATCCAATACCGGCAAATTCTTAATTAAAGAAAATAAATATAAGAATGATGCCTAGTAGCGAAACATCCACCGCAATTGACAAAAGCATAAAGTTTGCATCAAAAACAATGTGTTTGGCATATTCAATTTTCTTAATAATGCAGGAGGCCGGTCGATCGCATCGGCCATCTTCTCTGCCTCAGGACAAGGAGAAGCGCTTAGAACCGCTAACGAATCCTCGCAGAGAACCTGAGCCAAGGCGCGCCAACGCAGGCAGTGCAAGTCGTACGGCAAGGAGGCGCAACGCAGGATCAGGGGTTTGGTTAGCGGCTCCTAGCGCCAACTTGGCTTGAGACACGGAAAGGATGCTCCGACACGCCGCGGGAGATAGAGGAAAAGAAGAAGGGGAAAACGATGCCTTCGTTGGGGGCCGGGAAGATGAAGAGAAGCGCCGCCCCATGAGCAAGGCCGGCGCTATTTTTTATGACGCATGGCGGCGAGCATCCCTCCCCGCGCTGACGCGCTAGCCCAGGACGGGCTGCGCGCGGACTTTGAACCGCGGCTTACTCCGCGGCAGCCTGGGCGCGCAGCAAAGCCGCCAGTCTGGCGATGCCTATCTCTATGCGCTCTGGAGAAGCATGGCTGAAATTCAGGCGCATATAGCCGAGGTTCTGTTCCGGCTCCGGAAAGAATGCTTCGCCCGGCATGAAGGCGACATTCTGCTGCAAAGCCAGCGGCAGCAGCTTGCGGGTATCCCTGAGTTGCTTCAGCTTGAGCCAGAAAAACAACCCGCCTTGCGGCAGCTGCCAATCGGCCAAATCCGCGAAATGCCGCTGCAGCGAAGCCTGCATCGCGTCGCGTCCGACGCGATACACCTCGCGCAGCCCCAGCAAACGTTGTTCATAGCCGGGATCCCGCAACTGGCGGGCAATGAACCACTGCGCCGGACGGTTGGTGTGCAGATCGGTCGCCTGCTTCAGACGCATCAAATAGGGGTACAGCTCCGGCGAGGCAATCAGGAAACCGACGCGCAAGCCGGGCGCCAGGGTTTTGGAAAAGGAACCGGAATAAATCCAAGGCGCGTTCTTCAAATGGCTGACCAACGGCGCCGGCGCCTCGCCGTCGTAACTGAGGGCGCGGTAAGGATCGTCTTCGATCAAGGGCACTCCGGCAGCGTCGATGGCGGCAGCCAGCGCTTGCCGGTCTTCGGCGCTGTAACAGCTGCCCGCCGGGTTCTGAAAACTGGGAATCAGGTAACAGCAGCGCGGCCGCGCCTGTTCCAACGCAGCGGCCAAGGCCTGCGGCTCCAGCCTGCCGTCCCGTTGTCCCACCGCGTGAACACGTGCGCCGAAGAGCTTGAAAGCCTGCAAGGCGGCTAGATAAGTCGGCCCTTCGGTCACAACCGGCGTGCCGGGATCGATGAATAGCTTGGCGCACAAATCGATGCTCTGCTGCGAACCAGACAGCACCAACACCTGCTCAGCCTCGCAACTTATGCCCATGCGCCGCGCCTGCTCCGCGATCAGCTCGCGCAACTCCGGCTCCCCTTCGCTGGCCCCGTACTGCGCCATGGCCGCCGGCATCCCGGTAAAATCCAAGGGCGGCAGGCACTGGCTGGCCGGCAGGCCGCCGGCGAAAGAGATCATCTGCGGCTGTTGCGCCGCCGCCAGTATTTCCCGGATCAGCGAGCCGCTGAGCCGTTCGATGCGCTCTGAAAACATGGTACTCTGCATAGGCTTGTCCGCAGCTTTCTTACTAATGTCAATAATATTGACTCAATCTACCGACCACAGCAGGTTCCGTCAACATGGCTGACCTATCTCCGTCCGATGACATGCGCGCCGCCATGGAAGCCTTCTTCCATGCCTACAAAGCTTTCACCGATAAACCGGATGAAATGCTGGCCAAACGCGGCCTGGCTCGCGTGCACCACCGCATCCTTTTCTTCGTCGCCCGCTACCCCGGTTTATCGGTCAAGGATTTGCTGGCCGCGCTGGGCGTGACCAAGCAGGCCATCAACATGCCTCTGCGCCAACTGCTGGAAATGGCGCTGGTGCAAAGCGTGGCCGCGCAGCACGACAAGCGGGTCAAGCAACTGACGCTGACCCCGGAAGGACGCAAGCTGGAGGAAGCCCTTCACCGCGAGCAACTGAAATTGCTGCAAGCGGCGTTTGGGCAAACCGGCAAGCCTGCCACCGCCGGCTGGATGCAGATCAACCGCACCCTGGCCGCGCAATCGCGGCCCGACGACGCGCCTCCGCGCGGCAAAACTTGACCCTGTAGCCGCTTCATGGTTTGCAATGCGCTGGCGAGGCCGAGCCTGCGCATTTCCCTGACCCACCGCGCCGCTCCGGCGCGCCAAGGAGCACGCCATGAATTGTCCCAGTTGCCAAGTCACCCTGCTGATGGGCGAGCGTCTGTCCGTCGCCATCGATTACTGCCCGCAGTGCCGCGGAGTCTGGCTGGCTCCCGGCCAGCTTGAGCGCTTATTGCAAACCCAAACTCCCGCCCCCTCGGCGGCCCCCGCCGCCTACGCCCCGTCCGCGCATGGTCGCGGCCATGACGACGAGCGCCGCCGCGGGGGTCACCACGGCGGCAAACACGGCTGGCTGCGCAAGCTATTGGACTGATTCCGCTCCGCCAAATAAGAAAACGGCCCGGACTGATGTCCGGGCCGTTCTCCCTCGCGTTTGCGAAAATCTCAGTCTATGCGCTCGTAGCGTACTTCCAGCACCTCGATGTCTTCATCGCCATCCGGCCCGCGGAACAACACCGAGTCGCCCTCGCGCGCCTTCAACAGCGTCCGCGCGATCGGCGAGATCCAACTGATATGGCCGCGCGCCAAATCGATCTCGTCGACCCCGACGATGCGCAACAATTGCTCGCTGCCGTCGCCGCGTTCAATCAGCACGGTGGCGGAGAAAAACACTTGGTCGGTCGCCTCCCGGGTTTCCGGATCCACCACTTCGGCGATTTCCAGACGCTTGGTCAGAAAGCGGATGCGGCGGTCTATCTCGCGCAGGCGGCGCTTGCCGTACAGATAGTCGCCATTTTCCGAACGGTCGCCGTTGCTGGCTGCCCAGTTCACAACCTGCACCATCTCCGGCCGCTCGCGGTTGACCAGGTGATAAAGCTCATCCTTCAAGCGCTGCCAGCCGCCGGGCGTAATGTAGTTCTTAGTGGAGGCGGGCAAGCGCCGCTCAGCCGGAAGATCCTCTTCCGCCTCGTCGTTTTCCTTGGTAAACGCCTTGCTCATCTTCGTCCATCCATCCATGAAAAACGCCAGCCTCAACGGCCGGCGGCGGGTTCCAACAAGGCTAGGCAATGCGGCAGCAAGCCCTTGGGCTTCAGCTTGACCCGCCGCAGCTGCTCGCGGTCCAGCCACTCAAGCTCGTAAAGATTGTCGGGCCCCATCTTGGCCAACTCCGGCCCGCCAAGTCTAAGCTCCCCGGCGTGGCTGGCGGCCAGGAACACATGCTCGACCCTGTCCTTGGCGTCCAACACGCACAGCATGCCGCCCAAACGAACGTTGAGCCCGGTTTCCTCGCGCGTCTCGCGCACGCAGGCAATGGCGGCCGTCTCGCGCCGCTTGATGCCGCCGCCCGGCAAAACATAATAGTCCTTGCCGGGTTTGACGCGATGCATCAGCAAAATGCGCCCGCCATCGACGATGGCGATGGCGGCGCGCTGACGCTTGCCTATCGCCGGCGGAGCCGGCTCAACCGCCGGCGCCGCGCCGCGCAAACGCGACCAGGCGCGGGCAGCCAGGCTCCACAACATGGCGCGCACGCTCAGCGGTGCGCCTTGGCCGAGGCCTTCTTGACCGGCGCCGCCTTCTTGCCGCCGGTGACGGTCAGATTGGACCACTTCATCACCGCGGCCACTTCAGCGGAGTTCAGCTCGTAAAACTGACCGCGCTTCAAGCGCGGAGGCAAACCGATATTACCGAAGCGCACGCGGATCAGCCGGCTGACCGTCAAGCCGAAGTGCTCGAACATGCGACGCACTTCGCGATTGCGGCCTTCCTTGATCACCACGTTGAACCATTGGTTGGCCGCCTCTTCCGGGCCGCCTTTCTGGAAGACGCGGTCAAAACGCGCTTCGCCGTCTTCCAGTTCCACGCCGGCCACCATCTGCTTCATGATTTCCGGCGTCAGCTCGCCCAACACGCGCACCGAGTACTCGCGCTCCACTTCGAAGCTGGGGTGCATCATGCGGTTGGCCAGTTCGCCGCTGGTGGTGATCAGCAACAGACCCGAAGTATTGACGTCCAGACGGCCTATCGCCACCCAGCGGCTGGACTTGGCCTGCGGCAAACGGTCGAACACAGTGACGCGGCCTTCCGGATCGTCACGGCTGACGATTTCGCCTTCTTCCTTGTGATACATGATCACGCGCGGCAGACGGTCCGGCCATTTCAACTTGATCTGGTCGCCCTTCACCATCACGCGGTCGCGCGGACCGACGCGGTCGCCCAGGCTGGCTTTCTTGCCGTTGACGGTGACCTGGCCGGCTTCGATCCATTCTTCCATCTCGCGACGCGAGCCGACGCCGGACGCCGCCAGCGCTTTTTGCAGTCGCACCGGTTCGATATCGTCCAGATCCACGCGGACTTCGCGCAAACGCTTGGCCTTGTCCTTGATGTCTTGATTGGGGCTGCGCAAACGCAGTTTCTTGGCTTTTTGCACCAGTTGCTTGCCGCCGTCGGGCTTGCCCTGACGCGGCGGCGCGCCGTTCTTGCCCGTGGCCGGCTGGCCGGCCGGCGCGGCGGCGTTTTTGTTGCCGAAGCGGCGTTCGTGATCCAGCGCCACATTGCCGTTGACGTCCCCGTTGCTGTCGCGCTGGTAGACCGGTTTGTTGCGGCCTTGCGCTTGCTGCATCCTTTGCTGTTCCTGCTCGCGGCGGCTCAGCTTGAACAGCGGCGTGCCCTCGTGCATCAGCGGGTTGCCGTAGGCGTCGCGCGGGGTGCGGCCGCCTTGGCCGCCGCTGCGGCCTTTGCCGCCGGGCTGGCCCTGACGGCCGCTGGGATCCGCCGCCTGGCCGTTGCGGCTCTTGATCATGCCGCCTTGGGTCTTGCCGCGCGGCTGAACGCCGCCGTTGGCCGGCTGGCGCGGTTGGGAAGTTTCGCGACCTTTGACACGCGCCACCGGCTGGCGGGCGTGATTGCGTTGTCCTTTAGACATATGTGCTTTGCTCTTTCCGTGCGAGCAACCTGCAGAATGTCGATGTTATTCTGCGATGGGCTCGAAATTATCCGCCTCATCGTCGAGGGGGATGTCGTCTGTGGCCGCTGCCGGGCCTTGATCCCGAGGCGCCGCCTCGGGCACTACCAGGCTTCCCAGCTCCACCAATGGCGGCAGATCCTTGAGCGAGACAAAGCCCAAGTCGTCCAGGAATTTTCGGGTAGTGGCATATAAGCCCGGCCTGCCGGGTACGTCCTTGTGGCCGATGACTTCGATCCAGCCGCGTTCCAGCAGAGTCTGCATCACGCCGGTGGACACCGATACGCCGCGTATCGCTTCGATATCGCCACGGGTCACAGGTTGTTTGTAGGCGATGATCGCCAAGGTTTCCATTACCGCGCGCGAGTAACGCGGCGGCTTTTCCGGGTTCAAGCGGTTCAAGTATGGCGTGAACTCCGCTCGGGCGCGAAAGCGCCATCCCGACGCCAATTTGACCAGTTCGACGCCCTTGCCTCTCCAGTCGCTCTGGATATCGTCGAGGATGTCGTTGATCAACGCGGCTTTCACCTCTTCGGTGAACAGCTTTTTGAGCATGGCAACCGACAGAGGTTCCTGCGCGGTCAGTAACGCCGTCTCCAGCACGATCTTCAGGTATTTTAGGTCGGTGATGGTGGACATTGAGCCGTGAAGCCGAAACACGTTTGCGCAGGAAACCGGACATTCTACATGAACTCTCCGTCCGGAGCTAAATTAATCCTTCCGCCATGTCGTCCCAAGCCGCCAGCGCGGTCAGGCTGTAACGCCGGAACGCTCGCCCTCCGTTCTCCATCGTTTCCAGCAACTGGCCGCCGCAGGCTTCCACCGTGCGCACCGCGGCAGGCCGGTCCGCCGGGCAAACCAACACCCAATTCCCATGCGCGGGCTTCTCGCCCAGCGTCTGCACATATTGCAACAGCACCCGGCCGTAACCATGGCCTCGCCAAGCCGGCAGCACTTCGAAAGCAATATGGCCGATGCGCTCCACAATCAACGCGTTGTCGGCCAGCCGCTGTCGGATCGCGCCGATGATCTCGGTACGGCCGTTGATCAGAAACCAGGTGCGGCACGGCACCCAGCCTTCGGGCAGCGCTCGCCCTTCGGCGTGTTGCAGCAATTGTCCAAGCCAGGCGTCCGGGTCCGTGCCGGCGCGACGATAATAATCCAGCCCTTCCTCATGACAGGCCAGGAAAAAAGGACGATAGGCTGGCAGATGTTTCTGGTCGGCCGCTTCAATGTGCATGGCATGCTCTCGCAATGGATATCTGTATCCTAATCGCTGCCGCGCCAACATCAAGTGCAAATCGGCGCGCCCCCTCTTTCAGAACCTGTTCAAAGTCTGCTGCGCTTCGTGGAGCGCTGCACGGTGGGTACAAGTTCAAAATGCTCATGCACCCCTCGTACACTCCGCTTTTTCGCTCGTTTTCGCCTTGTCTCGCCCTGGCTCGCAAGACTTTGAACAGCCTCTTAGACCAGCGCTATCCTGACGTAAATGGGCTGATACGGCGCCTCCTGACTGACCTTGACCAAGCCCTCCTTGACCAGCTCCAGCACCGCGATGAAGTTAACCACCAGGTGGGCGACGCCCTTGTCTGCGTCGAACAGCTCCTCGAAAGGCACGTACTCGCGGCCGTCCAGGTAGCGCAGAATCCAGCTCATCTGCTCGCGCACCGACAATTCATCCTTCTCCACCTTATGGTGGCGGTGGTGGCGCGCGCGCGACAGAATCGCCATCCACGCTTGGCGCAGATCCGCCGGGCTGACGTCGGGCAGCCGCTGCTCGGCAGACTGTTCGATCAAGACCGCCAGCCAGGCGAAGTCTCGATCGGCCTGCGGCAACTTGTCCAGCTCCAGCCCCGCCAGCTTCATCTGCTCGTACTCCAGCAAGCGGCGCACCAGTTCGGCGCGCGGATCATCCGGCTCGCCCTCCTCGTCCAACTGGGGCCGGGGCAGCAGCAAGCGCGACTTGATCTCGATCAGCAGCGCCGCCATCAGCAGATATTCGGCGGCCAGTTCCAAACGCCCGTCGCGCATCGCATCGATATAGGCCATGTACTGGACCGTGATGTCCGCCATTGGAATATTCAACACATCCAGGTTCTGTTTGCGGATCAGATAAAGCAGCAGGTCCAGCGGTCCTTCGAAACTATCCAGGATCACTTGCAGCGCGTCCGGCGGGATGAACAAATCCTGCGGCACTTCCAGCACAGGCTGGCCGAACACGTGCGCAATCGGCACGCTGGGCGGCAATTCCGGCGCGGTCAGCTGAAAATCGTCGGCCGAAGATCCGGCCTCGGGAAGGGGGGGCTTGCTCATGGCGGCAAGGATACCAGCACTGGCCGGCTGCGTGGCGGAACTTGTCCGCCGCCCTACCCGCCGTTCAAGCCTGCGCGTCGGCGGGCAGCAGCTCGTCTATCTTGATCTCCACGAATTGATAATGCGCGGTCTGCTGCAATAAGCGCACCGCGCGCACCCGACATTCGCCATCGGCGCCCCGCAGATGAAACGGCCGTAAAGCCTGATATAAACGGCCCGGCAACACCAAAATGCCGGAATGGCGGAAATGCCGCTCGGCCTGCATGCGCAACGCCGGCTCGAAGCCTCCCGCAGCATGGCTGGTGACCGCGGCGACTTCAACCGCCTGCGGCCGTTTGCCGATGAACTCGACCCCGCACTCGGTCTGCATGTCCTCGCCCCCGAAGCTGACCCAGCGCACCAGGCCCAATTGCCAGCCGAAACCGCGGCGGCGCAACATGACCACCTCGCCGGCGCGCAACGGTTGTTGCAAGGACTCTCCCTGCAGCAACAGGCCGGAAGCGCTGAGGTTGCTGATCTGCAAACGGCAGGGCTCCAACTCTCCGTCAGCCGGCTCGCCGGCGGCCAGCCGCCAGCAACGTGGCAACAAGCTGACCAGCTCGACGGTTTCGACGCTGAGCCGGCGCAACCTGACGTGCCGCCGACGAGGCGGCGCCCCCCACTCCTGACGCAAACGCGCCAGCAACCAGGCTTCGTGGCAGCCGTCCAATCCCTGTCGCTGGCGCTGGCGGCTCAATTCATCCAGGCGCTCCAGCAAACGACCGGCGTCCAGTCGCCACCACACGCCGTCGCCGTCCAGATCCAGCTCGGCGCAGAAGCGCGCCGGCCGGTCGGCGTCGGCGCGGAAAGCGAGCGCGCCGTCGTCCCCCAGCGGCTGATCCAACTGCTCCACGCGCAGCAAGCCGGCATGCTGCTCCAGCCATTGCAGCAGCAAGGCGATCTTGGCCGTCTCCAGCCGGTTGCTGGCGGTCAAACCCAACAACATCAGCCGGCGGTAGCTAAGCCCAGGCGCCGCCACGCCCCCCGCCGCCTGCCGCCCCTCCCAGCCCTGGGCCAGCGCGTAGGCGTACAAACGGTGGCAATCGCGCCAGAAGCCCTTGTGCAACGGCGCGTAGCTGCGCGCGTGCAGCGCCAGCAAATCGTAGCCGCTCGCCAACGCCAGTTGCAGGGCCTCCAACCGCGGACGAGAACTGGAAAAACGGCCGGCTTCCTGCGCGCTGAATGCCTGAGCCAGCAGCTTGCACTGCTCATGCCATTGCCGCAGCAATTGGCGGGCCGATTGCAATGCGGCGCGCGCCTCCGGGGTGCAGGACAATTCCTGCCGCGCCGCCGCGCGCTCCAGCCTGGCAACCAGCGCGGCCAACGGCGCACGCAGCGCCTGCAGTAGTTGCAAGCGTTCCGCTGGCGCCAAGGCCAAGCGCAGCCATTGCCCCAACCACTGACTGGCCTTGTCCGCGGCAAGGGTGGCCGGCTGCGTCGCCAGCGCCTCCAATTGCGCCTGGATCGCCTTGAGGTCCAGTGCCGCCCAGGGGCCTTCCGGCAGAGCGTGAATCAGCGACAGTTCCATCATGACTAAGTCATAGCTAGAGAGAAGCCGCCGATGATACCCCCAGCCATGATTTTTGGCGCGGCATTATTGCCAGCGTAAAAAAAATGCCCCGCGCGCGGCGGGGCATTCCGATGGGGACGACGTTCGGCTTAAGCCGACAGCTCCAGCATCAGCTTGTTGATGCGCTTGACGAAGGCCGCCGGATCCTCCAGCTTGCCGCCTTCGGCCAGCAAGGCCTGATCGTACAGCACCTGGGCCAGATCGCTAGCGCGGGCCTCGTCGGCCTCGTCGGCCAGTTTTTTCACCAGCACGTGCTCGGGGTTGATCTCCAGCGTGGGCTTGCTAGCCTCCACCTTCTGCCCCGCCGCTTTCAACATGCGCTCCAAGTGGGCGCTCATATCATGCTCGCCGGCTACCAGGCAGGCCGGGCTCTCGGTCAGGCGGGCGGTGGCGCGCACGTCCTTGACCCGGTCGGCCAAGGCTTTCTGCACTTTCTCCACCACCGGCTTGGCGCTTTCCTCCACCTGCTTTTGCGCTTCCTTGTCGGCTTCGTCTTCCAGCGCGCCCAAATCCAGCGCGCCCTTGGCCACGGACTGCAGCGCCTTGCCGTCGAACTCGAACAGCGAGCCCACCACCCACTCGTCTACGCGATCGGTCAGCAACAGCACCTCGACGCCCTTCTTCTTGAACACTTCCAGGTGCGGGCTGTTCTTGGCCGCGGCCAGGGTATCGGCGGTGATGTAGTAGATCTTGTCCTGGCCTTCCTTCATCCGGGCGACGTAGTCGCTCAGCGTCACCGTCGGCTCAGTGCCTTCGGACGCGGTGGAGACGAAACGCAGCAGCTTGGCGATGCGTTCCTTGTTGGCCATATCCTCGCCGACGCCCTCTTTCAGTACTTGGCCGAACTCTTGCCAGAACTCGGCGTATTTTTCCGGCTGATTGGCGGCAAGGTCTTCCAGCAGGCCCAGCACTTTCTTGACGCAGCCGTTGCGGATGGCGTCGATGTCCTTGCTTTCTTGCAGGATCTCGCGCGACACGTTCAGCGGCAGGTCGTTGCTGTCTATCACCCCGCGCACGAAGCGCAGGTAGTGCGGCATCAGCTTCTCGGTGTCTTCCATGATGAAGACGCGGCGCACGTAGAGTTTGACGCCCTGTTTGCGCTCGCGATCGAACAAGTCGAAGGGCGCGCGCGACGGGATGTACAACAGCTCGGTGTATTCCTGGCGGCCCTCGACGCGAGCGTGGCTCCAGGCCAGCGGGTCGGTGAAGTCGTGAGCCACATGCTTGTAGAACTCCTTGTACTGCTCTTCGCTGATCTCGCTCTTGCCGCGGGTCCACAGCGCGGAAGCGGAGTTCACGGCTTCCATCTCGTCGCTGACGATGACTTCGCCGTTTTCGCCGTAGCTATTGCCCTTTTTCATCTCGATCGGGATCGAGATGTGGTCGGAGTACTTGCGAACGATGCCTTTCAGCTTCCAATCGTTCAGTAGCTCGTCCTCGCCCTCCTTCAGGTGCAGCACGATTTCCGTGCCGCGGCCGGCCTTCTCCACTTGCTCCAGCGTGTATTCGCCGGCGCCCTCGGATTCCCAGCGAGTGGCGGAGTCGGCGGCGTCGCCGGCGCGGCGGGTGGTCAGCGTGACTTTATCGGCCACGATAAAGGCGGAGTAGAAGCCGACACCGAACTGACCGATCAGGTTGGCGTCTTTCTTGGCGTCGCCGGACAACTGCTCGAAAAAGGCCTTGGTGCCGGACTTGGCGATGGTGCCGATATTGGCGATGACTTCGTCGCGGCTCATGCCGATGCCGTTGTCGGCGATGGTCAGCGTGCGCGCCTCGGCGTCGTAGCCGATGGTGATCTTCAGCTCAGGCTCGTTTTCGAACAGCTCGGGCTTGGCCAAACCTTCGAAACGCAGCTTGTCGGCGGCGTCGGAAGCGTTGGAAATCAGTTCACGCAGGAAGATCTCCTTGTTGGAATACAAGGAGTGGATCATCAGCTGCAGCAGCTGCTTGACTTCGGTCTGAAAACCCAGGGTTTCTTTCAATGCGCTCATGGTGACTTATCACAAGAGTTGGTCAACGATGCGCATCAGATAAGGGCTGTCCCGGACTTTTCAATACCCCTGCCCGCAACACAGGATCGCCCCCCGCGCGAACATGAAAAAGCCCCGCGGGGGACCGCGGGGCCAGTTTGGCGTCGAGACCGCCGGGCGGGCTCAGGCGCGCTTGTCTTCGCGCAGCGCCGGCGGCAACGCAAACACCGTGTTCTCCTCCACACCGTCCAGCTCGCTGACGCTGTCCGCACCGAAAGCCTTGATCTGGTCTATCACCGCCTGCACCAGCACCTCCGGCGCGCTGGCTCCGGCGGTGACGCCCACCCGCCGCTTGCCGGCGAACCAGGCCTCCTCCAATTGACCGGCGTTGTCCACCATATAGGCGTCCACGCCCTTGAGCGCGGCCACTTCGCGCAAGCGGTTGGAGTTGGAGCTATTGGGCGACCCCACCACCACCACGATATCGCATTCATCGGCCAGCACCTTCACCGCGTCCTGCCGATTTTGCGTGGCGTAGCAGATATCGTCTTTTTTCGGGCTGGAGATCTCCGGGAAACGTGCCTTCAACGCGGCGATGATGTCGCGGGTCTCATCCACCGACAGCGTGGTCTGGCTGACGTAGGACAAGGCCGCCGGGTTGCGCACCTGCAAGCCCGCGACATCGGCGACGTTTTCCACCAGATACATGCCGCCGTCCACCTGGCCCATGGTGCCCTCCACCTCGGGGTGGCCGGCGTGGCCGATCATGACGATCTCCATGCCCGCCTTGTTCATTCGCTTGACTTCGACATGCACCTTCGTCACCAGGGGACAGGTGGCGTCGAACACCTGCAGGCCCAAAGCCGCCGCCTCTTCGCGCACCGACTGCGGCACGCCATGAGCGGAATACACCAGGGTGCTGCCGCTGGGCACATCCTTCAATTCCTCGATGAACACCGCGCCCTTGGCGCGTAGGTTCTCGACGACAAAACGGTTGTGCACCACTTCATGACGCACATAGATCGGCGCGCCGTACAGTTCAATCGCCCGCTCGACGATGGCGATGGCCCGGTCCACGCCTGCGCAGAAACCGCGCGGGTTGGCCAGCATAATGGTCTTCGTCATCACAAATCCTTGCTCAAGCCGCGGCGCTCAGGCGCGCGGCTTTCTGAAACTATCCATCACCATCAGGGCGGCTCCCACGCAAATGAAGGAGTCCGCCAGATTGAAGGCAGGGTACGACCAGCTGCTGTAGTAATGCACCTGGATGAAATCGATCACATGGCCGTGGACGATGCGGTCGATCACATTACCAAGCGCGCCGCCCATGATGAAAGCCGCGGCCAGATTCATCAGTCCGCTAAAGCGGTTCTTGAAGATATTCCAGCCCAGCCAGCCAGACACGGCGAAAGCCAGGCCCGAGAACAGATACTTCTGCCAGCCGCCGGCGTCGTGCAGGAAGCTGAACGCCGCGCCCGGATTGTACAGCAAGGTAAAACCGAAAAAGCCGGGAATGACTTCCCGGACTTCGCCGTACTGGTAATTGCCGTTGAAATAGATCTTGGACAATTGATCCAGCAACACGATTACCGCCGCCAGCGCAAACCACTTCGGCCATTGCTTGGCCTTGGGCATAGTCATTGCAGATTCCATCAGACCTTTCCACGACGCGAAGCGGAACTCCGCGCACTCTATATCAAAGCGCCGGAAGTCGGGAATGCTGAGCGCCCCCATCCTTCCGGCCCGGCCGTGCCGCCGCGTCGTCGACGCGGATCAGGCGAAGCGGCGCGTCTCGCCCTTGCCGTCGATATTGTCCACGCAACGACCGCACACCGCGCCGTGGCCGGCATGGCTGCCGACGTCTGCGCGGTAGTGCCAGCAACGCTCGCACTTCTGCTGCGTCGACGACACCACGCTGACGCGGGTTTGCTCGCCTTGCTTGACGCTGGCTTTAGAGACAATCAGCACGAACTTGAGTTCATCGCCCAAGGCGTTCAGCCACTGCAACAGCCCGCCGTCGGCTTCGATTTCGATCTCCGCCTGCAAGGAGGAGCCCAGCTGATCGGCGCTGCGCAGCGCTTCGATCTGCTTGTTGACCTGAGCGCGCAGTTCGCGAATGGCAAGCCACTTGGCGGACAAGGCCGCTTCGCGCTCGGCGGACTGAGCCGGGAATTCATGCCAGACGTGATACAGCGGCGACTCTTCCTCGCTGTCCACCAGCACGTTCCACGCCTCGTCGGCGGTGAAGCACAGGATGGGCGCCACTAGCAGCAGCAAGCTGCGGGTGATGTGGTACAGCGCGGTCTGGGCGCTTCGGCGCGCATGGCTGTCCGCCTTGGTGGTGTACAAACGGTCCTTGATCACATCCAGGTAGAAGGCGCCCAGATCCTCGGAGCAATAGCCCACCACTTCCTGCACCACATGGTGGAAGGCATAGCGCGAGTACAGTTCACCCGCCGCCTTCTCCTGCACTTCACGGGCGCGCAGCAACGCGTACTGGTCCAGTTCCACCATATTGGCCAGCGGAACAGCGTGTTCCAGCGGGTCGAAATCCGACAGATTGGACAGCAGGAAGCGGATGGTATTACGCAGACGGCGATAGCTTTCCGTTGTGCGCTTCAAGATTTCCTGCGACAGCGACATATCGCCGGAGTAGTCAGCGCTGGCCACCCACAGACGCAGGATGTCGGCGCCCAAGGTGCCGCAAATCTCTTCCGGCGCAATGCCGTTGCCGCGCGACTTGGACATCTTGTAGCCCTTGTCGTCCACGGTGAAGCCGTGGGTCAAGAGCTGCTTGTACGGCGCGCGGCCTATGGTGGCGCAACCGGTTTTCAGCGAGGACTGGAACCAGCCGCGATGCTGGTCCGAGCCTTCCAGATACAGGTCCGCCGGCCAGGCCAGCTCCGGGCGCTGCTTCAGCACCGCGAAGTGGGTGGAGCCGGAATCGAACCAAACGTCCAGAGTGTCGGAGAGCTTGCGGTATTGCTCGGCTTCTTCGCCCAGCAACTCCTTGGCGTCCAGGCTGAACCAGGCTTCGATGCCCTGCTGTTCAATGCGCAGCGCCACTTCTTCCAGCAGTTGGACGGAACGCGGATGCAGCTCGCCCGACTCCTTGTGGATGAAGAAAGTCATCGGCACGCCCCAGTTTCGCTGACGCGACACGCACCAGTCGGGGCTGTTCTTGATCATCGCGTCCAAACGCGCGCGGCCCCAGGCCGGGAAGAACTCGGTGGCATCGACGGCGCGCTGGCTGATCTCGCGCAGCGTCTCGCCGCCATTAGCCTGGCGGTCCATGCTGATGAACCACTGCGGCGTGGCACGGAAGATGATCGGCGTCTTGTGGCGCCAGCAATGCGGATAGCTATGCTCCAGCTTGGCCTTGTGCACCAGCGTGCCGCGCTCTTCCAGGGTTTCGATCACGCGCGGGTTGGCGTCCCATACCAGCATGCCGGCGAACAGTTCGGTGGTGCTCTTGTAGCGCCCGTCGTCGGCCACCGGATTGGCCACCGGCAGTTTGTACTGCAAGCCGGCCTGGAAGTCTTCCAGACCATGAGCCGGCGCGGTATGCACCAAGCCGGTACCCGCGTCGGTGGTAACGTGGTCGCCCAGAATCACCGGCACCTGGCGGTCGTAGAACGGATGGCTCAACTGAATCAGCTCCAGCGCCTCGCCCTTGGCTTCGCCCAGCACGCGGAACTCTTCGATGCCATAGCGCTTCATCGCCGACTCGACCAGATCCTTGCCCAGGATCAGCTTGCCCTTGGGGGTGTCGATCAACTGATAATCCAGATTCGCGCCGGCGGCGACGGCCTGGTTGGCCGGCAGCGTCCACGGCGTGGTGGTCCAGATTACGGCCATCGCGCCGGAAGCGTCGGCATCGAAGGCGGCCGAAGCCTTGTCGGCGTCAAGCACCTTGAAGCCGACATCGATCGCCGGCGACACTTTGTCTTCGTATTCGACTTCGGCCTCGGCCAGCGACGAGCCGCATTCGATGCACCAGTGCACCGGCTTCTCGCCCTTGCTCAGATAGCCGTTCTCGAAGATCTTGCCGAGGGTCCGCACGATATCGGCCTCGGTCTTGAAATCCATGGTCAGATAGGGATTGTCCCAATCGCCCAACACGCCAAGGCGAATGAAGCCCTTCTTCTGGCGCGCCACCTGCTCTTTCGCGTATTCGCGACACAGTTCGCGAAACTTGGCGGCGGGAATGTCCTTGCCGTGCAGCTTCTCCACCATCAGTTCGATGGGCAGGCCGTGGCAGTCCCAGCCCGGCACATAAGGGGCGTCGAAACCGGCCAGCGTCTTGGAGCGGACGATGATGTCCTTCAACACCTTGTTGACCGCGTGGCCCAGGTGGATGTCGTTGTTGGCGTACGGAGGGCCGTCGTGCAGGATGAACTTGGGGCGGCCGGCGGAGAGCTTGCGCAGCTTGTCGTAGCGCTTCTCTTCCTGCCAGCGCTTGACCCAGGCCGGTTCGCGTTTGGCCAGATCCCCGCGCATGGCGAAGGGTGTATCCAGCAGGTTTACGGTTTTACGATAATCGATGCTCATGCCTGCTCTCGCTGCAAACTTGTCAAATAGGTCTTGGCGCTGCCCGCGTCTTTTTCAATCTGAGCGATCAGCGCCGATAAATCATCATACCGCGCCTCGTCGCGCAGTTTCTTCAGGAATCGCACCGTCAGCCGCTGCCCGTAGAGATCGCCGGCGAAATCGAACAGATGCACTTCCAGTTTGTAGTCCGGTGTGTTGCTGACCGTCGGGTTCAAACCCAGGCTGGCCACGCCGCCCAACACGCCGTCGGCGGTTTCCGCCTGCACGACGAATACGCCCTGCAAGGCCGGACGCAAATGCGGCAAATGGATGTTGGCCGTGGGAAAGCCTATGGTGCGGCCCAGCTTCTTGCCATGCACCACACGCCCGGAAATCTGATACTCGCGCCCCAGCAGGCTTTCCGCGCCGCTCAGGTCCCCTGCGGCCAGCCGCTCGCGCACCAAGGTGCTGGAGGCGCGTTCACCCATGGCCAACACCGTCGGCATCGCCTCGGTGACGAAATGGGGACAGGAGCTCAGCATCTCGAAATGGCCCTGCCGCTTGGCGCCGAACTGGAAGTCGTCGCCGATCAGCAAATACTTGGTCTGCAGCCCCTGGACCAGAACCTTGTCGATGAAATCCGACGCCGACATGCCGGCGAAGCCGCGATTGAAGCGATAGACGAACACATAATCAACCAAACCCAACCGCTGCAGAAACACCAGTTTATCTCGCAACGTGGACAAACGGCCAGGCGGATTGTCGCGCGCGAAGAACTCCCTCGGATGGGGCTCGAAGGTCAACAGGGCCGTCGGTAGGCCTCGGGCGTCGGCTTCCAGCCGCAGACGCTGCAGCATTTTCTGATGGCCAAGGTGCACGCCGTCGAAATTGCCTATGGTCAAGGCGCAGGCTGGCAGCTGATAACGCCGCGGATCTCCAAAAAATACCTGCATGTGCTGGTCTTATTGCGTCCTGAAAACCTTCGATTGTATCTGCCAGCTACGGATAGCGTCCAGACATGAAACGCAATTGGGCCGGCAACGGCGAACTGAGCCGGCTATCCGCCATACAATGCAAAAAGCCCCGCAAGATTGCGGGGCTTTTTGAACAGAGCAGCTAATCGAGATTACTTCTTCTCAACCAGGGACTCTTTAACCGCGTCGATGGTCAGCTCAACGCGACGATCAGACTCGATGCATTCCTTGATAGCCAGGTTCTGCTTGGAACCTTTCTTCTGGTATTTCGGGAATTTGGCCTTGCACTCGGCAGTCATCTTGGCTTCGGCGGCGCCGCGACCTACGGAGGTCACTTTTTCAGCCGGAACGCCAGCAGCGATGAAGTAGCCTTTAACAGCGTCGGCGCGCTCTTGCGACAGACGGTTGTTGTAAGCAGCGGAACCCATGAAGTCGGTGTAGCCAGCAACTTCAACGGACTTCAGGTAGCCTTTGCCAGCGTTGGCTTTCAGCTTTTCAACCAGCGGGTCCAGTTCGTTCTTGGCATCAGCGCGCAGCTTGGCCTTGTCGAAGTCGAACAGCACTTTAGCGGACAGGGTGACTTTTTCTTTTTCGGAAACCAGCACCGGCTTCGGAGCTTCTGCTACCGGCTTGGCAGCTTCGCGATCGCCACATTCAACCAGGCCGTCTTTAGCCTTGTCGAAGAAGTTGGTTCTCCAGCACTCGCCGTAGTTGTTGCGAGTCACGGATTCGGTGGACTGGTCAACGGCATAGCCAGGTTTAGCAGCAAAAGCGCTAGCGGAAACCAACAGAGCAGCAACCAGGGCGCTCAGTTTCAGCTGTTTAGTCATGTTATTCCCTCTTTAATCTATAAAATGGGTAGCAATGCGGGCTGACGCAAAGACCACACGAACAATTTTACTGCAAACAACAGGGTGATCTGCAAACTGTGTTTATGCAGTTAACCCGCACTATAGAAACGCTGCAACCCCATGTCAACTTAGGACGCCACAGATTGAGAGCAATCCGTTGCAAAAAAACGTCAAAAAAAGCGTTTTTTTGTGGCCTCTGTCTCGCATAAACCACACATTACAGCGATGTGACGCGCCTACGAAACAGTGGCAGCGGATTGAGCACAGTAGCCTGATAGTTTTCGCTAAAAGTATTAAAACCATCCAGCGAAGATTCCAGCGCCTTGCCATCCTTAATGGCGAATGCATCAAAACCGACTTGCGCCATGGAGTGCAGTAAGTCTTGCCAGACATCCCCAATCGCCCGCAGTTCCCCGCGATAGCCGTAACGCTCGCGCAGCAAGCGGGCATGACTGTAGCCGCGGCCATCGGTAAAGGCCGGAAAATCGACGGCGATCAACTCCAGCTCTGGCAAATCGGCCAGTAGCTGTGCGGGATCCTCGTCCGGCCCTAGCCAAACCCCCACCCGCGCAGCATGGCTGCGCCAGAACGCGCGCCTCTCCAGCCAATCGGACAGCGGCACGATCACATTGCCGCCCGCCGCGACTTCCGGCAACTGGCCGTTTTCGTCCCTGCGCAGCAGACTCCAATCGTCCGGCCGGACTTGTCCCTGTTTAATGATGTTTGGCATACACCCGCTCCTTGAAGGGTTCGATGCCGATACGGCGCACGGTTTCAATGAAGCGCTCACCCGAACCGCGTTGTTCCAAATAGACGCTCATGATGGTGGTGAAAGCCTTGGGCACGTCGGCCTGAGCAAACGAGGGCCCTATCACCTTGCCTATGCTGGTGGCGCTGCCCTGGCTGCCGCCCAGCGTGATCTGGTACCACTCCTCCCCGTTCTTGTCGACGCCGAGTATGCCGATATTGCCGATATGGTGATGACCGCAAGCGTTCATGCAACCGGAGAAATTGCAGTCAATGTCGCCAAGGTCGTACAGATAGTCCATGTCCTCGAAGGTTTGCTGAATAGCCTCCGCAACCGGAATCGAACGCGCATTGGCCAGCGAGCAGAAGTCGCCGCCCGGACAGCAGATAATGTCGGTGAGCAGGCCGATATTGGGCGTGGCGAAGCCATGCTCGCGCGCCAGTAGCCACAGCGCGTGCAAATCCTTCTCCGGCACGTCCGGCAGCACCAGGTTTTGCTCATGGGCGACGCGCAGCTCGCCAAAGCCGAAGCGGTCGGCCAAATCCGCCGCCGCGTCCATCTGTTCCGCGCTGATGTCGCCGGGCGGCACGCCGGCCCGCTTCAGCGACAGCACCACCGAGCGATAGCCCGGCCGCTTGTGGGCGCGGGTATTGCGCTCCGCCCAACGGGCGAAGCCTTTGTCCTCTTCGAGCAGTGCCCGCAGTTCGGGGGGATTGGCCGGCAGCGTCTGATACGGCGGGTCAGTGAAAAAGCTGGCGTAATGAGCGACGTCCTCGTCACGCAGGGTGGCAGGACCGCCCTTGATATGCAGCCATTCGTCCTCGACCTTGGCGGCAAAGCCCTCCACCGTCATCGCCTTGACCAGAATCTTGATGCGCGCCTTGTACTTGTTGTCGCGACGGCCAAAGCGGTTGTAAACCCGCAGCACCGCGTCCAGATAGGTCAGCAGGTGCGGCGTGGGCAAAAAATCCTTGACCACGTCGCCGACGATGGGGGTACGCCCCAGACCGCCGCCCACCATCACTCGGAAGCCCACTTCGCCGGCCTCGTTGCGCACCACGTGCAGGCCGATGTCGTGCACGCGGGTGGCTGCGCGGTCCTCCACGCTGCCGGACACCGCGATCTTGAATTTGCGCGGCAGGAAGGTGAACTCGGGGTGCAAGGTGCTCCACTGCCGAATGATTTCGCACCAGGGCCGCGGGTCCAGCAGTTCGTCGCCGGCCACGCCGGCGAACGCGTCGGTCGTCGTGTTGCGCACGCAGTTGCCCGAAGTCTGGATCGCATGCATCTCCACCGTGGACAGCTCTTCCAGGATATCGGGCACCCGCGCCAGCTCCGGCCAGTTGAACTGAATGTTCTGGCGGGTGGTGAAATGGCCGTAGCCCTTATCGTAGCGGCGGGCGATGTCGGCCAACTTGCGCAGCTGGCCGCTGCGCAGATGGCCGTAGGGAATGGCGACGCGCAGCATCGGCGCGTGGCGCTGCACGTACAGGCCATTCATCAAACGCAGCGGGCGAAACTCGTCCTCGCTCAGCTCGCCGGCCAGATAGCGCCGGGTCTGATCGCGGAACTGGACCACGCGCTCGCGGACGATACGGTGATCGACTTCATCATATTGATACATGGTGCTCTTTCAGACGGCGCTATGCCGGACGTTTCAACGGGCTGGCCTTGACGTGCAGGCCGCACTCCTTGGAATCGGGGTTTTCCCACCACCAGCGTCCAGCTCGGACGTCCTCGCCCACCGAAATGGCCCGGGTACAGGGCGCGCAGCCGATGGAAGGATAATGGCGGTCATGCAGGGCGTTGTAGGGCACTTCGTGCGCGCGCAGGTAGTCCCAGACATCACGCTCGCTCCAGTCCAGCAGCGGGCTGTATTTTTGCAGGCCGTTGTCGGCGTCGTATTCGCTGACCTGCAGGTCCTGACGCGTCGGCGACTGTTCGCGCCGCAACCCCGTGATCCAGGCGGACCGCCCGGCCAGCGCGCGCCGCAGCGGCTCCAGCTTGCGTACCTGGCAACAGGACTTGCGCGCGTCCACGCTGCGGTAAAAGCCGTTGATGCCATGGAGACCGACGTATTGCTCGACCGCGGCGGCCTGAGGGAAATACACGGCGACTGGGTGGCTGGGGTAGCGCTCTTCCACCCGTTGCATCAGATCGTAGGTTTCCGCCGGCAGGCGGCCGGTGTCCAGGCTAAAGGCCGCTATGCCCAGCCCCAGACGGGCGATCAGATCGGTCAGCACCATGTCCTCCGCGCCGTAGCTGTTGGCCAGCACGGCGTCCGGATGCGCGGCGGCGATCGTCCTGAGGCAGGCGACGGTGGCGTCCAGTTTTGCTTCCAGGCTCATCAGAGACTCCAGGCAGGAAATTTCATGACAATCCTACCCAAGCCGCTTATAAACCGAAAAGAATATTGTGTTAGTATTTAATTACTACAGGTTTTATAGAGGATGGCGTCGCATGAAGCTGCAACAACTGCGTTACTTGGTGGAGGTGGCCAAGCAAGGGCTGAACGTCTCGGAAGCCGCGGAAAAACTGCACACCTCGCAGCCGGGCATTTCCAAGCAGATCCGGCTGCTGGAGGATGAACTGGGCATCCAGGTCTTCATCCGCAACGGCAAGCGGGTGGTTTCAGTGTCCGAGCCCGGCAAAGAGGTGCTGCGCATCTCGGAGCGCATTCTGCGCGAAGCGCAGAATCTGAAACGGGTGGGCGACGAATTCTCCAAAGAGGCGGAAGGCGCGCTGACCATCGCCACCACGCACACCCAAGCACGCTACGCGCTGCCGCCGGCCATCGCCGAATTCGTTCGACGTTACCCCAAAGTGAGGCTGTCGATCAAGCAGGGGAGCCCCACCCAGATCTGCGAAATGGTGGTGTCCGGCGAAGCCGACCTCGCCATCGCCACCGAAGGCATCGCTTTGTACAAAGAATTGGCGATGCTGCCCTGCTATGAATGGAACCGTTCCATCGTGGTGCAGGAAGGACACGAGCTGACGGGGTTGGATCGCCCGCTGACGCTGGCGGACATCGCCCGCTACCCCATCGTCACCTACGACTTCGCCTTCGCCGGCCGCTCCAAGATCAACAAAGCTTTCGCCGACCAGGGCCTGGCGCCCAACGTGGTGCTGACCGCGATCGATACCGACGTGATCAAGACCTATGTCGGCCTGGGACTGGGCATAGGCATCATCGCCAGCATGGCTTACGAGCCGGAGCGCGACGTCAATCTGCAATTGCTGGACGCCGGCCATCTGTTCGAACCGTCCACGACCAAGATCGGCATCCGCAAGGACGCCTATCTGCGCGGCTTCGCCTACACCTTTATCGAGCTGTTCGCGCCGCATTTGCACCGACGCGAAGTCGAAGCCGCTCTGCTGGCCCGGGACCCGGACAGCGAGGATTGAAGCCTCCGTGGCCCGACAAAGCAAAACGCCCCGACATCGGGGCGTTTTCACGTGCGGGCGCGAAGAATCAGAGCGTCAGGCCGCCAGTCACTTCGATGGCCGCGCCGTTGATGTAGCTGGCTTCGTCGGACGCCAGGAAGGCGTAGACGTTGGCGATCTCGGTCGGATCGGCCATGCGCCGCATCGGCACTTTGTCCTCCATCGCCTGAATCACCTTCTCCGGCATCGATTGCAGGATGGGGGTGGCAACGAAGCCCGGGCACACCGCGTTGGCGCGAATGCCTTTTTTGCCCAATTCCTTGGCCCAGGTTTTGACGAAGCCAATGACGCCGAACTTGGACGCAGCGTAGTTGGTCTGGCCGAAGTTGCCGTAGACACCCACCACCGAGGACGCGTTCAGAATCACGCCGCCGCCCTGCTCCACCATGGTGTCGATCACCGCGCGGGCACAGTTGTAAACGCCTTTCAGATTGATGTCGATCACCTTGTCGAACTGGTCTTCGGTCATCTTCATCAGTTGAGCGTCCATGACGATGCCGGCGTTGTTGACCAGAACGTCGATGCGGCCGCGGCGGTTTTTCAGATCGGCAACCATGTCCGCGATCTGCCCCTTATTCGTCACATCCACCTTGTAGCCGATGGCTTCGCCGCCAGCCTGCTGCAACTCCTCTACCACCGCGTTAACAGCGTCCAGATTGAGGTCGCAAACGGCGACGACCGCGCCTTCTTTAACGAATTTCTCGGCTGTCGCCTTGCCGATGCCGCTGGCGGCGCCGGTGATGATGGAGACTTTACCTTTCAAGCGCATGGATTTTCCTTACTGACTTTGTAGATGACAGGCAATCCGTCCAGAGGCCGGACTCACAACTCCACCATCGACCACCTATGGCCAAATACCTGTTTTTATTGGTTATTTTTTAAAGCAAAAAGAAAAGCGGAAGTTTGTGCGCCGCAGCCATTGCAGTGCACAAGACGCACTGCAATATAGCGCACTCACTCCCGCCGGTAAAGCAACTGCTCTACAGGTCAGTTACCGAGTGTAACCGACCATAAGCAGCAACTTACTCCAGGCCTTTGCTGGCCAAGTAGTCTTCGTAGTTGCCGGTGTAGTAGTCGTACCCGCCCTTGCCGTCCAGCTCCAACACATGCGTCGCCAGCGAGCTGACGAACTGACGGTCGTGGGAGACAAAGATCAAGGTGCCCTTGTACTTCTCCAGCGCCATGTTCAGGGATTCGATCGACTCCATGTCCATATGGTTGGTCGGCTCATCCATAATCATCACATTCGGCTTTTGCAGGATCAGCTTGCCGTACAGCATGCGGCCCTTCTCGCCGCCGGACAGCACGCGCACCGGCTTGCCCACCTCGTCGCCACCAAACAACAGACGGCCCAGCGTGCCGCGGATCACCTGCTCGTCGTCGCCTTCCTGGCCCCATTCGCGCATCCATTCCGTCAGCGTCATGTCGCTGTCGAAATCGGCCTCGTGGTCCTGGGCGAAATAGCCCACCTGGGCTTTCTCCGCCCATTTGATCGAGCCGTGGTCAGCGCTCAGGCCTTCGGCGAACTGCGCGTCAAAGGCGCCGGCCAGCAATTTAACCAGCGAGGTCTTGCCCGCGCCGTTAGGGCCGATAATGGCCAAGCGGGCCCCTGCCTCCAGGATCAGGCTCAAATCCTTGAACAGGACTTTGGTATCGTAAGCCTTATTGAGGTGATCCACCTCCACCGCCTGACGGTGCAGTTTGAACTTGTCGTCCATTTCAAAACGAATGAACGGGTTTTGACGGCTGGACGGCTTCACTTCCACCATTTCGGACTTCAGCTTGTCCACCTGCTTCAGTCGGCTGGTCGCCTGGCGCGCCTTGGACTTGTTGGCAGAGAAGCGGGCCACGAACTCTTGCAGTTCCTGGATACGTTCCTTGGCCTTGCTGTTGGACGACAACTGGCGTTCGCGCGCCTGGGCCGACGCGATCATGTAGTCGTCGTAATTGCCCGGGTAGATACGAATGGTGTTGTAGTCCAAATCCGCCATGTGGGTGCACACCGAATTCAGGAAGTGACGGTCGTGCGAAATGATGATCATGGTGGAGTTGCGCTCGTTGAGCACGTTTTCCAACCAGCGGATGGTGTTGATGTCCAGGTTGTTGGTGGGTTCGTCCAGCAACAGGATGTCCGGATTGGAGAACAGAGCCTGAGCCAGCAAAACACGCAATTTCCAGCCCGGCGCCACTTCGCTCATCGGGCCGGCGTGCTGTTCCACCGGAATGCCCACGCCCATCAGCAGTTCGCCGGCGCGCGC
Organism: Chromobacterium haemolyticum DSM 19808; assembly: GCF_000711885.1. Classification (GTDB taxonomy): domain Bacteria; phylum Pseudomonadota; class Gammaproteobacteria; order Burkholderiales; family Chromobacteriaceae; genus Chromobacterium; species Chromobacterium haemolyticum. The sequence goes on from NZ_JONK01000024.1 coordinate 45,580, forward strand.
CTCGGCGGTGTAGCCGTCGTATTCGGCGAACTTGGCTTCCAGTTCGGCGGCGTGCATGTAATCGTCTTCGCTGGCTTCCGGGTTGGCATAGATGGCGTCGCGTTCGCTCATCGCCGCCCACATTTCGGAATGCCCCATCATCACCACGTCGATGACGCGCTGATCTTCATAGGCGAACTGATCCTGGCGCAGCTTACCCAGGCGCAGGCCGTTCTCAATGGCCACCTCGCCGCTGGTCTGCTCCAGGTCGCCACCCAGAATCTTCATAAAAGTGGATTTGCCGGAACCGTTGGCGCCGATCAGGCCATAACGGTTGCCTTCGCCAAATTTGACGGAAACCTTTTCGAACAAAGGTTTGACGCCAAACTGCATGGTAATATTGCTTGTGGTAATCACGCTTAGGGATCCTTCAGCCAAATAGCCGTAAGTATCGGAAAAACGTGGGATTCTAGCACAGTGCAGGCGTTTTCCCGAACCGTCCGTCAAGGAAACGCCGCCTACCTTTTGCCAGCTTCTCGAATTCCGCTACAATCGTAAGCCTTGTTTTCTATTCCCTGAGATAGGCTGAACTATGCTTACCGGCAGCTTGGTCGCCCTGGTCACCCCGATGTCCGCAGACGGCTCGGTCGACTACGAGGCACTGCGACGACTCGTCGATTTCCATATTGAGAATGGCACCGACGGCATTGTCGCGGTTGGCACCACTGGCGAATCCGCCACATTGAACGTGACCGAGCACATCGCCGTGGTCAAGGCGGTTGTGAAATACGCCGCCGGCCGCGTCAAAGTCGTCGCCGGCGCCGGCGGCAACTCCACGGCCGAAGCGATCGAACTGAGCCACTTGTCTCAGGAGGTTGGCGCCGATTACGTGTTGTCGGTCGTGCCTTATTACAACAAGCCCACTCAGGAAGGTCTTTACCAGCATTTCAAAGCGATCGCCGATGCCAGCAAGCTGCCGGTCATCCTTTATAACGTGCCCGGCCGCACCGTTGCCGACATGAGCAACGACACCGCGCTGCGCCTGGCCGCCCACCCCAACATCGTCGGCCTGAAAGACGCCACCGGCGACATCGGCCGCGCCTGTGATCTGGTCATGCGCGTTCCGGACGGCTTCACCCTCTACTCCGGGGACGACGCCACCGGCATGGCTTTCATGCTGTGCGGCGGCCATGGCGTGATCTCGGTCACCGCCAATATCGCGCCCAAATTGATGAGCGAGCTTTGCAAAGCCGCCACCGGCGGCAACGCCAAGCTGGCTCGCGAAATCAACGACAAGCTGCAAGGCCTGCACAAGCAGCTGTTTATCGAACCCAACCCGATTCCGGCCAAGTGGGCGCTGGCGCGGATGAACCGGATTCCCTCCGGCATACGCCTGCCGCTGACGCCGCTGTCCATCGACGCGCAAGCCTCCGTGGAAGCGGCGATGAAACAAGCCGACATCCTTTAATCCTTCCTCTGCCGAAACGATGGGAGACCGCATGAAACGAACCGCGCCCGCCGCGATTCTGCTGGCAACCGGCATTATCGCCGGTTGCAGCTCGCAACAGCCGCTGACCAAGAAGCTGGACTACCAGTCCGACAAGCCTAAAACCGTCAACACTCTGGAAGTGCCGCCCGACCTGACCGCGCCGCAAATCCAGAACAAGTACACCATCCCCGGCGCAGCCAGCGCCGCAGCCCAAGGCGCCAAAGTCGACTCTCCGGCCCAACAGCCGGCGGCCGGCAGCTCGGTTGCGCTGAACCAGCTGGACAACGTCAAGATGGAGCGCGCCGGCACCCAACGCTGGCTGGTGGTATCCGGCAAGAGCCCGGAACAGCTGTGGCCGGCATTGAAGGCCTTCTGGCAAGACAACGGCTTCGTCATCAAGAGCGAAGACCCGGCCGTAGGCGTCATGGAAACGGACTGGGCGGAAAACCGCGCCAAGCTGCCCAACGACGGCCTGCGCAAACTGCTGGAAACCGTCGGTCTCGGCAGCGTCTACTCCACCGGCGAGCGCGACAAATTCCGCATTCGTCTGGAAAAGACCGCCAACGGCACAGAAGTCTACTTCTCCCACCGCGGCATGGAAGAAGTCTATGCCGACACAACCAAGACCAACACCATCTGGCAGCCCCGCGCCACCGACCCAGGCCTGGAAGCCGAGTTGCTGGGCCGCTTCATGATGAATCTGGGCATGGCCGAGGACAAAGCTCGCGAACAGGTCAAGCAGACGCTGAGCGCGCCGACCAAGCCGCAAACACCCATCGTCGACGGCCAGTTGGTGCTCAGTGACGAGTTCGACCGCGCCTGGCGCCGCGTCGGCTTGGCGCTGGATCGCGTCGGCCTGGTGGTCAGCGACCGAGACCGCTCCCAAGGCGTTTACTTCGTCAAACCGGCCAAGAGCGAAACCGATAAGAACGAATCCGGCGGCTTCTGGTCCAGCCTCGCCTTCTGGAAGAGCAACGACGGCAAGTCCGCCAAGCCCACCGAGCAGGAATACCGCGTGCAAATCAAGGAAACCGCGCCCGGCTCCAGCACGGTGTCCATTCAGGACAAGCAGGGCAAGCCTCTGTCCGACGCGTTCAGCAAGGCCGCGCTGTCGAAATTGCAAACCGAGCTGCAATAAGACGCGAAATCAGCGCGTGCCTTAAAAAAGAAAAGCCCGCTATCGCGGGCTTTTCTTTGCACCTTGATTATCAAACTGCCGATCAGTTAATCCGGCCATAGACAATCAGGCAAAAATGTAACACTTTGTAGCGAACAGACAATTGTGTTGTTTTCATGTTGCAACACCCCTTGTTCCATTTGCTACAGATACAAAAAAACCGGCCATAGCCGGTTTTTTTGTCGCAGGCCAAGAATTACTTGGCAGCGGAAGCCTCAGCAGCCGGAGCGGAAGCAGCAGCCGGAGCGGAAGCTTCAGCAGCCGGAGCGGATGCCGGAGCGGCAGCCGGAGCGGATGCTTCAACAGCAGGAGCGGAAGCTTCAGCCGGAGCTTCAGCTTTCTTACCGCAAGCGGACAGGGCTACAGCCAGCAGGGCAGCAACGAGGAGCGACTGTTTCATTTTTTCATTACCTTTGAGGATAAGTTGAACAAGACGTCAGTTATCGCACGGTCTTCGAAATAAGCCGGGCGACTGAAAATCCATCAGTGCGCAAATTGTATCACGAAAAAAAAGGCTGTATAGGGGGCAAAATTCCAAAAAAACACCTTTGCCCATAATCCTCTTCCGCAAAGCAGCATAGCCACAAAAACGGGCGTTTACCCCTGTCGTTGAGGCCAGAATTTGTCGATATCACTTGCGCATCCGAACAATTTCTGTGGTTATTTTGCTACATTCGTCGCCAAATGCCAATAGCCTGCCAGATATCCCTCATACAAACATTCCTGCATGCCGGGCCCAAGCGCCGCGCCTGCAATGCGTCTGGCATTGGCGAAGGCGCACCAGGCCTCGAAATCCCCCTCTTCCACCTCCAGTTTCTCGCCATTGCAATAGAAACTGTCGCCGCAGAACAGAATCTGACTCTTGCGATCCAGCTCCAATCCATGCTCGGCCGCTTCGATCTCGAATTCGTCTTCGTCCAACTCCTCTTCCGGCGCCTCGTAAAAGACATGCGCCTTGGGTTCGGTCAGATAGTGGCCCAGAAAGTCGCCCACCGCGGCCTTGTCCCAGCGAATCTGCTCCAGCAGCCGGCTAACCTGCTCCACCATATCATCGCCTATTCGCGCCGGATCTTGCTGCAACGTGAGGTCGGGGTCGGCGTACACGCCTTCCACGCAGAGGCGGTCTTGCAAATGCACCAGGAATTGTGTCGCCAGTTCCTGCGCCGGCGGGGCGCGAAAACCGATCGAATAAGTCATGCCGGGATCCAACGCCACGCCGTGATGCGCGCACTTTGGCGGCAGATAGAGCATGTCGCCGTGCTCCAGCACGAACTCCTGCTCGCAGCGGAAATCCTTCAGCACCCGGATCGGCGCGTCTTCGATGAAGTCGTCGTCGTGCTGGGTGGATATCTGCCAGCGCTTGCGCCCGCCCACTTGCAGCAGGAACACATCGTAGGCGTCGAAATGCGGGCCCACGGTGCCGCCCGGCGGCGCGTAGCTGATCATCAAATCGTCCAGCCGCGCGTAAGGAATGAAATTGAAACGCCACAGCAGCTCGTCGATGTGCGGCAAGTGCTGGTTGACGCCCTGCACCAACAAGGTCCAGTCCGTCTCCGGCAGGCGGCGGAAGCGCGCCGGGCGGAACGGACCGCGCTCCAGGCTCCAGCGTCCGTCGCGACATTCAATCAAGCGCGATTCAGCGTCTTCGCGGGTCGCCAGCTGAGACAGCACCGAAAAATCCGCCAGCGGCCCCACTTCGGTCAGAGCGCCGCGGATCAGCAAAGGCTTCTTGTGCCAGTACTCGGCAAGGAATTGTTGGGGCGACATCCCGCCCAGCAAAGTTGTTGTGTTCATGGCAGTTTCACGGGCTGAAACGCCCGGCAATGGTTTACAATAAGGGATGCGCGCAATGGCGGCGCATCTGAAAATCGTTTTCGATGGCCGGCTTGCGCCGCCATCTGCTTTATTGACCTTCCTTCACGGATCCGCACTCATGCAAATCTCCAAAAACACCGTCGTTACCCTCCACTACGAGATGTTCGACGCTGACAACAACCTCCTCGACAAAACCGAAGAGCCGATCAGCTATCTGCATGGCGGCTACGACGGCATCTTCCCGCTGGTGGAAGAAGCTTTGGAAGGCAAGGCCGTTGGCGACTCCATCGACGTCAAGATGACGCCGGACGACGCTTTCGGCGACCCGGAAGAAGAACTGATCCGCCTGGAAGATCTGGACGTGTTCCCGGCTGACGTCGAAGTCGGCATGATGTTCGAAGCTGACGATCCGGAAACCGGCGACGTGCTGCTGTTCCGCGTCACCGACATCGCCGACGGCAAGGCCGTTGTCGACGCCAACCACCCGCTGGCCGGCCAAAGCATCCGCTTCGCCGCCAAGGTTGTGGAAATCCGCGCAGCCAGCGCCGATGAAATCAGCCACGGCCACGCCCACGGCGAGCACGGCCACCACCATTGATCAGGCAGCCAGCCAAGCCGGCATTGTAATGCTTTTGCCGGTTCGCCGGCCTGATTTCGACAAAGGCGGCCCGATGGGCCGCCTTTGTCATGCCAGCTCGCGGAATCAACCGCGCCATCTCTAAAGGGCCTGCTCAAAGTCTCGCGAGCCAGGGCGAGACATGGCGAAAACGGCTGAGAAAGCGGAATGTACGCGTGGCACATGAGCATTTCGAAGCCGTTTTCAACGCTGTATCGCCGACGCGCAGCAGATCGTAAGCAGGCACTAACGAGCGAGCCACCAGCGCCGGCAGCCAGCGGCAAGCACCAGCGAGCACACCGCCAGCCTCAAGCCGTACTCCTCATGGCTGCCGGGCTTGTACAACAACCACAACAACTGCAGCGCCAGAGCAGGCAGCATCAACGATTGCAGCCGCGCGCTCAAACCCGCAGGCCACCCTTGAGGCCAGGCCCAGCGGCAGGCGCCGAACATAGCGGCCCACCCCAGCAAGGCGCCCACCGTCACATCCAGCGGCCAATGCACGCCGGTAGCCAGCCGAGCGCACATCACCAAGACCACGCCGACGCTCAGCCACAAGCCCTGTCGCACCATGCCTGAATAGTAAAGAAAGCTCGCCAGCGTGGCGGAGGCCATTGCATGGCCGGAGGGAAAAGAACCGTTGCCGGGCAAGTCGTCCAGCAATTGCACCGCGCCAGGAGGCAGCACCAACGGCGGCCGCGGCACGGCGAAGCCGGCTTTGAGCACAATGGCCAGAAACACGCCGGCGCCGCAGCCGAACAATAAAGCCGGCAGCTTGTCCGGCCGTCGCCAGCTCAGGGCCAGCAGCAGGGCCAGCACCGTAGGCCAATCGCCCAACACATTGAGCAGCCGCCAGCAGACGGCGGGCACGATGCGCGCCCCCTGATGCACGGCAAGAAAAACCTCCCGGTTCAAGTCCGGCGACAACAGCAAGGACAGAATCAAAGGCGACAACAACAACGCCGGCCACAGCCGGCGCAAACAGGACAACTTAAACCACATCAGTCAGCTTTCATCGTTGCAAGGGTGATTCGATCCAGACCCGCCAGATCGACAATGGTTTCCACTTGCAGCAAACCCGTGTCGGAGAAAAGCCGACGCACTGCCTCGCCTTGATCGTAGCCATGCTCGACGATCAAGCAACCGCCCGGAGCCAGCCGCCTCGGCGCGCCTGCGGCGATGGCGCGCAGACAGGCCAGACCGTCGGCTTCGTCGGTCAACGCCATCCGCGGCTCGAAACGCACGTCCCCCAGCCCCAAATGCTCGTCGTCGCGCCGGATGTAAGGCGGATTGGAGACAATGAGATCAAAGACCGCGTCCGCCGGCAGCGCTTGATACCAACTGCCCTGATAAAAATCGACGCGCGCGCCCAGACGCTCGGCGTTGCCGCGGGCGACGGCCAGCGCCTCGGGCGACAGATCGACAGCGCTCACCCGCCAAGCCGGCGCTTCCAGCGCCAAAGTCGCGGCGATGGCCCCGCTGCCGGTGCCCAGGTCCACCACGCGGGCGGCGCCTCGGCCGGTCCGTTCCAACGCAGCCTCGATCAGATGCTCGGTTTCCGGCCGGGGAATCAGCACCTGCGGCCCCACGGCGAAATCGCGGCCGTAAAACTCGCGCCGGCCAATCAGATAGGCCACTGGCTCTCCCGCTGCCCGCCGGGCCGCCAACGCGCGGAAACACGCGTCTTGTTCCGCGCTCAGCGCCTGCTCCGGATAAGCGGCGATGCGGGCGTGAGTCAGCTCCGGCGCCGCCTGCTGCAACAGCATGCGCGCTTCCAGACGGGGCAAAGGGTATAGGCGCAAGGCCTCGGCTATCGTCAACATGGTCGTCACAGCAGAAACAGGGTGGCCAAACCCAGGAAGATGAAAAACCCGCCGGAATCGGTGCAGGCGGTGATCAGCACGCTGGAACCCAACGCCGGGTCACGCCCGGAACGTTGCATCAGGCAGGGAATCAGCACCCCCATGGTGGCGGCCAGCATCAGGTTGAGCAACATCGCGCCCAGCATGACCAGGCCCAGCGAGAAACTGCCGTACAACAACCAGGCCACGCTGCCTATCACCCCTCCCCACAACACGCCGTTGATCATGCTGACGCCAAGCTCCTTGCGCCACAAGCGCCAAGCCTGGCTCAGCTGCATCTGTCCCATGGCCAGCGCGCGCACGATCATGGTGATGGTCTGGTTGCCGGAGTTGCCGCCGATGCCGGCAACGATGGGCATCAAGGCGGCCAAGGCCACCAATTGGGAAATGGAGTGCTCGAACACGCCGATCACGCGCGAGGCGACGAAGGCGGTGCATAGATTGATCGCCAGCCAGGCCCAGCGGTTCTTCACCGAGTCGATCACCGGCGCGAACAGGTCTTCTTCCTCTTTCAAACCGGCCAGGTTCAGCACTTCGCTGTCGGACTCTTCGCGGATCACGTCCACCATCTCGTCCACGGTCAGCCGGCCAATCAACTTGCCGGCCTCGTCCACCACCGGCGCGGTAATCAAGTCGTAGCGCTCGAAGGCCAGCGCTGCGTCGGCGGCGTCTTCGTCCGGACTGAAGCTGACCAGTTCGGTGGCCATCACTTCGGCCACCAGCGCGTCGGGGTCGGACACCAGCAGTTTGCGGATGGAGAGCACGCCCTTGAGCAGGCCCAAATCGTCGATCACGAAAATTTTGTCGGTATGCGCCGGCAACTCGTCGAAACGGCGCAGATAGCGAAGCACGACTTCGCAACTGACGTCGGCACGGATCTTGACCAAGTCGAAGTCCATCAGCGCGCCGACCTTATCCTCGTCGTAGGACAGCGCCGATTGCAGTTGGGCGCGTTCCTCCTCGCCCAGCCCGCCCATCACTTCGTACACCACTTGGCGCGGCATGTCCGGCGCCAGCTCGGCCAGCTCGTCCGCGTCCAGCTGTTCGGCGGCGTTCACGAGCTCGCCGTACTCCATCACTTCGATCAGCGATTCCCTGACCGCGTCGGATACTTCCAACAGGATGGCGCCGTCGCGCGCGCCCTCCACCTGGTCCCAAACCAGCAAGCGGTCTTCCAGCGGCAAGGCTTCCAGAATATGGGCGACATCGGCCGGGTGCAGCTGCTCCAACTTGAGGCGCAGCGCCTCCAGATTGTAATGCGGGGCCAGCGGGTCCGTCGGCGGCTCGGACGCCTCCTGGCGGGATACAAGATCTTCCAACTGCCGCTGGCGCTCGATCAGGCGCTGCACCAGGGCCAGGCTTTCTTGCAGACGATCGGCGGATTGTTGCTTGAAGGCAACCGTCATGCACGTCTCCTTCCGCCCAGATGGCGCGCGCGGCGCGGGCGGTCTGAGGCGGGCATTATTCTCTAACGGTAAATCGGGATTGGATTACGGGATAACTGGGTAAGTCCATTGCGTAGCCGCCATGCCTCGCGCACGGCGCACTCAAAGAAAGTCGCAATTGTAACATGCGCCCTGCGCCGCTCCAATCCGCCCCACAGACGCTCAAGGCAGTTCCACATAGCCCATCCGCCGCTGGATGATACGGGTTTTGCGCGCCAGGCCCGGCGCGCCGCGGTGGGTGTCATAGTAGCGCGGGTTGGGCACCATCGCCGCCAGCTTGGCCGCCTGAGCCGAGGACAGCCGGGCCGCGCTGGAATGGTAGTAGTAGCGTGACGCCGCCTCCGCGCCAAACACGCCGTTGCCCCATTCGATCACGTTCAGATAGATCTCGAAGATGCGCCGCTTGTCCAGCACGGTTTCCAGCATCACCGTAATCAAGGCCTCCTCCACCTTCCGCCACGGGGTCTTGCTGCTGGACAGGAATAGATTTTTGGCCAGTTGCTGACTGATGGTGGAACCGCCAGCGACGATCTTGCCCTTCTTCATGTTTTTTTCGAACGCGGCCTCAATGCCATCCCAGTCGAATCCCTCGTGATCGACGAACTTGGCGTCCTCGGATGCGATCAGCGCGCGCTTGAGATTGGGGGATATCTGCTCGTAACTCACCCATTTGTGGCGCAGTTCCGCCTCGGGATCGTCCTGCTGCAGCTTGGCCAGCTGTTCGTTCATGAAGGAACTGGCCGATGGATTGTGGCCGCGCCAATAAACAATGTGGCCAAAGATCCACAGGTTATACAGCAGAAAGGCGGCCATCAGGGCCGCCAACACTTTCAGGAAGAGACGCATCATCTGACTCGCAAAGCGAGCCCCCTCGCAGAGCAAGGGGGATTGGGATTCAAACCGCGGGAGGGGAATGCCGGCACAGCTCAAAATAGGTCCGCCCCGGCTAGACCCGGGCAGGCGTCAGGCCAGCACTTCCCGCAGCATATTGGTCACTTTGCGAGTGGCCGGCTCCACGCCGCGCCAGATGGAGAAGGATTCCGCCGCCTGCTCCACCAGCATGCCCAGGCCGTCGGCCAGCATGCCGGCGTTCTCTGCCTGAGCGCGCTGCAGGAAGGGCGTCAGGCCCTTGCTGTACACCATGTCGTAAGCCAGGGTGCGCGCAGTAAACAAGCCGTAGGGAATAGGGGGCAATTCATTGCTGAGACTGGTCGAGGTAGCGTTGATCACGATGTCGAAGCTGCGGCCCTTCAATTGCTCGTAGCCGATCGCTTCCACCTTGCCCCAGGGCGCGAAGTGGTGCGCCAGCGCCTCCGCCTTGATCAGGGTGCGGTTGGCGATGGTCAAAGAGGCGGGCTTTTGCTCCAGAATGGGTTCCAGCACGCCGCGCACCGCGCCGCCAGCGCCTAGAATCAGCACCTTGGCGCCGGCGATCGGGTAGTCCAGATTATCGACGATGTCGCGCACAAGGCCCACGCCGTCGGTATTGTCGCCGTAGATCTTGCCGTCGCGGAAGCACAAGGTGTTGACCGCTTCCGCCGCGCGGGCGCGCTCGGTCAGCTCGTTGGCGAAACGGTAAGCGTCCCCCTTGAACGGCAGCGTAATATTGAGGCCCTTGCCGCCGGCGGCGACGAACTCGGCCACCACGTCGTTGAAACGCCCCAGTTCCGCGAACAATTTGTCGTAAGCGATATCCTGGCCGGTGGCCGCCGCGAATTCGTTATGGATGAACGGTGACTGGCTGTGCGAAACAGGATTGCCGATAACGGCGTAACGGTCGGTCATGAGTCAGTTTTCCAAGATTGGGTATGTTTTTGGTATCGGATTAGAGAGTGGCTAACAAAACCCTCGCGCCGCGTCGCGCTTGGCTTTGTTGGCGGCTCTCGCCGCGTCCGCGCCGACGTAGCGGCGGCGCTATGACACTTTGCCGTGGAATACGCCAAACATCAACCACGACATCGCCGCGCAGCCCCCGGTTCAGCCTTGTTGCCAGGGCAGCCCGCGCGCTTTCCAGCCCCCCACGGTGTTGCGGTGGCCTGCGGCGTCCTTGTCGCCTTCAAAACCCTCCAACACGTTGTAGGCCTCGGTGTAGCCGGCGGCGGCTGCCATGCGCGCCACCTCGTCGGAGCGCACGCCGGATCGGCACATCAGCATCAGCACGCCCTTCTTGGGCAACATGCTCTGCAATTGCTCGAGGAAACGCGGATTGGGCTGCATGCCGGGAAAGCTGCGCCACTCCAGCCGCTGGGCATAGGGCACCACGCCGACGAACTGCCATTCCGCCGCACTGCGCACATCCAGCAGCACCGCTTCCGGCATGGCTTGTTTTAACTGATGCGCCTCCTGCGGCGTCAAGGCACCGCGATAGGGCAAGCCCTGTTCTTCCCCTCGGCGCTGAGCCTGCTGCAATAGCTGCGTCATCTGATCCATGCATGCTCTCCTCGCGGCCGGGCCGCCTTGTTTAGCCGCTCCCCCTGATGCTGCGCCGACTGGCCTTGGCATCTTAGAACCTGTTCAGCGCAGCAGCCATTGAACCGACTCTCAGCGGGGTTTTGTGAGCCGCTCTTGTTACCTTATATACGGATTATCCATATCGACGAAGACGGCCGCAACGCCGTCAACGCCCTATTTTGGTGCACCAGCCAGACCCAGGCACCACCCTGGTTCATTCAACTTCGCTAGCGCCCGGTTTTGGGCTATGACACAATGGAATCTCAGCGATTTCAAAGCTGGCACGCTTAATGCTTAAGCGCTAGCCATCCACTCATTCGCACATGATGCATGTAGCCTTTCAGGAGAAAACCATGGCGGTTGCAGACGTAGTCAAGCTGATTACCGAAAATGATGTCAAGTTCATCGACCTGCGCTTTACCGACACCCGCGGCAAAGAACAACACGTGTCGATTCCGGCCCATGTCCTGCTGGACGATCCGGACGCATGGTTCGAACACGGCCACGCTTTCGACGGTTCCTCGATCGCAGGCTGGAAAGGCATCCAGGCATCCGACATGCTGCTGATGGCCGACCCGGCCACCGCGCGCATCGACCCGTTCTACGACGAACCCACCGTCTTCATGCACTGCGATGTGATCGACCCGGCCGACGGCAAGGGCTACGACCGCGACCCGCGCTCCATCGCCAAGCGCGCCGAAGCCTATCTGAAAGCCTCCGGACTGGGCGACACCGCCTACTTCGGCCCGGAACCGGAATTCTTCATCTTCGACAGCGTGACCTGGGGCACCGACATGTCCGGCTGCTTCGTCAAGATCAAGGCGGAAGAAGCCGCCTGGGCCTCCGCCGAGGAGTTCGAGGGCGGCAATATGGGCCACCGCCCCGGCATTAAAGGCGGTTACTTCCCGGTGCCGCCGGTGGACTCCTCCCAAGACATCCGTTCCGCCATGGTGCTGCTGCTGGAAGAGCTGGGCATCCCGGTGGAAGTGCATCACCACGAAGTGGCCACTGCCGGCCAGAACGAGATCGGCACCAAGTTCAGCACGCTCACCCAGCGCGCGGACTGGACCCAGATTCTGAAATACGTGGTGCACAACGTGGCTCACAGCTACGGCAAAACCGCCACCTTCATGCCCAAGCCCATCGTCGGCGACAACGGCTCTGGCATGCATGTTCACCAGTCCATCTGGAAGGACGGCAAAAACCTGTTCGCAGGCGACGGCTACGCCGGCCTGTCCGAAACCGCGCTTTACTACATCGGCGGCATCATCAAGCACGCTAAGGCGTTGAACGCGATCACCAACCCGGGCACCAACTCCTACAAACGCCTGGTGCCGCACTACGAAGCGCCGGTGAAGCTGGCCTATTCCGCCAAGAACCGCTCCGCCTCCATCCGCATCCCGCACGTGGCCAGCCCCAAGGGCCGTCGTATCGAAGCGCGCTTCCCGGACCCGTTGGCCAACCCCTACCTGTGCTTCTCCGCGTTGCTGATGGCCGGCCTGGACGGCATCCAGAACAAGATCCACCCGGGCGACGCCGCGGACAAGAACCTGTACGATCTGCCGCCGGAAGAAGATAAGCTGATCCCGACCGTGTGCGCCAGCCTGGACGAGGCCCTGGCCGCTCTGGACAAAGACCGCGAATTCCTGACCCGCGGCGGCGTGTTCTCCAATGACTGGATCGACGCATACATCGAGCTGAAAATGCAGGAAGTCAACCTGACCCGCATGACCACCCATCCGGTGGAATTCGCGATGTATTACTCGCTGTAAAACGGCGCGACGAAAAACGGCAGCCCAGGGGCTGCCGTTTTCATATATGACTTGTCCGGCGGATTTGCATATCATTGCAGTGCTTAAACCCGGAACTCGACACGCCGCCCATGAAAACTCTATCGCTTTGTCTGATGCTGTTGCTGAGCGCCTCTGCTCAAGCCACTGTTTACAAGTACGTGGACAAAGACGGCAACGTCACTTTCACCAATGTGCCGATTCGCGGCGCGCAGGCAATCCGGCTCAATCCGCTCTCTTCCTATCCTAGCCAGCACAAGAAAAACAATGCTCCCGGCAACAGCAGCGGCGGAAACGGCGACGCCAAGCCCGCCGGCAACTACCCCAGCGTCGATCCCGGCACCCAAAAACAGCGGGACAACGGCCGCCGCAAGATCCTGGAACAGGAGCTGGCCAATGAGCAGAAGGCGTTGACCGAAGCGGAAAAAGCGCTGGCCGACGGCAAAGCCACGCGCAACGGCGACGAAACCCGCAATTACCAAAAATATCTGAACCGGGTGCAGAAGCTGCAAGACGAAGTCACCGACCGCCAGAAAAACGTGGAAGCCTTGCGCCGCGAGTTGGGGCAGAACTAGTTTGACGCACCACATTGGTGCATACTGACGATGAATGGGCCATTCCCGGGCACGCGGGCATGGCCCGAATTTTGCTCAGCCTGCGCAAGCCCTTCGCCCCAGCCTACAGGACACACCGCACCATGCCGCCGACCAGCTTTGCCGGACTAGAACTGCTGGACACCCCCGTGCTGATCGTCGATCCCGACGGCGCGCTGCATTTCGTCAATCCCGCTTGCGAAAACCTGCTGGCGCTCGGCAGCCGCGAATTGCTGCGCCACAGCCTGTTCGATCTGTTCCAGCCCTGCCCGGCGCTGCGTCAGGCGCTGTCCACCGCGCTGCGCCACAACGCCAGCTTCATCGAACACGACTTGGAACTGGTCCCGCAGCACAGCGAGCAGCCGCTGCACATCGCGCTGTCGGTCGCACCGGTGGACGCGGACGGCGGGCTGGCGTTGATCGAGCTGCGACCGCTGGATCAGCAGTTGAAGATCGCCAACGAAGAGCGCCTGCTGCTGCAACACCAGGCCAACCGCGAACTGATCCGCAACCTGGCCCATGAGATCAAAAACCCGCTGGGAGGCATTCGCGGCGCGGCGCAGTTGCTGGAGCACGAACTGCTGGACCGCCCGGAGCTGAAAGAATACACCGCGGTGATCAAGGAGGAGGCGCTGCGGCTGCAATCGTTGGTCGACCGCCTTCTGGCGCCGCACCGCAGCCATGTTCGCGGCGAGATCAATATCCACGAAGTGCTGGAGCGCGTGCGCAGCATCGCGCTGGCGGAATACCCGCAAGACCTGCAAATCCGCCGCGACTACGACACCAGCCTGCCGCAGTTGGTGGCAGACAAGGAACAACTGATCCAGGTGGCGCTCAACATCGTCAAAAACGCGATTCAGGCGATGAAGGGCCGCGGCGAATTGATTCTGCGCACCCGAGTGGCGCGTCAGGTGACGCTGGCGCGCAAGCGCCACACCCTGGCATTGAAATTGCAGATCATCGATGACGGCCCCGGCATTCCCGACGAGATCAAGGACCATATTTTTTACCCGCTGGTCACCGGCCGCGCCGAAGGCACCGGCCTGGGCCTGACTCTGGCGCAGGCCTTCGTCCACCAGCACGGCGGCAATATCGAATTTGACTCACGGCCGGGGCAAACCTGTTTTACGGTCATGTTGCCCTTCGCCACCGACTGAGAAGCGGCTCAAAGTCCGCAGCGTTGCGTGAGACATCGCACGGCGAGCACACCTTCGAAAGGCTGATGAACCGCCTGTATATTCAGCATTACCAGCTGTTCTCACCTTGTCCCGCTCGTGCTCGCGAGACTTGAACAGGTTCTGAGACGCATCGACAACAACACCTTGCGGCGGCCGGCGGGCGCTGGCGGCCACAGCATGAGGATTTCGTGATGAACCAAGCGGTATGGATTATTGACGACGACAAGGCAATACGCTGGGTGCTGGAAAAAGCGCTGGGACGCGCCGGCATCGGCTTCGACAGTTTCGCCAGCGCCGACGACGCGCTGAACGCGCTGTACGACCGCGCTCCGCAAGTCATTATTTCGGATATCCGCATGCCGGGCACCGACGGGCTGAAATTCCTCTCCAAAGTCAAATCAGAACACCCCGCGCTGCCCGTCATCATCATGACCGCGCATTCCGACCTGGATTCCGCGGTGGCGGCCTTCCAGGGCGGCGCCTTTGAATACCTGCCCAAGCCCTTCGACGTCGATCAGGCGGTGCTGCTGATCGAACGCGCGCTGGCGGAAAGCCGCCCGGACATCGCGGTCAGCGATCATCAGGAAGCGATGCCGGTGCTGCTGGGCCAGGCTCCGGCGATGCAGGACGTCTTCCGCGCCATCGGCCGGCTATCGCAGTCCAACGTCACCGTGCTGATCACCGGCGAATCCGGCACCGGCAAGGAGCGCGTGGCCGAAGCCCTGCACCGCCACTCTGTGCGCGCCGGCAAACCCTTCATCGCGCTCAATACCGCCGCCATCCCCAAGGACTTGCTGGAGTCGGAGCTGTTCGGCCATGAGAAAGGCGCGTTCACCGGCGCGCAAGCCACCCGCCGCGGCCGCTTCGAGGAGGCCGAGGGCGGCACGCTGTTCCTGGACGAGATCGGCGACATGCCCACCGAGCTGCAAACCCGTTTGCTGCGTGTGCTGTCCGACGGCCACTTCTACCGCGTCGGCGGCCACACCCCGATCAAGGCCAACGTCCGCGTCATCGCCGCTACCCACCAAAACCTGGAACAGCGGGTGCGCGACGGCCAGTTCCGCGAAGACCTCTACCACCGCCTGAACGTGATCCGCCTGCGGCTGCCGCCGCTGCGCGAGCGGCGCGAAGACATCCCGCTGCTGGCCCGCCACTTCCTGGCCAAGAGCGCCACCCAGTTGGGCGTGGAGCCCAAGCGACTCAGCGACGCCGCCATGGAGGTGGTCAAACACAGCCTGTTCTCCGGCAATGTGCGCGAGCTGGAGAATCTGTGTCAGTGGATTAGCGTGATGGCGCCCGGCCAAACCGTGGAGGCGGCCGACCTGCCCCAGGAGCTGCGCGACCCCGCCGCCGGCGCCCGCCATCCCGGCGGCGCCGAAACCGGGCAGCTGGACTGGCCGCAATTGCTGGCGGAGGAAGTCAGCCGCCGTCTGCGCGCCGGCGAGGTCGGCATCATCGACGAACTGACCCGCCGCTTCGAGATCAGTTGCATCCGCAGCGGCCTGGCCCACACCGGCGGCCGCAAAGTGGAAGCCGCTCACCTGCTGGGCTGGGGTCGCAACACGCTGACTCGCAAGATCCAGGAGTTGGGTTTGGAAGCTCACGCGGATGAAATCCATGACAAGGCCGATCTCGGGCTCATAAAATGAATCCATGATCATTCCGCAAGGACCTGCCCATGTCCAAGTCCACGCTAGCGCTGCTCACCCTGCTGGCCGGCGGGTGGGTCCATGCGGCCCCCCTCTTGCGCATCGTCGTCGGTAGCGCCGAACCCGCGCCCTTCATCCAGCATAACTCCACACAACTATCCGGCCCCGTGATCGACCTCACGCGGCAAGCGGCGGAGCATTGCGGCCTGAACGCGCAGTTCCGACAACTACCGGCGCGACGGCTGTTGCGCGGCCTGGCCCTGAACCAGGCCGACGCCGCCGCCATGCTGTCCTTCCAGACCGACCGCGCCAAACAGATGCTCTACCCAATGCGCGACGGATCAGCGGACAGCCGGCTCAGGCTGACGGCCCTCTCCTACGTGCTCTACGTCCCGCAGGATTCAACGCTGCGTTGGGACGGCTACCGGCTGGATCTGCCCGAGGACGACAGCGTGGGGGTCAATCGAGGCTGGTCCGTTACACGCGTATTGACGGCTCGCCGGATCCCCACCGAGGCCGGCGCCGATCTGGAGGAGAATTTCGCCAAGCTGCAGGCTGGCCGCATCGCCGCCTTCGCCATGCACGAGCCCGGCGGCGACGCTTATCTGGCGCAACACCCGCAGCTGCGCATGAAAAAACTGCTGCCGCCGCTGAAAACCGAAAACAATTATCTGGTGTTCGCCAAGGCTTACGGCCAGGCGCATCCGGAACGCATGCGCTGCGTCTGGAGTCAATTGCCGTCGCTGCGCCGGCAACTGGACCTGCCCTAAGAACCTGTTTACGATCTCGCGAGCTAAGGCGAAAGCGGCTGAGTAGAACGGAATGGTCAAGTGGCACATGCGCATTTCGAAGACGCCGCTCATCGCGCAATCCCTCCGCCAACGCGCAGCAGATCGTAAACAGGCCCCAAGTCAAGCCGCGCCCAGCGGCGTCAGCCCTGGCAAGGTGGCGAAACTCTGCTCCCTCACCGTGGCCAGAAAATCCTGCATATAGGCCAGGCCGCCGTCGTCGCCGCGCACCGCGGCGTACAACTCGCTGCTTAAACCGCGTTCGCCTATTGGCCGCGCCACCACGTAGCCGCGCTCCAGATAGGGTTTGACCGCCCAATACGGCAAAGCCGCCACCCCGCGGCGGCTGGCCACCAGTTGGATGATGGCGATGGTCAGCTCGCTGCTGCGCCTCGCCGGGTTGACGCCCGCCGGGCGCAATACCTTGCGCACCAGGTCCAGCATTTCGTCCGGCACGGGGTAATGGATCAGCGTTTCTCCGGCAAAGTCCTCCGCCAGCCAGCAGCGCTTGTTCGCCAGCGGATGATCCCGCGCCACAATGCCCACCATTTCATAAGCGAACAGCGGCTGGTAATCGATGCCGGCCTGCGGCTCCGCCTCGGACACGATGGCCAGATCGGCGCGATGGCTCAGCAGCAGGCTAACCGGATCGGTGTGAAAGCCGGACACGATATCCAGCTCAACGCCCGGCCAATGCTGACGAAACGCGTCCATCGCCGGCATCAGCCAGTCAAAGCAGGTATGGCACTCCACCGCCACCCTCAGTTCGCCGACCTCCCCCTGCCGCAGACGCGCCAGATCGCGCTCCGCCGCGGCCACCCTGGCGTTCAGATCATGCGCCAGCGCCAACAGCCTTTCCCCGGCGGCGGTGAAACGAAGCGGCTGGGTCTTGCGCTCGAACAAGCTCATGCCGTAGCCCTGCTCCAACTGTTTGAGCTGGTGCGAAAGCGCGGACTGGGTCAGGAACAAGCGACTGGCGGCCAAGGACACGCTGCCGGTTTCGGCCAGCGCCAACAGGGTGCGCAGATGTCTAATCTCCAGAAAGCTCATTATGAATTCATTTCATGTTAACTGGCAAAATAATGAGTTTGTATCATACAACAGCTTGCGTAATGCTAGGGACATCACGAACGAAGGAGTCCACCATGACCACCCTGCACCTGCTCGGCTTTCCCCGCATCGGCGCCAAGCGCGAACTGAAGACCCTGCTGGAAAACTACTGGAAAAACGAAATCGACGAAGCCGCGCTGCTGGGCGGCGCGCGTGAACTGCGCCAGCGCCATTGGCTGTTGCAAAAAGGCGCCGGCGTTGAATTGTCCCCGGTAGGCGACTTCTCCTTGTACGACCACGTGCTGGACGCGCAACTGCTGGTGGGAGCGGTGCCGCCGCGCTTCGGCTTCGACGCCTCCAAGCTGAGCACCGAGCAGTATTTCCAGCTGGCGCGCGGCAATGCCGGCCAGCCGGCGCTGGAAATGACTAAATGGTTCGACACCAACTACCACTACCTGGTGCCGGAATGGCATGCCGACACCGCTTTCCAAGCCCAGCCTGAGCGCTTGCTGGCGCAAGTGCGAGAAGCCCAGGCGCTGGGCCTGCGCGCCAAGCCGGTGCTGCTGGGGCCGCTGTCGCTGCTGTGGCTGGGCAAGGCCAAGCACGCCGGCCTGGACAAGCTATCCCTGCTGCCCGCCCTGCTGCAAGCCTACCGCGACGTGCTGGCCGCGCTGGCGGCGGCGAAAGTGGAATGGGTGCAGATCGACGAACCCATCCTGACCCTGGATCTGCCGTCGGAATGGCTGGCCGCCTTCGAACCGGCTTATCGCCAATTGCAAGACTCTCCGCTGCGGCTGCTGCTGGCCACCTACTTCGGCAGCGTCGCCGAGCATGCCGAACTGCTGCAACGCTTGCCGGTGGCCGGCCTGCACCTGGACTTGGTGCGCGCGCCGCTGCAACTGGCGGCTTTCGCCGAGGGCTGGCCGCAAGACAAGGTACTGTCCGCCGGCGTCATCGACGGTCGCAACATCTGGCGCGCCGATCTGTCCCGCGTGCTGGCCAGTCTGCAACCCCTTGCGGCCGATTTGGGCGAGCGCCTGTGGATAGCTCCCAGTTGCTCGCTGCTGCATACGCCCTTCGACCTGGCCGCGGAAACCCAGCTCGACGTCGACGTCAAAACCTGGCTGGCCTTCGCGGTGCAAAAGCTTAATGAACTGAAAGTGCTGAAACGCGGCGTGGAGCAAGGCCGCGAAGCCATCGCCAACGAACTGGCCGGCAGCGACTACGCCCGCCAGCAACGCGCCGCCAGCCCGCTGATCCACCGCCCCGAAGTCCAGCAGCGCCTGGCCACGCTGCCGGCCAACGCCGACCGCCGCCACAGCGCCTATCCCGTTCGCGCCGCCGCGCAGCAAGCCTGGCTCAAACTGCCGCTGCTGCCCACCACCACCATAGGCTCTTTCCCGCAAACCGCATCCATCCGCGGCGCTCGCGCCGCCTTCAAACGCGGCGAACTGCCCGCCGATGCCTACCGTCAGGCAATGCAGCAGGAAATTGAACTGGCGATACGCCGCCAGGAGGCGCTGGACATCGACGTGCTGGTGCACGGCGAGGCCGAGCGCAACGACATGGTGGAATACTTCGGCGAACAGTTGTCCGGTTTCGTGTTCACCGCCGGCGGCTGGGTGCAAAGCTACGGCAGCCGCTGCGTGAAGCCGCCCATTTTGTTCGGCGACGTGGCGCGGCCGCAGCCGATGACCGTGGAATGGGCGGAATATGCACAAAGCCTGACCTCCCGTCCGGTCAAGGGCATGCTCACCGGACCGGTCACGATCCTGCAATGGAGCTTTGTCCGTGACGACCTGCCGCGCGACGAAGTCTGCCGTCAGATCGCCCTGGCGCTGAACGACGAGGTACGCGACTTGGAGACCGCCGGCATCCGCGTGATCCAGATCGACGAGCCTGCCATCCGCGAAGGACTGCCGCTGAAGCGCGCCGATCGCGCCGCCTACCTGGACTGGGCCGGCCATGCCTTCCGGCTGTCTTGCCACGGCGTGGCGGACTCCACCCAGATTCACACCCATATGTGCTATTCCGAGTTCGGTGACATTCTGCCGGCCATCGCCGCGCTGGACGCGGACGTGATCACCATCGAAACCTCGCGCTCGGACATGGAGCTGCTGCAGGACTTCGGCCACTTCCGCTACCCCAATGCCATCGGCCCCGGCGTCTACGATATTCACAGCCCGCGGGTGCCGCCTGAGGCTGAAATCCAGCAGCTACTGGAAAAGGCGCTGCAAGTGATCGAACCGGAAAAACTGTGGGTCAACCCCGACTGCGGCCTGAAAACCCGCGGCTGGCCCGAGGTGGAGGCGGCCCTCTCCAGCATGGTCAAGGTCAGCAAGACGCTGCGCAGACGTCTGGCTCAGGAGGCCGACGCCACCGTCTGAAACGTTTGAGACTGACAAGAAAAAGGCCCCTCGATCGAGGGGCCTTTTCGCGTACCGACTCAAGGCTGCAACATGCCGGGCGTCATCATCGCCTTCAAACGCGTCTGCTCGATGCCGTGGCGGTCGCGGTGACTCAACCACCAGACCGACCCCTTCTTCACGCTCCACAATTGCTGCTGCTCCGACAGCAGGGTGGATGCCAACCAGCCGATATAAGGCTGATGGCCAACCAATACCACGGTGCGGTTCGCCTCCGGCCAGCCTATCGCCTCCAGCACCTCTTCCGGCGACGCCGTCGGATTCAACGCCGGCACCGTCTGAAAGCTTTTCGCCAGCAAGGCCGCTGTCTGCTGCGAACGCTTGGCCTCCGAGGCCAGCAGCAGATAATCGCGCGGCAGGCGCACCCGCAGCCAAGCCGCCATCTGGCTCGCCTGCTGCTGCCCGCGCCGCGTCAGCGCCCTTGCCAGATCATCGGAGCCGTCCTCCGCCTCCGCGTGGCGCCACAAAATCAAATCCATACACACCCCTCGTTAAAATATTTTCAATCCAGACGCAAGCGAGCCAAATCGAGCGCCCGCCCCAGGCGGGATGCGCGGCTTGGCGCGACTACGAAATAAAAGCCGCCGGCCCGCTACAAGGGAAACAGCGCCAGCAACACAGGCACCAACAAAGCGGTGAACACCCCGTTCAAGCCCATTGCCAGGCCCGCGAAGGCGCCCGCTGTCTCCGACAACTGAAACACCCGCGCCGTTCCAATCCCATGCGCGGAAATCCCCGTGGCCACGCCCAGCGCCATGTCGTTGCGCAGACGCAGGCCGTTGAACAGCGGCCGCGCCGCCACCGCGCCAAAAATGCCGGACAGGATCACGCACATCGCCGCCAATTCCGGCACCCCGCCTATGCTTTGCGACACGCTCATCGCAATCGGCGTGGTCACCGCCCGCGTGCTCAGGGATAGCAGCACCTCATGCGGCAGACCAAATAGCCAACCCAAGCCCACCGCGCTGACGACGCCGGTGACCCCGCCCAAGGCAATGCTCAAGGCCAGCGGCCCCGCCGCGCGCTTGAGCCGGCTCAGGTTGCCGTACAAGGGCACCGCCAAAGCCACCGTCGCCGGACCCAACAACATTTGTATCCACTGCGCGCCCTGCATGTACTGGCGGTAATCGGTACGCGTCAGCACCAGCCAGCCCAACACCAGCAGTACCCCGATCAACACCGGGTTGGACAGCGGATGGCCGCGACAGCGGCGATTAAACGCCAAGGCCAGGCGGTAAGCCAGCAAAGTGACGAAAACCCCCGTCAACGGCGACTCCCGCAGCGCGGACAACACGTCGGCGCTAATCATCTCCTCCTCCGCCCCGCCGCCCCAGCATCCAATGCAAAGCCAGCCCCGGCACCAGCAAGGTGGTCAGCGTCGACAAGGCCAGCACCGCCGCCAGACGCGCGCCGTAATCGGCCAATAGCGTCTGGTAGGCCAGCACCGCTCCGCCGGCCGGGATGAACAGCAAGGACATATGCGCAAGAAAGCGCGGCACATGGGTCTGCAGCGTCGTAGGCACTCCGCGACGCGCGCACAAGGTGGCGAACAACAGCAACATGCCCATGACCGGTCCCGGCACCGGAACGCCCAAACCGCGCGCCAAGACTTCTCCCGCCAATTGATAGCCCAACAGCCACAGCGCCGTCTCCATCATGCGATCTTTCCTCCTTCCGCCTTTGATGACGTCATGATAATGCCCCGGTTCGCGCTTGGGGATAGACAGATGGACTCGCATCGCGCCGCAGAAGGGCGGGACAAGCCCCCGCCGGCTTTGGCATAATGCGCGCCATGTCTCATCCCCCACTCTGGCTGCCTCAGCCGCCCGCGCTGTCCGCCGCGGCGCAATCCTGCCTCACCGAAGCCGGCTCGCTGACCGAACGGCTGCAAGGCACTGGTCGCCGCTTCGCCGTGCGCGTGTTGCGGCAAGGCCCCGACATCTGTCTGGAAGACGAGGCGCCACAGCTCGGCCTGGCCGCCGGAGCGCCGCTGCAAGCGCGCGAGGTGGCTCTGACCCTGGACGACACCCCGGTCGTGTTCGCCCGCAGCGTCACCCGCCTGGACTGCGCGGCCTGGCAGCCCATTCTAGACCGAGGCAGCCGCTCACTGGGCCTGACATTGTTCGGTGGCCTGCCGGATTTGCTGCGCGACCCGCTGCGCTATCGCCTCATTGCCGCCGATCATCCGCTGTTCGCGCCGGCGGCCCAACTCAGCCCGCACCCCAGCTACCCGGCGCGGCGCTGCCGCTTCCTGCTGCGGCAAGCGCCGCTGCTGGTGTGCGAACTCTTTTTGCCGGAGCTGGAGAATTTCTTGCTATGAACGCCGCCCGCCTTAATGAACGCTTGACCGTTTACATGCAACTGATGCGCATGGACAAGCCCATCGGCACCTTCCTGCTGCTGTGGCCGACGCTGTGGGCGCTGCTGATCGCCGGCCAAGGCCGGCCAGACCCGCTGATCGTGCTGATCTTCATTATCGGCACTTTCCTGATGCGTTCGGCCGGCTGCGTGATCAACGATTACGCGGACCGCGACTTCGACGGCCACGTGGAACGCACCCGGCAACGGCCGTTCGCCCGCGGCGCGGTTGGCAAGAAGGAAGCCTTGCTGCTGGCCGCCGGCCTGGCGCTGCTGTCGCTGCTGCTGATCCTGCCGCTGAACGGCCTGACCCTGCTCTTGAGCGTGCCGGCGCTGTTCATCGCCGCAAGCTACCCTTTCACCAAGCGCGTCTTCCCGGTGCCGCAAGCCTATCTGGGCCTGGCCTTCTCCTTCGGCATTCCGATGGCCTTCGCCGCCCAGACCGGCGCCGTTCCAACGCTGGCCTGGCTGCTGCTGCTGGCCAACGCTTGCTGGACGCTGGCCTACGACACCGCCTATGCCATCAGCGACAAGCCTGACGATCTCAAGATCGGCATCAAGACCTCGGCGATCACCTTCGGCGACTACGATGTCCTGGCCATCATGCTGTTCCACGCCGCTTTTCTCGCGCTAATGGCCGGCATTGGCCGGCACCTGGCGCTGGGCTGGCCTTTTTACCTGTCCCTGCTGGTCTCCGCCGCCTTGATGGCCAGGCAATACCTGGACATCCGTGAACGCGATCGAGCGGCCTGCTTTAAGGCCTTTCTCGACAATAACCGCGTTGGCGCGGCCATCCTCATTGGCGTGGCGCTCAGCTACTGGCTGCCGTAAAACCCAAAGTCATCATTTTGCGGCGCGGCAACATTTTGTTATTTTCTGTGAACTTTTCTAAACGGCTTTAATCCCAGAGAAGGCATATTCCACCCATTTGGAATTGCAGCCGACATGCACCGCCGGCTTCAACACAAGAAAGGACATATCATGAAACTGATTTCCGCTCTGATCGCCGCTGCTTTCGCCACTAGCGCCATGGCCGCCACCCCGGCGTCCGCGCCCTCCGCAGAAAAGAAAATGGAGCATAAAGCCGAACACAAGCAGGCCGGCAAAAAGCACCACAAGAAGCATGCTTCGGGCGCCGCGCACCACAAGAAATCCGGACACAAGCATTCGGGAAAGAAAGCTGAACACAAAGCGGCTTCCGCCGCCAAGTAATTGATCGCCGGGCCGCGCGCCCGGCGCAAAAACGCCGCGGCTCGTCATGCGCCGCGGCGTTTTCATATCCTGATACGACCAAAGGCCGGCCAGAGGCCGACGACGGGGATCAGCCGGGCGGCGAATTATTCGCCGAAGCCACAGAACACCTCGCGCATCATTTTCAAAACCTCCAGCGTGCGAATATCGCCAACACGGTAATAAACGCGGTTCGCGTCCTTGCGCGTGCGCAACACGCCCTTGTCGCGCATAATGGCCAAATGCTGAGAAATATTGCTCTGCGACGTGCCCACCTGCTCGACTATATCCTGCACGCTCACTTCCTGGTCTTCCAGCACCGATATGATCTTCAAACGCAGCGGGTGCGACATGGCCTTCATCGCCCTCGAGGTCTGCTCGATCTGGTCATCGTTGAACAGCAAGGCTTCTCTCCCTGTAGAGTCATTTTATTTAGTCTGACTGCGGTACAATACTACACAAAATCCAATACCATCAAGATTTTCTAATATTCAGAATGTGAATGCCATGAAATCCATCAAACCGGTGTTGTTGTTGATTCTCGACGGTTTTGGCCATCGCCCCGAAGGCGATGACAACGCTATTCTTCATGCCTCGATGCCTAACTGGAATCGTCTGCGCCAGACCTTCCCCTACGGCACCATCAACGCCTCGGAAAACTTCGTCGGCCTGCCCTCCGGCCAGTTCGGCAATTCCGAAGTGGGCCACCTCAACATCGGCGCCGGCCGCGTGGTGCAACAGGACATCAGCCGCATCGACTGCGACATCGAAGACGGCCGCTTCGCCTCCAACCCCGCGCTGGTTTCCGCCATCGCCAAAGCCAAGGATTCGACGCTGCACATCATGGGCCTGCTGTCCGACGGCGGCGTTCACAGCCATGAAAACCACATTCACTCGCTGATCCGCGCGGCCCAGGCTGCCGGCGTCGCCCACATCCGCGTGCACGCTTTCCTCGACGGCCGCGATACGCCGCCGCGCAGCGCCAAGACCTATCTGGAGCGGCTGGACGCGGTGCTGGCCGAATGCCCCGCCGCGCGCCTGGCGTCCGTGACCGGCCGCTACTGGGCAATGGACCGCGACAAGCGCTGGGAACGCGTGGAGCCGGCTTATCGCCTGCTGGTGGAGGGCGAAGGCCTGTTCCACTCACGCAACGGCCTGGAAGCGCTGGAAGCGGCCTACGCCCGTGATGAGAACGACGAGTTCGTCAAAGCCACCGCCATCGGCGAAGCCGCCCCGATGCGTGACGGCGACGTCGTTATATTCATGAACTTCCGCGCCGACCGCGCGCGCCAACTGGTCAGCGCGCTGACCGACCCGGCTTTCGACGGCTTCCAGGCGCGCCAACCCAAGTTCGCCGACTTCGTCACCTTGACCTCCTACGGCGAAGCCTACAGCCGCTTGTCCATCGCCTACCCGCCTCAGAAGATCAGCAACGGCTTAGGCGAATACCTGGCCAGCCAGGGTCTGAAGCAGCTGCGCATCGCCGAAACCGAGAAATATCCGCACGTCACCTATTTCTTCAACGGCGGCGAAGAGCAGGTATATCCTGGAGAAGACCGCATTCTGGTGCAATCGCCCAAGGTGGCCACTTACGACCTGCAACCAGAAATGAGCGCCGGCGAAGTCACCGACAAAATCGTCGCCGCCATCGCCTCCGGCCAATACCAAGCCATCATCTGCAATTACGCCAACGGCGACATGGTGGGCCATAGCGGCATCTTCGACGCCGCGGTCAAGGCGGTGGAAGCGCTGGACGGCTGCATCGGCCGCTGTGTGGAAGCGATGCGCGCCGCCGGCGGCGAGGTATTGATCACCGCCGACCACGGAAACTGCGAACAAATGTACGATGCCGAGCACCACCAGCCGCATACCCAGCACACCTTGAGCCCGGTGCCCTTCCTCTATGTCGGCCGTCCGGCCCGGATCCGCTCCGGCGGTTCGCTGCGCGACATCGCGCCGTCGCTGCTGGCAATGATGGGCCTGGAACAACCGGCGGAGATGAGCGGTCAATCGTTGATCGAATTCCAATAAGCCCCGCCGCCGGCTCCGCCGGCGTCATCGACCCAAGCGCGCCGCCCGCGGACGGCGCGCTTGTTGGTCCGCGGCCCAAGTAGAAAGCATATTCCCGGCAATGAAACCTTATGTCCTGATGGCGGCCTTGATCGCCGGAGCCAGCCACGCCGCGCCTCCGGCCTCCGCCGCGCTGTCCACCGCCCCGCACCAGCAAGACCTCAAATCGGTGCGCAAGGAAATCGATACGCTGAAAAAAGACATTGCCCAAAAACAGGCGGTGCAAAAAGAGGCGCAATCGGCGATCAAGGAGTCGGAACAAGCCATTAGCCAGACCACCCAGGCGCTGGTGAAGCTGGAGAAAAAACAAAGCAGCTCGGAGCAGCAGCTAGAGGCGCTGCGCGCCCAGATCAACGCCAGCCGCAACAGCCTGGCCGCGGTGCGCCAACGCGTAGGCCAGATGCTGGCGCGCCAGTACAAGAGCGGCCAGCACGACGCGATGAAGCTGATGATGAACGCGAACGACCCCAATCAGAGCGCTCGCGACCTCGCCTACTACCAGCACATCGCCCGCGCTCAGCAGCAGTTGGTCGCCCAGTTGATCACCCACCAGCACGAGCTGGAAGCGTTGTCCTTCCAACTGGAACAGGAACTGGCCCGCCTTAACTCGCTGTCAAACCGCAAGAGCCAGGAAAAGAGTTCCTTGCAGCAGGACAAGGCCAGCCAGCAGCAAGAACTCAACAAGGTCACCGGTGAAATCAAGACCGGGCAGAGCAAACTGAGCCAGCTGCAGGAAAACGAAAAACGCCTGACTGGCCTGATCGCCCAGATCAACCGGGAAATCCAGCGCCGCCGCGCGGAGATCGCGCGCAAGGCGGCGGAAGAACGCAAGGCCAAGCTGGCCGCCGCCCGCGAAGCGGCTCGCAAAGAGAACGAACGCCGCCGCAAGCTGGCTGCAAACGCCAAGAAACAAGGCAAGCCTGTGCCGGAGGAAGCCAAGCAGACGGTGACGGTGAAAGAGGAAGCCATCACCGACGTGGCCGACGACAGCGCCGCCGGCCGCGCCTTCGTCAGCCTGCAGGGCAGAATGAAAATGCCGGTGGCTGGACAATTGGTCGGCCGCTTCGGCAAACCGCGCCAGCAAGGCGTCAGCTGGAAAGGCGTGTTCATTCAAACCGCCAACGGCACCCCGGTTCGCAGCGTGGCCGACGGCACCGTAGTATTCGCCGATCAATTGCGCGGCTTCGGCAATGCCATCCTGGTCGACCATGGCGGCAACTACATGACGGTCTATACCGGACTATCCGTAATAGGTAAATCCGTAGGCAGCAGCGTCAAGGCCGGCGACACGATCGGCAACACTGGAACACTGGACAGCGGCGAATCCGGCCTGTACTTTGAAATCCGACACATGGGACGCCCCCTAAACCCGCAAGCCTGGGCGCGCTGAGCCAGGCAACGGAGACAGATAACAAACATGAGCAGCCAAAGAATGAAGAAGATTGCCTGGCTAGTGGCCGGCGCCATGGCCGGCGGCGTGCTGACGCTCAGCATGCAAGCCTTTGCCGACAAGGGCGAATCCCCGCTGCCGCTGAGCGAGCTGCGCACCTTCGCCGAAGTGTTTGGCCGCATCAAGCAAGACTACGTCGACCCGGTGGAAGACAAGAAGCTGATCACCGCGGCCATCAAGGGCATGCTGACCGGCCTGGACCCGCACTCCGACTACATGGACCCGGAAGCCTTCAAGGAACTCAAGGAAGGCACTCAGGGCGAATTCGGCGGCCTCGGCATCGAAATCGGCGCCGAGGACGGCTTGGTCAAGGTGGTGTCGCCCATCGAGGACACCCCGGCGCAGAAGGCCGGCATCAAGAGCGGCGACCTGATCATCAAGATCGACGACACCCCGGTGCGCGGCCTGTCCCTGACCGACGCGGTGAAGAAAATGCGTGGCAAGCCGGGCACCAAGGTCACGCTGACCATCGCCCGCAAGTCTGAAACCAAGCCCCTGGTGTTCACGCTGGCGCGCGCGGTGATCAAGACCAAGAGCGTCAAATACAAGCTGCTGGAACCGGACTTCGGCTATGTGCGCATCACCCAATTCCAAGAGCACACCTCCGAGGACCTGGCCGCCGGCGTGCAGGCGCTTTACAAGGAAAACAAACAGGCGCTGAAAGGCCTGGTGCTGGACCTGCGCGACGATCCGGGCGGCCTGCTCAACGGAGCGGTTGGCGTGTCGGCCGCCTTCCTGGCCAAGAACCAGTTGGTGGTCTACACCGAAGGCCGCACCCCGGACGCCAAGATGCGGCTGACCGCCAATCTGCAGAACTACGCCCGCCCCAACGGCAGCGATCCGCTGGCCCGGCTGCCGGTGGAAGCCCGCAACGTGCCTCTGGTCGTGCTGGTCAACGGCGGCTCCGCCTCGGCGTCGGAAATCGTCGCCGGCGCGCTGCAAGACCACAAACGCGCGGTGTTGGTGGGCACGCAGACCTTCGGCAAGGGCTCGGTGCAATCCATCATGCCGCTGGGCAACGCCGGCGGCATCAAGCTGACCACCGCCCGCTACTTCACGCCGAACGGCCGCTCAATCCAGGCCAAGGGCATCGTGCCCGACGTGGTAGTGGAAGACGGCACGCTGACCGCGGCGGAGCAAGCCATCCGCGTGCGCGAAGCGGACCTGGAAAACCACTTGGCCAACCCCAACGGCGAGGACAAGCCGGCGCCCAAGAGCAACGCCAAACCCGCGCCAGCGCCGCAACCCGCCCCCGCCAAGCCGGACGACGGCAAGGACAAGGCCAAGCCGGAAGAAAAGAGCCAGTTCGGCCCGCGCGACCCCAACCCTAAAAACGACAACCAGCTGTCGCAGGCGCTGAACATCCTCAAGGTACAGCAGATCCTGCAGAAAAAAGGCAGTTGACCCCGCCTCCGAGGCCACAACGCGCCCCTGGTTTCGCCAGGGGCGTTTTTCATGCGCGCGCTATATTGTCCTCCTGCAAAACACCGTCATTCCTGCTACGCTATCCGGCTTAACCCTAGTTTTCCGGCCGGAGCCGCTGACCCATGCTTACCCGCGAATTCGTGCTTTCCTTTCGCGAAGCCGCCCCCTACATCAACGCCTACCGCGGCAAGACCTTCGTGCTGGCCGTCAGCGGCGAAACCTTGCAAGACGGAGAGTTCGCCAGCCTGGCGCAGGACATCAACCTCTTGGTCAGCCTGGGCGTGCGCATCGTGCTGGTGCACGGCATCCGTCCGCAGATCGAGGGCCTGTTGAAACGCCACGGCATCGCCCGCCTCTTCCACCGCGACCGCCGCGTCACCGACGCCGCCACCATGGACGTGGTCAAGCAAGCGGCCGGCGCCACCCGCTGCGACATCGAGGCGCTGCTGTCCATGGGCATGCCCAATTCGCCAATGCACGGCGCCCACCTGCGCGTGGCCGGCGGCAACTTCGTCACCGCCCAGCCTCTGGGCGTGCTCGATGGCGTGGACATGCAATACACCGGCCAGGTGCGCCGCGCCGACGGCGCCGCCATCCGCGCCCGCCTCGACCACGGCGAGCTGGTGCTGCTGTCGCCCATCGGCTATTCGCTGACCGGCGAGGCCTTCAATCTGACCATGGAAGAACTGGCCACCCACGTCGCCATTACCCTGAAAGCGGAAAAACTGATTTTCGTGATCGAGCAGCGCGGCGTGATGCTGGACGAGGAACTGATCAGCACGCTCACCGCACAGCAGGCCGAAGACCTGCTGGCCTCCGGCCGGCTGCAGGATGACGTCAGCGCCTACCTGCCCTACGCCATCCGCGCCACCCGAGAAGGCATTCCCCGTGCCCACTTGATTAGCCGTCACGCCGACGGCGCGCTGCTGGTGGAACACTTCACCCGAGGCGGCAACGGCACCATGATCGCCCGCGACCCGCTGGTGCGAGTGCGCAACGCCAGCATCGAAGACATCGGCGACATCATCGGCCTGATCCAGCCGCTGGAAGAGCAAGGCGTGCTGGTCAAGCGCAGCCGCGAGCATCTGGAGGTGGAGATCGGCGAATATTCGGTGCTGGAACACGACGGCAAGATCTATGGTTGCGTGGCCATGCACCCCTTCCCCGACGCCGGCACCGCCGAACTGGCCTGCCTGGCGGTGGCTCAAGACAAACGCGACGGCGGCTTTGGCGAGATGCTGCTCAAACACGTGGAATACCAGGCCCGCACCCAAGGCTTGCAGTCGCTGTTCGTGCTTACCACCCAAACCGCGCACTGGTTCGTGGAGCGGGGCTTCGCCGAAGCGGACAAGAGCGCGCTGCCGCTGGCGCGGCAGCAGTTCTACAACTATCAGCGTCGATCAAAGGTGTTCGTCAAGGCCTTGTGAATCCAAGAGCCTGTTCACGATCTGCTGCGCGTTGTGGAGCGTTACACACTGAGTATCCCTTTGAAACGCTCATGTACCGCTCCTACGCTCCGCTTTCTCAGCCGTTTTCGCCTTGGCTCGCGAGATCGTGAACGGGCTCTCGGGCCGCATCGTGGTTGGAAGCGTTTCATCTCTGTGACACAATATTGAATTAACCTTTTTCCGATATTTTAAGGATTGCGCCATGAGCAGAACCGTCAATTGCGTCAAGCTGGGCCGCGAAGCCGAAGCCCTCGACTTCCCGCCGCTGCCGGGCGAACTGGGCAAGCGAGTGTTTGACAACGTCTCGAAAGAAGCCTGGCAAGGCTGGCTGCGCTATCAGACCATGCTGATCAACGAAAACCGCCTGAGCCTGGCCGACGCCCGCGCCCGCCAGTATCTGGCCGCGCAGTTGGAAGCCTACTTCTTCGGCGACGGCGCCGACGCTCCCGCCGGCTACACTCCGCCGCAGAACTAATCGCCATGCCCAGCCCTCCAAGCGAGGGCTTTATTTTTCCCTGAACTCTCCACTGTTGGCTTGAACCTCGTATGTCACACACGCAAGACCTGCTGATCAACCGCGAACTTGGCCTTCTAGAATTCAACCGCCGCGTGCTGGCCCAGGCGGAAGACGCCAACCTGCCGCTGCTGGAACGGCTGAAATTCCTGTGCATTGTGTCCTCCAACATGGATGAGTTCTTCGAAGTGCGAGTGGCCTGGCTGCAGGAAACCGCCGAGGTCACACCGGAACGCATCCTGGCGGACGGCACCACGCCTGAGCAGGCGCTGGCCAAGGTGGCCACCGCCGCGCACCAACTGGTGCGCGACCAGTACGCCGTGATGAGCGAAGTGCTGTTTCCGGCGCTTCGCGAGGAAAACATCATCTTCCTGCGCCGCAACGAATGGAGCCCCGCGCAACAGCAATGGGTGAAGGACTTTTTCTTCCGCGAGTTGATGCCCATCCTCACCCCCATCGGCCTCGACCCGTCCCACCCCTTCCCCAAGGTGCTGAACAAATCCTTGAACTTCGCGGTGGAGCTGGAAGGGCGCGACGCCTTCGGCCGCGCCTCCGGCATCGCCATCGTCCAGGCGCCGCGCATCCTGCCGCGGGTGATCAAATTGCCGGCGGACGTCAGCGACGGCCATCGCCACACCTTCGTCTTCCTGTCCTCCATCCTCCATTCCCATGTGCATGAGCTGTTCAGCGGCATGGCGGTCAAGGGCTGCTACCAGTTCCGCGTCACCCGCGACAGCGAACTGACGGTGGAAGACGAAGACGTGAAAAACCTGCGTACCGCCCTGCAAGGCGAATTGCGCCAGCGCCAGTTCGGCGACGCGGTGCGGCTGGAGATCGCCGATACCTGCCCCTTGCATATGGAAGAATTCCTGCTGACCCAGTTCAACCTGAAGCCGCGCGACGTCTACCGCGTCAACGGCCCGGTCAATCTGGTGCGGCTGATGCAGGTGCCAGACCTGGTGGATAGGCCGGACCTGAAATTCACCCCCTTCATCCCCACGCTGCCGGAGATACTGCGCAAGAAGACGCCGCTGTTCGATGCCATCCGCAAGGGCGATATTCTGCTGCACCACCCGTTCCAGAGCTTCCAGCCGGTGATTGACATGCTGACGCTGGCGGCGTCCGATCCGCATGTGGTGGCCATCAAGATGACGGTGTACCGCACCGGTACCGACTCGGTGCTAATGGAATCGCTGATCGCCGCCGCCCGCGCAGGCAAGCAGGTGACCGTGGTGGTGGAGCTGATGGCGCGCTTCGACGAAGAAGCCAATATCAGCTGGGCCAGCCGGCTGGAGGACGCCGGCGCCCACGTGGTCTATGGCGTGATCGGCTACAAGGTGCACGCCAAGATGCTGATGGTGGTGCGCCGCGAAGAACACGGCCTTCGCCGCTACGTCCACTTGGGCACCGGCAACTACCACCCGCGCACCGCTCGCCTCTACACCGACTTCGGCCTGCTGACCTGCAATGAACAGATCGCCAGCGACGTCAACGATATCTTCGTACAGCTGACCGGCCTGGGCCGCGCCAGCCAGCTCAAGCTGCTGTTCCAGAGCCCGTTCACGCTGCACAGCATGGTAATGGAGGCGATAGACCGCGAAATCGCCCACGCCCAGGCCGGCAAGCCGGCGCAGATCATCGCCAAGATGAACGCCTTGCTGGAAAGCCAGGTGATCCACGCGCTGTACCGCGCCAGCCAGGCCGGGGTCAAGATCCAGCTGATCGTGCGCGGCGTGTGCGCGCTGCGGCCGGGCGTGCCGGGGCTGTCCGAGAATATCAGCGTGCGCTCCATCGTCGGCCGCTTCCTGGAACACCCGCGCGTGTTCTACTTCCACAACGACCGCAAAGAAGACCTGCTGATCGCCAGCGCCGACTGGATGGGCCGCAACTTCTTCCGCCGCATCGAAACCTGCGTGCCCATCATCGACGCCAAGCTCAAGCGCCGGGTGATCAAAGAGGCGCTGCGCCTCTATCTGGACGACAACGTCAACGCCTGGGACATGCAGCCGGACGGCGGCTACAAGCGCCGCACCTCCCGCGGCAAGCCGCATTGCGCGCAATTGCAGCTGCTGGAAGAGTACACCCGCTGACATCCGGCCCGCGGCTCCGCCGCGGGCGCATCCCCGCAAGGACCACCATGGAAATCGCCGGCTACAGTCTCGCCGCCCTGCTCATCGTCGCCGGTCTGGCCGGCACCATGCTGCCCATCATCCCCGGCTTGCCGCTGATGTTCGGCGGCCTGCTCCTGGCCGCCTGGCTGGACAACTTCAACCACCTGGGCGCGATCAGTCTGATCATCATGGCCCTGCTCACCGCATTGGGCCTGGTGATAGATTTCTTCGCCGGCCTGCTTGGCGCAAAAGCCAGCGGCGCCAGCAGTCAGGCGCTGTGGGGCGCCTTCATCGGCGGCATCGTGGGCATGTTCTTCGGCTTGGCGGGCGTGCTGCTCGGCCCGCTGGTCGGCGCCGTCATCGGCGAGTTCATCGCTCGCAAGGATGCCTTTCAAGCAGGGAAAGTCGGCATCGGCACCTTCATCGGCTTCATCGTCGGCGCGGTGGCCAAGGTAGCCTGCGCTTTCGCCATGCTGGCCACGGCGGCGCTGGCGCTACTGTTCTAGCGGCCGGCTCCATGGCCGCGCGGCTGGCCTAAACCAGGGGATTTGGTAGAATCCGGGTTTATCCCCTTCAATCCAGCGTGAATACCGATGGCACAATATGTAATGTCCATGCTCCGCGTGAGCAAGATCGTTCCGCCCAAGCGCCAGATCATCAAGGACATCTCCCTGTCCTTCTTCCCCGGCGCCAAGATCGGCCTGCTGGGCCTGAACGGCGCCGGTAAATCCACCGTGCTGCGCATCATGGCCGGCGCGGACAAAGAATACGAGGGCGAGGTGCAACACCTGGCCGGCGTCAAAATCGGCTACCTGCCGCAGGAACCGCAGCTGGACCCCGAAAAAACCGTGCGCGAGGAAGTGGAAAGCGGCATGGGCGACGTAATGGGCGCGCAAAAACGCCTGGAAGAAGTGTACGCCGCCTACGCTGAAGCGGACGCCGACTTCGACGCGCTGGCCGAAGAACAGGCCAAGCTGGAGGCCATCATCGCCGCCGGCGCCAACGACAACGTCGAACACCAGCTGGAAATCGCCGCCGACGCGCTGCGCCTGCCGCCGTGGGACGCCAAGATCGGCCCGCTGTCCGGCGGCGAGAAGCGCCGCGTGGCGCTGTGCAAGCTGCTGCTGTCCAAACCCGACATGCTGCTGCTGGACGAACCCACCAACCACCTGGACGCTGAGTCCGTGGAATGGCTGGAACAATTCCTGGTGCGCTTCCCCGGCACCGTGGTGGCCGTCACCCACGACCGCTACTTCCTGGACAACGCCGCCGAGTGGATTCTGGAACTGGACCGCGGCGAAGGCATTCCGTGGAAAGGCAATTACTCCAGCTGGCTGGAACAAAAGGAAGCCCGCCTGGCGCAGGAAGCCAAGAGCGAAGGCGCCCGCATGAAGGCGATGAAGCAGGAGCTGGAATGGGTGCGTCAGAACCCGAAAGGCCGCCAGGCCAAGTCCAAGGCGCGTTTGGCCCGTTTCGAAGAGCTGTCCAGCTACGAAACTCAAAAACGCAACGAGACCCAGGAAATCTTCATCCCCGTGGCCGAGCGCCTGGGCAATGAAGTCATCGAGTTCAAAGGCGTGTCCAAGGGCTTCGGCGACCGCCTGCTGATCGACAACCTGAGCTTCAAGGCTCCGCCGGGCGCCATCGTCGGCATCATCGGCCCCAACGGCGCCGGTAAATCGACCTTGTTCAAGATGATCGCCGGCAAAGAACAGCCGGACAGCGGCGAAGTCAGCATCGGCCAGACCGTGCAGATGGCCTTTGTCGAGCAGACCCGCGAGGGCCTGGACGGCGACAAGACCGTGTTCGAGGACGTAGCCGCCGGCGCCGACATTCTCACCGTCGGCAAATTCGAGATGTCCAGCCGCGCCTATCTCGGCCGCTTCAACTTCAAGGGCGCCGACCAGCAGAAGAAAGTGGGCATGCTCTCCGGCGGCGAACGCGGCCGCCTGCACCTGGCCAAAACCCTGCTCAAGGGCGGCAACGTGCTGCTGCTGGACGAACCGTCGAACGACCTTGACGTGGAAACCTTGCGCGCGCTGGAAGACGCCTTGCTGGAATACGCCGGCACCGTGTTCGTGATCTCGCACGACCGCTGGTTCCTGGACCGCATCGCCACCCATATTCTGGCAGCGGAAGGCGAGTCGCAATGGACCTTCTTCGACGGCAACTATCAGGAATACGAAGCCGACAAGAAGAAACGCCTGGGCGAGGAAGCCGCCAAGCCCAAGCGTATCCGCTACAAGCCGATCACCCGCTAAGGAGGTGTTGACGATCCGCTGTGTCGCGCGATCGTAAACAGGTTCGAAAAAGCCCGGACTCTCCGGGCTTTTTTTCATGTGCTCACAGCGTCTTCAGACGCCCGCGGAAGTCCTCCAGCCGCCGATAGCCCTTGGCCTGCATGATGGCGGCCAGTTCCGCCTCAATGCGGTCGAAGGCGCCGACGCCCTCCTCGTGCAGGCAGGTTCCCACCTGCACGGCGGTGGCGCCGGCCAGGATGTGCATGAATGCCTCGGCTCCGCTCTTCACGCCTCCACAGCCGATCACATGCTTGTCCGTCAGCAGCACGGCGAACTCGCGCACATTGGCCAGCGCCGTCGGCAATACATAATCGCCGCCCAGCCCCCCCAAGCCGCCCTTGGGCTTGATCACCGCGGACTCGCTGTCCAGGTCTATCACCAGGCCGTTGCCCACCGAGTTGATGCAGGTGACGAAGCGCAACAGCGGGAAAGCGTTCAACACCGCGGCCATGGCGGCGAAATGCGCCGGATCGAAATACGGCGGCAGCTTGACGCCGAACGGCCGAGCATAGCCACGGCTGATCGCCTCCAGGGCCTCGGCGCTGGCGGCGAAGTCATAGCCCAACTGCGGCTTGCCCGGCAGATTGGGGCAGGACAGGTTGACCTCGGGCAGGCAAGGCAGCTTGAGCGCCGCCAGCTCGGCCAGAATGGTCAGAGTATCGTCCAGCGTCATGCCGGACACGGACAGGAACAGCGGCTTGGGGTCGTCGTAAGCCTGAGCGTAGTCCAGATAATAGCGGTAGCCCTCGTTGGGCAGGCCCATGGAATTGATGCTGCCCAGCGCGGTGCGTCGGTAACGCGGCTCGGGATTGCCGGCGCGGGGTTCCAGCGTGCAACTCTTGGTCACCACCGCGCCGGCGGCGGAACGGCGCACCCGCTCCAGTTCCTCCCGCGTGCGGCAATAGACGCCGGAAGCGTTGAACAAGGGGCTGGACATCTTCATGCCCAGCCAGGAAACGGATAGATCCAGCGACATCGCGCCCTCCGGCAAATTTATCTGCCGACGATGATAGACGAAGACGGGCCCGACCATACTGCGCCATGTCAAAACCCGCGCGGCGGCGGCAAAACAAACGGCCGCTCGAAAGGCGGCCGTCTCAAGGTCAACATACCCTGCGCTTACATTTGTGACTGAATGTAGTTCTGTTCGCCCACCATATCGATCAGACGCAGCTGCTGCTCCAGCCAGTGGGCGTGATCGTTCTCGGTCTCTTCCAGCAACACCATCAGTTCCTGACGCGTCACGTAGTCCTTCACGCTCTCGCAGTGGGCGACTACTTTTTTCAGCAGATTGCCGACGCGGTACTCCACTTCCAGATCGCTGGCCAGCATCGCCCGCACGTTCTCCCCCACCACGATGGGCACGCGCTTGGCCACATTGGGCTTGCCTTGCAAGAACAGGGTGCGCGCGATCAGCACCCGCGCGTGCGACAGCTCGTCCTCGCGTTCATGGTCGATGCGCTCGAACAGCTTGTGCAGGCCGAAGTCCTTGTACATCTCGGCGTGGATGAAATACTGGTCCGCGGCGGATAGTTCTTCCGCCAGCAGTTCGTTCAGCAACTCGATGGTTTTGGGATCACCTTGCATAACGACCTCTTGTTGTAGTTCAATGACGCCGGCTATCCGCCGGCGCGAACGGAATTCGCAAGCCATTCATTCTAAGCCCTCAAGGCCACAGATGCACGCTGGCTTGGTAAAACACGAACGACAACAGCCAGGCCAGGCCCACCGACCACGCCACCGCCATCGCGGTATAGGACTTGCTGCGCGACTCGCGGTACATCGCCGCCACCGTGGACAGGCAAGGCACGTAGATCAAGGTGAAGATCAGGAAGCTCATCGCCGAACGCCAGTCCAGATGTTGCAGCAGGACAGCGCCCAGACCCGCCTCCGACACCCCGTAGATCACAGCCAGGCTGCCCAGCAGAATTTCCTTGGCGATGAAACCGAACAACAAGGCCGCCGCCAGCTCGTGGCGAATGCCGATCGGGTCCAACACAGGGGCCAACAGGCCGCCCAAGACGTCGGCCAGCGTCTTGCCATCGCCGGCCGGCACATGAGTCAGCAACCAGACCAACACCACCCCCAACAGGATGAAGCTGGAAGCCAGCTGCAGGAAGGCCCGCACCTCGCCCACCGCCCGGCCAAGCAAATGGCTCAAGCCGGGCAGCCGATACGGCGGCACTTCCAGCAAGAAGGCCTCGCCCCCGGCGTAGCGACGCTTGAACACCCAAGCGGTGAACACCGCGACGGCGAAGCTCATCAGATAAAGCCCCATCAACACCCACGGCGCCTGCGCCGCCGTGAACAGCAATCCGGCGAAAAACACCACCACCTGCAGTCGCGCCGAGCACAACGAGAATGGAATCACCAGCATGGTCAGCAGCCGCTGCTTGCGCTCTCGCATCACCCGGGTGCCCAGGATGGCCGGCACATTGCAGCCAAACCCCATCAACTGCATCACGAAGCCGCGGCCATCCAGCCCCAATCGAGCCATAAAGGCATCGGTCAGATAGGCGGCGCGCGCCAGATAGCCGGAATCCTCCACCATCGCCATCAGTACGAAGAACACCAGCAAAATGGGCGCGAAGGTCAGCACCGTCGACACGCCCTGCCAGATCCCGTCCAGCGCCAGGCTCTGCACAATCTCAGGCAACGGCGCGAGCAAGGGCGCCAGCGCCTGCTCCTTGACCCAGTCCAGCCCGGCCCCGGCCAGCTCCTGCAAAGGCGTGCCGATCTGATAAGTCAGATTGAACAACAGCGCCATCAATGCGAAGAACAGCGGCAAACCCAGCCACGGATGCATCAGCCAGTGGTCGATCTTTTCGGTCAGCCTCGCCGGCAGCATCGGCGGCAAGGCCCAGCAGCCGTCCAGCAAGCGTTTGGCCTCCGCCATCGCCGCCTGGGTATCCGGTACCCCGTCCAGCATGGCTCTCGCGGCTGGAGCGTCGTCGTTGGCCAGCCGGTTCAAACTCGCCATCAGCGGCGGCCAGCCTTGCATATGTCTGGCCGACACCAGCGATACCGGCGCGCCCAGACGTTCCGACAAACGCTCCACGTCCAGGCTCACGCCCAATGCCTTGGCCTCGTCCGCCATATTCAGCACAAGCTGGCAATTGAGACCGCTGGCCAACACCTGCAAAGCCAGCGGCAATTGCCGGTCCAGCTGGCTGGCGTTGAGCACTAGGATGGCGCCGTCGAAAGCGCTGGCCAGCAACACGTCGCGCACCACCGCCTCATCGTCGGAATAGCCGGTCAAATCATGAACGCCGGGCAAATCCACCAACTCCACCATGTGGCCGCCCAGCAACACCCGCGCGCTGCTCAGTTCTATGGTCAGCCCCGGCCAGTTGCCAACGCGCTGGGACATGCCGGTCAGGCGGTTGAACAAAGTGGACTTGCCGGTGTTCGGCAAGCCGATCAGGGCGAAACGCTTCATGCTTCCACCCTCGCCACGATGAAACGCGCCAGACTGCGCCGCAGCAGGAAGCGGGTGGCGCCGACATCCAGCAACAAAGGTCCGCCCAAGGGCGCCGCCCGGCGCAAATAAAAACGGCACCCCGGCGTCAGACCGAAGGCGGCGACGCGACGCATGGCCTCTTCGGCCAGCTCCAGACGGTCGACCACGCCGTGGCGACCAGCGGGAAATACATCCAAAGTCAACATGATGATCCGATCAATAACGAGAATGGTTTGCATTAGTATATCCAGCCAAACCACGCGAATATCGGCCAACCGCGGCAATTCCCGCGCTGCTTGACCTGCATCAATAGCATTGTCCTATCCGGATCAGCCTTGGATTATCGATAGCCGCCCACAGCGCTTGCGGTTAAAATCGCGGACAATCAATCGACAAGCTACGGGCCAAAGACAATGAGCATCAAATCGGACAAATGGATTCGCCGGATGGCGGACGAGTACAACATGATCGAACCCTTCGAGGCCAACCAGATCAAGATGGTGGATGGCCAGAAGGTGATCTCCTACGGCACCTCCAGCTACGGCTACGATATCCGCTGCGCCGACGAATTCAAGGTATTCACCAATATCAACAGCACCATCGTCGACCCTAAAAACTTCGACCCCAACTCCTTCGTGGAAGTCTCCGGCAAGGGCTATTGCATCATCCCGCCCAACAGCTTCGCGCTGGCTCGCACTGTCGAATATTTCCGCATTCCGCGCTCGGTGTTGACCGTATGCCTGGGCAAGTCCACTTACGCCCGTTGCGGCATCATCGTCAACGTCACCCCGTTCGAGCCGGAATGGGAAGGCTACGTAACCCTGGAGTTCTCCAACACCACGCCGCTACCGGCCAAAATCTACGCCAACGAGGGCGTGGCCCAGGTGCTGTTCTTTGAATCCGATGAAATCTGCGACGTGTCCTACAGTGACCGCGCCGGCAAATACATGGGCCAGGTGGGCGTGACGCTTCCGCGCCCCTGAACCGCTTCCCGCCTGCAAAAAAGGGATGGCTTAGCCATCCCTTTGTCATTTAAACAACGCCAAATCCGTCCTCGCAATTTCACCTTAATGTTCTAGGATAAACAGAGGGTTAGCTGACTTTCCCGGTTGGTCGGCCCTTGTACAGCAATTGATTTCTTCTTGGGGCGTAGCGGTTCCCCCTTGCCGTTGCGCCCCTTTTTTTATCTCCCTGCTCAATTGCTCTTCTTCCGGTTTCTTGCCATGATCTTCGCTTTGGCGAAGGGCGGAAACATGCCGGACATATATGATTTTTCCATTGAGACTTTAAACGGACCGACGTTGCCGCTGGCGAACTATCGCGGCAAAGTGCTGCTGTTGGTCAACACCGCCAGCGAATGCGGCTTCACCTCGCAATTGGCAGGCCTGGAACAACTGTACCAGCGCCACCGCGATCAAGGCCTCGAAATCATCGGCTTTCCCTGCAATCAGTTCGGCGGCCAAGAACCGGGGAACGCCTCCGCCATCGGTCAGTTCTGTCAAAAGAACTTTGGCGTCAGTTTCGCCTTGTCCGCCAAGATTGATGTCAATGGAGCGAATGCGCATCCGCTATGGCGCTATCTCGCCGCCGCCAAGCCTGGTCTACTGGGCAGCCGGCGCATCAAATGGAATTTCACCAAGTTTCTGATCGATGGCGAGGGGCGCATCCGCGGGCGTTTCGCCCCCTACGTCAAGCCGGCGGCGCTGGAGCGCGTGATCGAAAGCCTGCTGCCGACATCCGCCGCCTGAACCGAGTTCAGCTCAACTCGCCGGACACGTAGAACCAGCGGCCGTCCTCGCGCGCAAAGCGGCTGCGCTCGCGCATGCGCTCGGCCTTGCCGCTCACTTTATAGCGCGCGGCAAACTCCACCCACCCTTCGGCGTCGGCCTCGCCGCCGGCCTCTGTCGCCAGCACCTCCAGGCCCAGCCATTTGACCACGCCTGCATCCGCGGCCAGGTCCAGCGCCTGCGGCCGGGTACTGGGATGCCAGCTCGCCAGCAGATACGCCTCGTCGCCGCGCGCGTAAGCGGTATAGCGCGAACGCATCAAGGCCACCGCCGTGGGCGCAGGCTCGCCGCCCTCGCTCAGGTAACGGCCGCAACAGGCCGCGTAATCGCCGCCCAGTCCGCAGGGACAGCCGGCAGCGTCCGGCTTGGCTTTCTTGCCCATGTTCAAGCTCCCAAGGCCGGCAAGCCGTAGAGTTTGAGCAGGAAGTTAGTGAACGCGGGATCCGCCGGCTTGGGATTCATCTTGGGCCAGCGCCTCATCCACTCCCGCAAACGCTCATCCATCTTGGCTCGGAACGTATCCTGATCAATGCGCCCCGCCTCGCGCTCCACCGTCAGATAGCGGTACATGGCGAAGGTGTTGTCGTCGACGGGGTTTGACCCCACTGCCTTGAGCCGGAATGCGCCCAACTGATCAGCAGCCGCCAGCCTGGTCAGTTCGCCGCTCTTGACCTTGTCTGCCAAACGGTTGGCCTCACGCAACAAAGCGTCCGACTTGGCGGTGGGCGCCGGAGCCGTCTGCTGCCGGCCCTTGGCCGGAGAGGAAGGATGCGAACTGATGGGCGCGCCCAGTTGTTGCAACGCGCTGCAAGCGGACAAGCTCAGGGCCATGGCGGCCCACAAGAAAAGACGTTTCATGCCGGGTATTCTACTCCTGTCCTGATTCGGCGCCGCCGCGCGGCGCGTTCTGCTGCGACCGCCTCGCCGGTGCCAATGTTCCGCCTCGCCAATGCAAAACAGCCTGACAAACGGATCTGTCAGGCTGTTTTACGTTCTTGCCACGAGGCCGCGGCACGCTTATTCCGCGGCGTCGCCAGCGGGTTCGGCCGGAGCCGCAGCAGCCGGGGCCGGCTTGGGCGCGGACATTTGTTCCGCCGCCTTTTTCTCTTCCGCGCTCACTTCGCCCACCGGCTTGTTGGCCAGATCGAAACGCTTGCCGCCGCGCGCCAGTGACTTGACGTAGCGCGGCTTGCGACAGTGATTGGCCACCACGCGGGAGATCAGCGTCGAGTCGAACTGCGGCAAGGCCGCGATCAGGCTCTCATGGATGCCCAAGGCCAGCGGACGAAACTGGCGGAAAACGTCGAACTTGCTGTAAACATGATCCGCGATCATCTCGGTCTGCTTTTTCTTGGACAGACTTTGTACAGCGGACTTAAGTGCAGCACCGAGTGCCGTTTCAGTATTTGGCTTCATGAACTTCTATCTAGATCCATTGATGCAAAAGCAGCGCATGCTGCCTAATCAAGCGAAGCGCTGCAACCAGCCGCCCGGCCAGCTTGACAGCTGGCGAAAAAATGACGACATCGTAACCAGGCTTGACCAACACGCGCAGACAAGACGTCTGCGCGCCGTGAAAAATTTCCAATCATGCAGGGTATCCGGGAGCCGGACCCAAGCGGGCGGCCTGCCGGGACAGGGCCATGACCCCGCACCCATCGGCCCGCCCTGCTTGTCGACAGCGGAGCCAACTTGACGCAATGGAGGAAAGCGCCAAACGGAATCCTCCGGGCGCCCCATTGCCGGGCAGGCGCTCACGAGGGTGGGAGAGTACTAAGTAATGCCCCTTTATGTCCAGCACTTGACGCCAATTGCGGCGTTTCCACTCATATCCGTCTGTCTTTTGCCACGTTATCCGCGCCCAGCGGGCCTCCCTTGCTTCACACGCTCCCTAAGGCGGCTCACAGGCAAGCGGCGGGGAAGCGGCGGTTCAAGCTGTCCCAATCCGTCGCCGCGTCCGGTCCGGCGCTCGCCACCACACAGGCGGCCAGCCGATTGCCCAGATCCACCGCGTAATGCAGCGGCCAGCCGCTGGATAAACCGGCCAACAAACCTGCGCAATGCGCGTCGCCCGCGCCTATGGTGTCCACCACCGAAACTTGATAGCCGGGCAGATGCCATGGCTCGTCGGTGCCCGGACAGACCCAGGCGCCGTCCTGGCCCAAGCGGCAGATCAGCGTCAACTGGTAGTCTTTGGCGAAACGCTGTGCAGCCGCCACCGGATCACCCTGGCCGCACAATATGGCGATCTCGTCCCGGTTCAACGTCAATAAGGTTTCCGTCTCGCTCAGGCTGGACAGAAACGCCGGCTCCAGCAAGGCGACGCGCGGACCGAGGTCGATCACCCGCAACTGTTCCGACGGCAAGGCCAACAGCCAGGCGCGCAGCGCCCGCCCGCCTTCTCCCGCCAGTTCATAGCCGTTGGCGTACACCAAGGCGTCGGCGGGCAAGGGCAACGCGTCCAGTTGCTCGCGACTCCACTCCCCTTCGCAGCCGGTGATGGAGATGAAGCTGCGCTCTCCGCTGGGCTCCACCATGGCCACGCACCAACCATTGTCGCGATTCGCGTTGCGCAACAGCACCGGCAGTCCCAACTCCCGCATCGCCCGGTCTACCGCCGCGCCCCAGGGCCCGTTGCCCACCGGCATGCCGTTGATCACAGGAGCGTTCAACTGACACAGCGCCCTCGCCACATTGAAGGCGCAGCCGCCGATTTGGCGCTCCTGCTGCAAGGCCTCTACATCGCCGCCGCTTCGCGGCAGTTCCGGGAGAGTCAGCACCACATCCCCCACAGCGCCGCCCAAAGCCAGAATCGCCTTGGTCGGATGATAACTTGGACACGGAATGGTCATGCGCGTCGCTCCTTCAGCAACAGATACAAGCCGTAAGCCAGCAAGCTGGTTCCAAAAGACACAAACAAGCCAAGGCTGGAATCCGCGAAAACACCCACCGCCAACGGACCGTCGATAAAGCCGGTCTTGCTCACCAGCAGGCCGCAGGCCGCGCCCAGCAGCCAGCACAGCAAGGGCCCGCCGCGAAAGGCCTGCCGCCCCTCGCCGGACAAGGCCGCATCGTCATAACCTTGGCGATGACGCAGCAGCAGGTAATCCAGCACAAACACCGCCTCCCAGGCCGCCAGGAACACGCCGCAGAACAGCAGGAAGGAAATGAAGGGCCCCAGGAAATCGCTGGAGACGAATAAAACGTAAGCGGCGATCGCCAACACGATCAGCGCATTGATGGAAACCGCCTGCGCCTGCCTGACCTTGACGCCTATGGTCAGCAGATTGAGGCTGGCCGAATACAGGCTGAGCACGGCCATGGTCACGATGCCCGCGGTCGCGGTCAGCAGATAGGGCACCGCCATCCAGGCCGGCAGCACCGCGCCGATTTTGGCAATGGGATTGGCCGCGCTGGCCAGGTCCGGAATCTGCGCCGACAGCAGCACGCCAGTGAAGATCAGCAGCATCAAGGGCAGCGACGCCCCCGCCATCACCGCCCCGAAAATGCCGCTATTGGATGAGCCGGCCCGCTGATAACGGCTATAGTCCGCGCCGGCGATCGCCCAGCTAATGCCGGTGCCCGCGGCGATCACCGACACCGCCGGC
The DNA here is from genome assembly GCF_000711885.1 of Chromobacterium haemolyticum DSM 19808. Classification (GTDB taxonomy): domain Bacteria; phylum Pseudomonadota; class Gammaproteobacteria; order Burkholderiales; family Chromobacteriaceae; genus Chromobacterium; species Chromobacterium haemolyticum. The sequence continues at coordinate 89,649 of NZ_JONK01000024.1, forward strand.
CAGAAGCCAGTCAGCCAGTTGCCGTCCGGCCGCGCCATGATGGCGCCCCAGTCAGCCGTCGACGCCACATACAGGATCACCACCAGAGTCATGCTGCCGAAAATCCGGCTTAACCAGCTTTGCATCCACACCACGGTAGCCTGTCCCAGCAGGCTGACCACGATGGTCAAGCCGATGAACAAGAACAAACACACAGCGGTCAGCAAACGACTCTCCGCCATGCCCAGCGCCTGGCACAGCGCCGCCAGCGTCAAAGCGCCGGTCACCACGTTGACCGCCTCCCACCCCATCAGATTGAACCAGCTGAAGGCGGTGGGCGCGGCGTTGCCGTGCAGCCCGAAGATGGCCCGCGACAAGGTCAGCGTGGAGGTGCGGCCGCGCCGGCCGGCGATGCTGGTCACCCCCACCAGGGCAAAACTGGCCACCCCCAGCGCCGCAGCCAGCAAAGACTGGAAGAAGGACAGCCCGAAGCTGGTGACGATGCCGCCGTAAACCACGCCCAGGATGCCGATATTGGCCGCCAGCCACACCCAGAACAACTCGACGGGCCGCCCCTTGCACTCATGCTCCGGCACTTGTTCGATGCCCGCGCTCTCCAGTCGCCAGCCCTCTGCTGCTTGTACATCGCTCATCTGCTCACCCCCTAAACCGCAATGCGCTCAAAGCCCGCGCGTAAGATTCGAAATCAACGCCATTCACTTTCCGGATGCGCTCCCGCCATTCGGCGGGCAACGCGTCCGCGCCTCGCAAGGCGCCGCATACCGCGGTGGCCATCGCGCCGATGGTGTCGGTGTCGCCGCCCAGATTGGCCGCCAGCACCGCGCAACGGCGCGGGTCGCCTTGCGCGCAATCCACCAAGGCCAAGGCGGTCGGCACCGACTCTATCGTGTCCATGCCGGCCCCCAGCGTGCGGTACAGCTCGGCAACCACGGCCGCATCGTCCCGTCCCCGCAAACGCGCCGCCACCTCGAATCCCCAATCCAAACGCCGGCTCAGCAGAGGGCTGAACGTGGTGACGCGCTCCAGCTGCGCCTGCTCGGCGACCCCAGGCAGTTCTGCCTGGATGCAGGGCCAATCCGCCCCCTCCACCGCTCGGGACACCGCCCAAGCGATAGCCGCGGCCCCGGCCACCGCGATATCGGACTGATGGGTGGGACTGCAGCTTAGCCGCACCGCATGAATAAAAGCCTCGCGGTTCGCGCTGGGCAATAAGCAGCCCAGGGGAGCCACTCGCATCGCCGCCCCGTTGGTAATGCCGTTGGCGCCCAGCGAGTCGATGGACCGGCCGGACAAAATCGCCCTCAGCGCAGCCTTCGAACTGGGTCCTAAAATGTTCTTGTTGAAGGCGTCGACGCCCTCGGCCCAAGCGATGATGTTGGCGGCGATGCGCTCGGGCTCCACCGCGCCGTCGGCGGTGATCAAGGCGTCCATCAAGGCAATGGCCTGCTGGGTGTCGTCGGTGAATTCGCCGGCGACAAACTCGGAAGCGGCGAAGTTCTCGGCGGGGCCGGGCAGGAAGTCGTCTATCCAGCCAAAGAACGTCTGCACCTGCCGTTGCGGCCAAAGTTCGGAAGGCATGCCCATCGCATCCCCCGCCGCCTGCCCGTAAAGAGCCCCAAGAATGGACTGGTAGCCCTTGCTAATCATTGTCAAACCACTTCTCTCCGCCAGGATGCCAACGCCGAAGTCCGTTTAAGGCCCTGTTTATGGTCTGCTGCAAACGAGCGATACGGCGCTGAAAACGGCTTCAAAATACTCATGTACCGTCTGTACACTCCGCTTTTTCAGCCGTTTTCGCCTTGTCTCGCCCTTGCTCGCGAGATCGTAAACACGTTCTAAGACCCGCTAACAAAACCTCTTGATGTCAGATGCGTATGCCCGCATTTGGCGAAGATGAAACGGAAAGTCGTCAGTCAGAAGCTCTGGAAGTCATTGCAACCACTACTTCCTCCACCACCGCGTTCCCGCCGGGGTGGGCGGCCGCGGTTGGATGATTTTGCCGCCCTCAACGGCATCTTGTTTGTTCTCACTACCGGCATTCCTTGGGAGGACCTCCCACAGGAACTCGGTTTTGGCAGCGGTATGACCTGCTGGCGAAGACTGCGCGATTGGCAAGCGCTAGGCATTTGGGACCGCCTACACCTAGCCCTGCTGATACAACTGCGCCAACACGATC